>CAVUOZ010000010.1:0-833886 GCA_963743325.1 uncultured Ignavibacteria bacterium
AGACGGCCGCTGAAGTGCAGCAGCATCTTACCTTCTTGAACAGCGGAGCGGATCAATTCCGGGCCTCATCATTACCTGCGTCCTGGACAACACCGGCCTGGATTGCATCGACGATGCTTACAATCAAATATTGGTGATATTCAACGCTTCGATCGGCCAGATTGAGCTGGGCGATCCGCAGTATATCGGCGCAGCGTTTCAACTGCATCCGGTTCAAGCCGTATCCAGTGATCCAGTGCTGCGGCAAGCGACGTTCAGCGCAGCGACCGGCGTCTTCAGCGTGCCGCCGCGCACGACGGCCGTGTTCGTCCTGCGAGCCGGGGCAAACTTGCCGCCTACCGCCACGCCGACGCTCAAACCGATGGTGACGGTCACGGCGACCACGTCGCCAACTTCCGCACCGACGGCGACTATCTCACCCACAAGCGCGCGACCGAAACACCTGCCCACAGGCAGCACCCTCGTCGGGCAGCACGGCTCCATCGGGCACATTACCGATCGTGATTGCGGCGGCGCAGTTATCGCCGCGATCGCCGCGATCGTGCTGCGTCGTCGCTCCGCATAACGTTCGATTGCTGCGCAAAGTATCGACAGTCGCTTCATACTGACTTCACAGTCTGCGGGCATACTCCTCGTTGAAGCCGGGTTGTCAACTGATCGATTGGACAGGTTGACAACCGCCCGCGCCAGTCGGTAAACTCCCGCCCCGTTGCTACTGAACGTTTGGTAAGTAAGAACTAAACGTTCGGTAAGCAGCCAGTTACATCCGATCGCACCCGGCAGGAGGGGTCTATGTCATCCGACAGCAGCGGACGAGAAGTCATTATCGAAACATCGGCCAAGCTATTCAATCAGCAGGGCTACACCGGCGTCTCGATCCGTGACATCGCGCAAGCGTGCGGCGTCACGAACGCCGCGTTGTACTATCACTTCAAGAACAAAGACGAGTCTGTTTCTGGCGGTAACCGCGCGATCGCACACGACCATGATGGCCTCGTTGAATGAGGCGGCCCAGCCCAGCGGCGACGTGCGTGAAGACCTTCGGCGCTTGTTGGGACGTTACGCTGACATGATGAGCCGTCAACGGCAGTCGTTTCAGACGCTGTGGCGTGATCTCAGCCAGCTCGGCGATCCGCGCGGCGAAAAACTATTTTGCGAGATGCGGGTAGACATTCTGACGGCCGCTACAACAGTTGATCGAGGCGGCCCAGACGAAAGGCGACCTCAGGCCGGGCGACAGCGCCCTGTATGCGCGCCTGCTGCACAGTATGGTCATTGCGCTGACGCATGGCGGCAAACCGGGCCGCACCACGCGCCCGTCGGCCGACAGTATCGAAGTTGTATTGGATGTGTTTTTGCAGGGTGCGCAAAGTTCAAGAGAATCTACGGGAGAAAGGATCGAGACACTATGATGGGGCAACCAACGAGAAATGGAGGACGTCCGGCGCGGCCCAAAGCCGATTTCGGCGCGCTGCGGCGCGCATTCAGTTACCTGGGCCATTACCGGCGTATCATGTTTATTGCCTATGGTGCGCTGCTTATCGCCACGCTGGCGCAGGCGAGTCGTGCCGACGTTGGTGCGCAGTATCATCGACTCGGTGACCAATGGCGTGATCGCGACCCAAGTGTCAAAGGCTCCTGCTCAGGCGCTTCCGCAAATTCTGCCGAAGATCGGCTGGACGCAGGATCAATTCGTAAACTTTCGCGACAATTCGCAATCGACTCTGATTGCAGCGGGCGTGGCCATTCTGATCTTTGCCATCGTGCGCGGCATCTTCTCGTTTCTGCAAGCCTACAACGCCGAGAAACTATCGCAAAGCATGGCGTTTGACATGCGCAACGATCTGTTTTCCAAGATTCAGCGCCTGTCGTTCAGTTATCACGACAAGAATCAGACCGGCCACTCATGATCCGCGCCACCGACGATGTCGAAAAGGTGCGCTTGTTTATCGGGCAAGGGTTGCTCATCACGCTGCAGGCGATCGTGCTTTTGGTCGGTACGCTGTTTATCCTGGCTGTGACCAATTTGCCGCTGACGTTGGTGGTACTCCCTACGCTACCGATCGCTTTTGTATTGTTTCTGATCTTCGGATCGATCTCTCAGCCGCTGTTTAGTGAAGTACAGCGCCGCTTGTCAAAACTAAATACCATCCTGCAGGAAAACCTGGCCGGTATCAAGGTCGTCAAAGCCTTCGCGCGCGAACCGCAGGAGCAAGTCAAGTTTAATCAAGCCGCGGACTCGCTGATGCAACAGGGCATCAAGGTGGCACGCGTGTTCTCGTTCTTGTTCCCGGTCATCTTCCTGATTGCCAACTTCGGCCAGGCAGCCGTGTTATACGCGGCCGGTGGTCAGATCATCAACGCGACGCTGTCGATCGGTGAATGGCAAGAGTTCAGCCTGTATTTGGTCTTTGTCTTCTTCCCGATTGCGCAGCTGGGCTTCATCATCACCCAAATGTCGCAAGCGGCGGCTTCGGCGAGTCGCGTCTTCGAGATCCTCGACGCGAAGAGCGACGTAACCGATAAACCGGATGCCGGACCACTGCCGTCGATTGAAGGAAAAGTCCAGTTCCGGGATGTCTCTTTCCGTTATCCCGGCGGGGGCGCCCCGGTCTTGAGCCACGTCAACATCGAAGCGAAGCCGGGCCAAACGATCGCTTTACTGGGCATGACGGGCAGCGGCAAGACGACGATCATTAACCTGCTGCCACGCTTCTACGATCCCACGGGCGGCCAGATTCTGATCGATGGCACTGACTTGCGCGATGTGACGATCGATTCGCTGCGCAAGCAAATCGGCATCGTGCTACAAGAAACCAATCTGTTCAGCGGCACGATCCGTGACAACATCGCCTTTGGCCGCTCCGATGCCACACTGGACGATGTAATTGCGGCGGCGAAGGCAGCGGCGGCGCATGACTTCATCATGGAATTCCCGGAGGGCTACGATACACCGGTTGGTGAGCGTGGCTCGACTTTGAGCGGCGGCCAGAAGCAGCGCGTCGCCATCGCACGGGCGCTGTTGCTCGATCCGCGCATCCTGATCCTGGATGACTCGACGAGCAGTGTGGACCTGGTATACGGAATACCACATTCAGCAGGCGCTCGATCGGTTGATGAAGGGCCGCACGAGTTTCGTTATCGCCCAGCGTATCAGCACTGTCCTTAACGCCGATCAAATTTTGGTATTGGACAAAGGTTCCATCGTGGCCAATGGCACGCATGAAGAGCTGAATGGAAACCAGCGAGATTTACGCTCAAATTTATCAATCGCAGTTGGTGGCAGACGCGCACCTCGAAGACGAGCCGGCGACTGCGACTGCGGAAGTGGAGGTGCAACTATGATGGGCGGAGGCCGGGGCGGGCCAATGGGGCTGATGCAGCAAGAGGCCCTTAAACCCAAGAATGTCAGTGAAACACTGCGCCGCTTTGGCGTATACTTTAAGCCTTTCTGGCCGGCGTTGCTGCTGGTCGCAGTCTTAGTGGTCATATCGACCTGGACACAGGTCACCGGCCCACAGTTGTTGGGACAGGCGGTGGATTGTTACCTTAGCCCGGCGCAGGCAGCCGGCGGATTAGGCGGCTTGAGCGGTGTTCCGGCGCAGTCGTCACAGACAACCTCCTCGGCGAGCAGCCTGTACCTCCGATCCCTCAGCCTCGCCCACCATGAGCAATGATGCGAAGTTCGCCGGGCTGGGCAGCATCGTGTTGAAACTGATCGGCCTGTACTTACTCGGCTCGGTCGCGACCGGGTTGACGTTTTATTTGATGAGTTGGGCCGGCCAGCATGTTCTCACGGCGCTGCGCGTGGCGGTCTTCAAACATCTGCATCGCCTCTCGTTAGGCTATTACGCTGAAAACGAAGCCGGCAACTTGATGAGCCGCATCACCAATGACTCGGACACGATTCAGCAAGCGATTAGCTTCGCGTTGATCAACGTGGTCAGTGGTGTGCTGCTGCTGGTGTGGATCGCCTACAACATGCTCACCGCGAGCGTGCCCTTTGCGTTGATCAGTCTGGCGATGGCGCCATTCATGTGGATCGCCACCAAGTGGTTTTCAGCGCAGGCGCGCAAGGCTTTCCGCAAAACCCGATCGTCCATCGGCGACGTCAATGCCGAATTACAGCAGAGTATCGCCGGCGTGCGAGAAGTACAAGCCTTCAGCCGCGAGCAGGAAAACATCGACAACTTCCGCAATGTGAACGCCGCCAACCGCGACGCGAATATCCGCGCCGTGGCTTTCACGGCCGCTCTCGCGCCTACGCTCGAAGCGCTCGGCTATGCGGGTATGGCTTTGGTCGCGGCTGTCGGCGGCTTTTTGGTGCTGCATGACACCCAATTGTTTGGTGCGACCGTTTCGCTTGGCCTGGTCATCACCTTCATTGCGTACGTGCAGCGCTTCAACCAGCCGATTCAGCAAATCGCGGTGCTGTGGACGAATATCCAGAGCGCCATCGCAGGCGGCGAGCGCATCTTCGGTCTGCTCGATGTCGTGCCTGATGTGCAGGACAAACCCGATGCCAGGCCCATGCCACAGATTCAAGGCACTGTCGAATTTGCGGAGACCCATGCTGAATACGAAAAAGGTGTGCCGGTGTTGTGTGGCGTCAGCTTCAAGGCCGAACCCGGGCAGATGATTGCGCTGGTCGGCCCGACCGGCGCCGGCAAGACGACGATCATCAATTTGCTGCCGCGCTTCTATGATGTAACGGCCGGCTCGGTGAAGATCGACGGCATCGATGTGCGTGATGTGACAGCGGCCAGCCTGCGTCAGCAAATCGGCATCGTGCTGCAAGACAGTTTCTTGTTTAGCGATACGGTGATGAACAACATTCGCTTCGGCCGGCCCGCGGCGACTGATGAAGACGTGCTAGCCGCGGCCAAGTTGGCGCGCGCCGATACGTTCATCGAGCGTTTGCCAGAGGGTTATCAAACCATTCTCGGCGAGCGCGGCAGCGGTTTGAGCCAGGGTCAAAGACAGTCTGATCTCGATCGCGCGCGCGGCGCTGGCGAATCCGCGCATCTTGATCCTCGACGAAGCGACTTCGAGTGTGGATACCCGCACTGAGAAGTTGATTCAGGCCGCGCTGGAGCAACTGCTGCATGGGCGAACCAGTTTCGTCGTAGCGCACCGCATCAGCACGATCAAGAACGCCGATCAAATCCTGGTCATTAACGACGGTGAGATCATCGAGCGCGGCAAGTTCAACGAACTGCTCGATCAGAAGGGCTTCTTCTACGATCTGTATATGAGCCAGTTCCGGCGGCAGGAGCAAGTCACAGAGGCGGCGAAGCCGTCCGGCAACGGGCAGACATCGGGGAATGGGCAGAAGGCGGGTTTGGCAACCGCGGCAGCCTGACAAGATGACAAGATGACGCGCGCTTCGCGCGGATGACAAGATGAAGTCCGACGTTCCAGTAAATCGAACGTCGGACTTTTATTTGGGGTTGAATTCAGGCGGCGGGATCGGCGTTTGGCTACATGGCGGGTTAGAAAAAGACCTCGAAGGTTTCAGTGACGGTCAGGCACGTCTGCCAGCCCATAAAACCTTCGAGGTCTTTAGCGGCCGGGTAGGAGCAGCGGTTACCCGCCGCTCCCCCCACAGACCCGGACGTGAACAATTCGCTCATCCGGTTCTTCGGTAACAGATGGCAAACCTACGCTTACCATCCATTAGCCAGAGACCTGCCGGTCTCCAGTGCATAACTCCTTGCTGTCCCGCAGGTCATTTCGAGATCTCCGCATGGACAATCTTGGGCTTAGGGAGCGAAAACAGTTCTCGGAGGTGTTCAAACCGTTTCCACGTGATAGCACTCTTTTGGCTTCGACGACTGAGCCAGTACCGCCATGCTTTGACCCCATACCAGTACACCTTTTCCAACATGCGGGAGTTGCCCCGAATGCCGTAATACTGGTAGTGCCCTTGTAATTTCAAGCATAGCCTGCGGTACTGTTCGGCCAGCGGGAGGTGGCGATGGGACCGGCACCACTCCCAGATGGCCGTTAGCGTGCGGCGGAGTCGCTTCCGTGCCGTCTGCCGCTTGATGACCCAATACCCGCGACGAGACTTCGCCCAGTAATGGGTGAAGCCGAGGAAGTCAAACGTGTGCTTCCCTGCTCCCACCTTCGTCCTGACTGCTTGGTTTCTGAAATGCAATCAACTGGGTTTTTGTCGGATGTCGGCCTGGATGGGGCAATACTCAAAACTGTAAACGGAGGAATACCTGTTGAGCTGACTTCTTTTACTGCTTCTTATCAGGATAATGCCGTTAATCTCAACTGGATCACTGCAACAGAGACGAACAATAAAGGATTTGAAGTAGAAAGGAAAAAAGGAGCAGACGAATATGAGAAAATCGGATATGTGGAAGGATCCGGTACAACCACTAAACCTGTTTTATATTCATTTGCGGACAGAAATGTAGAGAGCGGTAAATATTTATATCGTTTAAAGCAGATTGACTTCGATGGTTCTTATAAGTTATCCGGATCTGTTGAAGTATCTGTTAACCTTAGACCACAGGATTTTGCTTTATATCAGAATTATCCGAATCCCTTTAATCCGGGTACAATCATTGAATTTAAGCTGCCCGAAGATGTAAACAATGTTAAACTTTCGGTTTACAATGCATTGGGTGAAAAGGTGGTAGTGCTTGTAAACACCGGCTTGAAAGCGGGAACGTATCATTATCAGTGGAATGCACATAATGTAGCAGCAGGGATGTATTTCTATGAACTAAAAACTGATAAGTTTGTATCTGTCAAAAAGATGATTCATCTGAAGTAATAATAATATTTAATTAAAAACCCTTGTCGGAATTCCTGCAGGGGTTTTTATTAATATAAAATGCCGGGGGAGAGGAAAGAAAATGATCTCGGCGTTAACAACACGATGGTAGCATTACGAACTGTTTGAACAGTTTTCAGATAATAAAAGATATCAATAATATCAGAAAATTTATTCAACCCAGTCTGCTATGAAAATATTTGTATCTCCCGGTTTTTTACCAAACCTGTTTGAGGCAAATACGAGCTTTTTACCGTCACGGGTAAACATCGGGAACCCGTCAAAAGATTCGAAAAATGTTATCTGCTCCAATCCGGTGCCGTCTACATTTATCATATAAAGATCAAAATTTCTAGCATTCTGACTATTCATGTTTGAAGAGAAGATAATTCTTTTTGCATCAGGGAAAAAGAACGGAGCAAAGCTTGCCTTTCCGAAATCAGTAACCTGTTTCATATTTTTTCCATCAGCATCCATTACATAAAGCTCAAGAGCAGTCGGCCTTACAAGACCGTTCTGAACAAGATCATTATAATCGGCGAACTCTTTTTCGGTTTTAGGCCTGCTTGCACGAAAGACTATTTTTGAACCATCCTGCGAAAAGAATGGTCCGCCGTCATATCCTTTTTCGTGAGTAAGCCGGGTTTGATTGCTGCCATTCAGGTTCATAGTATAGATTTCGGGATCGCCGTCTCTGGTGGAAGTAAAAACAATTTTATCCCCAACAGGTGATACGGTCGCTTCGGCATCATACCCGTTTGTATCAGTCATTTTTCTCAGGTTAGAACCATCGGGTTCCGCTGTGTAAATATCAAAAGTAGGGTAGAGTTTCCACACATATCCTTTAGAAAAGTCGGGCGGGGTAGGACAGTTTTTATCTGCTCCGTAAGTTGTAGCATATATTATTGCGGTATCGCCCGGAAGAAAGTATGAACAGGTTGTTTTGCCTTCACCATTTGATAGCATAGTTATATTACTTCCGTCAATTCCCATCTTAAAGATCTGATCACAGGGAAGTTCGCCGCGGTTGCTCTGAAAAATTAATTTGTGTTCATCGAATGAAAGATATGCTTCCGCATTTTCTCCTCTATCAGTAAGCATCTTTATATTTTTAAGATGTTTTTCACCGTCCATCCGGTACGGATCATTGGAAGTCTGGCAAAATAAAAACGTACTGAAAAATATTGTAGTTAATAAGAGTAATAAGTATTTCATAGTTATATCTCTGTTTGAATTGAAACGACCGTTGCTAAAATAAACGAGATTCTTTAGTGAATCATCAATTAGTATTCCCCGGAATAAAATAATAGGTATATTCCCGATTATTCAGGTACGTGTACCAAAAAATATTCTTTAGCAGATTCCCCGATTGATTTAGCCTCTCTCATTGTCATATGCATATCATCGGGAGTATCATCCTCGTGTCCTGCCTCCACGATAGCAAGATCTGCACCTTTTGCCTGACTAGCAAGATCTTCGCAATACGCAGTATCGCCGCCATAACATATCCTGATACCATTATGAGTAAAGGAATAACCAAGTGCGGGGACTTGCCTTGTAGTAATTCCGTCATGCAGATACTCTTTATGAATAACAGGGAATGGTCTTATAGTTATATTTTTGGTTTTAAAATTCCTTGGCTGCTTTACTACTTTAAGATTTATTTTATAAGGTATAGTTCCGGTATATACTTTGCTAAAAGCATTATGAATACTTACAATTTCCACACACCCCTCAGGATAGTGAATTGAGAGAGGGGAGGTTTTGTGCATTACTCTCATGTATGTCAAAAGCGCCCAGACTCCGCCAACATGGTCGTGATGTCCATGAGTAATAAATAAGTCCGAAATGCCTAAAATCTGTTTCATTCCAATTTCATGGTTCAGGTCGCGTAGAATCCCGTCTCCCGGATCCACCACAAAATAATTGCTGCCTCCTTTTACAAGAATACCTGTAGCTATATTAGGAATAGAGCAGAAAATTTTAATTGAAAAATCTTTCTTTTTCCAGTTAATCGGATACTTTTGCGAGGTCATACTTAATTATTCGATTTATAATATTTACAGGTCTTAATATTCTTGCAGCGGGCAAAAATGTTGAAAGAATAACTCTCAATATCAAATCCAAGCTCATTGCATATTTTCTCAGGGAGTTCTTTAACTGCCGGGTTGGTGAATTCAACAATTCTTCCGCAATCCATACATATCAGGTGATCATGTCTCTGCTTTTTAAGGTTACTTTCATACCTGGTAAGATTGTCGCCAAAGTTTCTTTTACTGATAAGATGGCACTGTACAAGAAGCTCAAGAGTTTTATACACTGTAGCCCTTGACACTCTACAGTTTTGATTCTTCATAAGTATGTAAAGGTCATCAGCACCGAAATGTCCATCATAATCAATTGCAGAATCCATAACTTCAAAGCGTTCCGGTGTAATCCTGTTCTTTTCACTCTTAAGAAATTCCCTGAAAATTTCAGTTTCCTGAGGATGTTTCAATTTCATTACTCTTTTTAACACATCAAAAATATTATGGAATAGTTATAATAGCAAGAAAATCGGTTTTTACGCAATAGTTTTATCATTACAGTCCGGATAATCCTTAATTGGAATAATAGTTTCAACCTCCATCCTTTTATTCGTAAGAAAGTAGTATATCTTCGGGTTGAGGGGAGGTAGTGTTCAGAGCGTATTTGAAGCGTATCTGGAGTGTATGTGAAGCGTATCTGGAGAAGACCGGAAGAATGTGAGAGTGTCTTTATTAGTGCCATTGATTCCGGATTGCCGGGTAAAATAACCGAATTATCAGGGAGTCGGAATACCATTTCCATCCATATAATTGATGTCAAAATGTCCAAACAGCATGATGAATTTATTATAGTGGCTTCAAGAATCAGAATACACTTTAGAAATTACCCGAAACAGAGCGGGTTTTATGATCAGTTAATATCAACTGAATCCAAGAACCCTCAGTCCGTTAACTGTAATGAGTGTAAGAATATATGCTGTAGATGTAAAAATTATTAGCTGAAGTACCGGTATACGCCAGCTTCCGGTTTCCTTCCTCGAAACTGCAACCGTTGAAAGACATTGGAGTGCGAAAATAAAAAACACTACCAATCCTATTATAGTCGAAGTTGTAAAAAGTTTTTTATTTGTACCATCAATCTCAGCCTGTCTCATTGCTTTGATCATTGAATTTTGAAAATTATTGCTGTTCTCATTAGTGACTTTGAATATTAATGCAAGGGAACTGACAAAAACTTCACGGGCGGCAAAAGCAGCAATTAGAGAGACTCCCACCCTCCAATCCATGCCAATCGGGGTCATTACCGGCTGTATAAATTTACCAAGGTCGGCGGCATACGATGAAGACAGCCTTGCGGAGGCCTGAACTTTAATAATCTGATTCTGTGTCAGATTATAATGATCAATCTGAGGATTTGTATTTGGGAAATATGTGAGAAACCATAAAATAATAGAGAAACCAAGTATTATTGGTCCCGCTTTTCTGAGATAATGTTTCGCATTATGATATGTATTATTAACGATTACTTTAAACTTTGGTTTCCTGTAGGCAGGCAGTTCAAGAATAAAAGATGAATTATCTTCAGTTTTAATAAGGGTGTTCTTAAATTTATTGATAATTCCCGCAACTGTAACAGAAGAAACAACACTGAAAATATAAATACAGGCAAGCATTATTCCCCCAAGCCAGGATTTATCGCCAGGGAGGAGGAAGGCGATGAGTAATGCGTAAACGGGAAGCCTGGCACTGCAGCTCATAAGGGGCAGAATAAATATTGTAAGAAACCTTTCTCTTTTATTAAGTATGGTACGTGTAGCCATCATTGCAGGTATAGCGCAAGCAAATCCGGAGAGCATAGGAACGAAAGATTTGCCATTTAAACCGATTTTGGATAATGGCTTGTCAATCAACATTGCGCCGCGGGCCAGGTAACCGCTGTCTTCCAGCAGTCCGAGAATCAGAAAAAGAATAAGAATCTGGGGAACAAAAACCAGAACCGATCCTGTTCCGCTGATTATCCCGTTAGCAATCAGGTCACCAAACCAATTGTTACCGAGAAGATTAAAAGCGGCGGTGGATAAAAATCCAAACGCGGAATCAACAAGAGACATAAGCGGTTCGGCAAGCCAGAAAATGGAAGTAAAAGTTACCGCCATAATCAGGAAGAAGAAAAATATTCCCCAGACTCTATGCAGCAGCAGCCTGTCTATCTTTAAAGTTGTCCTGTCAATTTGTTTACACTCTATTTTCGCTTTTGGGTTAACTAATATTCTAAGCTGTTTGTTTGCTTTTTTCAGGTTTACCTGAGGTTCAGCCTCGCCAATTTTTATAAGAACTTCTTTTTCAATAATTTCAATCTCACGATATATCGCAAGCAAGCTATCAAATGAGCTTTCCCCGTTTAATCTTATAATCTTTTCTTTATCAGCAGAGTTATAATTACTAACGCTTGATTCTATTTCCGTAATCAGATCATTAATCCCTTTGCCCGTGCGGGGATCGACGTTCAGCACAGGACATTTTAAGAGCTCTGCAAGTTTATGTGAATCAATGCCGAAGCCTTTTCTTTTCAGTATATCGAGCATCGTTAATGCTATTACAATGTTAAAATTACAGAATAGCAGCTGCTTCACAAGTAAAAGATGCCTGGACAGTTGGCTGCCGTCGACCGTAACTACAATAAGGTCAGGTGATCCAAACCGCGGATGTGAATAGAGAGAGTTAATTGATACTACCTCATCGGGTGATCCGGGGAGGAGGCTTATTACACCGGGGGTATCGACAACATTAGCAGTATATCCGAACTTGTCCAGAAGTTTGCTGACAGAGTATTCGACAGTTGCACCGGGATAATTTACTGTCTTATAATTTTTTCCACTAAGGAAATTAAATAAGGTAGTTTTCCCTGAATTGGGCGGGCCAACCAGTGATACGAGCGGAGTGGAACTTATTGTCTGAACATTCATGAAATTTTAATACAATCCGCTTCATCTCTGCGGATCGCAATCAGGGTTCCCCTGACAGCAAATGCCAGCGGGTCATTAAACAATGATTTAGTTATCAATTCTATTTCCTGTCCGGGAGTAAATCCGAATTCAAGCACTCTTCTGGAAGATGGGTGGGATTCATCAATTTTATTTATTACACCAATTTCACCAAATTTTAATTCTGCAGCAGTTTTCATTTTTAATCCAAAATACTAAGAATTACAATATTATTTAGATTCAGTCTATATAAAGATAACTCTACCGGTAAAAAATGTCAAGAGAATTATTGAATGCCTTACCTGAAGTCCGGTTTACAATTTTTATCGAAATCTTTATCTTACTCCGAAAATTTTGGGTGTTATTTCAAATAAAATCTCCAAAAAATGAACTTATCTAATTAGCACAATAATTGTTATCTATTTTACATCTGATCAGAAGGAAGGACAGTATTAGTTGAAACCGTACGGAAAAGCAGCGATTAATGAAAATGAACCTGCCCGGACAGAGCTATCTGTGATTTATCGTTTTAATCATAAGACAGGCAAATATGAATTTATAAGTTCAGGCATTTTTGATCTGATTGGTTATACCTGCGAAGAAATTAATGAGATAGGATTTGAGAATATTATCAGGGAGGTATCAGAAACTACATCAGATGATTCCACCACACAAGGAACTGATATTGACGGTCAGGAAGCAAAGCACTATTCAGCAAAGTATTTAGTTGTTACAAAAGACGGAAAAGAAACTCGGCTGCACGATAAAGCAATACGGTTTATTGATTCTTCCGGGGATAATCTTTTTAGTATTGGAACTCTAAAAAAATATACCGAGGCTGATAATCTTATTGAAAAATTTAAATATTCTAATGAGAATATAGAAACGGTATTTGATCTTGCAAATCTTCTATTGCTCGTTATTGACGAAGATCAGAAAATAAGACTGATAAATAAGAAAGCCTGTGAGCTCATTGGTATTAAACAAAACGACCTCCTGGGAAGAGAATGGACTACCCTGGTACCTGACAATTTGATAGGTGAATTAAGAGATAATATTGAAAAAACTTTCCGGGAAATAATCCCTCCTCCCCAGAACAGAGAAATTACACTAAACTCGAAATCCGGTGAACCGAAGGTAATTCAGTATAACAATACTGTTCTGCGTGATGAAACCGGGAAGATAGTAAGACTAATGTCATTGGGTCTCGATGTTACTGTTAAGAAAAAAGAGGAAAAAATTCAGGAAGTTGTATTCCAAATTATTCAAAATTCGAATACTGAAAGTGACCTGAACGAACTCTTTCATTTTATCCATTCCGGTATAAGTGAATTAATGCTGGCTGAAAACTTTTACATTGCCTTATACGATGAGAAGAATGATCTTATTACTTTTCCTTATTTCATTGACAAGTATGATAAGGACGCTCCTCCGATGAAGTTCGGAAGAGGATTAACAGAATATATCTTAAGATCAGGTAAAGCTGAGCTGATAACGAGAGAAAGGGATAACGAACTGGTTGCGCTGGGTGAAACAGAGCTGGTGGGAACACAATCAGCCATATGGCTTGGCATTCCCTTGAAAATCCGTGATCACACAATGGGTGCTCTTGTTGTGCAGGATTATGAAAATGATGATACTTATACGGTAAGAGAAAAACGGATTCTTGAAGTCGTAGCTTATCCTATTGCACGGGCTATTGAAAGAAAAATCGTCGAACAGGAAAGAAAAGAGCTGATTCTGAAATTAAGTAAACTTAATACATCAAAAGACAAACTATTTTCATTAATATCTCATGACCTGAGAAGTCCGTTCAACTCTTTACTGGGTTTTTCGGAAATACTGACCACAGAATATGACAGCCTGACACACGATGAAGTTAAACAATATCTTAATGTAATATATGAAGCATCAAAAAATTTATTTGGAATGACTAACAACCTGCTGCAGTATTCGCGTTTCCAGGTAGGCAGATTCGATTTTCAGCCTGTAGAAATTAATCTGACAAACCTGTTAATGAAGAACCTGAATTTACTTAAAGGTAATGCCATCCGTAAAGAGATATCACTCTCCTCTGATTTTAATGCGGATGTTTATGTCTTTGCTGATGAAGATATGCTGAATTCCACCGTGCAGAATATCATTTCTAATTCTATAAAATTCACACAGCGGGGCGGCGAAGTAAAGGTAAAAACTGAAATTATACCATTTTTCAATGAAGCCACACACGTGAAAGTCACGGTTGAAGATAACGGAATCGGGATAAGCCGGGGTGAGCTTGAAAAAATACTCGCGGAAGAAATCATAAGCACTCCCGGCACTGAGAGGGAATATGGAACAGGTCTCGGACTACTGATTGTAAAGGAATTTGTCGAAAAAAATGGAGGTAGAATAGAAGTAAAGAGTAAAATAAATCAAGGTACCAGTTTTTCTTTTACATTACCCGTTTCAGCTCATTCTTAATAATCCCTACCTGATTTCATAAATTCTCTATCACACTGGGAGATTTATATTATTGATAAAATAGAATTTCTATTAAATTAGACTATAAATGACTGAAAATTACTGAAACGTATGAATGAAAAAGTTAAAATACTTATCGTAGAAGATGAAAGCATTGTAGCAATCGATTTAAGGAAGACATTAGAAAATCTTGATTATCAAATAATGGACATAGTCCGTTCAGGGGAAAAAGCTATACAGAAAGCTATTGAGATTGTTCCTGATCTTATCCTTATGGATATTATGCTTGACGGCGAGATGACAGGAATTGATGCTGCGCGTGAAATAGGCAAGCTGAAGGATATTCCTGTTATATATTTGACTGCATATGCAAATCAGAGTACCCTTTCGCAGGCTAAGCTTACACAACCCTTCGGCTATATTCTGAAACCTTTCGATGAAAAGAATCTTGTTTCTACCATAGAGATGGCCGTTTACAAGCATAAACTTGACAGGAAGCTAAAGGAAAACGAGGAAAGGTACAGAAGGCTTGTTGAAAAATCCCCGGTAGCAATAGGAATTCTTTCAGGACGACACATCGTTTATGCAAATCCCTATGCGGTACAGCTGTTTGGGGCTAAATCGGAAGATGAACTAAAACACAAATATTTATTTGATTTTATTCATGATGAATTTGCAAATCTTGTCAGAGAAAGGATGCAAAAAATATTTAAGCAGGGGGAGGTGGTTGAAGGAAGAAATGAAAAACTTATGACTCTTGACGGAAGGATAATTGATGTTGAGTTTGCCGCTATACCCACTATTTTCCAGGATAAACCGGCAATGCAGGTAGTCATAAGGGATATAACCGAGATTAATAAAAGAGAGAGAATCCAGCAGGCAACATTAAAACTTCTGCAGGCTGCTAATACTACTACATCACTGAGAGAGCTGTACAAAGTATTTCACAAAATCCTGGCTGAGTATATTCCCGTTAATAATATTTATTTCGCATTTTATGATGAAGCAAAGGATAGTCTTTCTTTTCCGTATTTCTTCGATCAGCTCGAAACTCCCCTGAAAGAAAGAAAATTTGATAGAGGTCTGACGGAATACGTAATAAATATGGGCAGAATACTGCTTCTGAAACAGAGCGATATCGAAAATCTTATAGCCTCAGGGCAGGTCGAAACAAGGTGTCCTCCGTTGCATTGCTGGCTTGGAGTACCCTTACAGGTTCATGATAATAAGCTCGGGGCAATAGTCATAAAGGAGTATTATAAGGAAAATCTCCTCGGGGAAAGAGAAAAGGAATTTCTGAATAATATAATATTCCCGCTTTCGCGTGCCGTTGAGAAAAAACAAATTGAAGAAGAACGTCAGGAATACACCGAAACATTGAAACGACTAAATGACACTAAAGATAAATTCCTCTCACTTATATCGCATGATTTAAAAAGTCCCTTTAATTCATTAATGGGTTATACCGAAATATTAAAGAATGAAATAGATGAGTTAAGTATTGACGAAAGGGATATATTTATAAGCTCAATTCATGAATCTACAAGGCACATTTATAATCTTCTGAATGATCTCCTTGAATTTTCAAGGTTCTACCTCGGTTTAATTAAAGTAAACCCTAAAGAAATTGATATCAAAAAACTGGTTGACGAAAACTTTGAGCTGCTTCAGGTTACTGCGAAACAAAAAGAAATTAAACTGGAAAACCTGATAATAAACCATTATGTTGTTCTTGCCGAGGAAGAAATGATAAGTTCGGTATTACGGAATTTGATTACAAATGCTATAAAATTCACGCATAAAGGGGGTCTTATCAGTATATCTGCTGAAGTCGCCAGGAAGAATTTGTTTATTTCCGTTTCCGATAACGGAATCGGTATGGATAAAGAGACGATGAACTCAATTTTCGATATCGTTTCCAAGAAGTCAAGACCGGGAACTGCTGAAGAGGAGGGAACAGGTTTGGGTTTAATTCTGACAAAAGAATTTGTCGAAAAAAACGGCGGAGAAATTTCGGTTAAAAGCAATCCCGGTTCAGGATCAACCTTCACTTTCAATCTTCCTGTAATCAATGAAGCCTTATCTGAATAAATTCCATATTTAGTAACAGATCAGCAATAAAGGATACCCGGCATAAAATAATGTCGTTGAAAATCTAAACAGAATTAGTTAATTTGATGTCGAATTAATTAATACTACTTCTATTACAAATCGGGGAGATACAATGGAAGAAAAAAACACGGTTCTTAAAGAATCAAAAACAAAAAAGTCCGGGGACACAATGAACGATGCTAAATTAATCCTTAATGGTCAGGAATATTCATTTCCGGTGTATGCCGGGAGTGAAGGAGAAGTAGGGATAGATATTACTTCTCTGAGAGGTAAAACTGGTGCGATCACTATTGATTCAGGTTATGGTAATACCGGTTCTTGTAAAAGTGCAATAACCTTTATTAATGGTGAAAAAGGTATTCTTCAGTACAGAGGATATCCAATTGAAGAACTTGCAAAACATTCAAGCTTCGTTGAGGTATCATATTTATTGATTTATGGACATTTGCCGAATAAAAAGGAACTGGCAGAGTTTCATAAGAATCTAACCTATCATAGTCTAATCCACGAAGCAATGAAAAAATTCTTTGAAGGATTTCCGCCTACGGCTCACCCGATGGGTGTGCTTTCTTCAATGGTTGCCTCATTGTCGGCTTTTTATCCGGAAACGGACCATCTTACCGACGTAAACCTAAACATCATCAGGCTATTGGCAAAGATGAAGACCATCGCGGCATTTTCATACAAGAAATCGATTGGACAGCCCTACATTTATCCGCGAAATGATCTCAGTTTCTCACAGGATCTGCTGCATATGATGTTTGCAGTTCCCTCCGAGGAATATGAAATACCGCAGGTACTTGCTGATGCTCTGGATCTACTGCTTATTCTTCATGCAGACCACGAACAAAACTGCAGTACTTCCACTGTCCGTATGGCAGGAAGCAGCAAAGCAAACCTGTTTGCAACAATTTCTGCAGGAATAAATGCGCTGTGGGGACCGCTTCACGGAGGTGCAAATCAGCAGGTTCTCGAAATGCTGACACAGATTAAGAATGACGGCGGTAATTACAAGAAATATATGGAAATGGCTAAGGATAAGAATTCCGGTTTCAAACTTATGGGCTTCGGCCACAGAGTTTATAAGAATTTTGATCCCCGAGCAACCATATTGAAGGAATCCTGCGATAAGGTTCTGAATAAACTTGGTATATCCGATCCCCTGCTGGAAATCGCGAAGAATCTTGAAAAAATTGCTCTTGAAGATGCATTCTTTATCGAAAGAAAACTTTATCCTAATGTAGATTTTTACAGTGGAATTATTTATCGTGCTATGGGAATTCCTACAAATATGTTCACTGTTATGTTTGCCCTAGGAAGATTACCTGGATGGATAGCTCAATGGAAAGAAATGAGTGAAGACCCGGGTGGCAGAATTTATCGTCCAAGACAAATTTATGTGGGCGAAACGAAACGACCTTATGTTCCTTTAGAAAAACGTTAGATTTATAAGCCCGGTTTAACCGGGCTTTTTTTTAGTGTGATTTTTTGCAAGGATAATTTGAAAAAAATTGAGTATAATATGGGGTGAGCATAATGGAAGTTAGTTGAGTGGAAACAATTTTTGAACATAATGTCACGAAGAAAGAGCTTGAACTTCTCAAAGGATTTAACCCTGCAGGAAAAATATCAAACCGCGAGATTTATTTACAAGAAAAAAATGAAGACAGATCTCTTGCAGATCTTTATCGTCTTTATGTTCTGCGCGGTGATAATTATAAAGCAGAGGAATTCCTGGACAGGATACATGATACACGTTATAAATACCTATTATCATCATTTTGAAATAAATTATTGAGAGCTTTTTCTTCCGCTACAAATCCTGCATATTACTGAGAGATTATTTCTCGTGTAAGAATAATTTAAATTATTAATGCTGCCTCAATCAATTCTGCTGATCACCAAAAAATACCTTTGTATCATATCGGAATAATTTTACATCTTTCCTGTTTACTTTATTAATTTTATCTAAATAATCCGCAGGAGATTTATGAAAACCGTTTTTCTTCTTAGTATATCCAATATATTTATGACTTTTGCATGGTATGGTCATTTAAAGTTTATGAATGTTACACTTTGGAAAGTAATTTTAATCAGCTGGGGCATTGCTTTCTTTGAGTATTGTTTCCAGGTTCCTGCCAACCGCATTGGTTATGGTGTATTTAATGCGGCACAGTTAAAAACTATACAGGAAATTATAACTCTTCTCGTCTTTGCTATTTTTTCAATTCTGTATCTGCATGCAAAATTCAAATGGAATCACGCGGTTGGTTTCGGTTTTATAATCCTGGCCGTATTCTTCATTTTTATGGACAAGTAAGACTAAAATATCAATAATATACAGGCCTATGATAATTTCCCGCAGAGAATTCTTCTTCAAATCTGCAGGTACGCTTGCAGTAATTTCCGCCAGCGGACTGGTGAGCACATTCGTAAACAGTTGCGGGGGGAATAATCCATCCGGTCCTTCAAACGTGTCTACAATGAATATAATACAGGGTTCAGTATCCAATAATGAAATAGCTGTCAGTCTTGGATCTTCTTCTCCAATAGCCGGGAAAAATACACGAGCGGTTGTTGAATATAATACTGGTGGCGGAGCAGTACTGGCAGAACACAATTCAGACGATACTTACAGGGCTATATCGGGTATATGTACTCACCAAGGATGTATAGTTACTGATTATGATGGAACCAATAATGTTTTTGTATGTCCATGTCATGGATCCAGATTTGATTTGACCGGAAATGTTGTACAGGGACCTGCACCTTCAAAGCTGATACAATACAGTACAAGAGTTGAAAATAATTCCCTGATTATAACTCTGTAGTTTATGGTCAGATTTATCCGACGGATAATTAAGACAAATGAACCCCGGCTTTAGCCGCATTTAAGAACGGGACACAAAATTTAAATGAGGCTAAAACCTTGATATTAATAGTAATCTGTATTCCGTTGGATAAATCCAACGGCAATGGGTTAAATACAAAAGCAATGGCTGCAGCAAAGCTTTTCCTGTTCTGTTAAATGAATGCTTACTTTTCTGAAGGTTTACTTAGCTCTTAAGTACTGAACAGGCCAATCAACATCTACATTTAACTGCTTTGCTGCCTGAAGAGGCCAGTAAGGGTCACGAAGCATTTCCTTAGCCAGGAGTACGATATCCGATTGCCCTGTTCTTATAATTGTGTCAGCTTGTATTGGCGAGGTAATAAAACCTACTGTCCCGGTAAGTATTTCAACTTCTTTTTTTATTTTTTGTGAAAAGGGAACCTGGTAACCGGGGCCCATAGGTATTTTCACATCTGCAATATTACCTCCGCTTGAGCAATCAATTAAATCCACTCCCGCTTCCTTAAGGCATTTTACAAGCTGAACGGACTGTTCAATATCCCAGCCGTCCTTAACCCAATCACTTGCAGAGATGCGTACAAACAAAGGAACTGTTTCAGGGATCTTGTTTCTTACTGCACCAGCAATTTCTACTGCCAGCCTGCATCTGTTTTCAAGGCTTCCCCCATACTGGTCTTTCCGTTGGTTTGAAAGAGGGGAGAGGAATTCATGGATTAAGTATCCATGAGCCATATGAAGCTCAATTAATTTGAAACCCGCATTTATACTTCGTACTGCAGCGGCTTCAAACTGGCTGATCAATGTCCGGATATCATCCTTGGTCATTTCTTTTGGATGAGGGTAACTTTCTGCAAAAGGAATGGGTGACGGTGAAAGAGTCTGCCAGCCGCCGTTTTTTATACTAACTTCTCCTCTCCCTTTCCAGGGAGAATAAGTTGAAGCCTTTCTTCCTGCGTGGGCCAGCTGAATTCCCGGAACAGAGTTCTGTGAACTGATAAAATCCGTGATTCTTTTATAAGCATCCGCGTGTTTGTCACTCCAAATACCTGCATCCTCAGGAGAGATTCTTCCTTCCGGAGAAACCGATGTTGCTTCCATCATTACTAATGCTGCTCCGCCGACCGCACGGCTTCCGAGGTGAACAAAATGCCAGTCGGTCGGCATCCCGTCTATGCTGGAATACTGACACATAGGGGAAACTGCAATCCTGTTTTTTAATTCCAGGTCTCTGATCTTCAATGTCGAAAAAAGGGAACTCATTTCTTCTTTCAAAAAATTGAACAAGTATAAAATTAAAATTAAAGAAGTTTTTAATGATTTGTTGTCCGGGAAGTACTTCTGAACACACCTTTAAACGTACCCGCATATAGAACATCATCCAGGCAAATGAGAGTGTGGATCATTTTAATAGGTAAGCCGGAATCAACATTTGTCCAGTTTAACCCGTTATCAACTGAACGAAAGACCCCTCCACGCCAGGTTCCCGCAAATATATGTTCCTGACTGTTTAACGCTAATGTGATTATCTCAGTATTCGTTAAACCATTATTAGACTTTTTCCAGTTCTCACCTTTATCTGTAGTCCAGAAAAATCCGCCGTTATCAGTGCCTGCATCAATACGATCTGAGTTATCTGTTATAAGCGACTGAACTGACCAGTTCCCAAGGCCTTTATTTTTCAGGCTCCAGTGCAGACCATTATCGTCGGAGCGGTAAACTCCCGTTCCGCCTGCAAAGACAATATTATTTTTAGTAATTAATAAAGAGGAAAATGTCTGGGCATTAAAGGCAGGATTTGATATCTCCCATTCCCCGCCACCACTATCAGAGACAAAAATACCATTACCTCGGGTTGCTACAAATATTCTGTCTGTCGAGCTGACAGAAAGTGCTGTTACATTTATTCCCTGAAGACCGATGTGTACCCAGCTGTTCCCGTTATCTGATGAAAGTAACACACCATTTCCTGATGTACCTGCAAGCAGAGTATTGGCTGCATAATTATAAAAACAAGTAACTGTAGCTGAAAAAAACGTTGGGTTAACGGGCAGCCAGGTTGAACCGGAATCCGGAGAAATAAATAAACCATAGTTCGTCCCCGCAAGAATATTTCCGTTATCAGCCTGGGTCATAGATACGACCATATTACTATCGAGGCCGATTCGAATCCAGCTTATATCCGGAACGGGATGAATGACAGGATTTACAGCATTATCGTGGTTTGAGCATCCAGCAAGAAAAATAAGACTTAGAATTATTGCAAAAGTAAAAGATTTATACAATTATAGGCCTGAATAAAAATTTACTCGTTTCTAAAAACTTAAATTATTATTTCAAATTAATCCATTATTAAACCGATAAAACAGAAGTAATAAATATTAACAGTCTGTCAAAATGGTAGATAAAGAATAAAAGGAGGATGTGGATACATCCGGCATATGAGATAGACGAGAGATGGACGAGAGAGATACCAGAAAAAGGGTACCCTAAAAGAATAATTATGGAGTTGTGAATTTATAGGTTAACTGACATTTTGTCAGTAACGTGTACAGGATTGCAAAATCGCAGGTCGACGTAGTCGGGCCTCACAAAATCAGGAATTACAAAATTGAAAACCGATGGAGTTGAGCCTTGCCAGACGCGGCAAGAAAGGGTAACCACAGATAGAGCAGAGGAGACGCAGATGAAACAGATGGAATTGTTGTCGGGTGTTGGGGCACCATTGTAGAGCGATTCGTTGGATCTCTCAATTCAATAAAAAAATTAACAAAGTCAATTAATTTAGGACTGAGAGCGCAGGGGGAAAAAGGGAAAATTTTGAAGACATTGGCGGCGTCGACCCAGGAGATACAGAGTAATTTTACAGCATAATGCGTCCTCTCAAACATTAGTTATTTCTGTTAAATAATTATCGCAATTTACTCTGAGAAATTCATATCTACTCCGGGAGAGCGTGAAGTCAGAACCGGATATATCGGGGAAACATATAGAATACTCCCCCGCAGTGCTATTGTAATAAAATGAAATATCTCAGTGGGGATATTATGAAAATATTTTTAAGAATTTTATTTTGCTTTCTGATGGTACCGCATATTTATTTTGCACAAGAAGATTTCTGGCAGCCGACTAACGGGCCGGAGCATGCGAACATATTTTCTTTAGCTATTAATAACAGCGGAGACATTCATTTGTCTTTCCCTCAAATAATAAAAAACTCTTAAAGAGGTAGGCAGAACCGATAATTTTTCTAGAACACTTTAAGACCGTTCTTAAAAACAGTTCAAACGATTCAATTCCTCTCCGAGTTGAGTTGGGTGGATTAGGAAAGGACTTTGTGATCAGGGGTAAAGGAGAATGATGTATTGGCTACTCCGGTGACAGGTAGCATATTTATATGTTCTATAAGCTCTCTATTACTTCTTTATAACCCCTCCCAATTGGAATAGTTACACCGTTTACCTCAACACTTTCGGCTGTATAAGATTCAATCTTGTCCATCGAAATTATAAATGAGCGATGAATCCGTTTGAAAAGATTTGATGGGAGGAGAGATTCAATCTCGTTAGTGCTCATTTTTGAAAGGTATGTTTTTTTTGCTGCAACGATTTTGACGTATTCTCTCTGGCTTTCGATATAGAGAACTTCTGAGAATAAGATTTTCATCTTCTTTTTCTGGATATTCAGAAATATAAAATCTTTTGTCCCCGCATTTTCATTTAATACCGTTTTCTCTTTTTGTGCTGTTCTAACTTTATTTACCGCTGCTAAAAAGCGCTCAAACTCAAATGGTTTCAGCAGATAATCTGTTACATTAAGATTAAACCCCTCCACCGCGTATTGATGGTAAGCAGTAGTGACTATAACTGCAGGCGGATCGGCAAGTGTTTTCAGGAAATCCATCCCCTTTAATTTAGGCAGATGAATATCTAAAAAAATAAGATCGGTATTATTATCCCGCAGATAACCTGCCGCCAGAATGGCGTCTTTAAATGAGCCCTGTAATTCCAGGAACGGTACCTGCTGAACATAATCCGATAAAACCTTGACGGCTAACGGCTCATCCTCTATTATTATGCATTTTATTTTAGACATGGCTTGCAAGATTAATTTTTAAAGCAGCAGTAAATACAGATTCGCCCTGCTCAACAGAGAGATCGTAATCGGTAAAGAGCAGCTCCAGCTGACGCCTGAGGTTGGAAAGACCGATGTTTTCCCTGACTCTCTCTTCAGCGGAGAGTCCTTCGGAAGAATTTTTTACATAAAATGCTAAATGCCTGTTTTTGACTGAAAGATGAATGTCCACAAACGGCTGGGATCTTGTTTCAGAAGCTCCATGCTTGAATGCATTTTCCACCAATGGTATCAGGAGCAGAGGCGGTATTGCCTGTTTCATATCTTCAATGTCATAATTAAAATTAATATGCAGAGAATCATCGTATCGCAATTTTTCCAGGGCAATATAATCACTTATAATTTTTAGTTCATGTTCTATAGCAATATATTCGCCGCCGGTTTCGTACAGCATAAAACGAAGTATCTTGGACAGCCGCAAAACTGACTCAGGGGCCAAATCCGACTTATCTCTTGCCAGTGAATAAATATTATTTAAAGTGTTGAACAGAAAATGCGGGTTTGTCTGCGACTTGAGATAGTTCAGTTCTGCTTCCTGTTTTTCAATCTTCAGCTGCTGTGCTGCCTGCTTTAGTTTAGTAAAATTATAGATATGCCTCGCAATTCCAAATATAAATACGGCAAATATACTTGCTCCAAACTGATCCGCCACTCCGCGCGAACATTTAGAATAGTGTATAAAATCAGTATAAATATGGAGCTGAGTTCCAAGCAGCAGCCAGAAATAAAGAATAAAAGAAAACAAAGAAAGCTGTAGTACTAAAAGCGCAAATGATCTGAAAATTCGTTTCCTGCTTAGAGCGGGGAGAGTGAATTCGAAGAAAAGATAAATAACTGCGAGAATATAAACCGACTTCCAGATTTCATTTATAAACCACAGCAGAAAAGGACTTGGATGTTCTGCCAGATTTATAATGAGGGCCAGTACAAAATAAGCAGCGCTAACCCAGAAATAAAATTTCAGGTGTTTCAGATCAAAGAATTTATTCATTGTGTTTTTAATGGGACCTGTTCCTCAAATAATTTGGGCATCAGGATTGAATTTATTTTACAAGTATGAAGTTCTCATAGAAATTATAATGATTTAGTCTTAACATAATTATTTCAGAATTGTTAACCCAGAAAATCCGTAGACAAAACACTGCTGTCTGTCTGCCGTAAACCGTGATATGTAGACCTGGTGTTTCGGTTCTTTTATTATTTACATATTCTTCGCCCAGCAAAATTTATTCATAGCCGGCAAACCGGGTTAAGCGTACATAAAAATTTACTGAAAGGAATTAATATGAGCAGAATAATAAAATTCGGAGAGACCGTTGAAGGATATGATATTCCTGTATTAAATGAACGGGAAATAAGGGGTGCGGCAGGGATTCTGTTTTTGATGATGTTTATCTCAATACTTAAGGTAATTATGCTGGGTGATTTTTTACTGCTGAAATATGCTGTGACGATATTCCTGACAGATATACTGATACGTGTTTTTATAAATCCTAAGTATTCTCCCTCATTAATAATTGGCCGTTTAATCGTCAGGAACCAGGTGCCTGAATATGTCGGAGCAGGACAGAAAAAGTTCGCGTGGATTATCGGTGTGATTCTGTCATCAGTCATCTTCATTCATCTGGTAGTAGTGAATGCATTCAGTCCTATTACCGGTCTGATCTGTTTTATCTGCCTGATATTTTTATTTTTTGAATCAGCATTCGGAATCTGCATAGGATGTAATGTTTATTCATTGTTCTATAAAGAAAAAACTCAGTATTGCCCGGGTGAGGTCTGCGAAGTTAAGTCAAAAGTTGATATTCAAAAAACTTCAAGGGCTCAGGTGCTTGTCGTTTTCGGATTTATTGTATTCATCATTCTGGCCACATTTTTATTCAATAATAATTTGAAGGAAAAACCATATTATTTGTTCAGGTCTGAAAGTTCTGCTGAGCTAAATAAATAATTAAAAAGGATTAAAAATGAGCAATAACAATAAAAACGAAAGAATTCCTGAAGAAGCGATTTTAATATCCCGGATGAGAATTTCAGCTCTATGGGCTGTTTTTTTCTTCGGTTATATCTATGAGGATTTTGTTTCACTTTTCAAAGGGAATTATAAAAAATTAAAAAAATAAATTCACTATTATTGAATATAAAGCGTACTTACTCCCAAAGAATATTCCATTACTCCAACATTCCATTATTCCCTTACTCCGCAGATATGTGGCTAAAACCGGCTCACCTTATTTTTATTTGTCCGTCGGATGAATCCGACGGCAATAGCACAGTGAAATTGCCGTCAGCTTAAGCTAACGGATAAAATAATATAAGCGGCAGAAAGGCTTTAGCCGCATCAGATGAATCAATATGTGGCTAAAGCCCGGCTTACATTATTTTTATTTGTCCGTCGGATAAATCCGACGGCAATAGTCTATCTACTTTGTGCCTGCAAAAGTTTTACCGTCTTCGCTGAGATTTTTGGAATATTTTTCAGGATCTTTAGTAAACTTTGAATCGCAGCCGTTACAGCAAAAGCCATAGACTTTTCCGTTGTATTCTACCTTATTAGCTTCCGGATCGATTGCTTCGCCGCGGACGGGACAAACAGCATTCCACGCTGCTAATTTACTGTCAACTTCCTGTACATTAGATTGCATAGACTGAGTTGAATCCTGCATACCGTGGGATTTCATACACGACTGATCCATCTTTTCCATTTTATCAGACGATTTACAGCAGCCCTCATCCTTTTTATCCTGTGCAAATACACTGGTAGTAATCAAAAATAAAAACACTGCAATAAATATTGACGCTTTCCTGAATTTGAACTTTCCCATTGTTTCTCTCCTTATTATTTATGGTTTATAATTGTTAATTGTGATATGTCAATCTTCATCCTGCTCTTCACTATTCGCCTCACTCATGCTCCGGTATTGTTCATTTGTCATAAACGGAAGTTTTTGAAGAAATGAAACAATTGCCCAGATTTTATGGTCGTCATGAGTTTTGCCGAATGCCGGCATACCCGTCATCTTGATTCC
The DNA here is from genome assembly GCA_963743325.1 of uncultured Ignavibacteria bacterium. Lineage (GTDB taxonomy): Bacteria > Bacteroidota > Ignavibacteria > Ignavibacteriales > Ignavibacteriaceae > DATFVA01. The sequence goes on from CAVUOZ010000010.1 coordinate 26,391, forward strand.
ATTTTTCGTGATCCAGAATAGTTCAGAAGGAGTTAATTCTTTTACGGATTCTGCAAGCAGGGGCGGCTTTGGATAAAGCCCCTGTCCGGTTTCATCGCGGGAAATACCCGGTGCGCCATGACAGCCGCTGCACATCTCCCTGTAATGTACAAACCCAAGCTTAATCATTGATGAATCATTAAGATCCGGGACTTTAATATCTTTTGAATGATGTTCAATAGAGTTATCTGTTAGAGTATTTATCATCCAGAGCGTTACTTTATTGTGCGGAACCATCGCACTAATGTTATAAAAACCGGAAAATACAAAAATAAGAATACCTGCAATGATAACTATCAGAACAACAATCGATCTTATTATATTTTTCATAGCGCAACCCATAAGTTTAGTAGTTTAAAACACTTGGTCATTATTAATCTTTAGTCTGGTATCGGGGTTTTTAATCATAAATCTATTTAAATTATCCTGAGCACCAGAGACAGTTATTTCACTAAGCTTCATTCTGCATTTAATACATACACCCGGTTCATCCGAAATAACATTATGATCCATCATGCATTGAAAAACTTTGTTGTCTTTGTTTTTATCGATAGCGACGACATCGGCATCCTTGTCTCTTAGCAGTGTTGAGTCAATTGTTTCTTCCGTTGTATTTGATCCGTTGATCGATTGCTGTTTTTCTTTCGGTGCCTCCTGATTAGAGCAGCCATATACCAGAACCGAAAATATTACGGATATAACGAATGGCAAAAATCTGGTTTTCATTTCGTACCTTTATTTTTAATTAATTTTCAAGTGCAAGACCTCTTTGTCTGGCTTCTTTTTTTAATTCATAGGATTTCCACAAGTAATAGATAACCGGGTAAACGGCGAGTTCCATCAATACGGAAGTAACAACTCCGCCAAGCATCGGTGCTGCAATCCTCTTCATTACATCGGCGCCTGTACCGGTACTCCACATAATCGGGATTAAACCCGCAATAATAACCGAAGCTGTCATTATTTTCGGTCTCACTCTTTTTACAGCACCGTGATGAATTGATTCTATCAGATCTTTTATGCCTCTCATCATTCCTTTATCCTTCCATTCTTTATAGGCAACATCAAGGTAAAGGAGCATTACCACACCTGTTTCGGCATCAAGACCTGCAAGTGCAATAATACCTACCCAGACAGCAATGCTAAGGTTGTATCCCAAAATGTATAAGAGCCAGAATGTGCCCACAAGTGAGAAAGGAACAGCCAGAAAAATTATTGCAACCTTTTTTAATGATCTTGTATTCAGATAAATTATCAGAAAAATAATGAATAAAGTCATGGGTATGACAATCGTTAAACGCTGATTAGCATGCTGCATGTATTCAAACTCACCGCTCCAGATGAGACTGTAACCTGTCGGTAGTTTTATTTTTTGCGCAACAGTTCTTTGAGCTTCTTTCACATATGAACCGATGTCCGAAGTGCTCAAATCAACATAAACCCAGGCGTTCGGCCTTGTGCTTTCGGTTTTAATAACCATAGGGCCTTTCTGGAGTGAGAAATCGGCAAGCTGTTCCATAGGAACCTGCGCTCCAGTGGGAGTGGGCACAAGCACCCTCTTCAAATCATCTATATTGTCCCTCAGCTCGCGGCCGTATCTTAAATTGACCGGAAATCTTTCGAGCCCTTCAACAGTAGTGGTGACGTTCATACCGCCCATTGCGGATTGAATAACATCTTGTACATCCTGTATTGTCAATCCATATCTTGCCGCTTCTTTACGGTTAATATTTATATCAACATAATTACCGCCGACCGTTCTTTCAGCGTAAGCGCTAAGCGTGCCGGGCACTGTTCTCATAACCGCTTCAACTTTTTCTCCTATAGTCTGCAATGTATCCAGGTTAGGACCTGATATTTTTATTCCAACAGGGGTTTTAATTCCTGTACTGAGCATATCTGTTCTTGTCTTAATTGGCATTGTCCATGAGTTAGTTACACCCGGAAAATGAACTGCTTCATTTAACTGGTCGACCAGTTTTTTTACAGTCATTCCTTCCGGCCATTCGCTTTCCGGTTTAAGCATTATAGTAGTTTCTATCATGTCCAATCCGGCAGGATCCGTTGCCGTTTCCGCCCGGCCGATCTTGCCAAACACATTATGCACTTCCGGGAAAGAAGCAATGATTTTATCTGTCTGCTGAAGCAGTTCTTTTGCTTTTGTAATTGAAATTCCCGGCAGGGTTGTTGGCATATAAAGAAGATCGCCTTCATACAGGGGGGGCATAAATTCGCTTCCGATCTTAGAATATGGAATGAATGTCAATCCCAGTAAGACCAGCGTAGTTACAATAACATACTTCCGGTGTTTGATTACAAAGTTTACTACCGGGTAATAAATTTTAATTAAGAATTTATTTATCGGATTTTTTTCTTCAGGTTTGATGTTTCCGCGAATCCAGTAACCCATTAAGACCGGAACGAGAGTAATAGACAAAATTGCCGCTGCCGCCATTGAATATGTCTTCGTAAAAGCCAGGGGCCTGAATAACTTTCCCTCCTGTGCTTCCATTGTAAATATCGGGATGAAGGAAACAGTGATTACAAGAAGCGAATAGAATAAAGAAGGACCTACCTCTTTGGCTGCTTCTATTATTAACTGCCAGCGTTCGCGTCTTTGCTCGGGAGGCATTTCAGTGTCGTGTTCAATATGCTTATGGGCATTTTCTATCATTATTATAGCGGCATCGACCATTGCTCCAATGGCTATTGCAATTCCGCCAAGCGACATGATATTGGCATTTATTCCCTGTGCTTTCATCACAATAAAAGCTATTAAAATCGCAGCGGGCAGTGTAAAGATTGCTACGAATGCGCTCCGGAAATGCATCAGAAATATGATGCAGACGAAAGCGACAATCAGAATTTCTTCTATCAGTTTTTCTTTTAATGTATCGATAGCTCTTTCAATTAATCCGGAGCGGTCATATACCGGAGTAATACTGACATCCGGCGGAAGCCCTTGTTTTAATTCTTCAAGTTTCTTTTTAACGCCTTCAATTACAGAGAGAGCGTTTTCACCAAAACGCATAACGATAATTCCGCCGACGGTTTCACCAGTTCCATTTGATTCAGCTATACCCCTTCTCATTTCCGGACCATATTCAACGTCGGCAATATCTTTAATATATATGGGTGTGCCGGTTCTATTATCTACCATTACCGGTATGTTTCTTACATCATCGAGCGATTTTATATATCCCAGTCCTCGAATCATAAATTCTGATTCACCCATTTCAATTACTTCACCGCCTGCATCATTATTGGATTTTTTTAATGCCATTTCGACATCCATTAAAGGGATCCTGTAGGCTAATAATTTTGCAGGGTCAGCTGTAACCTGGTATTGTTTAACAAAACCGCCTATGCTGGCGACTTCTGAGACCCCGGGAACAGAACTAAGCTGATATTTTAGATACCAGTCCTGATACGTACGCAGCTCTGCAAGTGATCGCTGCGGTGAAGACAATGTATATTCATACACCCAGCCTACGCCGGTAGCATCAGGGCCTAAAGCGGGAACAACATTTTCGGGTAATCTTTTTGCTGCATAGTTAAGATATTCAAGCACTCTGCTTCTTGCCCAGTAAATATCCGTGCCGTCTTCGAAGATTACATATACAAGTGAGTATCCAAAGAAAGAATAACCTCTGACTACTTTAGAGCCGGGCACCGAGACCAATGCTGTAGTAAGCGGGTAAGTGACCTGGTCTTCAACAATCCTTGGTGATTGACCCTCATATTTTGTGTAGATAATAACCTGAACATCGCTTAAGTCCGGTATCGCATCAACGGGAATATTATATAAAGAATAAATTCCCCAGCCCATCAGAAACACTACTGCGAGTATTACAAGAAATCTATTCCTTACAGAAAGCTCTATTATTTTTTCTAACATTAATTGCTCCGGTAAAATTTCTTAAATCTGTTAAATCCAAAGAATGTGCGGGCATTATTAAATACTTTATCCTTTTTTGAAATCATCTATTTAACTTTTAGTCCATTCTTCTTAAGACTTTCTATTGCCTGTTTGACAGTAAACTCCTTTAAAGTCATACCGCATATCGGACAGGTTCCGGGTTTATCCGATATGACGTTCCAATCCATAACATCCTGAAATACTCTGCCGTCTTTATTCATATCGATTGCTTTTACGTCAATCGGTTCCTTTCTGATGATACCGGATTCATCATTTTTATCTTTATAATTTTTTACTTTCATTGAATCACCAGAAACTGTGCTCCCGGCATTTCTTTCATCAGGCCGCTGCATTGTGTTAAGAGCAGAATTTAAATTACTTTCTGAATCAATCAGGAATTGAGAAGAAGTTACCAAAATGTCTCCCTCATGAAGTCCGCTGAGTACCTGGACATAACCGTCTTCACCGTGTGTACCAAGCGTCACATTTACTGGTTTGAAGTAACCGTTGCCCAGGGCTATAATCGCAATGTCTCTTGTCCCGGTATGAATTATTGCCTGGTCAGGAACAGCTAAAGTTTCAAGATTGATAGGAGATTTAATTATAGCATCGGCAAACATTCCGGGTTTAAATTCATAATTGCTGGAATTTCCGATTTCGATTCTTACCTGTACTGTTTTAGCATCAGTATCCAGGTAAGGGTAGATGTAAGCAATCCTTCCCCGAAATGTTTTTCCGGACATATATGAAAGCTGCAGATCAACTTTATCGCCGGATTTAATCCATGGAAGTTCATACTGATAAATCTGCACCTGTCCCCAGACTGAAGAAAGATCCGCAATTTTATATAGAGTCATTCCCGGCATAATATTCTGACCATTTACTACCATCTTATCTGTAACAAATCCAGTTGCCGGAGAATATATAGTCATTGTCTTTTGCGGTGTACCTCTTTTTTCCAGTGATTGAATTTCTCCTTCGGAGATATCCCAGTTCAGCAGTCTGCGCTTCGCACTTTCAACAAGCTGCCCGGCTCCTTCCTGGCCCGTCATTGATCCTTTTTCAGAGATCTCATTTCTGTATTTTATTGCCTGTAAATATTCTTCCTGAGTACTGACCAGATCGGGACTGTAAATCTCCAGAAGCGGCTGACCTTTTTTTACAAGCTGACCTGTATAATCAACAAAAAGCTTTTCAACATATCCCATAATTTTGGTAGAAATTGTGTAAAGCTTCGTTTCATTATATGTGATATTTGCGGTAGTTCTTATGGTGCGGGACAATTTCATTTTTTTCACCGGTTCCATAGTCACGCCCATGTTTTGCTGTGTTGCAGGGTCAATCCTAATTATGTTTGTACCGACGTTATCTGCATAGACCGGAACAAAGTCCATCCCCATTTCATCTTTTTTCGGAACCGGTGAAGTTTCTTCCGGGTTCATCGGAGATCTGTAATATGCTATTTTTCTTTCATTGCCGGATGTCCCCTCATCTGAATAAACCGGCACATAATCCATTCCCATGTTATCTTTCATAGGCACTTTTGAAGTCACAGCCGGATTCATTGGATTTCTGTAAAAAAGGATCTTCCTTTCTCTGGTATATTCAGCGGATGGGGCTGAGCTGTTATTTCTAAATAATAGCCATCCTGCACCTATTCCGATTATTATGCTGATGACGCATAAAAAAACTATTTTTTTCATATTTGAATTCCCTTGATCATTAAATTTTTATAATCTTCTACTGTCAAGATTCCTACTTTATACTTTCTTTAATTTGATTCGATATTCAGTCCGACCGCCTGCTCCAGCAGCGCCTGGCTTTGCATATAATTCATTTGAGCCATATAATAATCTAATTTTGACATCAGTACCATTTTGTATGCATCTATGAACATTAAAAATTCAGTACTGCCGGTCTGGTATGCAGCAAGTGTCGACTGAAGGGTTTGCTCCGCCTGCGGTATCACAGTGTTTTTGTAAAGATCTATAAGATTTTTATTGCTTTCTATCTTTATTAACGCGCTTTGAACATCGCCTGCGACCATATTTTTCATAGCATCCAGTTGTTCATTGGCAGTGCTTATGTTAATTTCATTTTCCTGAACTTTACCGCTAAATTTAGTCACTTGACCAGAATGCAATCGGAATATTTACTCCTAGCATAGCCGACCAAAAATCATCAGGAGTATTTGACATATTTTTGTACATAAGCCGCACCATTAAATCCGGATAGTATTCCCGTTCAGATGCTTTTAATTCGGATTTATTCATCTCAACATTGAACTGCATTGCTTTAATTTCCGGTCTGTTTTTAAAAGCTAAATCCGCGAGTTGATCGTAGGTCCAATCCAGGCACTGTATCCTGGATGACTTCTATCTCAGGCAGCGGTGTATCTACGGGCCTGCTTAAGATTATGTTTATCATTGTTTCGACGTTTCTTTTTTCTTTAAGAAGATTAATGCCGTCGTTTATCAGAGTTGAGAGCTCGGTTTGTGCTCTTAAGGCATCCGCCTGAGAGCCGGTACCTACTTCATATTGTTTTAAGGTCGTAACATTTAGCTGTTTTAGCAGCGCTTGATTTTCTTTGTTGATTTCAATCTTCTTTTGAACAAAATAGAGCTCGTAATATGAAGATTTTAAATCATTTATAATCTTTTTTTCCAGAGCGTTATACTGCTCCTGGTACATTTGAGCATTGCTCGAAGCCGCATCTCCCATATTTCCAAGTTTTCCGGGAAAAGGAAACATTTGCTGTATGAAATAATCTGTTTCCATGCCGTCTTTAAATGGATTTAATGATTGAATAGGAGTCTGGTAAAAATCAATGCCGACCTGCGGGGGATCCCATGCTGTTGCCTGGCTCACTTTTGTTTTCTGTGCAAGCGTTTGACTTCGTGCGGCTTTTAATTGCGGATTATTTTGCAGAGCCTCTGACACAAGAGCATTCAGGGTGCTGTCTTTTCCGGATTGTGAATAAACGCGGATCGAAAAGAGCAGTATAATCATTGAAATAAATAATACTGATTTATTAATTTTGAACATTGGTGATTCCTCACTAAAAATCTTTTCTTTCTTAAATAAAAGTTTCAGCATAAATTTTGAATTAAGCAGTTTTAACACAGGACACACTTCAACCGCACATATATTATTGGATGCGGCGGTTAGCTGTGAATTATGTCAGTATTGTTAAGAAACTTATTATAAATAAGATCTGCTTAACTCTTTCCATTTAATATCCTCGCACAAATTTTATTTGATCAGATGATCTGATCGCGATTTGTTATATCAAAATGAATTAACTGGATGGAACAGGTATACCTGTCCCCATTATAAAAAATGAAGGGTATTAAATCAGGAGTACGGAATTGTTTAAATAAATGTGGTTGTCTGAAAGAGGAGGAGAGGAGTTGCTGTTATAATTAAATTGAGCAGAAAGAACGGGTGATTGATATGAATCAGTTACCCCGGTTAAAATTATTTTTATACTTGTCTTTGATATTACATCATTTCCGACAGTCAGAAGCTGATCAGTTAAATTACTATCTATCACTTTAATCTGGCAGCATCCGTCATATTCGTTCAGAGTAATTTTGAGAGGACTCTCATCTTCCTTTTTACAGCAGCTATGATCTTCTTCTGTTTTTTGGTGCATTTTACAGGTTTCCGCAGAAGATAAACCGTTCATACTGCAAATGTGCAATGCAAGCGGTAATCCTGTTGTCGAAATGAAGAAGATACCGAGTAAACTTAATATGTAAATTTTTCTGATCATGAATTGAAATCAAACTTAAACTATAGATATATAAAAAGCAACATCCGTGCCGTGGTACTAATATTTAATATTTGGCAATTATTGAATCATTTTACCAAAAATGATAATAATTATCGCTGAATTATTTGCTAATTGGGCATTATTTAGCAAAAAAATGCACCAAATAGTATCAGTTCCCAAAGGGTAACACCTGACTTTAGTACGAATCATACGGAACCGGAAAGAAGAATCAATACCACCGGAAGAATTTTAATCCGAAATAGAAACAGACCACACCGGTTATTACAAGCGCAATAAAGGGAATAACAACATCCGGCAGTCCGGCTCCTTCAATAAATATACTTCTTATACCATCGGCTAAAAGTGTTAAAGGCAAAATTTTAATAAATCCCACTGCCCAGTCAGGAAAATTATGATAGCTGAAGAATATTCCTGAAAGAACAATCATCGGGGTCGCAATTGCATTTATCAGGCCATTACCTACTTCAGGATTTGCGGTTCTGGAAGAAGTCAAAATTGAAATACCGGCAAAGCTGATATTTCCTGCTATGAATATTAAAATCAGGGCTGCAACACTTCCCTGGATGGTAATGTCAAAAACCAGGTAGGAAAATAAAAACAGAAGTCCTGCCTCAGCAAAATTCATTATTGACCGCACTGTTATCAGTGAGATCAGGAAATAGGATTTTTTCATAGGAGTCGCAATCATCCTCCGCAGAAGCTTTTTTGATCTTGTTTCAATGATGCCGTAGCCCAATCCCCATACGGAGGACATCATTATTCCCATAGCTATCAGACCGGGAATAAAGAAATCGATATATCGGGTTCCTTTCAGGGTCAATGGTTCAACCGATTCATTACCGCCGGTGAGTTCTGTATTGTTTATTACTCTTGAAAGGTCAAGATAAGTCAGGTGTGCTTCGGAATTAACAGGATCAAAATGAAATTCTATATCGCCGCCGTTCTCTTCTATAATAAGGTTTATCTCGCCGCGTTTTAATAATTTCATTGCTTCATCGTGAGAATTTCTTTCAAATATAAATGTGCTGTTACCTAATTTTTTATCTTTAACAGTAATTTTGTATTGATCCCGCCTGGTTAAACTGTCTTTAATTTTTTCAGTTCTGTTTTTAAGAAAGAACTCGAATCTGTTTAATGAGTCTGCGCTGCTGTTTTCACGGCTGGACGTTACAGATATTTTATGTACCATATCCAGTTTTTGAGTGAATGCCAGTCCCAGTCCTAAAGCCATCAACAGCGGAAAAACGATACCCCAGAAAAGCACTGCAGGTTCACGCATCAATGTTTTTGCGTGCATAGCAAACAGAATGAAAAATTGTTTTTTCCCGGAATTATGCATTCAGATGTCTTCCGGTTAATGAGGTAAAGAGATCATCAAGGGTTTGTCTTCTGCTCTCAAAATTTTTTAACTGAATATTGTTTGATTTCATGTAATTAAGAAACCGGGGAAGCTGAGTCTCAATATCATCTATTATTACAACACCTTTTCTTTTGGCTGCATCCCAGCTAATATCAAAAAGTGAGGTACCTTTCGTAATTTCATTTATCTCCTCTTCACCCCTTTCAGGCATAAATTCAATAATCTTTTTATTATCAGAGTTCAATAATTTCTCACGAGTTCCTTCCAATAATATTTTCCCATGGTCTATAATTATAATATAATCGCATAATTGTTCTGCTTCTTCCATATAGTGTGTTGTAAGAATAAGAGAAGTTTGTGCTTTATTTTTTAATTCCAGGAGAATTGCCCAGATTTCCCTGCGTGCATTGGGATCAAGGCCTGTAGTAGGTTCATCAAGCAGGAGAATTTTGGGATTGTTCAGGAGGGCAATTCCGAGGGCAAGTTTTTGCCGCTGCCCGCCCGATAAATTTACGGTGTATGATTTTCTTTTCTCATCAAGCTCTATGATATTGATAATCTCTTCAACTCTTTCATCTTTAAGCTGATAAAAACTTGCGAATAGTTTTAAAGTTTCTTCGGTTGTCAGCTTATCTATAAACCGTGTCTCCTGCAGAGATATTCCTATAGATTGATGCAGTTCATTCTGATGACCTTCCCATTTTTTACCAAGAATATATATTTCACCCTTATCCGGTTTTTGAATTCCTTCAACCATTTCAACAAGCGTAGTTTTACCTGCACCGTTGGGTCCAAGCAAAGCAGTAAATTGTCCTTGTTCTATTTTAAGATTAACTCCATTTACGGCTTTTACTGTTTTAAAGGATTTATAAACATCTCTGACCTCAACAGCAGGAAATTCATTTTTTCCGGTGGATATATGTTCCATGAACAGCGGGTTTTATTTAAAAATCAAATAAAATAAGTTTCGGAAGTTAAGAGAAGATTGGAACTAAATCAAAAAATGAAGGGAATAATATTCAATTGGAAAGCCTGGCGTCGTCTTTCCTTGAATTGTATTTTTAGCCATAATTTTATAATAGCGGCGTTGTATTTTAAAGTGATTAGTATTAATCTTTAAATAAATTACTTTAAACATTTTATTAAAGAAGGCATGAAGACAAAAGGAAATACAATTTTAATAACGGGCGGAACTTCCGGGATAGGCAGGGGACTGGCTGAGAATTTCGCAGAGAGAGGAAATACCGTTATTATTTGCGGCAGAAGGGAGGAACGCCTGCAGGAAATTCAGGGCAATTACCCCGATATAATTACAACATTGTGCGATTTAAGTATAATCGAAGAGAGAGAAGCTTTGTATCAATGGGTTATGGAAAGTTTTCCCGGGTTAAATATCCTTATTAATAACGCAGGGATTCAGCTTCTTGCTAATATGACGAAAGAAGTAGATATAGGAAGAGTAAGGCAGGAAACAGAAATCAATTTAATTGCTCCGATTCATCTTTCATCATTGTTCGCCCCGCATCTTGCCGGGAAAGAAGAATCAGCCATTATGAATATTTCATCAGGTCTGGCATTTGTCCCGCTTGCGTTTATGCCGGTCTATTGTGCAACAAAGGCTGCCATTCATTCAATTACAATGTCATTGAGATATCAGCTGAAAGATACTGGAGTAAAAGTATTTGAAATAATTCCTCCCTCTGTGGATAGTGAGCTGGGACACGAGCGAAGGAAAGATAAAAGCCAGACTCATGGCGGAATGCCGATAAAAGAATTCGTTGATGAAGCAATAGATGCAATAGAAAATGATAATCTTGAAGCAGCTATTGGTGATGCTAAGAATCTTCGGGAAGGGGGAGAGGCTTTGTTTGGAGCCATTAATAAGTGAAGGGAAAGGGGGGATGGAGAGATGGAATAATGGAGAGATGGAATAATGGAGTGATGGAGTAATGGAGTGATGAGTAATGGATAATTTGATTGGTATCTGGCAAATAGCGTTTATTTTGCATTTATAAGCACCCCTCTTTATATTTGTCAATTAAATTTTTTAATATAAAGCTATAATTAATGCAGAAAATTTTTATCTCAGACCTATCGAAATACGCTGACAAGGAAATCAAGATACAAGGCTGGCTTTACAATAAAAGGTCAAGCGGCAAACTGCATTTTCTTATTTTAAGAGATGGAACCGGTTATCTTCAGTGTGTATTTTTTAAAGGAAATGTTTCTGAAGAAGTATTTGAATTAGCCGGAAAACTCGGACAGGAATCCTCGATTGAAATTTCAGGAAAAGTTAAAGAAGAAAAAAGAGCTCCCGGCGGATTTGAACTGGATGCATCAGATCTCCAGGTTATTTCAGAAACACACGACTATCCTATAACTCCAAAAGAACACGGGGTTGAATTCCTGATGGATTACCGCCATCTATGGTTAAGATCCAGTAAACAGGTTGCCATACTTCGTATAAGGCACAGAATTGTAAAAGCTATAAGAGATTTCTTTGACAGCAACGGATTCACTTTAATGGATCCTCCTATCCTGACACCATCAGCCTGTGAAGGTACTTCCACTCTGTTTGAAACAGAATATTTTGATTTAGGCAAAGCATATCTGACTCAATCAGGACAGTTGTATGCCGAAGCCGGGGCGATGGCCCTCGGTAAAGTCTATACATTTGGTCCAACCTTCCGTGCAGAAAAATCTAAGACGAAAAGACATTTGACAGAATTCTGGATGTGCGAACCTGAAGTTGCTTTTGCGGATTTAAATGATGACATGGATTTGGCCGAGGAATTTCTTGAATATATAGTGCAGACAGTTTTAAAAGACAGGGAAGAGGAATTAAAAGTACTTGAACGTGACACAAGGTATTTATTGAATGTAAAAAAACCGCTTCCGAGGATTTCGTATGATGAGGCAGTTGAAATTTTGAAGAAGAACGGAAGTGAATTCGAATACGGGAATGATTTCGGTGCTCCGGATGAGACAATCATATCCGGTCAGTTTGACAGGCCTGTAATGGTTCATAGGTATCCCGCAGCCATAAAGGCATTTTATATGAAGCGTGATCCTCAGAATCCAAACCTGGCTCTTGCGGTGGATGTGCTTGCTCCCGAAGGATATGGAGAAATAATCGGCGGAAGCCAGAGAGAAGATGATATTAATTTATTAATAGAAAGAATTAAAGAACACGATCTTCCGATGAAAGATTTCGAGTGGTATCTTGATTTAAGGAGATTCGGTTCGGTTCCGCATTCAGGTTTTGGGTTAGGATTGGAGAGAACAGTTTCATGGATTTGCGGACTTGAGCATATCAGGGAAACGATTCCATTTCCAAGAATGATTTATCGGAATACTCCGTAGAGGGATGATGGTTGATGGTTGATGGATGATGGGCAAAAGGGTTTAAATAAATTTGAGTTTCCGGAAACTTAAAGTGAATTCTAAAACAGAGGCATTACTCGAGAGGACATTTGATTTTGGAGTTGATTGTTTGTTGTTTCTTGAAACACTGCCTGAAATTCCAGGATTGAAAATTTGTTCTTTTCAATTGGCAAAAGCATCAACTTCTGTCGGTGCAAATTATGAAGAAGCTCAGAGTGCTGAGTCAAATAAGGATTTTATTCATAAAATTGGAATTGTCTCAAAAGAGGCTCGTGAAAGTAATTATTGGCTACGCGTTCTGGATAGAATTATATCAGAACCTTACAAAAATGAAAAATTTAATAAAATATTGAACGAGAGTATTGAACTGAAGAAAATTTTTATTTCTATTAAACTTACTGCTCAACAGAATTATAATAAGGTGAATTGTTAATGCTTTTAACATCAACCATCAACCATTATACATCATACATTAAACAATGTCTATAGTAGTAATCCTCTTTATTCTCTTCGCTGCGGTAGCAGCTGTTTCATCGGTAATTATGATTACACGAAGTGATGCAGTAATTGCCGCATTATTTTTAATTCTGAACCTTGCTGCGCTTGCGGGACTTTATCTTCTGCTTAATGCCCAGTTTATTGCAGTTGCACAGGTAATAGTATATGCCGGTGCAATCATGGTTTTATTCCTTTTCGTAATTATGCTTTTAAGACCTCAGAAGGAAAACATCCTGGGGAAAAAACCGGCAATAAAAGTCATGTCAATAATAGTCGCTTCACTGGTATTTATCCAGATTGCCTATATGATTTTCTTTTCTAAATCAGATAATATTAGGGGAGAGGCAGCAGCGAGTATTAAGGCGGGAACAGTTGAATCAATAGGGAGAGAACTTTTTACAAATTACGTTGTTCCTTTTGAAGCAGCCGGCTTTTTACTACTTGCTGCAACGATAGGAGCTTTGGTTTTAGCAAAAAAGAAATTCGATTAAACTATGCAGATTCCAATAGAATATTATTTAATCCTCAGTGCTTTTATGTTTACCGTCGGAGTGACCGGGGTACTTATCAGACGAAATGCCATTATAGTTTTTATGTCAATTGAGCTTATGCTGAATTCGGCAAATCTTACCCTGGTTGCATTTTCATCTTATTTAGGTAATTCAGTAGGACAGCTTTTTGTTTTCTTCGTTATGACGGTAGCAGCAGCTGAGGCCGCAGTGGGTTTAGCAATAATTATCGCGCTCTTCAGAAATAAATTAACTCTGAATATTGATGAAGTAAATATTTTGAAATGGTGATAATTCATAATTTTGATTTTCTAAATATCAGAACATTATGATCAATCTTATATACCTGACAGTTCTTCTTCCGCTTGCCGGATTTCTTATTAACGGGATTTTTGGTTCAAAAATCAAAAATGAAAAAGTAATCGGCATCATTGGCAGCGGTGTCATTGGTTTATCATTTCTAATTGTTGTCGGCGCATTCTTCGAAACGTTAGGCTTCCCGGTTGAAGAAAGACAGCATATTATCAACCTGTTTACGTGGATGAATGTAGGCGGACTTAATGTCGGATTCTCATACCAGGTCGATCAGCTATCGCTAATAATGGCATTAATTGTCACAGGAGTCGGTTTTATAATTCATGTATATTCAATAGGCTATATGCATGGAGATAAAGGTTTCTGGAGATTTTTCTCTTACATGAATCTTTTCATTTTTGCAATGATGACACTGATACTTGGCGACAACTTTGTTCTTCTTTTTCTTGGTTGGGAGGGAGTCGGCCTGTGCTCGTACCTGCTTATCGGTTTCTGGTACGATAAGAAATTTGAAAAGAGTACGACTAGTGATGCCGCTAAGAAAGCCTTCATTGTCAACAGGATTGGTGATTTCGGGTTTCTTCTCGGAATGTTTTTAATTTACCAGACTTTCGGAAGCCTTAATTTTAATGAAGTATTCAACAAGGCAAACATTCTTAATGTACATGAAGGCGTTTTCACTCTCATTGCTTTATTCCTTTTTATAGGTGCAACCGGTAAGTCCGCTCAGATACCATTATTTGTATGGCTTCCTGATGCTATGGCCGGTCCGACGCCTGTTTCAGCATTAATACATGCTGCGACTATGGTTACAGCGGGTGTTTATATGGTTGCAAGGTGCTCGATAATTTTTGCATCTACTCCTGCAATCATGACGGTTGTAGCTGTTATCGGAGTTGTTACCGCATTGTTTGCAGCGTCTATAGGACTTGTTCAGAATGATATTAAAAAAGTACTGGCATATTCCACAATAAGCCAGCTTGGATATATGTTTTTAGCTATGGGTGTGGGAGCATTCTCTGCCGGAATATTTCATGTAATGACCCACGCATTCTTTAAAGCTCTTCTATTCCTTGGAGCCGGTTCGGTAATTCATGCAATGCATGAACACCAGGACATTCAGGGTTTTGGAGGACTCAAAAAACATATGCCCAAAACCGCAATGACTTTTCTTATCGCTGCCCTGGCAATATCCGGCGTTCCTCCACTCTCAGGATTTTTCAGCAAGGACGAAATTCTCTGGATGTCATTTGCGAACGGAAGTTTTATTCTCTGGTTAATCGGTGTCATAACTGCATTGATGACTGCATTTTATATGTTCCGTTTATACTTCCTTACTTTTGAAGGAAAAGAAAGATTTAGTCATAACCTTCATCCCCACGAATCACCTTTAGTGATGACAATTCCTTTAATGGTACTGGCTTTCCTTGCAGCGATAGGCGGATTTATCGGGATTCCTGCATTGTTCTCAGGTGAGGGCGGGAATAAATTTGAAGGATGGCTTGCTCCGATATTTGAAAATTCTGAAAGAAAAATGGCCTTTTACGGAACACATTCAGCCGGATCAGAAATCACATTAATGATAATTTCAGTTTTGGCTGCAATTGGCGGAATCTGGATTGCACGCAATATTTATCTAAAGAAACCTTCGATAGCAGAATCAATTTCGGGCAGATATAAAGGATTATACAATCTTTTATGGAATAAATATTTCGTAGATGAAGTTTATGACGCGGCAGTCGTAAATCCAATTGTCAAAGGTTCAGAGACCGTTTTATGGAAATTTACTGACAACAAAATTATAGACGGATTAGTAAACGGAACTGCTTCAATTATCGGTTTTATATCATCAAGAATCAGGAAAATACAAACGGGAGTTGCCCAGATTTATGCTGTTGTAATGATGCTGGGAATTGTCATCGCTCTTTTCTGGATTATTCTAAGTTTATAAATTATGGAAAATAGTTATCTGCTGACATATCTACTTTTTACACCTGTAGCCGGTGCAGTCATACTTTTATTTTTTAAAAAAGAAAATGATAATGCTGTAAGATGGTTTGGATTTCTCATATCTATTTTGACTTTTTTACTATCTCTCATAATCTATCTTAATTTTGACTCAACTAAATCGGGATTCCAGTTCATACATCAATTTAAATGGATCGAGAAACTGAATATAAGCTATAAAGTGGGTATAGATGGAATGGCCATGCTTTTACTGATGCTTACGACTTTTCTCACTCCTCTTACTTTGCTTTCAAGCTGGTCAGCTATCAGTAAAAGGGTCAAAGAGTTTACTTTTTTTATGCTGATGCTTGAGGCAGGTATGCTCGGGGTATTTGTTTCAGTTGATTTGTTTCTGTTTTACATTTTCTGGGAAGCGATGCTTATCCCGATGTATTTTATAATCGGAATATGGGGAGGCGAGCAGCGAATTTATGCCTCAGTGAAGTTTTTCCTTTATACCATGTTCGGCAGCCTGCTGATGCTTGTTGCCATAATATGGCTTGCAGTATATGCATCTGCTCCATTGGGACACTTTACAACAGATTTAACAGAACTTTATGCAGTCGGTCCGACTATTAGAGAGAATATTCAAAATTGGATGTTTGTTGCATTCGCATTCAGTTTTGCAATAAAAATCCCTCTTTTCCCGTTACATACCTGGCTTCCTGATGCCCATGTTCAGGCACCAACAGCAGGAAGTGTTATTCTTGCCGGTGTTCTGCTTAAGATGGGTACTTACGGTTTGTTAAGATTTTGTCTGCCTCTTTTCCCGCAGGCAGCGATTTATTTTGCTCCTTACATCTCAGTGCTGGCGGTAATCGGAATAATATACGGTGCACTAGTAGCTATGGTGCAGAAGGATATGAAAAAACTCGTTGCTTATTCTTCAGTTGCACATTTAGGGTTTGTAGTTCTCGGAATTTTTGCGATGACCCAGGAAGCGGTACAAGGAGCGGTAATACAAATGGTTAATCACGGCTTGTCGACAGGAGCTTTATTTCTTTTGGTTGGTGTAATTTATGAGAGAACGCATACCCGGGAAATATCTGAATACGGCGGTATTGCAAAGATAGTTCCATTCTATGCTTTCGCTTTATTATTTGCTTCATTATCCTCGATAGGATTACCGGGGTTGAATGGTTTTGTAGGTGAGTTTTTGATTCTTTTAGGTTCTTTTAAGTCTCCGGTGCTGGGAAGCTGGTGGTTCACTGTTTTTGCGGCATCAGGAGTAATCTTTGCAGCTGTCTACCTTCTTTGGATGTATCAGAGAGTTGCTTTCGGTGAAATTACAAATCCGAAAATGAATGCTCTGACCGATATGAATAAAAGAGAGATGCTTGTTCTAATTCCCATATTCATTTTTATAGTCTGGATTGGAATATATCCAAGTACATTTTTGAATGTATCGGAAAAATCATCTGCAAAGGTTATTGAACAGGTACATGCAGCTGAGCAGACGGTCATTGAATAGGAAAATATATGAGATATGGCCACGGGCTATTAACAGCAATATTATTGTCGTTCTTTTTTTATTGTAATATATATGCGGCTGATGTTTCAGCTGTGCAGGATACACTGGGTAATACAAGAGCAGCAATACAAGTGGGTGAACATGCTCTGCCGTCTCCTTATATGGTAATTCCGTTTATCGTATTACTGTTGATGATTGCTACAGGTCCATTGTTTTATAAGCACTTCTGGGAAAGACATTATGCCAAGATGGCAATCCTGCTGGGTATTGTTACAGTGTTATACTATCTTATTTTTCTCAAAGATTACCTTAGCCTGCTTCATACTCTTACTGAATATATTTCTTTTATAGCATTGCTCAGTTCTTTATTTGTTGCATCAGGCGGCATACTGATTAAAGTAGATAAAAATGCCACTCCCTATGTAAATGTTCTTTTTTTATTGTTTGGTGCCTGTATATCAAATATCATAGGTACTACTGGTGCCTCTATGCTACTGATAAGACCCTTTATAAAAATGAACCGGGACAGAATTAAACCTTACCACGTTATCTTTTTCATTTTTATTATAAGCAATATAGGTGGCGCTTTGACTCCTATCGGCGATCCGCCATTGTTCCTGGGTTTCCTTAGAGGAGTTCCCTTCTTCTGGGTAATAGACAATGTCTGGTATATCTGGCTGCCAATGGTTGTATTAATCCTGGCAGTATTTTTCGTTTTTGATTCATTGAACAGGAAGGATAGCGATCGGTCGGCAGAAACTAAATACTCGGGACGGATTGAATTTAGAGGTTACAAAAACCTTGTATTCCTGGCGGTGATAATATTTTCAGTTTTCTTAGATCCGGGTGTATTTGCATGGGTTCCGAACTTAAGTCCGTTTCCTCTTGGTATAAGAGAAATTATAATGTTCGCAGTTGTTTATTTATCATACAAACAAGCGGACGAAGATATACTCAGAGCAAATGAGTTTGATTTCGAACCTATTAAGGAAGTTGCATATCTTTTCATTGGTATATTTATAACTATGATTCCTGCCCTTCAGCTCATTGCCGAAGAAGCAAGAATTAATCATAATTTATTGAATGCAGGTACATTTTTCTGGGCAACCGGGACGTTATCCTCATTCCTGGATAATGCACCCACATATCTGAACTTTTTAAGTGCGGCGATGGGCAAGTATGCTCTGGATGTTAATGTTAAAAAACATGTTCTTGAATTTGTCGTGCAGGATGATATTTATCTCAGGGCGATTTCCGTTGGAGCAGTATTTTTTGGATGCATGACTTACATTGGTAACGGACCGAACTTTATGGTGAAATCCATTTGTGAAAGAGCAGGTATAGAAATGCCGAGTTTTTTCACTTATATGATCAAATATTCGATACCAATATTGATTCCATTGTTCTTTATAATTTTCTTTATCTTTTTTCATTAAAGGAATTTAATTATGGCTGCACTGGATGAGATTTTAAAGAGCAAAGCCGGAGGATTGTATTATAGAAACAGGCTGATACTTCCTTTCCAGGGAAATTTTCTTAAAATAGTCGTGGATGATGATATTATAACTGACTTTTCACCATCATCCAAGGACATTTATATCACTGAGAAAGAGAACTATACAGATATATATTTTAAGCAGTTTAAGAATTTAAAGGATGCAGTTTCAAAATACGAAGCCATCAAGCTGGTTCTTGTTGAGAAAGGGAAAGACATTTTTAATTTCGCTAATCATAAAAAGATAGCCATTTATCTTGAAGAGAAACACCAGGTAAAAATTGAAGAAACAGAAGAAGACATTTTATTTTTAGAATAATATAGTTTACATGCCGCCGGGCAGACCAGAGGATTAAAAATATGCTCAATAGTATTCAGGAATTTTATAATATACTTCCGCTCGTTATAATCGGTGCAGGAATTCTTGTTTCATTGCTTATAGAGATGTTCAGGAAGGAGAGTGAAACGGTTTTAGGATGGATTTCAGTCGTGATTTTTCTGGCTGCTGCACTCTATTCTCTGGCAACAGTTAATTCGGTTTCAGTCGTATTACAGAATATGCTTGCTACCGGGGGAACTGTTAACATATTTTACTTCATATTTACATTTGGCGCCGCACTTGTCTGTCTTTTATCTATGGATTACCTGAAAAAGTATGGTGCTAATTATGGAGAATTTTATCTTCTGGTTCAATGTTCTGTGCTTGGTATGATGTTTATGGCTGGTGCAAAAGATTTGTTTACAATATTTCTGGGACTGGAACTAATGTCAATCAGTTTTTATGCACTTGCAGGATTGAACAGAAAAAGACTCTCAGCCAACGAAGCCTCGCTTAAATATTTTTTACTGGGAGCATTTGCAACAGGGTTTACTGTTTACGGTATCGGGCTTATTTATGGTTCTGCCGGTACAACTTCAATTGAAGGAATTGTTTCAAGATTCCCTTCATTGTCGGGTGATTTCATTTTTATTACAGGAATTCTCCTTTTCTTAATAGGATTCTCATTTAAGATTGCAGCTTTCCCGTTTCACATGTGGGTACCTGATGTTTATGAAGGATCAGCCACAACAATTTCCGGATTGTTCTCAACAGGTGGCAAGGCAGCTGCCTTCAGTGCAATTATAGTCACATTGGGAACCATTTTCAGTACGGCATCACCGCATATATTTACTCCTTATCTTGCTGTTATCTCTGTTCTTTCAATGTTATTTGGAAGCATTGTAGCTATTATGCAAGATAACATTAAAAGGATGCTTGCTTATTCCTCTATAGCTCATGCAGGATATATGTTAATAGGTTTTGCAGCGGGAAATTACGATGGAATAGCCGGTATAATTTTTTACCTGACAGCATATACTTTTATGAACCTCGGCGCATTCGGAATAGTCGCAATAATAGAAGGAGAAGATGAGACTAATTTATCTATCCGATCTTATTCAGGTCTTGGTTCGAGGAGCCCATTACTGGCTGGACTGCTTTCAATATTTATGTTTTCACTTGCAGGGATACCCCCATTCGCCGGATTTTTCGGCAAATATTATGTATTCATTTCCGCCATTGAATCAGGTTTAACCTGGCTGGCAATAATTGGAGTAATTTCAAGCGTTATCAGCGTTTACTTCTATTTAAGAATTGTTGTTTTAATGTACTTCAATGATGCTGAAGAAGAAATTTCTCTTTCTCAGTCAAGTACAGGATTGCTTGCGGTTATTATTTCAGTTCTGCTGGTAATTGTTCTCGGTATTGCCCCGGGCACGATAATCGGATTAATATCCTCATTCTTGTCATAAAATTTATTTTATACTTAAATTTCTGGCACCGGTTTAAAAGTTTAGTAAAGCAATTAAGCGAAAAACCGGCATTTTAATATTAGGCAAAGAATATGATACCCTTATTTTCAACGCAGCAAATTCGTGAAGCCGATGAATCGGCTATTAACGAGCTTAAAGTCCCCGGGATAGTTCTAATGGAAAATGCTTCTCTCGAAATTTATAACCACATTGAACTTGCTAGAGAAGAACTGAATCTCCGGAAGGGAATCGCACTTTTATGCGGTAAGGGAAATAATGGCGGAGATGGTTATGCAGCTGCCAGGCATTTTATTAATAACGATTACGAAATCGCTGTAATTAAAATCGGTGAAGAAGACGAAATGAGTTCTGATTGTAGGACTAACTACACAATACTTAAAAATCTGGGAAGAAATAATAAAAACCTTGCTCTGCTTCAGTACAAAACTCTTAATGATTTGAAGAAGATTAAGAACTACCCGATTATTGCGGATGCAATGCTCGGCAGCGGGATAGAAGGAACTTTGCGTGAACCCTATAAATCAATTGTGAATGAAGTAAATAAATACAATGCTTTTAAGGCTGCAATTGATATTCCTACCGGGTTAAGTGCTGATAGAGGTTACGCCGAAAATGGTTTTATAGCCGATCTTACAATAACACTTGGAGAGTTAAAAAAAGGCTTGTTTTTTGGGAACGGGGCGGTTAATTGCGGAGAGGTATTTAAAGGAAGTATTGGAATCGGTTTTTCAATATATGATAAATATGAAACAACGGAATATTTAATTGAACCTGAAGATGCCTATCAATTTTTGCCGAAGAAAAGGAAAGATGATTATAAATATTCTGCTGGAAAAGTTTTTACGATAGCTGGTTCGGGAGACTTACCCGGCGCTGCAGTATTGACTTCCAAAGCCACCCTGGTTTCCGGAACAGGGGCGTCAATTCTGGCTTATCCAAAATCAGTAAGAAGATTAGTGCACAAAAATATTGGCGAAGTGATTGTAGATGCGTATGAAGACAATAAAAATGAAATTTTAACTCTTGAAAACGTAAAAGAGTTAAACAAACGAATAAAATGGGCCGACACTGTCGCGATGGGTCCTGGACTAGGGAGGAAAAAAGACACACAGGAAGCAGTCTTACAAATCGTAAAAGATAATAAATAT
The DNA here is from genome assembly GCA_963743325.1 of uncultured Ignavibacteria bacterium. Taxonomy (GTDB): domain Bacteria; phylum Bacteroidota; class Ignavibacteria; order Ignavibacteriales; family Ignavibacteriaceae; genus DATFVA01. The sequence continues at coordinate 48,144 of CAVUOZ010000010.1, forward strand.
AAAAATATTGTATTAGATGCGGATGCAATATTTGCCATAGGAGAAGATGGTTTTCAGCACTATGATTTGAAAAATGCAGTTTTGACTCCGCACCATGCGGAATTTGCTCATCTTATTGGTATGGATTTGAGTGAACTGGAAAAAGATATTTTGAAGTACGGACATAGTTTTACTGAACTATCCGGGTCATATCTTGTACTTAAGGGAGCCCCGACAATAATTTTTACTCCCGGTGGCGATGCGCTTATAAACACAACCGGGAATCCCGGTATGGCCAAATTTGGAACCGGAGATGTTCTAACAGGTGTAATTGCATCATTTATTGCACAGAAGAAAAACCTTGAAGAGGCAATAGTGGCGGCAGTGTACATTCACAGTTTATCTGCCGATTTATTATTGGAAAAATCCACTGAATTTGGTTATACGGCTTCTGATATAAGCAGGAATATTGCTTCAGCTATTAAATTTTTAAGGAAAACTTTTGCTTAACAGGCTTGAAAAAAATAAAAAATGGATGGTTTATTTTCCATTAATTATATACTGGTTAATTCTTTTTGTAGCGACAACTCTACCTGCTCAGGATTTGCCTAAGACAGGAGTGAGCGACAAGATTGAGCATTTCCTTGCATATTTAATACTGGCAATTCTTCTTAACCTAACCCTGATGTTTCAGAATAAATATTCCAGACTTAAGAAAAGAGCATGGTTTTATACCCTGATAGTCTGCTTAACTTATGCCGGGTTAGATGAAATACACCAGGTATTTATACCTGGAAGAGACTGTGATTTACTCGACTGGTTATCTGATTCGGCAGGTGTTCTGCTGGGGTTGGGATTTGTAAGAATAATCATAAATTATTTCAGGTATAAACCTCAAATAGGGTAAATGAGTTGTTTAAGTAAATCGCAATAAATATTCCATTAAGCAGAGAGGTTAGATTTCAGTTATCTATCCCTCTTACACTATTACAACAATAAATATAGAATTAAATTTTTAAGAACTCATTTTAGAAGCTTTTTTTTCTACCTGTCTAGATTCAGCCCGGGCTTTTATTCGATTGAGAAACTTAATTTCCCCGGGATTATATTAATAGTTTAAAAAATTCAATATTAATTTCTGATATTAAAAAAAATGATTATGGCTGATTAATGGCAGAACAAAGAGGGAATTCTGAAAATAGATTATGGCTGGTTCTTTTTGTTATCATACTTACTGTTTTTAATCTTTTTTTTATTTTATATATAAAGTATGATAATCAACATCTCCCACTAACATACTTCAGGCTATATTATATAGGTAATCTCTTTAATCTTATTCTTAGTCTCATTTTAATTACCGGTTTAATATTATACATTTTTAGTAAGAAAAGTACTTTGTCTGCTATCTTCATTTTTGTTCTCGCAGGAATGATGACAATTTTTCTTTTTATTGCCTGGATTTTTTCAAAATCACAGATTCCGCTGCCTGATATAACTATACTCAAGCAGCCGCTGGAAAAAATATTTGTAAGCGGATTATTTTTCATTTACCAATTCCTTCAATTTATATTAATATTAGAAATCTGGCTGAGCTTTTCCGGCAAATTAAAATTTATTTTTTTAAGGTCTGTCGTCGATTCGGTTCTGATTACCCTGATCCTGCTGGTATTCTCTTTTTTCTACTTGAATCTTAATAAAGCTCCAAAGACCGAGTTTTTCCTCAGCGGGAGCGGGATGAATATTGGAGTAGTGCTTGGTGCAGCTGTATGGACAAACGAACCTAGTCCAAGTCTAAAATCGAGAGTGGACAAAGCGTTCAAATTATATCAGAATGGCAGTGTCCAAAAAATTCAATTAACAGGCGGAAATGCACCCGGTGAATTAAGCGAAGCCGAAATCGCTTATGATTATTTAAAGACGAAGCATATCAGCACAAACGATGTGTGGATTGAGAAGAATACTACTTCCACAACTGAACAGGTTCAATTTATTAAATGGAAACTGAGCGCAAAACCGGATGTCAACGATATAATAGTAATTTCCGATTCTTATCATTTGCCTCGTGTAAAAGAGATAGCCAGCTTTTATTTGCTGGATATCAAGGTAGCACCTTCAGATCTTGATTTAACATACGAGAACAAATTATATAATAAAGTAAGGGAAAGTACCGCAATTTTAATATTTTGGTTTTTTGCTATTTGACTTTTGTTTCAACTAATGGAGAAATACCGATGGTTAATTTTGAAATTATAGAAGAATTCGATCATGAGCAGGTTGTCTTCTGTTCCAGCAAAAGTGCTGGTTTAAGGGCGATTGTAGCCATCCATAATACTACATTAGGTCCCGCACTTGGCGGGACTCGTATGTGGAATTACAAAAGTCACGATGATGCATTGAAAGATGTTCTCAGATTATCAAGAGGTATGACCTATAAAGCCGCAGTTTCGGGGTTGAATCTTGGCGGCGGTAAAGCTGTAATTATAGGCGATTCCGCAACACAGAAAAACGAACTCTTGTTCAGAACCTTTGGAAAATTTATTGAAGGGCTTGCAGGAAGATATATTACAGCGGAAGATGTAGGTACTTCTGTGACAGATATGGAATTTGTAAGGATGGAAACGAAATATGTTACAGGTGTATCTAAAGCACTGGGTGGTTCCGGTGATCCGTCGCCAGTGACAGCATACGGAGTCTTTGTCGGTATGAAATCCTGTGCAAAATACAAATGGGGTAATGATTCACTTGCGGGCAAAAAAATAGCTGTTCAGGGAGCAGGGCAGGTTGCCCGGTATCTATGCGAGCATCTATATAATGAGGGTGCGGAAATATTTCTAACAGATATTAACCATTTAAAGATAAAAAAGATACTTGAAACTGTTAAGGCACAGGTAATAAAACCTGAAGAGATCTACGATCTTGATGTAGATATATTCTCGCCGAATGCTCTCGGCGCAATTATTAATAATGATACTATAGGGAGATTGAAAGTTGATATAGTTGCCGGCGGTGCTAATAATCAATTGGAAAAAGAAGATATTCATGGTCCTATGCTCAGAGAAAAAGGAATTCTTTATGCTCCTGACTACGTTATTAATGCAGGCGGTCTGATTAATGTTGCAAATGAGCTTGAAGGATACAGGCAGGACCGGGCTTTAAAACAGGCTGAAAAAATTTACGATGTAATTGGTAGAATTCTCGAAATATCGTCCAATGAAAATATCCCGACTTACGAGGCTTCAAATGAAATGGCCGAAGAAAGACTGAGAGGCGTTGGCAGGATCAGTAATATGTACACCGGCCTGTCATCATTTTCGGGAAGGCTTGGTGAGTTGTTTCAAAGGTAAGAACTTACAACTACATTATTCATAATATTTTTATAAATTTCTTTGTTCTTTATAAAGTTGGTGGTTGATTAAATGACACAAATGTTTAGAAGAAGAATTGTTAGGGAAAAGGTCCTTCAGATGCTTTATGCATTCGAATTAAACAGTGATTCACTGCAATTGTTAACTGAAGCAATCATAACTGATTTAAATGATGCCGTTGATAAGAAATTTGCAAATGATCTCGTAGACAGGGTAATAAATCATCGTAAAGAACTTGATCTGAAGATAAAGGAACGGGTTGATAACTGGGAAATGGGGAGGATTGCATTAATTGACAAACTTTTACTGCGTATGGGAATATGCGAACTTTTCTATTTTCCCGATATTCCTCCAAAGGTTTCTATTAATGAATGCATCGAAGTAGCGAAGATTTACAGTACTGCGGGCAGCGGTAAATTTATCAACGGAATACTCGATGCCATTCTTAATGAACTAAAACGGGATGGAAAACTAAATAAAAGCGGGCGGGGATTGGTTGAGGAAACAATTTCAAAACAGCCTCATAAAAAGTAATCTTTCATGAAGGAACGAAGCAGAATTTTCGTCTGGACATTATTCGATTTCGCGAATACTGCTTTTTCTGTAATAATAGTCACTGTAATTTATTCTAAATATTTTTCAAATTATGTAACAGGCGGCCAAAGATGGCTATGGGGTCTGGCCGTTAGTCTTTCAATGGTCATTGCAGCTCTCCTTAGTCCCCCCCTTGGGGCGATTGCCGATGTTTCCCGGAACAGGAAAAGATTTCTTTTAATATTTACCTTACTTTCAGTTAGCTGTACAGCCCTTATGTTTCTTGTTAATAAGGGAGATATTCTTTTAGGATTTACTTTATTTGTCCTGGCTAATATAGGATTTGAAGCCGGGTTGGTTTTTTATGATGCTTTTCTTCCAAACCTGACCGAGAAGAAAAATTTTGGCAGAGTTTCCGGCTACGGTTTTGCAATGGGTTACATTGGAGCCCTTGCTGTCCTTTTGATTGTAATGGTGCTCTTGCCGGAAGCAGATTCTCCGGAGTATTATTTTTATATCAGGCTTTCGTTCGTAATTGCCGCTGGATTCTTCCTTTTCTTTTCCGCTCCGCTATTTATTTTTGTCAGTGAGCCGCGTGTTATTGAACCCGTTAGAAAAGACTTAATACAAAAAGGGATAAATAAAAGCTTCAGTACATTCAAGGCAATTTTCTTTCAGAAAAGATATCCCGCAGTATCCCGTTTCCTTTTCGCATTCTTTTTGTACAATGATGCAATAATAACCATTATCGCTTTTGCATCTATATTTGCCTCGAATATATTGAAGATGAATGATGAACAGATTATTTTATTTTTTGTGATAGTTCAGAGTACGGCAGTGCTTGGGTCATTTATTTTCGGAATTATTTCTGATCATGTCGGGCCAAAGAAAACAATCACGGTTACTCTGATTGTATGGATAATTGTTATAATCGGAGCTTTCTTTGTACAAACTGTCGGTGAATTTTATGTCGTAGGACTACTTGCCGGTTTATCGATAGGATCTTCACAATCATGCAGCCGCAGCCTTATGGCATTATTAACTCCGCACGAACGAGAAGCAGAGTTCTTCGGATTTTATGATGGGTTATTTGGAAAATCATCCGCAGTGGTGGGACCTTTTTTTTATGGGATTATTTCCGATCTATCCAATGAACGGTTTGCAGCCCTTGCAATAGGATTATTTTTTATCGCAGGATTAATTATTCTGCAGAAAGTCCCGCTGCCTCTGTATGGAAAATCTACTTCTGAAATCCGGGCATAAATTTATTTGATCATATAAATTGGTTTACCAGTCATCTTTTCTTCGTTCAGATCAAATAAAATATCTTTTTCTTCCTGCCGGACATTGCATTCTGAATATCCGCAATACCTGCACAACTCGGGAATACAGTAATCAAAATGGATCTTGATTTGCGTATTCTGTAAAACCTTCATTAGCTTTTCTTCAATATCCTTTTCTTCATTATGCGATTTCTGAATGGTAAAGTAATATGGTAGTATGAGATGAAAATCCAGGTATACCGTATCTCCTGATCTCCAGAACCTTAGCTCATGAAGATCAATCCAGTAAGGTTGTTTTATTTTACTAATTTCTGAGACGATTTTTTTGAGAAGTTCCGGATCAGTTTCATTCATCAATCCGCCGATAGATTCTCTTATAAGCTTATAACCTGTAAACAAAATATTCAAGGCTACAGCTATCGCAAATAAGGGATCAAGAAGCTGGAAGTCAGTAAATATGACAAGTACAATTCCAACTATTACGCCGATGCTGGTATAAGAATCAGTGAGAACATGTTTACCGTCTGCAACGAGAGTTAACGAGTTTGTTTTTTTCCCCATTCTGATCAAATAAGTTCCAAGCAGCAAGTTGATTCCGCCTGCAGCGCTTATGACAAAAACACCAACGTTTAATTGTCTGAGATTCGAACCATTTATGATATCCAGTATAGAAGTATAAATTATGAAAATAGCAGCTGTCAGGATCAGAAACCCTTCTATTCCTGCTGAGAAATACTCGACATTTCCGTGACCGTATAAATGTGATTCATCTGCAGGTTTTGAACTCAGGATAATGCTATATAATGCCATTGAGGTTGCCAGTATATGAACTACGGATTCAGCTGCATCTGAAAAGATAGCAGCAGAACCGGTGATCAGAAATGCTCCCATTTTCGAGAAGAACATGATTATTCCGACCAATAGAGACAGGTACGCAGCCCTTTTCTTCAAAGCGATATTATCAGTCATATAAATTCCCCAAAATTAAAAAGCCTTCATAACAATTAAAGTAAGGTCATCCTGAACAGGTGAAGAATAAGTAAAATTCTTAACGGCATTAATTATAATATTCTGTAATTCCTGGGCTGATTTATCCGCATTCTTATAAATAATGCTGGTTAGTTTATCCTCTCCGAATGTGCTGTAATGACTGTCCATTGCTTCCACGACTCCATCCGTAAAGAAAATGAATAAATCTCCGGACTGCGGTTTCAGGGTAATTTCCTCGGTTGAATTGGAAAATACAGGTTCGTTAGCCAAACCTATTCCCATACCTCGTGGTATAACCCTGAAACATTCATCGGTTAATTTATGATAATGAATCAAGGGCATATGTCCCGCCCGGGATAAGATAATTTCACCGCCGGAATTTAATTCAGCAACACTTAAAGTCAAAAATGAACCTTTGCGTAAAACCCTCTTCAAATTCTGGTTGAGTGTATATAGTATCTCTTTTGGAGAGGAATCAACTGTGACAAGATTGTGAAGAATTGACTGCACCTGAACCATATGAAGGGCAGCCGACATTCCTTTGCCGGAAACATCACCAATTACCACAAAAATTTTATCACTATTTAAATCAGGTTGTATAAAATCATAATAATCTCCGCCGACTTCCCTTGCAGTTTCCATATAACAGCTTATTTCATAAAATTTATTTTGCGGCGGAACTTTAGGCATCATATTTAACTGGATCTCGCGGGCGACTTCCAGTTCATCCTTTGCGGTAAGTTTATCAGCAAGTTCAAAAGCAACAAGAAGGTTTATTAAAACAAATCCCCACACTGCAAACCCCCAGTCATTACCAAGATAAGCAAGTATAAATAATATTAATCCCAATGAATAAATTACCCTGCGCATCGGCGTAAGAAGATTCAGAAATTCAAGGAACAGATTTCTGGTGAACAAAACAAAATCCCAGACTTTGTTTCTGCTCTTATCAGGTTTCTTCATTCTTCTGACATAGAAATCATATACTTCAGGAACATCCTTTTTTACGAGTTTCTGAAACTCGTTATAATTAATTTCTCCGGTATAAAAATGGAATAATCTCCTTAATCTCTTAAACAGGTTATTCATATTATTACCTGAGGCTTGAAATACCTGTACATTGCTCGATTAACAGTCCGGTTGAGATTATAGATAATTGGGAGAGTAATAAGGGAAGGATATTTTCTGAAATTATTCATTAAAATATCAGCTTAAATTTTACTTAAAACATTAGCTGCTTCTTTAATAACATCATCTTTTTTTGCAAAGCAGACTCTCAATAAATTTTCGCTTCTTTTATCACTATAAAAAGGGGAGAGGGGAATGGTCGCGATTCCGGCTTCTTTTGTTAGTTTTTCAGCAAAATCCAAATCATTCAAATTGGTAATCCGGGAATAATCAAGAAGCTGAAAATATGTTCCTGCAGCGGGCTTGATATTCCACCTTGATTCCTTCATATACTTAAGAAATAAATTTCTCTTTTCCTCATAGAAATTATTCAGCTTAAGGTAATGACTTTCGTTGTCCATATATTCAGCAAAAGCATATTGAATAGGAGTATTAACAGCGAACACTATAAACTGATGAACTTTCCTGAACTCTCTCATCAGACTACCAGGTGCAGCACAATAACCCATCTTCCATCCCGTAGTATGGTAAGTTTTACCAAAAGATGATATAACAAAAGTCTTCTTGGAAAGTTCCATTGAACCGGAAATAGATATATGTTTTCTCTCATCGAACACAATATGCTCATAGACTTCATCACTGAGTATAAATATATCCTTATTCCGTGTAATCTCTTCAAGATATTTTATATCTGTCTCATTTATTACACTGCCGGTCGGATTATGGGGTGAATTAACGATTATCATCCTTGTTCTTCCGCTTATAGCTTTTGCGACTTTATCCCAATCAATAGTAAAATCATTTTTATTCAGAGGAATATACACGGGAATACCGCCATTAATTTTAACGGAAGGCGCATAGCTGTCATAAGCTGGTTCAAATAAAATTACTTCATCTCCGTGATTTATTACCGCAGAGACCGCCGTATAAATCGCCTGGGTTGCACCGGCTGTTATGTTAATCTCAGCTTCGGAGTCGTACCTGTGACCATATAACTTATTTATCTTTTCAGAGATCCTTTGCCTCAAAACCGGGATTCCCTGCATCGGCGCATACTGATTAAATCCTTTTCTGATATAATATTCCACCAGATCAATCAGTTCTTCCGAACAATTAAAATCGGGAAAACCCTGACTTAAATTGATTGCATTATATTCAACTGCCATTCGTGACATTACAGTGAATATCGATGTCCCTACATCTGACAGTTTTGAGTTCAGTAGTTCAGTGTAATTATTCATTTCACAGTTATTTAAATAATAATTTTATACATCCTAAAATATAAATTAAATTATTCATTGAAGTTATAATCGGGTTATAGCCTTTTTGCATTCCTTATCAGAATAATCTATAATCAGGCTATATGTTTATATATTCATCAATTTATCTATGAAAGTAATATGTATTTGGGTAAAGGGCGGGTAGTGCTTAGAGCGTATGTGAATCGTCTGTGGAAATGGTCTAATAATCGAAGGTGGTTTTACCAGTACCAATGATTCCGGATTGCAGGGTAAAATAATGGAATTATCAGATAGGCTGCTTACCGGGTAAATCTTAATTTACTTCGAATTCAGGAGATGAAGGGCGGATCGAGTCATATAATGCTTTTAATCGATCATAAGCAAACCGGTTTCCGCGTTGTGCTGAATCCCGGTAATATTTAACTGCTTTTGCTTCATCGCGTTGGAGACCGATACCATTCTCATATGCGTAAGCAACCGCGGTCTGCGCGAGGACAGAACCTTTCTCTGAAGCAGATAAAAGACGGGTAGTCTGGTCTATATAATTTGAAGATGATAATTGATCAAGTACTATAGCCGCATCCATTCTTATCTCTGCTTCCTTTGAGCCGAGATTTTTAGCCTGCTGCCAATAGGAAAATGCTTTCTGTAAACCTGACTGCGCATCAGAAGAATAATGGTAAAGTCCGTATTCGATAAGCGCCGGGGAAAAGTTTTTACCTGCAGACCGCTCGAGAAGACTCAATGCATCATTTAACATTATCTGGTGATCGAAGCCCAGGATTTCCAAACCATACCAATCGAATAATGCAACAGGGTTATCTGCATCACTTGCTCTTTTAATTAAAGGGAAAAACATGTCTGCCTTCTGCATTTTATAAAGGAGTATCGATGCAGTGGGACTGTCGAGTCTCGACGCCCTGATATAATATTCAATCGCTGTTATTAAATCCTTTGAATAATAGATTCCAGACTCGTAAAGTCTGCCGAGAAATGCAAGGGCTTCGGGGCTGCCATAGTCTGCTGCTAAATTAATTAAAGGGATAAATTCCGAAATAGATACGAAATTAGTATCCTGCAGACTATTTTTTATTGTATCTGACAGAACAGTGTAACCGGAATGTGTCAAATCTTCAAGAAGTCTTCTGTTAGTTACATTTGGAATAGAATCGAGTACGTCTTCGAAATCAATAAATACCAGTCCTAAGGAAGATTTAATTGAAGAATTATCCTGATTTTCATTGGTTGTATCAGAACGGCTAAGGTTAAGAGCAGACGTATCTATCCTGGATTCAGGAACTTTAACCTTAATTTCCTTTAATGTTTCAAGAGCGTCTGCATTACCTTTTTGTGCAGATTTACTGATCCAGCTATAAGCCTTTCCCCAGTTTCTTTTTACTATCAGGTTGTCAGTATAGAGCAGTCCTACAGCATACTGTGCCTGGGGCATTCCTTCTTCGGCTGCCTGCTTCAAAAATTGAAATGCTTTAAAAGGATCCCATTCTGTTCCCCAGCCATTCATAAGCAGAATGGCATAGTTGTATTTTGCTGCTGTAACACCGTGATCCGCGGCGCTCTTTATCCATTTGGCTGCCTTAACGGTATCAGCTTCAACTCCTTCACCAAAGAGGTATCGTATACCAAGTTCGTGCTGCGCAAGCGGATCACCCGAATTGGCCTCTCTGATTAAATTAAACTGCTGCCAGATTCTATATGCCAAGTCAGGCTGATAAAATAAATTAGGACTGCGCTGAGGCTTATTGTCCTTAAATGCAAAGCTCTTTGTAGAATCCTGACTATAAGAATTCCCAATAATAAATAAGCAGAAAAAGCTTATAAAAATAGTCTTCAAAGATGAAGTCCCGGGTTTTTAATCAATTACCGTTGAAACGGCTAATAATGTTTTTATTTTAATACTGGAGTTGAAAAGCCAGGATTTGTTCTTTTATCAAAAACAATATTAAAAGTTAGAAGCAAATATGATAATAAAAGTTTAATAATTTTTAATAATATTTGGGTATGAACCTTAAATTAAATCCCCTTTTCAATTCAATTTATTTCAAAATAGTTAAGATTATCACATTTTACCATTTTAACGTTACGCGATAGTTTTAGCTGAAACATTAGTCATTTCATCTTCTGTTTTAAAAAATGTTTCACTTTATCATTCATCTGAAAATTTAATGGTCTCCGGTTCATCAAAGTTAAAATCTCTGGTGCTAAGGGCAAAAGTCGCCGAGAATATTATTCCGGTGTTTTCCTTACCCGAAATAGGGTTATAAGGATTATAAACCAGGGCCAGTTCAAAATTAGTATTTGATATTGACTCATTCTTCGTTCTAAATCCAATTCCGTACCCCTGGTAAATGCGGCTGGATAACAAACTCTGATTTTCACCGGAAATCAAACCGTAATCAGCAAATACAATCCCTCCGATCACAAACCCAAGTAGATCATATGGTGAAAATAATCTCATTTCAAGATCGAGTATATTTCTTTTTAGTCCCGGGGCAGTAAAGTCATTGAAGCCTGGCATTCCCGCTTTTCTATCGAGATATATCTGTTCACCCTGAAACATGTTATAGCCGAGAATGAAATTATTCTGAAGGAAGAACCTTGCCTTCCAACTATTCTTCGTAATTAGAGGAGAGTGATAAATTAAATCAAGTTTTACCGTATTCTGCTCCCATTGGTTTGAAAAGCGGTAACCGCCAATCTCAAAATTTCCGGATAAATATCCTGCCTGATGAATCCGTGTAGAATAAACGAGCTGCAATCCGAAGTACCACCTGTTATAAAATTCCCTTTCATCGGATCCGGTCGTTAAGGCAATCATACCGCCTACAGGAATATCTTCGGTAACGCCGAATCCATTTACAAAATATGATTTGTAAAATTCCTTCTGAATCATCCCGAAGCTTACAAGATAGAGCCTGTTGTTCTCAAAAATTTTGTTTGAATCCGGTAAAACAACAGGTCTGATACTGTAATGTTTGCGGTAGTATCTTCCCGAAAATATTATCGAAGAATTCATTCTAAAATTTCCGGTGCCAAACCAGACAGGGAATGATCTCCCGACCCAGAGATCCTGTGAGTCAAAGCTGTGAGGAATAAGACGTACTGATTTATCGGCATCAACGAATCTTAAATCATCATGCTGCCAGGAAAAATCAAGTCCTCCGGCCCACCTTGTTCTCGTAGTGAAAAAAGATCTGTCAAAGCTGATCCCGAACATATTACTTTTATTGTTGCTTGCCAGATTTACAGATGCATTAACGAATGATCCCTTAATGTTATTTATTGTATATTCAAACTGCCCGCCCCATCCGATATAAGTATCCTCATCATGAGTAATGGTTACCCCGACAACATTCCCGATTCCTAAAAAATTCTTATCCCTTAATCCCAGGTACCCGTTCTTATTTGCAGGGCTGTACGAGATTTGGGGATTTAAAGTCCACTTATCCTTTGTATTAACATGGACATTCACCTTACCGGGTTCTGTTGACCCCTCGATATATATTCGTGCGTCGTAAAAGTATCCCGACTGACGTAAAAGTCTTTCACTATCAGCAATGGACTGCGGGTCTATTGCCTGTCCTGCCTTAAAGAGCAGAATATTTTTTATTACCCAGGTTTTTGTTTTGATATGTAATGCATTACCTATCTCTCCGAATATATCGGGCTGCCAATCTTTTCCATCATCCAATGACGGGCCGGAGACATCAATGCTATTAATGTAGATATGATTAATAATCTTTCCATCATTAGAATTGGTCCGGGATGAATCGGAGGGTCCGGCAAATGCACTCAAACAAAAAGGTAAAAGGGCTGTGTTTATAACATAAATGACAAATTTTCTGGTAAACATCATATTCACAAGATATTATTTATGGCGTCATTTTAACAATACCTTAATAATTGTTCTGTGATCCCGTCTGTTTTTTATAATTACCGGAATTTTTCTTGACCTGAATATTCTATTAAAGTAACTTGAAGATCATAAAAACTGGATATTGTCACAGGAAAGTTTACCACTATTAAAAAAAGTTTATGGGAATAAATGTTTCTGTCGCAGACCTTATTATAATTGCAGGATATATTTTTCTCGTTCTGGTCATTGGACTTTATTTCAGGAAAAAACATAAAAACAGCGAGGAATATTTTCTTGCGGGAAGAAATGTCGGCTGGATAGCAATCGGGGCTTCTCTATTTGCAACAAATATTTCGAGCGAACATTTTCTTGGACTGGCGGGAACAGGTGCACAATCAGGACTTGCAGTAGGTCATTTTGAATGGCTCGCCTGTCTAATAGTACTTCTGCTCGGCTGGGTATTTACTCCATTCTACCTGAAGTCCGGTGTTTTTACGATGCCCGAGTTCCTGGAAAAACGCTATAATAGCACTTCAAGGTATTATCTGAGCATTGTTTCTATCGTTGCTTATGTTCTGACAAAAATATCCATTGCTCTTTATGCAGGAGGAATATTACTGAACGCCGTAATGGGCTGGGATATGTATACATCGGCAGTTGTAATAGTTTTAATCACAGGGCTATACACTGTTATCGGGGGATTGTCCGCAGTAATATATACTGACCTTGTGCAAACGGTAATTCTCATAGGAGGGTCAGTAACATTGACGGTATTGGGATTAATCCAGGCAGGCGGATGGAATAATCTAGTAGCAGGAACACCTGTTTCCTATTGGCATATGTTTAAACCTATGAGCGATCCCGATTTCCCCTGGACAGGGATTGTTTTTGGGGCACCAATCCTTGGAATATGGTACTGGTGTACAGATCAATATATCGTTCAAAGAGTGCTTAGCGCGAAGAACTTATCCAACGCGCAAAGCGGGGCAATATTCGCGGGTTTTCTAAAGATACTCCCTGTATTCATACTAATTCTTCCCGGTATAATTGCATTTTATCTTTCAAAGGGGAGTATAAGCGGCGACCAGGCTTATGCCTGGATGGTTACAAATCTCCTGCCTTCAGGCCTGAAAGGACTTGTAGTAGCAGGACTTCTTGCCGCCCTTATGTCTTCACTAAGCGCAATGTTTAATTCGACATCCACTCTGCTGACTATAGATATTTATAAGAAAATGAAACCTGGTGCTGATGAGAAGGCAACTGTTAATTTCGGACGTATAACAACCGGAGTTATGGTCGTTCTTGGATTATTATGGATACCTTTTATCGGGTTACTGAGCGATAACAGGATGTACGTTTATCTTCAGAGCGTGCAGGCATATATATCTCCGCCTATTGCGGCTTGCTTTCTATTCGGGATATTCTGGAAAAGAGTTAATGGCAAGGGTGCAGTAGCAGCTCTTATGACAGGACTGGTACTTGGAGGTATCAGGCTCATCCTGGAAATTCAAAATAAAATTTATCCCTTATCAAATGATTTCCTCCGGTTCACCGCATCGATTAACTTTTTGCACTATGCAATTTTCCTTTTCATCGTCTGTTCTGCAGTTCTTGTTTTCGTTAGTCTTGCAACGGAGGCTCCTGCAGGAAAGAAGCTCGAAAAATTAGTTATAGCCGCAGGCGATATAAATTATAAGGCTGATTTGAAATGGAGAAAAGTAAATATAACTGCCTCAATTGTTCTGGTCTCAATACTGATATTCCTTTGGTGGACATTCGGATAGAATTTTAAGTACCCGGTAAAAAATAAATGAAGAAAATATCGCTTGTAATTTCTCTCCTGGCAGTAGCTGTTATTTCTGCATATACTATTTATAAAGTTTATCCCTCTGTTCATCCGCTGGGAGCGGTTAAACTCTATTATAATTCAAATGCAATTACAGAAAAAGGGGACGAGCTTGTTAATAAGCTTAATCTTAATAAAGAGAACAAAACTGAAATAACAACACTTCAGTCAAATACAGAACTAATAAGAAGCTTATACGGCACCTATTCTTTCGATGAAGCCAATGAACTTTTACGCGAAAAGATTCCCGGATATTACTGGGATCTTGAGTGGAAGAAACCTGATGAAGGTGTCGTAATCAGTAGTGATGAGAACAAAAAGCAGACGATTTCAGCCGGAGATTTTGTTCTCAATTATGATGCAGCGGGAAACCTGTTAAAATTTAAAAGAGAAATAAACGATTCATTAAAACTCAATCCGGTTTCCGAGGATGAAGCGAGACAGATTGCTGCAGATTTTTTAAAGAGGTATTCTCCCGTTGATCCGGTGACCGGTACTACTGTTATCCGATATAACTCCAAAAGAAGTTTCATCGAACAGAATTTTCAGAAGACTGAAAAACAGATACGGACGGATTACAAATTTTCATGGAAAGCTCCATCATCAGACATAAATAAAGATCTGTTAATCAGTGTTACTGTATCGGGGGATTTAATTTCCGAATATGATTTGTCTTTCATTATACCGGAAAATGTATCAGGGAGCCGCGACAGTGTATTCTCTGCCGCAACACAGATTCCTTTCTATATAATTGTTTATATACTCATCATTATTATAGGGTACAAGAGAATTCGGGCGTATGAAGTAAGTTTCAGGCTTGCAATAATAATGGGACTAATTGTCGGCGTAACCTTTAGTATAAACCTGTACACTCTGATAGCTGATTCATCTTCCGGATGGGAGTTATGGCTCCCGCTTATTTTCAGCACAATCTTTCTGGCCGGAGGAGTTTTTATAAGCTGGGCAGTCAGTGAAACTATAGCGAGGGAAGCGTGGAAACATAAGTTCATCTCGATTGATCTTCTAAGCAAGGGTTATGCTTTTCATTCAAAGGTCGGAACTGCGGGTATTACAGGGCTTATTGGAAGTTTCCTCTTTTATCTGGTATGGGTAGGAATTCTTTTTGTATCTGAAAAAATGCTGCATATCTCATTTATTACCAAGAACAGCTCATCTTTGATTTCACATTTCCATTCTATTAGTCCTGCACTTAACATTATTGATAAAAGCATATACCCCCAGGTTTATGCAGCGGCAATTTTCTTTTTATTTGTTATGTCCGGTTTGAAAAGGAGATTCACCTCGCTTTATATTCTGATACCTATCTGTGCCGTGCTTTGGGGAGTGGTAAACTTTAATGATCTACTGCCTTTATACTGGGGCGCCGCAACAGGAATCATAATGGGCGTTCTATTTATGATGTTCTTTAACTATTATGATCTTTTGTCTTCACTTACAGCATTAATTGTGTTCAACATTATTGATGTCGGGATATCCCTCTTCACAAGCGGAAATACGTATTACCTGAATTCAGGTTATTACCTAATACTGGTCTTTGTTCTTTTAGTCGTGTTTCTCACAATCAGTTTATTCTCAAAAGATAAAATAACTGATTATGATTCAATTACCCCTGCATTTGTAAAGAACATAACAGAACGGCAGAGACTGCAGAGAGAACTTGAAATCGCACGTGAAGTGCAGATGAGCTTTCTGCCTTCGAAAGATCCCCGTTTTAACGGTCTTGACATTGCAGCGCGATGCATTCCCGCACTTGAAGTCGGAGGGGATTACTATGATTTTGTTCACCTAGATGATAACAGGTTCGGGATTATTATAGGGGATGTTTCAGGTAAAGGTACGCATGCGGCATTTTATATGACACTTGCCAAAGGTTTCGTTAAGGCCCTTTCGAAAACGGTTAATTCGCCATCTGAGTTTCTGATAAAAATAAATGAACTCTTTTATGAAAATGTGGAGCGCGGTACATTTATAAGTATGATATATGGAATTTTTGATGTGAGTGCCCGGACGCTTACGTTTTCAAGAGCGGGACATAATCCTGTAATTGCCAAACATTCGGGTAAAAAAGAATTAGAGTTGCTTAATCCTGTTGGACTTGCTCTTGGACTTGAGAACGGAACGATATTCAGCAGAACGATCAAAGAAATCAAAGTGCATATGCAAAGGGGAGATACTTTTGTTTTTTATACAGACGGATTTACAGAAGCGAGGAATAAATATAAACTGGAATTTACCGAGCAGAGATTGACTGACACAATCTCACAAAATATAGAACTTCCGGCAAAAGAACTGCTTGAAAAAACTATAACGGATGTTAAGACATTTGCAGGAAAAGCCCTGCAGCATGATGATATGACAATGGTTGTAGTGAAAATCTTATAATACACAGGCAAGTTCATTCCAGCTTGTAAATTGTATCCAATGGGGGGAGATTTTGACAAAATGGCAGACAGAAAAAGTTCAATTGACGTAGAGCTTTCCAGAGGTCTTTTGTAAGCGAAAGAAAGACGAGAGATAAACGAGAGATATACCTGAGATGAAGGCAGCCCAAATTCCGGAAAAAAGATCGTTTTTCCCGGGATGAATATTAATTGTCTCTGCCATTATGGCAGAGGGGGGAATAACTGAATTTGTTGATACAACATATACGGACAGGCTGCTTTTTTACTGCGGTAATAAAATATATGCTGGGCATCAGGCTGTCATATGCAGGACTTGTTACTGATCCTTGTTTTCCCTCAGACAGGAAAGGTTTTGAAGTTACAAGGAAGGGCGCGGGGTTCTTTACAAAATTATTTTGAAAAATCCTGACGGAATACAAAAGGGTGTGAAATCGATTAAAGTAAACGGATTAGAAAATGGAGATCCTATGCCTGTTATGGATAACCGATCAGTTAATAAAATAGAAGTTACAATTGGTTAAATATTCTGCATTTAGAATTAAAAAATAATTTATTAAAATGAAACAAATTTTAATTATAGCCTTACTTTTTTGGCCTATAATAATTAGTGCCCAGAAGAAAGAAATCGTTGCTTACCTCCCGGAATGGCGCGCCAAGGGAGAACATCCCTATTATGTAAAGGATGTTGAAAAACATAATTCAGCGGATAAGATTACCGTGATAAATTACTCTTTCCTGATCCCTGAACCTGACTCATCAGGAAATATTATTCCTGATTTTCTGGATTCTAATATGGCATATCAGCAAATATATACTTCAGATATGAGTATCGATGGTATAGCTGACGACTCAACACAACCGCTGCGCGGACAGTTTAACCAGTTAAAGAAATTAAAACAAAAACATCCGCAGCTTAAAATTGTACTCTCAGTAGGAGGATGGGAAGGATCAATTTATTTTTCGGATGCAGCCCTGACGCCTGAATCAAGAGAAATATTTGTGAATACCTGTATCGACAGATTCATCTCGGGTAATCTGCCTGTAGTGAACGGGGCAGGGGGCAAAGGTGCTGCTGCAGGAATTTTTGATGGGTTTGATGTCGACTGGGAATACCCTGTAAAGGGCGGAGTTGATAGCACGCATCATAATCCGGAAGATAATAATAATCTGTCGAAGCTTTTTGCTTTATTCAGAGTAAAACTTGATTCGATAAATCCAGATTATATTCTTACAGCTGCTGTGCCTGCGACAGAAAAATATGCGCGATACTACAATATTAATAATGACCAGCAGTATTTGGATTGGTACAACTTAATAACTTATGATTACCGCGGAGGGTGGGACAAAGTTACGGGCCATAATTCTAATCTCCTTTCATCTTCTGCAGATACAACGTTTAACAGAGAACGAAACTCATTCGATAAAACCATTCATTTATATAATTGTGTTTATGGGGTAAGCAGGTCCAAGCTGGTACCGGGCGCGGCTTTTTACGGAAGGGGCTGGGAAGATGTGGACTCAGTTAACTATGGCTTAGGTATGAGCGGAAGTTCAACAAAAGGCATTCCGGAAGATGGCTTTAATTATTTCTCTGACCTTGAAGAGTTACTAAAACAGGGATTTGAGCTGCACTGGGATAAATATGCGATGGCTCCATACTTGTATAATTCGGAGGATAAGATCTTCTGGACATTTGATAATGTCAAATCCATTGCCTTAAAAGCCCGCTATACAGATGCTTACGATTTAAGAGGAATTATGTTCTGGGAAATCACCGGAGATGATTCTCTGGGCACATTGGTCAATACTATTTATACCAGGAATATGCCCGGGGTAAAGATTAGTTCCGGCAAAAAAGGAGGTTCACTGCCGGAGATAAGTATTATTAAACCATCGTCTTCAGATTGGGTTAACCAGGGCACTAACATGGTTATTGAAACTGAATCATCCGGCAATGATGGGGATATAGTAAAAGTTGAGTTTTATGTCGATGACAAATCAATAGGTTATAATACTCAGGCACCATTCGACTGGGTCTGGTTCAATGTTCCTGAAGGGAAGCACAAGATTAAAGTCATTGCCCGGGATAATTATGGTAAGAAGAAAGAATCGATTCCGGTTGAAATCGATGTCAGAGAGAGGTAATAAATGATTAATATTTGTGATTTAAAACTGAGTGTAACAATATCCGAAAAGTTAAATTCATTTGATAAATTCCCGGATTAGTGCAGAGGATTGCTGTTATCTTTTTAATATCACCGATCATTTTTTCACGATTTAATATAAGAGTAATCATTGCTCTTGCCTGTTCTATTCTGCTTTTGTATTGAGCCTAATGACTCTTATTCCGGTTCCGGGTCTGGACTTTCAAAGTTTAAAACCTGCCAAAAATTTAGGGGCATGAGTGGATAAACTGATTTTTGGAAATCGCTTATTGGCTCAATCCCGGGTTTGAGTTCCTGAAGGTTTATTAATTAACCTCCGAGGTTATCTTTTGTCCATCTGATTGGCATATCCAGCGACAAAAGAACGCTGTCATCCTCTATAATCTTATTCCAAAAATCCTGAAAATCCCGTGGAATACTGCCTATTTGTTAATGGGTTTAATCTGCTTAGAAGCATCAATGGTTTCATTAGTGAATGATTCACCCATTTTACATTTTCCATCAAACTTTGCTCCCTCTTTGACAACAAGCGATTTAGTAAATATATCCCCGTTCAAATTCCCTTTTTCTTCTATAGTCAATTTGTTTTTTGCTTTTACAGTCCCGGTAACACTGCCCCCGATACTAATTACATCAGCATTTATCTGACCATTCACTTCACCATTTGCGCCGATAACCACATTACCCTGGGATGTCAGATCTCCCTGAATTTCACCTTCAACCCGGATATTACCATTACTTTTAATCTTCCCTTCAATTTTAACCCCGACACTTATAATCGTTGTTTCCTCGGATTTTCTTTCTTCAGGCGATAAGTTTCTTAGCATAACATTATTCCCTATAAAAATTGAATAAAATTATTGGTTAATAATAAAGTAGTTCTTATGGCAATATACTTTTTTTGGTTTAAAATAGTAATTCTTTTTTTAAAGCTGTGAGATAAAGTAAGATGATTTATCATTGGAGCATCATTCCTGAGACTAATCTATTCTCTTTTTAATATTTCTGATGAAGAAGCCATTTTAATCCTATCCTTTAATCTATCCTATTGGATAATATCCCGACAATATTTATCTTAAACCCGTTTTCTAAGCTATTCCGCAAAATTAAAGCAAAAAAATAGGAGTTCTATGCGCATTTACATCTTTTTAATATTCATAACCCTGATAATTGGAAACTTAAGCACTGCACAGCAATTCAGGGCACCGCGGCCAAGTCCTGATGCTTCTGTAAGCCAGGTAGTCGGTATAACAAAAATTACAGTCGATTACAGTTCTCCGGCTGTTAAGGGAAGAACAATCTGGGGAGAACTGGTTCCGTATGGTAAAGTCTGGAGGACTGGTGCAAATGAAGTTACATCAATAACATTCAGCACACCGGTTAAAGTGAATGGAAATGAACTGGCATCAGGAACATACGGAATCCATATGATTCCCGACAAACAGGAATGGGAAATAATCTTTAGTAAGGATACTAAAGTTGACGACCCGATGGATTATGATGAAACGAAGGATGCGTTAAGAATTAAGGTAAAGCCGGAGGAGAATTCTTTTACGGAGAGAATGGCTTTCACAATAACGGATATGGATGAAAACAGTGCAAAGGTAAACCTTATTTGGGATAAGCTAAAGGTTTCATTTAATGTGGCTGCAGCTACACAGGATCTAGTCCTGGAAAATGCACGGAATTTAAACGCGTGGGCCGACCTTAATTCCGCTGCTTCATACTGCCTTCAGAATAATATAAATTTTGATGAAGGATTCAGATGGATACAAGCCTCTGTATTAATTAATGAAAATTACTGGAATAAGAGAATTGAAGCACAGTACCTGGCAAAAATGAACAGGAAAGATGAAGCAATTGCTGCAATGGAAAAAGCTATAGATTATGGTTCAAAGATGGACAGCCAGCCTTTTGACCTGGAAAATATGAAGAAGATGCTGAAAGAATGGAAAGGAATAAAATAATTTGCCGGCTATAAATAAAGATTGGATAGTTTTTCTTCAGATGTAACTCTGATTACTTGACTATCCAATCAAATCTTAATGATTAATTTAATAATAATTAAAATTAGAAGCTGATAATAAATTATCAACTCCTATTCACAATATAATCTCTGAAAATTAATAATCAAGAGTTGAATGCAGAGGTGTATCCTCAAGCACATGAAACATTCTGTCAGACAGGCAAACGCAAATCCCTGAATTACTTGAAAAATATAAAGATAATTATTCCAAGCATTGCAAAAAGAATAACTAAGGGATTTCCGGAAATGATTTCATTATAAAGAATTGAGGGTGAGACTGCTCTCAGAAAATAATCAGTTTTTGTAGATCCCAGGGACATTATGATATACCCAACAGCTGACCCCAGATAAAATGAAGCTAACATTTTCAGGATGAACAAAATTTTAGATTTTATATTCATATAAAAATCTTTAATTGTTCATTATAACTTAATAAAATGATTACTTAATTAAATGTTCCTGATTTTTTGTAATTAACCTTACCCCCCGTCTGCCTGTAAGGTAATACCATATCCATTCTGCCATGACTCTGAACCTGTTTCTAAAAGTGATGAGAAAAAAGATGTGAACGAATGACCAGAGAAACCAGGCAATAAATCCTGTAAATTCCATCTTCCTGATCTTTGCTACTGCTTTTGCTTTACCTATTGTTGCCAATATCCCTTTATCAAAATAGCGGAATGGCTCTCTATCATGGAAATCTTTTCTGCTGTTTATAAGTTTTGCAACATACTTCGCCTGCTGCATTGCTACCGGAGCAATTCCCGGTAGAAGTTCACCATTCTCTGCTAATACCCGTGCAGCATCACCAATTACAAAAATCTCCGGATGATCTTTTATGCTTAAATCTTTTTGAACAATAACTCTGCCCGCCCTGTCAAGTTCAACTTCCAGTGATTTAAGCAGAGGAGAAGCCTCATTACCTGCAGCCCAGATTACATTTGCTGTTTCAATAAATTCATCTTTAAGCTGTACACCTCTGTCATCAACATTTGTTACAAGTTTCCCGGTGATGACTTCTACACCCAGTTCTTCCAGCTCCTTTTTGGCACTTTCGGATAAATGTTCCGAGAAGGCAGTTAAAACTCTGGGTGCTGCTTCAACCAGTAAAACCTTTGCTTCTTCCGGATGAATATATCTGAAATTCCGGAGCATTGTTTTTCTGGCAATTTCTGCAATAGCACCTGCCATTTCAACTCCCGTAGGACCGCCCCCGACGATTACAAAAGTTAAGAACCTGACTCTTCCGGCAGGATCTGAGATCATTTCTGCTTTTTCAAATGAGATTAAAATTCTTTCTCTTATTGACAATGCATCGCTCAGGGTTTTTAATCCGGGAGCATATTGTTCCCATTCGCTTTTACCGAAGTATGAATGGCTTGAACCAGGAGAAACGATCAAATAATCGAATTGTAAGCTTCTGTCATTTAAAAGGATGAGTTTTTTTCCTTTATCTATGGAAATTACATCGGACATTATAACTTCAGTATTTTCTTTTCCACTCAGGAGTGCACGGATAGGTACTGCTATATCCCCGGGGGAAAGTGCCGCAGTTGCAACCTGGTAAAGTAGCGGTTGAAAAAGGTGATAATTCGTCCTGTCTACAAGAGTAATTTGCAGGTTCGCGCTGTCAAGATGCCGGGCTGCGGTGAGACCACCGAAGCCGCCGCCAATAATTATAACCTTAGCCGGTATCATATAGTATTAATTGTTGCTTTTGAGTGTACAAATATAGGAAAGAAAAGACATCCCGCAATCATGTAAGCAATTAATCATCATCACAACACAATCCTTTCTCCATTATTAATTTCATAATTAGCTTTTATTATACCTCCCAATTTTTATTGCAAAGCTGTAATAAAAGAGCTAATTTTATTTTTTTATTACAGAATAAGTTTTTTGTAAAAAATTCAGGTGAAAGGTTATTTGATGTCCCGACTTACCGAAAAACTAGCAGTAAAATTCGATCAGTGGAGAGATGAAGTAAAACAGATCCTTGAAAACGGAGGTGAAAAAGTAATTTCTGATGTAACAATCGGCCAGGCATATGGAGGAATGCGCGGAGTACGGTCTTTAATCTGCGACACTTCAAGGGTACCCCAGGATGAGGGTCTGATTATCAGGGGCATGCATCTTAGGGATCTGATTGATAAAACACCTGAAGAAATTTATTTCCTTCTCCTTACAGGTGAAATGCCTGATGCAGATGAATTGAAAGAGCTTTCTGATGAATTAAAGAGGAGAAAAAATGTGCCCGCTTATGTTTGGGATGTTTTAAGAACCTTGCCTGAGGATTCTCACCCGATGACAATGTTTAATACTGCGCTACTGGTTATGCAGAAGGAATCCGTTTTTGCTAAAAATTATAATGAAGGAATAAAGAAGACCGATTACTGGAAACCCACACTGGAGGATGCTTTGAATATCGTGGCTAAAGTGCCTGCAATTGCCGCCGGTGTTTACAGAATGAAATTTAAAAAAGGTGACCGCATAAAACCTGATCCCGAACTGGATTTAACGGGTGATTATGTGCAGCAGCTTGGATTGGAAAATACCGGGAATGATTTTTATGAATTAATAAGATTGTACCTTGTCGCTCATTGCGATCATGAAGGAGGAAATGTAAGTGCCTTAGCAACACAGACGATCAACTCGGCTCTTTCTGATTTATACTATTCTTTATCAGGCGGCTTTAACGGGCTGGCGGGACCATTACATGGTTTGGCTAACCAGGAAACTTTGAAATGGATACTGGAATTAATGGGGAAGTACAACGGCGCACCTGGCGAAGAGCAGATCAGGGAACTTGTCCGGGAGACACTCGATGCAGGCAAAGTAATTCCGGGTTACGGACATGCAGTATTAAGAATTACAGATCCCCGCTTTGAAGGATTTCTGAATTTCGGGAAGCAGCATATGGCAGATAATCCTATGTTCATCACAATATTACGATTGTATGAGGTCGTTCCCGGCGAATTAAAGAAAGTAATAAAGATCAAAAACCCGTGGCCGAACGTTGACGCGGCATCAGGAACAATGTTATATCATTACGGATTAAAAGAGTTTTCTTATTATACAGTTATGTTTGCGGTATCGAGAACACTCGGATTAACAGCCCAGGCTGTCATAAACAGGGGGATGATGAACCCGATAATCCGTCCTAAGTCAGTGACAACGAAGTTCATTAAAGCACTGGTGGTGTAGAAGGAAAATTAGTTGATATTGTAGATATTTCCTTCGCCATTTCTGTACAAGAATCATTAAAAAATACTTTCTCAAAAATTTTTTATATAAATCTGAAATAAAAATTGTAAATAAAACTTAGTTCTTCTATATTGCGGTACAAAAAAAATATATGGCTTCACGGAACAAAGTTAAGTTTATTTTTGTAACAGGCGGAGTTGTTTCATCTCTCGGAAAAGGTATCACTGCCTCCTCACTTGGTCTTCTCTTAAAACAGCGCGGTTATAAAGTCACCATTCAGAAATTTGATCCCTACATTAACGTCGACCCGGGTACTATGAGCCCATTTCAGCATGGAGAAGTTTATGTAACCGATGACGGCGCAGAGACAGATCTTGATCTCGGTCATTATGAACGTTTTCTGGATGTGAATATGACCCGATCCAATAATACTACCACCGGACAGGTTTATTACGAAGTTTTAACCAAAGAAAGACGCGGCGATTACCTTGGCGCTACCGTACAGGTTATTCCGCACATTACCGATGAGATTAAACAGCGGATGGTGAAACTTGCAGAGCTTGGAGAATACGACATTATTATCACCGAAATTGGCGGAACTGTCGGAGATATTGAGAGTCTTCCATTTATTGAAGCGGTACGTCAGCTTATGATGCAGTACGGCAGAAAAAATACTATAAGCTTACACGTAACACTGGTTCCGTATATCCCGGCAGCAGGAGAAGTAAAAACCAAACCAACACAACATAGTGTAAAAAATCTGCTTGAACTGGGAATACAGCCGGATCTGTTAATCTGCCGTTCTGAAAAGAAGCTCGCAAAAGAGATCAGGGATAAAATTGCTTTATTCTGTAATGTTGATTCCAGATCAGTTATTTCTGCATACGATTGTACTTCAATTTATGAAGTGCCACTTGTTTTTTTCAAGGAAAAAATGGATCTGATCGTTTTAAATCGCTTACATCTTCCTGAGAGAAAAATTAAACTTGATGACTGGGAGGAATTAGTATCAAATATTAAGAATCCACAAAAGACTGTCCAGATTGCTCTGTGCGGAAAGTATGTCGAGCATCTTGACGCATATAAAAGCATTATGGAATCTTTCATTCACGCTGGTGCTGAAAATAATGCTAAAGTGATAGTCAAGTCTATCAGCGCAGAGAGATTTGACGATGAAGATCCGGAAAAGCTTCTCGAAGGCATAAGCGGTATCCTTGTTCCGGGAGGGTTTGGTGAGAGAGGAATTGAGGGCAAAATTAAAGCGGTAAAATATGCACGGGAAAATAATATTCCTTTCTTTGGCATATGTCTCGGTCTGCAGTGTGCTGTAATTGAGTTTGCCAGGAATGTTTGCGGAATATCAAACGCAAACAGTTCAGAATTTAAAAAAAATAAATTCAGCGTCATTGATCTAATGCCGGAACAAAAAAATGTGAAAAATATGGGTGCAACGATGCGACTTGGCTCTTATCCGTGTAATATACAGCCCGGTACCAGGGTTATGAAAGCTTACAAAGTAGGATTCATTTCCGAGAGACACAGGCATCGTTATGAAGTCAATAATAAATTCAGGTCCAGGCTTGCAGAATGCGGAATGATTTTCAGCGGACTTTCTCCGGACAGAGAATTAGTTGAAATGATTGAACTTCCTGATCATCCGTGGTTTGTGGGCTGCCAGTTCCATCCTGAACTGAAATCGAGGGCAACAAATGCACATCCTCTCTTCAGAGAATTTGTTAAAGCCGCGCTTGTTTATTCGGATGAAAAATCGGCTGCTCCTAAAAATGTATAAACCTCATCATCTAAAAATTTTACGTCAGCATCTCCAATGAAAGTAATACTGCTCTCCTGCTGTTTTGTTATTTTTTCATCACTACTGTTTGGTCAGCTGGAAATAGAAAGACAGATCGATAAAGGGCTCGATGCCTGCTATAATTTCAACTGGATTCAGGCAGATCAGATATTCAGAGGTTTAATTAAAAGATATCCTGATGATCCGCGTGGTTATCATTTTGAATCAAGCATTTACTTATGGTATTACCTAGGAGGAAACGATAAAAATGATCTTGATACATTTGAAGTCTATTCCGATAAAGCACTGAGTACGGGTGAAACCGTCCTGGGCGAAAACGAAAAAAGTGAAATGGCTTTATATATTCTCGGGGCAAATTATAATTACCGGGCAATCGCATTTGGTAAAGCAGGGAATTTTCTGGATGCGGCATGGGCTTCAAAAAAATCCGAATCATACCTATCACAGGTACTTGAATTAAACCCTAAAAAAAACGACGCTTATCTCGGACTGGGTCTTTATAACTTTGCTGTTGCGCAAATTCCTTCATCATTTAAGTGGGCTTTAAATCTGGTTGGAATAAGCGGCGATAAAGATACCGGTGTGAAGTATATAGAAATGGCCGCTGAAAACGGTAACTACTCAAAAGTAGAGGCTCAATACTACCTTGCACAGATCGAAATGGATTTCATGATTGATTATGAAACCTCAGCATCAATATTAAAAAAACTTATAAAAAGATATCCTCAGAATCTTCTTTTTAACTATTCCTATGCCGTTCTTCTAATAAAACAGAAAAGGCTGAGTGAGGCAGATAAATTTCTCAATAAAGTTATCAAGGCTGACAACGAACAATTTAATCAGATAACTTCTTTTTCCTATTTTCTGATCGGAGATATAAATTTCAGAAATAATAAACTGGATACTGCCAGTTCCTATTATCTGCATTTTTTAGCTGAAGCCAGGGACAATGATTATACCGGGATCGCTGCCTACCGTCTGGCAATTTGTTATGAAGCTGAGGGAAAGAGGGATGAATCAGTAAAATATTTTGAAAAGGCCCAGACGGGTAATATGGATCTCGATGATGATATTTATGCTAAAAGGAAAGGTGAGCTTTACTCAAAAAGAACACTTGCTGCTGCCGAACTTAATTTAATTTTTATATCAAATCTGATTGAAGCAGGAAAGTATAAGGCTGCTTATGATTCTGTAAATTCACTTTTCCCGGGTCTGCAGGCAGAAAAGTTGAAAGCCGAGGCTTTGTTTTATCAGAGTGAAGCGGCTTATTATATGGGTAACTATCAGGAATCGATCGATCTTGCAGACAAAGTTCTTACTATGGATTCATCAAACGAAAAGTGGCTGATTCCGTTTTCATATTACTGCCTTGCAAGAGCGAATAAAAAAGTCGGTAACCTGGATCAGGTAAAACAGTATATAGAAAAAGCTGATGAAGAGAATAATTACGATTATCAAAACAAGTTAAAGAATTTGCTTAATTCTTTGCAGGTTGATCCTCCGAAAAATTAGTGCCAGGATTATTTTTCTAATTTCAATCCTTTTCGCATAATATTGATTGACAATCTTTCACTATTTCGGTAATTTTCAATAATATATATTAAGAAATTGATTTGAAATTAGCTGTTTTTGTTTCGGGAAGAGGATCAAACCTTCAGTCAATTTTACAGTCCCGGGAATTAGCAGACCTGATCGAAATAAAAGCTGTATTAAGCGATAAGATTGAGTGTGGCGCCTTCGAAATTGCAAAGCAGTATTCCGTCCCAACCTTCAGTCTTGGTGATAAAGACGGTTTAGTCAGATATAAAGACCTATCCAATTTTTTATCTCAGCTTAATATCGATCTGATAGTTCTGGCTGGCTTTTTAAAGCTTATTCCAGATAATGTAGTTAATAATTATAAAGGAAGGATTATAAACATTCACCCGGCTCTTCTTCCTTCTTTCGGAGGAAAAGGGATGTACGGGATGAATGTACATCGTGCGGTTTATAATTCATCCGCAAAGGTATCCGGTGCTTCGGTTCATTTCGTTGATGAATCATATGATACGGGTACAATAATTGCTCAGAAATGTGTAGATATTAAGGACGTTAAATCTCCGGAAGAAATTGCCGAAAGAGTTTTAAGGATCGAGCACCAGATTTTACCATTAGTAATTAAAATGATAGCTGAGAATAAAGTTCATTTTATAAATAATCGTGTAGAAATCTCTGAATAATAACCGGAATAACAATTTTGAAGAAATTAGCATTGATCAGCGTCTCTGAAAAGACCGGAGTGGTAGAATTTGCCAGAGCACTTGTAAAAATGGATTATGGTATAATAGCAACAGGGAACACCGCAAGAAGACTTTCCGCTGATAATATCGAGGTTACTGAGATAAGCACTATGACAGGTTTCCCGGAAATATTTGAAGGAAGGGTCAAGACTCTCCACCCCAAAATTTTTGGGGGTATACTTATGAGAAGAGATAATACTGAGGATAAAAAACAGGCTGAAGAGAACGGAATTCATTCAATAGATATTGTTTGTGTCAATCTTTATCCTTTTGTTCAGACTGCTGCAAACCCCGATGCCGCATTGGAAGATATAATCGAGAATATTGATATAGGCGGTCCAAGTCTTTTAAGAGCGGCCGCCAAAAACTATAAATTCGTTTCTGTGCTTACCAATTCCGGGCAGTATGATAATTTTTTGAATGAATTAAAAAGCGGGGGAGTGAGTAGCGATACACGAATTAAACTTGCCATAGAAGCGTTCTCTCATACTGCTTTTTATGATACTCATATCTCGAATTATCTTGAAGACAGGTTTTCAATTTCTCATTCTTACTTGCGGGTTAACTTTAAAAAGAAAAAGATCTTAGATACGGAGAAAATCCACATCAATCTGCTGCTATATACGGTGATTTTTATAAATACTTTGATGTCATGCACGGTAAAGAGCTTTCATATAACAACATTCTGGATTTATTAGCTGCTGCTGAACTTGCTGAAGATCTTGGTGGCAAGACCTGCGTGATAATTAAACATCAAAACCCTGCCGGTGCGGCTAAAGGTAAAGATGCCTATGAGGCTTACATCAAAGCACTAAGGTGTGACCCGGTTTCAGCATTCGGAGGTATTGTACTTTTTACGGAAGAGGTTGATTCGGTGCTGGCAGAAAAATTGAATGAGATTTTTCTTGAGATAGTCTGTGCTCCTTCATATACTGTGGAAGCAATGCAGATACTTAAAAAGAAAAGGGATAGAAGACTATTAAAGCAGCTTAAATCGGTACGTACAGATAAAGTGAACTTCAGGAATATCCCGGGCGGGGTAATTGCACAGGATGCAGATAGAGCTACATTAGATAAAGAAAAACTTGAAATAATTACAGAGCGAAAACCAAGCGATAAGGAATTGAATGATCTGCAATTTGCCTGGGTGGTATCAAAACATACAAGGTCTAATGCGATTGTATTTGCAAAAAATAATGCAACCCTTGCAGTCGGAGCAGGACAAATGTCAAGACTCGACTCCGCCAGAATTGCTTCTCTGAAAGCGCAGGAGCATGGACTTGATCTTACCGGGTCGGTGGCTGCCTCCGATGCCTTTTTTCCCTTTGCAGATACCCTCCTGGAAATAATTAAATATGGTGCAACATCAGTAATTCAGCCCGGAGGATCTGTCAGAGACAGCGAAGTTATCGAAGCGGCAAATCAAAATAATATTTCAATGGTTTTCACAGGAATCAGACACTTTAAACATTAGAGGCATAATGGGTTTATTTGATTTTTTCTCGGCAGATATAGCGATAGATTTAGGCACAGCAAACACCCTCATTTACGTTAAAAACAAAGGGATTGTTCTTAATGAACCGTCAATAGTTGCTTTTGATAAGAACACTAAGAGAATTATAGCTCTTGGTAATAAAGCCAAAGAGATGCAGGGAAGAGAGCACAAGGAAATTCGTGTAACCAGACCAATGCGCGACGGAGTGATTGCTGATTTCGAAATAGCCGAGGGAATGATCCGGGCTTTTATTAAAAAAGTGAGGGCTGGTGCATTTTCTGCAAGAAGGGTAGTCGTAGCGGTTCCCAGCGGTGTGACTGAAGTTGAAAAGAGAGCTGTCAGGGACAGTGCCGAGCATGCAGGTGCAAAAGAAGTTCACCTGATTGCCGAACCAATGGCAGCAGCAATTGGTATTGGAATTGATGTTGAAGCGCCGGTAGGAAATATGATAATTGATATCGGCGGTGGTACAACAGAAATAGCAGTAATTGCATTGTCCGGAATCGTGAATGAAGAATCCATCAGGATTGCTGGTGATGAGATGAATTATGCTATTATGCAGTACTTCAAGAAAAATCATAATATACTTATCGGTGAAAGAACTGCAGAAGCAATCAAATGTGAAGTCGGTTCTGCTGTTCCATTAAAAGAAGAAATAACAATTCAGGTGAAAGGAAGGGATCTCGTCGGCGGCATCCCAAAAACTACTGAAGTGAGTTCAGTTGAAATAAGAGAAGCATTAAATGAAGCAGTTGTTCAGATTGTTGATGCTGTCAGACAGTCGCTTGAGAGAACTCCCCCGGAACTTTCTGCAGATATTCTCGACAGGGGAGTAATGATAACTGGCGGCGGGGCCCTGCTTAAAGGTATCGATGAACGCATAAGAATGGAAACAAATCTTCCCGTGCACGTAGCTGATGATCCATTAACTGCGGTAGTCCGGGGTGCAGGAAAAGTTATCGATAATTTAAATCATTATTCTAAAGTTTTAATTCGTAACCGCAGATACTAATGTTTAGAGTTATTTCCAGATTATGGGAAAATCTTAAAGAATACATAATCCTTGTTATCCTCCTGATTGTAAGTCTTTTTATCCTCTCACAGAATCAAAACCCAAAAGTTCGTCAGGTAAGAGCCGTTGCTTTCGGCAGCTTTGCCGCAGTAACTTCGGTTGTAAGTGATGTTATAAATATCTCAAGTTACAAGAAAGAAAATGAGAGGCTCAGAGAAGTTAATGCTGAGCTTATGCTGCAGGTCAACAGGCTGCGCGAATATGGAATTATTAACCATGAATTAAAAAATCTGCTTGGACTGAAAGACTCAGTTAATTATCCTTTAATTCCTGCAACAGTCGTTTCGAAACTTTCGACTATATCTCAGGGCAGTATAACAATAAACATTGGTGCAAAGGATAGTGTAAAAGCAGGGATGCCGGTGATTAATGACAAGGGAGTAGTGGGTGTTATAACTTCTGTATCTCATGACTATGCTATAGCGAGGACACTACAGAATATTGATCTCAAATTAACTGTTAAAGATGAGCGGAGCAGGATAGACGGGGTAATGAAATGGAACGGGAAAGATCTTATAATAGTTGATGTCCCAAAAACGTATGATATTGAGCCAGGAGACCGAATAATTACTTCGGAGATCAGTTCCATAATTCCTATACCGCTTCCTGTTGGAATTATCATTGGTTTAAGCAAAGTTGAAACCGGAATATTTAACGAAGCAAGAGTAAAACCATTCGTTGATTTCAGCGGAGTTGAAAACGTTTTTGTCGTCGGGATAGTTGAAAGCAAGCAAAAAAATAATCTTGAATTAAATTTTTATAATCGTAAATAATGCGTTTACATTACATAATTTCAATTCTCCTTTTTTTTCCTATTCTGGCAATTCAAACCACTATAATTCCGCTTGTTTCCATAAATGGTGTTACCCCGGATCTTATTTTAATTCTTCTTGTTTTTTACGCGATAAGATACGGGCAGATCTATGGGACAGTTTTAGGATTTGTTTATGGTTTTCTTTTTGATCTGATAACAGGTAGTTTATTAGGTAGTGCAATGCTTTCTAAAACCATTGCAGGGTTTATTGCAGGTTATTTTTCTAATGAAAATAAAAGAGAAGTCTATTTAAAATCTTATATGTTTTCTCTAATAGTCCTTCTCTGCACACTTGTTGACACATTAGTTTATTCATTTTTCTCAACGATTGATTTAAGCAAGAGCTTCCTTGTATTGTTTTTTGAACAGGCAATGCTGCCTGCACTCTACACAGCGGTGATTAGTGTAATCGTTTCAATTTTTTATCCTAAGAGGAGTTTGAGTTAGTTGAGATCATCGAGCTTTGGCTCTATCCAAAGGAAATCGATTATATTCTTCATAATTTCTGCATCATTTGGTTTACTTGGGTTTCGATTATTCCAGATGCAGATAATTAATCATGAAGAATACGATGAGAAGTCTGCTAGCAACAGTATTAAAGCAATTGAACAGACTCCCTTAAGAGGAGTTTTTCTGGACAGGAATGGAGAGGTTGTAGTAAGCAATCTGCCTGCCTATACTTTTAGAATCACACCGGCAGATTATGACCGTAAACTTAACAGATTACTTGAGAATGTTCTGGATGTCGATTCAGGTTATATCGATAAAATACTTTATAGCAATCGGATTTATTCAAAATATATACCCATTAGAATAAAAAGGGGAATTGACTTTAAAACCGTTTCGTGGCTTGAGGAGAACTCCGAATTTTTACCGGGTGTGGATTATATAGTAGAGATGCAGAGAGGTTATCCCGCAGGCATAATGGGTTCGCATATGTTTGGGTACACGAAGGAAATCTCCCCGGAGCAGCTGGAAAAAGAGGATGATTATTATGAACCGGGTGATTATGTGGGGCATAACGGTCTTGAGAAAACATATGAAAAATATCTCAGAGGCGAAAAAGGTTATAATTATATTCTAGTAGATTCCAGACGAAAAGAAATAGGTCCATTTAAAAACGGCAGTGCGGATGTTCCCTCAATAAAAGGGGATGATATTGTTCTCTCTATTGACGCAGATGTACAGAAAGCCGGGGAGGAAGGTTTTAAGGGGATGCGCGGTGCATTTGTTGCTATTCAGCCGAAAACGGGAGAAGTGCTTGCACTCGGCAGCTTTCCGGATTATGACCTGAACCAGTTTTCATATGTCACTACACGAGAATTTTTAAATGAACTTTATAATGATGAAGATAAACCGTTATTCAACCGCGCTACAATGTCTGTAAAGCCTCCCGGTTCTACTTTTAAGATTATGGCCGCTGTTGCTGCACTCGACCTGGGTGTAATAAATACTAATACAACATTTTACTGCGCAGGCGGATTTACATTCGGAAGATTTTTTAAATGCCATGGAGTTCATGGCAGTGTAAATGTTGTGCATGCCATTGAAAAATCGTGTAATACTTTTTTCTATAATCTTATTTATAAAATTGGATTGGATAACTGGTACAGTTATGCCCGTAAATTTGGTTTCGATGAAAAGACAAATATTGATATAGGCGAAGAGGTAAAAGGTTTTATTCCCGATTCAAAATATTATGAAAAGATTTATGGTTCTAACTGGCCCAGAAGTATAATGGCAAGTCTGGGTATAGGGCAGGGTGAAGTCAGTGTAACTCCTGTTCAGCTTGCCAAATATACTGCGCTTATTGCTAATAACGGAGTAACCTATACTCCGCATATTGTAAAAGGTTATCTTGATAATAAAAACAAAGAATTTATTCCTTTTAAGTTTGAAAAGATAGATCTGGGTATAAATAAGCAGGTATTTGATATAGTTAAGGAAGGGATGTTTCTGGTTGTAAACGGCTCTGGTACAGCTACTCATATCAGGATGAGTGAGATTCAGATTGCGGGAAAAACGGGAACAGCGCAAAATCCACATGGAAAGGATCACGCATTATTCATTGCATTTGCTCCTTTTGATGATCCTCAGATTGCAGTTGCTGTTGTTGTTGAGAATGCTGGATTCGGCGCAACTTATGCAGCACCGATAGCCCAGGAAATGATTAAAGCATTTCTAATAAAAGATAAAACCAAGCAGGATGAGCAGAAACAATATGAACAGAAGCTGCATCAGAATATAATAGGGGCTTCAATTGAGAATTGATTATAAACTTCAGGATAAATTTGATTTCGGTATTTTCATTCCCTGCCTCCTTCTGATTTGCATTGGGTTAGCCGCAATATACAGCTCAACAGTTCATCACCCTACAGCTTCCGGAAATTTTGATAAACAACTGATCTGGGGAATCGCAGCTATTCTAGTCTTCTTTGTTACCTACTCAGTACCAATAAGTTCATTCAAATTAATATCAATTCCCCTATATCTGCTGTCACTTGCCCTGCTGATGGCAGTACTTGTAATGGGAAGGCAAATATCGGGAGCTAAAAGCTGGCTTGACCTTGGGAGTGTAGGTTTTCAGCCTTCAGAGATGGCGAAAATAGGAACAATACTAGTCATCGCTTCATTTCTTAGCCGGAATAATACAGATATTGAATCGTTTAAGGATATTATAATTACATTAATTATTGGACTAATTCCGGTAGGATTGATTCTGCTTGAACCTGATATGGGAACAGCCCTTGTGTTCATAGGAATAATTTTGACTATGATTTTCTGGAAAGGTATCAGTCTTTTTGGCCTTTTCATAGTGCTTAGTCCGGGATTTGTTGCGTTATCTTCGCTCTTTGGAATTTATTATTTTGTTGGAGCACTCGTAATTGTGTCATTTGCAATGCTTCTCTTCAGGAAAGATATTTTCTTTAGCGCTTCTATCTTCGCACTTAATCTGGGAGCAGGTTTTTTTGCAGACTATATGTATAATGTCCTTAGTCCGCATCAGCAGAACAGGATCAAATCATTTATTGATCCGATGGCGGACCCCCTTGGTGCAGGATATAATGCTATACAGGCAAGAGTTGCAATAGGTTCAGGCGGTTTCTGGGGAAAAGGATTTCTTGCCGGCAACCAGACTCAGCTCCAGTTTATTCCTGAACAATGGACCGATTTTATTTACTGCGTTATAGGTGAAGAACTCGGTTTTATTGGCAGTTTTATAACTCTTGTATTGTTTCTGATTTTATTCATAAAAATTCTTAAGATAGCATCATCAGCTAAAGATGAATTTTTGAGTCTTGTGTCAATTGGTATACTTGCTGTGTTCTTCGTTCACTTAATGGTTAATATCGGAATGACAGTCGGAATAATGCCCGTGATTGGAATTCCTCTTCCATTTGTAAGTTACGGAGGTAGTTCACTCATGGTTAATTTGTTTATGCTGGGAATTGTGGCAAATGTATACCGAACCCATAAAAATTACACATGACACTGTGGTTTATTGCTCATATCAGATAAAAAGGCTTTAAATGCAGTATACTTCCAGGCTGTTGAAACAATGATGTTTTAAAATTTTAAATAATATGAATGCATCTGATAAATTAAGCCGTAAAAATTCAGAGGGTAAATTTATTTGTGTCGGACTGGACACTGATTTGAATAAAATCCCCGTTCACCTTAGAGATTTAGATAATCCTGTTTATGAATTTAACCGGTTAATCATAGAAGAAACCTCACGCTCCGCTGCAGCGTACAAACTTAATTTTGCCTTCTACGAAAATTCAGGATCACAGGGGTTTGAGATATTAAAAAAAACCATATCAATTATCCCTGATGATGTATTAATAATCGGGGACGCCAAGAGGGGAGATATTGGAAATACAGCCAGGATGTATGCAGATTCAATCTTTAATTATTTCGGGTGCGATGCATCGACAATAAATCCATACATGGGAGAGGATTCTCTTCTGCCGTTCCTTCAATTCAAAAATAAATTAAACTTTATACTTGCATTGACTTCTAATCCCGGCGCAGAAAATTTTGAAAAATTAAAACTTCAGAACGGGAATTATCTTTATCAGCAAGTGATAATAAAGGTTAATGAGTGGAACGCAAATCATAATTGCGGGATAGTTTTCGGTGCTACACAGACTAAAGAATTAAAAGATAATCTTGACATCATCCGCGGACTGCCCGTATTATTACCTGGCGTGGGAGCTCAGGGCGGTAGTCTGGAAGATGTTGTTAATTTTTTTAAGAAAGCAGGAAGACTGAATTTTCTTGTTAATGTCAGTAGAGGATTAATCTATAAAAGCAATCAGAGAGATTTTGCAAGAGCTGCCGCTGAAGAATTAAACACACTAAATACAAAAGTTAAAAAAGAATTGAATATGTGAAGAAATTCCTATTCGTAATTTTACTATTAATTTTAATATTAGTAAGTTTTCTTAACATTAAACAATCCTCTTGGATAAAAGAGGGAGAAATGCAGGAATCTGCTGTAAAAGAACCTCCGGATGGTAAAGGTGGGGAGTCCGAGAAACAAGATTATCAAACTCCCGATATCTATGAAGTCAGTTCATTAAGGGTTGATTCAAGACTTCCTGACCTGAAGATAAAATCCGCAAGGGATACTATCTTTACAGATTCAACTCAGGTGGAAATAATAGTTGAAGTTCCCCAGAAGATCTCCGGTGCCGATATTTTTCTTTTTAATAATGGTAAGAAGAAAGATATGTATTACCAGGTTAACACGGGGGATTATCTTTTCAGGAATATTTTCCTGGATGATTCAATCAATAACCTGATCTTTTTATATCGTCTGGGAAACAGGAGATCCCTACCCGCTAAACTAACGATAATTAAAGAATCTGGCAGGTAGAGTATGAAACAAGACAAAGTGCTGGAGAAATTTCTTTACGAGATCTGGAAGAAACAGGAATTCGAAAAAGAACTTCAAACTACGGATGGTCAGTCTGTTAAAATTATAGATGCAGGAGCAGAAAATAAAGAAACCGGCGGTCCGGATTTTAAGCATGCCAGAATACAGATTGGTAATCTTACCTATTCCGGTGACATTGAAATTGACGGGGTACATGCCGACTGGAAATCACATGGACATCACCTCAATAAAAAATATAACAGTGTAATCCTTCATATAGTATTTAATAATTCCCGGAAGGATTCAATCGTCTATACACAGGACGGGAGAAAGGTGCAATCATTTTCACTTGAGCCATTTCTTAATAGCAGTGTAAGAGAAAAAATTCAGCAGGCAATATTAACTGAAAGATCCGGAAGGATAAACAAAATGCCTTGCGCTGAAGTCAATTCGGAGATCACTGAAAAGGAAAAACTCGATTTTATCTATCAGCTTGGAATAGACAGATTCAGGCAAAAATGTGAAAAGGTCCTTGGCAGACTGAAAGAACTGGTTTATCTGAAAGAATTAAATTTAAAAGAACCTGAAGTCCACTATGAACCGGATGAGAATTTTTACAAAAGAGAATTTACAGCAAAAGATTTCAGCGATACCGGGTTATGGGAACAGGTTATTTATGAATCGATGTTTGAAGCTCTTGGGTTTTCAAAAAATAAAGATATAATGCACCGCCTGGCTGCGAGTGTTGATATAAATTTTCTTAAAAAATCCGCAAAGGCGGAAAATTTTCTTCAGTTACTGGAATCAATATTCTTTAATATAAGTGGTCTACTCCCTTCTATAAACAAAATTCCTGATGAGGAAACATCCGAATATGTAAGAAATCTGGTTGAATTGTGGTCCGGACTTAAAAATGATTATGATGGAAGGATATTCCATCAAACCCAATGGAATTTTGCTAAACTGAGACCTTATAATTTTCCTACGGTAAGAATAGCGGGCGGGGTGAGGCTTCTCTGTCAGTTGATCAGGGGCAAGTTAATCCAGGCAATTATTAATGACTTTGAAAATTATAGCAGCAATAAACAAATTATCAGCTCGTTAAGAGGTCACTTGATTATTAAGGGGGATGGTTTCTGGAATAAGCATTATACTTTTGATCAGCAAGCTAATATAAAAATTAATTACTTTGTCGGGGTTTCCCGCGCGGATGAAATTATCATCAATGTTATTCTGCCGGTATTTTCAGTCTACTTTGAACTTTTTAGCATGGGACAGCTTTCAGCTAAAGTTTTTAAAGTTTATCTTAATTATTACCAGCAAAGCGAAAATAATCTTGTTTTTGAAGTGGCTGACACCCTTAATTTGAATGATGCCTGGAAGAGAAGTGTTTTGTACCAGGGAATGATTGATTTATTCAGAAATTTTTGCAGTAAAGAAAATTGCATGGAATGCAGTATTGGTAAAAAGGTTTTTAGCTGAGAAAACATCAACAAATCATTCTCTAAATCTTAGTAATTACAGGTTTGCAATAAGGATTTAGACTCAGGACTAATTTCAGATCTGTATATCAAATGCAGCCAAAATGTTCCCCTCTAATTATTTCCTGACAATTTCTGAATATCGTCTCTGATTTTTGCTGCCCTCTCATATTCCTCAGTTTCAATGGCTTTCCGCAGCTTATCCTGCAGAGCGGCAAGCTGGGCTTCCTTGGTCTTGGGTATTTCTTCCTGCTCCTGGGGTTCAATCTGTTTTTCCTCACCTTCGGTTTCTTCAGAAGGGATAAAGGCAGCAGCTTCCATTACCGCCTCCGCAACATAAATTGGTGAACGTGCCCTGACAGCAAGGGCAATTGCATCACTCGGTCTGGCATCAATTTCATTAGTCAATCCGGAAACCTCAAGCACAATCTTTGCATAAAAGGTATTTTCTCTGAGTTCGTCAATGATGATTTCGATTATCGTAGCTCCAAGATTGTCAATCATATGTTTAAGAAGATCGTGTGTTAACGGGCGGGGAGGTTTAATTCCTTCTATTTCGAGGGCGATTGCCTGGGCTTCGAACGCACCAATAATAATCGGAAGTCTTCTGTTTGCACCAACTTCACGCAGCAAAATAGCATAAGCCCCGCCAGTTGACGGGCTGGATGACAAACCTAATATTTCACATTGTACCTTTTGCACTTTATCTCCTAATTCCTATGATTTTACTTTTTTAATCTCTTCAGTCAATGCCGGTAGAATTTCAAAAACATCTCCTGCAATACCATAGTCAGCTACATTAAATATAGGGGCATCCTTGTCCTTATTTATTGCTACAATATATTTTGAAGTACTCATACCTGCAAGATGCTGAATAGCACCGGAAATTCCACAGGCTACATACAGAGTTGGGGAAACAGTTTTTCCGGTCTGTCCAACCTGTTCACGATGGTCCCTCCACCCCGCATCAACGACGGCCCTGGAGGCTCCTACGGCAGCACCAAGAGCATCTGCAAGTTCCTCAACCAGGTGGAAATTTTCAGGAGCCCTGAGTCCTCTTCCTCCTGAGACAATTATGTCTGCTTCAGCAACATCAATTTTTCCTTCAGATTTTTTTATTTCAGTAACCCGGGTTCGCAAATCGGGATTATCTGCATTTTTTAATTCAATATTAACAGATGCATTTTCATCTCTGACTTCAGGTTTGAAAACATTGGGTCTTAAAACAAACACTTTGATTTCACAATTTAGTTTAACATTTATTAAGGCTTTACCTGCATATACGGGTCGTGTTGCTATGACTTCTCCTGAAGAGGTATCAAGACTGATGCAGTCCATAATGCATCCGGCATTTAATCTTCCGCTTATATGAGGGGCAAGGTCTTTACCTAGTGAAGTTCCTGCTATCATCACATAATCCGCACCGGTTTCTTTAGCATAATCACAGACTATTTTAGTATAAGCAGATGTTGAATAATTAGTAAGCCGATTGTTCCTGAAATGAACGATTTTTGTTATGCCATACTTACCAACTTCAGAAATATTTTCAATATCATTTCCAATTACCAGGGCCTCTTTTTCAAGATTTAAGTCACCGGCAATTTTTACGGCACTGCTTACAACCTCGAATGCGGCTCTCTTTAATTTATTATCCCTTTGTTCCAGAATTGCTAAAATTTTCTTTGTCATTTTTGAATTAAACTCCTATATGACTTTTGCTTCTTCTCTCAGTAACCTGATTAACTCATGTACTGCTGATTTATCAGTGCCAAGAATCCTGCCCGGCTGTTTCTCCGGCGGTTTTTTCATACTCAGCACCTCCGTATATTGTTCAGCCGGAGAAGCAGGTTTTTCTTCAATGGTTTTTTTCTTGGATGCCATTATACCTTTGAGCGATGCATATCTTGGTTCATTAAGACCTTTTTGAGCACCGATGACAGCAGGCAGTTCTGCTTCGACAACTTCTTTTCCACCTTCGATCTCTCTTTCTGCAGTAACTTTATTTCCTTCTATATTTAATGCAACGACCACAGTTATGCAGGAAAATCCTAAAAGCTCCGCAGTTAGCTGGGGAACAATTGAGTTATCATAATCAACAGACTGTTTACCGCAAAAGACGAGCTCATAACCCTTTGATCTGATTTCCTCTGCAAGAGCCTTTGCCACTGCAAGTGAATCACGGCGGGTATCATCTTTTAAAAGGATACCTTTGTCAACTCCCATTGCGAGTGCTTTTCTTATGGTCTCTTTATTTGCATCACCCCCGACACTGATGGCGGTAACTTCAGAATCTCCTCCAAACTTTCCCTTCATTTTTAAAGCTTCTTCAACAGCAAATTCGTCGTAAGGATTAATAATATAAGTAACACCTGAGGGATCTATAGTTTTTTGATCTGCCCCCACTTTAATTTTTGTAGCAGTGTCCGGCACGTGACTCACGCATACTGCTATTTTCATTTAACCTCCGTTATTTAAGTTATTTTTAGATCAAAAAATATAAACATACCCTCCTATAAAATCAAACTTAAGTGGTAATCCCTGTCAATCAGTATGGAACTTATTTTTTTCTGAATAAAATAAAATATAGAGATTTGATTCAATACTTCATCAGTTTATTTATCAGGATTATCCTTAATTCCTGATTTTGATCTTGAGCCCGGTTGGTAAGAACGCTGAGCGTATCTGGAGCGTATATTAGCCTGGAATTGAATATCAATTAGATATAATAATATTCAAAATATTCTTAATTTATATTGATTTCTTAAACAAATAAATAAAGGTAAAAATCATATATGAGCTGATAACCTTGTAAAAACTAATTTTTAAATGTGACTGCCGCGTTTAATTAATATCAGTCAGCACAGTTTCAATTCTAAATCAGTCATTCCATTTAATTTTTATGATTTATTTCATAATTTAACGATATGGAATTAAAACCGGATAAAGAAACCAGAATCGAAATACTTGAAGAGGAAGAAGTAAGTGTCGGTATATCCAGTAAAGTAGTTCTTTACAATGATAACTGGCATACCTTCGATGAGGTTATATATCAGCTTGTGAAAGCACTGGGCTGTAGTTATGAGAAAGCCAGAGGGTATGCATTTGAAGTACATGTAAAGGGAAAATGCATCGTGTATACGGGGGATATGAAAGATTGTCTGAAAGTTTCTTCTGTGCTGGAAGAAATCGCATTAAATACTCAAATTATTACCTGATATCCGTCATGGTACATATCTAAATTCATTGTAAAAACCTTCATTTATCCATATATTTCATTTCTAATTTTTATTCAGAAAGGTTACGATGAGCAGTCACAGGGATGACATCAGGAATATAGCGATTATTGCACACGTTGATCATGGGAAAACTACCTTAGTCGACCATCTTCTGAAACAAACCGGCGCTTTCCGACAGAATCAGCAGGTGGAAAAAAGAATAATGGATTCAAATGCTCTTGAAAAAGAGAGAGGCATAACTATTCTTGCCAAGAATCTGAGCATCCACTATAAAAAATGTAAGATTAATATAATTGATACCCCGGGTCACGCGGATTTTGGCGGTGAAGTTGAACGGACATTAAAAATGGTTGATGGTGTACTTCTGCTTGTTGACGCCGCGGAGGGACCATTACCTCAAACAAAATTTGTTCTGAAAAAGTCTCTTGAACTGGGATTAAAACCAATAGTAGTGATCAATAAAATTGATAGAAAAGATGCACGTCCTAATGATGTTCTTAATGAAATATTTGATCTATTTGTAAGTCTTGGAGCATCGGATGATCAGCTGGATTTTCCCTACGTTTATGCAATTGCCAAACAGGGAATTGCAAAACTTAATATTGAAGATGAAAGCGATAATCTTTTACCTCTTCTGGATGTAATCATAGAAAAAGTTCCTAAACCATTTGCTGATCTTGAAGCACCTTTCCAGATGCTTATATCGGCTATAGATTATAATGATTATCTAGGGAGAATTGGCATCGGGAGAATTCATAAAGGAGTTCTCAGGACCGGAGATAATATGATCCTTATTTCAAAAGAAGGGAACAGAACTGAAGCAAAAATTACCAGACTATATTCTTTCGAAAGTATCAAAAGGGTAGAGGCAGATGAATTGACATCGGGAGACATCGGAGGTATTGCCGGATTGGAAGATGTTGATATCGGTGATACAATTTCGAGTCCGAAAAATACCGTACCGCTTCCATTTGTAGCAATTGATGAACCTACTATAACCATGAACTTCATGGTTAATAATTCTCCCTTTGCAGGAACGGAAGGAAAATATGTCACCACACGGAACATAAGCGAAAGATTATCGAAGGAATTAAAATCGAATGTGAGCCTGCGTGTTGAGATGACAGATTCACCTGACAGTTTCAAAGTAAGTGGAAGAGGGGAATTGCACCTTTCCATATTAATTGAAAATATGAGAAGAGAAAATTATGAG
Organism: uncultured Ignavibacteria bacterium; assembly: GCA_963743325.1. Lineage (GTDB taxonomy): Bacteria > Bacteroidota > Ignavibacteria > Ignavibacteriales > Ignavibacteriaceae > DATFVA01. Next base: position 90,487 of record CAVUOZ010000010.1, read on the forward strand.
CTTCAGGTGACACGCCCCGAGGTAATCCTGAAGAAAATAGCCGATGTAATTTCTGAACCTATGGAACATGTTATAATTGATGTCCCTGATGAGTTTGTTGGAATAGTCATTGAAAAACTTGGTAAACGTAAAGCCGAAATGAAAAACATGCTGACATTTAATGAGAATACAAGGGTTGAATTTATTATACCTTCCAGAGGACTAATTGGATATCGTTCAGAATTTATGACTGATACCAAGGGAACCGGCATTCTGCATCATAATTTTCACGGCTATGAACCTTACAAAGGAGATATTGTTCACAGGCAGAGAGGGGCACTGGTAGCACTGGAGACAGGAGCAGCTTCAGCTTATGCCATGTTTAAATTACAGGAAAGGTCTGTGTTCTTTATTGACCCAGGGACCAGAGTTTATGAAGGAATGGTGGTTGGTGAGAATTCAAGAAACAATGATATGCGCGTTAATGTTACGAAGACAAAACAGCTTACTAACATGCGTGCATCAGGAGCGGATGAGGCAATAAGATTGGAACCACCAACAATTCATACTCTTGAACAGGCGATCGAATGGATTACGGATGATGAATACGTGGAAGTGACACCGCAGAGTATCCGTATCAGGAAAAGATACCTTACTGAAATGGATCGTAAAAATGCCAGGCTGGCTGATAAACAGAAAGCCGTTGAAACAGCAACAGTTTAGAGATCAGTACAATAACATTGTTTCAGTGCGTCGTTTTTATTTGAAGTTAATTATAACGTATAATTTAAATAAGGAGAGTCTTTATGGCCGAGTCAGCGATTAAAGATCTGAAACCTGAATTATTGTGGAAAAGATTTTATGAAATTACAAGGATACCGCGTCCTTCCAAAAGAGAAGAAAAAATCAGGGAGCATCTCAGAATATTTTTAAAAGAACAGAATGTGTCATTTAAGGAAGATAAAGTCGGTAATATTTTAGCAAAAATCCCTGCTGCAGCCGGATATGAAAAATCACCGACAGTAGTTCTACAGGGGCATGTCGATATGGTTTGTGAAAAAAATAAAGAAACAAGGCACGATTTTGAGAATGACCCCATAGAGATCAGGAGAGAAGACGGATGGATAACTGCGGTTGGAACTACACTGGGAAGTGATAATGGAATTGGTGTTGCAGCAGCTTTAGCCATAGTCAATGATAATACCTTTATGCACGGTCCTATCGAAATACTTCTTACGGTTGATGAAGAAACAGGATTGACAGGAGCCAACTATCTGGAACCCGGATTTGTCTCAGGGAAAATTTTATTGAATCTGGATTCCGAAGAGGACGGAGCATTTTATGTCGGTTGTTCCGGCGGAGTTGATACTCTTGCTTCATTCAATCTCAAAACTCAGAAGTCTCCTTCCGGTTATTCGTCTTATGAAATTATGATTAGCGGGTTGAAGGGAGGCCATTCCGGACTTGATATCAACCAGAGCAGGGCTAATGCTATAAAGCTGCTTGGGCGTACATTAAATAAATTATCAAAAATCGATTATTGTATAGGTTCCTTATCCGGTGGCAGTTTAAGAAATGCAATTCCACGTGAGGCAGAAGCTATGCTAATGATAAAAAACGGACAGGAAGCGGAAGTAAAAAAAATAATGGGTGATTTTGAAAAAGATCTTTTAAACGAATTTAAAAATTCAGATAGTGGTTTAAAATTAATCCTCAAAAAAACAGCTGCGGCTCCGGATTTCGTTTTTACACCGAGATTTCAGAATAAAATAATCAATCTGCTGCTTGTTCTGCCACACGGTGTGATATCAATGAGTCAGGATATTCCCGATTTAGTTGAAACTTCTACAAATCTCGCAACTGTTTCTACTACCAATGGAAAATTGAAAATCAGCACGAGCCAGAGGAGCTCCATCGATAGTGCTAAAGCATATATTGCCTTGGGCGTAAAAGCTGCGCTATTGCTGGCAGGCGGAAAAGTTTCTGAAACCGACGGGTATCCCGGATGGAAACCCGATATGGATTCTGCCATACTTAAAACCTCTAAGGAGGTGTTTAAAAGTCTTTTTCATAAAGAACCTGAGATAAAAGCGATTCATGCGGGACTTGAATGCGGCATTCTGGGATCAAAAAATCCAGGGCTTGATATGATATCATTCGGACCAACTATACAGGGAGCACATTCACCTGATGAAAAAGTAAATATTGATACCGTAGGGAAGTTTTATGAATTGTTGAAAGGAATTCTTAAAAGAATCGCCGAGCAGCTATAGCTGAAGCATTTTTAAGGCTATTCTGATCAGATAGCCTTTTTTTATTTTGTAGTCAGTCAGTGCAAAGCCGGAATATATTTCAATTTGACACACTTCATCCATATTTATGAGATATGCAGCAAAAGAATATTTACGTTATACAAAGAAAATTCAGGATAGTTTTTCCTCCATGCCTGCTATTTTAACATCATTCCTGAAAACCGTTTCTGAAATTACTCTGCCGTACTCATCATAGCTAGTCCATTTCCCGTCTTTTTTACCTTCAGAATAAAATCCGGTGGATTTTAATTTCCCGTCAGAGTAGTACCAGCACCATTTATCTGAATTTATATCGTTCTTGAAATATCCCTGGGATTCCAGCTGACCATCGGGATAAAAATACTGCCATAAGCCTTCGTTTTTATTATTTTTGATCTGACCGCTGATCAGCATTTTCCCATCATCGGAAATAACATTAAAATCTCCGTCTTTGACTCCTTTTACAACATCGTACTCAAGAATCTGCGAATTAATTACTGCATGAACCTTCCCGGTAAAAGGTTCATCTGAATCAGTAGAGCATATTAGCCCATTCTTCATTATTATGTTGTTCGAGTCGGGCTTGTGATCACTACAAGATGAGAGGAGAAAGTCAAATGAAAGACAGAGAATAGCGAGCAGAGCAGCTCTGCAATAGAGTAGTGTTTTTGTTTGCATAGTACTTAATATGTTAATGACACACAAATGATTTTCTGCTGCACCCCTCAACCAGAACGCGTAGATATATAATACAAAAAAAAACTTTAAAGCAAAATGACTTTCATAACTATTTTTTCTCTTTTATTAATTATGTTCTCTTTAAAGAGAAGCTAATAAATAGGTTTCTCAGTATTGAAAAATTCATCAGGGAATACTGCTGAAAAAGTTATCATATTCGTTGGTTTACTTTTTGTTAGGCGAGGGAGACTGATTGAAATATCTTTAATATTTCCAGTATTTAAATAAAAGTTTTTAAGCATTTATTGGAATCTAAAATAAATTGTTAATATTTTACACAGTGATATAATAAAATTGTGGGAGTTATTATGTTTAGATCATTACTTATAGTTGTCCTTTTTTCATCACTCATCTTTTGTCAGGAGACCCAACCCAAACATGCTTTTGTTGGTACCGCAACCTGCGGAATGTGCCACAAAACAGAAAAACAGGGTAATCAACTTGGTATTTGGGAAAAATCTCAGCACGCTCAGGCATATAAAACCCTCCAGACAGAAAATGCCGATAAAATTGCTAAAGAAAAGGGGTTTAATACACCTGCAGTTAAAACACCAGAATGCCTGAAATGTCACGTTTCAGGGTATAATGTTGATGCTTCCCTGTTAGGAAAGAAATTCAACATTGAAGACGGTGTACAGTGTGAGACCTGCCACGGTGCTGGTGAGGATTATAAAAGCACCAATATAATGAAGGATAAAAAAGCTGCAATTGAAAAAGGATTAGTTGTTCCTTCAGATATTAAGACTTTCTGTGTACAGTGTCATAATTCTGAAAGCCCGACTTACGATAAAAATATGGATCTGGACAAGATGTGGGATAAAATTAAACACACGATTCCTGTAACGAAATAATCCATTTTAATCTTGTTCCGAATAAATAAGACTAATCCTATGAAAAAAATATTTTTTTGCAGCCTAGCCTTATCTTTAATTTTAACTTCAGCTTACGCGCAAAATATAAATGGCAGATTTTCATCTGCCATTTATTCTTTTGAGCGGTTTGATACTATAAATGTATCGAATAACTATATGCGTGCATATGAAATGCTGACGTTAAATATAAATAAAGATAATTATTCTTTAAGGACTTATCTGAATTATGAGAGTGATCTTTCAAAAGATCTTCAAAGTGATCCCAGATTAAGATTTTATAATCTTTATTTTGAAGCACGAAAAGTTTTTGATGTGTTAACCCTTAAGCTCGGAAGGCAGCCCATAGTCAATATGGTTGCAGGGGGGCTATTCGATGGTATTAACGTTGATTATAAAAATGGTGATTACAAAGTTACAGGATATTATGGCGGTAATGTTCCGGCGTATCAGAAGTTCGAACTTACTGATAGCTGGAGTGATGATTTTATCGCCGGGGGAAGATTTGTAACAACAGCTCTTAAAGATTTCAGGATAGGGCTCAGCTATATAAATAAGAATTTTAAACCCGAAGTATACACTGTAACCAGGATTCCTGATCCAAACAGTGATCCTATTGAGGTATTAATAAGGAACAAATCCAATCAGTACCAATTTGCCTCTGCCGAAATCGCATACGAAATGCCTGAAACATTCACTGTGAATACGAACTTTGATTATGACCTGAATTTTATGCAGGCATCCAAATTTGAAATATTGGGTACATATGATAAACTGGAAAAGATCGATTTCGATGTGTATTACAATTTCAGATCCCCAAAAATCAGGTATAACTCGATATTTTCGGTTTTCGATTATGGAAATACCCAGGAAATTGAAGCAGGTGCGAATTACAAACTGAATACAATTTTTACTATTACCGGCAAAGTCGCTAATGTTACGTATACTGATGAAAATTCTCAAAGGATTACGCTGGGTGTTATTTCAGATTACGGAAGTGTTACCTACAGAAAAAATCTCGGTTATGCCGGTGAAATGGACGCAGTTTCATTGTATACAGCATATACTTTCCTTGAAGGATTATTAACCCCATCGGTTGGAGTTTCATTTACAAATTATAAACTATCTGATGATTCTGAAACCGATAATTTAACCACGGTTCTGGCTGGATTTAATATCAGGCCATTCAGAACCCTGTCACTTGACGTTCAGAGCCAGTATTTAAATAACAAAATTTATAAAGATGATGTTCGTCTCTTTGCGAAATTAAACTACTGGTTTAACACTAATTTTTAGCAGATGCTTTATGAAATTAAAATTCTTCTATATAATCTTAACAATAGCTCTGGCTGCCGCTCTTGGTTTTTCGGCATTCCTCTCTTCACCTGACAAGGGAAGAAATGGGCACGATAAGCTTATTAAGTTCTCTCATAAATTCCATAGTGATCTTACAGATTGTTCCAGCTGCCATACAAAAGCAGCAGGAAGCACAAGTCTGAAAGATAATTTGATTCCTACGATGGATGATTGCGCTCAGTGTCATGATGTGAAAAGCGAGGATAACTGCACTCAATGCCATTTTGATAATGTATATGAAACTTTGACGCAGAAGGAATCAGGTTTAATTTTTAATCACAGCTTCCACGTTGACAAACAAAAAGTTGAGTGTATAACGTGTCACAAAGGTATAACGGATGTAGATTATGCATTCCAGGCTGAACAGCCTTTCCCGCAAATGAATGACTGCTGGTCCTGCCACGGTGCCACCAAGACTGCTCCGGCCGCCTGTGAAGCCTGCCATGTTTCTACCGCTGAATTGATTCCACAGACGCATAAAAGTGTTGATTTTATTAGTAAACATAAATTTGCTGCACGGGAAATCGATGCCAATTGTATCATGTGCCATGACAATCAGAGCTGTGAAGCGTGTCATGTCAGCACAACTATGATAACAGAAAAGAATAACAGCGATGATTTCTATCAGCCTTATGTTCCTGATAATTTTGTGGATGGACCCAAAGTGCAGCAGATTAACCGCGTACACCAGTTGGATTACAGGTTTACACACGGAATTGATGCCAAAGGAAAAACTTCTGAATGTCAGACCTGTCATAATGTAGATACATTCTGTGCAGAGTGCCATCAGTCTGAAAATGAAGATTATGCATTAACAGGTATTGAACCTGCTTCACATTTGAAACCTAACTTTAAAACCATTGGATACGGCACCGGAGGAGGAGAACACTCTGTCCTTGCAAGAAGGGATATCGAATCATGTATGGCGTGTCATGATGTCCAGGGCGCTGATCCGACATGTATAACGTGTCATGTTGATCGACCTGGAATTCCGGATCCTAAAACGCATCCATCAGGCTTTATGAAAGATACTCACGGTGACTGGCATTCTGATGCCGGATCGGTTTGTTACAACTGTCATCTTGGTGCGTCTCCACAAACTCCTGCCGGAACAGGATTCTGTGGATACTGTCATGGTTCAAATCCAGATTGATAAAAACGGAAAAAATTATGAAATATAAATTTTTATATATAGTTCTGGCACTAATTTCAGGTTTATACCTGATAAGCTGTAGTGAACTTGAATCTGATCTTCCCCAGGCTCCCGTAAGTTATTTTCATGGAGAAGGAGTTTTTAATCCTCAATCTGACCAGTTTCACGGAAAATTTGTTGCCGATAGTCCAGAAGGGTTGAATAAATGTAAGGAGTGTCACGGTATCGATTTCTCAGGCGGAATCACCACAGTCAGATGTAAATCAGCTAATTGTCATCCCACCATTGATGTACATCAAGCAGGTATTACGGATACCAGTTCTCAGAATTTTCATGGAAAATATATAGCAGGGATAAACTGGGATATTCTGAAATGCGCAAGCTGCCATAATGCTGATTTCTCTGGAGGGATAGCTTCGCCATCGTGTTTAACCTGCCATACTGAAGAAAATGGACCTGAGGCATGCAATACATGTCATGGAGATCCGAATCCCGGCGGACATATTTTCCCTCCTCAGGATCTTGAAGGTAATACCTCAACAACAGCTCCCGGAGTTGGTGCACACGTTGCTCACCTGGTTACTAACAGGTTAACAGATGAAATAAGATGCTCTAACTGCCATAAATTTCCGTCCAGTTTTGATGCACCCGGTCATATCGATTCCCCGCTTCCGGCAGACATAACTTTCGGAAGAAAGGCTGTATATAATCATGGAGTAAATTCCACTTATGATTATTCGAATCATTCATGCTCAAATACATACTGCCATGGCAATTTTGTTTCCAGAAGAGATACTTCCCAATATCAGTTTATATATGAAGATAATAATGGTGTTCCAACAGATTCTATGTACGGAAATAACGTAACTGTAATCTGGAACCAGGTTGATGGAACACAGGCGCAATGCGGTTCCTGCCATGGATTGCCGCCGACGGGTCATAGATTCCAGACATGGCCTTCAAGCTGTGTTATATGCCATGTTGGGGTTGTAGATGCAGAAGGAAACATAGTAGATTCCACAAAACATATAAATGGACACGTGGATGTGTTTGGTAATTAGCAGATATTGTAGTATATAAAACAATAAAGCCGGCTTTTACTGCCGGCTTTTTTTTGGGAATGCGGAAAGGGAGGGATTCGAACCCTCGGTACGGTTTCCCGTACACACGCTCTCCGGGCGTGCCAGTTAAACCACTCCTGCACCTTTCCGAAAGATAATGTAAATATAAAAATTAGGTTTCCTTTTACCAAAATATTCTGCTCTTTAGCCTGAACTTTTATGCCTAAATAATGATATCCGGGTAATTTCCAGGAGAAAATTTTATTTACTAATTTAATTGTTTATATTTTTCAAGCTTTCTGATGGAATCGGCAATTATATTTAAATCCCTTATCGTGCTAATCTCGGCTATGCTGGGATCTTCTGTAATATTTTTTGTTCATCTCGATCATAAGAAGCTTTGCAGGTTAATCTCATTTTCAGCAGGGGCATTATTAGGTGCTGCTATTTTCACTCTGCTTCCTGAGTCATTTGCAGATCTTAGTATATTTGAGATAATCTTAAGCGGATTTTCAGGTTATTTTCTGTTCTGGTTTATCAGCAGGTACTTTGCTCACGTATGCCCGGCTTGTTCTGCTTCTCATTTTGATGAACGGACCACAAAAAAGTTTTCTGAAATCGTACTTACTTTGCTTGTCGCTTTATCTATTCATTCCTTCCTGGATGGAGTTGCTATAGCAACCGGGGGAGGGAATCTTAAAATCCAGGATAATTCAGTTTTTATTGCTATCGCAGTGCATAAATTTCCAGAGGGCCTGGCACTTGCAGCGTTAATGTTCAGCTCTGATTATACAAAAGGCAAAATTATTGGATATGTATTTCTGGTGGAATTTGTGACTGTAATAGGTGCGGCTGCTGGTTTATACGTATTCGAATCAGGGATTTCACCCCTGATTATGGGGATAATAATGGCACATATAGCCGGTGGTTTTGTATATTTAGCTATGCATGCAGTTATGGGGGAGATGCTGAAAAACCATAGATCTTTGGTAATAACTTTTTTCAGTCTCGGACTGTTGTTAATTTTCAGCGTCAGAATTTTCTTTGGTTCTTTTTAATTTTCCTGGAGAGATGCCGGAGTGGTTGAACGGGACGGTCTCGAAAACCGTTGAACTCATTTTTGAGTTCCGAGAGTTCGAATCTCTCTCTCTCCGCAAACTATATTATAAAATAAGGAGTTACAAGGGTTTCTCACAATATTCTCACGCTAATTGCATTTGAAAACCTAGTTTTAAGGATTATTCCATAACTTAAAGTTGGGTTTATTTGCCGCTAATATCACTGTCGTTAGGTGGGCGTTTTTAAAAATTATTTCATATTGAACTCTTTGGCAGAGGTTACCCCGAATTCTTGAAAGAGAGTTCGACCCCAAGAAATAATAATTGCTTCTCTTATCCTCATTGACTAAATTATTAATATATAAAATAGGCTGATTTTATGGGGACTCTTAAAATCTTCGTCTTTTTGTCATTGGTAATCAGTCATTGCTTATTGGCTGAGGTACGTTATGTATCCCATTCCGGCACTGACACACCACCTTACCTTACCTGGGAGACAGCCGCAGACAGCATAATGAGTGCGATAAATATTTCTTCTTTTGGTGATACTATATATGTGGCTAATGGTGTTTATGAAGAGCAGGTCGTGATGATACCGGGATTATCGCTTATTGGTGCCGGGATGGATAGCTGTATAATTGATACAAGAGATTCCGCTATGACGACGAGTTTTAGATCCGTTTTGTTGAATAATGACTGTTTCCTAAAAGGTTTTCAATTACTTGTTGCAAATAATACGGAAGTAGGTGGTGGAATAGGGGGGGCAGGTCATAACAGCTCAATTACTCAAAATAGAATAACAAAGGGCAAGTATGGAATTTATTGTGGCTCCGACCCTATTATATATAATAATTTAGTTGATCATATAAGCATTGGAGTAAAAACCTTTAATTCTAATTCTATAGTAAGAAAAAACATTATTTATACCGACCCAAATTCACTATCAGCAATAATAGATGGAATTGATATCGAAGCATTCGATTACACCTATAGACCCATTATAGATTCAAATCTTATTTACGCAACACAAGCGTATGGAATATATAAATCTTATGGAGCTAGTCCAAACATTTCGAATAACACAATTATACTAGACAATGGTGATGGAATGTCTCTAAGTTATTCTGATACTGTGAAGGTCTATAATAATCTCATATACGGTAAGGGGGGAGGTATAATTAACGTTGCTGTTCAAAACCTGCTGATATCCAATAACCATATAGGCGGAGAACTTTATTATGGGATAAAAGCAGGGTGGAATAATGATATAATCATAAACAATACTATTACAGATGCAGATGTCGGAATTGAAAGATATAATGGAGGTAATGTTCCAATAGTTAAATATAATAACCTCTGGAAGAATAATCTGAGCTACTCGGGATTTGTAGCCGATACAACCAACATTTCAGTTGATCCAATGATAGTAAATGATGACAGCACACAAGGAAAACTGGATTCCCATCTTCAGATGTTCTCTCCTCTTATTGACAGAGGTGATCCTAATATTCTTGATAAGGACGGTACAAGAAGTGACATCGGGTTATACGGAGGTCCATATGGAGAAAGCTATAAATACCTGGATCTCCCTCCCCGGATACCGGTTAACCTGTCTGCAACAATAGACTCAAATTATATTTTACTTAAGTGGAATAAGAACACAGAGGCAGATTTTAGTCATTATAACCTCTTTAGGGATACAACGGAGAACTTCACAGTAGATTCGACAACATTTGTTGCATCAATCCCTGACACATTTTACCAGCAGATCATACCTCAGGGTATAGATAACTTATACTTTAAGATTACTGCAGTAGACAACCAGGGAAATCAGTCTGATCCCTCAGAAGAACTGCACGTATTCCTTACCGGAATAAATGACAAAAAACAAATAACAGTAAGCAATTACCAATTGTATCAGAATTATCCCAATGTTTTTAACCCTACGACTAAGATTGGTTATAGGTTAAAGGAGAGAGGGTATGTAAAACTATATGTCTATGACATTAAAGGTGAATTAGTAGAAACACTTGTAAACAAATACCAGGAATTAGGATACTACGAAGTAGAATTCAATGCAGCCAGTAACCAGAGTCTTGCCTCAGGCATATATATCTATCAGATAATGGTAAGAAATGAACAAAATATTCCTGTTTTTTCTGATATCAAAAAAATGGTGCTGTTGAAATAATTATTCCTATGGAACATTAGATAAGTATTTGTTAAGTTAAACAGGAAAAGAAGTAGGGCACATAATATGGGTTATTCAGTTTTTGACTGGGAGGTAAAAATGAACAAGAATTTAATATGCAAAATCAGTACAGAGACTAAAACCAATAAATCAAGAATTATATATCTGTTTTTGATTGTACTTATAAATTCTTCCTTAATTATATTTCCTCAATCCCATCGCTTTCAGCAACCTATTTTAACCAACGGGGATCTGATGGCCGGTAATTCCATAACCTTCAGAAACAATGAAAAGGGACTTACTGTCGAACCTTTGCTCATTGACAGTATTATTACAAATTCTATTACCGGGGGTATGTTAAAAAACTTGTTTCAGTATAATGTTGATAATAAAATGACAGAATGGCTAATTTTGGATAATACAGGGAACGGATGGAATAATAGCATTAAGAATGTATACTCTTATGATTTTGAAAACAAATTGTTACTTGAAGTAAGTCTTGGCTGGAATATGAGCCAATGGGATTCATTAACACAAATAAAATATTTCTATTTCCAGGGAAATGTTCTTCAATATATCTTCCAGGATTATACAGTAAACGGCTGGGAAAATGCAAGTCGTGCTAATTATGAATATGATACTGTCGGAAACGTTAAGAAAATAATATCAGAAACTTGGATAAATAATGATTGGCAGAATTCTAACCAGGCCAGTTATTTTTATAGATTCCAAAATTTAACGGATTCAATTTTATTCCAGACCTGGGATGGAAATACCTGGCAGAACTATTCTAAATGCACATTCTTTTACAGTGTAAATTTATTGGATGCAGATTCAATTATTATAAAAATTTGGACAGGTTCAAACTGGTTAAATTATATGAAGCGTTTACCCACATACGATTTGAATCATAATCAGATTGAAATAGTGGATCAGACCTGGTCATCAAACAACTGGGAGAACTCAAACCAATTCCTCTATTCATACAACCAATATAATTATATTGAAACTGCCTACTGTAAAATTTGGCAAAATCATCAGTGGGTTGATGGAGACGGTGATATATTTTTTTCGAATCCAGATGGTTTCAAAGTAGATTTTTTTTCAAATAGGATTTTTGCTTATTACTCAATTGCAAACAACGTAGAGGAAAATAAGTCTCCATTTCCGGGGGGATATTATTTATACCAGAATTACCCCAATCCATTTAATAGTTCTTCGATTATAAAATATTCCATTCCAAAAACTTCTCAGGTGACACTTAAAATATTTAATATACTCGGTAAAGAAATTGCCACACTTGTTAACGAAGAAAAGCCGGCTGGAAGCTACACAGTAAATTTTGATGGGAGTAATCTACCAACCGGAGTTTATATATATAGGATAACGACCGGTAATTATTCGGCGGCGAAGAAATTGATATTACTGAAGTGATTTTTATAAGGTCTAAGTTAAGGGATGGTTTTATATTTTATATGGATCATTAAATAAGTATTTGTTAAATTAAACAGGTAAAGAAGATGGGCACGTAAAATGGGCTATTCAGTTTTAGATGGGAGGCAAAATGAACTGTTTATTAAAAGAGACAATACTTACCTTATTTTTAACTCAAATTTGTTCGGCACAATGGTTCTGGCAGAATCCTCTGCCCCAGGGCAATTCGCTTTATTCAGTTATTTTTGTCGATGAAAATACGGGCTGGAGTGTTGGTGACGGCGGTACAATTCTAAAATCAACAGACGGTGGTTCAACCTGGGCATATCAAGTAAGTAATACTACTGCCGATCTTCGGACTGTATATTTTGCTAATAATTATACCGGATGGGCAGCCGGAAAGGTCGGGACAATTCTAAATACCACAGATGGCGGTACTAACTGGGTTTCACAATCAGCGGGCACAGATGATTTTTGGTCGATTCAATTTGCTAATGAAAATACCGGGTGGGTTTGCGGGAATGGCGGGATTATGAAAACCGCTAACGGCGGTATAGACTGGGAAGAACAGACAGGCGGAAGAGGATTTTCAATCAGTTTTGTAGATGAAAATTACGGCTGGGCGGCAGGTTATTATATTCTTGGTAAAACTACAGATGGCGGAGCCAATTGGATTCTTTATGGGAATAATTATGATCTGTATTCAATCTTCTTTTATGATCTGAATATTGGGTGGGCTGTCGGGGATCATGAGTTCTATCCCGGTTTTATGATGAGAACAACTGATGGCGGCGAGAACTGGACAACCGGACCGAGCAATTCAGAATCGCTGAGGTCAGTTTATTTTGTAAGTCCTTTAACCGGGTGGGCAGCGGGTTACTACGGAACAATACTGCATACTTCGGACGGAGGAGTTAATTGGGAGAATCAGATAAGCGGTGTCGGCGGATCTCTTTTATCTGTATACTTTATCAATCCATATACAGGCTGGGCTGTAGGATTAGGGGGAACTATCACTAAGACAACTAATGGAGGTGACACATGGACTCCAGTTTCAAGCGGTTTTCATTATGATATTACTTCGGTTCACTTTGCCGATTTGAATACCGGTTTTATTTCAACATTGGATGGAGAAGTCTTAAAAACCACTAATTCCGGCGCATATTGGTCAACACTATCGATCCCGACAACCGGGGCTCTTTATATGATCGACTTTGTAGATCAAAATACAGGCTGGGTGGTTGGAGATGGCGGAACAATCCTTAAGACCACAGATGTTGGTACAAACTGGACATCTCAAAACAGCGGAACAACTAATGCTTTAAGAGATGTTTTTTTCACAGATAAAGACTATGGTTGGATTCTTGGGTCGGGTTACCCTAATTTATTAAGAACAACAGATGGCGGGGAACACTGGTTATCTGATACCATTAATACTAATCAGAACTTATATTCCGTTTTCTTCATAAACCAGTCTACCGGATGGATAACGTTAGGTGAGGGTATTATCCTTAAAACCACTAATGGCGGAGCTGACTGGTCAACTTTGCCCGGCGGTTACAATAATTCTCTGAATTCAATTTATTTTCTGAATGAGGATACCGGCTGGGCTGCAGGATATCACAGGATATTAAAAACCACAAATGGCGGATTAAGCTGGTCAAACCAGTTTTACTCAGCAGATTATTTTTTTGAATCTATCAAATTTGTAAACCAGGAATCGGGCTATGCAGCAGGTTGGTATGGCGCAATTCTTCATACTTCCGATGGGGGTGCAAACTGGGTACAACAGCCGGTACACACACGTCTGTGGTTTGAAGATCTATATTTCGTTGATGAAAATACGGGCTGGGTTGTCGGTAAGGATGGGAGTATTCTTAAAACTACCAACGGCGGTATTACATTTATTGAAGAAGAACTAGTTGATGAAATGCCTAACCATTTTTTACTTTCGCAGAATTATCCCAATCCGTTCAATAGTTCCTCAGTTATAAGATATTCCATTTCAAAATCTTCTCAGGTGACACTAAAAATATTTAATACACTTGGTGAAGAAATAGAAACACTTGTCAATGAAGAAAAACCGGCAGGCAGTTATAGTGTTAAATTTGATGGGAACAAATTGCCAAGCGGAGTTTACATTTATAGATTAACGGCAGGTAATTATTCTGCTGCCCGTAAGCTGGTGCTGTTGAAATAAGGAAGATCATCGTGCATAGAATAAAGTAATCATTGATTCTATTAAAAATTAGGTTTAATTTTTAGCATTAAATAAACATACGTATAGGGGAAGATGAAGCCGCTGAATCTTACTCTTGCTCTTATAATCAGTTTTATTTTTTTACTTTCCTCCTGCAAGAAAGATAACAATCCAATTCCTCCTGTAGCAGAACCGAAAATAAATTTAACCCTTGAAGATGTCAGCTGTACAGAAGCGTGGATTAAGCTTAGCACCAGCAACCTGGCATTACCCGCAAGTGTGGATTTGTTGAAAGACAGCAGTTTTGCCAAAACAATTAACCTTACATCTGCAGACACAATTTTATATGTAGATTCACTTCATCCAAACAAAACATACAACTTCAGTTCAATTACACAATCAATCACCAGTACTCCTCTTTCAGTTACTACAATGGACACTACCTCCAATAACTTCACCTGGCAGAGCTGGACATTCGGAGGACAGGCAGGAAGTTGTGATCTTTATGATGTGGCTATAATAGATGAAAATAATATCTGGGCAGTGGGTGAAATTTATCTGCTGGACACACTCGGACAGCCAGATCCGACTCGATATAATCTTGTAGTATGGAATGGAAATGATTGGGAAGTTAAACGCGTCCCCTATTATTATCAGGGTCAGCCATTTTATAATCCGATACAATCCGTATTTGCTTTTAGTCCCACTGATATATGGTTTTGTGGCAATGGAGTGATCCATTGGGATGGTAATCAATATGTACCGATCCCAATTCCTTCAAATGTGTGGGGATCATATCAGATGAATAAAATCTGGGGCACATCCGATAATGATTTATATGTAGTGGGAAATAACGGGAACATTGCACATTACCAAAACGGGCAGTGGAGCAAGGTAGAGAGCGGGACAGAATTAAATATAAATGATATTTACGGAGCATACAATGAGAAGACTAGTGAGTGGGAAATATTGGCTGTGGCCTCGGATTATAGTTTAAGTTGGGAGAAGGAAATACTTCAGATAAGAAATTACCAGGTCAATAAATTAACTACATATTCTACCCCTACAATGGAGCCATTATTAAGTACCTGGTTTGTTCCTGATAAACAATATTATGTAGTGGGAAGTGGGATATACCAAAAGCATTTATTAAGCGATTATAGCTGGAAAAATAATCTTTTTAATATTACTACTTACGCTACAACTTCAATTTGCGGCAACGGAATAAACGATGTGGCAGCAGTAGGAGCCTTTGGAGATTTGGTTCATTTTAATGGAGTAAACTGGAAGAACGATTATGAAGAGCCATTACTTGATAATGGTTCATATACTGGTGTTACAATAAAAGGAGATTTGCTGATCGCTGTAGGAAGTAACCAGATATCAATAAATTCTGAGGCGGTAATATTGATGGGAAGGAGGTGATCGATACGAGTAATATTCCACCGGATTATTAAATGAGTAACGGTGCTGACACACCGTTACCCGTAACACAAACAAAGAAGCACTAGGTATATCCACATCCGTGAATAACGCTTTTTTTGTTTGCTTCTAAAATATAGTTGAAAATATTTACTTATTAAAGATCTAAATGGAGAAATTGAAATGAAAATTATAAAATTTCTAATGCTTATACTTATTCTGATAAGTATGAATTTCGAAGTATTTGGGCAATTGGAGTGGGGACCTTCCCAGACTTCTGTGCGCCGTGACATTTACAAAATTGGGACAAATAATGCAACCAGCCACGGGTTAGCTGATCCAAATTCAGTCATTTTTATAGGAAAAGAAAGTATGAACCAGTGGGATAGAGCCGTTTATCAATGGGATATATCTTCGATCCCCGATGGTTCTGAGATTCAATATGTTCATCTATACTTTCAGTATTCAAAAAGCGGCACCGCGTATGAATTAGATGCCGATTTATTCAATATAACATATGATATTATAAGCGAGATTTATTTTGAGGAAATATATGATCAGATGGATAACTCCCAATATAGGATTGTACAACAATATAGCGGGGTTAATAATGTATTTGATTATGAATCAGATGATCCTTATGGAGGTTTTAATCAGGCCATAGCTAATTCTCTTAGTAATGACAAATTTGTCTTGGGACTAAAATGGTTTAATGATCATACCACTTATATAAGCTATAGTATATGGAATGTGTCTACTCCATCAATGACTTTAGAAATAGTTTACAACCCTCCTAATCGAACGGTCACTGTAGATCAAATATTATCAAACAACTCAGTAGATTCCGTTGGATTATGGAATCCTTCAGAGGATGAATTTGAAAACTTCCAAGTACCTCAGAGTTTTAACTGGGATATTAGTTCATATCAAACTTTGCGTGGCTTTCAGAAATTACTGAGTAATCAAAAGTATATTCATTGGGAACATAACTCACAAGTTGTTAATGATGTAACTAATCACAAGACTTTTCAAATTTACTCATACACAAATAATTTAACTTCACGATTTAATCCCACAAATTCCGGCATTACAATAGAAAATTCACTTGAAGGAACTAATATAACCGGTGGCAATATCAAATTTATCGATCCCTGGTATATAGACCTAGCAGATCAGGATTTTGACGGTCAGCATCGAAATCGAGGGATGGATGATGCCTACCCGAGAGAACGGCAGTCATTACCCTTTGTCCCGGATTATTCGACTATATTTACCAATGGATCAGACCCTTCTCAAGCTTATCAGGGAGTATTTCTGAATCAAAGTGGACCCCCATTATGGAACCCTCCTTATTATTCTGTACAAGCTCTAACGGATCATGATATAATTATGGGAGGAAAATACGGTACGCGCACATTTTATTTCTATAAGTGGGGTGGATCAAATGTCGATATTCGTTACTATACTTATCAGTCCACGGGGGTTGTATTTAAGACAAGTGATGCGAAAGTTGATGCTGTATTGAAAGGTCATTTGTTATCGGGCGCAGAACTGGGTACAAACGGACAGCGGCACCTTGTACGTGACAGCGAAGGCTACTATCATATGTTCTATGTTTCGATAGATAAACTCTGGTATACCCGCAGTCTTACAACCAATATCACAGGTGCCTGGGATGATGAACTCAACCTTTTTGAACAAGATGCAAAAAGTGTATCAGTAGATATAGATGGTGATTTAATAAATATTGTATATGAAGGAAAAAGCGGCTCTAATTACAAGATTTACAGGTCATCTTTGAATGTAGATACCTGGAATCTGGAATCCCCTGTCGAATTGACCAATATATCCTCCTCTTATTTTGGGAATGCCCATCCAGTCGTAGTGGCCACAACAAATGAGAGATTCTTTGTTTACAGGAAATCTTCAACAGGAGGACTGTACTATATCCGTCAGTATTATGATGGTATCTGGCATACTGAGAATGAAACCTCCGTTCCGAATACCGGTTTTACTTCGCTTAATCCGGCTGTCTGTATGGATAGACAGGGGACCTATTATGATGTTTGCCATCTGGTATACCAGGATGGTAATATAGGTACTTCAATAAAATATACATATTGGAGCGCTGGTTTATTTAGAAGCACTAGTACGATTTCTGGAAGCAGCGGCTACAGTATTAATACAAATCCTTCGGTAAGCCCTGTAAAAAAAGATAAAGGCAACGGCCTGTTCAGATATGATCCGATTGTAAGCTGGTTGGGAACTAGCGGTGGAACATTAGGCAAGACCGACGGGGAATCAATCTCAACGCCGAGGCTTATAGTAAGAGCCTGTAATGATTGGACTCAGAATACCTGGGGAAGCACAAATGTCTATGGGGAAGAAGTAAATTCAACTCAAAATGGTTCAGTATCAGATGTTTTTAATCAAAGCGTTATCGCCTGGGGGCAGAAAGATGGCACAGATGCGCAATGGGTTAGACGTGTCGGTACGACATATTACGGCCCCTATTGTCTTGAACCTGAGGGCTATAGCACCAATATCAGTAATGGCACAAGTCTTTCAAATATCAGAGCATTAACTTTTGATAATGCAGATTTGCCATATATTATCAATCCGAGTGGAACAGGCTTTACCGGGACTCCCGATTGTGGAGGAGAAGAAAAAGTTGTTACAACATACCCCTTTACATTCTCCCGTGCAGGTGTAATTCTGAAGAAAGGTATTGAATTTGCTTATCATACAGGTGATGTTGTCTTAGATGACAGCGCTGTTCAGTTCATTGAGGTTCCCGATACACTTACCTTTGGTAATTCAGATGAATTAAACCAGATACTTAAGACAAAAGACTTCCCTTTAAATTCTAATTCTTCACTTGTATTCTCAAATTATTATTATGTGCTGAATAAGGAATTTGCTGATTCTTTGACAACGGAGGAATCTGTAAGCTATAGAGTTGAACTTGTAAACAGCGCCTCAGGAAATGTTGCTGGTGCATTTGATAATATAGTATATAATAAACAGAATCTTGATGATTATGAGAATATAAGCTACCAGATCGACTGTTCAGGAATAGCAGAGGGTAATTACTTCTTCAGATTGGTTACCTCTGTTACAGGAGAAGCTGAATATAACCTTGTAAATGCAGTAAATGATGCAAGCTCAGTAGCTAAGAGATCATTTGATAAGATTTCATTTACAGGAGATAAGATTCCTGTTACCTATGATTTGTCTCAGAACTTCCCTAATCCATTTAACCCGGCAACTACAATTAACTACCAGTTACCTCAAACCGGACACGTAACTCTTAAGATTTACGACATTCTCGGAAGAGAAGTTGCTACACTGGTTAATGAACAGAAGGTACAGGGAAGGTATTCCGTTAATTTCAATGCATCGCATCTGGCAAGCGGAGTATACATATATCAAGTTCGAGTTAATAATTATGTGTCTTCAAAAAAGATGCTGCTTTTGAAATGATTTAAGGGAGTGAAAGCTCCCTTCGGATAATCGCACAGTACCCCTGTAGGAATGCAGGGGTATTTTATCCTAGCTCAAAGATTCTGTAAATGTCCCGATGTCTTTACTTAAATCTTTCTTAATATATTTTTGTCGAATAATTATGAAAAGAATAAGAAATGCTCTGATTACATTTACACAAATGTGGAAATTATTTAATATTAAAAATAGTTTGTTGCGGGCAATGTTTTTTGCAGTTAATCAAAATTTAATTTGACATTTTATTGTTTTTTTTAATTATAGATGTACTTCTTTAAGGTTCTTTTATAGTGGGTACCCGGGTTCCCTCAATTGCTGAAACCCGATTATGATGGACTTAATATCTTGGGGATATTATGAAATTATTTTTATCTACAGTTTTATTAATCTCATTTCTTAAATTTTTTTCTTGCATAATTGACATTCTAATTCAGGCCAAGGCAGCGCATCCATTATGAAAGGAGTTAATAAATGGGAAATACGAATGAAAAACTAACCATAAGAGAATTAGAGATTTTATCATTGATTTCTAAGGGATTGAAAACCAGAGATATTGCTGAAAAACTTTATATTTCTCCTCGAACGGTAAATACACATAAAACTCATCTCTGTATGAAACTTAGATTTAAATCGACTGTAGAATTAACTTGTTATTCTATTAACTATAAAGAGACATTAGATAAAAGAATACACGGGTAGCGCAAATATTAAAAATACGTTTTTTACGTATTTACATTTAATAACTAATTTTTTACGTTTTGACAAAACAGCAACATAATTAGTATATATTAAATCAGTTATAGGAGTACTTTTGAATTAATAAATTAATTATTAAGAAAAATTAAAGTTAGAAATTAAAATCATTGGCGGTAAAAATGAAAATTTTTCTAAAAATCGTATTTATCCTAATGGGGTTTTCAGGGTTAATCTTTCCCCAGTTTTACACAGAAAAAGAAATCTCACCTTCTGTCCTCGAGTTTATGAAAATTGTCGAAGAAACTGCTCAGTTTTATGATGACAAACAAGGATTACTAAAAAGTTTTAGCGATGAGGAATTAAATCACATAACCAAACTATATTTTAAAGTTTATGATGAAGATCCGGTGGGTCTTTCAAAATATATCGGCATTAAGAAAAAAGAATGGGATAAAGAAATGAAAGAGAGTAATGGAACATTTAAAGAATTAAAACCAGCTGGGAAAAAAAACATCTTAAAACAACAAATAAGAAAAAAATATGGGGGTAAATTTACTGAAATAATTTCCACTCCTGCCTTTATCAGAGGCAAAGTAATCTCCATAGGCCGCCAGGACTCGCAATTTGATCTTACTGTCTATGTGGAAGAAGTATTAAAAGGTGAAAAATTTTTCACCAAAGGGACTACAATTACTATTTCATATTCAATGGATTGGGGATTAGGGAATGATTATCAGGTTAATAAATCCTACCTATTCCCATTACGTCCCTGGCTTTCTTTAAGAGAATATAAAGGCGAAATAACATTGCAATGGTTATTTTATAAAGGTGAGAATCGTATTCCTTTTGAAGGGAAAATTGAAGAAGTATATCCAATTGAAAACGAATCGGTTTATTCAAAGGAGGATTTTTTTGATACCGGTATATGGACACCCTGGGAGACTTTCAAAGAACATTTTAATAGTACTTATATGATTTGGGGAAAATGAATTGAAATCAGGATATGAGAAATATTTAATTGCTTCTCTGAACGAATAGGTTTAATTTATAACAGCAAATAAAAACCGCATTGGGGAAGATGAAAAAAATAATTTCCTTTGGTTTAACGGCTTTAATAATTACGGTTCTTCTTTCCTCCTGCAAGAAAGATAATCCTGTCATCCCACCCGAAGAACAATCCCAGATAAATTTAACCCTTGAAGATGTCAGCTGTACAGAAGCGTGGATTAAACTTAGCATCAACAACCTGGTATTACCCGCAAGTGTTGATTTGTTGAAAGACAGCAGTCTTATTGAAACGATAATCCTTACATCTGCAGATACTATCTTATATGCAGATTCACTACTCCCAAATAAGATGTACATCTTCAGTTCAATCACTCAATCAGCCAATCCCCAGCGATCCTCTTCAGGTTACTACAATGGATACAACTTCCCACAACTTCACCTGGCAGACCTGGACATTCGGGGGACAGGCAGGAAGCTGTAATCTCTATGATGTTGTAATAATTGATGAGAATAATATCTGGGCAGTGGGGGAGATAAATATTGCAGATACAAGTACGAATGGTTACACGATGTATAATGCTGTACATTGGGATGGGAATCAGTGGGAACTAAAAAGAATTTCCGTTTCCCATAATGGAGACTTAATTACACCTCCATTATATGGGATTTATGCTTTTTCGGAAACAGATATTTGGCTTTCAGCAGGTGTACCAATTCACGGAGATGGTGAAAATTGGACACAATATCATCTATTTGATATGGGAATATTAAGCCAAGATGATGGTTACTTGACTAAAATATGGGGTGAATCTCCGACTGATATTTATTTTATAGGAACACTTGGAACAATTGCCCACTACCAAAACGGGCAGTGGAGTAGAATAGAAAGCGGAACGGATTTACAATTTCTTGATATATATGGGATGAACAACACTCAAACTGGAGAAGAACAAATTATTGCAGTCTGCACACGTAATCTCCCAATGGAACAAGGCATCTATACTATCAGCGGAAACATTGCAACAGAGATATCATCATCTCCGATTCAATGGGAATTATTTGGCCTCTGGTTTATTCCAAACCGTCATTATTACGTGGTAGGTGATGGTATCTATGAAAAAAATTCACTTCAGGAAAATAGCTGGAGAAACGGTCCTGTTGATATAACACATTATGCAACAACAAAAATAAAAGGGAATGGGTTAAATGACATTTATGTTGTTGGAGCATTTGGTGAATTTTTACATTTTAATGGTTTGAACTGGAAAAGCCTGCAAAATGAGACCGGCTGGTTTAACGGCAGTTATGCATCTGTTGCAACAGTGAGAAATTTAGTTTGTGCTGTTGGATATAATGGTGCACAGGGCATAATAATAATGGGGAATAGAAATTAAAAAAGGTGATTATAATGGATAGACCACCACCCTTAATAAAAATTGAATAGCGATGTTCAGGGTAACATACCGGTTACCCGGTTTTTATTTTTTATTCAAGAATTTCATCGAATTAGCACTTTACTTTTAAAGTAGGATGCAGACTATATCTGTTAAATTCTTCCCATATTATCTTTTTAACTAACTCCAAATTCTCTGATGTGGTCAAAATTGAATCGTGAATTGTAAGTACAAATATCTTATTATCCATCAATCGCTTGACAACTGAATTTACCATTATCTCAGCTTCAATTTTTTGAAGTTCAATAGCTAGATCCCTATGATTCACCTTTTTGTAGTATGCGATAATCTCAGCTACTCTGGGAAACAATTCATTGAAACGAGTACGTCCCTCATTATCATTTTCCTCACTGTAAAATACTTCGCTGAAAAACCTGACTTTGAAAGCAGATCTTTCTTCATTTGCACCGAATTTTTCCATAAGGTACTCATAAAATTCACCTTTCTCTGTTAATTCTTTATAAATTCTAATATCTGAATCCTGGGGAACGTAAGGGAGTATATTCACTAAAAATGCAGGATAAATATTTAATAGATGCGATAAATTCAAATTTTCAAAGAATATTAAAAAGTCTGAAAAACAATAAAAAATACAGGGTTCGAATCCCTGTCTCTCCATAAAATGTACAGTCCGAGAGTCCTCCTGAACGGACTCCTCCGGATGAATCTCTTTCTCTCTCTCTGCTGAATGATCATAATCAGGGTTCTTCCGAAGGAACTCCTTCGGAGGAATCCATGCTTCTTCACTCTTACCATATGCTGTACTCTTCTCATAACCTGGCAGAAGTAGATAATATTATTAATAAATTTGCTCCGGATTTATCTCAGCGCTTTGATTATACATTAGGAATTAAAGGGGATTCTGTGCAAATTAATAACATGTATAATTGGTAACATATCTTTCCAGAATATTGAAATCTGAATTTTGCAAGCGAATGAAAACGTTAAATTAATAATTAACAATAAACTTATTATTATGTACAATCTCCCGTATTACAAAGAACAAAATGCACAGGTAATTAAAGAATTTATTGATCAGCATCCATTTGCTTTTTTAGCAGGATGTGATTCAGAAAATAACCCTGTTGCCACACAGGTGCCGGTATTTATTGAAGAACATAATGGCAGGAAAATATTACGGGGACATATCATGAAGAATACTGACCATCATGAAGCCTTCCTCAATAATGAAAATGTTCTTGTAGTTTTCACCGGTAACCACACTTATGTAAGCGCTACATGGTATAGTAACCCGCATCAGCCTTCTACATGGAACTACATGAGTGTTCACGCTAAAGGCATAATCAGGTTTCTGGATGACACTGCGTTAGAATCCGTTCTCCGGAAAACAACCCTTCATTTTGAAAATCACAATCAGCACTCAACTACGGTTTTTGATAATCTCCCTTCAGAGTATATTCAAAAATTAATGAAAGCAATAGTGGCTTTTGAAATTGAGGTAAAAGAAATGGATAATGTTTTCAAATTAAGTCAGGATAGAGACCAGCAAAGTTATCAAAACATTAAAGAGAAGCTCAAAGAACAGGGTGAAGATAGCCGGGTCATTGCCGCTGAAATGGAAAAAAGAACTAAGGATCTGTTTCCTGATGATTAGGAATAGGAAAATAAGTTTCTGTCTGGAGAAGTTTTCAATACATTCAGTAACAAATCGTTAAGGATTCATTGGAATACTCCAGGGAATTTAGTCCTTACAAAATTAACCAATGGGAAACTTAATCGGATCTTTATCAAAAAAGGCTTCTTTCCCGAAATAGACATCCTCCTTTAACCTCATTTTAAGTCCGCTGCTTACTTTCAAATCTCTCATCACTTTAATAAATTTAGAATCATTAATTAAAAGATAATTATTATGAAAACTTTAATACTTTTTATATTTGCATTTACACAGCTTACTGCTCAATCTTTTAACGATTATTTTACAGATAAAACAATGCGTATAGATTATTATCATACCGGGAATTCCAGTTCTGAACTGGTGACACTTGATCATATTTATAAGTATGGAACCTGGGCCGGCAGTTTAAATAACCTCATTGATAATTTTAATAACGGAGCTTATTACTATAAAGTTTATGATGAACAATCGGGTAAATTGATATATTCAAAGGGATTTGACAGTTATTTTAAAGAATATCAGACAAGTGATGATGCAATGAACGGGATTCAGAAAGCTTTTCAGGAAAGTGCGATTATTCCGGTTCCGAAAAATAAAATTAAATTCAATATCGAGAGACGGGATGCACAATACAATCTCAACCAGGTTTATTCAGCTGTAATCAATCCGACTGATATTTATATCTCGGAGGAAGCAGTCGACAATAACGGTGTAGAGGTCTATAAACAGTACTATTCTGGCGATCCCCATACTAATGTTGATGTTGTAATTATCGGGGAAGGTTATACAAAAGATGAGAAATCGAAATTTGAAAAGGATTTAAAACATTTTACCGAGCTTTTTATTCACCAGGAACCTTATAATTCCCTTAAGGGTAAATTCAATATTTACGGTGTATATAAGGCTTCCATCGACAGCGGCTGCGATAATCCAGGTGCGGGAATTTATAAAAATACTGTACTGAGCACTACTTATTACGCACTGGGCTCCGAAAGGTATATCCTCACCGAAGATAATAAGGCAATGAGAGACCTCGCAGCAAATGTTCCGTATGATGCAATTTATATTATGGTAAATGAATCACGTTACGGAGGCGGAGGAATTTATAATTTTTACTGCACTTTTGTTTCCGACAACCAGTTCAGCGACTATATCTTTCTGCATGAATTCGGACACTCATTTTCTGGGCTTGCAGACGAATATTATACATCGGATGTAGCATATAATGA
The DNA here is from genome assembly GCA_963743325.1 of uncultured Ignavibacteria bacterium. Lineage (GTDB taxonomy): Bacteria > Bacteroidota > Ignavibacteria > Ignavibacteriales > Ignavibacteriaceae > DATFVA01. The sequence goes on from CAVUOZ010000010.1 coordinate 115,763, forward strand.
TTTCTACCCGAAAGGAGTTGAACCCGTTGAACCCAATATAACAAGGTTACTGGATAAAGATAATTTAAAATGGAAAACGCTTATAACACCGGGAATTGAAATACCTACACCATGGGAAAAGGAACAGTACGATAAGTTTGATCTCGCCTGGCAGAAGGAAAGGAGAGAGTTAAATGAGAAAGTTGCTGAGCTTCAAAGAAACAGGGCCCCTGAGGATGAAATTAATGCATTAAAAGAAAAGTATAATAAGCTGGATAAAGAACACAGCGACGGGGTCGATCAATATCTTCATAAAAGTAAATATTGGGGAATGACAGGTGCATTCGAAGGAGCAGGTTATTCATCCAAAGGAATGTACAGACCGATGCTTGACTGTATAATGTTTTCTAAAGGAACGAAACCGTTCTGCACAGTTTGTGAGGACCATATTAAGAAAGTGATTAAGCATTATACGGATTGACAGTATCTGAAATAATAAAATAAGAGGTACGTAATGAAATACTTTTACATCTTTATCCTGGTAATAAATTTTACATATGCCCAATACATACCTCAGTCGCCTTACCTTCAGAATCCCGCGCTTGCAATTCCTTATGTTGATAGCTGTGCGCAATTCTGGACGCAGGTATATGATTCTGTAAACGGCGGATTTTATACGAATGTTGACAGGTATGGAAATGTGATAGTAAGCTGGGGAACGAACAAGGATCTTATTACTCAATCCAGGGATGCTTATGGCTTTGTAAGGGCATATATGCTTACCGGGAATCAGACATTTTTGGTCATGGCAAGACACGCACTCGACTTCATGTATGCGCATGCATGGGACGCCACGCATGACGGATGGTATCATAGCCTGGATAGATATGGCAATCCTATCAACCCGAATGATGTTAAAACTGCTTTCGACCAGCATTATGCTTTACTTGGAATAGCAGCCTATTATGAAGCTACCAGGGATACGGCGGATTGGAATCAACTTATGACCGGTTATTCAAGCAGTGAAATACACCTATGGGATAATAACGCACAGTCTTTCGGATATTATGACAATGGGAGTTATGATTGGTCATCCGTCTCCGGGAAAAGTTTTAATGCAACAGTTGATGCAATCACTACAAACGTTCTTGAGCTTTATTTATTGACAGGGGATAACGTCTACAAAGACAGACTCATCCAATTGGCGGACAATATTTTAACTCATCTTTATACCAGCATGCCGCAGCAGGCAATAGGATTTGTCGAAGAGTATTATTCCGACTGGGCGTGGAATAATAATGAAACAATGACAATAATGGGACATGTGCTCAAAGCAGGATGGTGTCTCGGAAGAATAAATCAGCTTTTCCCGGATACTGCATATGTTAGTGCGGCTCATGATTTAATTCAGAACGTGTGGGATAATGGCTACGATCATGAACTTGGGGGACCCTACAAAGATTTTAATCGTGATACCGGCGAAATGCTCATGTGGGGACAGGTGGATACAGCCAAAGCATGGTGGCAGATGGAACAGGCTGTAACTGCCGGATTAATGATGTACAATATAACAGGAGAATCGCAGTATCTGCAGATGGCCGATGAAACTTTAAGTTTCTTTATGACTTATTTTGTGGACCATGAGTACGGAGAAGTCTATTCGGACAGAACACGATATGGTGGTCAAATCTGGGGACTTGAGAAAGGCAGCAGCTCAAAGGCCGGTTATCATTCCATAGAACTCGGATATTATACCTATCTCTATGGAAATCTTTTCTTTAAAGGGTGAACCTGTAACTTTGTATTATATGTTTTCCCCTCTGGAATACCGATAGGGAAATAAATATGAATCCCCTGGCATTATCAACTACAAAATACAGGATAAAAGAAATTAAAAAAGACGGAGCGGTATATAACGACTTTACTGCTGAGACAAGAATTTTACATTTACCTGCCGGTACCGGCGGTGAATTTAAAGTGACTTATGAATTAACTAATCCTGCGTACGCTTTGAATGAGTGGGTTTCTAAACCACAGTTCAGATTAGATCAGAATTACCCGAATCCGTTTAATCCTGTAACAACTATTAGTTTCTCAGTACCTGAGCGAAGCAGAGTTTCGCTTAAGGTATACGATATTTTAGGGAAGGAAGTGTCTGTATTGTTAAATGAAGATAAAAGTGCTGGAACTTATAATATCCGGTTTAATGCAGGTACTCTTGCAAGCGGAGTATACCTGTACAGACTGGAAACGCCAGCCTTCGCACAAACTAAAAAGCTGATACTGTTGAAATAGAATCAATTGCAGCAGGTAAAAAATTAAAATGCCCTGGTAAACTTAAAAATGTTTATACCGCAAAGCCGGAATAAAACCATTTAAATCCTTTTCTTGCACCTCCTGTCCCAATTCAATTTACACGCCTCGGAAATCAGACTACCTTTGCACAGATTAAAATAATAAAAGTTGAGGAGGCTGATATGTACAAATCGACAATTACTCTTACGGGATTAGTTTTATTCTTTTTTGTCATGACTTCATACGGATTTGATAAATCCGAACTTGAAAATACGGAAACAAAAAAAGCTGCAGTAAAAAATTTATTAGCAGGGCTTGAATCGGATAATTTTGGATTAAGGACAAGCTCAGCTTTCATGCTTGGAGAAATTAAGGCAGAAGAAGCGGTCCTTCCTTTAATGCATATGCTGACAACCGAAGAAAGTGAAGATGCCAGGATAGTTGCTGCATTAGCTTTATACAAGATTGATAACCCCAAGGGAATTTTTGCAGTTAGGCAGGCAATCAAGTTTGATGGGAGCGGAAGAGTCAGAAAAATGTGCACGAATTTTTATTGTGAGAATCTGATACTCAAGTATGGTGTTAAGGTTAATCCGGCAGACACTTCAGAAGTAGCAGCCAGGTAAATTGTTTCTTCATAACTTAAAACCTCCACCAAACCGGGAAAACCCATCCCGGTTTTTTTAATTAATTCGAATGAATTACTTACCGGAATAATTATATTATTATTTCAATTAAAAATTGTTTATGAAGCAATATAAGGAAGAAGTTAAAAAAACTCTGAATCTTGCTTATCCTGTAATTATAGGTCAGCTCGGATTTATAATGATGGGTGTAGTAGACAGTGTCATGGTAGGCAGTGTGGGCGCAGTTCCTCTTGCCGCTTCATCAGTGGGTAATAGCCTGTTTATTCTTATTTTTATAGTAGGGTTAGGAATATCAATTGCTGTAACTCCGCTTGTTGCTATAGCAGTAGGAGGAAACAGATATGATGAATGCGGGATTTTATTCCGTCAGTCACTGCTTATAAATGTAGTAGTAGGAATTATCATAGCTTTAATCATTTTTATTGGATCCAGTCTGCTTGTATACATTAATCAGCCTCCGGAAGTGGTAAAGCAGGCCCAGTCATATTCAAGATTACTTGGACTGTCTGCGATACCTTCTATGATCTTTTCATCTTATAAACAGTTTATTGAAGGATTTTCAGTGATGAGACCAGCAATGGTTGTGGTCTTGCTAGCTAACCTTATTAACGTCCTTTTTAACTGGCTTTTAATATTCGGTAATATGGGATTCCCTGAACTCGGACTGGATGGTGCGGGATGGTCAACCTTTGCTTCACGTATTTTTATGGCCCTTACACTTATGATATATGTCATGCGTGCAGAAAACTTTAAGCAATATGATGTAACACCATATTTTAAAGGTATTAACACAAAAATAATAAAGAAGATTCTCGCTCTTGGGTTGCCCAGCGGAGTGCAATATTTCTTTGAGGTAGGGGCGTTTTCATTTGCAGTAATTATGGTTGGCTGGCTCGGAACACACCAGTTAGCTGCACACCAGATAGCAATAAATTTAGCTTCAATATCATTTATGTGCGCGGTGGGAGTTTCCGCGGCAGGGAGCATAAGAGTGGGAAATGCTGTAGGGAGGAAGAGCATTTCCGAAACAAGAAAAGCAGGATTTACTGCAATCATTGTTTCTGCTTCGATAATGGGAACTTTTGGAATTGTTTTTGTCACATTAAGGAATGTTTTGCCGGCATTATATATCGAAAATGCCTCAGTGATTTCGTTTGCTTCATCCATATTGATAATTGCTGCCTTATTCCAGATATCGGATGGAGTTCAGGCGGTTGGTATTGGAATCCTTCGAGGGCTTACAGATGTAAAAGGCCCTACTCTTATTACTTTTATTGCTTATTGGATTCTGGCACTTCCGATAGGCTACTTTTTGGGATTCACACTCGCGTATGGTATAGTCGGTGTCTGGATTGGACTATTCCTCGGTTTGACAACATCCGCGATTTTGCTTACACTACGGTTTAATAAGAAAAGCAAACATATAGTGGATATTTAGGAATGCATATCGCAGAGAGCATAGCGCATAGCGAGAAACCAGAAAATCGGCTGCAAATGTGATTGTCTGAGTGAATGGAATCATCGCCAATGGATGAAGAATGAAGGAGTTCAAGTTCAAGTTCAAGAAGTATAGTTCACGAATGGAGGTTTTAAATGTCATATCTTGTTCTAGCTTATCCGAAAATTGATAAAAAAGAATATAACTGGATACAGAATTTCAGAAAAAAATATGATATTCGTTTTTATGGAATAGTCGAACCACATTTTACAATTGTGTTCCCAATAAATAAAGTTGGAGAATCCGTTTTTATAAAACACGTAAAAAAAAATGCGAAGAATGTTGAAACAATAAAATTTTCCCTTAATTGTTCAATTATTGTTAAGGATTCATTCAGCGACTATACTGATATTTTCCTGACTCCCGATGAAGGCAACAGCGGCATAATAAAGTTACATGATAGATTATATACCGGAGTCTTGAGCTCTGAATTAAGATTAGATATTCCGTTTATTACTCATATAGCTATCGGGGCCTCAAAAGATGCCGGGGAATGCAAGAAATTATCTGACAAAATAAACGAAAATAATATACATATTAAGGGTGTCGTTAATTCTTTAGATTTAATATGGTATGAATATCCCGAAGTGAGAACAATTGAACAAATTCAACTGCAGTAAAAGATTCTACAAAAATATATCGGTTTAGGAGATTATGGAGTTTCAGCTAACGAAAATATGCTTTGAGGGATGTAAATCAGCGCTATAATATACATTTCGTCCCTAAAGGGACTCTGAAATCTTGTAGAAATAAAATTCTATAAATATTTTGTTCCTAATGGGACAATTAGTCCCACGATATTCATAAAATTATCTGGTCTTGATTGAGTCAGTCCCTTTCAGGGACTAAATATTTATAGAAAGCGAAATAAAAAACACAAAAAGTCCCAGCGGGACGACATAGTGAAAAAATCTATTTATTAGCGGGAAATTTATTTGCTCAATGAATCCGGATTATATTCCTGAGTTCAATCCGCTTCCATAATTTGCAGGGCAGGCTTTAGGTGTCTCGTCTACATTTTCGGGCTTAGATGAACCTGCGGCTAATTTCTACTTCAAAAGAGCATCATCCAAATAGGCTGTTATTTTGCTGTAAAGGTGAAGTTTATCTTTGCCGAACACATTATGTTCCTGTCCGGGATATGGAAAATAATCCAGCGGAATATTCAGGTCAGCAGCTTTATTAACGAACATTAAATCCTGCTGCCACACAACTACAGGATCGGACGTACCGTGAATCATGAGCAGTTTTCCTTTGAGCCGGTTTACATAATTTAACAGGTCAGATTCCTGATATCCTTCAGGATTAGTCTGCGGAGTATCCATATACCTTTCCGTGTACATTACTTCATAATAGCTCCAATCGATCACTGAACCGCCTGCGATACCAACTTTAAATAAATTCGGTGTACGTGTCATCAAGGAAGTTGTCATAAAGCCTCCGTAACTCCAGCCATACACTCCCATTCTTGTGCTGTCTACATAGGCAAGAGATTTCAGATATTTCACCCCGGTTTCCTGATCTTCAATTTCTTTTGTACCCAGGTGTCTGAATGTTTCCTGTTCAAATTTTAATCCCCGGTTGGCAGAACCCCTGTTATCAAGCGTGAAAAGGATATAACCTTTTTCTGCCATGTAATTAAACCACAAATTACCGCCGCCCAGCCAGTTATCTTCAACAAGCTGATCATGGGGTCCTCCGTATACATACACTATTACCGGATAAGTTTTGGTTGAATCAAAATCGGGAGGAGTAATCATCCGGCAGAAAAGATCATATCCGGCCTTATCTTTTAAGGTAAAAATTCTTGTTTTTCCAAGTCTGTAATCCTTAAGCGGATCAGGGGATGAAACCAGATCATTTATAATTTTACCATTTTTATTGATCACACTGCAATTAAGAGGTACATTCAGATTGCTATAGGAATCAATAAAATAATTTCCTTCCTTATTTCTTACAACATTATGAATACCTTCAGCCTGAGTTATCCTTTCTAATTTTCCTGATTTAAGATTTACTGAATAGTATTGTCTTTGTATCGGAGATTCTTTTGTGGAAGTAAAAAATATGTTTTCCCCATCTGGGTCAAATCCATCGAAACCGGTAACTTCCCAATCTCCATTTGTCAATTTCCTGATCAGTGTTCCATCGGTCCTGTAAAGGTATAGGTGATTCCATCCGTCTCTTTTGGAAAACCATATAAATTCATCATTATGATTTTTTACGAAGATTGGTCCATGTTCGGGTTCCACATACTTATCATTGTTTTCATCAAACAGAGTTCTGACTTCATCACCTGTTTTAATATCGTAAGATTTCAACTCGAGATGGTTCTGATCCCTGTTCAGTATTCCGATGTAAATAAATTTTTCATCCGGACTCCATGTAACGCCCGTCAGATATTGATCTTTCGGCAATCCGGTATTAAGCCAGATAGTTGTCCCATTTTTGAGATCATAGATCCCAATTGTAACTTCATGACTTGTCATTCCTGCCATCGGATATTTTACAGGCTTTACAACTGCAGGATGCAATGTAAGGTCTACTATCGGGTAGTCTGTTACCATTGTCTGATCCATCCTGTAAAACGCAAGATAACCTCCTGTGGGAGACCAGAATGTTCCTTTTATAATTCCAAATTCATTCCTGTGCACAGCCTGACCGTTAACTATGTTAATATCATTATCTTTTGTCAACTGTATTTGCCGGTTGTTTACAGCGATGAATAGATTGTTGTTCATTGTATAAGCAGCAGAATTATTAATTGCATAATCGATGTTCTGTGCGGAAGAATCTACAGTGTTTACTATTCCCAGATCACCTGAGATCGAATTATATCGAAACAGCTTATTTCCAATTCGAAATTTAAGACTGTTCTTATCTATCCATTCCACCCCCGGCAGCCGCTCTATTTCACCTTCTCCCAGCAGAGCAAGCTTTTTGCAAAGAATGGTTAACCCGATTATTTCTTTTTTTTCATTAGAATTATAATCCTGACTGAAAAGTTTTTGTTCGCCATTCAGCGTATCAATAAAAGATATTTTATCCACTCCGGGTATCCAGTTGATTTCTATTATTTGCCTGGGTGACAACGAATAAGGGTGCAGCATTATTTGTTCAAGATTCAGGGTTTTATTCTGTGCAGCCAGAATGAATGAAAAGGAAATTGAAATCAATAGTGTTCTGTATATCATTTACTTTCTCCCGATTAAACTGCTCGATTTAAGTGCTTATATACATTTGAATGAAATTAAATCAATTTACTTCTTCAGAATTCCCCTGATTCAAAAATTCTTTGATATCATAGTAGACCTCAGGCGAAGGGACATTTGTGAAATTCTTTGATGATATTTTCAGATAGAGTTCTTCTTTGCTGTTATATTCTTTCAGATAAAATACTCTGACCAGATCCCGGTTTTTTATAAGCCAGTTCAGAGTAATCTTCATTTTTTCAAGATCTTCTTCACATGGCAGTTCGGACAGATTTATTGTCCTGCTGAAATAATCATCGAGTGCTTCACCGAAATGGTCCGCGCCGTTTACGGCATATTTTTTAATAAATATCTTTCCGGAAAGCAGCAGCATATAGTCATTTTCAAAAGCACCGCGGACTTCAAACAATACGTTGGCTTTATTTACCGGTTCTGAAAGAACAGAGGATTTATAAGTCTGATTCAGAATCATATCAATTACTTCTTTAACTTCAGCGGCTTTTTCATATTTCTGTTTATCGGAATATTCCCTCATTTTATTTAATAGTCTGGTAAGCGCGAACTGGTTCCTGCCGTACAGAAAGTCATAAACCCTCTCCAGTTCATCTCTGTATACTGCTTTTGACTTGGTCACACACGGGGCCAGACATCTATCAATATCGGCCAGGAAACAGATCCTCTCTTTACTGAATTCATTATCATCACATTCCCGAAGTGCGAATGTTTTATGGATCATTTCGAGCAAAGAGAGCGCTTTCTTTTTAGTTATAAACAATCCGAAATAGTCCCGTCCGTCAAAATCAAAATAATTACAAATTTCTATCCCGGGAAAATTATTTGTTGTGTCAATCCTTAAAAAATATTTGTTCCCGTACTCCTTCAGTTGTGTATTGTGCCTTGGATTTACAAGTTTTATTGATTCCGCTTCCATCAGCAGAGCAGTCAGTTCTGTATTTGTTATTTCTATTTTTATACGGGATGCCTGCTGAACAATTTTTTTAGCTTTACGGGGAGCGGTAGGAGAGAAGTACGATTTTATTCTGTCTCTTAAGGATTTTGCTTTACCGATATAGATAATGCTATTTTTTGAATTTAAGAAATAATAAATGCCGGGGGTTTGCGGTAAAGCGGATACGTCTTCACGTAAAGATTGTTTTACGCGGCTGCTTCTATCTTTTCCAGCAGGTTTCTTATGAAAACTCAAAAGCTCATCCAAGGTGGAAATATTGTGTTTTTCTCTGAGCTCAGCTATCATCCTAATTAGCAGTTGAGCAGTTACGCGTGCATCTGAAAGAGCCCGATGGGAATTTTCATTATGCAGCTTAAAATGTCTGCACATATTTGACAAGGATCTGCTCCGTAAGTTCGGATACATTTTTCTTGCAAGTTTTAGAGTACATATATCCCTGTTATATAATAATCCTTTACCCGCATATAAGAATTCTCTTTTTAAGAAGCTTTTATCGAAAGAAAAATTATGTCCCCCTATGATATCTTCCGAAATAAACTTCAGGATATCATCTGCGGCGTCTTCAAAGAAAGGAGAGTTATAAACATCCTCGTCGGTAATTCCTGTAAACTGGGATATATAATACGGAATAGGTTTGCCCGGGTTTATCATTGTGTGGAATGAGTCGATAATTTTCAGATCAACAACCTTAACGATTCCGATTTCAATAATATTATTGTAACGGGCCGATAATCCTGTAGTCTCCAGATCTATAATTGAGAAGGAAGCTTGTTCAAGAGGTATTTCGAGCGTGTCTTTAAGCATTTATCCAATCATTTTCCCAAAAATAATACTTTCTGAAGTATTAACATATCTGAAAAGAGATTTCACCCCGGGGAAAGAGGGATCTGGCTTAGAAACTTCCGTCTGAAGTGGAGCAGGAGCGGGACTACTCAGCCACCGATGAAGTTGAAGAGGGAGATTCAGGGAGGGATAGATTCAGAGACGAAGGGACAGAGAGACTGAGAGATCGTATGTCATCCCGATGCCGGAGGGATCTTAAGTGGTAATAAAGATAAGATTCCTCGCTGGTCGGAATGATAAAGAGTGAGAAGCGTAAGATTTCTCAGTCATTTTGAGTTAACAGGATTTATCTTATTGGGTATTATTGCCGTCAGCTTCAGCTTACGGAAAAGCTCTAAAAACAATCTTAGGGCTTTAGCCACATAATTGATCAAAAGTGTATTATAACTACAGCGCATATCGGAAGGAGGGATCTGGCTTCGATACGTCCTGCCTGAAGTGAATCAGGAGCGCGACTACTTAGCCAACGCTAACCTATTGCTCTCTTTTTTATTGTCTCCTGTTTTCAATATATTTATCAATTATTTTATGGCGATTATGAATCAAATTAATATTCTTTTCATCGGGGATATCATTGGAAAACCCGGTATGGATATGGTGCAGACATGGCTGCCTGGACTAATCCAGAAATACAAACCTGATCTTGTTATTGCAAACGGAGAGAATGCCTCTGATGGTAAAGGATGCACTAATAAAGAAGGTGAAGTTCTCTTTAATCTTGGTGTTCATGTGATCACCGGCGGGAACCATACCTGGGATAAACACCAGTCGCAGGATTATCTTAGAATTGAACCCCGCGCTATACGCCCTTTAAATTATCCGAAGGGGACCTATGGAAACGGTTATTATATAGCCGAAACAAAAAAAGGGAAAGTCGCTGTTCTTAACCTTCAGGGGAGAACATTCATGGCAACAATTGATGATCCCTTCCGGACAAGTGACTGGATTATCCCAAAATTAAGAGACGAAACCAATATAATTCTTGTTGATTTTCATGCCGAAGCCACTGCCGAGAAACTGGCACTTGTAAATTATCTGGATGGAAAAATTAGTGCTCTTGTTGGAACCCATACTCATATACAGACAAATGATGAAAGAATTCTTCCGATGGGTACAGGTTATATAACTGATGTGGGCATGACGGGTCCTTATGATTCAGTGATAGGGATGAAGACAATAGCTGCAATAAACAGGTTTCTTTACCAGACACCGCAGAAATATGAAACAGCGCAGAATGACGTACATATTTGTGGAATGTTTTTTAAGGTTGACAAAGAGACCGGTAAAACTGTTGAGCTCGAAAAAGTACTCTTTCCGGAATTCGTAAAAAAAGCAGAATAAGTTTATATGATAAATTTCACATTACCAAGGATCGACCTGGATGAGAGGTTAAGAGCATTGCTTCTGCCTTATTCACGATTCAAAAATGGTGATGTCTGGGAAGACAAAATATCAGGTCATAAGATTGCCTGCCTGGATTGTACTGATGCCGCATCAGTCAAGAAATTAAAAGGAAATAAGAAAGCAGTGCTTGCCATACACGATCCTCCGTATAATTTTGTTGCTTTCAGAGAAACTAATGTTGAAGAGTTTGTTGATTGGTGCAAATTATGGATAAAAAATACATATGATTTTTTATCGGAAAACTCTTCACTTTATATCTGGCTGGGAGCTGATCAGAATAATCATTTTCAGCCGCTTGCCGATTTTATAATAATGATGAGGAGTTCGGGTTTTAAATCCAGAAGTTTTATAACGATGAGAAACCAGAGGGGATACGGCACTCAAAAGAACTGGATGTCCGTGAGACAGGAGCTTCTTTATTATACGAAAGGGAAACCTCTGTTCAATCCGGAGGCTGAGTACACAGATATTCCGAAAATAATGAACGGATATTATAAGAAAGTTAACGGGAAAGAGACAAACAACTTTGATAGAAGCAAGTCTGAATTTATCCGGGCCGGTAATGTCTGGGTCGACATTCAACAGATATTTTACCGTATGAATGAAAACATTAATGGCTGCTATGCACAGAAACCTCTTAAAGCAATTCAGAGAATTGTTAAATCAGGCAGCAGCCCAAAAGATCTTGTAATAGATTTTTTTTCACATTCCGGAACTACTTTGATTTCCTCGGAGATTGAAAGGAGAACCTGCTATACGGCTGATATCGATCCGGTTTTTTGTGAGATAACATTAAGAAGGTTGGAAAACTACAGAAAAAACGGCCTGACCGGGTGGCAAAATACAAACCCTTTTGCGGAGGAAATTTTATCGGATATCAGATTAAGAAAGTATTTGACCAGAAATTATAATTATGATTTTTCAAAACTTAATTCATTAAGTGAAATCAATTGAAACGAAAGTTATTGAATGACTATAATTGATGGTAATAAAACGGCAGCACTAATCCGGGAAGAGTTAAAACAGAAGATTGATAGATTAAAAGCGGATGGCAAAAAAGTACCGGGTCTCGTCACAATCCTGGTGGGTGAAGATCCTGCATCACAGGTTTATGTAAAGAGCAAAATAAGGGATTGTGAAGAAATCGGGATGAGAACAAAGGCGGAGAATCACACTGCAGATATTTCTGAAAAGTGATTTACTTAATCTTGTAAATAAATATAATGAAGATTCCGACTTTCACGGAATACTTGTTCAGCTTCCATTACCAAAACATATAGATGAAAATAAGATAATTGAAGCTATCTCACCAAAAAAGGATGTTGATGGATTTAGTCCTGTAAGTATCGGCAACCTGGTCATTGGTAAGGAAACATTTGCTTCCTGTACACCTGCAGGAATACAGGAACTGCTAATCAGATATAAGATTGAAACAAAAGGGAAGCATGTAGTGGTTCTTGGCAGGAGTAACATTGTCGGGAAACCGATTGCTAATATTATGCTTCAGAAAAAAGAGCATGCTAATTCGATAGTCACTATCTGTCATTCTGCCGCAAAAAATATACAGGAATTTACTATGCAGGCAGATATTTTAATTGCTGCAATCGGCAGTCCCGAATTTGTTAAAGCAGAAATGGTAAAAGAAGGTGTTGTAGTTATAGATGTCGGCATTAACCGAATAAATGATCCGTCAAAGCCTAAAGGTTACAGACTTGTAGGCGATGTGGATTATGAAAATGTATCCAAAAAAAGTTCATATATTACTCCTGTACCGGGCGGTGTTGGTCCTATGACACGGGCTATGCTGCTTCAAAATACATTTAAAGCATATCAAAAATATGGTGGATAATATGAAACCTGATATTTCAACCGAAGAAGTTTCACAGGAATTCCTGGAAAAAACATTAAGGGATTTTTATTGCAAGACTGAATCCTGTAAAGGCTGGGAAACTAATGTTGTAACACAACCCAAAGCAATAAACAATATAGTAAATGTCGGTGCCGAAAGAATCTCTGCAGGAATCGGAGTGGGACATATTCTCCAGGATAAGAAAATAGCGGGGATGATAGATCATACAGTTTTAAAACCTGATGCAACACCGGACGATATTACCAGGCTCTGTGAAGAAGCAAAGAAATATGAGTTTGCCTCTGTTTGTGTTAATCCTTCCTTTGTTCCATTATGCGCAGATTTATTGAAAGACAGCGGAGTAAAAGTCTGTACGGTTATTGGATTTCCTTTAGGAACTACAACAACCGAAGTGAAGAAGTTCGAAGCTGAACAGGCAATTGACAGCGGTGCCAAAGAAATTGATATGGTAATAAATGTTGGCAGACTTAAAGCAGGAGAATATGATTATGTTTTTAATGATATATACCAGGTTGTGCAGACTGCAAAAAAACACAGAGTAATTTCCAAAGTTATATTAGAAACGGCATTACTTTCAGATGATGAAAAAATTAAAGCCTGCCTGCTTGTAAAGAAAGCCGGAGCAGAATTCGTAAAGACCTCCACCGGGTTTTCAAAAGGCGGCGCAACTGTCGGTGATGTAGCACTGATGAAATATGTTGTCGGAGCCGGAATAGGAGTTAAAGCGTCCGGAGGAATCAGATCACGTGAAGAAGCAGAGGCAATGGTTGCAAGCGGAGCGGACAGAATTGGTGCAAGCGCAAGTGTTAAAATAGTTATGGGTGAGCAGTAAGACCGTCGGTCTATCACATAATTAAAGATGAATGAAGATCAACCACCAATTTGTCTGCTAAAAGTCAGATCGTCTCCTTGAAGTTAATTGAACAATTTTGATAAAATGATTTTAGATATTATAATTAAAAAAACCGATGACGGCTACACTGCTGAAATTCCCGGTTTGAAGGGATGTGAATCCTGGGCTCACGATGAGGATACCGTCAAGGAGAAAATTACTGATCTTGCAGCTTATTATCTTAAAATAGATTCAAAGACTAAATTTAAGATTGACAGAGCCCGGACGGGAAAGAACAAAATTATATATAAATTAGTGTTCTACAAAAGTTAATTTGTGAAAAGCACACGTACAGAAAAAAGAACTGCAAAAGTTGAGAAGGTATTGAGAGCCCGCCAGGGTTCGCTTATAGTTGTGCTTGAAAATATTCACGATCCTCATAATGTAAGTGCTATATTCAGAACCTGCGATGCAGTCGGTGTTCCAAAGGTATCTCTTGTTTACAATATCGAACAATTTCCGAGAATCGGGAAGAAATCGTCTGCTTCGGCATTCAAATGGGTGGAAAGAGAAAAGTATAAATCGATTCAGGAATGTTATGCCGCACTTCATTCAGAGGGATTTAAAATTTATGCTTCAGCCTTAAATGAGAACTCAAAAAATCTGATTGATTTAGATTTAACAGAGAAATGTGCTATAGTTCTGGGGAACGAACACAGGGGTGTTTCTGATGAAGCTGCAGAAGAAGCCGATGAGAACTTTATGATACCTATGTTCGGGATGGTTCAGAGTCTTAATGTATCAGTTGCAGCAGCGGTTGTTCTATACGAGGCGCTGCGCCAGAGATTGACTAAAGGGATGTATAATAATACCGAATTAATTAATGAAGATCTGATTGAAAAAACGGAATCCTGGTTAAAAAAATGAGTCTTTTACAAAACTTCGATCATATTTCACGGGTAAAAGGAGAATTGAAACTTCCCGGCGATAAATCGATTTCACACAGGGCCGTCATGTTTTCCTGTCTCGCTAAAGGAAAATCGGTTTTGAAAAATCTTTCACCCGGGGAAGATGTTAAGTCCTCTTTGAATTGTTTCAGTCAGCTCGGTATTGATTTCAATGAAAGAGAAACTGATCTCGAGATTACTGGTAAGGGGTTTAACGGACTGAAAAAATCCGTCAAACCCCTTGATGCGGGTAATTCCGGTACGCTTGCAAGATTGATTACGGGAATACTATCCGTACAAAATTTTAGTTCAGTTATTATCGGAGATAAATCTCTTTCTTCCCGTCCGATGAAGAGAATAGTTGTTCCTTTGACCTCGATGGGAGCTAAAATAACTTCGACTCCCGACTCCACTCTGCCCTTGAATATTTACCCTCCGGATGCACTAATACCGATAAAATATGAACTTCCGGTCGCAAGTGCCCAGGTTAAGGGAGCTGTTTTAATGGCGGGTTTACATCTTGATGGCACGACAACAGTAATTGAAAATTTTCCTTCAAGAAATCATACTGAGAAAATGCTAAATCTTAAAACCGAGGTTAAAGACCGAAAATATTACTCTTATGTTTCAAAGGATAATTATCCCGAGCCTAAAGAATATTTTATTCCCGGAGATATATCTACATCGGTCTATTTTATAATTCTGACATTATTGACAAAAAACTCGGAACTGATTATTAAAGATATATCTTTGAACACTTCAAGAATAGGAATCCTTGAAATACTGTCTAAAATGGGCGGAGATATTCGACTATTGGATCAGAAAGAGAATTCCGGTGAAATATACGGAGATATACTGGTCAGAAGCAGTGAATTGAAGAATATAGATCTTGGCGATTACCCCGTAGTCAATTTCATTGATGAGATACCGGTGCTCGCTGTTGCAGGTATTTTTGCGGAAGGTGATTTTGAACTCAGATCAGCAAAAGAACTCAGGTTTAAAGAAAGCGACAGGATTAAAGCGATATGTGAAAACCTGAGAACAACAGGATTAGAAATTGAAGAATTGGAGGACGGCTTTATAATATCCGGCAGAGTGAAAAACAATAATCCTGAGTTCACAAGCCACGAAGATCACCGGATCGCAATGGCTTTCGGAATTCTGTCATCCTTATTGAAAGATGGCGGGAAAGTTAATAATTTTGACTGTGTAAAGATCTCAAATCCCGGATTTCTTAATCAATTAAACCAGGCAGGCCATGGCTGAAGTGATACTTAAAAATGTAACCAAAGTTTATGAAGGCGGACAAACGGCCGTCAAAGATATAAACATCGATGTAAAGGATAAAGAATTTGTTGTGCTTGTCGGTCCTTCAGGCTGCGGGAAATCTACAACTTTGAGAATGATTGCCGGTCTGGAAGAAATTACTGAAGGCGAGCTTTTTATTGATGGTAAAAAAGTGAATGATGTTTCCCCAAAGGACAGAGATATAGCAATGGTTTTTCAAAACTATGCACTGTACCCTCATATGAGTGTATATGAGAATATGGCTTTTGGATTAAAACTCAGAAAATTCGATAAAAATGAGATAAAGGAAAGGGTTCAGGAGGCTGCAAAAATTCTCGGTCTGGAGGATTATCTTGACAGAAAACCAAAGGCTTTATCGGGCGGGCAGAGACAAAGAGTCGCCGTAGGCAGGGCAATTGTGCGTAAACCCAAGGTATTTTTATTTGATGAACCTCTGAGCAACCTGGATGCAAAACTCAGAGTACAAATGCGCACTGAAATTTCGAAACTTCATCAGAGTCTAGGTGCCACAATGATTTATGTTACACATGATCAGACCGAAGCAATGACTATGGGTGATAAAATTGTAATTATGAAAGACGGTATTGTTAACCAGGTTGATACCCCTTTGAATCTTTACAACAAACCTGATAACAGATTTGTGGCAGGTTTTATAGGGAGTCCTTCAATGAATTTTATTAAAGGACGCCTGGAAAGTGAAGGCGGATTATTATTCAAAAGTACGGGAAATGATCTTTTACTTGAACTAAAGGGGGATAATTTCGACAAAATTAAAAAGTATGTTAATAAAGAAGTGTGGCTCGGCATAAGACCAGAGGATATTTATGATCACGCATCAACAAACAGGGATGATTTAATTAGAAAGGAAGTAGTGCTGGATGTAGTTGAACCGATGGGAAACGAAATATTTCTTTATTTTCAGCTTGATAATATGCAGTTTGTGGCGAGAATTCCTGCCCGTGAGGAACCTCCCGCCGGATCAAAAAGAAACCTGATGTTCGATACAAATAAACTTCATTTTTTTGATGCAGATTCAGAGCTTACGATTCTTTAAAGCTTGATTCCCTGGTGCTCAAATTTAGTAATAGAAAGCTCATCAAATATTCTGCTGATAAATTCTATCCCATACCTGTAAGCAAAATAAACAAAGTTTAATTCTCTTTCCTGGAGGTTTGAATTAGGGAAGAGAGCTGCACTCAATTTATCTATTTGTCTAAGGGTTGCCTCGTGCTTTTTCTTCTGTGCATCCAGTGCTTTTCCTTTAAGCTCTTCTAGGTAATGAGTCGTCTTCTGCCTGTACTTTGTGCTTGCATCAGCTATCGTTTTATCGAATTCGAATAATCTTTCTTTTAATTTATCATAAGTGAGCTCAATTTCATTGGATGTTTCATTAAAAATATCATCCAGTGAATTTGGAGAAATAATTGCCATAATTTTATTCTTGAGGATCTCCGGTTCGATAAATATATCTTTCAAACTCAATTCATATTTTTCAAGCAATGATGCAATATTTTTTTCAATTAATGTTGCCGAAGATCTTGGAAAAATTATCGGAGGTTCTACCTGATATATATTATATAAGGGTGTTACCTGGGCAAAATAAGAAATTTCACTCGGGCCGCCGATATAAAATGCCGTAGGGAGAAGGTAATCCTGGCAAATTGGTCGTAGCAGTACATTTGGAGAAAATCTTGATGGTTCTTTTTCGATTAAATCCATGAGTTCGTCATACGTAAACTTCTTGCGTTTTCTCTTTAATCGAAATTCGTTCTCAACCGGTTCAATCAGGTACCGCCCCTCTTCGGTATGATAAAAAAGGTTAATAGGGCGGACCTTGACCTGGGTATGATACTCTTCTTCAAGTTTAGCGCTGACACTCACCAATTTCTCGGTATGATTTCTGAAATCCGTAATTTCCTTTTTAAAAACAGGTTTTAATAGTTTTTTTACTTCTGCATCCTGCGGATCAAAAATTAAGAGTCCATACTCATCAAACAGCCAGAATATTAAATCGCGAAAAGCATCCTTAAAAGTTCTGCCCTCGGCATAATAAGATCTTAATTTCGAAATAATATCATTTTTAAACTCGGTTTCCTTCAATTCTACGTTTAGGTCCTCGAAAAAGCGATTAATATCCGGATTGAGTTTTAGAAATCCGACGCTGCCTTTATTTTCCTCCTCATGGATTTCATCCTCATAAGAGATTTTTTTCAGATTATTATTTTCATCGATGATATTGATTGATTTTACTTCTTCGAAATCGTGATCATCGCCTTCCAGCCAAAACAGGGGAACGAAGGAAAAATCATCATATCTTTCATTTAAATTATTGCAGAGTTTTATCGCGGTTACAATTTTGTAAAATGTATACAAGTGGTCCACCCAGGATTCCGAGCTGCTGACCGGTAACCACTGCCAGTGTATTCTTTTCACCCAGTTTTGTGAGGTTTTTAATGTGTCTTTTCGGAAGGTTCTTTTTGAGAATACTGATGCTTTAATATACCGGACAAGAGACTCCTGTTCTCACTGTCCAGGTCTGTTCTTTTCTTAAAGAGTTTGATATATTCTTCCTTATCGCGGAAGTTATATCTGTAATAGCCCTTTACTTTATCGAAATTGTAGAGGTAATCAGTAAATAACTGATGTTGATCCGGAAGATCAGCATAATTTATGAACATTCCTGCTCCACTCTTTATTAATGTTGAATAGAAAAGTAAGCAAAACTGGTTTTCCTAACAAATCAGCACTGCATCCAAAACTTATTTATAAACAGACAATAGTCCGATAATTGTCTCTATTTGACAGGATTTTCCCCGTTTCATTTTCAATCCCTCTTTAAAATAAATTTATCCGCATGTCTGCTGACGAAAAATCCCCCGAGATCTATAGGAATCCAAATTTATCTGTATCCATGACTATCCTGATTCTAAAGGCCATCTAACAGCCATCTAACGGCCTTCAAACGGCCTGTAATCATAGGCTATATCCGTACTGTTCACATAGCGGATATATTGATTTCCTTTGATTCTATCAGGCGGATCGAAGGCAACAGGAGCTGATGAATTACCGAACATCTGCCGGTTCCGTTCTGAAAGTGTACAGGATAATAATGATTCCACGGCGCCGGAAGGTGGAATTGGAAGCAAGGAATATTGAGATCCTTTAATAATGCAGGAAGAGACTTTTTTGTTTACTTCTGACAATTAATTATTTTCTGGTGTTGATTACTGGTATAAATGGAAATTAATCTTCTGAAATATTTTACGATTAAAAGATTTTTAAATATCCTAAAAATATTAGTGTCATTTAATTTATCCCGTTTAATAAGAAAACCAATTGTATGGGGTATGCCGCTGAGTTATTCAATTGAACCAACTAATCATTGTAATCTGAAGTGTCCGGAATGTCCCTCCGGGTTGGGTAGTTTAACACGGCCGTTAGGATTAATGCGGCTTGAATTCTTTAAAAGGATTGTAGATGAAATCGGTTCCACAGGTTTCTACACCCAGTTGTTTTTCCAGGGAGAACCGTATATCAATAAAAATCTTCCGCAGATGATTAAATACGCACAGCAGAGAAAAATTTATGTTTCCATAAGCACCAACGGTCATTTTATCAATAAAAAAAATGTAGACACCATTCTTGATTCTGCTCCCGATAAAATCATATTTTCGATAGACGGTCTTGACGAAGAATCATATCAAAATTACCGGGTTGGCGGTACCTTCGCACAGGCTGATGATAGTTTGCGAACACTTATAATAAGAAAAAATGACAGAGAATTGAAAAAGCCTTTCGTTGAACTTCAGTTTATTGTCATGAAGCAGAATGAACATTTACTTAATAAAGTGCTGGAATACGGGAGGAATACAGGGGTTGATAAAGTTGTATTTAAAACCATGCAGGTTTCCTCATACCCGAATGCAGTTCAATTTCTGCCTGAAAACAAAAAGTTCAGGAGGTACGAAATTGAAAATGATACATTCAGGATTAAAGGGAAATTAAAAAATCATTGTTTTGCACTCTGGCGAACCTCTGTGATTACGTGGGACGGGAGAGTCGTTCCATGCTGCTTTGATAAAGATGCTGATTTTGAATTCGGAAAATTAAACGGACGAAATTTTAATAATATATGGAGATCGAACGAATATCAGAATTTCAGGCAAATGGTTTTACTGAATAGAAAGGGGATTAATATGTGTTCCAATTGCACTGAAGGAATGAATATGAACATACTGGAAATAGGGCAGTAATGGCGGAAGCAGTCCTTGCATTAAAATATATTTATGCAAATAACAGGAATAAGTTCCTCATTATTATAAAGATCTTAATAGCAGCTGGATTGATTGCCTTTATTCTTAATACAGTAGATTTCAGAAAGATCATTTTTGTATTTGCCGGAGCGGATAAAGTATTACTGTTCTCAGCTTTTGGGTTAAGCTTTTTTAATATTCTTCTTCAGTACTTAAAATGGAAACTTGTCTGCACTTCTCTATTATCGGAGAATGATAACAGGAAAATTTTCCAATCTCTGTTTTATGGATTTTCCGCCGGTTCCTTTACTCCAGCAAGAGTCGGTGAATATTTCGGAAGGGCTATTCCGTTTACTGACAGACCTCTTATGCAGGTAACCGCTGCAGTTATCATAGATAAATTATTCAGTTTGTTCATTGTTTTAATATTCGGTTCCGCTTCTTTTCTGCTTTACCTCAATATTTCTTATGCCTCCACAATAGGTTTTATATCGGCAGGTGCTATTGTAGTGTATTTTATCTTTGAGGGAATCAAATCATATCTGCCTGTATCCCGTTTCAAGTGGATTCATAATATTTCAGCCAGCCTCTCTTCTATTAAAAATATTAATAACCAATTCAGGTTCAAAATCACAATTTTAGCTGTACTATTTTACTGCTGTTTCATTCTTCAATTTGC
Organism: uncultured Ignavibacteria bacterium; assembly: GCA_963743325.1. Taxonomy (GTDB): domain Bacteria; phylum Bacteroidota; class Ignavibacteria; order Ignavibacteriales; family Ignavibacteriaceae; genus DATFVA01. Next base: position 136,500 of record CAVUOZ010000010.1, read on the forward strand.
ATTACTTGTCAGTGCATTCTCACATCATTATGAGTTTATTAACTATTTATGGACAGGGAACCTCGTGATGTTCGTTAAAACAATAATACCGCCTGTATCTTTTGGAGAATTAGGGATAAGGGAAGGAGCTTCTGTTTATTTTATAAAGAGGTTCGGGGAAACCGCCGCTACGGGATTTAATGCATCAATTTTTCTTTTTCTGATAAACGTCATCTTACCAGCATTAATTGGTTTAATATTCTTATTAAGAAGAAAATGAAAATCATTTTGCTAATAGTCTTTTTATTACTGCTCCTTAACTATACGTATTTCCTGATTAAAATTATAAGGGGATTGGGAAAACTTTCTTCACCCAAGCAAAATGGAATTCCGGATTGCTTTATTTCAATAATTATTCCTTTTAGAAATGAATCGAAAAATATATTGAGCAGTCTGGAAAGCATTGAGGGACTAAATTACCCGGAAGAAAAATATGAAGTAATTTATGTCGATGACAATTCCACTGATAATTCCGTTATTCTGGTTAAATCAAATAAAAAAAAATCTAATATAAAAATCCTGAGTCTGGGAGATGAGATATCTGCAAAAGGGAATAAAAAAAGAGCACTCCTTCATGGAATAGAAAATTCCAGAGGGGATATAATAGTGACTACCGATGCTGATTGTATTCATTCTGAAAACTGGTTAAAAGAAATGTTGGGTTGTTTTGATCTTCAAACTGCCTTTGTGTCAGGACCCGTGGAATTTATGGAGTCTCCTAATTTATTTCCAAAAATCCAGAAAATCGAATTTGAAGGATTAATTCTTGCCGGGGCAGGGTTAATCGGTTCGGGAAATCCCGTCATTTGTAATGGTGCAAACATTGCTTATCGAAAAAGTGCTTTTAATGAGGTGGGAGGTTTAATTGATAACCTTGATCTTTCTTCGGGCGATGATGTCTTTTTGATGCAGAAAATTACTCGTTTAACAAATTATAAGGTTAAATTCTGCAGCAGCAGGGAGGCTGTTGTATGTACAGAGTATAACAGAGATATTAAAGATTTCTTCAACCAGCGAAAAAGATGGGCAGGCAAAAGTATTAATTATGTAGATAAAAATCTGATTTTTCAGCTTTTTATGATATTTCTCTTCTATTCGGGACTTCTTATTCAAATGCTCCTTATCCTTGCCGGTTTTTATCTCTTCCTGATTACCTTTGTCTTAAGTATAGCAACAAAAACAGCACTTGAGTTTGTTATAATCAAAAAGGGCGAAAGTCTGTTTTTTCGTAAAAACAGCGCTTCAATTTTTTTCTTAACAGAATTGATTCATATACCGTATATTCTGATTTCTGTGATAGCGGGATTATTCGGAAATTTTACCTGGAAAAACAGAAGAATTAAGCGATAACCTATTGTCCAGATAAAATTTTACAGTGTATAAAATAATAGACAAGCATCTTTAGATCACTTCGATTTTTGGAATAAAATTACATCTTCAAATTGGTACGATCATTGGACACCTGGTTTTGTTCTAAAAAAGCGAGGTCTAAAATGAAAAAGTTATTTTTAATTGCAGCATTGATCATAATTGGATTGAGTTTTCAAACGAAGGCTCAGGATTCTTACGACCGGGGTTATGACAATTATAACAACGGCGGATATGACAATGAAGGTTTCGGATATTTCTATACCAATTTATCTCCATATGGTTCCTGGATCGAGTTCGGAGATGGGGTATATGGATGGAGACCAGTTCATATGAGAATGGGATGGGCTCCTTATGCAAACGGCCGGTGGATATGGACCTCTGACGGATGGTACTGGGATTCGTATGAGCCATACGGATACATAGTTTATCACTACGGCAGATGGTACAATGATGACTATTACGGCTGGGTCTGGATTCCTGATTACCAGTGGGCTCCTGCATGGGTAGAATGGAGATATGATGATGCATATATCGGCTGGGCTCCTTTGCCTCCTTATGCAGTCTTTTCAATCTCTTTAGGAATACATTTTACAAATACATACTATACCCCTTACTCACAGTGGCATTTTGTAAAATATCACTACTTCTGTGATCCTTATGTTGGTAATTACTATGTTGGTCCGAATTATAAATACAGAATTTATTCAGATTCCAAGTACAGAAATGATTACGGATACAGGAATGGAAGAGTTGTTAACCGTGGCGTAGATGTAACCCTTATAAGAGATAGAGGAAAAGTTGATATCCGTGAACGTAATATAAGAACAGTATCGGATCTGAGAGATATTAACGACAGGAACAGAGTGACCGATAATGAAATAAGAACTTTTATCCCTGATAGGAAAAATTTCACGGATACAAGAGTTAAAGATCCGAAAATTGACAGAACCAACAGAAAAACAAACCTTGAAACTTCGAAACTTGCGTTTGGAAGAAATGTAAATGACAGAAATCAGTCTCCTGTTCTGAAAACCAATGATACCAGAAAAACTAACGATGTTAAAAGATCCGAAAATGTAAATACTCGACACTCAGAAAAATACTTCCAGAGAAAACGTAAATACGAATAAAAGAACTGATGAAAAAAGAGTCGTATCTGATACACCGGATAAAAACTAATAATCGAACTGAAGTAAAAACTCCGGTTTATCAGCAGCCTGTAAAGAAAGAAACCCGTAAGGTAACCCAGAACAGGACTGAAACCAAGCAGAATGTAAATAAGAAGACAAACGATCGAATAGTTCAGAATTACAATCAGCCCCGGCAGGAAACAAAGACGTACACTACTCCTACTCAGAGAAAATCCGAGGTTAAGACAGAACGGACTCAGACTACAAAACAGGGGTCAGTGAAGAATTCGAATCTGCAAAAACAGAGTGATAGCAGAACGAAATCTGATCAAAAAAGAGAAACAGATAATGGGAGGGGGCGTAAATAACCCCTCCGTTTTTCTGATCCTCTCCTCCAAAGTACCGGTGTCAAAACCGGTACTTTTATTTTAAACCCGGAGTTTGATTCTATAATTATTCAACACTGCATATATCACTTTTGTGAATGATTTTATCACAAGTGAGAATTGAATATTTAACTCATAATATTTTCTGCTCATAACGACTAATTTAGCTTTATTTCAAATGTTTTGTGCGTATAATAAAAAGCGGTCTATGGCACATTATGTGGGTATTTAATACGTTTGTAATAGGAATAAAATTCAATAAGCTTAATGGAGAAAATATAAAATGAAAATCAGTAAAGAAGAAGCTCTTGAATATCACAGTCAGGACAGGCGTGGAAAAATTGAAGTTATTGCAACGAAACCCTGTCTTACCTCAAGAGATCTGTCATTAGCTTATACTCCCGGGGTGGCAGAACCTTGTAGAGAGATAGCAAAGAATGATGATGATGTATACAAGTATACGGCAAAAGGCAACCTGGTTGCGGTTGTATCGAATGGAACTGCAGTATTGGGTCTGGGAGATATCGGACCTCATGCGGGTAAACCCGTTATGGAAGGTAAAGGAGTGTTATTTAAAAGGTTTGCTGATATTGATGTATTTGATATCGAAATGAAGAGTAAAGATCCCAAGGAAATTATTCGTGCAGTGCAGCTCCTTGAACCTACTTTCGGGGGAATAAATCTTGAAGATATTAAAGCTCCCGAATGTTTTGAGATTGAGGAAACCCTGAAAGCAACTATGAACATCCCTGTATTCCACGATGATCAGCATGGTACAGCAATTATTTCGTGTGCGGCCTTAATTAACGCCGCGGAACTTACAGGTAAAAAACTCGAGAATCTGAAAATCGTTGTAAATGGGGCAGGTGCAGCGGCTATTTCCTGCTGCAAACTGTACATGCTGGCCGGCGCCAAGAGAGAAAATATTTTTATGTACGATTCAAAGGGACTGATTCATAAAGGTAGAACAGATCTGAATAAGTACAAACAACTTTTTGCCCAGGATAAAGATTCAGGTTCACTTGCTGAAGGATTTGTCGATGCTGATGTGTTTGTTGGTTTATCAGTAGGAGGTGTTGTTTCAAAAGAAATGATAAAAGTAATGGCAAAGGACCCAATCGTATTCGCAATGGCTAATCCGGATCCTGAAATTACATATGAAGATGCCACATCAGTTCGTGAAGATCTTATTATGGCAACGGGAAGAAGTGATTATCCGAATCAGGTAAATAATGTTCTCGGATTTCCTTTTATATTCAGAGGAGCACTCGATGTCAGAGCTTCTGCTATAAATGAAGAAATGAAAATGGCTGCTACCAGGGCTTTGGCAGAACTTGCCAAGCAAAAAGTTCCGGAAATGGTTATTAATGCTTACGGGGGAGCGGACTTTGAATTTGGCCGCAATTATATAATACCTAAACCTTTTGATCCAAGAGTATTATGGCACGTAGCCCCGGCAGTTGCCAGAGCCGCTATTGAGACAGGTGTTGCAAGGTTACCAATGGAAAACTGGGCGGCATATGAAGAAGAATTAAAAGAAAGACTCGGACTATCCAAAGAGGTTATCCGGGTAATGATTCATAAGGCAAAAGAACAGCCAAGGAAAGTAGTATATCCCGAAGGTGAAGAGGAGAAGATAATAAGAGCTGCTCATGCTGCCTACGCAGAGAATATTGCATTCCCTGTACTCCTGGGTGATGAATTCAACATCAGGAAAGCAATAAATGATTTGGGGTTTGATCAGAATGAATTTAAGATTATGGATCCATCTACAAGCACGAAACGTGAAGCTTATGCGACAGCTTTCTTCAAGAAACGCCAGAGAAAAGGCGCTACATTAAAAGAAGCGAAAGATTTAATGGGGGATCCTAATTATTTCGGTTCTATGATGGTTGAGACGGGTGATGCGGATGCCCTGATAAGCGGTCTTACTTCAAGTTACCCGACTACTATTAAACCTGCTTTGCAGTGTGTGGGCGTTAAAGAGGGGTTCAAAGTGGTATCGGGATTATACATAGTTATAACAAAAAAACGCGCTTATTTCTTTGCTGATACTACAGTAAACATTAATCCGACGGCAGAACAGCTTGCTGAAATTGCGATTACTGCTGCCGATACCGTTAAGGAATTCGATCTTGTTCCCAGAGTTGCAATGCTTTCATTCAGTAATTTCGGAAGCTCTAAATATCCGGAATCAATGAAGGTAAAGAAAGCCGTTGAAATAGTTAAAGAGCTTCGTCCCGATTTGAACATTGATGGAGAAATGCAGGCAGATACTGCAGTAGTTCCCCAGATCATCGAAAAGGATTTCCCTTTCAGTACACTCAAGGGTGGAGCAAATGTGTTAATCTTCCCGGATTTGAATTCAGGGAATATTGCTTATAAATTGATGGCGAGAATCGGCGGAGCTACGGTTGTTGGTCCTATTCTTCGTGGAATGAAAAGACCGATTCACGTTCTCCAGAGAGGTGCTACAGTTGATGATATCATTAATATGACTGCTATTGCAGTTGTTGATTCACTGCATCTTGTAAAACCCTCGAAGAAAGCTCCTGAGGAAGCATTCGCTAAGTAAATACCTGTTTTTGGTATATAAGCAGGCCGAAAGCAAATTAGATTAGTTTGCCGGCCTGCTTTTTTATTTGTAAAATCAACGATCGGTGTAAATTTCGGGTACTCATATCTTTCAGGTTCATCCCTTTTCCATTCTGTTTAATAGGCTCGGAAGCATATATAAGTGATGGAATACCTTGTGCTTCAGGATATAAAAAAAGGTTGTTCCGTTAAGAAACAACCTTTTAATAAAAGAAAATAAATAAAATTATTTCACTTTCACATTACTTTAATGCTCGCATTTGAGAGGAGAACCGGGTAAGAATAACCCGCTCCGAAATCCTGGTCAATCTCTACCGTACCTTCAACTACCACAACATCGCCTGCTTTAACAGAATCGGCACTGGTTATCATTAAATCGAAATTATTATTACTGCCGGTTCCATCCTGAATATGTATCCAATTTCTGCCCATTATATGAGGATTAAATTTAACGACCTTACCCTTAACTTTTACTGTTTCGCCATTCAGATCGCTCCTCTGATCATAAATCTGCTCGATAGTCTTGCCGCCTTTTAATGGATCAATTTTTACATCCTGTTTAGTTTGTGAAAATACCTGCGGGTGGCTGACCGGTTTTTGAGAGGAAGGGGGAGTCTGGGAGATATCTTGCACGAATAAAACGGATTCAAAAGTTCTGTTTAATGCATCACTTTTGAAGTTTTTCATTTCCATACTTTTAGAAAAATAGAGGGTTTGACCTTTCTCAGGCTGCATTTTTGTGACAGCTATCCAGTATTCATTTCCGTTTTCAGAAGCTTTTATATATGTATAATTCGGAGTCTGAGCAAAATCAGCAACTTCAATTTTATGAGTTCCTTCGGGAAGATTTACATTTGCTTCCTCATTTTTATTTTCACAAGCGGTAAATGTCAGCATTAACACTGTCAATAGTGGAAAGATTATTTTCATTTTTATCACCTTTTGATTCATATTTAATTTATTCTGATTGAAAAATATCTAGTAAATATACATAAACAAACCCAGATAGATAAGTTAAAAAACAGAGGATTTTTCTTAGTTTTATTGAATATCAGGTACCAGCACTCACTATCCCGCTCGCAAATATTATAAGCGAAAAGCATTTATTATATATTTCCTGTCCTGAATTGATCCGGAAGGACTATACAACGGATTTACTTTAGTCAGTTGACTTGTATTGTCAGTATTGCCAGTCTGCCGGTCTGGTTTGAACTGGCTGCCGGGAGGATTATAAATTTAATTAAATCTCTCTTTTACAGTTTAAGTTGACAAAAATTTAGAATAATTTTGGATATGCGATATTTTTTTGGTGATAGAAGCCGGTTTATCTTTTTATTAGCAATATTTTTTTCAACAATAAACACTTTTCCTCAACAGGAAAAGGGGGAAATAAACATGGATATAGAAATTGAATCTCGTGCGTTCGACAAAGGGGAAAGCATTCCCGCAAAATATACATGCGATGGAGCGAATATTTCTCCGCAGCTGAGCTGGAACTGCAGTGTTGAGGGAGTCAAAACCTATGCGGTTATTGTTGAAGACCCCGATGCACCAGGCGGTAATTTTACTCACTGGATTGTTTACAATATTCCATCAAAAATAAATTCCCTGATGGAAAATACCACACCGACCAAAAACATTCCGGATGAGATTTTAATGGGTACAAATGATTTCGGGAGAATAGGGTACGGCGGTCCCTGTCCTCCTTCAGGAACCCACAGATATTATTTCAGGATCTACGGATTAAATACTGCAGTCCATCTCGATTCCGGTGCTACCGTAAAGGAAGTTATGAAAAAGATGGAAGGACACATTATTGCCCGTGGTGAATTAATGGGCAGGTACCAGAGACAAAAGTAATTCCGGGAATAGAATTATACGGTTTCTGTCTTTCTTATCTCTTCCTCAATAGAAGGGGTGCATTTTATGTACTGAACAAGCTGGCTGATTACAAATTCCTTTTCATCTATTACAGCTTTAACAACATCCCCGATCGATATTATTCCTGTTAATTTTTCATTCTCAAAAACCGGCAGGTGACGAATTCTTTTTTCAATCATCAGAGCCATACACTCCTCAACCAGTCTGTCAATATCTGCGTAAATAACTTTATCAGACATAATTTCTTTTACCCTGGCATCCCTGGATGATCTGCCTTCCAGGGCTACTTTCCGGGCATAATCTCTTTCTGACATAATGCCAACGACATTTCCATTTTCTATGACCAGCAGCGCACCAATTCTTTTCTCTGCCATAAACTTTAAAGCACTGAAGATAGTATCTTCGGGAGAGACAGAATATATATCATAGCCTTTATCCAACAGAATTTCTCTAACAGTTCTCATTTTTACTGTCCTTTCTCGTTATTTTAATGACAGGGAAAGCTAATTGATAATAGAAAAAAATTTGCAAAGAAGCACCAACTTTTTCGGGTTTATGATATTTTTATCTTAAAGAGAGACTGACCTGAAAATTTGAGCAATTTCCGATTAATGAGTTCTGAAAGCCGGACCTTTTAGTTAATTATGAATGTTTGCATTCTCCTGATAGTGGAGAATAATCTAAATTAATTCAGATAGGATGCAAATTAAATTGTTTATTCAATATCACATCTATTGGAAAAAGTGATTTTCCTTAAGAATATATTAAAAAGAATACTTCTTCAAATAATACAAAACCACGTGAATTATTTAATAATTCATCATTGTTAGGCACGAATGTGAGCCTGAAACATATTGGTGATAGAAGGGAGATAACAGAGAGATAGAAGAGAGATAAGCGTCTGTGAAACGTATTTAGCGAACAGTGTCCGGGGTTGATAACAGGTCATTTTCATATTTCAATATAAAATAATTAAACAGTCGGCTTAAAATTCACGGATTTTAATTATTTTACAGTATTATCACTTCTTATTTTATATCAAAGAAGATTTATGTTTAAGAAAATATTTATAATCGCACTTATGGTTTCTTTAATTAAAAGTACTTACGCTGATTTTCAATTCGCCGGTGATATTCTCTCATATCAAAAATACGACGACAGAATTGAATTCAAATTAAACAATGCAATTTTCAATCTTTATGTTGTCGATGATAATATCATCCGGTTCAGATTTACGAATCAGAAAGAATTTTCTCTTGCTCCCTCTTACGCTGTAGTGTACAATGCTTCAGCACAGTTCTTATTAAAAGATGAATCGGATTTTTACGAGGTATCAACCAGTGATCTGATAGTGAGAATATCTAAATCACCCTGCCGTGTTAGTATTTACGATAAAAATATGAACCTGATAAATGAGGATGAAAAAAGTTTCGGAGTAAGTTTTGACCAGGATGAAGTAAGATGCTTTAAGACGCTTTTTAAAGATGAGTTTTTTTACGGACTCGGCGAAAAAACCAAAAATCTTAAAAAGAATGGTGAACAGTGGACAATGTGGAATTCTGATACTCCCGCTTATACTGAAAGACAGGATCCCCTGTATCAATCAATACCTTTCTTCATCGGCGTAAAAGAACACAAAGCTTATGGAATATTTTTTGACAACACATACATATCTTATTTCAATATGGGAGCAAGTAATAACAGGTTTTACTGGTTCGGTGCTGAAAAAGGCGAGCTTGATTATTACTTTATAAACGGTCCGGAGATTAAAAAAGTCATCAGTCTCTACACAAAGCTTACCGGCAGGATGGAGCTTCCGCCGATGTGGAGTCTCGGTTACCAGCAGAGCAAATGGAGCTACTACCCTGAATCAGCGGTAAGAACATTAGCAGAGACATTCCGCAATAAACAGATTCCCTGCGATGTAATATATCTCGATATTCATTATATGAACGGATACAGAGTTTTTACCTGGGATGAAAACAGATTTCCTCAGCCTGAAAAAATGCTGTCGGATCTTTCAGGAAGCGGATTTAAGGTAATCACTATTATTGATCCCGGTGTAAAAGCAGATACTATTGGTTATAATGTTGCCGAAGAAGGACTACATGATAATCTGTTTGCAAAATATCCTGATGGAGTAGTTTATCAGGGAGAAGTATGGCCGGGCTGGGCATACTTTCCGGACTTCACTAAAAAAGAAACAAGAACCTGGTGGGGAAAGAAAAATGCGGATCTTGTAATGCAGGGAACTGCCGGGATCTGGAATGACATGAATGAACCCTCGGCATGGGGACAGGCTATTCCGGATATAATTCAATTCGATGATAACGGGTATGGTTCAAACTATAAAAAAATACACAATGTTTACGCACTTGAAATGGCTAAAGCAACATTTGAGGGAATTAAAAATAATGTTCCTGATACAAGACCATTTATTTTGACAAGGGCAGGTTTTTCAGGTATCCAGAGATATGCAGCTGTATGGACGGGTGACAACGTTGCGAGTGAGACGCACTTGAAACTTGCCTGTACTATGGTGCAGGGATTAAGCTTAAGCGGCGTGTCATTTTGCGGAAGTGATGTCGGCGGTTTCTTTGACTCACCGTCACAGCGTTTATATACAAGGTGGATGCAGCTCGGAGCATTTACACCATTCTTCAGAGGGCATACAATCATTAATACCAGGGACCAGGAACCATGGGCGTTCGGCGACGAGGTTGAAACAAATGTCAGGGAGATAATGAACCTTCGTTATGAACTACTGCCATTCTTCTACAATGAATTTTATAATGCATCCCAAACAGGTGTACCCATTGTACGTTCTATGTTCCTGAATTTCCAGGATGATGACGAATGCTATTCCGATAATGCACAGTACCAGTTTATGATAGGAGATAATTTATTGGTCGCCCCCGTGCTTTCCGAATATGAAAATCTTAAGAAGATTTATTTACCGGAAGGGAAGTGGCTCGACTGGCGGGGCAATAAAGTTTACGAGGGAAAACAATGGATAATAGTTGAAGCGCCGATTGAAAATATACCTTTATTCATCAGGGAAGGCTCAGTTATCCCTATGCAGACGACGCAAAATTATGTAGGTGAAAAGAAAATCGATGAATTAATATTCCGGATCTTTCCCTCGGCCGGCTCCACATACACTTTTTACCAGGACGATGGAAAAACACTGGAATACCAGAAGGGGAATTATCTCCTAACTGAAATCGATATAAAAAGCGATCCTGAACTTGAGATTAAAATTGAAAATAAAGAAGGGAAGTATCGTCCGGGTATAAAATCTTATCTGCTGAATATTTTCAAAGAGACTCCGGTTAATGGTGTAACCATTAATGGTAATTCCTTAGATAAAGTTCAGAGTATTGAAGAACTTTCTAAAAATGATTCGGGATACCTCTTTAAAAAAGACAGAAGTACTTTATCAGTAAAAATTAAATACGATAATTCAATTAACGTTGTAATTTATTAACAATTAAAGCATCATTGATGCTAGAATAAAATACCCCTGCATATTTAAGGGTGTGAAAACTCGCTTCGGATAATTGCACAATACCCCTGTAGGAATCACTTCAAAAACAGCATCTTCTTAGAACTTATGTAATCACTTATCCGGATCTGGTATATGTATACCCCGCTTGCTAATCTTGATGCATCAAAATCAACGGTATAAAGCCCAGTTTTCTGTAGCTGAGACGGGATATCCTGAGCCGCAGAGCGGCGACACATAAATTTTATCACATATTTTATCTAAAGCTGTTCAGGAGACAGTCTGAACATTTTTTCAGCTATAAGGAATGAATTATAGTAGACTCTGCATTTATATTTACCGGGTTTTCTCTTATCGGATGATATAGATACGGAACTTGTAATCGGGGAGGAGCTATTCTCAGGGGTGAGTTTAAATATCTTATTGTAAAATGGTTTATTATCCGGTCCTATCCATTCAACTTTTGCTTTTGAATTGTTATCTGATTTACTCCTGGAATCAACCAGACTGATCACTGCATATATTTTAGCTTCATTTTTTATTATAAATTCTTCTGATATACCAACAGGCTTTTTAGATTTTTTATCTATTCTGCTGCATAAAACTATGCTTGATTCGATCCCTTTTACAGGTTGAAGCTTAATTTCTTTTTTCTCTTCTTTTACAAGCTCGAAAGATTTTTCACCAATCAGATTACTGTAAAGAAAGATCTTAAGCTTATATTTCGCCGGCTGCCTTGAATTATTATTTATTGAAATTGAACTTTTAATTTCAGCAGATTCATCATAAGGGGAAAAACTAATTCTTTTACTGTAGAAAGAAGAATCATGTGAATCACACCAGTCTATGTTAATAACCAGCGACTGTTTTGGGTAAAGATTTTTATTTAACAGTTTTATGCCTGCATAAATTTTTGCTTTATCGTTAAGCATAAATATGTTTCCTGTATCTGAGGGGATATTTTTTTCCTTATTATATTTCTTTCCCAGAGAAATGTCAGCCAGTATCTTTTTGGAGCCCGTTTTTGAAAATACGTTTGCGGAATCGACATCATATGAAACGAGGGAAAAATTCTTTTCTACTATGAGTTCCCTGAATAAATATACTCTGAACTTATAATTGCCCGTATCTCTTTTTTCAGGTTGAATGGATATCGCACTTTTAAGTTCTGTAGTCGTATCAGCTGAGGAGATATCAATCCGCTTTTTGAAGAAAGAATTGCCCTCCGGATCTAACCAATCAAAATGAAGCATCAGATCTTCACCTTGATGATAATTCCGGTTTAATAACTTAACGGCTGCATTCAATTTTGCTTTTTTACCTGTTGTAAATGATTTTGCGGTTAGAGGAAGGCCGGTAGTTTCATCAATACGCGTATAAAGGATAACCTTTGCATTGATCCCGGTAATATCTTTAGGTGAATATGAGATTATTCCTTCATCATTATCTATCACCGGAGATTCCAGCCTGGAAGAACATCCTGCAATCAGAATGACAGAAATACTTATTAAAATAATATAGATGTTGCTTCTCATATTCAGCTCAGATCATTTTAATTATGACATTTGAACTTCTTTGTTTGACTTTCCAGAACCAGGCTGACAAAACAAGCATTACAGTCAGGAGGATAGCAGCACCAATTAATGTTTCCTGCAAATCTCCCGTGCGGTAATAGAAATCGATTCTCTTAGAAAAAATTCCTAAAAGGGCAATATGCATACAATAGAAGAAAAGGGGAACCTTGCCGACAATTCCCATTACATCCAAAATTTTAGAGATATATTTGTTCAGCACAATTAGGATACTTACACCGGTTACGACGCACGCAAAGAACCATATACCGAAATACAGGCTCGGCGGGTATTTCTGATCCAGGAAGAACGAATATGTTCCGAATTCGGAGAATGGAAAAGTATTTCCGTATCCCCTCGCAAGTCTAATTACAATTGCAATTAAAAAAGCACCCGCTGCAATAAGCAGACTCATATAAACCTTCTTTTTATCCGTGTCCCATGCTTTTAACCAGCCGTTCGCCATTACGGATCCGAGCACAGCCAAGGCAAACCATGGAATTACCGGGTACTTATTGAACTCTCCTGCATCCACAAACGTCTGCATTATAGCCACCTGCCAGGTATTTTGAGGATCATAGTGAATTTGAAGCAGCAAAGGATGAATAAAAAGAATCATAACCCCGATTATTAATCTATAAACCCATTTCAGGTGAATAACAAAAGAGAGAAAGATCATTGACATACCAATTGTGGAAATGATGCCAAGATGAAACAGATCTATCCGCGCAAATCCGCTCCAGGATGAATTAACCCAGGTCAATTGCAGAAGGACAAGGAAAAGACTTCGTTTAATAAAGTACCATCTAATTTCGCCGTTTGATGCACCTTTCTTTTTTCTGTTTTGAAAGGAATACCATACCATAGCTCCGTTCATCATAAGAAAACCGGATGCACATAAATAACTTGAGTACCTGAGCATAAACTGTCCCCATGAAGAAAACAACGGATCAGCCGGATCAAGGTACTTCTGGATTGAATTAAAATAATATGAACTGTGGTCGAGCAGCATAAGTATAACTATGAATCCGCGAAACTGATCGATAAATTCGAAACGATTCGTTTTTGTAGAGGAGTTTGCCAAATATTATACCTTTGTTATAAAAAATTATAAGTTGAATTAATTATTTTGGGATCGATACAATTATTAATCCTTCATTCTCATCTGCTACATAAATATAATTATCATCAGCAGTTACACCTTTGGCATATAGTGTTTCAACTGTTCCTATCCTTACAGGGTTTTGAGGATTAGAGACATCGATAATTTGTAAACCTTTCGTTTCGGTAGTAATAAATATTTTCCCATCCTGGTAAAAAACTTCTTTTGCGTAACCTGTTGTCTCAAATTTTCCAATGACTTTCATATCAGTTGAATCCGAAAAATCAACGATAGCCAATCCGCCGGTACCGCATGCTACATAAGCTATTGGTATGTCCGGATTTATCGTCAGATTCTCAGCATAACCGTCAATATCAACGATTTTAATTAAAGGATAAATCCCGAATCCATTTTCCAGTTGTGAAATATCATAAAATGATAAACCCATTTCTCCAATCGCTACCAATGCATAATTGCTGTCGGATGAAATGGCAATACCCTGTGCATATCCCGGCGTTATCATTCCGCCCCTGATGTCAGGCTGGCTGGGATAACTGATTTCAGCGATATTCACACCCTCTTCACTAATAGCTGTGAATAAAAAATTATTAAAAATACAAAAATCTTTTGCAGGTTTTACATTCCGGTTATTTGCCGTAATTACCGGATTGAATGGATCTGATACATCAATAGCTGTTATCCCAAAAGTTCCCGATGCCAGGTATATTATTGTATCTCTCCTTGCCAGTTTATACGAATATCCCCTGACCCCCTCTGTCATATCGGAAATAACATGTGGATTTTGGGGAGTAGCCGCGCTGATGATAGATAGTCCGCCTTCACCCTGTGCAATATAGACAAGCGTGTCTTTTAAGATTATATCCTGTGCAAATGCCGAAGTCGGATATTTACTGATAATTTTATACCCGCCGTCTCCGCCCATAACTGACTCAGGATCATTCGGGGTTCCGCACCCGGATACCAGGATTAGGCTGGCTAATATTAAACCAATAGCATATTTTACCATTTTTTCTTCCTTACAATTAAAATTCCAAATTATAACTGATTTTTACACCGGTCTGGTACTGGTCATAACTTTTCTCATCGGAAATATATTCCGCGTTTTGTTCAACCGGGGTTCCGGTAACTCTTTTCAGCAATGAATAAAATGCAGTAACTCTTGTATTACCTGAAGGAGCGATATCGTAAGAGACTGTCATATCATAATTGTCATCGTGTCTTCCTGCATGTATCGGGTCGAGTTCATAGAACTGATCAGTCGTATAAATTGCTCTTTCGTATTGTGCATCAATACTTATACTGCTTCTCATATTTAAAATTAGCGGGAGGCTGTAGCTCATTCCTGCAAAGTAACTATGGCTGTAGTTTGTGGCATTCACATCATCGGAGGTGTGGATTGTTTCTCCGGGTTCATCGTATCCCTTTGCCTTTGAATTAATATATTTATACCCTGCATTAACACTGAAATCTTTAGAAAGGATTTGATAGACTCTTATTCCGAACATCAAATCATTACTATCGTATTCAGTATTGTTCTTATCAAGAAAATATTTATAATAAGAGAAGTAAAGTCTTGCCCGGGTCGTCTTAAAAATGTAATGCTGAACCCAGAAACTAAAATCATCCTTCGAGAATTCATAAGGCTGAAAAGTGATTGGTATATAACCATACACAGCAGTCCAGTCATCGTCTCTGAAATGTCTCACATAAAAATGCGGTATATATGAGTAAGAAATCATAAAACTGGTCTGCGGCAGTACGTTTTGTCTTAAACCAAAACTGAATCTTGACCAGTCTTTAACATTGTTGAATGAATATTTATTATAACTGAAATCAAACGAAAAAGTTGTCAATAGCTTATTTATGAATTCATTGGTATATGACAATCCTGCAGCATATTGTACAACCAGATCATCATACCTATTAATATGAAAGCGGCCTGCATCCTCTCCGTTCAAAAACCTCGTTATATACTTATCAGAATATTTGAGTATGTTGCTGTCATAATATGGACCTATCGAAATTTCAGCGCTCCAGTGTTTCATTTTTTCCACTGGTATAGTCTGAGCATAATTCAGTGTCAGCGGCGAAAACATAAGCAGGATTAAAAGTAGACTCAGCTTTCGTTTAGAGATTAATATGAGGAATTTGCTATTCATTTATCACTCTTCCAGTTTCACATCTTTTTTGGGAAATAAAACTCTGGCAAGAATTGTATTTTTATCTTTATCCATTGGTACAATTGTGTAATTGTGTCTTCCTGAAGGAACCTGGATGAAAAATTCATTTGCTTTACCCGGGACAAGCTTTAAGTTTGTTTTATAAGCGGTAACCTCAGAATAAGTACTGCTTAATAAATATGTATGAATAATTTTACCATTCTCTTTCAACTGAATTCTGTAATCAATTCTGCCTTTCATATCATAATGGTTTTCAAACCGTGTTAAAAGCCTGAGGGTAGTTGGTCCATTGATTTTAATTTTCAATGGTTTCTTCTCCGAAAACCTGTAATAATGGATGACATTCTCTCTGGTAACAAGGTCAACGGGTTCATTAGGCGGAACAGGGGAAAGCAGCACCCAGTTTACTTTTTTCTCTTTTGTTTTCTTAAATAAGTACCTGGCAACAACGGATGCGTTTCCTTTCCCGGAATTAAATTCCAGTGTATGTTCTCCCGGGCCAAGTTCAATTTCTAATATCTTCGTTTTTCCTGGGCTGCCTGGTGAATTGCCTACTAATTTATCTTTATTCGATTTTTGAACGTCACTGTAATCTGCCTTTTGTAGTTCTCCGCCGTCGATTTTATAATTTAACGAATATAATTTATCTGTATTTTCCGGGTTAATAATTATCCTCGTTAATACCTGCAAGGTTCCCGGCCCTTTAACAAGTAAAACGGATGGATCTTTTTGCTGCAGCCTGTAATAGGTCTTTTGGTTCCCCGATTCAATAACAACCAGGGTATTTTTTGAATTTAATGGTTTGAGTGCTTTGGTTTGTGATAATACAACACCTGTATAACCAGTGATCAGTAAGAGAAGACTCAATAAAGTAAGTTTAATCATTTTCATTATTAAAGCTCAGTTAATTCGTGCTGTTTGTAGTCTAAATTCTCAGGCTGGTTCATATTAGGGATAATTTCAGTGCCAAGTTTATGTCTTTTTTTCTCGAGGATTAAAACCACCGTAATAAAAGCGATAAGCACGGCAGCTACAAAAATTGTCAAAGTTATGTTATAACGCTGCTGTATAAAGATTTCTCCTTCGCCTGGAAGAGGCAGCGGGGCAGGGCTTACCGGCAATCCATATATTGCGGCAAGCTGGTTTATATTCAGCAAATGAATAAAAGGGATACTTTCCTCAGACATTCTTATGAGTACACCCTTAATAGGAAAATTCTTCATTAACAGTGGAGGTGAAAAACCACCCGGAATGAACTGGTAGTTTTCTATTGAGCCTATACTTGCAATCCCTCCGCCTACATTAATAAACAATTTTATCGGGCCGTCGCTCTGGCTCTTATATATTTTTAATCTTTTCTCAATACTATTTTCGAGATATTCCTCGTTTATCAATTCGATTCCGTTTCTTTGAACACAGGAAAGAATAAGGTTTCTGCCTTCAGGACTCAGGCCTCTGCCGCGATCCAGTCCGCCCCCGAATGAGGCAGCTATGGATTTATTTCTAAATACTTTAGTATCGTACAAATCTTTTTCCATATCCAGCCAGGTATAATACGGATCATTTGCACCCCAATTTGAGGCCCCGACCGAAGTGATTATAATAGGTTTGAGCTTCAAGGTCTGGAGTGCAGCATGAACAGCAATATTCAATCCCGGAAACGAACCTGTAAAAGAGACAGCTACTGCATCTCCTTCTTTCAGATCAGCCTCTTTTAACATATCAACTACTACAGCTGCAAAATTAGGATTGAGAGAAGTAAGTTTGGCTTCTATATAACCACGGTCTGTCGTAATAGGAGTTATGTCCTGTCCGATTAATGCAGTCCTGTTCGGATCATTTACTGCATCAATAAAAACCCCCTTCTGAAGCCGCTGTTCCTTCAAAACATCAGCCGCTTTTTTTGCAAGAACGGATGCTTCAAGTTTTTGGTTATACCATTCACGTTTAACATTCACTTTACCATTTTCAATCAGGAGTAATCCGGCTAATGATAAAAGCGATAATAAACTCAAAACCAGTATTGAGCCAGCACTAAAATTTTTCAATTTTATTCTTATTTATTCTTATGCAGGGAATAATTTCCCGTTAAAAATTATTATGACGATTAACCTTACAAGTACCGAAGTAATAAAAAGCACGCTTAATGTTTTAAATATACCCTGTTTACCAAACCAGTGAGCTATCAGGCCGGGCACAACCCAGCCTACTGCCTGCAGCTGTACCAGATTTCCTGCTACATCAAGTGAAAGATACTGGCGGGAAACATTTGCCAGGAGGCATCCTACAAGCAGACACAAAACCATTTGTCTTCTCCCGTAGAGAAATGCATAATTTCCGATTAATTTTATAATAATGAAGGTTGAAAAGCTCACAAGGATAATTCCGGCCAGTCTGTCAGGCTGGGATAAGTGCAAAGCAATGTAACCGGGTACGACGATGCCTCCCGCGGCGAGACCAAAAACCTCATAAGAAAACAGGCTGAAAATTAATCCTAGTGTTATAGCAAGTTCAACCATGAATAAAACTCCTTTGTTCAAATAACTCTGCGAGAGGTGCTCCCATACCGCCCATATTCCCTATTCCAATCACGGTGGATTCAGTTTCTGTGTATGAAACAATAGCATCAAAAGCATTCTGCGGATCAATCCATCCAAGATTAATTATTTTACTTCTGCTGACACCGCTTGCCGCACAAAGGTTTTCAACCATATCAGTAGACTGACCGATCAGAATCAGGTAATCCAGAATACCGCTTAAGTTCTCCCCGGTCATCGAAGATAATTGCCTTGCCCTGTCTAACCGATCATGTCTTGTATTTATTAAAATTATTTTTGTACCCCGGAATTTGTGCTCATTTATTAAATTATTCACTATCATCATCGTCGACTGAGGATCATTTGCCGCAAATGCATTATAAAAATTCACTTTTTTTCCATTCAGCATTAAGCTGTGAACATTAAGAACACCGGCATCGGGAATGGCGTTGTACATCCCTTTGAGCGCTGTTTCTTTATCGATTCCCAGATGTTCACAAACTGCTACTGAGAGGGCAACATTCTCCTTATGCTCCAGATATCTGAAGCCGCTCATTTCCTTGTCCGAAATCATTTCTGTGTCAGCCAGGTGCATAATGGTTTTCTTTTTATCGGCCAATTCTTTAAGCAAAGGAAACATTGTTTTTTCGGAGGTAAAACAATGCTGTCCGGCTGGAATAGTTTTACCTAAAACCGAAGCTATTTCAGGCAGGGAATACCCCATAATATCCACGTGATCAAGGCGGACATTTGTAATAATTCCAACCGTCGCATGAATCATCTTTTTCTCTGTTATATCCTGATATTGAGACTGAAGTGCCATGCATTCTACTACAAGAGCCCTGGCTTTTCTCTCAGCTGCTAATTTGATTACTGAGAGCTGCTCAATGATATTGGCTCCGGTTTTCCTGTATATCATAGTTTCAGTTCCGTCATCAAGAATGAGCCTGGGGTATGTTCCGGTAACTTTAGTAATTGTCTTAATTCCTGCCTCAGACAGTGCCGCGCCGATAAGCCGGGTGACACTGGATTTGCCCCTGGTGCCGTTCACATGTATTCTAATGGGAATAGAATAAATCCTTTTCTGGTGAAGAAAATATTCTGTCGTTCCATAAACAGTGGCAAGCATAAATAAAATTAATAAGACAAAAAAAACATACATTGTTTTATTGCCTTATGAATTGCGGATATATAAAAATATATCCGCTGATAATAATTCCCCTGCAATATTCTCCCTGCATAAATCTGTAATGAATCTCCTACTTAATAAATAACATTTTTTTCACTTGTGTAAATTTCCCTGTGGAAAGTCTATAGAAATACACACCTGAACTTACTTTTATTCCGTGATCATTAGACCCGTCCCACACTTTTTCATATCTGCCTGCTGACTGGTAGTCATCGTAAAGTACTTTTATCAGCTGACCATCTACCCGATAGATTTTTAAAGAAATAAAGCCCGCTTCAGGGAGCGTATACCTTATATGAGTCTCCGGGTTAAAAGGATTGGGATAATTCTGTTCAAGTGTATATTTATCGGGTAACAGGTTCTTAGCTGCTTCTTCACCTTTAACAGACACAATAAGCGGAGTATCCGTAGTGAATTTAATTGCGAAATTATTCTGCAGCTGGGAAGCAGTAACATCATAAATATCATCAAAAAGATAATCCAATCCTACATCTTCGGTATTATTTTCTATTCCAACGGTACAGCTACCGGGTTCCTCCACTACTTTGTACTGTACGATGATTTCACCATCTCCTGTTGTTGTGGAATAAAACTGAGGATCGAGTAAGATTATCTGGAAGGTTTCCTGATCTGTGTAATCAGAGACATGCCCTACCTTGTCCCAGGCGATTATAAACCTATGATTGGCCGCATCAGTATAATAAAATAGTCTGCCTGTTTCACCGGCATCAGTAGAAAATAGATCATCCCAGAACGCAGCTACCATATTGTTGATATCATCGGGATTAGGCAGAATAAGATTTTCTGAATTGGTTTGAGTTCCGCTTCCAAATGCAATCCAGCCGTCACTGCTGATCCTGAGCTGGGTAAAATCATTTCCATAATATTTAAATGTGAATGGAAGGTTAACTGTCTGTGTAAAATTGCTTGAGTTTGGAGCGGGGGGACGGCTGATTTGTGTTCCTATAGCGGTTATATCAACCCAGTCAAACTGAGGCGACTGTCTCCATAGAGTATCATCAACTGAATATGCATAATATCCATACTGATCAGGACCGGTTGGGTCAAAGTGAGAAGGCTGTGCAACCGGGATAATAAATGTATTAGATGCTGAGTAAGGGTACAACCCGTTTTGAGTTGTAAGTTTAATTGTATACATGGCTTCATACTGCAGCGGACAATTCTCACTAACCCTAACAACAAAATGATCTGATAAGTTAATCCCTGAACTATCGGGCATTAGAGTACCAAAACTGCCGATAGAATCCAGGATAGTTATATATTGATCTGTACAGCTTAATATTCCTCTGATTTCAGGAGCAATATCGTCTCCATTGTTCTCTATCTTCAAAGATACTTTTACAGTTTCGCCGGGATCCATTCTATAATTATTGAGGATGTTTCCGGAATCATCCACCTGGAACTCCAGATAATTTAACTGGCATCCATGAACCGGCTGCATGGAATAATAATTCCAGGATGAAGTCTGGCTTTCGACATGCAGAGTGAAAGGAATGGTATAACCAATGGGACAATCGGAATGAACATAAAACTGAAAGGGGGAACCTTCGACGGAGTCTCCTACCGCTATGTTACCGAAATCAATCGGACCGGGAGTTACAACGTCTACAAAGTCAACTGTATCCGGAACAGATAGAGTTGCTGTTACACTATAAGAGGTTGTGTTTCCCCAATTCTTTAGAGTAAATGCAATTGTACAATTTTCATTCGGATTTATCAGCCCGTCGCTGTTTCCATCAAGATCTATAATTTCAGGATTTGTGAGAGGTGCAATATTTTCCACAGCAGGTATTGTCTGAATTGTTGCTTCAAACGGATAAATTACAGTACCGGTAATGGTAAGTGCAAGCTGGCAAATGGATTCAACATTAACATCCAGCAGGGCAACACCATTAAAATCCGTATAAACGACAGAGTTAAAATTAGCACCGGAAATACAGACACGTGCACCGCCAAGGGGCATGCCGTTGGGAGTTGTTACACTAACCTGGACCTGACTGTATCCAATTGGAATAGTATCAGGGAATGATACATTCACCGGTCTCGGTACGTTTTTCCAGATGTGGATACTTGGATCCCCAAGTGCACAGTATATTTTGTAATGATATTCAACATAAGGGTCTGTCCCGCCGAAAACATTATACATATTCAGCTTGCCACGCACTAATGCTTCACCTGGTGAATTAATTCCTTCCTGGAACATGCCAATATAAATACCTTTATCGATCTCATTGTTATAATTTGTATGAGTATTTGAGGTAGGGCCTAAGAAAGCACACGCCCCGCGCGGAGCAGTGGGAGTTCCCAATTGGATCCATTCTTCACCAAAACTTTCTCCGCCATTAAACCCTGCAACGCCGCATCCGATACTTGTAACGAAGGTTAATTTTTGTCCGTTATTAAGTCCTGCAACATCTGAAGTACTGAAATAATAGCAGTTAGCATGCCAGCCATCAGTCCATCCTTCACCTCTGTAGTTCAAGTAGCTAATTCCATTATTTATAGTTGCGATGACGTCTGATAAATCCATAGTGCATCCGCTGCCGGACCAGGTTCCGTCGCTCATCAAAGTATCCACCGTAAAATTACCGTATTGTGTCATTTCATTTGCTGCAAACCTCTTGGTTTCTACCTGAGACATATACTCATTATTTGAACATACAGTGGCCTGTTTAAACCAGGTCTCATCATCGGTAAAAGGGTGTCTTTCGTAATTCAAGAATTTATTTACCATTACCTGCAGCTCGTAGTCGTTCTGGTTAGTGAATCTGCCGATAAATAATTCAGGGAAATAATCATTGCCTTCGAGCTCAACAAAATAATCTTCATTCACAAAATTCCAGCCATCCAGCGTAACAAATTTAACGGGTGCAATACCCTGATCGCCGATTATTAAAACGTGGGTGGGAGGGACTACCCAGTTTTCATATGCAAACTGAATATGATTTTTTATAATCGTAGGATCATTTTGATTAGCCCCGATATCACTGAATTTTGTGATATGAATCTGGGTTCCGGTTTTCGTTTTCCAGTCGGCATAAGGGAGGAAAGTATTGACAAATGCATCGGGCATTATACACAGCATCAATTCTGTTCCCAATTCACGTCCATTATAATCCCTCTGGAGTACTTGCTCGTAATTAAAAATAAAGCTCCTGTATAGTTTTCCGAATGTCGGAGCAATAGGGTGGTGAGGAGTAGTAAAGGTATTTAATCCAATTCCTGGCAAATATTTAACCCTTACAGTAATGGAAGAAACAACTTCCAATTCATGCCTTGCCGGAGAGTACCTAATGGGATAAACTGAAACTCTGGCTATCCGGAAATCTCTGAAAATGGCGGGGTCTTCAACCCGTGCAGCCGATGACGGAAACAGGTTTTCAGAACTATAATATTGAACATTTTCTATGTAAGGTGTCTCAGGTTTTCCTTCCATCCAGCTTTCCCTGGAAGGGGGTACATTTATATCCCTGAATTTTTGTACAGGTCCTGTTTCAAGAACCTCTACTTCAACTGTTCCATTGTCGGGAATAGCCAGCACCTTTGCAATATACGGCAATTCAGGGCTACCGCTTTCCGAAACAATCGCCTCATCGCCAATACTTATACTCTGGTAGACTTTACCTTCAGCAGAAATATTTTTAATAAATAATCCCGGAAGGTTTATTTTTAATATTGTCTCAGAAGGAGTATCGATTATAAGCTGAACATCAGCTTTTGAGCCAGGCAAGGAAACGTTATCCAGCGTCACCCACTGTGCATTACAGATGTAACTAACTGAAAAAACTAATAGAACGAAAATGTAAAAACTTTTTCCCATCTCTTCTCTCCCCAGAAAAAACCTGGAATTAATGGCAGGTAAATTTAATTAGTGTTTAAATATGCAACAATTTTTAAAAGAACTTATGAAAAATAAGGTAAAAATTGACCACTCACAACAATAATTTTAAGCTTTCCGCGGGAAAAAATCGTGAGGATAAAATAATCTGTGCTGAAGGTTTTCTATTTGACCTGTGTAAATTCGGCGATATTCAAGGAATATAAAATGTAGACAAAGTAACCCATTTAGCGGAGAGGCCGGGATTCGAACCCGGGATACCCTGTTAAGAGTATGACGGTTTAGCAAACCGTTGGTTTCAGCCACTCACCCACCTCTCCATAGCCGAAATATATTATGCAATTTTTGGTCACAAAGATAATATTTTAATCAATAATTAAAAATTAGAATAATTGTCCATAATGCCGGAAAAGACAGAATAAAAATTCTTTGTATATTATAATAAGTAATTTCTCTCTACTCTGAGAGGGCAAGAGTTGACTCATAGTCATTATTCCTTCCATTTAAGCATTCTCCTTTTAATGAGAAGCTTAAATTTCTTCTATTTTTACTGACATCTTTAATAAGTAAAAAGTCAATAGGTAAAAACTATCCTTGCCATTTCATTCCCTGAAAATCAATTATTTGGATGGTTTCTTGTCGTTTTCTTAAACAATAAATTCGCTACTTAAATATCTATGCGGCTATGGCTAACCATACCTCTTTTGGGACTTGCCTTTAGCAGGGTTATTCTGATGTAATCAGAACCATTCCAGATATATTATAGGCATGCGTGTTGTTACCCAATCATTTCTAGCAGTCATTAGAGACTAGTCAGTCGGAGGGGGCTTACAACACGCGGCCATTGCAAAGATTTTCTAGATATAAAATGACCTTTGAATTTATCGTTAAAGTCAGTTTTAAGTTTTAAAACATTAAAGGCTATTTCTGCGAGCTCTTTAGCTATAATTGTTCTTGCAACTGGTTTATTTTTTCTTCGTAACAAAGAATGGTAATAATTTCGAATAACTGGGTAATACATTATTGCATGGATTGCAGCATTACTGAAGGTAAGTTTAAGATATCTGTTTCCCTCTTTTGAGCGCCGCTGTCTGGATTTACCACCAGAATTTCGCGCAGCTGGAGAAAGCCTGCAATATGAGAAAAAATGTTTAATATCTTCAAATCTATTAATATCATCTACTTCCAGAAGGATAGTAAAAGCATTTAATTTACCTATCCCAGGTATCCAAAGAAGACGTTGGATATCCTCATCAGGGATAAGGATAGGATGAAGCTGCTTTTCAAGGTTGAGTATTTGCTTTGATAATAAGGTTTCAAGTTCTGACAATTGCTGATATTGATACCTGGAGATACCCTCAAGTTGATCAGGAGACTCAATATTGTGTTTATCAAGAAGTAGGTGTATGGAATTAGTTACTGAAGTATGTCGTTCGACCATTTTAAGGCGGGCACGCAAGGCGTCTCGCAGTAATCTCTTTTCATTTGAGATTTTATGTGCTACTGGAATGAAATCCATTCGGAGAAGCTGAGCAAGGGTGTGCGAATCCACCTTATCGGTTTTAACCTTAGAATAAGCAATTGCTTTAATAAATTTGGCATGAGCAAGGACTAAAGGAATTTGTAAGGTAGTAAGGAGATCATTCAACCAATACCAGGTCATGGTTGATTCAACCGTTGCAATATTTTCAGCTCCTAAATCAGAAAAGTATTGCACAAAATTGCAGGCAACGTTTTTAATATTGGCCTGTTTAATGATTTTGCCGGAAAAGTCGACAGTTGTCAGATAAGAAGTATGTTTGTGAAGATCTATTCCTGTATAGTACATGATAGCTCCAAAAGTTATTATTGGTATTGGAAACTTTAACCAATTTTATTACTTATTGGAAATATCATTTCTATCGAGTCATTACGGATTATCTGAATTTTCCCGCAATACTTTAAAGTATAATTAATTTTACTTAAGTTTTAAACAATGTATTGGGGAGTTTAAAGTGAAAAAGTCAGGGCTCGTAGAAACATTAGCTGATGAGAAAAAACCAAGGGGTAGTTATGAGATAACATGGATTGCAGCAAACCTGCCAATCGGAGTTCATTTGTATCAAATTCAGGCCGAAAATTTTATTAAACCACTTAAGTTGATATTCTTATAATAACAACCATCAATTAATCGAAATCATGAAAGGATAAGAACGTGAAAAAAATTATATATATCATAATTATTATATTCAGTTTAGTCTATTCTGATGCTAAGTCCCAGTGGGTACAGACCAGTGGAGCAAATGGGTCTACCATCCGGGGCTTTGCCGTAAATGCAGCAGGCATGTTTGCCGGTTTTACTGCTCGCTATGACAGCGCCGGCGTAATTCTCTCGACCGATTTCGGCGTTAACTGGTCTAATGTCAGTACGGGTCTACCTGCCAGAGAGATCGATGGCCTTTTTGCACACTCCTCTGATCTCTTTGTCTCTGAGAATGATGCGGGTATTTATATCTCCACGGACAATGGTGCAAGCTGGACTGTTACAGGCTTGACGGTAGCTTATGTTTATTATTTTGCTTCAATCGGTACAAATTTATTTGCGGGAGATTATAATAATGGTGTACTTTTATCTACAGACAATGGTGCAACCTGGAATTTTGTTAATTCCGGATTAACAAATACTTCTACCCGCGCCCTTTTTGCAAATGGTTCTAATCTCTTTGCCGGAACACGCGGAGGCGGGGTCTTCCTCTCTTCTGATAACGGAACCAGCTGGACTGCGATAAATTCAGGCCTGACAAATCATTATATTTATGCGCTTATACAGAATGGTTCGAATCTTTTTGCCGGCACTTATAATTCAGGTGTATTTCTGTCGACTAATAATGGTGCAAGCTGGACAGCGGCCAACAATGGACTACCAGGTTCCACTATCGTTGCTTTTGCGGCAAGCGGTACAAATCTCTTTGCGGGAACAGATGGAAGCGGTGTCTACCTTTCCACTAATAATGGATCGGATTGGACTGAAGTAAACACCGGCCTGACTGCTCTGTCTATTCGGGCACTTAAAATAAGCGGATCATATTTATATGCAGGCGGGGAAAACAGCGGTGTTTGGCGCCGTCCATTATCGGAAATGATTACAGGTGTGGAAGATGAACAAAATAGTTTGCCTGAAAGTTTTGCATTATATCAAAATTATCCCAATCCATTTAATCCCTCAACTAAAATAAAATACTCTGTTACTCAGTTATCCAATGTGTTGCTAAAAGTATTCAACATACTGGGTAATGAAATAACAACTATCGTCAACGAAGAAAAACCGGCTGGCACGTATGAGGTTCAATTTAATGGAACAGGATTACCAAGTGGAATATATTTCTATAAACTCGAGGCTGGTAATCTTGTTGAAACAAAAAAGATGATTTTGATGAAGTAAATTAATAGGACAAAATTTGTACTCCTGATAATCTTATCACTCTTGCCAATAATGCAAGTGTGACACATTTAATGAAACTATTATAACTTATTAGTGTAATTTTTCCGTGTGGTCTATAATTGAATCATTAATCAAAGCCTTCGCAGCATCTTCTATGTTTTGAATATCTGTTACGATGGGTTTGATATTTAATTGAAGCATACTTTGATATGCGCCATTTCCCATTCCGCGCGCGAGTAATATCTGGCAATCTTTAATCGCCTCTGCCATACTTATATGCTTGGAATGAGAATGTTCATCAAGTCCATGCTGCCCATTAGAATGATGAGACTCTTCCTGAGCAAAATTATTATGACCTAATTTATCACGACGTTCTCTTTTAACAACTTTGCCGTTTTCAACAAAGAGGACTTCATAATACTTTGCCCTCCCAAAGTGTTGACTGATAGTAATTCCATCATCTGTAACTGCGGCAAAATTAAATGTATCCATAATTCTCCTTTTAGAAAAATACCGAAAATGAAATGAACTTATAATTTTTCCTACAATACTTATTTTATATGAATAGTATTGATCAAATAGATAAAATATTTATTCTGCTTTATTCACAATGATACAAAGATAATAAATTTACTTGCTCCTAAAAAATGAATCCAGAGAGTGGAAAAGGGATTAATCTTATTAACTGATTGCTATGTTTATAAGCGTCACTGAAGAATAGTTAATTAATCATTTTAATTATTGATCATCAAAATACTTCTTACTCTACCTAACACGAGTCTAATTTGCTAAGAGAATGTTACCCCCCGGCTTCCTGATAGAGTGTTCGGCGAGATGGCACCTGTCATAAGTTTTTATACTATCTTCTTAAACAATTTAATTGCTTCTATCAAGAAATAAAACCAAATTATATTAAGTCTTTACTCCGAGAGTGTTAGAGTTTAGTTACTGTTGCATTCCGAAGATATACACCGAATACTCTCCCGAAGCTTAAAATTTAACAACGATGTTAATTAAAATTTGGAGGTCTGTATGAACTTCAGAATCATCTTTCTCTTCACAATCATTTTATTTCTCAGCATCAATGGCTTTTCTCAGAAAAAACCACTCGACCTGGCAATAATTGGAGAACCGCTAAAAGGTTTCCAGCTGCCGATTTACAAGGGGGGTGAATTTCAACTTTCAGATGAATTCGGGAAAAATGTACTATTAGTTTTTCCCAGAGGTTATTATGATAAAAACGTCTGGTGCGATATCTGTGCGTATGAATATTTAGACCTTGTAGATGAATTTTTTAATAAAAAATTAGCAGAAAAAAATAATCTTGATATCATTTTCATCCTGCCTTATGATCAAAACACAATTGAGAAATGGCTTACAGATATTCCCGATGTTTATGAATCACTGGAATCAGGCAAGCATCTTTCCGATACACTAACGAACGAAAAGTCGATGACGTGGGTGCATTTTGCAAATAAGCATTATCCAAAAACATTTTCAATTAAGGAAGGTGAAACTTCTCATCCATTTAAAATTTTATCGGATGCGAATCACGAAGTTTCAAACCGGTTCGAAATCTTTAGAACTGAATGGTGGGGCACCGCAGTTGCGCAAAATATGCCGACGTTCATATTGCTCGATACAGATGGTAATGTTGTGTTCAAATATATAAGCCAGCATACCATTGATAGACCAACTTCGGGTTACCTATTGAAAATTATGGATGCATTTATAAAAAAATAGTCATCCGGTTGGTAAAAAGTGTACGGGGTGTTAGTGCGATATCCGCTTAATAACATTGACATTACTAACACCGGGACTTATTTTAGTATCTTCGTCAAGATAAGTATAAAAATATATTCTTTCCTCTTCATAAAATTATATTTAACATAACTAAACCGGATGGTCCATATGAGTAAAAACTATCCCCGTCAGGATGAGTATAAAGAAATAATTGAGATGCTGTCAAAAGAAGCCAAGGCCTACTTTAAAAAGCTTGATGATCTGCCGGTAAGAGATATTAAGGCTGATAAAACCGCTTTGTCTTTTATAAAGCCGCTTCCTGAAAACGGTGCGGGTGCATCTAAAACTCTGAAGACTCTGATTGAAAAAAGTTATTCCGCCGCAGTTCATTCAGCGGGACCGAGGTTCTTTCACTTTGTTGTAGGCGGAAGCACGCCTGCTGCGTTCGGTGCAGATTGGATAACTTCAATGCTTGATCAGATTGCGTATGCATGGGTTACATCCCCGCTTGCTGTCCGTCTTGAAATTCTCAGCTTGTCCTGGCTTAAAGAACTCTTTGAACTTCCTGCACATTGGGGAGGGATTATGACGACAGGTGCAACTATGGCTAACTTTGTCTGTCTGGCATCGGCAAGGGAATGGTGGGGCCAAAAGTATGGGAAAAATATATCTGAAGAGGGATTCACAGGTCTTCCTCAGGTGCCGGTACTCTCGGGAGATTATATTCATGCAAGCGCTGTTAAAGCATTGGCTATGCTTGGAATAGGGAGAGCTTCCAATAAAAAATTCATAGCAGATTCTTCTGGAAGAATGGATTTAAATTTACTTGAGGATTACCTGCAAAAGCTTAATGGTTCTCCTGCAATTATAATCGGGACAGCAGGTGAACCGAATACCGGAGGCTTTGATCCTGTTGAAAAGCTTGCAAACCTGGCAGATAAATACGGTGCCTGGCTTCATGTTGACGGTGCGTTCGGACTTTTTGCACAGGTAAGCTCTTCAGCAAAATATCTTGTTAAAGGTGTTGAGAGGGCACATTCTGTTTCGGTTGACGGGCATAAATGGCTTAATGTACCGTATGACTGCGGGTTTGCATTTGTAAATGACGCCAGGCTAATGGGCAAAGCTTTTGCATACAGCGCAGCTTATCTTCCTGACCCGGATGATCCTAATCCGAATATGGGTTCAATCGGACCGGAAAGTTCAAGAAGGGCACGGTCTCTATCAGTCTGGGCAACGCTGAATGCCTACGGCAGAAAAGGTGTTCGTGAGATGGTTGATAAGCACCTGTCACTGGCGCAGAGAATGGCACAGCTAGTTGATGAATCGCCTGTGCTGGAAAGATTGGAAGATGTTTTCCTGAATATTGTCTGTTTCAGATATAATCCGGGTAATCTTGGTGAAGAAGAACTCAATACAATAAACAAACAGTTAGGTGAAGCAGTCCTTGAGAACGGACTTTTTTATGCCGGCACTACAACATATAAGGGTATGACCGCTCTGCGTCCGGCAATCGTTAACTGGCGAACAAATGAAAAAAATATTGAAGAATTTATTAATGTTATCACTAAGCTTGGGAAAAAAGTGGAGAAAAAATTCAGAACTACCCAAAGTGTGCGGACTTACCGCATGTCTCACTAAAACAGGAAATATGTCTATACCTGCACTTTTTTCCGGTTTCTTTTTCATTCAAACTCATTTACTGAACACATGTTCTCCAGGCATTTCAATATTTTGGTTAACCTGCTGATTTTGTTGACAAATTGTATTCAGAAAATTTAAAGCGCATTCATATATGTCAATCAGTGCATCCGGTTATTTTGACTGCAACTTTTTAAAGGCAGCAGGCAATGGAAAAAAGCCGCAGACAAATAAGGGTTTTAGATACTATCACTTGGTTATCTCTATCGTAACTGTCTCAGCAGTCACACTTTCTCTTGATTTTATAAATCATCAAGTTGAGTGCAACTGTAAAATGAGATATAAAATAATTTAACAGTTGAACCCACTCCCTTTAATTTTTTGTTAAATTATTTATCAATCTGTGTTCTCACCGGGAAAATATTTGAGTTTTTCCTTGAAAACTGCATTTATTCTTAATGGTATGTTCATTGCTCTACTAATAACAAAAGTAAGAAGGAGAATGACATGCCAAATGAAGTTAAATCACCCGAAACCAGCTCCTCAACTGAGCAAAAAAGAATTCTCTTAATTGATGATGAATCGTCAATAAGGAGATCTCTGACATTATCTCTTAACCGGCTTGGTTTTGATGTTGAACCATGTGACAGCGGACTAACTGCACTTAATAAGCTCGAACTTTACAAAAAAAATTCTGTAAATCTGGACACGGTGGTTGTAGATATAAATCTCCCGGATATTAACGGTTTAAAGCTCGGCCGCATCATAAAATCAAAATATCCCGATGCAGCAATGATGTACATTACCGGTTATGCAGATAAACTTGAATTGACTGAAATAGATGAACTGAAAGAAGACGGGCTGCTCGAAAAACCCTTTACAGCAGATGATCTTATAATAGAAATAAATAAAATCCTCAACAAGCATCCCAAACCTCCTGCTGAAGCAAAAAAAACAGAAATAAAAACTACTGCAGCATATGTTTTAATTAAAGTGGATGATAACCTGGATTATTTTTCTCTGTACCGGAAAATATATTTCATGGAAAATGTACTTTACTGCGATGCTACACATGGTGACATTGATATTTTTGTTCTTCTTCAGGCCGATTCGGTTGATAAATGCAAAGAAATATTTGAGCAGCAAATCCTTTCCCTGGAAGGTATAAAGGAAGCCGAATTTTTACCCGTCAGCGTGCCGCTTCTCGAAGATAACATAAAAGATATAATTCATTCGGCAGGGATATCACTTTTTGAAGAAAATCCGGCTATGAGTAAAGATAGGGATTCAAAGAAAGCTGTTTACTCCTATGTTCTTCTGGATGTTGACCGGGAAAAGCTTGAGCGTGTTTATCCCATCCTCCGTCTTACTGAAAACATTCTTTACTGCGATTATACATCCGGCAGATATAACATCATTATGATGGTATTCGGAACGCAGTTTAGTGAGATAGACAAAATCATAGAGAATAAAATTATTACCCTGGATGGTATTCTTAAGGTTAAAGAATATCCCGTAATTAACATCTTTGAAATGTAATCCTTACAGGTAATCATATGATAGAACCGGAAATTCTCGAAGAAAAAAAAGAGATACTCAATTTTAAAGTAGATCTTATTAATAAAAGACATCAGCCTGGGTCTCTCATCCCTTTGCTGCAGTCCGCTCAAAATTCATACGGCTACATCCCCGCAAAAGTTATTGACTATATCAGTGAACTTGTCGGTATTCCGCCGGCAGAAATTTACGGTGTAATAACATTTTACTCCCGGTTCAGGTTAAAACCTATAGGTAAGAATCTTATAAGGATCTGCGAGGGTACTGCCTGTCATGTCAACGGGGCTAAAAAAGTTCTCTCGGTTCTGGAGGATGAAATCGGGATATCAATCGGTGAAACCTCCGATGACGGTATGTTCTCTCTTCTCTCTGTTGCCTGCCTGGGATGCTGCTCTCTGGCTCCTGTAATGATGATTAACGATGAAACTTTTGGAAATCTGGACCAGAATAAAATTAAAAAAGCTATTGAGAAATATGCTAAAGCAGAGAGGGGGATTCCGGTATGAAAAAGATTAAAGTAGGGTTGGGTACCTGCGGAATCTCGGCTGGCGGAGAATTAGTTTTTAATAAAATTAAAGCTGAATTGAAGAATAAAAATATTGAAGCCGAACTTTGTGAAACCGGCTGTAACGGCATGTGTTATGAAGAAGTTTTGGTTGAGATTGAGGATGAAAATGAAAGTAATCTTTACTCAAAAGTAACTGTAGATAGGGTCGGCAGGATAATTAATGAACACATCATTAATAACGAACCCGTTAAGGAATGGATTATAAAGGGTAAAGATATATGTACTGACGATTCCTTTATTAAAAAGCAGACACGGATTGTTTTAAGAAATTGCGGAATTATAAATCCGGGTTCTCTGGAAGAATATATTGCGAGAGAGGGTTACAAATCCATCCGGAAAGTGTTATCAGAATATTCACCCCCCCAGGTCATTGATATAATTACTAAATCGGGATTAAGAGGGCGGGGCGGAGCGGGATTTGTTACAGGTATAAAATGGAAATTTGCCAACCGGGAAATATCCGATATCAAATATCTTATATGTAATGCAGATGAGGGGGATCCCGGTGCTTTTATGGACAGGAGTGTGCTCGAAGGGGATCCTCATTCTGTACTTGAAGGGATGATGATTGCCGCGTACGCAATCGGATCCAGTGAAGGATATATTTATATACGGGCAGAATATCCTCTGGCAATTAAGAGATTAATAAAAGCTATCGGTCAATGCAGGGAAAGGGGCTACCTGGGTAAAAATATATTTGGTTCATCCTTCAGCTTCGACATAAAGATTGTTCAGGGTGCCGGCGCTTTTGTCTGCGGTGAAGAAACCGCAATGATGGCATCAATTGAAGGCAAAAGAGGTATACCAAGGCTCCGCCCGCCGTTTCCTGCTCAGAGCGGTCTGTGGGGGAAACCAACTAATATAAATAATGTGGAAACATATGCAAACGTTCCCTGGATAATTCTGAACGGGTGGGAAAAATATGCATCATTAGGAACTGAGAAGAGTAAAGGAAGCAAGGTTTTTGCACTGGCCGGAAAAATAAAACGCACCGGTCTTGTTGAGATTCCTATGGGGATGACAATCAATGAAATAGTTTATGATATTGGCAAAGGTATAAAAGGTGATAAAAAATTTAAAGCTGTTCAGATAGGCGGACCTTCAGGAGGGTGTATACCGGCAACTATGGGCGATCTTAAAATCGATTATGATGAAATTACCAGTACCGGAGCCATTATGGGTTCAGGCGGACTTATAGTACTGGATGAAACTACCTGCATGGTCGATCTCGCAAAATATTTTCTGAATTTTACTCAGCTTGAATCATGCGGCAAATGCACTTTCTGCAGGATCGGGTCAAAGCGCATGCTGGAAATTCTGGAAAGAATTACGGATGGTAACGGCAAGGAAGGCGATATTGAACTACTTGAAAATCTGGCAAAAAAAATACAGCGCAGCTCACTGTGCGGACTTGGGCAGACTGCCCCTAATCCTGTGCTTACAACAATTAAATATTTCCGTGAAGAGTATGAAGCACATATTTACGACAAAAAATGTCCGGCACACAGTTGTGCATCTCTGGTAACCTATCATATAATAGATGAGCTTTGCAAAGGATGCATGGTTTGTATTAAAGCCTGCCCCACAGGAGCAATGACCGGTAAAAAGAAAGAAGTACATAAGATCAACTATGATTTGTGCAATAAATGTGGCAAATGTTATGATGTCTGCCGGCTTGATGCAATAGCAAAAATATAGAGGATAATAATATGGAACCTGTACAAATTACAATAAATGGCAAAGAAATTTCTGTCAACCCCGAAATGACAATACTCGAAGCGGTCCATCAGAACAAAATTGATGAGATACCGTCATTATGCTACGATAAGAGACTTGAACACTACACTTCCTGCTTTTTATGCGTGGTTGAAGTCGAGGGGATGAATAAACTTGTACCGGCATGTTCTACACTGGTAGGGCGCGGAATGAAAATTCATACGAGGAGTGAAAATGTTATTGAATCCCGGAGAACTGCACTTGCCTTATTAATGTCAAATCATTACGCGGATTGCATTGGCCCCTGCACAAATAACTGTCCGGCCGGAGTCGATGTGCAGACTTATATAGCACTCATCTCAATGGGAAAATATAAAGAAGCATTGAAGCTGGTGAAAGAAAAAAACCCTCTCCCGCTTTCAATCGGAAGAATTTGTGTCAAAGACTGCGAAGCGGCATGCAGAAGAAAATATATCGATGAACCGGTTTCTGTTAATTCACTTAAAAGATTTATTGCCGATTATGAAAATGTAAACAAATGGATTCCTGAAGTTAAACCTGGAAATGGAAAGAAAGTGGCCGTCATAGGCGGAGGACCATGCAGGACTTTCCTGCGCCTACTATTTAAAATTGGAAGGGTACTCGGTAACAATCTTTGAAAAGCTTCCGAAACTCGGCGGTATGCTGCGTTATGGAATTCCCGAATACCGTCTTCCAAAGAAAATTCTTGATGAAGAAATTAATTGGATTCTCAGGCTTGGTGTAGAAGTCAGAACCAATGTCGAGTTAGGTGTCGATTTCAGTATACAAAGTTTATTTGATGATGGATTTGATTCTGTGTTTATTGGGGTCGGGGCACAAAAAGCATCAAAGATGCAGTTACAGAAAGAAGATATAACTCTGGGAGTTTTCCGCGGAATAGATTTTCTGAGAGAAATTGAATTGAGTTTTATCCCCAAATTGAAAGGAACAGTTATTGTAGTCGGCGGAGGCAATACCGCAATAGATTCTGCACGTACAGCATTAAGATGCGGCGCTGATAAAGTTAAAATAGTTTACAGAAGAAGTATTAAAGAGATGCCGGCACACCCTGAAGAGGTAGAAACGGCACAAAAAGAAGGAATTGAAATTCTATTCCTTACAAATCCCAAATCCATTATTACAGAGGACAACAAGCTCAAAGCTTTAGAATGTTTGAAGATGGGTCTGGTTGAAGGAAAACCAGGAGAGAGAGCAAAACCAGTCCCAATCGCAGGTTCAGAGTTCAGAATTGATTGTGATTACCTGATAGGAGCAATAGGTCAGTCTGTAGATACATGCTTCATTAAATATGATAAAGATTTTTCTCTCGACAAGACCGGTACAATATCTGTAAATAAAGAAAACCTGGAAACTTCAGTGCCGGGTGTATTTGCCGGCGGCGATGCTGTTACCGGTCCTTTTACAGCTATTACTTCTATCGCACAGGGTAAAAAAGCTGCGGAAGCAATAATGAATTACATTAACGGCACTACAAACGGAAAGCATAAATTCTATAGCTTTAAGCAGAATCTTTCAAAAATAAATCAAAAGGAGTTTGAAGAATTTAAGAAACTTGCCCGCGAAAAAATGAATGAACTATCTGTAACAGACCGTGTACAAAATTTTAAGGAAGTTGAAAAAGGGTTCAGTGAGGACCAGGTGATGAACGAGGTCAAAAGATGTCTTGAATGCGGCTGTTCGGAATATTACGACTGCCGGTTAAGAAAATATTGTGATGAGTACGACATAAAATTGACGGAATTTATTGGAGAGACAAAAAAATACCTGGTTGATAGAAGACATCCTTTCATTCTGCTCGATCCGAACAAATGTATTAATTGCGGGAAATGCGTCCAGACATGCTCCGAAATATTGAAAGTATCAGCACTCGGATTTGTTAACCGGGGATTCAAAACTGTTGTTAAGCCCGCTATGGAAAGAGCACTTTCTGAAACCAACTGTATTTCATGCGGTAACTGCATTGATGCCTGTCCTACCGGAGCAATAAGTGAAAAATATCCCTTTAAAATTCTGGGTACTCTTCCACGGGAAAATCTTGAAACAATCTGCAGTTTCTGTTCGGTGGGATGCAAAATAAATTTCAAAAAAGTTAGCGAAGATATTTTTTATGTCTCAAACACAACAGACGCAATAAAAGATTCACACAATAAAGGTTACCTGTGCAGTAAAGGGAAATTCGGTCATCGCTATCTGTTGGATAAGAAAAGAATAGTATTTCCCCAGATAAGGAAGAACGGAATTATAGAATTTACCGACACAACCCAGGCGATTAAATATTCAGAAAAACAAATCAGATCATTAATTGAAAAATATGGTACCGAATCTATAGCCGTTTTTGCTTCTCCGAGGCTTTCAAATGAGGAGTTATACCTATTACAAAAATTTACAAGAACTGGACTAAAGAATAACAATATTTCAAGCTTCTCAAATCTTATTTGCAAAAAAGGCTGGGAGTGCCAAACAGATGATATGACAGGGTTTACCTCTTCAATGGTCTCTATGGATGATTTAAAGCATGCAGATGTTATAGTTGTAATGAATTCAGGCTTTGCCGAAGAAAACCTTGTAATAGAGTTGAAGATTAAAGAGGCACAGAAACGCGGGGCAAAGGTAATTTTAGTAAATTCCTTCGAGACAAGACTTGCAAAATTCGCAGATCTCTGGATTGACAGCAGAAAGGGGACTAATACTTACCTGATTGACAGTCTGAATAAAATACTGATAGAAAACGGATCTATAAACGATACCTTTATAAACAACAGGGCAGCAAACTATAATGAGTTGGTTGCTAACCTTGTTTCCATTGATTCTTCAAAAGCTGTTGACTATTCCGGTGTAGATAAAGATATATTTGAATCTTTTGTTTCGCTTATGAAAAATCTGACATCTAACATAATTTTCGTTTACGATATCGATTCGGGTGCAGAAAAATCTGCGAATGATCTGAAAGCGATTTCAAACTTCCTGCTGCTTACCGGCAGGATAGGCATAGAGAATAATGGAACGATAATTCTGAGGGAATTCAATAATTCTACCGGAATTCTGGATATGGGTGCAGTTCCTCAGTATCTGCCCGGCTTTGTAAGGTATAATGAAACCGATGAAATTCACAGAATTGAACAGGAGTGGAATCAGAACATCTCAGATATCTTTAAACCGGAAGAACTTGGCACTCGTTTAAAAAGAGGTGAAATAAAAGGTGTCTTAATATTTGGTGAAGATCCTCTTAACATTAAAGAAAATGAAAAATATTTTAACGGAGTGGAATTTCTGCTTGTATCGGATTCGTACCATACAAATACCACGGATGAAGCTGATGTGATCATACCGGCAGCCGGTTATCTGGAACAAAGCGGAACCTATACACGCTGCGATAATAAAGTTCAAAAGAGTAATAAGATTGTTAAAGGACCGATTGATTATGAAAACTGGGAACTGATTTCCAGGCTTGCTTCCAGGTTTACATTCGGGTTCAGCTACGGCTCATCTAAAGAGATATTCGATGAGATTAAAAAAGTTAACAGGTTCTACCGTTATTCAGACATTGATAAATCGTGGATGAAGGAATATTTCAGCAATGGATTCACAAACAGAAAATTATTCTTTTCAACGCATCAATCTGATTTCTCAACATTTGATAATACGAAATATAATATACATTATCAGGATAATTATTATTTTAGCAGTGTGAAAAATAAATTAGTACCGTAATAATGGTTACACATAGTGATTTTCGGTTGCTTGATGAGCTCTATGAGAATATTGCGCTTCTTGATCAAGATCTGAAACCAATTTTTCAGGGGAATTTGCTGCGAAAATTCCTTTCAGAAAATAATCACTCTCTCAGCCTTTCTGATCCATCTCTTGCACCGGATGATATTTTAACCAGACAGATATATGATGCCGCTGCTTATGTAAAAAAAACCGGAACACCGGAATATGTTAAACTGCCTCATTTAAAGAAGGAATTTCTGCTTGTACCGGGTTCTGATGGTTACTTTTATTTCGGAATAAAAGAAGAAATTCTTCATTTTATCAGGATTGAACATGACTTAAAAGAGCGGGTTAAAGAACTTGAATGTCTGTACAATATTTCGAGAGAATCAGATTCAATCCGGCAGTTAGAAACATTTTTTGAAAAGTGTATTGGAATAATTGAGGCTGGTTTTCAGTATCCCGGGGCAACAATCGTAAATATAGTTTTAAGCAAAAAAAAATACGGGAGATCAGACTGGCCGCCTGAGGTTGTAACAGATAAACTCACTTCCGAAATTTTGGTGAACAAAAAAAAGGAAGGCGAAATAAATGTGTACATTACAAAAGGACTGGATTTCCTGAAAGAAGAGAAAAAGCTGATCGATGAAATAGCTAATAAATTTGGAAAAATCATCGAGCATAGAGAAAAGCAGGAAAATCTTGAAAAGCAGAAAAAAATACTTACAAATAAAAATGAAGCCCTTTTCAGAATTACGGAAGAGTGCAATCAAAAAAGGGAAAAGCTTAAGACTTTTATCAGGGCGATTGCTGACAGGATTGTGGTGATAGATCATGATTTTAATATCGTGATGTCAAACAAAGATGAGATCGGGGAGGGGGGCAAATGCTATTCAAGTATGTTTGATTCTGACAAACAATGTGAAGAATGCCCGGCACTGAATACTTTTGCTACCGCTTCTGATTCGATTTCGAGGAAAAAAATAAATGACCGGTATTACACATTAAGTGCACATCCTATTTTTGCAACTGATGGAAAAATTGATCGTGTGCTGGAAGTCTGCCGTGATGTTACCGATAGAAACAGAATGGAAGCACAGATGTTTCAATCGTATAAGCTTGCTTCGATCGGCAAGCTTGTAGCGGGCGTAGCCCATGAAATTAACAATCCGAATACTTTTATTCTCGGAAACCTGGGAATTGTTCAGGAAGCATTTGATGATATTTTCCCGATACTGGATAAACAGTATGAGTCTGATAACAGCCTTAAAATCGCAAGGCTTAACTACCAGATATTCAGGGAGAACATAAGTATACTTGTCACGGATATGGTAAACGGTGCGAACAGAACAAAAAAGATCGTTGAGGATCTCAGGAATTTTGCAAAAAAGGATGTTGAAGAGCTTAACGATGAAATTGATCTTAATTTCATAATTAAAAATCACCTGACATTGACAGAAAAACACGTAAAGAAACATGCCAGGCTTGAATTCGATTTGAATGAAAATGTTCCGGTATTCAAAGGAAATGTGAATAAGATTGAACAGGTCTTTCTGAACCTGATTATGAATGCATCTGAAGCTATCGAAAATGACAGCGGTATAATTAAAATAAAAACCGATTACGATGAAAGAAACAAAGAAGTACTGTTATACATATCCGACAATGGGACGGGCATTGATGAAACCATTATTAAAGACATTTTTGATCCTTTTTTTACCACGAAAAGAGACAAAGGCGGTATAGGTCTTGGCTTATCTATCACTTATGGTATTGTCAAAGATCACGGCGGTAGAATAGAAGTCCGATCCAGGAGGGGAGAAGGCACAACCTTCACTCTCAGATTCCCTTTACAGCAGAGAATTTAGATGGCTAAAATACTAGCAATTGATGATAACCAGGCGGTATTGAATTATCTGAACGTGCTCCTGCTTCAGAAAAATAAATATGAAGTTGAGCTTCTTCAGGACAGTTCCAAAGCTTACAGTATTCTGAACAATAATTCATATGATGTACTTCTGCTTGATATGGATATGCCGAGCGTAACAGGATTGGATATCCTTAATTTCATTGTAAAGAATAACATTCTGCTTAAAGCAATTGTATTAACGGGCGTTGAAGATGTCGATCTGGCAATATCCGCAATGAAACTCGGTACATTCGATTACCTTCTTAAACCGGTTGATGAAGAACATTTGTTCAAATCCATCGACGAAGCTGTTGAAGAAAGTCGTAAACTGCACTACCAGGAGGATTCTTCCCCGGGAAATATGTATGACGAACTAAAGTACAAAGACGCTTTCAGTACTATCATTACACAGGATTTAAAGATGATTAAACTTTTTCATATTGTTGAAAAGTTTGCGGAGACGGATAACTGTATACTGATATGGGGAGAAAGCGGCTCGGGAAAAGAACTTGTTGCTGAGGCTATTCATAAAATAAGTACAAGACGCAATAAAAAATTTGTTGCTGTAAATGCAGGAGCTTTTGCACAGGAGCTTTTCTCTTCTGAATTTTTTGGATATGAAAAAGGGGCGTTTACCGGTGCGATAAAAGATAAAATGGGATTCCTGGAGGATACTAATGGAGGGACTCTGTTTCTTGACGAAATAGGTGAACTGACACTTCCTATACAGGTTAAACTCCTTAGAGTCCTGCAGGAAGAAGAATTTTACAGGCTTGGTTCTACAAAGAATATTAAGGTTGACGTAAGGATTATCGCAGCCACAAACAAAAATTTATTTGAAGAAATTCAGAAAGGAAATTTCAGGAAAGATTTATTCTTCAGGCTTAACATTAATTCAATCACTCTTCCTCCTTTAAGAGAGCGGAAGGGAGATGTTAAGCTTCTGGCTGATCATTTTCTGAAGGTCTTTAACAAAAAATACAGTAAAAATGTCCAGAGTATTTCTGATGCGGTTTTAAATAGTTTAAGAGCATACTCATTTCCCGGCAATGTTCGTGAGCTGATGAATATTATAAATAGTGCAATAATAGTTGAACCCACAGATGAATTAAAGAAAAAATCTCTTCCGGGTTATTTTATCGAAAATAATCACAGCGCTGCGATGACCGCTGAGGCCGATGAAGACGATACTCCGTGCTCACTTTCAGAATTAGAAAAAGAACATATAGATAAAGTGCTTCATTTTACAAACAATAATAAAACCAGGGCCGCTAATATTCTTGGGATTTCCAGGGTTAATCTTTTAAGCAAGATAAAAAAATATCACCTTGGTAATAATTAATTTAATCAAAAATTCAGGTATCCGGCAGGTCAAAGACTGCTATTTGGATTTGGTTTTGTAGTTAAACCGGTAGAGATTTAGACTCCTTTCATAATGATGATTCCTTTTTAAGTACTCCCTTCTTTCTTTAAGAATATCGCTCCTTGAGAGAACTGCAATAATTTTTAACGAACTCCCTCTCTCTACCACCGGCAGCATCCCTGAGTTTGTTTCTGCCATTAAATCGAGAGCATCTTTCAAACTGTTATCGGAAAATACTACTGCAAATGATTTATTCAATATCTCAATCAATTTAAGAAACACAGATAATTCAGGATTAAGCAGTTCTTTACGGGAAATAATACCTATTAACCGGGAATCATTGTCGGTTACAGGATAGCTGTGGTGAACACTTTCAGGAGAACCGCCCGCAAACCATTCCCTTATTTTCTCAACTGTATCATCAGCATTCAATGTTATGACGTGGTAAGATGCACAATCCTTTACGGTAACAAGATCAAGAAAATCGGCTTCATACTCAAACGGAATCCGTATTCCTCTTCTTGATATCTTTTCAGTCATAATCGTATTTTTCATTATTAGGCCTGAAATCAGGTAAGCCGAGCTGCACCCTATTAGTAGAGGTAGAAGACCAAACGGCTGCATAGTTATTTCAAATGCAAAAATAATGGAAGTCAGCAGTGCCCGTGCCGAACCGGCGAACAGGGCGGCCATTCCAACAAGTGCGGCCATCCTTACGTCAATCCCTCCTCCCGGGAAAAACAAAATACCAAGGCTTCCAAGATAGGCCCCCAGCCCGCCTCCAATAGTAAATAAAGGAGCCAATGTTCCCCCCGATGTACCGCTGCCTAATGATATTGACCATGAGATGAATTTAAATATAAAGAGAGTTATTAAGACTCTGCCGGTTAAAGAACCGGATAAGATATTTTCAATATTATCATAACCAACACCCATTGTTTGAGGAACAAAATAACCGATT
Organism: uncultured Ignavibacteria bacterium; assembly: GCA_963743325.1. Lineage (GTDB taxonomy): Bacteria > Bacteroidota > Ignavibacteria > Ignavibacteriales > Ignavibacteriaceae > DATFVA01. The sequence continues at coordinate 178,501 of CAVUOZ010000010.1, forward strand.
ATTCCCACTACGATTGCGCCGAGAGCGGGCCACCACATCCATTGAATATGAATCTTTTCAAAAGCATCTTCAATTTTATACACAGAACGTGTTATGGCCACTGCTGCAAATCCGATAATTATTCCAACAGCCAGGTAAAATAGTAAAGCAAATGTACCCGGCTGCTGCAGAGCGATTATGCTAAAAATTGGTTTTGATCCGAGAAAGAAAATCCTCACCGCAGTTGCAGAAGCACTTGCAAATACTACGGGAATTAACGACTGAGGTTTAAATTCAAACAAAAGCAGTTCTACAGCAAGCAGTACTGATGCAACCGGAGCCCCGAATGTCGCAGCCATTCCTCCTGCCGCACCGGCAGCCAGTAACACTTTTCTTTCCGGGGCAGAGGTATGAAAAATCTGGCCGATCAATGAACCCAGTGCCCCGCCTGTTGCTATGATCGGACCTTCGCACCAAATGGTCCGCCTGTGCCAATTGAAATCGCAGCAGACAATGGCTTTAAGAATGTTAGTCTCGGGGGAATACGGCTCTCATTCAGAATTACCTGCTCCATTGCTTCGGGAATTCCATGTCCTCTTATACCTGTGGAACCATATCTCGCCATAAAACCTACGATGATACCTCCGATAACAGGCACTATTATCACCCAGAGTCCTAATTGATTAAAGGCCGGTGAATTAAAGTCGGCTGATATCTTTCCGTAGAATGAAATATTTGTAATCAACCCGATTAATGCTGTTAATAAACGGGCAACGAACCCTGCGCCGGCACCTAACATTATTGACGCAAATACTATTAAAATAGTTCTTGAATTAAATGGAGGGGATTGTCTTGGATAACGGATTGAATCTAATGCAGGGCCTAATGAAGGTGCTACAGGGAGTGACTTGTTGAACATATATACAATAATAAGAAGATTTTATAATTTAATTTATTGAAGACCAATAATTCAAAATATGTCAATGGTCACATTAACACCTGCTTTATAATTCTTAACCTATAATTAAAAATGAACCATTGCATTATCTTTCCTCTGTATCGCTCAAAGTTGTGTAAACCATTCTTTCTGAATATTTGCAGTTCCTGCAAGGAGAGAATATATATTTCCTGCCGACAAACAACCGCTGGCCGGAATATTTAGATTTTTGACTTTAATAAAAAATAATTGTTTGTTTAATAATGTAATATTACTTTACTCCGAGAGCGTTAGAGCCTTAGAGTTTATTAATCGTTACAAACTGACGCATACACATCGAAAACTCTCCCGAAGCAGAAGATTTGAAAATAACTCTTTCAACTTCTTACAAGAGGATCTTAATGCAACAGTTACCGGCCAAATTTTCGCTCATCTTATTGCTCACCGTCTTATGCTTTACAACTAACTTTGCTCAGGACAGCGCAAAGTATGATTATACAAAAGACCCTGAAGTACTTGAGGCTATTAATGAGGCTATGGATAGTCCGCTTTCGGAATTATTCATATTATGGACACAATTTGATTGGAAACAAATTACATTCCCTCAGCCTTCCAATATCTTTAATCCATTTAAACCTGATACAAGGAGAGCTGAGTGGGCAAGTGTTATTTCAGTAATCCCGACTTTTCCTATACCTCTCGGCAGCTGGAATTGGGTGAGCAGAATTGCACTGACGTTCCCTTCTGTTCCGCTTAAGGAAGATGTCGGAAAATTATTCAACATAACCCCTGGAGGCGGCGGGATTCTCGGTGATACGTCGCTTGTAAATACTCTGAAGGATCCGTATGGTAAAACAACGGGTTTTGGTGATATGCTTTATATCGCATTGTTCGGACCGAAGAGTGGTATTAAACTTCAGGACGCAAGTATAGTTTGGGGAGCCGGCCCGACAATAATGATACCTACAGCCAGCAAAGATATTCTGGGTACCGGCAAGTGGTCTGCAGGTCCAGCATTTGTCATGGTTTACCATGGCACTAATTGGAACTATGGTATTTTCTTACAGCAATGGTGGAGTTTCGCCGGAGCTGATAACAGAGCAGACGTTAATATGACTAATACACAGTACATGATATTTTATTCTCCACATCCTGACTGGGCATTTGGTATGAGTCCTAATTTTACTGTTAACTGGAAAGCAGCACCTGAGAATCAGCTGACCTTTCCTGTCGGATTCGGATTTAACAAGACATTTTATTTCGGCGATTTACCGGTGGCTATAGGGGCCGAATGGCAATATTCAATTATCAAACCTGAATATGCACCTGCCAATACACATACATTCAGAGTATATATAATGCCGATATTTCCCGCCCCCTGGGGAGATCTTGCAAAACTATTACGGAGTAAAATGCAATAAAAATCTAAGAACTGAAAACATATAAAAGAGAATTCCAGGTAATTATTGAGGGAAGGAGAGAAGTTGTATTAAACTCCTGAGTCTGTAAGGCAGTTACCTCATTGTACCTGGGCAGAAATCCGTCCCATGAAGAACTTCGCCTGAAGACCTCCGTAACAGTTCCAATTAAAGTTGAAGGAATCAGTACTTTAATAATATTGTACCACATTACTCCTCCTCGGATTATCAGGTTAATTATTTGCTGAAATATTTTACAGGGTTCAGGAAGTCAAATTTAAAGTAGAAAAATCAATCCTTAAATCTGTGGTCTTGGATACACCAGGAATAAATTTACCCGGGCTTGCAGGACATGTTGTCCTCTTTGCTGCCCCCATTATACTATGTACGTATAAAACGATTTAATGTTTTAATCTTTAATAAATGTATTTATGTTTTAATAATTCCCTTATATAAAAGGAAGGAATGTATGCAACACTTAAAAATTCTCAGTAAATCTTCGGTATATTCATCTTCATTCATCGTATTATCTCTTTTCTTCTTCCTGGTTTTCAACGGCTGCAGTAAAAATGATTATGGAACAAATGCAGGCGGCGGAACTCCCGGGACGAATGAAATATTCATTCAGAATATGTCGTTTTCTTCAGGTACTAAAACTATCACGGTTGGAACAAAACTTACGTGGACAAACAAGGATGGCTATGCTCACACAGTAACCAGCGGCATTCCGGGATCTCCTTCAGGTGTTTTTGATTCCGGCAACATAGCCTCGAATGGTGCTTTCAGCTACACATTTAATCAGGCGGGTGTATTTAAATATTATTGCAGAATTCACTCAAATATGACTGCCACGATCACTGTTCAGTAATCAATTAATTAAAAACTATAACCAAGAAAATTATTCTTTCAGAACGAATTTTATTATTGAAGATAATAAAAATGAAGAATCTTATTAAATGCTTCGGAATTTTATTTGCTTCAATGCAGATAATACATAGCCAGCCCGTCAGCTGGACGATGGAAAACAGCCCGACCTCACAGAATCTTTATGGTGTTGCTCACAGCGATACCAGTCTGTGGGTTGCTGTCGGTGGCGAAGGAACCATAATCCGCAGCATGGACGGAGGCATTAACTGGTCATTAATCTCCAGTCCGGTAAACGATCAGTTACGCGGTGTTTCTTTATTGGGTAATCTTGGACTTGCCGTTGGGATATCAGGACGCGTAATACGCTCTACAGACGGCGGTCTGAGCTGGATTGAAGAGAGTCGTCCAACTACCAGAAACCTGTATTCTGTTTCAATCAGTCCACAGATGGCGGTAATTACAGGAGAAGAAGGTACCATACTTGTGTCCAATGACAGCGGACTGACCTGGACTCCCCATACTGCCGGAACAGCTTCCATATTGTTTGGCGGTTCTGTAAATGATTCAACGGCAGTTGGAGTGGGCGGACAGGGTGCAGTGGTTATGTCTGTTGACGGCGGCAGCGGATGGGGTTTAACTATTCTGGGAGGGCAGCTGGTATTCTTCTACAGTACATCTTTTGTTGTAGGTTCCACCGGATGGGCTGTTGGCTCAACGGCTGCTCCCCAGGGTAATGTTATAATTAAAAGCACAGACTATGGTTTTGTATGGAGTGCACAAACCGCTCCTACCACTGAGCAGTTATTCGGCGTCTCATTTTCTTCTATGCTTTCAGGCTGTGCGGTAGGAACAAACGGAGCTATTATTTATACGAGCGACGGGGGAAATAACTGGCTGAGTGCTTCAAGCGGAACAATACAGACATTAAGTTCGGTAGCATTCGTTAATCCTTCAAGAGGTATAGCAGTCGGCGACGGAGGAACCATTTTAAGATCCGATTCAGGCACGCCGACGGGAGTTAATGGTGAAACCCAACCGCTGAATAATTTCGTATTGGAACAGAATTATCCTAATCCTTTCAATCCTTCTACAAAAATCAGTTGGCAGTCGACAGCAGGTAGTTGGCAAACACTGAAAGTCTACGACATTCTTGGAAGAGAAATTGCAACCCTGGTTAATGAATATAAACCGGCAGGACGATATGACATTGAATTCAATGCTTTAGACCTGCCAAGCGGAGTGTATTTCTACCAGATACATGCCGCGCTTAACGGCGGGCAAGCAGGCTCTTTCACTGATACAAGGAAAATGATCCTGCTTCGTTAACGGAAATAATAGGTTAAAATGGAACGAAGGCAGGGAAGTCTGGTTGCTAAAAAATCTGATCCCCTTTATAACTACTAAATCTACGCTGGAACAATCAGAGGGTAAAATTAAACTTTTTCTGACGCCGGTCCTCAAACTTCCTTAATTAATTTAACATGCTTGTCAAAAATGTAATGAGAAACAAGACGAAAAGTATGATTGCATGTAATTAATCACAGCGACAGAATTATCCACTGAATAAGAAAATCCTATGCTTTAGGTTTAGCCCCCAAGGAACACATGGAATAATAAAAGGAATTAAATGGCAGAGTTGGTTACAGAATCAGGAGGTAATAATTGGTTATACGTAAAAGTTAATTTATAAATCGGAGATTGATATGAATGACACGAAGAATCCGGAAAATATTAATATCAGACACCTGCCAACCGGTTTTTCCATAAAACCCGTCTATTACGATAAAAACAGCGGTGAGGTTTCATATGTTCCTGAAAACTCAAATCTTGTTTTTACATGTCTGGATTATGAACTTATCAGCAGCAAAGGGATAAATCATTTAAGACTGGTTCTTAACCAGCTTCCGGCAAATCCTCTCCGGTTTAATTCTGGGGGGACAGCGCTTAGTGCGTAGGGTGAGTGATAAAACTTCTCAGCTGATTGAATGAAAACCTTCAGATTATTTTTTTCTGAGGGGAACTGATAAAAATGCTTATAACGGAACTATTCAGACAGCTGAAATTATAAAAGAACCTTTTTCAGAGGATATTTTATCCCGGGCTGTAATGATCGCTTCGATTGTAGTGAAACAAAAAAACCTGCTTTTTAAATCCAGGTAAATCCCGTCATTTACCTGCCATAATACTTCCGAAAATTAGCCAGGGGCATTCGTTGATGTGCGTCAATAGAGAGGTATTAAAAACAAAACCCGGCATTCGGGACGAGGAATAACCGGGTTTTTATCAAGAGAGCTGTATAAAAAGATACAAACAAAGTTATGAAAAAATAATTACAATTAAAATATTAAAATAGCTTTAAACAGAATTGTGTCCGGATGAATGCTTAATGAAAAATTCAGTGTCCCGGGAATAAAAGTTTACAGCCTTTTCAGATCATAATCCGGTGATTAAAATATCAACATCTTTATATTACGACTAAAGATTATTGAGTAAGAATAAAGGAATTCAAACGGAAGATGAACGAAATTAAAAGGCAATTAAAGCGAAATTAGACACTTCCTAAAATGGGCTAAAAACAGCACCTCCCATTTTTAAGAAAAATATTGATACTGACAATTTGTGGTACTGTACTAATTTGAATTGTTTTTAGGGACATTTAGAATTAGATATCACAATCCAAATATTTGCCAATATCCTTCGGGTAAATCCCCCCATAAATCTTTAGAATCTCCCTTGATAATAAGATGACTGTTTTCTGGATATTTATCCCGGAAATATTTAGAAAGCTGTTGAGCGTTTAATGTGGATTTTAAAAATAGTGAATTTGGCAAACAATATTCCCAATAATTTATTGCGTTATTTTCATTTAAATATTTAATAAATTCTGCTCTATTCACATTACCCTGATATATTAAAATATAAATCTTTTCCATTTATTTTGTGCCCAAGGATCAATTCCACAATTATTTGATGAAGTAGATAGCGTTATATAGTATTTTATTGAAAAGATCGGTACGTAAAATTAAGGGTAAAAACGTGCCTGGTTTTTCCTCAATCATTCATTCAGCCAATCAATATTTTTCCATTCAACTAATCACCCATTCATAAAAAAACCCCCGCCAAATTTTCAGCGGGGGCAGCATTATCACTAACTAATAACTTTCACAATGTAACTGTACAAATATAGTTTAAATAAAAAAAGTAAGGGTGATTTGAGACAAGGATCTGATGGATGAAATTAATTCTATGTATAATAGAATCGAAGAAGGAAGAATATATATTAGATAAAAAAAATAAATTGAAAGAATTTCCGGAACAGAAGAAAACAAATAGAAATGGATACTGCAAAGAAACTCAATGAATATAGAAAAAAATTTACACTAATAAATTTTGACAATAATAATAAATTTTATTAAAATTGTTAATATAGAAATCAATGTATACTGAGGGAGGAAATTAAAAGTGATTTCGTGATGGGAAAGGGAGGAGTAAAATTAAAGGAGTGTACAATTCATAGTTTATATAACTTAAATAAAACAGTTGTCTCAATTTGAAGGGATTAATTTATAAGTAATTGTATAATACATATGCTTACTTTTTAATCTATGACTGACAACGATACATAAAACAAAAAAAATATTACGATCTAAATATTATAATGGCCCTGATATGTTGTCTTTTCATTTACTTAGATATCATTACCATGTAAATGTTTTTTCCTTGGTTTCTAAATAGAGCCCGGATAATAAACACCTGATCATGTAACGAGGGCACATTGAGGGGCCGGATTTTTTTGACATACATAGTGTTGCAGAAAATATAATAATTTCTAAAAACCTTTAGCGGATTTAATTGGCTTATAATAAGGCCCATAAATGTTGACTATATCAAAATCATCTTATAAAAGGGATTTCTCTTTCATAATTGCTTTTCATAAATCAGGAAAAGCATTCCCCAAAACCAAAGCAATAATTTTTGAAATAGGGGTGAGGAATTACCTCATCTCCCCAATTACATCGCTTTACAGTGTTTGGAACTTACCAATTGCTGTGGGGCACTATACAACCACAATAAAATATATAATAATACTAATATTTTACAGGAGGAACCGTGTCTATAAACTTACATAAGTTTATTACTGTCATTTTCCTCTTGTCACTTCTGCTTATACCGCAAAATGGCATAGGTCAGAGTGACAAAGCCCAAAATATAAATGAATATATAAAAGAAGAAATAGCCAATGATAATGGAAGAATTCTTTCTCCAGTTGCGATAACATATATTGATGAGAATTTTGCAACTGCCAGTGTGGTGACACCCCCGTCAGGATGGACGCAAAACATAATCGCCGGAGTACCGGGAATTGATCTCTGGCATTTTGATAATCCGGGAGGCAGAACGATTGTAGAGCCACTGGCAGAGCCCGTTGCAATTTTTGATAGTCCTAACTACTCTGATAATGGTCAGCCGGAAAATGTGGCATTAGAGTCCCCCGTTTTCAATCCGCCTGCTGCTGCAACCGTTATATTAGAATGGTATCAGTACTTTAATCATTCAGGGGGAACTAGTGTGGGAAATGTGGAAGTGTGGAATGGAACATCATGGGTTGTAATTTATCATAATAATGTCAGTACAGTATTTGCAGATTTTCATTCAATTGATATTTCTTCTTACGTTACCGGTTTGACAGATTCCAAGATTCGTTTCGATTGGACGGGAAACGGGTCTGGATTCTGGTTAATTGACAATATCAAAGTATATGAACCGGCTGATGTACCGGCTCCAGCGGCCGTAGTTGGGCCATTAGATGGGGCAGTTGATGTTGACATCAATCCTTCACTTGAATGGACAGCCGGAAGCGGCGCACTGCCAACCGGATACAGATTATATTTCGGTACTGACGGTGGTGGTATTACCCCTCCAACAAATATTGAGAACAATACTGATTTATTGTTTACGACAACCTATACACCGGACACGCCGCTATTGTACAGTGCAACATACTACTGGATGATAGTTCCTTATAACGTTGCAGGCGATGCTACCGGAAATGTAATCTGGTCATTTACTGTTGTAGCAGATCCTCCCATAACGACGTTTCCTTATTTAGAAGAATTTGAAGATTCATTTCCACCACTTTATTACAGCCGGTTCACAGGGTTGCTTACGGATCCCGTTTCATTGACATCAACAAACGAGGGGTGGGAACAGGATGATTGGCGTAATGTCATCTCACCAATCAATAAAGCAGCAAAATTAAGTATATCCGGTTCTGCTCAGAATCACTGGTTATTAACTACACTAATAGATTTAGGAACGAGCACTGACTATCAGATTGAATTTGATCTGACTTTAAATGCTGCAGGAACTTCAGATCCTCCCGAGATCACAGGAACTGATGACAGGTTTGCAGTTTTAATTTCCACTGATGCAGGTGCAACATGGTTAACGTCAAATATTTTAAGATTATGGGATAATGAAAGTTCACCATATGTATTTAATAATATTAATAGTTCGGGTGAACATATTTCTATTGATCTTTCAGCGTACTCGGGAATGATCCAGATAGGATTTTATGGTGAATCAACAGCATCTAATGCCGATAACGATTTAATGATAGATAATATTGAAATTCAGGAAGTGCCCGCATTAGCTCCTTTGTTTTCAATAGACCCGGCAGATTTGGATTTTGGTCCTGTTGCAGTTGGTGATTTTGCATCTTTGCAAGCTACGGTAAGCAATCTAGGGACCAGTGATCTTGTAATAGAGAATATTGTATCATCCGAAGGACAGTTCACATTTTTCCCAAATTCATTTCCAATTACAATTAGTGCCGGAAATGATCAGATATTTGATATAACATTTACACCAACTTCCACAGGAAATCGAACGGCAACTTTAGAATTCACCCACAATGCTGCCGGGTCACCGGATTTGTATCAGATTCAGGGAGCCGGAGTTGATGAAGGACCCACATTTAGCGTTTCACCTGCGGCGTTAAATTTTGGTAATGTGGGTATTAATACAATAAATGAACTGTCAGTAACTGTTAGTAACATTGGTCTGACTAACACACTTGATATTACCGAAGCATCAATCGCAGAATCCGGTTTCACTGTTACACCGGTTTCTGCCAGCATACCTGCAGGCGGCGATGAGGTTTTCATTGTGAACTTTAATCCACCATCAGCCGGAATATATTCAGGCAATTTAATATTTACAGATAACGATCCAACTTCACCCCATTCTGTCACATTAACAGGAAATGCATCCGCTGAAAACGGGCTGATTTTCCAGCAGGATACCGTCTACCAGCTTGAAGATGATTCTTACGCCCAAACATTGCAGCTAGTGGGTCTGGATCCCTTGGAGGGAAAAATTCAGGCGATTCAGTTCAGATTATCTGTTAACAAATCCTTTGATGATAATGTAATACTGACTTTCCAGAACATTCAAAAAGGTTCAGATGTTGCCGATGCAAACTGGGTAATGGACTACAACTTATTCAGAGGGCCGCTTACAGGTAACGGAGCTTCCGTTGATTCTATTTATGTTCTCCTGTATTGTCTGGACCAAAATGCCGGCCTGGATCCATCATTCAATTATAATGATCTTTTGAAAGTTAAATACAGAATAGCAAAACTTCCTGCTTTGAATGATACGTTGAAATCTTCACTCAGTATTTCAAATGCCGAAGCTACTACGCATGAGGGGTACCCTATAGATATAACGTCTTCAAGAAATATATTTAATGTCATGGCTTTAAATAGGATAACATCGCTTGGCGATGTGAATGGAGACGGATACCTGGATATTCTTGATTTAATCATGGTTGTAGACCATATAGTAGGAAGAGATTCTCTCACAGGGGATTATTTTACCAGAGCGGATATTTCCCCCTGGTTAACGGGAATGCCCGAACCGGAACCGGATGGTGTTGTTAATGTTCAGGATCTTTCACTCATCCAGAATATAATCCTCACCGGATTCTATCCTGACAATTCAAAAAATTACAGCGTGGACAATGACGGAATAAAAAAGAATGCAGGAGATATTGATGCAAAGGTTAAACTATATGTCAATAAAGAAGGAATTTCGATTTATGTTGAAAGTAAAGTTGATATAAGAGGTGCTCAAATCGAATTTAATAATATAAGTCATGTACCGGGGAATATGTCGGTTAATACCGATCTTGGTCAGGGTTATTACCTTAAAACCGATGATTTTTTGAGAATTCTTCTGTATGACCGGCTTGCGAATAAATATATCCAGACAGGAGAGCACTTCATGGCTGATTTGCCATTTCCGCTGAGTAATCCTGAAGAAGTCAGTGCTGGTAAGATAATATTAGTCGATATGAATAGACATAAATTAGAAAAAATCGAAGTTGAAATAATTTATGGATTTGCACCATCATTACCGCTGGAATATATTTTATTCCAGAATTATCCCAACCCTTTCAATCCTTCGACAACAATTAAATTCCAGGTTCCGCAGACCTGCGATTTAAGTATTAAAATTTATAATATTCTCGGTCAGGAGGTAAAGACTCTGTTTATCGGGCAAGTTCTAAGGGGAACATATTCAATCCAGTGGGACGGATTAAATGATTCAGGGGTAAAAATGAGTTCTGGCACTTACGTGTACAGAATGACAGCCATACCCAATGGCCTGCTGCGCCCTGGCGAAGCCGGGGCGGGCAGTCAGTCAGGTTCATACGTTAAATCAAATAAAATGATCCTGCTGAAGTGAAAATATACTACTGGAGCCCTGCCTGCTGCAGGGCTCTTTTAACTGCTTCCCCGTAAAAATCTTTCCAAAAAATAGGCACAGATTACCGGATTTGACATTATCATATTAGTTTATAAGATTTGTATGAAGAATTGAGATATCTTTAATGAGTATAGAGGAGATGTTGCCCGGGGAGATCATTTCAGTTAGCTGTTCCATTAAAAGTGATCGTTTTGATGACTTATATGTCATAATGAGTTCGGGCACTTGCGTGCACCGAATCAGACAGGCAGAGTAGTTTACTGTCTTCTGAAGTGGATTAATGCGCTCCGGGCCCTGCCTTCTGCGTCAGGGTCCGGGTATTTCACGCAGAGCCGCAGAATATTTTCGGGAGGGTAAAATGTTAAGTACAAAAAGGCTTGTAGTTGCAACGGTAACAGGATTTATTACAGGATTCATATGCCTTGCCTTTGCTTCAAGCGGCCCGCAGAGTCTTCCTGCTCCGGTTGCTTACCAGATCATATTCACCCGCGGACTGGCGGGATTTGCCATAGGCATCAGTGTATTCAGAATTCAATGGGCTATTCATGGAGCGGTTCTAGGTTTACTCTTCAGTCTGCCCCTTGCTTTCAGCAACTTAATGGCGCCCGATAACCCGGAGTTTTCCAGATCTTCAATGTTCTTTGCATCGCTGGTGATGGGACTGATCTACGGAGTACTGATAGAATTTGTTACTACTGTACTGTTCAAGGCTAAAATTCCTGCAGAGGTAAAAGCCGGCTTAAAATAAAAATTAATTCTTGGAATTTGTTTTCTTAAGAAGTATTTTAGTGTCCGTTATTTCACAGGTTTTTTTGACTCTTGATTTGTGAAGTTTTATCCGGTAGCTGACCCCTGGCCATCGTTAAATTCGTTCTGAAATTTTGAACTCGTTCACAGAGGTTTACCCCTGCCTCGTGATGGATGAAAGAGTTCTACCCGGTAACACCCCCGTTACCGGGTTTTTTATTTTAGGTATTTGGTGGATTTTCGGATTTAGCGAATTTAGCGGACTTGCCTTCAGCAATTTTATAATTTATATCTGTCAAACTCGTTCACAGAGGCCCTGCCTCTGCCTCGTGAACACCTCCGTTACTGGTTTTTATCATAATTATTGCTTCTATTAAATAATTGTTGCAAATTCCTTTAAGTAATTTTCTCTACTTTGTGGGAGCAGGAATTTTAGAGTTTAATTACTGATACTTACCGATTACACCAAGATTACTCTCCCGAAGCAGAAATATTGATAAATATTTCTTAAGCATTGGAAGCTCGTTATGAAAACTTTAATTCACACCCTGTTTTTCCTTTTAATGGTAACACAAATCTGTTTTGCACAGTGGATCTGGCAAAATCCTCTGCCTCAGGGGAATAACTTAGCCTCTGTATATTTTGTAGATAATAACATAGGCTGGGCTGTAGGTTTTTACGGAACAATATTGACAACAACAGATGGCGGTACAAACTGGATTTCTCAAAACAGCGGGACAAGTAATGACCTATTTTCAGTTGATTTTGTTGATCAAGAAACCGGATGGACTGTTGGGTCAGAAGGCACAATATTGAAAACAACAAATGGGGGATCAAACTGGATATCTCAAAACAGCGGAACATTTAGTGATTTACATTCAGTTTGTTTTACAGATCAGAATACAGGCCTGGTGGTTGGAGCTTTCGGTAAGATCCTGAAAACGACAAATGGAGGTACAGACTGGAGATCCCAAAATATTGGTCTATCAAATAATTTTTCTTCTACCTATTTCATAGATCAAAATATCGGATTTATAGCGGGGAATGGGGGAAAGATCTTGAAGACAACAAATGGGGGAACGGAATGGATAAATCTAACAAGTGGAACAGTCAATAATTTAAATTCAGTCAATTTCACAGATCAAAATAACGGCTGGGTTGTGGGTTCTTTCGGAACAATCTTGAAAACAACTGATGGTGGAATAAACTGGATATCTCAGCAAGACGTTATATTCGGTTTCCTTACTTCGGTTTTTTTTATAGACCAGAATACCGGTTGGATAGTATCGAATAATGGCAAAATTTTGAAAACCACCGATGGCGGAATAAACTGGAGTGTTCAATATAGTATTGGTTTGGCTTCAGTTTATTTTACAGATCAGAATACAGGATGGATAGTGGGTTATAATGGGATAATCTTAAAAACAATAGATGGTGGAACAAATTGGCTTTCTCAAAAAAATGGTACTGTTGACGATCTGAATTCTGTCTTCTTCGTAGATAATAACACAGGCTGGGCTGTAAGTATTGAGGGAACAATCTTGAAAACAACAAATGGAGGAATAAACTGGACATCTCTGACAAACGAAGGTGCTTCTTATACTTCAGTCTTTTTTGTAGACGAGAATATCGGCTGGGTTACAGCGTGGGATGTCATCCTAAAAACAACTGATGGTGGAACAAACTGGACATATCAGGTAACTGGATTGAATGATCGTGTAGAATCTATTTATTTTATAAATCAAAATATTGGCTGGGCTATTTTTGAACCTGTGACCGTTTTGAAAACCACTAATGGCGGAACAAACTGGTATTCTATAAATACCGGTTATGGTGTAAGGGCACTCTTTTTTATAGATCAAAATACCGGCTGGGCTGCCGGGATTTCAGGCACTATCTTAAAAACCACAAACGGGGGAACAGATTGGATACAACAATTTAGCGGAAATTCTAATCATTTATACTCAGTCAAGTTTATAAATCAAAATACCGGTTGGGTTGCAGGTCTTCATGGCACAATTCTGAAAACAACAGACGGCGGTACAAACTGGATTTCTCAAAACAGCGGGACAACTAATGACCTATTTTCAGTTGATTTTGTTGATCAAAATATCGGATGGGCAGCAGGCTGGTTCGGAACACTCTTAAAAACAACAAATGGCGGCATAAACTGGGTTTCTCAAGTAAGCACTGATATTTTGTTTTCCTCAGTTTTTTTCGTAGATCAAAATACCGGTTGGGCTGTCGGGACAGATGGTACAATATTGGGAACAACTAATGGGGGAAGTATCACGTCAAGCGAATACAATGAACCTAATATGCCAAATAAATTTTTATTATCTCAAAATTATCCGAATCCATTTAATCCTGCTACAACTTTCAAATACTCTATTCCCTCGCAGCAGTTAGTAATAATAAAGATCTTTAATGTGCTCGGCAAGGAAATTGAAACTGTGGTCAGTGAAGAAAAACCGTCAGGCACTTATGAAGTAACCTGGAATGCAGCTACTCTTCCAAGCGGAATTTATTTCTACAGAATACAAGCAGGCTCTTTAATCGAAACAAAGAAGATGATTCTGCTGAAATAATTTTAACAGAGGCTTGCCCAGCCTAATGAATGCCTGTTTTTCAACAGGCGGATTTACCTCTGCCTCGTGATGCCTGCCCCGCCGACGGGATACCCGCCTTATTTATCGTCCTACGGAAGAGGCGGTTAAAAAAGAGTCTGGGGGATGTATTAAATATGCTATTAAACTGATTTTTATCTAGGCCCTCTTGAATGAATATAAATATTTTTCAGTGAAAAAAAATACACCCTCTGAATCCCGATACCAACCCCGTTACCGGGTTTTTTATTTTAAAGATTGACGAACTTGCCCGCCTCTGGCAGGTTTAGGGGGATTAAAGAATTTATCTAACTTACCAACAGCAATTTTATAATTTAATCCTGATGAAAAAAGACGTTAAATGGATAATGATAGGTGACCATGGCGGCAGGATTCAAAAATAAATTCTAAAAACGATTAACCTTGGGTAAAAACTCCCTTTTTTAGTGTTACTCAAGGTTTATTTTGCATTATCCTCGTTAACAGAGGCTTAACCTGCCTCTGGCGGGTATACAACGACTTCGTGAAAGAGAGTTCAACCCGATGGCAATCGGTCATCGGGATTTTTATTGTATTCTTATTCAATTAATAGTTATTAATAAATATTTGTTGCATACACTGACAGGCAATTTGAAATCTCACTATCCTGTGAAAACTTTCATTTTCATCAAATAATATTTGCCGATTAAAAATAATTTCTACTTGTTTATTAAAATATATTTCGCTATATACAGCACCAATATTCCCAATACCCTAAGAGGGTTGGCCGACGCTGACACTCGCTAAGTTCCTCCCCACGGCAACCTGAATCCTCTGCCGAAGTAGAAGATTTGAGAAAAAACATTTCAACTTCAAAAAGAGATTCAGAATGAAATATTTTCTGTACATTTTATTTTTCCCTTCGCTTTTTTTAGTAACAGCGTGCAGCTCATCATATGTTGTATCTTATTCGTATGAAGATCCATCTGTGGGCGAGTTTAACAATTTTGTCCGGGGGCAAAAAGCTGAAATTATCCTGAAAGATACTATCGTTAATAATGCAACGAATGTTAACTTATCTGCAGATTCTCTCTCCTGGAATGAACCTGGAAATAATTCGAAATTTAGAGTTGTTAAATCCGATGTTAAGAAGGTAATCTTTAGCAGCCACTTTGTCGGAGGATTAGACGGAATGGGTCTTGGGATGATTTCGGGTGGCATTGCAGGATTGGTAACAGCCTGGCTGATTGCGGTTGGCTAATTCTCAGGGACAGACAGGGTGGTATTATGTAATCCTAATACCAGTTGGTGTTGTTGTCGGTGCTTTAGCTGGATTTACTACAGGACTAATTATTGGTCATACATATGAGTTCAGATTTTAGACTTCTGAACTCAAGTACATTAACAACTAATTATGAATATATTTTTTGTCTTGGATACAGTTTAGTATTTCTATTAAGCATTATAATCAGGGAGGCAATAGTGAAACACAGCATCGAATGTTGCTTTTTGCTTTTTTGTTTGACTTTCTTGATCGGATGCAGTTCAGGTAAAGAGGTTTATGTCGAAGACGAGGAACAGATTAACGCCGTTGACAGGATCGCTATTATCGGGTTTCCGGGGCAATGCACACTCGCGAAAAAGGAAATATCATTTCTTGCTATAGCATTCGAACGGTTTGACAGTTTAAATCGTTTCGAAATTGTTTCTATGGACAGCACACACGAGATGTACAATGCACTAGGTCTGTCACCGATCTATCCGTATGATGAGTATTCTACACTTGATGTTCAGGGTCTTACAGATTTATGTGCTGAGCTGAATGTCGATGCAGTAGTTGTTGGATTCTACAGACTCCGCATTCAAGATTCGCAGCCAACTACATATGTAGATGCAAATGGACAGACGGTGACTACATCGTCCCCCAGTTACCTCCAGAATTTTCCGACTTTTGAGGTCTGTATGATTGGAACAGATGGATCACTTCTTTTCCGTGCAGTCTCCGAGGGGAGAAAGACCGGATTCTGGAATACATTCTGGGACTCCATTTTCCAAAGTGAATCTGACGAAACATACTATGATCGGGTTCAGGATTCAATGGATGGCATTTGCGAAATGCTTAAGAATTAGAATTTAAAAAGAGATTTGATAGGTTTACTGAATATTGTGATGCTGAACTTGATACAAAGAGAAGAGGCGGCGTCTATTTTATTAACAATATTTCTTAGGAGTTATTATGAAAAAATTATTACAAATTTTATTTTTGTTCGTTTTATATTTAACAATAGCATCTCCTCAGGATAGAATTCACAGGGGGGTCATACCAGAGAAACCTACTACCAAAAAACTTCTGCAAATTCAGAAATCAAATACATATGGTTTACAAGGATTAAATAATATAGAATCTTTACTGTTGAAATTTAAAAGCAGCAATTGGCAGACTGAATTAAGAACTACACAAAGAGCGTTTTATGAAGAAGAAAGATTTAATCCTAAGGATACAAGGACAACTATTAATAAAACACAACTAGGTCATGGGTTTCTACTAATAGAGGAAATTTCCCAAACCTGGGATAGTTCTGCCTGGGTGAATTCGTATAAGGGTTCATACACATATGATGGAAACAATAACCTGACTGAAGCGCTAGTGCAATACTGGGATGGTTCTGCCTGGGTGAATGGATTTAAGCAGTCATATATATATGATGGAAACAATTACCCGACTGAATATCTCCTCCAAACCTGGGATGGATCTGCCTGGGCGAATTATTCTAAGGGTTCATACACATTTGATGGGAACAATAACCTGACTGAATTGCTCTTCCAAACCTGGGATGGTTCTGTTTGGGTGAATTCATCTAAGGATTCATACACTTATGATGGGAACAATAACCGGACTGTTTACCTCTACCAAACCTGGGATGGTTCTGCTTGGGTGAATAATTATAAATATTCATACACATATGATGGAAACAATAACCTGACTGAAAGTCTCTATCAAAACTGGGATGGTTCTGCCTGGGCGAATTTTAGTCTGGATTCATACACATATGATGGAAACAATAACCTGACTGAGGATCTCTACCAAACCTGGGATGGTTTTACCCCCTGGGTGAATTCATCTAAGGATTCATACACATATGATGGGAACAATAACCAGACTGAATTGCTCTTGCAATTTTGGGATGGTTCTGCATGGGTGAATAATTATAAATATTCATACACATATGATGGAAATAATAACCAGATTGAAGCGCTCATGCAATTATGGAGTGGTATTGCTTGGGTGAATATTAGTAAAGATTCATACACATATGATGAAAACAATAACCAGATTGAAGCGCTCATACAAGACTGGGATGGTTCTGCCTGGGTGAACAATAGTCACAATTCCTACACATATATGCCTGTAACAGCAGTAAATGAAGATTTAAGTTCTGTAAATTCTTACAGTTTGTCAAACAACTATCCGAATCCTTTTAACCCTGTTACTACAATAAAATATTCCATTCCTGCCGTAGGAACTTCATTTATGAAGTTCGTGCAGTTAAAAGTGTATGATGTATTGGGTGAAGAAGTGGCAACTCTCGTTAACGAGGAAAAACCTGCCGGAACTTATCAATTGATCTGGAATGCAGCTTCCGCCGCAGGCGGACTGCCAAGCGGAGTTTATTTCTACAGAATACAATCAGGTTCTTTCATAGAAACAAAGAAAATGATTCTTCTAAAATAATTTTTTAAGAATTTTACTTAATACCCCGCCGATTGGCGGGGTTTATTATTGTATTCTTTAACTTTTAGTTGCTTCTGCTAACTATTTGTTGTAAATATCTATAAGTAATTTTTCTCTACTACGAGAGAACAAGAATTCAGATTACTGAGTGTTAATCCTTCCCCAATAAAAATATCAGATCTTCTCTCTCGATACGGAAATGCTGATAAAAATATTATCAGTCATCTTATCAACAATTTCAATCCAAGGAGGATTTTATGATTAGAGTATTAAGTGCTGCTCTTGCATTACTATTCATTTCTGCTCTCACTGCAAATATTACTTTTGCGCAGCAGTGGACTGATCAACAGAAGGCAGTATGGGCCGGTGTTGATGCTTACTGGGCAGTAAGCATGTCGGATAATCCGGGGAATTTTCTAAACTACTTTGACGATTCTTATATTGGCTGGAGTGATGAAAACGAAGCCCCGAGCACTAAAGCCGATGCACAAAAAGAATTAAATTACTGGATGACCAAAGGCAAAGTAGTTTATTACACAATTACACCGGCAGGGATCTGGGTAAAGGATAACTTTGCTTTTGTTCATTACTATTACACCCAGGTAACTGAGGGTCTGGACGGTAAACCAATGACAGAAAGAGGCCGCTGGACAGATATACTGATGAAAAAAGACGGCAAATGGATTATGATAGGTGACCATGGCGGTAGGATTCAAAAATAAATTCTAAAAATGATTTTTCGTTAGCAAAAACTCCCTTTTTTGACGAAACTCAAGGTTTATTTACACTATCCTCATTCACAGAAGCCTTGCCCCCCCCAACCAAGGGTCTAATTTGCTGAGGGCGGGTTGCCTGTCTCCGGCGGGTATACACTTACTTCGTGAAAGAGGGTTCAGCCCGGTAACACGCCCTTCACAGGTTTACCCGCCAATTGGCGGGGTTTTTTTATTTTATCGGTGCCTTTATTGAAATAAAGAAAATGATATTGATGAAGTAAAATCAGGATTAAAAATTTCTCCTTTATGCTCCTTTCAAGAAGGGTTAACAGGAGTTTTTATGAAAATTTTCAGATGAAAAGACAAGGAATTTTAAGCATTGCGTTAAAAGTGCTGGAGAATGTGATGATTGTCCTAACACTTACCTGAGTAAAAAGGTTATGTTTGATTCAAAATTAAACATCTTTATTTCAGTGATAACCAATTATAAAATTATGTTATCATCTGAAATTTCATCGATATTAATGTCTTTTCTTTATTAAAATCATAAGAAGGAGCTCCAAAAGAAATATTTTCTAGTCCTGCCAAATTCTCTCTTCAATATTAAATGTCAGGTTGAAGAGCTATACTCTGGATAATACCTGATTTATTTTCAAATAAAGTTAATTAAGGTAAAAGTAATGAAACACTTATTTATGCTGATTATGCTTATATCGGCAATGTTACTAACAACAGCTAATGCCCAGGATCAATCCACACGTTTCGAGAAACAACATCATTCAAAATTTATTAAATCTAATTTAAAGCAAACCGAAGAAATGATATTAAAGAATCTCCAAAGCGACAACATCGATATGCTTGCCTCAAGTGCACAAACAATAAGGGAATTGGAACTGATATTTCCGGAAAACACTTTTAGTTCTCTGTTAGATCCATTAATGAAAATTGTTCAGGATGAGAAAGGTGATACCCAGGTAAGATTATTGTCGGCCCTTGCTTTGGATGGTTTGCATTCAAATAAAGGAGACAAAGCAATTTATGATGTTGCCAAAACCACAAAAAATAATTCAGTAAAAGATATTTGCACTTCACTTTCAGTTGAAAGTCTAAAAGCTTCAGGGGAATGAAACCGTTCACCCCCATAATATTTGTATCATAATTTGTCAACTGTTTTCTGCTTCTGCATAAGCAATTAAATCAGAACAAGATTTATAATCGAACAAAAAAGTTCAGACCCAGTGGACTAAGATTTTTTCAATAAATAAAAAAAAATCTTATGAATAACTCTTAGATTCTTTCTTGTTCTCCTATTGGTTGCATTAATCTCTCTTGCAGCAATTGCGCAAGTACCTGCGTCCGGCCTTCTGGTATGGCTAAAAGCTGATGCAGGAGTCGACACACTCAACGGGACGGTGAGCAGGTGGCATGACCAGAGCGGTAATGGATATGATGCCATTCAAACTAATACATCCCGGCAGCCGTTGTTGGTGGCTAACGCTTTGAATGGTAAACCTGTACTTAGGTTTGATGGCTTTTACCAAAGGCTGGAGTTTACCAATTCAACTTTGATGTCTGAATTCACTATTTTCATGGTTGTCAAGAACGACTCCCGCGGCGGCTGGGATCAGTGGTACTTTATATTATTCATGGGTGTAGACAACTTTACAGACCGAATTGAGATCGGGGGACCTGACGGAGGTATACGAGCCGTGGCACCCAACATTTCAGCATATGGTGAATGGAGAAACATAAGTATTGAAACAAATCAATTGATTTTCAGCACGACTCTGCGATGGAATGGCAGTGATGCAACTATGATACCTGTTGTAGGCACTAACATGTCCATCAATGCTCCTATGGGTACCGGTGGGGGAATCGCAGGAACTGATGGTGACCCGAGTGGTAACCTGCTTACGGCGAAGTGTGATTTCGCTGAAGTAATAATATATAGCAGGGTTGTCAGTGATTCTGAAAGAATAGCAGTCGAAAATTATCTCAGTGATAAATATAATATAGTTTCAGGAATTCAAGATCCACAGGAAAAAATTATTCCCGAACAATTTAAATTATCGCAAAATTACCCTGATCCTTTCAATCCTAAAACGACGATTAATTATCAATTACCGCAGACTGGATTTGTTACTCTTAAGGTTTATGATATGCTAGGACGGGAAGTTGCAAAACTGGTTAGTAAACAACAAGCCCAAGGTAGCTATTCGATTAATTTTGATGCTTCTGATCTTGCGAGCGGAGTTTATGTATACCAGATGCGCATTAATAACTATGTCGATTCTAAAAAGATGTTGTTGTTGAAGTAATTTTCGGAAGCGAAAGCTCTCTTTATTATCTTTTATTTATCGTGTTTTTCAACAACCTCGTTCACAGAGGTTTACCCGCCAATTTGCGGGGTTTTTTAATGTCCCTGATAGTTTGATTATTTTTTACCAACAAAATTTTTAAAACTTATTTTCAAATATAAATGTAATTACTTCCCGGGGTTATAATTAGATATGTTGTATCTAATTAGATCTATTAATTCTTCACTGTCAACTGGTTTTTGCAGATAAGCTTTTAGTCCATACTCTATGCAGCGTTCACGATTTTTGGGATTTGCAAATGCTGAAACAACAATAACGGCTACACTCACTCCCTTTTCTTCCATTTTATCTAATAGGTCAAATCCATTCATTCCTGACAGACTAATATCAAGTATAAGCAGATCATTTACCCCTTCCTGGTAATTCTCTAAAAATGCTTCTGCACTTTCAAAACAAATACTGCCATAACCTGCTGATTTCAGTAAAATCATAAATCCATATCTGACATTTTGATCGTCATCAACTATATATATCATTTTTATAAATATTGGTTTTGTTAATCATTTATAACAGGATAAATAAATATTATTTATATTATTTAATAGGCATTTAATACTATATAAAAAGTCTTTTTGAAAGAAGAGGAGCAAAAATAATACCCGCCGTTTGAATTATGATCAATACTTAATACAACTGAAGAAACAACTTTGTCTTTTCTATAATACTTATCACCTTAAACCCCGGTTCTCGGTTTACTCGCCAATTGGCGGTTTTTTTTATTTTAATTAATAAAAAAGGGAAAGCATCTCTGCTCTCCCCATATTTGGTTCTTTCATTTTGAAGATATCGCATTACTTAGTTCACCCGGCAAATCCTTCTGCTTCCGTGAACTTAAGGCTTTACGGCGTACATCTTATCCTGATCCTACTGCCGGATTAGCGTATCAAGGTCATCTTTTTTGTATTTACAAATCCATTTGTTTCAATTCTATAATAATAAACTCCGCTGCTTAATTTGGTGGCATCAAAATCCACTTTATAAGTTCCGGCTTTAACTTCTCTATTCACCAGATCAGCAACCAGTTGCCCAAGTGTATTGTATACCCGCAGACTTACAAACCCATCTTTGGGAATGCTATAATTAATTTGCGTTGTTGGATTAAAAGGATTAGGATAATTCTGACTCAAAGAAAATTGTCCGGGGGCATTAACTTCAATCTGAACTTCAGCCGAATAATTGAAGCTTCCGTCATAATCAATTTGTTTTAACCGGTATGAATAAATTCCGGATGCAACATTCATATCTGTAAATGAATAGGTTTTAGGTTCTGTGACCGTACCGGATCCAGCTAAATAACCTATCTTTTTCCAGTTTCTGACATCTGTTCCTTGACTTCTTTCAATCTCGAATCCCTTATTGTTTGTTTCAGTAGCCGTTACCCAGTTGAGGATTACGTTTTTATTATCAGCAGCAGCGTTAAATGACATCATTTCAACCGGCACCGGAATATCAGCCAGCGAAAAGCTCATTATATAAATATTGCTGAAGAAATTTCCTGATACATTTGTATAGGTCTGTCCTAAAACAATAAGAGATGAATCGAAAAATACAGCACCATCCCAGCCATATACTCCGAATGCAGCATCAGGATAATACCAGATTTTTGTCCATATTGAATCACCGGTATCAATGGAATATTTTCCCAATAAAAGGTCATATGTCATCCCGTTGCTTCTCCTTAATGCTCCTATTGAAATCATATTAGCATTATCATATTTAATTAAACTTGCAGATTCCCAGTTATTATTATCTCCCAATGGTTTATCATAAATTAAGTTTCCGCTGGGATCATATTTAATAATTTTATTAACCCAGCCGCTGCAAATTATATTATCATTATTATCTGTTATGACGGTGCGCGCTTCGTTATTCCAAAAGTTATCCGTCGCGGTTCTTGACCAGAGAGTATCTCCATCTGAATTGCATTTTAAAACATACCATCCTATCCCACCCGTGCCGGTCATAATTACATTCCCGTTAGAATCATGAGTTATACTTCTGGGAATATTAAAATCCCCCGGGGCATACATTCTTGAAAATAGGAGATCTCCATCAGGACTAAATTTGTACAGGGCATATCTTTCAGGTCCGTTTCCGGCAGATGAAGCAGCATAGATATAATCCGAACTTACCATCAGGGAATAGGGGATATTAAAACTATTTACCTGGTCCTGCATTGTATAGCTCCATAAACTATCACCTGAAGAATTAAATTTAATCAGCTGCCATTGATTAGAAGAGTTCCCTTTCCAGCAGACTATATAGAAATTACCGTTTGCATCTTTATCTATGGCTGCACCAAATAATCCGCCATCCGCAGATAAATATTTCTGCCAAACTATATTTCCGTTTGAAGTCATATTAACGATATACAAACTATCGCCAGACCTGCCGGTAACAATAAATTCATTTGAATTATATTTTACCATTTCGTAACCAATTACATCTCCGTACGGAGCATATGAGAGGGTTTTTGTAAAAATTGTATCAATTGGTTGTGTATAACCAATTGAAGATGCTGTAAGAAGTAAAACAAACATTAAAGAAATAAATTTCATTTTTCTCTCCTGTTATAATTAATTGATAAATTACTTAGATGTTCCTGATATTTTATGACATCAATTGAAGTAATAATATCTTGCCGCCATATATTTTTAGATAATTTACTGCTACCAAATTGGCAATTCGGAGGACAAAAGACAATCAGTTTTAAATAGAATAATTTCTTAATGTATATATTTTATCACAAAATGTTGCATATTATGATTAAAATCGAACGAATAAGTTTGCTCGCAAGTACTATGAAAACTAATGCAGGACAGATTTTACAGGCGGAATTTTCACAGCAAGATACAGTCTGAAGTAAGTAAAAATTATTTTACCCCAACTTCTTATTTAATTATTTTTACGTGGATGATTCTTCTGCTCTAATTATATTGTTCACAAATATCTTCGGAAGGAATTAAATATATGAACAACAACTATTTAGTGAAGCGTGCCATCGGCGATGCTTTAGGAACAGCCGCGTATGTGTTTGTCGTTTCGCAGATTATGACCCATAGCAACCAGCTCTTCGGTAAGATTGAGAATCATCTTTTGGCACCAATGGTCTTCCTCCTGTTGTTCGTGTTCTCAGCTCTCGTTACCGGCTATCTGGTCCTAGGGAAACCGATCCTGATGTACCTGGATGGACAAAAGAAGGAAGCGATAAAGCTATTGTTTTATACCGGAGCAGCTCTCTTCATCCTGATGTTGACCGGCTTCATTATCATAATGATCGCAAAATAATTCCGTATTTTTCTACTCCTGATCTCGCGCTGGACAGTGTAGTTGATGTAAATAAGTATTTTCCATTTTTATTATCCGGGTTTTTATTGGTTTCATAAACAATTTAATTGCTTCTATCAAAAATTTATATAAAATTATAATAAGTAATTTTTCTCTACTCTGAGAGGGCAAGAGATTCAGAGTTTAGTTACTAAATACCTCCGAAAGACACACCGAATACCCTCCCGAAGAAAAATTCGACTTATAATTACAATAGTTTAATCATCACTAAATTATTTGGAGCCGTTATGAAACAAAAAAACAATATTATGGAAAAAATTCTTGTAGCCGCATTTGCTTCTCTTTTGGTTATATTTTTTGGCTGCCGCGATGAACGAAAGATTGAAATGGATAAGGCAGCCGTTAAAGCAGCCCTGGATAATTACATATTAAGCATAGAGAAAGAAGACATTCAATTGTATGGTAAGATCTTCATTCAGGATCCGGATATGGTGAATTTTGGAACCGGTGCTAATGAACGTATTGTAGGGTGGGACACTCTTAAAAAGGCAATTGAAGATCAAAATGCTGCCTTATCAGATACCAAAATAACTCAAAGCGATGTCACCATTAATGTAGCACCTGACGAACGGTTTGCATGGGCTACTTCTTTGTGGAAATTCAAAACCGTAATGGCAGGACAGTCGATGGAACTGCTTATACGATGCAGCTGGATTCTTGAGAAGCGGGGGAACGACTGGAAGTTTGTTCATTTTCATAAGTCGGTTGGTGCAGCCTGGTAAGAAATCGCCTTAAGTGATTTCGAATTTTAAAGTCAGTAAAGTTATATTTTGTATAAGAAAATTAAGAGCTAAAGGAGTCCGATAATATCTGATTTCAGTTTTGGACTAATATACTCCAAATTCCTTGCTTCCAACGATGATCACATTATCGCGTTTTTAGTATTCTTGAACAATTATTTGCTAATTTTAAATATTTGTGGCAAATTCCGATCAGAAATTCTTCTCAACTGCCTGAGGGCAAGTGTTTAAGAGTTTAGTTATTGCTCCGAAGCAGATTTCACCGCTGGTAAAAACTGGAAACCGATTAAGCTTAATCAAAGGAGGTTATATGACAAAGTACTATTCAGTTATACTTTTTCTGGTAATCTCTTTCCTGATTACTGACATCTGTGCTCAGTGTAAAAAGATAGTAGAGAATCATCTCCTTATAAATGCAGTCTTAAAAAACACCTTTCATCTGGAAGATAATAATCTGGAAATATTTTATGATCAGACAGGTGGAGCAACAACAAACGGATACGCTTCACAGGATTTTGAAGCAATGTTTGATTCATTCGATTGCCAGGCTGCTGACGATTTTCCAGCTGATTACGGCGCTATAATAAACAAGGTATTTGTAATCGGCAGCTATTTTAGCGGTGGACCGGCAGAAGGTTTTAATATCTACTTCTATCTGGACAACGCAGGGATACCGGGGACACAGGTATATTATGCCTATGATCAGCCATATACATTTGACAGTACAGGCTTGTTTACCATATCACTCGACACATTTGCAGTATTACCCCCCGGTCATTATTGGGTCTCAGTTCAGTGCCGTATGGATTTTTCTATCGGCGGGCAGTGGTACTGGCACCAGGTTACCGGTTCTTATGGTTATACAGCTCAATGGCAAAACCCGGGTGGTGCCTGGCTTGCTGGCTGTACAACCTGGGGTTCAATTCAAGACTGCATAGATGCTGTCGGTACGGATATGGCCTTTGCTCTGTCTTGTGTACTTGTGCCTGTTGAATTGATATCATTTAGTGCCTCCGCAAATGACGGAAAAGTATTCTTGACCTGGTCAACAGCGACAGAGACAAATAACAGGGGATTTGAAATTCAAAGAAACAGCAACCGGAATAACTGGAGTGAAATTGGATTCATTGACGGATACGGAACAACATCTGAAAAGCATAACTATTCATTTCCAGATAAGGATATTAAACCCGGGAAATATCAGTATCGTCTTAAGCAAATTGATCTTAGCGGTGAGTATAATTATTCAGAAATTATTGAAATGAATTTAGAAATACCCGGAGCATTTGAGTTAGAACAAAACTACCCGAATCCATTTAACCCGAGTACAAAAATAAGTTGGCAATCGCCAGTAGGCGGTTGGCAAACATTAAAAGTTTATGATATTCTGGGAACAGAGGTTGCAACTCTCGTCAATGAATACAAACCGGCAGGTAGTTATGACCTTGAATTCAATGCTTCAAATTTACAAAGCGGTGTGTATTTCTACAGAATACAAGCCACGCCTAACGGCGGTCAAGCCGGGAGTCTTGCTCAGACGAAGAAGATGATCCTGCTTAAATAAAATTTACTCAAATATTTCCTGCCCGGTAACACCCCGTTACCGGTTTACCCGCCAATTGGCGGGGTTTATTTAAACAATCTAATTGCTTCTATCAAAAATTTATAGCAGATTTAATTAAGTAATTTCTCTCTACTCCGAGAGTGTCAGAAGACAGGGCAGGATTACTGTTACATGCCGAAGATACACACCGATAACTCTCCCGAAGCAGACTGCTGTAATGAAAATACATATTTCAGTGGGAGGCTTTATGAAAAGATTCTTTCAGGCTTTGTTATTTATTATTTTTCTATCCGGATTACTTCCGGGACAATGGCAGCAGCAACCGACTAATTTACCTGACCTGGCTTATCCCAGTTCAATTGATGCAGTTGATAATAATGTATGCTGGGCTGCTGCGACAAAATACCCCGGGTTATCATATCTCGGTTATATAAAAACAACGAATGCAGGAGTAAACTGGATATGTGATACCATTTTTACTGCAACCGGAATGTTCAATACAATCTGTGCAATAGATGCCAATACGGCTTATGTTTCAATAAAAGATGCGGGTTCTGCCGGCAGAATCTTTAAAACATCGGACGGAGGGAATAACTGGATACAGCAAAATGCTGCATTTACCGTCATTAATGATGCTCCGCTTTTTATACACTTTTTTGATTTAAGCAATGGGGCTGCTATCGGTGCCCGGCAGGGAAATTATTTTGAAATTTTCATAACATCTGATGCCGGAAATAACTGGAATAAGGTTCCCGATGCTTCTATACCGGTCTTATATACTAACGAGGCTATTTTTTGTGATGATTATGCATTTGCCGGTAATTCAATCTGGTTTCTTACCAGTGAATCAAGGATTTTCAGAAGCACTGATAAAGGTTTGACATGGACATCTATAAATTCACCTCAAAGCTTTAGCGGCGGCAATCCGAATATTGCATTTGAAAACGAAAATACCGGGCTGCTCCTGGCAAACTGGAATAGTCTCTGGAGAACTACGGATGGAGGATTAAACTGGACTTCTTTGTCCTACAGCGGATCCATTTTTCTAAGGTATATGTGTTATGTGACGGGTACTGCCGCTTCCTATATGCTGGCTTCGCAGTCGGGTTCGGTTTATACCCTGGACTGTGGAAACAGCTTCACGGCTGTCGATTCATCAAGTCATTTTACTTTAGATTTTTCGACACCCTCCACAGGATGGGCAAACGGATCAGTTCCCGGAGTAATATATAAATGGGCTGGTCAGCCCTTACCCATTAAAGATAATTATAAATTTGTAAATACATTCTCACTTGACCAGAACTATCCTAATCCTTTTAACCCTTCCACAAAAATAAGTTGGCAATCGCCGGTAGGCAGTTGGCAAACATTAAAAGTTTATGATATTCTGGGAAGAGAAGTTGCAACACTCGTCAATGAGTACAGACAAGCTGGAAAGTATGAAACGGAATTTAATGCATCATCGATTCCTAGCGGAGTTTATTTCTATCAATTAAAGAGCACGCCTCCCGGCGGGCAGGCAGGAGATCCTCCGACAAGCTTAGGACAGGTTTTTATTCAGACGAAGAAGATGATCCTCCTCCGTTAGCACTGCGGCGGACAGGTTTTGTTGAAATAGTTTTAACAGAAGCTTGCCCCATCTAATACAAGCTCAATTTGCTAAAGGCGGGTTACCCCGACCTCTTGAAAAGAGTTCAGCCCGATGGCAACCAGTCATCGGGTTTTTTGTTGACTTCAATTCAATTTTTACAATTTCATGACAACACTGCTTTATCCATAGACTATTTTTCCTTCAGATTTTACGGAGCGGTTATGAAAGTTTTATTAAGGTCTGCAGTAAAATATAAAGAGTGCAAAAAAAGATTATTCAAATATAAATTCAGGATAATTTTATTCCTAATCATTTATCCATATCTGGTTGGATTTGCTCCGGACACGACCAGCACTTCCGCCACTATTATCGAATTTTTAATAGGTACGGAAGGGCATTCCCGTGTTACATACGACTGTTCAGGAAACGTGACGGGTATGACCAAATATTCTTCCGTTGATTATGGTATTTCAGCTGCTCATAATATTGAGGGTTTGAAATTCGGAGCAAGAGCAGGCGGGTACATAGTTTTAAATCAGAAGAGCAATAATTCATATAACTATTATTATGATTACTCTGATCCTGCCGGAGAAAATAATACTACGGTATTTTATCTAAATCCATTCATTGGAGGAGAAAATAAATATTTCGAATTTAATCTCGGAGTCGCAATTTTTTCCGGGAAAGCATATTGCGGAGATGAGTATACATACATACCATCCGGATCTGTATATTCACCCCCGGGAAATGTGGGGGATTATTTTATTACTGAGGGGAGAATCCAGCCTTCCTGGGTGCTCAGGATTGGTAATAAAGAAAAATTTCATTTTTCAACTCAATATCTCAGTAGTGTTCCGATACTTTCCGGCGGAGGTATCGGCGATTTAGGTTTTGGTTTTGGAAGCACGGATAGCAGAAATTTAACCTGGGTGGGAACTTCGGTTGGCCCGTATCAGAACTTTGGTTTATGTCTGAAACAAAACATTCAGGTTTCAGATAATTTGGATATTCTTCTCAGGGGCAGAGCAGGAGTTATAGAGGATAACTTTGAAGGTGGAATCTCCGCAGGATTACGAATTAATTTATAATAGTCCTTATATAAAGAAATCGATAAGGATATATTATTGTTTTATTAAAAAATAGTTCTTAAACAATTTAATTGCTTCTATCAAAAATTTATAGCAAATTAAAATAAGTAATTTCTCTCTACTCTAAGAGGGCAAGGGTTTTAGAGTTAATTACAGTTACATACCGAAGAAAACATACAGATTACTCTCTCGAAGCAGTTTACCCGAACACAATTCATATAATTTTTTTGTGAAGGAGGATGAAGGCAAAGCAGGTCTATCAATTATTTTTTGGCTTTATCCTTGGCTGGCAATTTGCTCTAACAGGACAAGATATCGCCGGAAGAATTGAAGGACTAATGGCTGCCCCCAGGTGAATTGAGATAAAGGATAATCAAAGCCTTCGAAATTCATCAGATTCTCATACCGGATATAAGATGCGACATAAGTTAAATCTTTTGTTACATAGTTGATAGTTAGTGCCCCCCTTTAAATGTTTTATTTGTGATGTGCTTTTTAGTCAATAAAACATCACAAAATTAGGAGTGTGCAATGAAAAAGATAATTTTTACCCTCGTTTCTCTATTTATCCTTTTTGCCGGGTGCAAAGAGAATATAATAGATCCGGTTACTCAGGATTCTTTAAATAAAATCCCAACAACAAATTCTACAACTGTCCAACAGGGTAAAATTCTATTGGAAGGTATCCTTAATGATCCAAGTGTGCCTTTTGTGGAATATTATAATCTGAATGGATATGTACTGTATGAACTCAGATTGCTTAGCGGACCTGAACCTATTGCCAAAATATCTTTATCATTATCAGTTAATGCTACTTTGAAAGATATCAGAGGAAATGAAATTGGATCTGTTTTTGGTACCGCTACCGATACACTATATGTAAATGAATTTGGAAGTCTGCTTGAAATATCTTTTCCGGTTCAGGGAATTGGAAATAACCACGGGCTGGTTTGCAGCTTTTTTATCACATCGGATAGTATAATCTTAAGCGGAAGATGGCTTGCAATCAAATAAAAAAGGCAGTTAAATCAATTTATGGACCGTGGTATTTGAAAATTTTGAGATATTGAAAGAGAGTTGGAATAGTGGCATATACTGATGTAGAAATACATCAGAGCAATGCACACTCACTAAAGCTCCGCTTGATTAAGGGCGGAGCTTGTATATAGATTCTTAAAATATGTTAAGCGGAGATTACAATAAAAGATTATTATCAATCTTGTTTTTCATTTTGTTCAAATTAAAATAATTTTCCTCTACTCCGAGGGAGCAAGAGTTTTAGAGTTTGGTAACTGTTACATAGAGAAGTTGCACATTAATAACTCTCCCGAAGCAGACTCCTGCACAAATAATAAATATTTCAAAAGGAGACTTGCTATGTTGAATGTAAAGAAACCCCGGTATAAGGGAAAAACACTTCTTCAGATTCTCTTCTTCTTTATTCTGTATATATGTACTGCGGTTTCGCAGGATATAATTCATCTTACTATGACGCCGGAAAAAGAACCGGGAATTCAGAAGCCGGATATATATGGTTTTCAGGCTTTAAATGATAAAGAAATCTTATTGATGGAAATCAAAACCGGTGATTTGAAGACATACCCGGGAAACCTGCGTGAAGAATTTTACAAAGATGCAAGAATTAATGTGGAGGATACAAGGTCAGCAATTAACAAAACGATACTTGATAATGGGTTTTTGTTAGTAGAAAAAATTGATCAATTCTGGTATGATTCTGCCTGGGTTAATAACAATAAGGATTCATACCTGTATGACGCTGCCAATAATGCTACCGAATTGCTCCATCAAAAATGGGGGAGTATTTCCTGGGTGAATTACTGCAAATATTTTTACACGTATGACGGAAACCATAACATCACTGAACGGATTCATCAATGCTGGGATGGTTCTGTCTGGGTGAATGATGCTAAGTGTTCAACAATATATGATCCCAGCAATAACCAGATTGAATGGCTCCATCAGACCTGGGAAGGTTCTGCCTGGGTTAATAAAAATAAGGTTTCATATACATATGATGAAAACAATAACAGGATTGGAGGGCTTTGCCAATGCTGGACCGGGTCCGGCTGGTTAAATGAGTATAAGTGTTCATTCACATATAACGGAAACAATAAAATTATTATATGGCTCATTCAATACTGGAATCACTGTACCTGGGTGAATGAGTATATCGAATCATATATTTATGACGGGAATAATAATATGATTGAACAGCTCTATAGCGACTGGAATAATTCTATGTGGATGAATAATGCCAGATCAACATATACATATGACGGTAACAATAATCTGACAGAAGATCTTTTTCAGTACTGGAATGCTTCTGCCTGGGTGAATGACTCTCAGTGTTCAATGATGTATGACGGCAATAATAACCGGGTTGAATGGCTCCATCAAATTTGGAATGGCTATGCCTGGGAAAACGGAAATAAGGTTTTATACACTTATAATGGGAACAATAAACGGATTGAAGAGCTCGGTCAAATATGGAGTGATTCTGCCTGGATCGATTACTCTGAGTATTTATATACTTATGACTGGAACAACAATCTTACAGAATGGCATGCTCTTATTTGGGATGGTTCTGCATGGATAAATAGTAATCAGTATTTATACTCATATATGCCTGCTACATCAGTAAATGAAAATTTAATTTCTGTGATTTCTTATACTTTGTTAAATAACTATCCGAATCCTTTTAACCCTTCGACTAAGATTAGCTGGCAGTTGCCGGCAGGAGGTCAGGTCTCATTAAAGGTTTATGATTTATTAGGCAATGAGGTCGCCGCATTAGTTAATGAAGAAAAACCATCAGGAATTTATGAGGTTATTTTTGAGGCATCGGACCTCGCCAGCGGAGTTTATTTCTATCAATTAAAAACAGGAAGTTTTGCGCAGACAAAAAAAATGTTGTTGTTGAAATAATTATCGAAAAGGTTCGCACTTTACCCGCCAATTGGCGGGGTTTTTTATTTTAAGGATCGACAGACTTGCCTGATGAAGGCAGGTTTAACGGATTAACGCTTCTTTGCATCAGGAAAAAACTAAAAGGCAGTTTACAATATTCAGAGAATTGACTGGATTAAATGATCTTTTTGATTGTGTCTTTTTAAGATATCAACCGGGAACTCGTTCAAGTATTTCTTTTGTGTATTAGAAATCACAATAAAGGAATGGTTACCCAAAACTATTGTTTCTTAATTAATTAAAATTGATATTAAATGGTTATTAATATGTCTACAGCTTCAGATCCGGATAGTATTTATTTAACTCCAGGTAATCTCTCCACTCGGGGGCATGGATGCAGTACTCTAATGAGTTCTGTATTTACATTTAAAATAAGTCCGTTTTAAAAACTACTTTAATACTCCAATTGACTGCACTTTCAAA
Source organism: uncultured Ignavibacteria bacterium (assembly GCA_963743325.1). Taxonomy (GTDB): domain Bacteria; phylum Bacteroidota; class Ignavibacteria; order Ignavibacteriales; family Ignavibacteriaceae; genus DATFVA01. The sequence goes on from CAVUOZ010000010.1 coordinate 211,376, forward strand.
TCTGTTTTAAAAAACCTCATCAAGGAAGTGATAAAATGAAAGAATATTATGAAAAACTTCTGTTACTTTGTTATAATCAGTATGATAATATCGGGGCAAATCAACGCAGGTAAAGATAGATTACAGGTTAATGAACCTGTTATAAAAGTTACGTTACTTGGTACAGGCACTCCTCAACCAATTATGGAACGTTTTGGTGCAAGTACTCTTGTTCAGGCAGGCAGCGAAACTTTACTCTTTGATGCCGGTCGCGGTTGTTTGCAAAGATTACGTCAAATAAAAGTATCCTATGATACAATTGATGCTCTTTTTCTAACACACCTGCATTCAGACCATATTGTGGGTTTACCAGACTTATGGCTTACAGGATGGCTCACATCAAAGAGAGCTATACCGCTTAATGTATTTGGACCGGTAGGTACCGATAATATGATTGAATATTTACAGAAGGCATTTGCTTTCGATATTAAAATAAGAATAGAAGATGATAAGGCGCCTGAGGAAGGCAGCAAACTCTTGGCTACTGAAATACAGCAGGGAGTTGTTTATGAAAAAAATGGAGTTAAAGTAATTGCATTTTTAGTAGACCATTATCCTGTTGTACCTGCTTTTGGATATAGAATAGAATATGACGGACATTCGGTTGTATTATCCGGCGATACACGATATTCGGAAAACTTAATCAAGTATGCAAAAGGAACAGATTTGTTAATACACGAAGTAATTATTGCCCCTGACACATTAAGTAAATCAGATCCTAAATATAACATATTAGCTCATCACACTACTCCCGAGCAGGCCGGCAAAATTTTTAATGAAGTGAAACCAAAACTTGCTGCATATTCACATATTGGAAAAATTTATGGGCATAATGAACAGGAGTTATTAAAACGAACGAAAGTAAATTACTCAGGACCGTTAATTATAGGAGAAGATTTGATGAGCTTTTCAATTGGTGATTCAGTTTCAGTAAGTACATGGCAGAATAAATAACTAGTGCAACAAAAGTATTTGCAAAAGAAGGGATGATGTGTCTAATTATAAAGTTGATTTTAATGCGATAAATCCGTCAGACATTTTTATTTTTACAAATTAAATGCAGGGAGTTTTGCACTGACAATGGAAATGAACCCTCTCAATTAGCAATTCAGCCGGTTCCGAAGAGCATGTCCGCCTCGTCTCCGATATGTCGGAGCGAGCAGGCAGTCAGGCTTGATTCAAGGCAGCAAGAGTTTTCACTTATTGAATTTCACAATAGTTTTCCCGATCCGGTAACACCCGTGCTACCAGGTATTTTATGGATTAGAGGATAAACGAATTTATCTAACTTAAATACGAAACTCTTAATATGATTTTATATAGAATTTTAAAAATCCTATAATACTGTGTAAAATAAAGCGGCAGAAATAGTGCTGCCGCTTTTGTCGAGAGGGTATTGTTATCTTCTGCCGCTCCTTTTATTGCCTTTGGGCCCTGTTCCATCACAGCTGCCTGTCCCGGGGCCAGGACCGTATCCCGTCCCATCGCGCGGTCCTACTCCGCCGTGTCCTGTTCCGTCACCGGGACCATACCCGTTTCCGTTACCTTGCTTATTGTTGTATTTATAGTTATTCCTGCACCAGAAACCGTACTGGTTTCCGGTTCTGTTTTGCTGTTTTACAATATCAGGGTCAATACAGTTAGGAACACCGTCTCCGTCGGAATCAATTGCATTATCATTTATCCCGTCGTTATTAATGTCGACAAATCCTTTACCTGTCTTGTTAACATGGTTTTGTGCTTTTAATTCAGAGCTGTTGAGATATAATCCCAGTATCAAAACCATCCCAGAAGTCATCAGAAATTTCACTGTGTTTTTCATTTCTATCTCCTTTTCAATTTAGTATTTTAAGGGACGTCCTTTCCTGTCTTCTACTCAACGGATGTGCCATAAATAAATTATTCGGTTTGGGGAGATTTTTAATGTGTATAGCACTTTCTCGACCTTATAGGCGTTTTACCGCGACCATCAGGACGAATATTTTCCCTGGAATCCTGTTTATAATTAAAGAATCAAATGTATGTGAAGGTATGAGAATTGCTTGGAATACATTGTGAAATGGAAATATAAACTCCGTCCTTCTGCCGTCATTGCTATTACAGTGGTAATCGGAATTGTGATGATTACCTCTGCTTATTTTGAGCTCAGGCAGGGGAAGGATGAACTTTATCATATCCTGAATGAACAGTCTCTGGCGTTAATTGAAACCATAACCGAAAGTTCTGTTAATACAATCAACTCGGGTTTTGAGATAGAAGATCTGATTACCGAACGTCTTCTGAATAACGCCCGTTTAATAAAAGACCTTGATGAGAAAGGAAATCTCTCAAGACAAAAACTGATTGACATCGGTCGGGTAAATAATTTATACCGGATAAACATTTTTGATAATTCAGGTAATAGGGTATTATCAAACCGCATTCCGGAACCAGATCATATCCACGGTGAAGAAAACATCAACAGACGCGGTGAGATTGAACCGATCTTAAATGGTTCAACTGATGAGCTTATAATAGGATTAAAAGATGCAGAATTCAGCAGCGGGCAGAGATATGCAGTAGCTGTTGCAAGAACCAGAAGCAAAGGTGCAATCGTAGTTAATCTTGATGCGAAGGATTTGCTTGAGTTCAGAAAGAGAATCGGTATAGGGAAGATCATACAGGATATCTCTAAAAACTCAGGCATTAGGTATATCGCATTACAGGATTCAGGCGGTATACTTGCGGCAAGTATAAATGTTGATTCACTGGATGCTATCAGGGAAGATAAATTCCTTCAGAAGGCACTGGAGAGTGATTTGGTTTATTACAGAACTATTTTATTCGGTGATACTGATGTCTATGAAGTTGTTAAAAGATTAAAGTATGAAAATTCAGTTGTGGGAATATTCAGAATAGGTCTTTCTCTCGAGGCGCTGAAAAATGTTGAAATCCGTGCTTATAACAGAATACTGATTATAACTCTCATTCTTGCTGCAATTTCCATTATTACGCTGAGTATAGTTTTTACATCTCAAAATCTAAGGACAATTTCAGAAGAATTCAAAAAGTTTAAAACTTTTACAGGTTCCATTCTGAAAAATATGGATGAAGCGGTAATTGTTATAAATAAAGATTTAGTCGTCTCTCTCTTTAATCGTTCTGCGCAAAGACTCTTTAAGATTAAAGAAGCAGAAGTCACAGGCAGGAATCTGAATGAGATAAATACTTTTATTTTCCTGACGGAATTATTGAAATCGGAGAGAAACAGTGAGAAAAAGTTAAATATAGCAGGCGAAGATAAATATCTCTTAATCAGCGCTACAACCAATTACAACGAACAGAATGTTATTGAAAGCTATACAGTCGTCTTCAACGATATTACCGAAAGGAAAAATCTCGAGGAAAATTCCAGGCGGAACGAGAAACTGACTGCAATGGGAGAGCTGGCATCAGGTGTCGCGCACGAAATAAGGAATCCTATTAATGCAATAGGAATGATTGCACAGCGCATCCAGAAAGAATTTGCTCCCGGTGATAATAATGATGAATTTAATTCCATCACAAATCTTTTAAGAACTGAAGTAACCAGGATAAACAAAATTATAAAGCAATTTCTTGATTACGCCAAACCTCTTGAAGTTAAACAGGCTGAGGTTGAAGCAGATGATTATTTCAACCAGATTTATCAGCTTTTCTATGTACAGGCAGACAAACGCAAGATAAGTTTCAGATTGATTTCTGAAAATCCCTGTAAAGTCAGGCTCGATCCCGAATTAATGAAGCAGGCTTTGATGAATCTGATCCAAAATGCTTTTGATGCTGTAGAGGAGGGAGGCAGGATTCTCCTGGATTACAAGTGCCTTAATGACAAGCTGGAAATAATAATATCTGATAACGGCAAAGGCATTCCTGATGAAGCCAGGAAGAAGATTTTCGACTTATATTACACATCAAGGAATGACGGAACGGGCATAGGGCTGAGTATTACCCAAAAAATAATTGAACAGCACAGAGGCACAATTTCATTTGAAAGCTTCATTAATAAAGGAACAACATTCAAAATTGTAATACCGCAATGAAAGATTATAACATTTTAATTATAGATGACGAACAAACTCAAAGGGATATTTTAACAGGTTACCTGAAAAAGAAAGGTTATCATCTTCTTTCTGCAGCATCAGGTGAAGAAGGAATTAAACTGGTTAAACAGAACGTGGTTGATATAATCCTTTCTGATTTCAAAATGCCCGATAAAACAGGACTGGAGCTTCTTGAAGAAGTTAAAAAAATAAACCCGGAGATAAGTTTCGTCATTATCACTGCATACAGCACAATTGAGAATGCGGTCAAAGCAATGCGTCTTGGAGCCTATGATTATATCTCCAAACCTGTGGATTTAGACGAACTTGATCTGATGATTGAAAGAATAATTGAACATAGTAGCCTGCAATCTGAAATAAAGAACTTAAGATCGCAGCTGCAGGAAAAACATAAGATAACGTCTATCATTTCCCATTCACCCGGAATGGAGGAAGTTTTAAGTCTTGCTTCAAGGGCTGCGGACAGTAATGCCTCAATACTTATTACCGGGGAAAACGGAACCGGAAAAGAAGTGCTTGCCAAGGCAGTACATTTTATCAGCCAGAGAAAAGAAGGTCCCTTCGTTGCTGTTAACGTTCCCGCGCTGTCCGAAAACCTCCTGGAGAGCGAGTTATTCGGACATGAAAAAGGTTCCTTCACTGGTGCAGACCGGATGCGGAAAGGGAGATTTGAGATAGCAGGCGGCGGAACAATCTTCCTGGATGAGATTGGAGAGATCCCGCCTTCAATGCAGGTAAAGCTCCTGCGTGTTCTGCAGGAGCGCGAAATCGAGCGTGTAGGCGGTACAGAAAAGATTCCGGTAGATGTAAGAATAATATCTGCTACAAACCGTGACCTGGATCAGAAAATTAAAGAAGGAACATTCCGCGAAGACCTTTTCTATAGACTTAATGTAGTGACTATTAATATTCCTCCTTTGCGGGAAAGAAAAGAGGATATTGTACCGCTTATAGAATTCTTTATTAAAAAATATTCTGAACAGAACAATAAGAAAGACATTGAAATTTCCAGGGAAGTTGTTGATAATCTTTTGAAATATAATTTCCCGGGCAATGTTAGAGAGCTTGAAAACATAATCGAGAGAGCTGTGGTTTTGTCACGCAGCAGCATGGTTACAGTAAACGACCTGCCTATGAATATAAAGGGATTTAAGGAGGAAATTGATATTAAAATTTTTCAGGATGAAACGATGAATGATAAAGTAGAAGCCGTCGAGAAAGCAATGATTTATGATGCACTTGCTAAAATGAACGGCAACCAGACCCAGGCCGGAAAGTTACTTGGAATAACAGAACGGAATCTCCGTTACAAAATGAAAAAATACGGTATCAAATTTCAGAAGTGAATTAAAAGCCCCACTCAAGATTTATTGCAGTAAGATTATTATCGTAGTCGTAGTAGTAGTCGTTTGATTTATTTACCAGGTAGTTATAGCTGAGTGAAAGACCAAGACCATCGATAATACCGGATAAATTAAAATCCAACTCAGCACCCATAGCGTAGTAATTATCTTCCCTTAATATATCTGTCTCAATCCCACTCCCAAGGGCTACCGGAAGATTATTAAAATTCCTCTGCATATAAGTGAACTCCCCTTTTAAAATAATATCAGCGGATAATAATTGAATAAGAGATACGCCTGCTTCAATACCGTCATTCGAATAAACATCATTAAATATTTCTTCTTCGTAATAAATATAATCAGAGAAAGTTATATACCTGTTCCCGGTTGTCAGGTTTTTCCTGTAGATAAAATACCCGCTCAGTCCGGTGGATTCAGTTAAGTTCTGAGCAAGCTGGACATAACTTTTCCACTGGAAGATTTCATCTGCAATGTCGGGAGAATTATACTTGAGTTTGTATGACTTAAAATCAATTTCGGTTCCGAGTGATAAAGTTGTTTTTGTAGGAAATGTGCTGCTGTATTTTACAAATCCCCGGTGTTCGTAATGAGTAAAGGTTTGAAAATTTATATAATTATTGTAGTAGAAAAGATATCCCGTAAGGAAATAATCCGTCTCATTAATAAAATGCCTGTAGTTTGTATAAGCCGATAACTGAGAAAGATCATAGACTGTCATTTCATCGCGGTTAATCCTTTTTGCAAAATTTATTCCCACGTTAAAAGGATTACCATCTTCAGAAATAAAATAAGTGTTAACAATGCCCAGTTTATGAGAGTTAGAAGATTTAAAGTTATAATCCCTGAAGTATGTAACATTGCCGTTGTAATAAAGCTGCAGATTATTATCATCAGATTCAAAATCATATCCCGCATCGAGAGAACCGCTATGGACTATATCAGATATCTTTTCAAAATTATTGTAGATATTATCGTCGTAATAGTTTTCCAGGCGTGTGTTTAATGAAAGTTGGGAGAAACTCACTGAAGATATTGCCACTGATATGAACAAGCAGATAGAGGCAGCAGAAATGCATTTCATTGCCGCCCTCGTCCGCCCTGATGTCCTTCACTGTTTTGTCCTGCCCGGTGCCGCTTCCGTAATTTTTCTAACAGCAACCCTTTAACACGCTGGTCGCATATACCGTCGCCATCCTTGTCAATGAATACATCCTTATTTCGTTTCCTGGCGGTTTCTGTTTCCTTTTCCCGTTTTTCAGTTTGAATAGTTTCTTTATCACGTGCTTTAGTACTGTCAGATTCCTGTGCTAAAACAGAAACAGAAAAAAGTATAAAAAATACTGCGGCAGATATAAGTGTCTTCATATTTACCTCCGGACAATTAAAGACAAACAAAGTGCCACCTAATTGTTTAACGGATTTGCAGTTTAGAATTAAATCTTATGAGAAAATCGACTCTTTAGGTCACCTAATCGACCAAAAGGTCGATATCTGATTAATTATTTTTACTTCTTGGGAAGCGGGCGAAATTCAATCCCTTGCAGAAACTCTCTGCCCTGGTACGGTATTCATCGCAAAATTCAACCCCTCCTTGACACGGTTACAATTATACATTACGTCCTATATTTAAAAACTTTTGAGATAAAAACGATACAATATTGCACATAAATTTATTTTATTATTAAAAGAATTCGCATTAAATTTTAAGGAGCAACGGGTTGAGTGGATTGACAAACTTGCCTGCGATATGCAAAGGTTGAGGGAATGACCAGATGTTTAAAACCGAGGATTTGATTTTTATAAATCATTATTAATTTTTAATTTTATATTATTGATTTTTATTAATTACCGGGTATTGTTCTGAAAAAATCAATTACAATATTACTTACTGTCGTATTTATTTATAATACAGCAGGATTTTTGTTAGTTCACCCCCTGCTGGTAAACTACTACAAACAAATGGGGATGCGACAGGCATCGGACGTTTCCGGGGAAAAATTAATTGAACTGATAATCCTTAAAAAAGATGAGGTACTTTCCCACAAATTAAACTATCTGAAAATTCATTCCCTCGAGTTCCGGCTAAACGGCAAATTGTACGATATCGTAAGAGAAGTCGACAAAGATTCTCTGATTTATCTTTACTGCATTAATGATAAAAAAGAAGAACAGCTGGAGAAAGAGTTTGGTAAAAAAACAGAAGATAACGCGTCAAACAGGGCACAGGAACCGGATAGCTTAAGTCAATATTCTCCTCTGCTCTCGGAAGCGATCTGTTATTTAAATCTCGAACGGATGAATGCCGGGCATTCTGAAATTAAAATTTTTAACAAGGCAATTTTAGCCCAGTATTGGGGTGACATACCGACACCGCCGCCCAGATTCCTATCAGCTCTTTAAATTAACTCAAATACTATTGATACCGGGATAACAGCAGTAAACAGAGTATCAGTAAAGAGGCTGTTATTTCAGCTAAATTTTGTTGAATAACTAAATCAGGAGTTGAAAGGAATTTTATGAAAAAATTATTTATTCTTTTAATTGTACTTAATATTACTGCAACAGTATCCTTTGCCCAGGAGAAAAAGGAAATCAAAGATACTGTAAAGTATGAAATGGAACAGGTCACTGTTTCAGCCACAAGATATCCCGAGAAAGTGCTGGAGATCCCTTATGCGGTTTCAATCGTTCCGCAGAAGGACTTAATCAATATAAAGGGTTACGGCTTAGATGAAGCGCTTATGAAAATTCCGGGTGTGCTTGCGCAATCAAGAGACGGCAACCAGGATGTCCGGCTGGTAATAAGAGGTTTCGGAGCGAGAGGTGCCGGCGACAGATCAAATTCCGGAACTTCAAGGGGTATCAGGATTATGCTGGACGGAATACCTGAAACAGAGCCTGATGGAAGAACTTCATTTGATGATATAGATCTGACATTATCAAATTATGTTGATGTAATCCGGTCAAATTCTTCAGCGCTTTGGGGAAATGCGAGCGGTGGTGTAGTCAATGTTTCAACGGTACCGGTATTCACCGGTGATAACTTATATCTTGGCGGCATGGGCGGCGGTTATGGTCTTCAAAAGTATTTTATGCGTGCAGGTTCAGTCCTTGGAGCCGGAAGACTCTCAGCATCATTTTCCTATACTCAATTTGACGGCTGGCGTCAGCATTCAGCCAGTAAAAGAGGGATAGGAAATCTTGGTTTGATTTCACAGCTCAGTCCGGGCACGGACCTCGGTGTCTATATAGTTGGAACGAGTAATATCTTTCACATCCCCGGTCCGTTAACACAGGCACAGTATGACACTGATCCAACTCAGGCTAATCCCGTATATGCAGCCAGGGATGAAAGAAGATACAACAGGCTTGGCCGGATTGGTGTCACACTTGATCATCAGATTAATAAGATGAACGGGCTTTCCGGGATGCTCTTTGTTAATCCTAAATATCTCCAGAGATCGGAAAGAGGAACTTTCAGAGATTTTACAAGATATCATCTTGGCGGCAACCTTATGTATACAAACAATTTAGACTTCAGTGCTGATGTTAACAACAAATTAATTGCAGGTATAGATGAAGCCTATCAGGATGGCGCAATTCTATTCTATAGTCTGTCTGAAACAAACGGAAGAGGAGATGAATTAAGAGACAATAAAAGAGAAGGTGCTAACAATTTCGGTGCTTTTTTCCAGGATGAGATCAGGGTAAATGATAAGATCAGCATAATCGCCGGGGGAAGGTATGATGATATTACATACTATGCCGAAAGTTATATTGAGAGCGGGTTTGGAAAGCAGGCAAAATCATTTACTCATTTCACACCGAAAGCCGGCATTACGTATATGTTTACACCCACGCACAGCATATATGCAAACCTTGGAGGCGGTGTCGAAATTCCGGCAGGCAATGAAACAGATCCTGCAGGAACATTCGGGCAGGATACAGTTTATCTTCTGAACCCGCTGCTTGATCCAATTACTTCCACAACAATTGAAGCCGGTACAAAACAACTTCTCTATATTAACAATTCTTCTTTTTTCCGCTCCTTCAATTACGATTTAGCACTCTATTATATTATAGTGAATAATGATATAATTCCTTACCGGGGCGGCAGGTTCTATTTTACTGCGGGAGAAACTAACAGGATGGGAGTTGAAATCGGACTCAACCTTCAATTCGCTTACGGGTTATCACTTGAAGGATCATTAACTTATTCACAAAACAAGTATAAAAATTATGTAGTCGATTCAGTGTATTATGGAAATCCGGAAGCGTCTGCGGATTATTCGGATAATAAGGTGGCGGGACTTCCCGATTATTTTTATTATGCTGGAATCGCATATCAGCCTGAATTATTAAAGGGTTTATACTTTAATATAAATATGAATGGCATTGCCAAATATTTTGTCGATGATGCCAACTCAATCGAGGTGCCTTCATACAACATCTTCGGTTTTACAGTCGGGATAAATGAGGGTATAAAACTGTCGGATCATTTTTCGATACTCGGGTTTATTACAGTCAATAATTTAACGGATGTAAAATATATAGGATCAGCTTTTATCAATCCGGACATTGTTGATGGCGTGCCGGTTTATATCGAGCCTGGATTACCTCGTAATTTTATAGCATCATTATCGTTAGGATTTAATTAATTCTATCGGCAAGCTAAAAGCCTGCAACGCATATAACGGTAAGAAAAAGTTCTGCCCGGTAACTCCTCTGTTACCGGGTTTTTTATTTTTGTTCACTTTCTAACTCAATGACGGCACTGCTTTCCCGGAGTATTTTAAGTCAGCCATGCTGTTGCTGCACACTATTCCCAGACATAATCGAATACTTCACCGCATATTACCTTATTATCTGCTTGTAATTTTCTTGCATATAATCAGATCGAAACCTGATTATTAAAATTAAACCTTCCGGGTTAGATAGTTAATCTTGGCAACTCCTTGCTGGATATGTTTTTTGCTGCTGATCACTTGCATTATGGTTAAGTAAGTTTATATTTGGCAGGTCAAATGAGCAAAAAAACAAAATATACAAAATTTTGCGAATGGTTATTCCTTATTGTCTATTTATTCCTTCTGGGACTAAGTACACTTCACTTTCACCATTACGATATTAATAATTTTACTTTTCTGAATGAGGAAACTTCCAGGTCATTTCCGGCAAATGATATTATACAGGATTTCTCAGGAAGCTGCTTTGTTCATCATTTCGCTGGTTCGCTTTTAAATAATTTTTATCCGGTTTTGGAACCTATTAAGCCCAAACCCTTTTTTACAGGATATTTTCGGCTCCATAATCTATTTATCCCTTCACCCGATTATTACTCCTCGATAACACTAAGAGCTCCTCCGGCTGCGGTATAAACTTCCCTGAAACTCCCGATTCTTCAAATCAAATAATTCATTTATTTAATACCGGAGCTTTAAATGAAAGCTATTTCAATTTTATTTGTTTTATCAATTTCCGCTTCAATTATTGGACAATCTAACGTAAACCCCGATATAAGTTTAATCGGCACATTTAATACCACAACCGATTTAACAAAAGGATCACCGGAAAAAGGAAAAATTAATTTTCAAATCCCTGACATGGAATTATTTGTTGACGGTTACCTGAACCCATATTCAAAAGCAACCGGAAATATTTCTTATGAGGATGGTGAATTTTCCGTCGAAGAGCTTTTTGCTGAAATTGTCCGAGGACTTCCGCTGGATATGCAGATTAAGGCGGGAAAATATTTAGTCGGGTTCGGTCAGTTAAATATTGTTCATCCGCATGCCTGGGCATTTGTAGACAGACCATTGTTCCATCAGATTTATTTTGGATCTGATGGATTTAACGACATCGGCTTCAACTTCAGCTTCATTCTTCCTACCAGTTCTTTCTATACTAATCTCGATCTGGGCATTTTTAAAGGTGATGCAATAGGGAAAAATGAAGTTGCCTATTCAACTGATCAGCAAAGTATTGCTGATCACCGCGGAAGGAGTCCTATTTTTGTGGGTAGATTGGGTACTTTTTTTACACTTGGTGATTACAGCAACCTTGGTGCTGGAATAAGCGGATCCTATGGAACTCACGCAATGATGGACTTCAATCTTACAGGAGATACAACTGTATCGGCAGTGAATAAGAATTTAAATTACATATACCTCGGTTTCGATTTCAAGTATAAATACAGACCCGATGATTACACTGCTTTGACAATTCAGGGAGAAGGAATAATGAACCACAGGAATGTATTAAGAGAGGGGGACATGGGTATAAATTCTCCCATCCAGTCTTTGATTCGGATAACAACGTATGGCGGGTTCATTTATGCAGATTACCTCTTCGAAAAGATGTACAGCTTCGGGGCAAAGTATGATTACACAAACGGAATTGTAGGGGATTCTCCCGGTTTTAATACGCTTTCAAATGATGACAAGAACAGTACCAGCGGGATTACCGCATGGTTTGGTTTTTACCCTATTGAACATACGCTCGCTTTAAGATTAAATGTTCAGCATTTAACTTATAATTATTCAAGCGGAATATCGAGAGATCCTTCCACCGCCATAATTTTACAAATGATCTTTGCACTGGGTCCACATAAAGCGCATCCTTTTTAGAATAAATTTTAATAAATGAGGTTTAAAATGAAAAAATTACTGATTCCCTTTTTGATGATTCTAAGCAGCCTTGCTTTTGCAGATGTTAAAGCAGTAGCTACTACAACATTAATTTATGACCTCGTAAAAAATATCGGTCAGAACAAAGTCGATGTTGATTATCTATGCCGCGGCAACCAGGATCCGCATTTTCTCGAAGTTATGCCGAGCTATATGTTAAAGCTGCGTAATGCCGATTTGATCTTTAAGGTAGGACTTGATCTTGAAAAATGGCTGCCTCAATTAATAGATGGTTCCAGGAATACAAATGTTCAGGTAGTTGATCTGTCTGAAGAAATACAAAAAAAAGAAGTCCCGACCACAAAGATGGATGCCAGGTACGGAGATGTTCATCCTTATGGTAACCCGCATTACTATATGGACCCATTGGATGTAAAGATAATGACAGGTGAAATTTACAATTCTCTGGCTGCGCAGGATCCCGCAAATGCAGATTATTACAAAAAAAATTACGATGATTATGTTAAAAAGCTTAATGCTAAAATTGAAGAATGGAATAAGAAAATGGAAATGGTTAAAGGTGAACCAATAGTTTTCTTCCATTCAAGCTGGATATATTTTGCTGACCATTACGGAATTAAAATTGCAGGATACGTTGAACCAAAACCGGGTATTCCCCCAACTCCATCACACAATGCTGAACTGATAAACATCATAAAAAAGAGCGGAATTAAAATGATTGTAATGGAAAATTACTACAGTGACGCGGCCCCGAACCAGATTGCTCAGATAACAGGTGCAAAAGTAATAAAGGTCCCGGTTGGTGTTTATGGAACTGAAGGAATCGACAGTTACTTTAAAATGATGGATTACATTGTCGATCAGATTGTGAAAAACAGTTAATGATTATTATGAGAAATATCGCGCTGATGAATGAGATTAAATAAATTGTCAACTCACTTATAATTTGGTACAAAATGGATAAAGAAATAATAAAACTTAAAGATGTTACAATCGGCTATGGGAAAAAAATTATAACAGAAAATATCAATCTCTCAATCTATGAAAATGATTTTATAGGGATTGTTGGCCCGAACGGAGCAGGGAAAACCACTTTGCTTAGAACGCTTTTGGGTAGTCTGAAACCTCTCAGCGGCGCAATAACGAAAGACTCTCACAGATTCGGATACGTTCCCCAGCGGGATGCTGTTCAGCCTTTACTCCCATATACAGTTCAGGATGTAGTGATTATGGGAAGATATTCTCTTATGGGAATTTTCAGCAAGCCTTCAAAAAAAGACTATGAAGTCGTAGAAGCAAGCCTTGAAAAAGTCGGGATAAAGTATTTAAGCAATTCTAATTATACTGATCTCTCAGGGGGACAAAGACAAAGAACCCTAATAGCCCGTGCATTAGCAGTTGAGCCGGATATATTAATACTTGACGAACCCACCAATGGAATGGATACTCCTTCGCACCATTCTTTGTTAAATCTTATCTCTGATCTGCACGAGGATAAAAAACTTACAATAATCCTTGTGAGTCATCTGCTTAGTGATGTCGCAAATGGAGTAAAAAGGCTGGTACTGATAGAGAAAGACTTTTTTCAGTCCGGTCCTATTGAAGAAGTGCTGTCCGAAGAAAATCTTAGAAAGACTTACTCTTCGGATTTTCACGTAAATAAAATTAATGATGAGTATATAATAACTTCCAGACAGAGGGTATAAAAATTGGATATAGTAAATCAATTACTTCAGCTTTTCCCTTATGCGATAGTGGGTAGTATTCTTGCGGGAATGATTTGCGGGTTCATAGGAACCTTTGTTGTATCTCAGAGGGTAGTTTTCCTGGGTGCAACCTTGACACAGGTTGCAGTTGCCGGCGTTGCATTCTCTTTCCTTCACTTAGTAAATGTTGAAGCTGTTATTGCCTCCGTCTTCGGAGGCGCAGAGATTTCTTTCTTCCACAATATTGAACCGATTTTTTATTCACTGCTTTTTGCTGTAATTGTTGTCCTGATATTCTCACAAACTTACAGGCAGAAAGTACTAACACAGGATGGGATTCTTGGAATTATATTCGTAGTCGCTGTGGCTTTACGAATAATGTTCATTCAAAAAAGCCCTATTGCAGAAGTTTCTGAGGTTGAATCAATTCTGAAGGGAGATATTCTTTTTATAGGGCAGTCTCAATTTTACACTCTCTTAGGGATATTCATTTTTACTATTGGTACCTTTATAATTTTTCAGAAGCAGCTAAAATTTGTTACATTCGATCCTGACTCAGCAAGCGCACATGGAATAAATTCAAGACTATGGCTTTTAATCTTCTATATTGTTGTTGGTATGGGGATTTCACTCACGACAAGATTTGTAGGAGATGTTTTCACTTTTGCATATTTAATTATCCCGGCCTCAATTGGAATTTTAGTATCGAAAAAAGTATGGCAGGTATTTTTAATCGCTGTAATTGTCGGCGCAATTATTCCTCCAATCTCAATTTTTCTTGCTTTCAAATATGATTTTTCAAGCGGACCGGCTGCAGTTATATGTTCTTTCATAATTTTTATAATAGTTTTTGCTTTAAAAAAACTATTAAAATGATTTTGATTTTAACTCTTTAAATGAATAGGAACATTTTTCAGCGATAATGATAATACACTCTCTTTACCGGGTTTTTTATGTTAGGTATCAGCGAATTTTCGAATTTAGCTAATGAATAAGTTTATAAAATTTGATAACTTAAAAACTAAGTAAATTTAAAGGTGCAAAATGAGAATATTAGAAATGAAAACTGCCATTGTTACCGGCGCAGGTTCCGGTATAGGAAAAGCCGTTGCATTACTTTTCGCAATGGAAGGAGCTAGAGTAGTTGTCTCTGATATTGATGAGAAAGGTGGAGATCAAACAGTTACAGAAATAAAAACTAAAAAAGGAGACGCTGTTTTTATAAAAGCAGATACATCCGAACCATCGGAAAATAAAAAGCTTGTTGAGCAAACCGTCAAGCTATTTGGCGGTTTACATATTGCAGTTAATAACGCAGGTATAGGAGGGCTAAGCGCTCCGGTCGGTGAATATTCTGTCGATGGATGGGATAAGGTAATTTCAATAAATCTTTCCGGCGTGTTTTATGGAATGCGCTATCAAATTCCCGCGATGTTAAAATCGGGTGAAGGAAGTATTATCAATATGGCATCAATACTCGGTTCTGTCGGTTTTGCAAACTCTGCTGCTTATGTAGCTGCCAAGCACGGCGTGGTAGGTCTTACTAAAAATGCTGCTATTGAATATGCAGCAAAAAACATTCGTATTAATTCAATTGGACCGGGCTTTATTCTGACTCCACTTATTGAAAATAATATGACCCGGGAAACAATAAAATTTTTAGAAACAAAGCACCCGATGGGGCGGTTAGGAACTTCAGAAGAAGTAGCAGAACTTGCATTATGGTTGGCTTCATCAAAATCTTCTTTTGTAACCGGATCCTATTACACAATTGATGGTGGGTACACTGCTCAATAAAAATAACTGAGGAAAATGTGAATTCGAATCAAGACGATCTGGAAAAAAGCAAGAATATTATGGTTTCTTGTTTTTTCAGCTTCGATTTAGTGAATAATCTGCTTCAACAAAAAATACATAATTGTGCTGATGCGCAGAAGAAAAATTCTTTTTATATTACAATAAACTAATTACTCTCTGCTCCCGAGAGTGTCAGAGACTAAGAATTTAGAAACTATTGCATATTAAAGATTGTACACAGATTACTCTCCCGAAGCAGAAACGCTAAAATTATTCTTTAACTGTTTCACCTGAGGTATTATGAAAAAGTTATTTTTACTTTCTTTCATTTTGTCCGCAATGTTTTCTTCTTTCAGTGTTTTTGCACAGGATACTTTTTCCATTGTTGCAGTTGACACCGTTACCGGGGAGATTGGGAGTGCGGGCGCCTCCTGTGTAGGACCCTATAACGGGGTAGGGGCATATATAATCAGTGATGTAATTGAAGGTATAGGCGGCATTCACACACAGGCTTACTGGCTTGCAGCTAACAAACAGAATGCACATAACAAAATGCTTGAAGGATTATCTCCCCAGGAAATTATTGACTGGCTGGTTGCAAACGATGTTGAAAATAATCCAACTATAAGACAATACGGAATAGTTGACTTAGTACGCAGAGGAGAAAGTGCCGGATACACAGGTATTAATTGTGATGATTATAAAAATCACTTAACCGGTCCCGGCTATTCAATACAGGGAAATATTTTACTTGGATCAGTTGTGCTTGATTCTATGAAAACAACATTCTTGAATACTCAGGGTTCCTTAGCTGATAAGCTGATGGCAACATTACAGGCAGCAAAGATAGTCGGCGCAGACACACGCTGTGCTGTAAGAGGTACGTCCTCGCAATCAGGATTTGTAAAAGTTGTAAGAATTGGTGACGGAGCGTCACCTTATCTTCTGATTATTGTACCCGATACTCCGGTCGGAACTGATCCTATAGATGTATTGCAGGGAAAGTTTAATGATTGGAAGGATTCACTATTTACTTTTGTCGATCCCTTTCTTTCAAAAATAGAATCGGATCCAGATACAATCCCTGCTGACGGCAGTTCTCAGGCACTAATTACAATTACTCCTGAAAATAACTCAGATACATTATTAGCAAGCGGACTGCAGGTGGTTCTTTCAAATACCGGTGCAGGTTCTGTGAGCCGTGTTTCTGACCTGGGAGATGGAACTTACCAGGCTGCTGTCACTGCACCTTTAGCTGCCGGGACAGATACAATCTCTGTGGATGTCATTTCAATAACTGATACTGTTTCAATTTTCCGCAAAGCAATCCTCACTTACATCAATCCATCTTCCATCAGGGAAAATTCTCTAATGGTCGGTAAATATTCTCTTTTTCAAAATTACCCCGAACCGTTTAATCCGGCAACAAAAATTAAATATCAGATCCCGGGAATAAGTTTTGTTACACTTAAAGTTTTTGATGTCCTGGGAAATGAAATCTCAATTCTTGTTAATGAAGAAAAATCACCTGGAAGTTATGAAGTTGAGTATAATGCAGCTGCACTGCCGAGCGGAGTCTATTTCTATCAGCTGAAGGCTGTGCCTTTCGGCCAACCGGCCGGCAGTTATATCAATACAAAGAAGATGATCCTCCTCCGTTAACAGTCCGCTCCAGATTTTGCTGAAATAATTTGACAATTATTCCAATAACCGGTAACAATTCTGTTACCGGGTTTTGTTTAATAATTTAACGATTTTTCAGATTATGCGGACTTGCATTCTGCAGGCGGGTCAAGCGAATAACCTGCTGAAGGTTGATTGAATTTCCATATTATTAAATCGAGGAGCCTTGATTCAAAGTTGTATTTTTCTTCTATTTGAATGATTAAACAGTTTTACTTTCATATCTGAATTGATGATATTTGCGCCGATGTTATTGACAAAAATACAAAAATACAGTTCCCGATTGCTGCTTGGTTTTCTGCCCTTTTTTATGACTTCAAGTTTGATTCATGTAACCGGAATCTCTGAAAACGGTTCAGGAAACTCCGAGTTCAAAACAAGTGGTAATCGTTGAACAATCCGGAAGTATAGGAAATTTCAATTCACTGACTTCCGGTGCGAAAAAAGTCAGCACACCAATTGAAATACTCACTATCTTATCCCTAAAAGCAGAAGGTAACCTTCAGATTATACGTTCAGTGGCCTATCGCTCATCATTTACTAATGGATCCGTTGTAAATTATCGGATGCATTCTTTCTTAAGCTCACATTTTTCGACCAGTACCTAATCAGTAATCTTATCCCCGGATATAATTAATCAATCTATTTTTAAGAAAGGATTACTATGACCATTCAGAAAATCAAAGAAGATTTTTTCTTCTATTTCTTTGCCGGTATTATCGTACTGGGTTTTTCATTTGTGGTAATTTACTTCGTATACAATTGGATCTTTTAAGGAAATAGAAGTCCATCTCCAAGAAGACGCTCTTGGAAGAGAATTCAGCCCGGTGGCAATCAGTCATCGGGCATTTTATTGACCTCAATACAAGTTTGCAATTTTATGAAAGATGAGAAAGTCATTTTAGTAAGGATTTTTATGAATTACATGGAGAATTAGCTGCACTCCCATAGACTTAAAAAGTGGAGTAGGCTTTTATCAGCTTGTTATATGCAGTTATCAATTTATTTAATTTCTACTACATTTATTAATAATATTTTCGTTTAAATGAACTATTTATCATCTCAATTAATATATTAATATTTATTTCGTTGAGTTTATTTATATAAATGCATCCTTTACCAGCCTTGTATTTCCCAAATTTTGCCAATAATTCTTCTTTATTATCAAATGCTCCAAAATATAAAGATATTGAATTTTTCCTTGGTGAAAAACCAATAATAGGGGCGTCTCCTTCGTGTCCGCTTTCATATTTATAATGGTAGCTTCCAAAACCAATTATACTGGAGCCCCACATTTTAGGTTCAAGTCTGGTTTGTTTTTTAAATATATCAATTAAGTGTAAACAATCTTTACGTTTCTCTTCGCCGGGGATGGAATCAATAAAAAGAATTACACTATTTTCAGTTTCGGTAGTTTTATTTTTTGACATACTATTCATTCCATTGTTATTAAATTTGATATAAAATCTAATAAAGTTTTTATGAAATAAATACCCTTGACATATTTCTCATTTCTTTAGGAACTTAGAGAGATCTTAGGAGCGATTACAGTTTGTCCGGCAGGTGTACTTGGTAAATGCAGGTACTTAAATACTTCAATATTTCTGAGTCTGATTTATTTTATCAATTGCTCAATTAAACTGAATTGATATTATATAAAGCAGTCTGAAGGGACTGCTTTTTTATTTCAAATTACGATCATCAGCATTTTCAGAAACAAAGAATGCTATAACCTTTATCATGGTATGTCATCAGTACAATGTATGCATCACTAGCAATTATAATTTCAGGGGCCAGATTCTTAGGATCAATGTCTGCAGAAGCCAAATACTGTCCGCATACAAAAAGTTCCACGCCGGATTTTTTAAGTTCTGAAAGCACTTTCAGATTTGGATTATCAACACCATATTTTTCTTTGTAATAATTATTTTCCAATATGCCATATACGGCAGGTCCGTGAAATACAACAGCAAATTTGATATTTTCATTAGGGATGCCTTCAACACCAAAAGCGTTCAGCTCAGAACCAGCCATATTAAGTGCCGGAAGCAGATCTGTGTATTTATCAGGCAAATCGGACGCTTCAAATATTGCTTTATAGATATGATCTTTTTCAGGAGGTACCGCAGAATTTGGTATAACAACATATCCATCCGCTTCTGGTATAACCGGCGCTTTAGGAGTTGACCACTGTGCTAATACAGTTGCTCCTGCCAGAGAGGATAGAATAACAGACATCATTATTACTTTTTTGAACATAAAATTTCCCTTTCCTTGATATAATTAAGAAAATACTTAGCAAATTCATTTTAATTATCAATCATTTTCATTCACAAAACTCTTCCTGTAAAGTGAATCATAATGTCCCCGATGGTCAAACACATCATTCTTATTTGCATAATTATTCCAGGCATTCATTAATTCATTTTTGATATCCGGAAATTGTGAAGATAGGTCTGTGGTTTCAGAGGGATCATTTTCAAGATCATAAAGCTGCCACGTTCCAGTGCCCATAGGTTGAGGCAGACGAAGTATTTTCCATTTACCTTCAATATAGGCTTTCATCTCAAAAAGTTCCCATCCATATCCTTCACTTAAATGTGTGGAATCGGGATCACCTTTTAATAAAGGCAAAAGAGACTTTCCAATAAATGGATGAATCTTTTTGCCTTTGAACTGTTCCGGATAAGTCACATCTGCCAGTTCAAGCAGGGTAGGCATTATATCAGTAACATGAACAAAGCTTCTATTCCATTTCCCTGCATTTTTTTGCTGTCCCGGCATTTTAATTAGAAGAGGGGCCCTAATTCCGCCTTCGGTTGTGAAACTCTTAAAGAAACGGAATGGGGATGAGGATGCCCGGGCCCATCCTGGTCCAGCTTCGGCATATGAGTTTTGCAATCCAAGATTCCCGATTTCATTATTAAATGTGCTGAAATATTTTCCATCCTCATTGCCCGAATAGGTGCTTGCTATTGCACCATTGGAACCGTTGTCCGACATAAAAATAATCATCGTGTTCTCATAAAATCCCTGTTGTTTTAGATAGTCAAAAAACCGGCCAATGCTCATATCCATATAGTCAAGCATTGCGGCATAAACTGCCATATCTCTGGCAAAACGTTTTTTCTGCTCGTAGTTAAGTTTTTCCCATTTGGGTATTGCAGGATTTTGTGAGAATTTGTTTAAATCTTTTGGTATGATTCCCAATGCCTTCAGATTATTTAGTCTTAACAACCAAAGTGAATCGCAGCCCATATCAAATTTTTCCTTATATTTATCAATATATTCTTTAGGCGCATGGAGCGGGTCGTGCGCAGCGGTATAAGAAAGGTAGGCAAAGAAAGGTTTTTTATCAGACTTGTTTTTATCAATGAATTGAATCATAAAATCTGTGTAGGCTTTTGTAGAATAAAAATCTGTTGATGGTTCAATTGGTTTCCCATTCCTTGTATAATCCATCTTTTGAAGGGGTGATAGTGGTTTTCTATCATTCCAATGACTTCCGCCACCGGAGACAAGAATAAAAGTTTCTTCAAATCCGCGGTCGAACGGATCTTTACCCTGACCTTCACCGAGATGCCATTTACCGGTCATATAAGTATGATATCCGTTGTCTTTCAATACTTCCGGATGGTTACGACCTGTTTACTAAGCTCTCCTGAGTAGCCCGGCAGATTCAGTGCGTGCAATTCAGGGTAGTCCATTTCAGACATTATTCCTAATCCGGCAACGTGATTATCGTTTCCTTTCAATAAAGATGAACGTGTTGGGGAGCAAGTGGGTTGGACGTAAAAGCTTGAAAACGATAAAGCTTCTTTTGAAAGTTGTTGCAGTACAGGTGTTTGTATGTTGCCGCCGAATGAAGAAATATCACTATAACCCAAATCATCAGCAACAATGATGAGGATGTTTGGTTTATTATTTCCGGATTTGGCTTCTTTTTGTGTTTGATCACAACTGAAAATCAGCAATGACAATGTAACTATCAACAACGAAATTAGATTTTTATGAATCATAATTATATAAATGTTTATTTTTCAATGATTATTTTTCTAAGATAACAAACTTAAACGGTTAATCATAAATGATATTTTTGTGAATCATATCGAGGTATTGAGGCCAACTTACCGAATTCTGCGCCGCGCATAAAGAGCAGGAATTCGAATGATTTATTAATCGCTCTCCTTAAATTGAAAGTTTTTCTGTTGCGTTGAGTCCGTTTAGAACTTTACGTACTGCTTTCACAAACAAAGGCACATGAATACCATTCCTGAACTGCAATGAGAGTTCGAACTGTACCCCCATATTTGTCTGCCCTCGATTGCAAATATTGTTCTGGTTTGTCCCGGCGAATTTATAACCCTGTCCCTTGAAACTCATACCCACACGACTGAGTTCATCTGCGAGAACATTTATTAAGTCAATATCACGGCCGCCAATAAATGCCCGTTCACCTTCTTCATTACAGCCGTGGATGGAAATCACGTTTTTATGATTTGCAATCAGTTTTAGACACCTGGGTTCATCAAACTTATGACTTGCAATGTGAAGAGCGTGGTTTCCATTAGACTTAAGTCCTCGAAAACAGTAGAGACTGTAGTCAATCCCAGCAATAGCACTCGCGATGAATCCTGTTTTCGGTTCGATACCACCTGCGTGCGGGGCAATGATTGCAGTCAATGCTTTATTTTGTTCCAGGACAATTACTTCGAAATCGGTTCCTTCTCTTTCGTAAGCAGCGAGTTCGGCATAATTCGAATACTTGTCCATCATTGAGAACACCTCACCTTATTGTATCACTAGAATAATTGCATGCAAAAAAGGTCAATAATATATTCACATATATCAATAATATCCATAAGAATATACTTTTTAAATGGAGGGCTACTGTTCACAATTGAACTCATAAACGCGGGTTACCTCTGCTTCTTGAAAGAGTTCAGCTCTATTGCAATTTCTGGCTGGGTTTTTATTGATTACATAGACAATTATTTGATTCTATTATATATTTATTGCAAATTCAGGTTAGTGATTTTGCTCTAAGGTGAGGGTGAGACAATAGAGTCAGGTTGCTGAATCATTTCTGGGATAAAACACCGTAAATCCTCCCGAAACAAATTTGTGCAAAAAATTTTACTAATTTAAAGGTTTGTTCTGCATTGCAATAAAGGATAATAAGTTAAAATTATAAGCTGATTTAACAAGGTACTGAGAATACAGACCTGAATCCGACACACTGCCACTTTTATTAATTTGAAGCAAGTATCATTCAAAAAAGAGGATATATGAGAACAAATATTATGAAAATAATTTTTTTGATATCCATTATTTACTTTAAAACTGGATATACTCAGGATTGGCAGCCGACAAGTTTAACTAATGAATATGTAAAATGTTTAGCAATAAATTCTTCAAATGAATATATCTATGCAGGATCGCTCTATTCCGAAGGTATCTTCAGATCAACTGATAATGGAAACAGTTGGGTCGTTAAGAATAATGGACTGTCAGTACATGAAGTTTACGCCATAGCAGCAAATCCGAATGGACAATTGTTTGTTGCGACATGGGGGGGGCGGTATGTACCGTTCAACTAATAACGGTGATTCCTGGACTCAGATCAATAATGGTATTACTAATACCGTAATGTTTTCAGTGGCCCTTAATCCGCTAAATAGTTATGTGTTCGCAGGATCGGGAGGATCGGGAATTTATTTATCAACGGATCATGGAAATACCTGGTCACTTGCAAATAATGGACTGACAAGTTTCAATATTCTTTCTCTTGCTGTGAATGTCAGTGGTTATATTTTTGCCGGCACATACGATGGTGTTTTTCGTTCAACGGATAATGGCAGCACATGGACTCAAACTAACGTTACAAGCGGTTGGGGTGAAGCATTCGCAACAAATTCTCCATTGTATAATATTTTTGCCGGTGTTCATACACAGGGAGTTTTCCGATCTACCGATAATGGAGATACATTTACTCCTGCTAATAACGGATTGACTCAAAATTCTGTTTTTGCTATTGCTAATACGGCAACGGGTTATGTTTATGCGGGAATATATGGCGGTGGTGGTGTCTTCCTTTCAACAGATAATGGTGATAGCTGGGCGGAGAATAATTCCGGTCTTACAAACGGGGATATCCGGGCAATCGACATTGCTCCCAACGCTTATGTTTACGTAGCTACGTTCGGAAGCGGAGTTTTTATGAGCACAAATCCCATTCCAGTCGAATTAATAAGTTTTACGGCTTCGTTGAAGAATAGATCCATTCAGCTAAATTGGCAAACTGCTACTGAGTTAAACAATTCCGGATTTGAAATTTTAAAAAGTACTGATAATATTTATTTTAACCGCTTTGGCTTTGTGGAAGGAGCCGGCAATTCTTCTACTCCTAAATTTTATTTGTTTACTGATCGGGAAGCAAAACCTGGAGTGAAATATTTCTATAAAATAAAACAAATTGATTTCGATGGGAGTTCAGCATTTTCAAATACTATCGAAGTTAGTATTCCTCTTTCAGCAACATTCTCGCTTGACCAAAACTATCCTAATCCGTTTAATCCGGCTACATCTATCAGCTATCAGTTACCTCTAAATAGTTTTGTGACATTAAAAGTGTATGATGTTTTAGGAAATGAGATAGCTACACTTATAAATGAAGAGAAACCCGCAGGCTCTTACAAGCTTGACTGGAATGCAGCTGACCAGCCAAGCGGAGTTTATTTTTACCAGTTAAAAACCGGCAGCTTTGTTCAGACAAAGAAAATGATTTTCCTCCGTTAACACTTCTACCACCTGCGAAAAGCCTGTCTTACTCAGACACGCAGGAGACGGGGCAAGCAGACAGGCTCGGCTAAAATAAATTTTACCATTGATTACCAATCCCGGTAACCCACCAATTACCGGGTTTACCATATTGCTGATTCTTTCAATAATTTGATTGCTTCTATCAAATAAAGATTGCATTTTTAATATGTAGATATAATCTACTCCGTCAGGGTGAGAAGGCAGAGTTGGGAATTCTATTATTTGCAGACATATCGAATACTCTCCCGAAGTAGAAGTAAAAAAATATAAACTTCAGGTTATGCCAGGAGTGAATATTTACCACTTTTTCTACTGCATTTTCAAAAATTGCCATAAGGAGGTAATTATGTGTAGTCTTCACCTAAGACCATTCTTAATATTAAGTGCTCTGATTATTTCATCTCTCCTCGCAGGCGGATGTAAAGAGGATTCCACCACTCAGCCGCCTCAGGGTAACAGCCCAACGATCATTTCATTCACAGCTGATCCTTCATCGATTCCAGCAGGCGGAGATTCCGTAAAGCTTAGCTGGCAGGTTAATAATGCAACTGACCTGTCGATTTCACCTGGAATCGGTTCAGTAACACCTTCAGACAGCGGTGCTATAACCATCTTTGTTTCTTCAACAACTACATTTACCCTGACTGCATCAAATTCTGTCGGGAATGTCACAGCAATGGCTCAGGTTAATACCGGTCAATCCATGTCTGTGAATGGATTTGTGAAAGATATTGATGGAGAACCCATCTCCGGGGTTACGGTTATTATTAAAGGACAATCACCTACTACCACAGGTACAGACGGTTCATTTTCTGTTCTAAACGTCATTTCTCCCTATGAAGTCAGAGTAATATTGAGTACACAGCAAACAGCAATAGTCTATCAGGGATTGACGCGCTCAGATCCGAGTTTACTCTATCTTGGCTCTACAACCACCGGAAAGTCTGCAACAATTACCGGGTTTGTTCCTGTAGCAGCCGGGAAAACAACACTGGTTTATTTTATCAGCGGTACAAAAAAATGGTCAACGTTTGCCGACGAACTAACAGGACAATATTCTATTTCTGCAGACTGGAAAGGTTCAACAGTTTCATATTCAGGTCAACTCCAGGTTCTAAGATGGACTACTAACATCGGAGGGTTACCCTCACAATATGATGCCTATGGATTTAAAAATCTTACTATCAGTGACGGAGGATCATTTAGTGGAAACGATTTTATAGAAACGGATTTTACTGATCCTGCAGAACAAAGCATTAGCGGATCAATTATACGCCCCAATTCAAGCTACTCACTAACAGATAAACGTCTGGCAATAAATTTTGGAGATGTTTTTATTTATTTAGCATATGAATCAGGCGCCGCCCTGTCTGATAATTTTAGTTACATAGTACCGGCTTTAACCGGAGCTACATTCCAGGTTGATGCAGATGCCTATATTTCGGCTATCCCAAGCCCACGACAGTCCTACTATCAGAAGAAAGGAATTATGGGAGGTTCAAGCGGGATTACTATCACACTTGCAATTGCACCGCAGCTCAATCTCCCTGTACACAATGGTACCGGCATTGATACAACGACTCAATTCCTGTGGACTCAGGGCGGTGGATCGGGTATAAACTTAATTCAGATTATCCCTCAAATACAGGGTCCAATGTTTTTTATTTTCACTTCGGCAAACAGTACCACCATTCCGAATCTTAGTCCACAGGGATTGGGATTACCATCAAATGTACCATATGACTGGTATATTTGGCGGTACTTCCCGATATCGACAATAAATGATGTCGCTTCTGAATTCTTCATACCGCTAATCCAGGGCAACGGAGGTGAAAACGGGCATACAGTTTCCGAGATGTTTCGCTTTACGACACATCAATAGCAGCTTAATGACCGGCACCAGACAATGCATTTCATGATAGCATTGTTTGTTTGATAAACTGATTATAAGTGATAATAACCTCTGCATATTTGAATATGCAGGGGTTTATTATTAGATATTTATTAACCGGAAGAGGGACTTAATTCCAGTTATCAATTTTCAGATCATGAGGTGCGGGTTTGCCTTTTCCCGTTTCGACATACTCACGAAGACTTAAAAGGAATACCGCCCACTTCATGCTGCAGTGAGATGTAAACTCGATTGCCTCTTGCCAGTTTCTGTGTCCGAAAAGAACAATAGTCTGGCTGTCCTGCTCGGATAACTGGAAAGTGATGTCAGTTCCAACCCACTCATCGGGACCATCTATGCAGTGCCATAGAACATCTTTTTGAGCTTTGAGCTCCTGCACTTGCATGACCATTTTGCCCATAATTTCACCTGTTTTTGATCGAAAACGGCATTCGATCTCTCCCCCGATCCGGCCATCACCAAAAACTTCCTCGGTCCACCAATGAGCAAGCCCTTCTAAGGATGTTAAAGCTTTATAGACTTGAGCCGCAGGGGACTTGATACCAATCCGATGAATGATGTCAACCATATTAACCTCCGATAATTTAGTCGTGACTAACATTGTCGCTTGTAATATGCAAGCAAATTTTTTTTCATGTAATCTTTTCTTGTTCTTTGCACGGAGAATTTGATCGATTTTCAAGCTAAAGAATGCATAGACTCAAAGTGACCTAATAGACGGAATATTTATAAATAACAGTAAGGTTTCCTGCAAAGACAAGGTAAATATCTACCTTTTGATGTTATTTTTTTTAATACGATCATATTCTGACACAACATTCGGTTTATAAAAAATGGATAAATACCAATCATCAAACGGTGGCGGAGATTTAAGCGTCGAGTCATTTTGCGGAGAAATTCCTCTTTCTAAGTAAGTCATTGCCGATTTATTGACACTCTCAAAATACATTGACAGCTTGTCAATATCAGAGATAGTACCAACAGGTCCGTGTCCGGGCACTAATATTTTAATATTGAGCTGTTCAATACTGTCCAGATAACTTACCCATTTATTCGGGTCGCCATCCCCGAGCCATGGTTGATTCTGAACAAAAAGCAGATCTCCCAAAAAAGCAATTTGTTCATCGGGAAGATATAAAAATAGATCGCTTTCAGTGTGGCCTGTACCGTATGATAATAGTTTTGCTGACCGTTTACTCCCATATAAATTTAGCTGATCATTAAATGTCAGGTCCGGTAAAAT
The DNA here is from genome assembly GCA_963743325.1 of uncultured Ignavibacteria bacterium. GTDB lineage: Bacteria > Bacteroidota > Ignavibacteria > Ignavibacteriales > Ignavibacteriaceae > DATFVA01. The sequence continues at coordinate 238,671 of CAVUOZ010000010.1, forward strand.
TGTTTCTAGCACATCTTTGGATTTCACAAGTGCTTCAAAATACCCTTTCCACAATTTATTTTCTTCCAGCTCATGTGGAGTCATTGCAGAAGTATCTTCACTTTTAATTTTTTCGAGCCTTAGGGGTGCTTCCGTTTTATCATTCGCTATTTCTTCAGGTTGATATTTTTCAATAAGTTCACGGGTTCTTTCAGTACTTATTATAATCGCCGTATTGAACACCTGGTCTCCACCAATGTGATCGTTATGAAAGTGACTGTTTACTACACACTTTACTTTATTACCGGTAAGTTGTTCTGATGCCTTTTTAAGATCTTCAGCCGCCAAGGGTGTCATGAATGGGTCGAATATAAGTGTAGCATTCCCCAGATTAACAATACCTGCATTACATATTGAATAACCGCCGATTTTTGCAATAGCTGCGTATACTCCATCGGCAAGCTTTTGAATTGTAAAATGATTTGATTCATATGTTTGTGCTGACGAGCTTAATGTTAATATCAGTAATGCTGATAAAAAAATATACTTCTTCATTTTTAAACCTTTAATTACATCTTTTTTAATTAAAAATATTATCCTGTTTCTTTAGAATTCCTAATCTATAATAATATTTAATTTACGTAAAACAGATAAAACTTTAAAAACGATAGTTATAGAAGAATATTAAAAAGTTCAAAATTCTTCAGATTCTTTGACCTTATTTTTTTAATTGATAAGTGCCTTCTAAGGATACAAGAGCCAGGGTATATTTTAATACACTATCTACTCAAACCACAAACAACACGCTTCAGGTTGCAACCATTTACCGGTCAGCACAAATTAACATCCTGCATATGTGACTTATGAATAGGTTATGTAGAACGGACTGGTGGAAGATAATTCGTATTTTTTTGAATCAGTTTTACGCTTAACTTAGCTATTGTTAAATTAAAAATATCTGTGTTCCTAATAATGAAAAAGCAAAATAAGATAATTCTTTACGGTATAATTGGATTTATTCTTTTAGCAATATATGCAATTCCAAGGATCACTTCTTCGGACTCCGAAAGCGCCGGAAATATAATCGGAGGGAAGCAGTCTGCAAAGACTTCTTTATCGGTAAAATGTCTGATCGTTACAGTCCGGGATCTCTCAAATGAAATATCAAGTATAGGAACTGCACTGGCTTTCGAAGAAGTTGAGATAAAAAGTGAAACTGCCGGGAGAGTCATAAATATATTCTTTAAAGAAGGTTCATTCGTATCAAAAGGACAACTGTTAATTAAAATTAATGATTCCGAACTACAGGCACAGCTATCTAAAGCGAAAAACAGTCTAAAATTACTGCAGGAAAGGGAGGAAAGACAAAGGGTACTTTATGAAAAAAAATTATCCAGTCTAGAAGAATATGATGTTGCACTAAATCAATTGAATGCAGTAAAGTCGGATATCGATCTTTTGAATGCTCAAATTGCCAAAACTGAGATCAGAGCTCCTTTTAACGGCAAGATCGGCATTATAAATATAAGCGAGGGGGCTTACGTTTCACCTGCTGTTGTAATTGCCAGTCTTCAGAACATTTCTCAGATTAAAATTGATTTTACCATTCCTGAAAAATACGCTACATTAATAAAAATTAATGATATTATTAAGTTCAAACCGGTCAGCGAAAAAGACTATTTTAGCGGGAAAAGTTTACGCAATTGAACCAAAAATTAATACAACGACAAGGACTATTCTTGTTAGAGGTATTTACTCAAATGCGGGTAATAAAGTAATACCCGGTTCATTTTTAGAAGTGAAGATTGAGCTTCAAAAAATAAGTAATGCTGTGCTGATTCCATCTTATGCATTGATACCCGATATAAAGGATAATATAATATTTGTATACAGAGGAGGTAAAGCAGTCCAGCAGGTGGTTGAAACAGCACTGCGAACGGAAAGTAATGTTCAGATAACCAATGGAATAAACCCCGGGGACACCATTATTACCTCAGGTATTTTACAGCTGAAGAACAATATGAAAGTAACTATAAGTTCATTGGATAAAGCGGATAACCAATAACTTTATGAGTTTATCTAACACTGCCATTCATCGTCCGGTACTTACTATTGTATTCTCGATAATTATTTTATTGCTGGGATCAATAGGATATACTTTCCTCGGCGTAAGGGAATTTCCTTCTGTCGATACACCAATCATTAACGTCAGTACTTCATATGTGGGTGCTAATGCCGATGTTATTGAAAGCCAGATAACTGAACCACTTGAAGAATCAATAAATGGGATAGCAGGTATTCGTTCTCTTTCTTCCGTAAGCAGGGATGGAAGAAGCAATATTACTGTTGAGTTTAATCTTGATGTTGATCTTGAAACTGCGGCAAATGATGTGAGAGACAGGGTTTCAAGAACATTAAATCATCTACCAAAAGATATAGAGAGTCCCAGGGTGGCAAAAGCTGATGCTGATGCATCACCGATTATTTTTATGACTGTTCAGAGTGATTCAAGAAATTTACTGGAACTCACTGACATTGCCTACAATATTTTCCTTGAAAGATTTCAAACTATTCCGGGTGTGAGCACTGTAAGTGTCTGGGGCGAAAGAAGATATTCAATGCGACTGTGGCTTGACCCCAATAAGCTTGCGGCATACAATCTTACAGCCGTTGATGTCAGTGATGCAGTAGCACGTGAGAACATAGAACTACCCACCGGAATTGTCGAAGGACAAAATACTGAACTTTCAATAAGAACTTCAGGCAGATTAAATACTATTGACGATTTTGAGAATCTTATTGTCAAAGAAAGTGAAGGGAGCATTATAAAATTTAAAGACGTGGGGACAGTCACTCTTGGTGCTGAGAATGAAAGAAATATTCTGAAAAGAGATGGTATTCCAATGGTTGGAGTAGTCCTAATTGCACAGCCGGGAGCGAACAATATAGAGATATCCAATGAGTTTTATAAAAGACTTGAACAAATTAAAAAAAATCTCCCTCCTGATATAAAAACAGGAATCGGATATGATGTTACCACTTTTATTAAAAGATTCCATTTCAGAAGTAAAAGAAACTATCCTGATAGCATTCTGTCTTGTTGTCCTCATCATATTCTTATTTCTAAGAGACTGGAGAACTACTCTTATTCCTGTACTCGCGATTCCGGTCTCCCTTATAGGTGCATTCTTTATTATGTACCTCGCTGATTTTTCAATAAATGTATTAACACTTCTTGGGATTGTTCTTGCAATTGGAATTGTGGTTGATGATGCTATAGTTGTTCTTGAAAATATTTATACCAAAATTGAAGGTAAAATGGAACCGCTTGAGGCTGCCATTACTGGGATCGCGTGAAATCTTTTTTGCAATAATTTCAACGACAATAACGCTTGCTGCTGTATTCTTTCCGATTATTTTTTTACAGGGAATAACCGGGAGATTATTCAGAGAGTTTGGAGTAGTAATTGCCGGTTCTGTAATTATATCGGCATTCGTTGCACTTACTCTGACTCCAATGCTTACCAGTAAAATTCTTAAAAGAAGAGAGCATCACAATCGTTTCTATGAAATGACCGAACCTTTCTTCATTAAAATGCATAAAACTTATTCAAAATACCTGGATATATTTTTAAAACATAAATGGGCTGCAATTGCTTTATCAGCTGTAATGGTAGTGCTGGTCTATATTTTATTTAAAGTAATTCCGAGCGAACTTGCCCCGCTGGAAGACAGAAGCCGGCTGCAAATTACAGCTACTACTCCTGAGGGGACTTCATATGATTATATGAGTTCATTTATGGATAGTTTATCTGTTTTGGTTGATTCTAGTGTGAGTGAGAAAGAAGCAGCTATTTCTATTACGGCAGGGGGAGGAGGAGGCGGTTCAGGAGTAAATTCCGGTTTTATTAATCTAATGTTAAAACAACCTGACGAAAGAACAAGATCTCAGAAACAGATAGCAGATCAACTGGCTGTAAACGTTTTAAGTTAAATCAGGCAAGAATAATAGTCACTCAGCAGCAGACAATAGGAAGCGGCGGAGGCAGCAGGGGTCTTCCGGTACAGTTTGTAATTCAGGCTCCTGATTTTGAACATCTACAGAAATGTATTACCGAATATTCTTCGATGAAGCAAAAAAATCTCCGGTATTCCAGATGGTGGATGTAAATCTTAAATTCAACAAACCTGAACTCAGACTAACGGTGAACAGGGATAAAGCAAGAGATCTTAGGTGTATCTGTAGCTGATATTGCAGTAACAATCCAGGCTGCGTTCAGCGGTCAGAATATACGGTTACTTTATCAGAGGCAGTAAACAATATCAGATCATTGGTCAGGTGCAGCGGGAAAATAGGGATTCTCCTTTTGACCTTAGTTCTTTATATGTAAAGAATAACCGAGGTGAGTTAATACAGCTCGATAATATCATCGATTTGAATGAGCAGGTCACACCTCCTCAATTATACAGATATAACAGGTTTGTATCTGCGACAGTATCGGCAGGACTTGCTCCTGATAAAAGTCTTGGACAGGGTATAGATGAAATGAGAAGAATCTCCTCAAAGGTTCTTGATGACAATTTTACCACCGCTTTAAGCGGACCATCTAAAGATTTTGAAGAAAGTTCATCATCTTTATTATTTGCATTCCTGCTGGCTATAATTATTATATACTTAATTCTAGCTGCGCAATTTGAAAGTTTCAGGGATCCATTCATTATTTTATTCACTATCCCTCTTGCGATAGGCGGTGCCTTACTCACTCTATGGATCTTTGATCAGACACTCAATATATTCAGCCAGATCGGAATAATCATGCTAATTGGATTGGTAACAAAGAATGGAATTCTGATCGTAGAATTCGCCAATCAAAAGAAAGTCCAGGGACTTGATAAATTAAACTCTGTCAGAGAAGCCGCTGCTTCAAGATTAAGGCCTATTTTAATGACAAGTTTATCAACTATACTCGGGACATTACCAATTGCTTTTGCATTAGGTGCGGGATCAAGCAGCAGGGTTTCAATGGGTATTGCAGTTATAGGGGGATTAATCTTTTCCACATTTTTCACTTTATTTGTTGTACCGGCATCTTATGTTTATTTCTCATCCAATAAATCTAATGTAATAAAAGAGTAAGAAGGTCAGGGAATTGATTTAACGCATTTATTATTTTAATTAATAGTTTCTAGTATTACGCCGAACTACTTTCTTATCTAACAGCCATCTAACAGCCATCTAACGGCCTTTAAACGGCCTACAATCAGCCTATAAGTATAGTCCCTTTATTAATTAACTTAAAGCATTTTTGCCTATAAAAATGCTGAAATCTTAACTCAAAGTTGCTAATTAGTTAATTTTTCAGGCTTCAGAACATTATCAAATTTATTTTTGTTATAATAAATTGACGGCTTCCCCAGCCTGGTCTGACAATTCAATTGTTTATATTTAAAAATAATTGCAGATTTGTCTAAGTAATTTTCTGTACTCCGAGAGAGTAAGAACTCAGGGCTGGATTACTGATATATTAAAATTATACATACCATAAACTCTCCCGAAGCAGACCTGCACAAATATCAAATATTTCAAGAGGAGGCTTGTTAATTTGAGATCAATGAAATCCTGCTGTGCTGGAAAGACTATTATGCAGATTCTGTTTTTCGTTCTGCTGTTTCTTTTTAATGCCATTTCCCAGGATAAAGTTCAAAGAACTGTGATGCCGGAAAGTCACTATTCTAAAGAGTCACGCAAAATTCAGAACCCGAATCCATGTAATGTACCGGCAATGCTGAAGAACAAAGACAGTTTGATGACAGCTTTAGAAAATCAGCAGGCAGTATTGTACAGAGGGGAAAGATTTGACGCGAAAGCCTCTAAAACAACATATAGAAAAACGGTGCTTGATAATGGATTGATGCTGATCGAACTGATTAATCGAGCATGGGTTGGGTCAGCGTGGGAGAATATACATAAGGCTTTATATACATACGACGGAAATAGTAATCTGATTGAACAGATCAATCAGGATTGGGATGGAACTGCCTGGGTGAATAATTCCAGGTATAAATTCACATTTGACGAGAATAATAACCAGGTTGAATGGCGGCTCCAGACCTGGAATGGTTCTGTCTGGGTGAATGACTCTAAGTATACATACACTTATGACGGGAACAATAACCTTACTATATGGCTCTGCCAGTCGTGGGACGGCACCCGATGGATGAATGAAACTAAAACTTCATATGTATATGAGGGGAATAATAACCTGACAATAGAATTCCTTCAATACTGGGGTGCCTACGGATGGATTAATGCAAATGTGTACTACTATACTTATGACGGGAATAATAACCTGATAGAAAAGCTCAGTCAATACTTCACAGGTTACGGTTGGGTGAATTATAATAAATCTACATTTACATATGAAGGAAATAATAAGCTGACGGAGGCACTTCTTCAATACTGGACTGATTCGTCCTGGGTTAATGCGACTAAGGATTCATATACGTATGACGGAAATAATAAACTGGTTGAATGGCTAAGTCAATTCTGGGATCTTTCCATATGGCTGAATAACCAAAAAGTTTCGTATACTTATAACGGTAACCTGGTTGAAGAGCTCAACCAAGGATGGGATGGTTCCGCATGGGTGAATACCTATGAGTTTTCATATACATATGACGGAAGCAATAACCTGATTGAAGTGCTTAAACAAAACTGGGAAGGTTTTGCCTGGGTCAATTTCGATAAGAATTCATATATGTATGATGGTAACAATAACCTCGTTGAAGAGCTCAATGAGTACTGGAATGGTTCTGCCTGGGTCAATAATTTAAAGTACTTATATACATATGGCCCGGTAGGCATCGTAAAAGATGATCTCAAGAATACAAATTCTTTCTGCTTATTGAATAATTATCCTAATCCGTTTAACCCGGATACAAAAATTAGTTGGCAGTCTCCATCAGCTAGTTGGCAGACACTGAAAATATATGACATCCTTGGAAACGAGATTGCAACCCTTGTAAATGAATATAAACCGGCAGGGAAGTATTATATTGAATTCAATGCAGTGAACCTTCCCAGCGGAGTATATTTCTATCACCTGACAGCAGGTTCATTTGTTGATACTAAGAAAATGATCCTCCTCCGTTAGCACTACTGTAAACTCCCTTCATTGTCTTTGGCAGAGTGCATCCACAATTAAAACTTTTTAATAATCCAATATTATGGAAACCGGTTTTCTTTGGAAGTACCATATTTGGGATACAAATTAAATAATGAATCCTGCAAAATCTCCGGTTCTGTTTTCCGCTTATTTATTTCATAAAGCAATTCCCCGTAAGAATTTTTCATCCAGTGAATGGTGGATTTACCCTTAAGAAAGAAAACATGTTTAATTTTATACAGCTGTATGGCTCCTTTACACATAAGGCAGGGCTCAAATGAAGAAATCAGAACCAGGCTGTCTCTGTTTAATTCATTAAATCTCCTGATTCCTACGTTTTTAATCGCATCCGTGATGGCATTAATTTCCGCATGTCCACCTGCAGATGTGTCCCTTAATACCGTATTATAACCTCTTCCTATGATCCTGTTATTATAAAGAATTACAGCGGCAACCGGGACATCGAGTGATTTTATCGACTCTTTCCCAAGTTCAAAAAGTTCACTTTTAATATTATTGTTAATCTTTTTTTCGGGAAACAGATGATAAAACTGGGATTCAATGTTAATAGAAATGAGCAAAAGGAATAATATTGCAGCGATAAATATCGGTAATGACTTTTTCAATGCTTGTCTATTTTGATCAATGGAAATGGAGAAAGTTTTTTCAATCCTGTCCCGGATAATATCTTATTCAATAAAGTTCTGTTTTCTATTATTTCAGGATTAAAATTAAATAAATCTTTGTAAGAATGATGAAAATAAGACTTTGCCGCTTCGGGAATGCCAAGTTCATCATAATATTTTTTCGTTCTTTCTTCTGCTGGGGCAATCTTATCTTCCTTATAAAAATTTGAATCTGCAATAAATATAGATCCTCCGGGACGTACATAATTAAAAGTTTTATTGATGGTATTAACAAGATCAGAGAAGTACTGTATTGAGCTTGCGAATAGAACAGTATCAAATGAGTCCTTATCAAATAAATCCATAAAGATATCACCGTAAATGATTTTCAGTTTTTTATTATTATTAAAAACTTTTGCCCCTTGCTTTAACTCGAATTCATTTAAATCAATCGCGAAAACAGTATTCCCTGTCTTGCTTGAAATCAGATTAGATAACCAGCAATTACCCGCCCCGACATCAAGAATACTTAAGGATGAATATTTTGAGAAATATCTTACCAGATTATCTGCTGTAATTTTTCTAAACTGCCATTCATCGAAATGCTGATGATTAGCCTTTATTAAAGGAAGAAGTTCCAAAGTTTCATCGTCATAAATTCTTCGCTCTTTGGTTCTTACCTTAAGATATAAATTTTCCTTTGAATTGAAATATCCCTGTGGCGATAAATAATATACACCTTCTTTTAAACAATCCGTGGATAAATTGATCATTTCTTCTTAAAGATCGAAATAAAATTGTCACACATAAAAGATACAGGATAAAGCATTTCAATTTTATTATCTAGCTTATCAAATAATGAAGTAATTACAGGATGCTTTGAGTACCAGTAATCTGCAGGCGGCGGGGGAGAAAGAATCCGCAATGCTTTGGTTTGAATTAAATTAAAACCTTCTCCTAAAATCTTCTTTAATTCTGAAGGAGAATAATATCTGACAAATACTGATTCTTCCCCAATATTTGCCATAGTGCCTTTTTTCTTCAGGCGTCTGAAAGATCTTTTGAATTCGCCTTTGAAAAACAGTGCCAGCTCCCATATTGAAAAATGCGGCATAACAGTGCAAATTAAATATCCATCCGGGTTGAGCAGAGTTTTAATTTCACATACGACAGGTGATAAATCATCGATGCAGTTAAATCCGCCAAGATTGGAAATTACGGCATCAAATTTTTCATTACAAAGCTGATTCAAGTCAGTATAGCTCAGTTTTCTGAATTCAAGGCCCTGCTTTTCCTCTTTAGATACTGCATTTCTTAACATTTTATCCGAAATATCAGTAGCCAGCACTCTGTATCCTTTTGCTGCCAGGTAATGTGCATCTATCCCGCTCCCGCAGTTTAATTCAAGTAAATACGATTTCGGTTTAACTGTATTTATGATGGTCTCATAAAACTTCTCACGCATTATTCTGACAGATTTATTTGTAAGCTGCAGACCATCATATTCATCAGCAAGATTCCCGAATCCAATATTAATTGCTCCATAATTAATCTGATTCATTTTGTCTCAAGTGATGGTGTCAAAAATTCTTCTCTGATGTATGGATTTAATTTCAAACGGAAGCGAACAAACAGGAGGACAAGGAACGGCAGCTTATAGAAATGTTTCCATTCTCTGTTTTTTAACATTTTATAAAGCCTGTATTCTATATGCACAAAACGATGCAGTAATTTATAGAAAGCTTTTTCATATGTTCCTACGAACATCATATCAAGATCATCTGAATCTGTCCAGTTGGTTTTATTTTTCAAGTCTTCTTTAACCCGGGAATAAAATACTGTTCCGGGCAGGGGATAGCTTACCGAAATACCGATATCCTCAGGGATGCATTCACGTATCATTTCCCGGGTTTTAATTATGTCATTCCAGTACTCTCCGGTGTAGCCAAACTGGATAAAGAAAGCTATTTTCATTCCCAGCTTTTTAACTTTGACTGTGGTATCATAGATCTGTTTTACCTGTGTACCTTTATCCATTGCATCAAGTATCTTCTGACTTCCGGATTCAGCCCCGATCCATATTATCTCACACCCTGAACTTTTTAAGTCCTGGATTGTATTTCCTCTAAGCAAGAGATCGGGACGCGATAAACATTTATAAGGAACTTTAATATCTAACCTTTTTAATTCTTCAGAAAAATCTTTTATCCAATTCGGTTTCAAACCGAAAATATCATCTGTTATCCAGAGATGGTCAACATTATACTTCTCCTTTAAATCTTTAATTTGATTTGCAGCATTCTTCGGGGAGCGTGAATTATAGATTTTTCCATATAAAGGTTTTGCACACCAGTTGCAGCTATATGGACATCCCCTTGTAGTTGAAATATTTAATGAAAAATAATCATGGTTATCATACCATATATTTTTGTAATTATTTATGTCGACTAAAGAATAATCAGGATAAGGAAGTATGTCGAGATTATCTATCAGTCTTCTGCTTTTTGTTTTATGAATTTTATTCCCATATGAAAAGATTAATCCGTCTATAGATAGTCTTTCATTATAAAATTTATTTTCATTGTAGGATGTAATGACTTCCTGAAGGGTAATCTCTGCCTCACCATATATTATTGCATCCACTCCTGCATCCAGGTAATATTTTGAGAAATCAGTTGCATCAGAGCTATAAATGATAGAGGGTATACCTAATTCCTTTGCTGTTCGAATAAAGCTTAACGCAGCCTGCCGCATATTTGAAAGACACATCTTAGTCAGATAATTAAATTCATCGTCACAAATCAAAAGCATATCGGGAATTGTTTCTTTTATTTTGTTATTAAAATCATCAGTACTTTCGCTTAGCATGGCGTCATAAAAAAGAATCTCGTGGCCTGATTGTCTTAATATTGTTGCTGCATATAAGGCGCCCAGGGGCGGATATGGCATCCGTCTTTCCAACTCTTTTGAATCCAGAATTCTGAAATAAGACTGACCGATTAATATCTTCATCCTATAATACCTTTACCTTAACAGAGCCGGGATTTATGTATGAATAAGTCTGACCGTTTTTATATTCCTCCCATGCTTTATAGAAAACTTTTATTATTTTTTCTCTGTGATCATTAGTGTGAAGCTTTATACTGTGATCTGTAAAATAAAGCGATCCTGAATCAGATTGGGTCTTTATTTTAACACGATAAAGAAGTTTATAAAAACTCTTAATTACTTTATTAAGTGGAATAAAAATTTTATAAATAATAATCCGTGAACGATAATCCGTACTGGTAATTTCAAAATTGGGAAAGAAATCATTTACCCAGCCGTTTCTGAATTTAAATAATCCCAGAGCTCCGTTATCCTGATAAGTCTTTAGGGAAATAATCTGATGTGCCGTATAAAAATCCCGTTGATTATCCAACTTCAGGCAGGACTCATCCAATAAATAGTTTGCACAAAATTTGGAACGGACTCTGTAAATCAAAGATAGCAAATGTATAATAAAGTAGACTATATTAACGGTATTTGCCCTTGTTATGATAAAAAGATCAACATCATCGTGTCCTTCAATTCCGTAATGAGCAGTCCCACCGCTGAAGCATACAGCAGATATAAATGGTATCGAATCGATAATTCTTAGGATTCTTTTTACAGATAAATTATCTGTTTTTGTTTTTGTCTCTTTATAGTAGTCATCATTCGGAGACACTATTTTTATATAATCATCATTGTTAATGATTTTTCCTTCATAGGTCAGTTTTAATAAAACCGGATTGAGTTCCTCTCTATTTATTTTTGCATCAAATATTGCTTTTGGAAGTTCACTTTTATTTATTCCGCTGTTAAAAATATTTGAGTAAACCAGGGATTTTTCTATGGCTTCTTCAGCATTAACTACCGGCGAATAAGAATGGAAAATTGTACCGCCTGATTTCTCTCCGAGTTTTGTTAAAACAGTCTCCAACTGATTTTTCATTAATTGTGGAGAGTAAGGAATTGAATATCTGGGTTTTTCATTTAATAAAAACTTGTCATAAAGCTCATCCAGACCATCTAACAGGCTGGAATCATTTTGCGGGTCAATTTTGATAGAGGTTGAACCTGAAATTTCTGCAGTCGCAATAGTGTCGCTGCACAGGAGAGGAAGTCCGTAATTCATTGCTTCAAGAATTGGAAAACCAAACCCTTCCTCCAGACTTGTATGTACAAAACCTGCAGCATTTTGATAATATTCACCTAATTTTTCATCTGTTACATAACCAGTAAATTCGATATAAGTGTTATTCCTGTATTTGTTAACCATTTCTATTATAGCCTTGGATCTTATCCAGAGTTCACCAATAATTTTTAATTTAATGTTACTGTTTCTTTTTTCTCTCCATGATAAAAAATTTCTGACAAGAAAGTTCAGGTTTTTACGTGGTTCAATATGTCCTGAATAAAGGAAATATGGAACTTCATTTGTATCATTTTTTTTATATTCCCTTAAAAAAACATTTTCAACATACCCCTGTACGATATAAATATCCTTCATAGGAATATTAAGATATTTATTTATCTGATTTTTTGAATGTTCACTGACTGTAATTACTAAAGGATTTTTTTTAAGAGTAAAGTTTAATTGTTTTGTATAAATGCGGACAAAACTCTTGCTATAAAACTGAGGATGAGAGATAAAAGAAAGATCGTGTATTACTATTGCAGCCGGCGGTTTAAAATTAAACGGCAGAAAATAATCAGGAAAGATTGCATAATCGATTTCGGCCCTTTTCATTTCGCGGCTGATACTTACCTGCCGGTAAAAATTCTTGGATATTTTATTTATATACCTGTTTTGATAGGTAGCAGGAGAGAAAGTAACTATCTGATTGTTGGTACAATTCAGGGTATTCAGTAAACATTTTTCATACCTGCTTGTGCCTGTAACTTTTCCATACAGCCCGGTTGTTTCTAAGCCGATCAACATCAATTCCTCATGTCAGATTATTATGAATTTTACCTTGGATTATTATTTTAATAGTATTAAACAGGAGAAGAAAGTGACAACAAGTACAATTATTTAACAAATAATATGATCAATAAATTATTTAAATATAATTACGAAAAATTTCTTACAGAGAGCAAGTGTTCTGAATCATAGACCATAGAAGACCGAAACTAGCAATCTGGTGTAGACAATACTCGCATAGTATAAATAATTCAGCTCATCCAACCTTATCTACATATTCAACCAAAAACCCTGACAAAAGCTTAATTCAAAACAAATTAATCTCCGATAAAATCTAAAATTTTGTTGTATGGCAGGAGCATGGTATTACCTAAATGATATCCCCGTTACCCTTTTTTTACGATTACTTAAATAATTTAATTGCTTCTATCAAAATTTTATAAGAGATTTAAATAAGTAATTTCTCTCTACTCCGAGAGTGTCAGAGTTTAAGAGTTTAGTTACAGTTCCATACCGAAGATACACCACGAGAACTCTCCCGAAGCAGAAAAGTCGATTAAAAGATTTCTAATTCATTGGAGGCTTGCTATGAAATCTTTGACGATTATCTTTTTGATATTAATTGTGACGAAAGCCAACGCTCAGATTCCTAATAGTGGATTTGATAATTGGAGAGTTGTTAGTAATTGTATAGAACCGACAAGCTGGTATAGTTTTTACTCCCTTGTTGATTCATCTGGTAGTTATTGCCCTGTAACTAAATCAACTGAACATTATCCTGAAAATATCGGCAGCTATTCAGTTAGAATTTCAAATGATACGGCAATTTGGAATACAGGGATAATCCCCGATTCTTTCCTTGGCTGGGGGATGCTTTTGTCAACGAAATTAGATGATAAACCATTATTTCCCGTTACCGGACACCCCCGGTTATTTTGCGGTTATTATAAATTTCTCGCTGAAAACGGGGATACAATGAATATTAATATTCACCTCTACAAAAACGGAGTAGAAATTACTTACGGGCGATTCCAAAGTAATGTTACTACACCCGACTGGACACCATTTCAGATAATTTTTTCAGACACATCATATTATAGTGTCGATAGTGCCAGGGTTTCATTTAGTGCAGCAAATGAACCCAAAGATGGAAGCAGGGGACCTCTCGGTAATTCAGTGCTTTATATTGATAATCTGAGTTTTGATACGCTTATTACTTCCATTCCTATATATACAAATGAGATTTCTCGCACGTTCTGCTTAAATCAAAACTATCCAAACCCTTTTAATCCGGTCACTAAAATCAGCTGGCAGGTACCTGTCAGCAGCTGGCAGACTTTGAAAGTTTATGATATTTTGGGTCGTGAAGTAATAACGCTCATTAGTGGATACAAACCGGCTGGAAGGTACGAAGCTGAATTAAACACTGCGTCCATTTCAGGCGGACTGCAGAGCGGAGTTTATTTTTATCGGCTGAGGGCGGGAGGATATACATTGGTTAAGAAAATGATCCTCCTCCGGTAACACGGCGGTTCGCCCCGAAGGGTCTCTAACGGAGACATGAAGAGTTAATGGGTTTTATTAAATAAAAAGTATTTAAAGTGCTGAAACATTTTGAGAATGATTCCGATTGAACGCCCTGAAAATCAATCACTAAATTATTAGGGAGTTTTAATGTTGAATTACACATCTTGTCCCGACAAAAAAATAATCAGGAGTCGAATTATAGATTAACAAAAAATTTTTTAAGGAGGTTAAATATGATTACTGATTCACGCAAAACTATAAAGTTTGTTCTTATTTTGATATTATTTTCAACATCCTTGCTTATTGCACAAACAGAACAATTCCAGACGCAGAGAGAGATTACACGTGATAGCCTGCTGATTTATGCACGAATGATAATCGATTCTGCCTTGTGTAAAGTGCTAATTACTGTGGATGATAAGGGCAGACCTCATGCAAGGGAAATGTCACCTTTCAGTCCCGAGGACAATTGGGTTATATGGTTAGGCACATTCCCAACCAGCAGAAAAGTAAAGCAGATTAGGAACAACCCAAATGTTATTGTTTACTATTACGATACTAAAGGGATGAGCTATGTTTCAGTCTCTGGTAAAGCAAAAATTGTCAATGATTCTAACCTGAAGGGAAAATACTGGAAAGAGGGCTGGCAGCAGTTTTATCCGGATAGGGATAGACATTATATCCTTATTGAAGTAACCCCTGAAAGACTGGAAGTCTGTAGTTTTGAATATAATCTTTTATGGAATCCGGATGGAATTCCACCTTCAGTTGAATTTAGTGCTGATAAGTAAGCTTGAATTTTTATCCCAGAACAGAATATTGTCTATGTTTCAATAAGCAAATAAATAAGGGAGCATTATAATATTTAAATTAATTTATCTGATCCTTGTATTGTCATCATCAATTATTTTTTCGCAAATTACCTTTCAAAAAACTTACGGAGGGCGAGAAGAAGAAGACAGTTACGCGATTGTTCAGACTATAGATGGAGGGTTCATTATTGCAGGTTCCACCAGAAGCTACGGTGCTGGAAATTTTGATTTTTATATCATCAGAACAACTCCTGATGGAGATACGGTCTGGACAAAGACTTTCGGGGGTACAGGTTATGATAAAGCGCAGGATATAATAAAAATTGATGATACATCTTATTTGATTGGCGGATATACGACAAGTATCGGACTCGGGCAGGGAGATATTTACCTGCTCAAAATTAATGATGACGGCGATACACTTTGGACGAAAACCTTTGGCACAGAGGAAAATGATCATGTAAATAAAATAAAGAAGACAAATGACGGAGGGTTTATTCTTTCCGGCGATATCGAATCCTTAGGTCAATATAAATATTTTCTTGTAAAAACCGGAAGCGGAGGGGATACGTTATGGACAAAATCATACGATTATGGCACGGCAAATTCCATCGATCAGACATCCGATGGCGGATATATACTAATTGTATTGCCGTATTCAACTACTCAGTCCCAATATGATTTTCGGCTTGTGAAAACCGACCAGTACGGAAATATAACCTGGATAAAATTTTTCGGAGGCCCTGATGTTGAAGTCGGCTACGCGGTTGAGCAGACAACAGACGGAAGTTATATGATTGCCGGCCGCACAGACAGCTATGGATATGGCTCATCAGATTTTTATCTGATTAAAACATCTGCGGATGGAGATTCCTTATGGGCAAGAACCTACGCAGGAGGACTGCCCAGCGGAGTATATTTCTATCAGCTTAAGTCCGGCAATCATTCAGCTACAAAGAAAATGCTCCTCCTCCGTTAGCTTATTAGAGCAGCTTAAATAAATTTTACAATTGTTTACCTTGGCCCGGTAACATCCCTGTTATCGGGTATTTTATTATTATTTTATCATTTCTTTGACCGCAGGAGCGTCCGGCTGCAATATAAGTCCAATAAACTCTTCTTGTACCTCAACCTCTGGTAACTTAATTTATCGTGTATGAATTTTATAAACTGAAAAACCAATATCAGAATTACAATGTCAAAAAATATTTTAATAATAGATGATGAGGGCGAACTGAGAAACCTGCTTGCACGACTGCTTTCTCTGGAGGGTTTTAAAGTCGATACCGCGGGTTCTGGGAAGGAAGGGCTTTCTTATTTCAGGAAAGAAGAGCATCCGGTTGTAATAGCTGATGTACGACTTCCTGATATTAATGGCCTGCAGGTGCTGGAAGAAATAAAAAATATTAATCCCCGAAGTGAAGTTATCATGCTTACTGCTTTTGGCACAATAGAAGACGGAGTTAAGGCGATTAAGGGAGGTGCATTTGATTATATTACTAAGGGAGACGAGGATAATAAGATAATTCCGGTTGTACAGAGTGCAATGGAGAAAGCTTTAATGCACAACAGGATTGAGCGTCTTGAGAAGCAGGTAGGTGAAAAATACAGTTTTGATAACATTACCGGACAGTCTCCCGCAATAAAACAGTCGGTTGATATTGCCCGAAAAGTATCGGGAACGGATACGCCCGTTTTATTGATCGGTGAAACAGGTACGGGGAAAGAAATCTTCGCGCAGTCCATCCATTATGCCGGTGAAAGGAAAAAATTTCCTTTTGTTGCAATTAATTGCAGTGCTTTTTCAAGGGATCTTCTCGAATCGGAAATATTTGGGTATGTAGCGGGTGCGTTCACCGGCGCCAATAAAAGTAAAAAAGGCTTATTTGAAGAAGCAGACAAAGGAACTATATTTCTTGATGAAATTGGTGAACTTGATATTTCCCTGCAGGCTAAATTCCTTAGAGTAGTCGAAACGAAAAGTTTTATTAAAGCTGGTGCTACAAAACCCACCAATGTTGATGTACGTATAATTGCGGCCACAAACAGGAACCTGGAAGATGAAATTAAAAAAGGAACTTTCAGGGATGATCTGTATTACAGAATATCGGTCGTGAAAATCGAAATTCCACCGCTGCGCAAAAGGAAAGAGGATATCCATGAACTTGCATCGTACTTCATAGACTTTTATTCCAGGAAGCTTAACAAAAATATCACTAGTATATCCGAGGATTTTATTTCCATCCTGCTGAACTACAGCTTCCCCGGCAACATAAGGGAACTAAAAAATATTATTGAACGGGCTGTGATACTTGCAGACAGGGGCAGTCTTGATGCTGATTTACTGCCGTTAGAAATTTCTTTTTCTTCAGAGAACGTCGCTGATTCTAAAAATCTGGATGAAATTGAAAAAAATCATATTCTCGCTATACTCAGGGAGACCGGGGGTAATAAAACAAAAGCCGCAGAAATTTTAGGAATAGGTTTGACCACATTATACAGAAAGCTTCAGACTTACGGAATGGAATAGGCTGAATATCTCTCCAGGAATGGCATTATTTCATCCATAAAATTTCTCAAAAAATTCATTTCCTCCTTATCTGATTTCATTGACTCACTTATTCTCACACCTATCATACAGAGAACTTCATTATTTCCGCTTATTATCGGATGGTAAAAGGCTTCAGCATTACTCACTAGTTCCGTTGTATTTCCTCCTTCAGCCTTGATCTTAAAAGCAGCTTCAGCCGCCAGCCACTCCAGCTCATCAGGAGTAAAATTACCTGCCGGATGAGGTTTTCTGTTTAACTGATTGTGGTTTTCCGGGAAAAATATGACTGTTTCAAAGCCGAATACGTTGACTATCTGAGTGACAGTCCTTGTTAGAATATCATCAATACTTTTTGAAACGGATAATACTTTGATCAGTGTATATAATGCTTTTAATCTTCTTTCTTTCTTAAGCATTTCATTCTTTTGGTTATTTAACCTTGCTGCGAGCATTCCATTGGTTAATGCAACGATAAAGAACATAAACAGCATTACAGCATCTTCGGTTCTCGCTATATGCATGGTAAAATGAGGAGGAATAAAATAATAGTCCCAGGCAAGTGCACTTATTACCGCAGATAAAATTATGGGACCTTTGCTGAAGCTGAATAAGGGGAGTAAAAATATTATTAATAACAATATCATCGAAACTGTTTCATAACCGATGGTATCCTGAATGGTGTACAAAATGATTATGAAGAAAAAGAGTACAATGGTTGAGAAGAAATACTGTTTTTCAATAGAAAGACCGGCTATTTGATTTTGAGTTTTCATATCCAAAGATACTTCAAATTTAATAAACAATATTTTTGATATGAAGTTTAATGTATTTTCCATTAAAAATATATGCGTAATCTCCGGTAACCTTTTTATTTTGAAAATGCACCCTTTCATTCCGAAAGGGTTATTACTAACAAATTTATATAATTATCTTATTTTAATTCTCAAAATCTTCCAAATCGGTCAAAAATCAGAACACTCGCCCGAAATAAAATATAAGGTATGCGTTGTAACAAATTGTACTCTCAATTTTGATTAGTAAGAACGAATGGTAATTCTATGATTATCCCAATATTCAGAAATTTGCATTAAGTTTGCTATTATAAAGAGAAAAAAGAATTTTATTATGAATACTCGAAAGAAAATCATCAGCATACCCATTTGGATGCAATATATCCTTACTACACTGATACTCTTCATCTTTATAATATTTTTATATTGCATACAGGATATTATCGGATACCAAACAGTATCGCTGATTTTGTTGCTCATTATATTTCTTCTTCCGATTCTTAATTTTGAAAAAGGTCCAATCATATTATCTGCATTCATTAGCGCAATCGGCTGGGACTATTACTTTATTCCTCCACGTTTTACACTACACATAGCCAAAACAGAGGATGTTATGATGCTGATTATGTTCTTCCTCGTTGCTATTACAAACGGATTTTTAACTTCACGATTACGAACACAAAAAAATGAAATGACAGAGAAAGAAAGGAGATCAAATGCATTTTATAGCTTGTTGAAAGATTTATCTGTTGGAAAAGACCTGGACGAACTAACTAAAAAAGCAGTTCAGCATATTTCCAATAGTTTTGGAGCAGAATCAGTCATATTTTATTCTACAACTCACAATAAAATTAACAGAGAACCTCATCCTGCAAGCGTATTTAAACCGGATGAAATGGAATGGTTTATTGCTGAACTATCCTTTGTCAATAAAAGAGAAACGGGTAAAACAACAAATACATCACCCAATTCAAATGCTATTTACTTCCCATTGATGGAAAATGATCACATATTCGGAGTAATCGGTATAAGAATTATTGAAGATATGGATGCTGAATCTGAAGAATTAGAATTCCTAAGAAATTTTGTTCAAGAGATTACTTCCTATTTAGAAAGACATATAAATTATTCTATTCCATAAAACTGAAATTTTCTGTAAAGATAACCGCACGTTCAATAATGTTTCCTAGTCTTCAGCTAGGTGAAATAACTTTTAAGGTTTAATTCTTTATTGTCAATCCTTAACTCAGCTTGATTTTCTAGTATAATTCATATTGAAAGAGAATTCTGGAAATTTTATTGGTAAACGAGTAATGTTATATATCATAGTACTGATTGATAATCGATCAATCCAGGAAGACATTGGCCAACCAAAATGAACATTTATCTTTTTTACACTACCTAATTCGTAACGAATAATGTTAAGTATTGCTAAAATCATATTATAAAGTGATGTCCTCGGTTGAATTGCAATCCAAAAATGATTTGGGAATTCTACACTGGGTTTATCAAGCCTTGGTGAATAAATAGTAATATATACTGAGTTTCTGTTATCTTCAAAAAGTTCAGATTCCTTAGGTCTTCTGAAAACAACATTGATTTCCTCTGATTCCATCTCCGCCAGAGCAAATACGATATCCATCGGGTTATTTGTTTTAAATCTTGAAGTAAGTTCGGGTGAACGGGTTTTAGAAATTCGATATCCAAGATAAGAAAATACTACTGCAATGATAGACCATAGAAGTGTTCCATATGGTCTATGAATCACTATATAAACAAGTGTGCTCAGCAGTATGATAAAAAGAATAAGTGTACCGGTTCGCGATGTATAGTATTTAGATATTTCTTTTTTACCTTTCTGATATCTGTATTTTAATAACCCCCCGGTGTTAATAACAAAACTTGCTACTAATCCAACGGCATACATTTCAGCAAGCACAGCCTGGCTTCCGCTAGTGATTAAAAGTATTGTAAAGTAAAAGAGAGCATTAATTAAATGGATTTTATAGAGAGACTGCCTTTTGTTCTCGGTAATAAGCCAGATAAAATTATATCGCTCTGCAACTTTTTCTATAAGCTCTGCTGATGCAACCATTGCTGTATTCACTGCCATTATCAATGTAATTGTTGCCAGCGCACTTACAGCGTATCCAAACAATTTTCCGTTGACACTTGCTGCAAAAAATGGAATAAGATCTGATTCGCGACTTTTTACATCAATACCACCGGAAGAAAGCGCCAATAAAGCAATTAGTGGTGTAACAATTCCCACGCTTAAAGCGAGAAAAAGATAAGCCTTCTTGATTACCTTCCAATCTTTTACTAATGACGCCGTTTGAAGAACAGATTCGACACCTGAATATGCCAGGATACAACTTCCAATACCCGCTATCATTAAAGCATAGGAACTGAAAATGTTCCCTGTTTTGAAATCGCCTAAAAAGAAATTGAATCCTTCACTAAGATTATTAACTGCAGCATCATTAAAACTAAAGAAGCCTCCAATCATTAAGTTTACAAGAACAAATGCAGCCATAATAAAAATTAAAAAGGTAAATCGGGCATTTTCCTTTATTCCCAATATATTCAATGATGTAATGAATCCTATAACTGCAAACATAAGTGCGTAATTAACAACAGGACCTGTACCGAGAAATGCTGTTCCATTGTTTACAGCACTTACAGTTGAAATTGTTGCGGTCAGAACGTAATCAACAAGTATAGAAGCAATTGCGATAAATGACAAACTCGGGCCAAATGCCAAGTAAGCAAATGAATAAACACCTCCGCCTCTTATTCCTGCTTTATCAAGAATTTCCGAAATTTCAACCAATCGTGAAGATAGGAAGCGTATCAGTAGTGAAGTTAGTGCAACATAGAATATCGCTTTAATACCTATAAACCTGTATGCTTCATACGGTGCATAATAAATAGAGGTGAGTTCATCCATTAAAGTAATAATACCGATAGCGAACCAGGTCAGCAACCATTTACCCCCACTGAAGAAGCTTAGAAAATCTTTTTTGCGACTAACTAGAAAAAAAATCAGGACTAATAAAATATTTACAAGAATCAGTATATATGATTCCATCGAAGCTATTGAAACTCTATGTCAGTAATTTGTTTATTAAAATACAAAAATAAGACTTCTAAAATAATCGTATTTTTTTAGATAATTAATGATTAATGCCAGAAAACTGTTCTTATTTAAACAATTTATAAGATCTATTTTCCCCACGAAATTAATATTCTTCATCCTTCCAAAATGAAAACAGAGAATTCCATTATGAAAAGTTAAAGGATAAAAATCATATCCATTATTATAAAATTTATCTCGTTTTCAATTAAATCTGAATGGCATCGAATTAGAATGAAAGAGTGGTTAGAAGTTTTTTACTAAAGATAGGGAGAAAATAAATATGGTTACTTTCCTGATGATATTACTCAGCGCTTTCCTTTTCTGGATAGTTTATAAATCAATTGATTTTTTTAATAGTCTATAGCGGAGGCATAAATGGTTATTCTTTTGATCATAAGCATTCTTATAGGTCTTTATCTGTTTTACGTATTAATCAAACCGGAAAAATTTTAAGGTAAACCTATGAACACTGAATTATTAGGTATTATTTTTTGTTTTTTGATTACAGTATTACTTGCTATTCCATTCGGGAAACATATAAGCAAAGTTTTAAAGGGAGAAAAAGTCTGGACAGACTTTTTTGCTCCTCTAGAAAATTTCATATTCAGGATTTCCGGTATAAATCCGGTTGAAGAAATGGACTGGAAAAAGAATATGAAAGCAATGCTTTTTTTGAATCTGATATTCTATATTTGGTCCTATGCAATTCTCGTTCTGCAGGGAGCAATACCATTTTTAAATCCTGCCGGAATCGGAAATATGGAGCCAGCCCTTGCTTTTAATTCTGCCGTCAGCTTTGTTACTAATACAAATCTTCAGCATTATTCAGGAGAGACCGGCGCAACATATTTTACTCAAATGCTTGTATTTACATTTCTTCAGTTTGTAAGTGCAGGAACCGGTATAGCTGCATTAGCATTAATTTTTAAGGGGTTATCCCAACGGCAGTCAACAAACCTCGGCAATTTTTACAATTTATTTTTAAAAAGCTGTACAAGAATATTGCTTCCTTTAGCTCTTTTGATTTCCATAATATTATTATTAAACGGAATGCCCGAAACATTTAAAGGAGCTCAGCCGGTGACAACTTTACAGGGAGATACTGTTGATGTGGCGACGGGTCCCGTAGCTTCAATGATTTCAATTAAGCAGCTTGGCACTAACGGCGGAGGATATTTTGGTCCTAATTCAGCCCACCCTTTTGAAAATCCCAATTACCTTACTAATATGGTTGAAAACTTTTCAATATTGTTTATACCTATAGCACTGGTTTTTGCTTTCGGATATTATCTGAACAGGAAAAAGCTTGCCTGGATCTTCTTTGGAATAATGACTGTAATTTTTCTCACGTTCGTAACAACGACTGTAAAATTCGAAACAGCAGGCAACCCTGAAATTGCTAAGCTCGGAATAAATCAATCATCAGGCAGTATGGAGGGTAAGGAAGTCCGTTTCGGCGCAGCCGCCTCGGCATACTGGGGTGTTTCAACAACATCAACTTCAAACGGTTCTGTTAATTCCATGCACGATAGTCAAACTCCAATTTCGGGTGGAGTCTATATGCTTGATATGATGATAAATGCACTCTACGGCGGTGTAGGCGTCGGTTTCATAAACTTTTTTGTCTACGTAATAATTGCAATTTTTATTTCAGGGTTAATGGTGGGGCGAACGCCTGAATTTCTCGGTAAAAAAATAGAAGCGCGTGAAGTAAAGATTGCAGCTATTGTATTGCTTGTAACTTCTTTTTTGGTTTTAATACCAACGGCTATAGCCTCATATATAATTGCCAAAGATCCAGGCCTTCCGTGGCTGAATAATCCTTCATATCATGGATTTTCCGAAATGCTCTATGAATTTACATCGTCGAATGCCAATAATGGTTCCGGTTTTGAGGGATTAGGAGATAACATTTATTTCTGGAATATAATGTGCGGCATTGTCATGTTCCTTGCAAGATTCCTTCCGATAATTGGTCCGGTAGCAATTGGCGGTATGCTTTCTGAGAAAAAATATATTCCCGATTCTGCGGGAACCCTTAAAGCAGAAAGCTACACTTTTGCAGTAATGGTGCTTGGAGTAATCATTATTGTCTCTGCGTTAAATTTTTTCCCTGCTCTTGCAATAGGTCCTTTAGCTGAATATTTCTCTATGTAAAAACTTTTGGAAGAACAAGATTATGAAACACAAAAAAACATTGAAGTTATTTGAACCTGCTATAGTAAAACAGGCAGTCCGTTCATCATTTATAAAGCTTAATCCGGTATATCTGCTCAAAAATCCTGTAATGTTTACAGTCGAGGTTGGAACAGCGATTATGCTCATAGTTTCAATGATAACTATTGTAAACCCAATCTCTAATCAAGGAAGCTTCATATACAATTTTCTTATAACAATGCTTCTTCTTCTTACATTATTATTTGCAAATTTTGCTGAAGCCATAGCGGAAGAAAGAGGAAAAGCACAAGCATCTTCTTTAAGAAAAACAAGAGTGGATACGCCTGCAAAACTCGTATTAAGTAATGGTTCCGTTATAACATCCAGTTCAGCAGCTCTCAAAAAAGGTGATATCTTTTTATGTGAAGCCGGAGAAACAGTCCCTGCAGATGGTGAAATCATTGAGGGACTCGCAAGTATAGATGAATCAGCAATTACAGGCGAATCGGCTCCGGTTATCAGAGAAGCCGATACCGATCATTCGGGAGTAATCGGGGGAACTAAAGTTCTTTCTGACAAAATAAAAGTTCAGGTTACTGCAAATCCGGGAGAAACATTTCTTGATAAAATGATTGACCTTGTTGAAGGTGCAAAGAGACAAAAAACACCAAACGAAATTGCTTTGACAGTTTTACTTGCAGGCTTTACGTTAATATTTTTATTCGTAACGGTTACCCTCTTTCCATTCGCTTTTTATGTTAATACTATAATAACTGTTTCTGCATTAGTTTCTTTGTTCGTTTGCCTTATTCCTACCACAATCGGCGGACTTCTTTCTGCAATTGGAATTGCCGGAATGGATAGAGCATTAGGTGCAGATGTAATTGCAAAATCAGGTAAAGCCGTAGAGAATGCAGGAGATATTGATACGGTGCTGCTCGATAAAACTGGTACAATTACGATCGGCAACAGGAAAGCAACAAACTTCTATCCTCTCGACGGAATTGATAAAATTGAATTTATGAAATACTGTTATCTCAGTTCAATTGCAGATTCAACTCCTGAAGGTAAATCAATTATAGAGCTTGCAGAAAGCAATAGCATAAGTATGAAAAACGGTGAAACAGATAATGCTCAATTTATAAAGTTTACTGCTGAAACCAGGATGAGCGGTGTAGATCTCTCAGGTGGAATTGCAAATACGCAAAGGCGCCTGGGATGCAATTAAGACTTATGCAGACAGAAGCGATGGTGCTATTGCTCAGGCAGAAGTTTACATCAATAAAATTGCTGAGAATGGCGGAACTCCGCTTGCAGTTGCAGTGAATAAAAGAGTGCTTGGGGTAATTCAGCTTAGAAGATATTATTAAACCAGGAATACAGGAACGGTTTGCCCGCTTAAGGAAAATGGGGGTTAAAACTGTAATGGTTACGGGTGATAATCCCTTAACGGCAAAATACATCGCAAATAAAGCAGGTGTTGATGATTATATAGCCGAAGCAAAGCCTGAAGACAAAATGAATTATATTCTTAAAGAACAAAAAGAGGGAAAGCTCATTGCAATGATGGGAGATGGAACAAATGACGCTCCCGCTCTTGCACAGGCAGATGTTGCCGTAGCAATGAATTCCGGTACACAGGCTGCAAAGGAAGCAGCTAATATGGTTGATCTTGACAGTGACCCGACCAAGCTGCTTGAAGTTATTGAGATTGGAAAGCAATTATTAATTACACGCGGCAATGTGACAACTTTTTCAATTGCTAACGATGTAGCTAAATACTTTGCGATTATTCCGGCAGTCTTTTCTGTTTCCATTCCAGCATTAAATGTTCTGAATATTATGAAACTCAGCTCTCCGCAATCGGCAATTTTATCAGCCGTTATATTTAATGCATTCATTATTCTTGCATTAGTCCCTCTTGCATTAAGAGGAGTAAAATATAAACCAATTGGTGCGAGTGCACTGCTCAGGCGGAACATGTTTATTTATGGATTGGGTGGGATTATCGTTCCTTTCATAGGTATAAAATTAATTGATCTTTTAGTTAGCATTTTCTTTTAAGGAATATAATTATGAAATCACTTAGAAATGTTTTAGGCCTTCATTTTTCAACGTTAATTCTATTAGGACTGCTATTCCCGCTTATTATACTGGGAATAGGACAATTATTTCCCAACCAGTCAAATGGATTACCCATATATAAAAATGGCAAATTAATTGGATTTGAAAATATTGGGCAAAAGTTTACTGATCCTAAATATTTTTGGGGTCGCCCATCGGCAGTTGACTACAATGCTGCATCAACAGGTGGTTCTAATAAGGGACCGACAAATCCCGACTACTTAAAATTAGTACAGGATAGAATTGATACTCTCCTCAAATATAATCCTGAAATAAAAAAGTCCGACATACCGGCAGATTTAGTTACAGCATCAGGCGGCGGACTTGATCCTCATATTTCGCCGCAAGCAGCATTTATCCAGATTCCAAGAATTTCAAATGAAAGAAACATTGACAGGAAAACTTTGCAAAAGTTGGTGGAAGATCATATTGAATCGCCATTTCTTGGAATGTTCGGGCCTGAAAGAGTTAATGTACTGAAGGTTAACCTGGCACTCGACGAATTAAAAAAATAAAATCAAATAAAGGTGTTTAAAAAATCATGAAAATGTTTTCCATTCTTTCTATAGTATTATTTGTCATTTTAGGTAGACAAAACTCTTTTGCACAAAACCCAGGTCCTGATATTTCTGGCCATATTGAAGCCACATACAATTATTACTTTGGTGATACTACTGTGAACGCTCTACGATCATATGATGCAAGAGCAAATCAGATATTATTAAATAATGCTCATATTGCTTTTACCGGAGCTCCATCAAGTAAACTGAGTTATGTTGCTGAACTTGATTTTGGTACTGATGCTGGCGTACACGGTCTTCTGAATCAAACAGGCGGCGGACCTAGTATTGGCGTAGATGTTCAGGAAGCCTATATGACTTATTCCTTATCTGATAAATTTAAATTCACCGGAGGTAAGTTTGTAACTTTTGAAGGTATTGAAGTAATCGAAGGGCCGGCAAATCCAACTATTTCAAGAGGCTATCTGTATGGTCTTGCTGAACCATACTGTCAAGTAGGCGGTTATTTTACATTTGTGGCTTCAGATCAGGTTGATATTAAACTTGGTGTTATTAACGGCTGGGATCTTCTGATTGATAATAACAAAGATAAAACTATTATTGGAAGGTTCGGGGTTAACTTAGGAGATCCTTTGGCATTTGGAATTTCAGGTTCCTGGGGTGTTGAACAGGTTGCTTCAGACGATGCAAGAACCTCAATTGATTTAACAGGTGTAACTAAAGCTATTCCCGGTGTAGTGCTCAATTTCCAGGGCAATTATGGTGCAGAAACTTTCGGAACGGTTGATGCTACATGGATAGGCTTTGGTATTCAGCCTGTGATTGCATTATCGGATAATGTTGATCTGGGTGCACGTATAGAATACTTTGCTGATAATGATGGAGTGAGAACCTTCGGTATTAAAGATTTCAATGCTTTAAACATTACAATAGTTCCCACATTTAAATATGATGGTTTTGTATTCAGATTTGAATACAGATTTGATAATGCAAGTGAAGAGATATTCCCTGTAAGCGAAGATGCTCCATCTAAAACTTCAAGTACAGTATCTTTAGGAATTTCCTGTAATCTTTAAGTTGCTCATATGATTCAGAATGTGGATTATTTTGTTATCCCGACTTATATCTCTTAAAAATTTCTATTGTTTTAAGTGCTGATCAATTAAAAAAATTCAAAGATATAATAAATCAATCTTTAATTGAATGGAAAGACGCTTTAATTGTCCCTTATAATGAAATTTATCCGCCAAGATCGATGAGAATACTTAAATATCAGATAATTTACATTATATTTTTATAAATTTATTTTATAAAAGTTTTTTGTAAATAAATATTCTCAAGATGAAGACTTTAATAAAGTATTGCGTAATCTCTATAAAACTCCATCTCTCTAGGGATGGATTGGATATGGGCTGATGGAACCTCAAATTTCAATATCGGCAGAAAGATTTCTTCATCTCATCCGTTCTGCAAAAGAAGGGAAACTAAAAATTTATATAGGAATGGCTGCAGGAGTTGGTAAGACATATCGCATGCTGCTTGAAGCAAAAGAGCTCCTTGAAGAAAAAGTTGATGTGATGATCGGTTATATTGAAACACATGGAAGAATGGAGACTCAGAGACTGACAGATGGCATTCCGGCAATTTCGAGGAAGAAAATATTTTACAGGGGTAAGCAGCTTGAGGAAATGGATGTTGATGCAATCCTGCTTCAAAAACCGGAGATTGTCCTTGTAGACGAGCTTGCACACACAAATGTTCCCGGCTCAAAAAATGAAAAACGGTGGCAGGATGTAAAGGATTTAATCAGAGCAGGAATTAATGTTATCAGTACTGTAAACATTCAGCATATCGAGAGTATAAATGAAAAAGTCGAGAAAATAACCGGTATAAAGATCACAGAAAGGGTGCCGGATACTATCATTCATTCAGCTGATGAGGTAGTAAACGTTGATCTTACTATTGATGAGCTGATTGATCGCCTTAAGGATGGTAAAATATACGATTTACAGAAAGTTTCGGTTGCATTACAAAACTTTTTCCAGGAAGATAAATTATTGCAGCTCCGCGACCTGGCATTGAAAGAAGTATCACGGCAGGTTGAAAGAAAAATATTAAACGAAATTCCTTCAGGGGAGAGAACAAAAGTCAATGCGATAATTACTGCAATAAGCACAAATCACCAATCTGCAAGAACTTTAATCCGAAGATCTTCCCGACTTGCCTCCACTTATAATTCAAAATGGTTTGTAGTTTATGTAAAAACAAAAAAAGAAGGGACGCTTAAGATCGATGCCGCCGATCAAAGACATCTGATTAACAGTTTTAAATTAGCCGTAGATCTGGGAGCAGAAGTTGTTGAATTAGAAAATAAAAATATTGTCGGTGCTTTAATCGATTTTGCAAGGTCAAAGGAAGCCGGACTGCTGGTCATAGGAAAACCAAATTTCACTTTAATCAGCTGGATTTCTTCCAGGAATATATTTAAAAAGCTAATGGATGCATCATCGGGCATTTCAACAGATATATTGCTGGTTACAAATGATGGGAAATCGTAATTAGTTATTCTATAGTGAGGTAATTATTTTTATAATTAGTTTATGAAAACTATAAGAAGTAAAATATTTTTCGGGGTATTATTCCTTTTTGCAATTATTATTGCATTAAGTGTAATCGGGATTTTCTTCACAAGCCAGCTCGCTCAGAGTTCAAAAGGAACCATAGTAGATAACTACAGAACAATTGATTACACTTCGAATATGAATGCTTCCCTTGATGAAATGTATAACTTGCTGACAGGGTCAAATAATTCCGCACAACGCTTTACCTCTGAATCCGGATTCTATAAATCCAAAGACAGGTTTGAAAAACATCTCGAACTTGAATCTGATAACATAACTGAACCCGGCGAAAGACAACTTGTTGCGGAATTGCACACAGGTTATGATTTATTCATTAATTCTATTTTAAGAGATAAATCAGGTCCTGCCATAAATGATACACTGACTGTAAATTATAATTATGTAAAGTCCGTTATTAATAAAATATATTCTCTGAATATGAAAGCGATTCTGGTTAAAACTTCAGAGGCAGATGAGAAATCCAGGCAGGGAACCTTTTACACTCTCATAATAGGGGGAATCAGCGTTATTCTTACAATGTTTTTTATTTTATCATTCCCCGCAAGAATAGTCAAACCGATACAAAATCTCACACAAAAAATTAAGGCGATCAGTCAAAGAGACTACGACCAGAGGATTGAAATTAATTCAGATGATGAGATCGGGCAGCTTGCAAGTGCTTTTAATGTAATGGCAGACAGACTTAAGGAGTACGAGACCAGGCAGATTGGTGAAATACTTATCGCAAAACAGAGGCTCGAGGCCCTCGTACAGAATATGCAGGACGGAATTCTGGTGCTTGATAACAACAATAATATAGTGCTTGCAAATCAGGTGCTGGCAGAATTATCAGGAATTAAAGTGGAAGAACTGCAGAGTAAAAACGCGGCTGAAATTGCAGTAAATAATGACCTCCTGCGGAATATAATTAGCGGCATATTCGAAGAAAAGAAATCTGAAGGTAATAACAAAAACACAATAAGAATAATTAAAGGTAAAACAGAATATTTTTATGAGCCGGAGATAATCAGGATTATAACAAATTCAGACAATTTTCCCGCGCAAAATATGGGTAATATGGTTATACTTAAAAATGTTACCTGGTTCGAGGAAAGAGATGTTGCAAAAACCAAAATGATATCGACCGTATCCCACGAAATGAAAACTCCAATTTCATCAATAAACCTGACTGTCAAATTACTGGAAGACAATAGGGTCGGACAGCTAAATAATGAGCAGAAAGAACTGGTACAGGCGATCAGGGAACAAAGCAACCGCCTATCAAAAGTCGTAAATGAAATCCTCAACTATTCACAGATAGAAACCGGCAACATCCGTCTGAATTTTACTGATGTCCAGCCGGATGATATTATAGATTATGCGACAACAGCCCTGATGATACTTCTCTCCGAAAAAAATATACAGCTTGAAACCGAAATAGAAAATGATTTACCTTCATTAAAGATAGATATTGAGAAGACTGTCTGGGTACTGGTAAATCTTTTAAGCAATGCTATACGCTATTCAAAACAGGACGGGAAAATTACCCTTTCAGCTGGCAGGTATAAAGAACAGGTATTCTTCTCGGTTAAGGATCTTGGACCGGGAATATCGGAGGAAGATCAAAAAAAATTATTCAGCCGCTTCACACAGCTTGGGCAGAAGTCAGAACGCGGCTGGGGGCTTGGTTTAGCTATTTCCAGGGAGTTTGTACAGGCCCAGGGCGGCACAATCAAGGTAGAAAGTTCAATCCGGCAAGGGAGTACATTTACTTTTTATCTTCCAACCAGGAGTTAATTTGGAAAGGGGTCGATCTGCGATATTCTCCTGTCCAAGCTTTAAGAGATGTCAGTAACCTTTTTCAAGAATAATTTATTAAACACCCCCGAACTGTCAACACCCCAATCTTTTTTTTTATTTTTTTATTAAACTAGTTGATAATAATAAATAATTATTGCAAATTGCAAAAGAATTATCTCCCAAAGCAGAAATATTGAAATTGACTCTTTCAGTTTCGATTAGATCAATGTGATTTTTCTTAATTAACATATCTATTCACCATACTAAGGAGGCATTATGCCTAAATCCTTTACGGTACTTCTTCTAGTTCTTTTTTCATTTTCTGCATTTGCTCAATCTTCGCTTCTCAAATATGGCCAGCCCGAGATTTCCGGGACCTCCATTTACGGAGCTCCAATGGCACCGGTTACTTTTCTGGATCAGATACCAAACGGTTCGAACGGATTGTTCGCGGATGCCAGCTGCGTACTTTGCCCTACGGGACAGCAATCGATCGCGGATAACTTCGCTGTCGGATCTGCTGGTCCTACATACGGCATTACAGAGCTTGTGATATGGGGTGGATATTATCCTGAGAACATTCCAAATTCCGTAGATAATTTTACCATTTTGATCCACTCAGATGCCGGCGGATCACCAGGTGCAGTAATTGAAACCAGGAGTGGTCTTCAGGCTACTACCCGGTCAACAACGGGAACCATTTTATTCGGCTGTGACGAATACGTTTTCACATTTGACTTCACATCTGCTCCGATTATGATCACCAGTACGGGAACATATTGGATTGAGATCTACAATAACAGTGTAGAATCAGGTAACTTTTTCTGGGAAACAGGAAACCTTGACGCTACTCACGGTGTTTTAGGTAGCGGATGGGCGCAGGAAGCACCTGCTGCAAGCTGGAACCTGGATGGAGCTACTGATTTATCTATTCAGCTTAATGGCGACGATGCCATCCCTGTTGAACTTGTCAGCTTTAGGGCGACAGCTAACGGAACGGCCGTAAACCTGAACTGGACAACGGCATCCGAAACTAACAACAAGGGATTTTCAATTGAAAGAAGCTCCGGTTCCGGATATGAAACTATCGGATTTGTTGCAGGATTTGGGACAACAACCGAAAGCAGAAATTATACATTCACAGATAATGGAGTAAACTCCGGTATGTATACATACCGTTTGAAACAGATTGATTTCAACGGGACTTATAAATATTCAAATGGAGTTGATGTTCAAGTTCTTGCTGCGGCTGAATTTGCCCTGACTCAGAACTATCCAAATCCATTTAACCCAACAACTACAATTGGATACGGAATTCAAGTGAAAAGCAATGTTAAAATCACCGTTCTGAATTCAATTGGAGAAGAAGTAGCATTGTTATTGAATGAAGAAAAAGAAGCGGGATATCATCAGATTCAATTCAATGCAGTAAACCTGCCAAGCGGCGTATATTTTTACAGAATACAGGCAGGCTCTTACACTGATACGAAGAAAATGATTCTTCTTAAGTAATTTCCGTTTAGTCCAGGTTTTCTATTTTACCCGGTAACAGTGTGTTACCGGGTTTTTTATTTCAGGTACAGCTTAATTCTATCAACTAAAAGCGTTGATGCTTCAGAGGATTTTTCTTATCATACTACAGGCTGAATGTTCTGGTTGAGACGGAAGAGATTGTTCGGATCATACTGTTTTTTAAGCTTGACGAGACGATTAAAGTTGCTTCCGTATGCTTCCCTGACACGGTCTTGTTCTTCTTCTGTCATGAAATTCACATAAGCCCCGCCGGTAGCAAAAGGTGCTGCTGCCTGGAAAAGCTCACGGGCCCAGCCGATGCATTTTTGGTCGTTCGCGGGGTTATCCCACCGTCCATGAACATTCAACACGAATGAGGCGTCGCGGTGTGTGTACGCTGTCTCTTTTTTCGGAACCTTCGTGACTTCCTCACCTAAAAATGCGAACGCAATCTCGGTTTGTGGATCCGGGATCCGATTGGCATATGTGATCAGTGTATCAATGAGACCATCATTTAATTCCTTAAAATCGTGAGATTTCCAGTAGTTGCGCATACCAGGAGTCAGGAGTGGATCAAGAATGGTTTCCCAGGCTACAAACGGCATCGGCCCAATGATGTCGGCAATTGGCTTGCCATAACTTCTCAGTGGTTTCGCAATACGCTCTCCGTCTTTCACCTTTCCCGAATAGCAAACAGCAAGAGCAAGAATTTTCTTCCCATGCCATTCTTCAGGGAGGAAAGGAAGAGGCGGCGCTATGCGCAGCACAAACCAGCACACAAATTCTTTAGGAGTGGTTTTTAAAAAATCGCGGTAAAAGCGTAGAACGTTTCCGGCTGAATCGAGAGGATGAATTATTAATCCAGCCAGCACTTCCGGTCCGACCTTATGTAAACGGAACTCGAAAGAAGTTACAATTCCAAAATTCCCTCCACCGCCGCGAATCCCCCAGAAGAGATCCGGATTGCTGGTTTTACTTGCCTTAACCAGCTCGCCCGAGGCAGTAACTACATCAGCCGAAATTAGATTATCAATTGACAGCCCGAACCTGCGGCTCAGCCAGCCAAAACCGCCACCGAGTGTCAATCCGGCAATACCGGTCGTTGAGTTTATTCCAACTGGAGTGGCAAGCCCAAAGGCCTGTGCGTCCCGGTCAAACTCACCTAAAGTTACACCCGGTTCAACGCGTGCGGTCTTACCTTTCGGATCTATTCGCACGGACTTCATAAGGGTAAGATCAATCATTAAACCGCCATCGCAAACAGCATTACCGGCAATATTATGTCCGCCGCCCCGAACAGCAAGTAACAGCTTATGCTCGCCGGCAAATCGAACAGCATGCATCACATCTACGGCACTGACACAACGTACAATTAATGCAGGGTGTTTGTCAATCATTGCATTCCATATTGTACGAGCTTCATTGTATAGCTCCGATTCTGCTGTCAACACTTTCCCACGAATGCTTTCCCTCAACTTGTCGATCGTTTCCGCCTTGAGATTTGTTTCTCCTCCCGAATAGGTCTTAATCATTAGATCTGGCATAATTAACTCCTTCTAATTTGTTATTGTTATAATGACTGAGTTTGACTAGGGTAATAGATTTTGGGCGATTTTATTGGACGCAACTTTACACATTCCCTTGTAAAGACGCAACAATTTTTTTGTCTTTGTTTGTGATCTCCGGCAAATGATGATGGACTCACAGATATTTCTCCCAATCCACATAACTGGTTCAAAATTCATAAGATCTCAGGAACTGCTATGAAAGATTTACTAAATTGCCCACTTAAATAGATAAACACAAAATATCCATTATTTAATTATAAATTCAGAATTATCTTTTCACTCTTTATCTATCCATATATGGTGGGGTTTTCTCCTGACTCGACTGGCACTTCGGGCATTATTATCGGTATATTTCAGGTACAGATGGTTTTGCAAACCATTTCCACATCGTCTCAAATATGCTCAAGGTATTTCCCGCTCCACATTCAGATACATATTACCTTCATCTATAAAATGATAAATACTCAGACAAATCGTTCAATTTATTATAGTTTTGGACAGGAATTGAGTAATTGTTTTTTTTGCTAATACAAACAATTTTATTGCTTCTGTTGAATAAATGACACAAATTTGCAGTAACGATTTTCCTTTTATGAAGAGGGCAGAAATTAAAGATAGATTGTGGTTTCTTTCCGGAGATTACATTTCGAAAACTCTCCAGAAAAAAATAGCATTTAAACTTCATTTAATATATTTTTTCTTTATATATATCGGGGGAAGATTATAAAAATAAGATTGTTAATACCCGCCATCTAAATTTGGAGCAATGATATGAATTACATATTTACAAAAAAGAGATTTGATAATGCTATCAAATCAGTTTTCTTCATTGGTATAATTTCTCTAATTTCATCAAATCTGATTTTTCCTCAGATAAAAGAATATCAAAAAAGGAATCCGCCAAATCCTACCGCGCATCACGAGGTTAAGGATGATGACTATATTCCTGTCTCAAGGGATGATCAGGGAAGATCGCCTGCTTATAGGTATACAATGTCTAATATTTACACAAATCAGGTAAATGTTGACGAAAACGGACTTAACATAGTCGGAGATGCAGCAAATGAACCTTCAATAGCTGTTGATCCGAATGACCATAATATAATGACGATAGGGTGGCGGCAGTTCAATACAGTCAGTAATAATTTTCGTCAGGCAGGGTATGGATATACTAGTGACGGCGGACAGACATGGACATTTCCGGGTGTAATTGAACCAGGCGTATTCCGCTCAGATCCCGTACTTGATTATGATGTTGACGGAAATTTTTATTATAACAGTTTGACAAATGACCCGACATATATGTGTAAGGTATTTAAGTCAAGCAACGGTGGTTCATCCTGGAACAGCGGAACTTATGCCCAGGGGGGTGACAAGCAATGGATGACAATAGATAAATCCGGTGGCCCGGGAACCGGACATATATATGCATTCTGGACAAGTTTCTACAGCGTCTGTTACCCGGGTTTTTTTACCCGTTCAACTGATGCCGGCGCAAGTTTTGAAAATTGTACTATAATCCCGGATGATCCTTCCTGGGGTACTCTTACAGTCGCATCCAACGGTAACCTTTACATCGGTGCAGCCTCATCTGATTTCGTGGTTGCAAGATCTTCAAATGCACAGATCTCAGGTCAGACAGTAACCTGGGATATGGCTACAATTGTAAGCCTGAATGGTTTTATTACATATGGCATTGGACCCAATCCTGATGGTCTGGGTGGACAAACAAATATAGCGGTTGATACTTCCGGTGGTCCTAATCAGGGCAACGTTTATTTATTATGCTCTGTTGAACCTTATTCTGGTTCTGATCCCCTCGATGTTATGTTTGCGCGCAGCACGAATGGAGGCGTTAACTGGAGTTCACCGGTTAGAGTTAATGATGACGTCAGTACTTCTGCTTATCAATGGTTTGGCACCATGTCCGTAGCTCCGACCGGGCGAATCGATGTGGTATGGCTGGATACCAGGGATCACCCCGGAACTAACACATCAGCATTGTATTACTCAAATTCAACCGATGGCGGAACGACCTGGTCACAGAATGAAAGACTTTCGGATTATTTTGATCCGCACGTCGGCTGGCCTAATCAGCAGAAGATGGGAGATTATTTCCATATGGTTTCCGACAGCAGCAGTGCA
Source organism: uncultured Ignavibacteria bacterium (assembly GCA_963743325.1). GTDB lineage: Bacteria > Bacteroidota > Ignavibacteria > Ignavibacteriales > Ignavibacteriaceae > DATFVA01. The sequence goes on from CAVUOZ010000010.1 coordinate 274,658, forward strand.
AGACTGGCCTGGGCAGCAACATTTAACGGCGAACAGGATGTCTATTATAGTTATATCTCTGATACAACTACTATCCCGGTAGAACTTCTTTCATTCTCATCATCTGTTGCCGGAAATGCTGTTACTCTTGATTGGTCAACGGCAACAGAATTAAATAATCAGGGATTTGAGGTACAGAGAAGTACTGGCAGCGATAAGTTTGCAGATTTAGGATTTATCAAAGGTAACGGAACTACTATTGAACAAAAAAATTACACTTATTCGGATAAAAACCTTAAAAACGGAAAGTACTACTACAGACTAAAACAGGTCGATTATAACGGGAATTACAAATACTCCAAAGTAGTTGAAGCGGATTTAAGAGCACTTAATTCATACGTACTTGAACAAAACTATCCTAACCCGTTTAATCCGGCTACATCCATCAGCTATCAGTTACCGGTAAATAGTTTTGTAACATTAAAAGTTTATGATGTTTTAGGGAATGAGATAGCTACACTTATAAATGAAGAGAAACCCGCAGGCGCTTATAAGTTGGATTGGAATGCAGCTGATCAGCCAAGCGGGGTTTATTTTTACCAGCTAAAAGCCGGAAGTTATATGGATACGAAGAAGATGATTCTCCTCCGTTAGCATTCAATGCAAGGGTTCTGATAATATAATTTTCAGATAAGTTTTCCCTGAACCCGGTAGCACTTATGCTGCCGGGTTTTTTATTGGACTTCTGTAATAACAATCAATATAAAATTTACCCTTTATTCTGATCGCATTGATCAAAAAAGGGGAGGCATTTTTGCCTTCCCTTATAAGAAGTTCTATTTAATGAGTAATTTGTTAAAAGTGACTCACCTGGTAAAAAAAGTCACTAACTTGTAATATTATTTTAATAACATTAGTTTCTTAACAGCCGAATAACCGCCTGATTCCAGTTTATAGTAGTAAACGCCGCTTGCTAAATTTTCAGCATTAAATATTTTTGCATGGGTGCCGGCTTTTTCCATCCCATTAACCAATTCGGCAACCTTCTGTCCAAGTGCGTTATACACATTTAACCTTACAAATCCATCCCCTGGAATACTATATTCTATTTGTGTTGCTGGATTAAATGGATTAGGATAATTCTGGTTCAATGAAAAATGTAATGTAAAATCTACATTTATTTGTACAACATCGGAATATTCAAATGTGCCGTTAAAATCAATCTGCTTTAGACGATATGAGTATGTACCTTGAAGAACATTATTATCCTTAATTGAATATAATTTAGCTTCTGTTGTCGTACCGGAACCGGCAATAAATCCAATCTTCACCCACTGATTGCTTTCCGGGTTTTGGCTGCTTTCCGCCTGTTTTTCAACATCAAATCCCCTGTTATTAGTCTCGGTTGCAGTCGACCAGTTTAATGTCACATTGCTTCCATTTACACCGGCTGTAAAAGAAGATAATTCGACGGGTATTACAGAGCCGCAAACATTATATACCATGTGAGCGCTTAAAGCACCGCCCGTGGCACCGGGTGTAGCAGCATTGATTGAACCCCATAAATAATGTAAAGAAGGCCAGGCATCCATTGATCCTATCGTACCTCCTATTGGAGATGGTTCTCCGCGTCTTCCGGCAATCAGGAAATCCCCGTCTGCTAATCCCACGACCATGCGGTCACTCCCGCCGCCGCTGCTAAGATCAGTCCAGAATGCAACATTACCGTTTTCATCAATCGTTTGCATCGGGTTACGTGAGAATGCGAGTCCCATACATTGACCGCCATCAATTGAGTCATAGAATACAATGACCTTCCTCCAGTTTCCCGGAGCTCCTGCAAACCATCCGGAGCTTACTGTACTGACTGTCGGGTGATAGTCCGCAAAAAAAGCGACCTGACCTTCATTATTGATGGATGCTGCTTGAAAATCGAGGTATGTTCCGCCAATGGGTGTTGGATCGGCAGCCTTTATATACCAATCATCAATACCGTCAGTCCGGACAATTATACCGCGTTCTGCAACTCCACCACTTACGATTTCACGGAAAGTAATCTGATTCAGATCATTTATATCAGGCACGGGTCCTACAGGAATATTCGTTCCATCTAGGAAGCCGTAGCTCTCAGTACCAAGAAAAGTAATAGTTCCGCCGCCCGGAGCAGGATCACCGGCAGCGGCCACCTTTGAGACGGTACCATTATCCCACTGGAAGATATCACTATTAATTGAACCAACAGGTGAAGCTATGAAGACAACTTTTCCGTTGTTATTGAGGGAACCGGGTCCAACAGCTTCAAATGTACCGCCTAGCGGAGAAGGATCTCCCACAACAGCTATTTTAACAATCTGCTGAGTGGTAGCCTGGAAAAGAAACAGCCCGCGTGAAGAACTGCCTCCATTTACATCGCAAAAGAACAGTACATCTCCCAGATCATTAATAGCCGGTGTGAATACAGTTCCGGCAAAAAATCCGCTGAATGTCCCGCCAACCGGTGAGGGATCACCATTATGTGCACTGGTGTCTCCGCTACCTCCTCCTGCACCGCCGCCAATAGCAATAGCATAGATACCGTCTGAATCCGCGGTAAATACACCCTGATTCCTTGTTGAACCATTAACCTGGGCATAAAACGCTATCCGGCCTGAAGAATTGATAGTAGTCGGATTCATAAATGCCATCAGGTTCAATGTTCCGCCTCCGGTACCCGGTGCGGTCTGACCATGCTTTGCAAATGATGCAGGATTACAAATAGAATCCGCTGTAGCATTATCGATTAGATTAATTCCGGTATTCCCTTGAACGCTTATTCCGCGCAGTACAACATTATCATGAGTCCGGATAAATGTTGGTCCCGCAGTTTCTGTGCGAACAATGGTGCTTCTGTCCGAACTTTCATTATTTACTTTTGATAACTGGTTCTGGCAGAATAATTCAGTGCTGAATACACTGAAACTCAATATAAATCCTATAATTAGGAAAGCTGAAGAACGTAACAATTTGTTCATGGTATTATCCTATCGATAGGTTAAAATGAAAATAAATACAGACACTATAGAAAATTTTTCATTTGTCTTATATCATAATACGGGTAATCCGCCATTTGTAATTCTTGTCAATATTTCCAAACGATCTCTCCTATAATGTGTATCTCCGTTTATATTATTAATATAAAAGTGACGTTTATATTTAATCACATTATTTTTATAATGCAATAATCTTTGAAAATTCAGGCATGGTGGAATTGTCGGGGAAGGGGAGCACCGAGTTATTAAGTTAACACAATTATATGTCTGCCTTCTAAATAATCCTGACTCAGAATTTAATATTTTTATTTGCATTCCCTTTTTTATTTCAAACGGTATACTGCTGCCAACGTCCCCATCCACAAATCACCCGGGAGAAAGGGATAAATTATCCACCTGAAGAATTTTTCAAAAGAATTTTAACTACTGACATTTTTAAAGAGTAATTACATATCCTTTCTGTTTCAACATAAAAGTTTGCTTGTATTCCATATATGGTTTAATTTTAATGATTAAAATTTAATTTGTCATTGAGGAATAAATGACCAGGTTCGTGGGAGTAGACTATTATAATATCGAATCCCTTTTATCCGAAGAAGAGATCATGACACGGAATACTGTAAGAGAATTTGTCTCTGATAAAGTTATTCCTATTATTGAAGATTATAACCGTAAATCGGAATTCCCGATGCAGCTCATACCTCAAATGGGTGAACTGGGATTGTTCGGCTCAACCCTTCCGCAGAAATATGGCTGCGCTGAGATGAATAATGTAGCATACGGACTGGTAATGCAGGAGCTGGAAAGAGGAGACAGCGGGCTCAGAAGTTTCGTATCAGTTCAGAGTGCGCTTGTTATGTATCCCATATTTACTTTCGGAAATGATGAACAGAAAAACTACTGGCTGCCCTTCCTGGCTAAAGGTGAAAAAATCGGATGCTTCGGACTTACTGAACCTGATTATGGTTCTAACCCGGGAGGAATGGTAACTAAGGCTGTAAAAGTTGAAGGAGGGTATATATTAAATGGTGCAAAAATGTGGATTACAAACGGGACTATTGCTGATATCTCTGTAGTCTGGGCGAAGCTTGACGGGATTGTGAAGGGATTCCTTGTAGAAAAATCATTTGAAGGTTTTACTGCTCCTGAAATGAAAGGGAAACATTCATTAAGAGCCTCGGTTACATCGGAACTAATATTTGATAATGTATTTGTCCCTGAGAAAAATCTTCTGCCGAAGACAGAAGGTTTAAAAAATGCTTTAATGTGTCTTAACCAGGCAAGATACGGCATTGCCTGGGGAGTTACCGGTTCAATGATGGCTTGTTATGATGCAGCATTAAATTACGCAAAGACAAGGGTTCAGTTCAACAAACCTATAGCCGCCTACCAGATGACACAAGAAAAACTCGTATATATTTTAACTGAAATTACAAAAACACAACTATTAAATTTGCAGCTTGGAAGAATGAAAGATAATGGTACGATGAAGCATACACAGGTGTCACTGGCGAAGAGAAATAATTGTGAAAAGGCGCTGGAGATTGCACGGATATCAAGAGAGATTTTCGGAGCTAACGGGATACTGGATGAATACCCGGTTATGAGACATTCGGTAAACCTTGAATCAGTTAAAACTTATGAGGGAACTCATGAAATGCATACACTCATTGTCGGGGAGGATATAACCGGTTTTCCCGCATACGATTAATAAAAATCAGAAAGATTATTTATGACACAATATGAAAATAATATCAGGGAAGGTTTAACTTTTGATGATGTTCTCCTTGTACCGGGGAAATCTTCAATTCTGCCAAGGGAAGCAGAGCTCACAACTTTTTTAACCCCTGATATAAAATTAAATATTCCAATAATTTCAGCCGCAATGGATACGGTTACAGAATCCGCACTTGCAATCGCACTTGCCCGTGAAGGGGGAATAGGCGTGCTTCATAAAAATATGTCGATTGAAGACCAGAGCACTGAGGTAGACAGGGTTAAAAGGTCAGAAAGCGGGATGATACAAAATCCTGTAACTTTACGACCCGATAAAACAATCGGTGATGCTTTGGATATAATGGGGAAGTACCGAATTTCCGGAATTCCGATTGTAAGCAACGGAGGAAAACTTGTCGGTATTTTAACTAACCGTGATTTAAGATTTGAGCCGAACCGGAAGACTATTGTAAAGGATATTATGACAACAGAAGGATTAATTACAGCCCCGGTTGGTACTACACTGGAAAAAGCTGAAAAGCTGCTCCAGAGATATAAAATCGAAAAACTCCCGGTCGTTAGCAGAGATGGAATATTGAAAGGACTAATAACATTTAAGGATATACAGAAAAAGAAAAAACATCCAAATGCCTGTAAAGATGAACATGGCAGATTGAGAGTAGGAGCAGCTGTCGGAATTACCAGTAATACTATTGAAAGAGTAGAATCGCTTATTACTGCAGGAGCTGATGTAATTGTAATTGATACTGCACATGGACATTCCATAGGGGTATTACGCATGATAAAAGAAGTGAGAAAGAAATTCAAATATGCACAGTTAATTGCTGGTAATATAGGTACTTACGAAGCTGCACTTGATCTTTTAGATTGTAAAGTAGATGCTGTAAAGGTAGGTATAGGCCCCGGATCTATTTGTACAACAAGAGTTGTAGCCGGGGTTGGGATCCCTCAGATAACTGCGATACAGGATGTTTTCCGTGCTACAAAGGTTAAAAGTATTCCATTGATTGCCGATGGTGGAATCAAGCAGACAGGAGACGTTCCTAAGGCACTTGCAGCAGGAGCAGATTCGGTGATGATAGGGAGTTTGTTTGCCGGGGTTGAGGAAAGTCCCGGTGAAACTATACTATTTGAAGGCAGAAGTTTTAAACATTACAGAGGAATGGGTTCGCTGTCTGCTATGAAAAGCGGCAGTAAAGACCGCTATTTTCAGGATGCAGAAGAGGATATAGCTAAATTGGTACCGGAGGGTGTTGAAGGCAGAGTTCCCTACAAAGGTTCATTGGCTGATACGATATTACAACTTACAGGAGGATTGAGGGCTGCAATGGGTTACTGCGGAGTTAAAAAAATTCAGCAGTTAAAAACTAAGACTAAATTTATTAAAATAACTATTGCAGGTCTAAAAGAAAGTCATCCCCACGATGTAATCATTACCAAAGAAGCGCCTAACTATCATTCATAAACGGATGACATAAAATTTATTGTCATTACAGAAAATCTCATGATTAAGAGAGTTCTATGTTCAAAGTATTAGTGGTCGCATATTATTACCCTCCTATGGGTTTGAGCGGAGTACAGAGAACGCTCAAATTCACAAAATACATGAAGCAGTATAACTGGGAACCTACTGTGTTGACAACGGATTCCACAGCATATTATGCGCATGATAATTCACTTCTTAAGGAGGCGGAAGAAGCGGGTATAAGGATTATCCGCGTCAGAGGGAATGATTTAAATTCCAGGTTTAAAAAAAAGGGTACAGTTAGGATCCCGCCCGAATGGGTCAGGAAACTTTTAAGCAGACTAAGTGCGACATTTTTTATACCAGATAATAAAAAAGGGTGGAGTTCTGAAGCAATTACAGCCGCAAGGAAATTATTAGAGGAAGAAGATTTTGAGATGATCTTTGTCAGCGCTCCGCCATTTTCTTCCATAAGTATGGCAGTAAAATTAAAGAAAGAATTCAGTCTTCCCCTGGTAGTTGATTATAGGGATCTCTGGTATGATAACCCGTTGAATTTTTATCTTACCCCTTTTCATCGGTATATGCATAAAAAAATGGAATACCGTGCTCTTAAATCCGCTGACAGATTAATAGTTATTAACCGCAGAATGAAAGAAAAGATTATGGACCGGTACAGGTTTATAACTTTTGAGGATATTTATATCATCCCTCAGGGATTTGATCCACAGGACTTTGAAAATCTTCTGCCTGAGAAAAAAAATAATAAAAAAATGAAGCTGACTTATTCAGGTATTTTTTATGAGTTTAATACGCCTAAGTATTTTTTGAAGGCTTTTAAGAAACTGACGCTGGTGAGACCTGATATTGCAGCTAACATTGAACTGCATTTTGTAGGATTGCTCAGAAATGAAAACAGGAAACTGATTCGAAGACTGGATCTTCAGAGTTTTGTTAAAGAGTACGGTTATCTCGATCACAAAGATTCACTGGTTAAATTAATAAGCAGTGATGTACTGTGGGTTATGGTTGGGAACCGGAAGAATTCGGATACAGTCTCTTCAGGAAAATCGTTTGAATATTTCGGAACCAGGAAACCGGTTATAGCTTCGGTCCCTGAAGGTGCCTTAAAGTCTGCCATGGAGGAATACGGTGCTTCTTTTATAACTGCCCCTAATGATATAGATGCAATAGAAAACACAATTAAAACACTCTACGAATTGTATTCAAAAAATGAACTGCCGGTGCCGAATGAGGAATTTATACAAAAACACAGAAGAGACTTTTTAACCGAACTGTTAACAAAGCAATTTCAATTTTTAATAAAAGCAGAAATTTAGATGAACGTTCTTGTATTAGGTTCAGGCGGCAGAGAGCATGCCCTTGCCTGGAAGATTTCGCAGAGTGCATCATTAAAAAATCTGTTTATAAGTCCCGGAAATCCCGGAACTGCAGAAGTTGGAAAAAACATTCAGATAGAGTCAGGTCATAAATATATTGCAGAATTCTGTGACAAAAATGAAATTGACCTTGTAGTTATCGGCCCCGAACAGCCATTAGTAGATGGACTTGCAGATTTCCTGAGAGCGAATAACATTAAGGTATTTGGTCCCGATAAAGAAGCCGCTGAAATAGAAGGGCACAAATCCTTTGCCAAACAGTTAATGGCAAAGTATTCAATTCCCACAGCTTCATACAGAGAATTTGATATTACTGAAATGGAGGAAGCTTCTTCATACTTTCGAAGTATTACCTACCCCTGCGTAATAAAGGCAGACGGTCTGGCTGCCGGTAAAGGTGTAATTATATGCAGCAATTTATATGAAGCCCGGAATACGCTTAAAGAAATTTTCACCGACAAGGTTTTCGGAGAAGCAGGTAATAAAATTATTATCGAAGAATTTCTTCAAGGTGAAGAGGCTTCGATCCTGGCAATAACAGATGGTGATGATTTTATTCTGCTGCCTTCATCCCAGGATCATAAGAGAATTGGTGAAAACGATACAGGAAAAAATACCGGGGGTATGGGCGCTTATTCTCCCGCCCCTGTAATAACTGATTCAGTTCTAAATGAAGTAAAAGAAAAAATAATTAAGCCTGTACTTGCAGGAATGAAAAAAGAGGGAAGAAAATTTTCGGGATGTCTTTACGCAGGACTTATGATCACTTCCAGGGGACCTGAAGTAGTTGAATTTAACTGCAGGTTTGGTGATCCTGAAACACAGGCTGTATTGCCTTTAATTCAGGGAGACTTTCTCAGGCTGTTATATTCAGCCGCTGACGGTAAACTCGATAAAAATGCTGTAAGTTTCTCAAACGGTACGGCAATCTGCGTTGTGGCCGTTTCCGGTGGTTATCCTGATACATACAAAAAGGGATTTGAAATAAAAGGTTTGAATAATTTTATCATTGATCAAATAATTGTATTTCATGCCGGTACAATACAAAAAGATGACAGGATTGTCACATCCGGGGGGCGCGTTTTAGGTGTGACTGCTGTACTTCCTGAAAAAGATCTTCAAAAGGCAAGGATACTTGTATACGGTGCATTAAACCAGGTTAAATTTGAAGGTATGTATTACCGCCGTGACATAGGCATGAAAGCATTAAACAGATATTAGTTGATTTTTTTCTCTGTTCATTTTTACCTTCCAATATTTTAGTTTAGGGAAAAGATACATCATAAAATGATTCTGCTTCATATACACTCAAATTACACTTTCCTTAAAGGCACGGCCCGGATCGAAGAACTCGTTGCAAAAGCTATAAAGAATCATCTTGATTCCCTGGCATTAACAGATACTAACGGGATGTATGGTCTGATTCAGTTTGCAAAAACCGCTAAAGAAAATGGAATTAAACCAATCCTCGGCAGCTTAATTGATAATCCCGGTGATGAAATTATATATGCCCTGCTGCTTGCAAGAAATGATAAAGGTTATGAGGATCTTTGCAAGATAATTACCTCAAGAAAACTTAACGATGATTTCGATCTGATATCCGTACTCGACCGGCCATTAAATAATTTATTTATTATTACACCGTCAATTATATTACTCGATAAAATCGGTAAAAGAGAAAATGTCTTTGCTGAGTTAATAATAACCGGCAGAAACAAAAACAAAGCAAGAAAGCTCTACACTTATGCACTGGAGAACGGGATTAAATTAGCTGCTTCAAATCCCGTTTATTTCCTTGATGAAAATGATTTCGATCTTCATAAAACGGTTACTGCTATCCGGTTAAATTCCAGCATTGATAATTTAACTGATAATGAATTAGTTGATAGCGAGTATTATTTTAAAGACAGCCGGCATCTCAATAATATATTTAAGAACGTTCCTGAAGCAGTTAAAAATTCTGAAATCATCGCCGGGAACTGCAACGTTGATCTTCATCTGAACGAATATAAATTCCCCAAATTTGATCTGCCGCCGGATAAGGATTCAGATTCTCTATTGTGGGAAAAAAGTTTTACCGGGTTAAAGCAGAGATATTCTCCTCTGACCCGGATTGCTGTTGATCGTTTGAATATGGAATTGCAGGTAATAAGGGAAATGAACTTTACCGATTACTTCCTTGTTGTATGGGATATCGCTAATGAAGCAAAGAGGAGGGGAATGGTGACAATAGGAAGAGGATCGGCAGCTAACAGTATAGTATCTTATTGTCTGGGCCTAACAGAAGTCGACCCTGTCAAATATAACTTATATTTCGAACGATTCTTAAATAAGGGAAGAAGCAGTCCTCCTGACGTTGATATAGATTTTTCCTGGAAGGAAAGAGACGAAATTGTAAAGTACGTATTCGATAAATACGGCTATGAAAAAGTCGCGATGATATCGACAACCGTTACATTTCGTGCACGGTCAGCATTCAGAGAAGTTGCCAAAGCGTATGGACTAACAAATGATGAAATATCAAAATATAGCAAGTTTATTCCCTGGACAGATGCAAGAAATTTATCAAATCTTTCAGAAATGTTTCCCGAATCAAGATCACTAAATTTTAAGATTGAACCGTGGAAATCCATCGTTTCACTGGCATCCAGACTGGCAGGATTCCCGAGACATTTGAGTATTCATCCGGGCGGAATAATCGTGACTCCTGGACCGATAACAAATTACACTGCACTGGAATATGCAAAAAATAAGGGGCTGGGACTTATAATAACACAGCCGGATATGTATTCAATAGAAGAACTGGGGCTGATCAAGATAGATTTATTGAGTCAGCGGTCCCTGGGAGTGCTCAGAGATACAATGGATTCAATTTCTAACAATAGTTAAAAAGGTTCTGCGGGTTCTTTAATATTTTCGTTTTTGGATTTTAAAATTGCAAGGAAATCAGAACCATAAACTGATATCCAGGCAAATCCCAGAAGTATTAATAAATCTTCAATTATTCTTAATAATCCCACACGGCTACCGTCCCTGGTACCGAAACATCCGCATTCTATATCCAATCCTCTTGCAACTGCTATACTTATTGCTGCAATAAAGACAATCATCAAGATAGTTCCAAGTAAAGCGCTTTCTCTTACATAAATTCCCAGTACAAGCAAACAGCCTATAATAAGTTCAAGCCATGGGATAAAGATGGCAAAAAAGTTTAATGATACTTCCGGCAATAGTCTGTAATTATAAAGTGATTTAACAAAATAATCTGTATCAATGATTTTTGTGATGGCTGAATAAATGAATAATGCACCAATGATCAGCCGGATAAATAATAATAGATATTTGTTTGAGAAAAAATTATTCATTTAGTTTAAATTCAGGTTTGTATCAGAAGTTATTACAGGGTATTCAGCTTTTTTCCATTCTTCCCATCCGCCGAAGAAAACGAATACTTTTCTAAACCCTTTGGAAAATAATTCATCCCCTAACCGGATGCTCATATCACAATCAGCACCTTCACAATACGTCACAAGGGGTTCGGTCTTGTTTATTGCATTAAGTCTGCTGCCGTATTCATTCAGAAAAAAGTAGGGAAGATTTATAGCTCCTGCTATATGTCCATCATTATACTCCGTGGAATCTCTGGCGTCAACAAATAAAATTTTATCCCTGTACAATTCATATGCCTGGGATAAAGATATCAATCTGGGCTGATTAAACACCTGAGTTGTCAGATTACTTGAATTAATACTTTCTTCATTTTTGTCAGCATTCTCTGTTAAATCTGCATTGCCCTTATATGCCAGATCTGAGTCACTCTTATATTGATACTCAGGAAGAAGATTCTCATTTATTTTCTCATTGCTCTTCTCCCTGGCTATTTTATTATAGTCCTGCTGGAGACTGTCAACCGGTTTAACTTCAGAATCATTTAATGCGGGGGATTCAGTATTTAATTTTTCATCAACGCGGGAGGATTTATTTTCATTAAATAATGGCAGACCGTCCGGCTGCAGAAAATTAATCAAAAGAGCAACAGCTACGGCAAAGAATATAATAAGTAAAATTTTAATGAATGAAATACGCATAAATGACCCACATTGATTTCTATTATTAGTAATCCGTCATATTAAATAAGTTCAGCTGATTACATGTCAGATCTAGCTCAGAACTCATACTAAATCGGGGGAAATTTAGCTATTATCACCAATAAATCAAATATAAAATTGGCCGAACACTTTCAAAAATCCGGGGATAGTCTTTGTTTTGAATAATTGGTTTAAGCAGAACTATAAGTTTAGATTTCTAATTTTACCCAAACCGCTCAATGGGTAATACCTGTCCGGTTATAAATTTGGAATCATCGAGTGCTAGAAATATGCATACAGCATAAGGCAGTTTGGATGAATATAACCGTTATATTTAACGATATCGTTGAATTTAACGACTCTAAAATTCTAATCGAATGAAATCTGGTATTTCCAATTACTTTTCGGCTGGCAGAATTATTGAGCTGGGGAACTGGTTTTGTAACGCTAAAAACTATTTACTCTAAGAATATATTCAGACAACTTATTGCTCGTTAGGTTTTAGAACAACTTACAATCAGTTTCAATAAAAGAAAGAGCGAAAATCAAATATAAGGAGTAATATAAATGAACAAAATTATAAACTTCTTTCTACTTCCCATTCTTGTGATGTACCTATACGGTTGTCAGGAAGGATCGGAAATGAAGGAGTCGAGAGGTGAACTAGATAGAACAATTCTACCCATTAAAGAACCAAAACGGCAAACCTACAAGGAACTTGACGCCCGAAATGTTACACCGCCTCCACGTTTTGAGGTTAAGGCACCTGAAGGTGCCCCAAACATTGTGGTTATTTTAATTGATGATATGGGTTTTGGAGTACCAGAAGTTTTTGGTGGACCCGTTACCACACCAACTATGGACAAACTTTCTGAGAATGGTTTAATGTATAACCGTTTTCATACCACTTCGCTTTGTTCGCCTACCCGTGTGGCTTTGCTTACAGGGTATAATCATCACAGCAACAATATGGGCTGTATTGGAGAAGCTGCGACAACATTTCCCGGAAATACTTCGGTAAGGCCCCAAACCATTACCCCAATGGCTGAAGTGCTGCGCCAGAATGGATATAATACGGCAGCATTCGGAAAATATCATGAAACTCCGCCCTGGGAAATTTCCATCTCAGGTCCTCAGGACCGCTGGCCGACACGTTCAGGGTTTGAGAAATTTTACGGTTTCATAGGCGGCGAAACCAATCAGTGGGCTCCTTTGATTTATGATGGGGTTACGCTGGTAGAAACACCGGATGATCCCAATTATCATTTTACCACCGATATGACTAATCAGGCAATATAATGGGTTCGTTATCAGAGCAGCTATTGAAAACAAAATCCTGTTTTTATCTTTTTTATGCCCTGTAAATTCCAATCTTAAATTTCCTGCCGTATTGTATATCTTTTTATATTTTAAAAAAGACAACAATTCCGTCTATGTCGTGACAGAAAGAATAGAATCTTCAGCACACGATGATAAATATGATATAGAAATTACACCCGGCAGAGAAATAAAGAGTGCTTTAATCAGGGAACCAAATCCAATTATCTATCTCACTCTTGCCGGCGGTACACCATACAAGAAAAATATTTATTGGACTTCTACAGCCTCAGTTCTCATCTAAGGCTGTAGAAAAACAGGACTGCTCTAAGACAGCCTCCTGATTATTTCAATAAAATCATCTTAAAAGTGTGGATAAATTTCCCGGCCTGAAGCCTGTAAAAATAAATTCCGCTCGACAGATTCTTCGCATTGAAATCAGCTTCATATCTGCCGGCTGGTTTCTCATCATTCACCAGGGTTGTTATCTCATTTCCCAGAATATCATAAACTTTTAATGACACAAAACTTAATTCCGGTATCTGATAATTAATTTTTGTGGTCGGATTAAACGGATTAGGAAAATTCTGCGAAAGTTCATATTTGTAAGGGAATGTTCCTTCTTTAACAGATACTACATCAAATCTTGGTCTTACCCAGATACCTTTTTCGGGTGAGCCGCCGTAAATATTCTGATCATCATTTGTCAATGTTTCCAGTGAAAGGGGGGAGACGAGTCCACCGCCTATTTCAAACCAGTCAATTCCATAAGAATCTGATTTAAATGCTTCGGGACTATCCTGCTGGGTTCCTACATAGACTGAATCTTTCAGCGGTAATATAGAAAAAACACCATATTGCCCAAGTCCGAAGTTAATGAAACCGAGACCATAATCATATGAAGTCATTATTCCGCTTGATATATCACCTACATAAACAAAGCTATCTTGTGCAGCGATGCTCACAGGTGTGGAGGAATTTGATGGAAATACCAGATCCCAGCTTATCCCGTTATTTGATGACCGGTAAATTCCGGAAGTGGCAGAAATACCAGTTGAAGCAATACTATAAACGTACCCTCCCGCTGCAGCTATTCTTGAGATTGTGGCGCTGTTAATACTGGAGGTTATCCATGTATCACCGTGGTCTGTTGACCAGAAAAGAGCATTTCCCGTACCGGCAAGCACATTGCTTCCTGAAGTATCAAGTGCAGTTGTACCGAATTCCGTTGAAGGGAGACCATTGGTAAGATGCTCCCATGAGTTTCCGTTATCCGAAGAGCGGTATATACCATGATATGATGTTCCCGCGAAAATGTAATTATCTTTGGCTGTAAGGGATAAGATTGTTTCATTCCTGAGTACGCCGTCCGGATCCAGTTTATTCCAGGTCAGACCGTGATCAACTGACTGGTATACTCCATCAAAGCCAGTTCCGGCAAGAATTGTATTATTATAATTATATAGGTTTCGTATAATTCCTCCAGGGGGGAGACCGGAGTTATTTTTTGTCCAGGTGTCGCCGGCTGCAGAGACCATAATTCCTTTTCCTTCTGAAACAGCGAACCATTTATTGTCGGAAAATAAAATCTGGGAAACATCAACAAATTCAATTCCATCATTGGATTTAGTCCAGGTCAGCCCAAGATCTGTTGATTTAATGACTCCCGCGGCCTGGCCGCCCATTGTGGATGCAAAAAGGTTGGTACCGTCGAAAGCAAATGATACAAGTCGTTCAAAAGTAAGAAGTGTATCAAGCCATATTACGTTGCTCCAGGTTAATCCTCCATCGGTAGATCTGATAAGTCCCTGGAATCCTCCTGCCAACATCAGGTCATTGAAAGAGGCAAGAGAAAAGAGTATGAAAAATTGTCCGCCATTGGTTTGAGACCAGTTTGCTCCCTCATCTGACGAAAAATATAAATTATTATCACCCGCAGCATAAAGGTTACTGCCGTTTTTAGTGATTGCTTTTACTGATTGAAGTCCGATTCCGTTGTCTGATTCCAACCAGGTGCTGCCATTGTCGGTTGACTTAAATAATCCGCTTCCAATCGTTCCGGCATAAATATTATCGCCGTCGCCGAACATTGAATATATTGCCTGTATTTCTATTCCTGTACTTGCAGGTTCCCAGCTGCTGCCCCCATTTGAGGAGCGGAAAATATTTCCGTTCTGACCTGCCTCAATTGCTGCAAAAATATAATTATCATTTGAAGTAATTATCTTAATTTTGGAATTTTCCAATCCGCTGTTTGACGAAAACCAGTTATCACCTTCATCTGTTGACTTAAAAACTCCATCGACTGATGTTCCTGCATATAGAGCCCCGTCTTTTTCGTGTATGCATAGTGTCCCGATAACTCCGGGTCCCTTTGACTGGCTCCACTGTGCATTTATCTGCATAGTTAATAAGGGTAAAACAAAAAAGTACAAAGAAAATGCTTTCATAAATACCTCAGAATTTAAATGTTACTTAATATTTATATACGTTCTATCATTATGTTCACATGTACTCAGATATTTTTATTGGCTGCATATAATATCCTAGTCACGCGTATAGTATATAAATGATACAAAATAGTGACGAGCTTCGGTTGAAAATTTTATTCTTGAATATTATTATGAAACAATAATGCTTAGTTAATAATTCTTCGCACCGGTTTGCTATTTAACACATAGTTAATTCGAAAAGCTGTATTTCGTTTCTTTCCTTAAAAAAATGAAGTTTTACCAGTGGTAGACCCCCATAATTATTCCTGAAAATTCCAGTACGTAAATTAAATAATTCTCATGTCTTTGACACGTAATGGAAGTTTAAAAAAGATAAAGGTTTGAATTACCACGTATTACGAGAATTGTGTACATAAGGACTGTCAGAAAAAATTTCTGCCAGTTATACCGGACTCGAACCAACCAATTCTGGTTGATAAATTGGATTTTGAGTCCAGTTTATCTACCAACCTGCCTGCTCGCCTCGTCTCCGATGAGTCGGAGCGGGACGGCAGGTTCCGCCCAAAATTATTTCTTTAGTTTCTGAGAATTTAATATGGATTTGAGAAACCTCTTACCTGACGTTGATTTAAGATATTCTTCTCTTTGCCTGGCTTGCTGTCCGTTCTCACAGGTTTCACAATAGAATAATTCATAAGGGGCAAATCTTTTGGTGGACTTAACATACCCTTTGTTGTGCCTTAAAAATCTTTCATCAGGATTTTAAGTCATTCCAACGTAGATGAAACTGAAGTTTATACTATTTAATGCATAGACAGTAAACATAAGAGTACCGAAGGACTGTCAGAAATAATTTCTGCCAGTTAAACCGGACTCGAACCAACCAATGCTGGCTGGTAAACCGGCACGAGGTGTGATCCCCACCAACCAGGGTTTTAAGGAAGACATTTTCTGGTTGGTAAACTGGATTTTGAGTCCAGTTTATCTACCAACCTGCCTGCTCGCCTCGTCTCCGATGAGTTGGAGCGGGACGGCAGGTTCCGTCCAAAATTATTTCTTTAGTTTCTGAGAATTCAATATGGATTTGAGAAACCTCTTACCGGAAGTTGATTTAAGATATTTTTCTCTTTGCCTGGCTTGCTGTCCGTTCTCACAGGTTTCACAATAGAATAATTCATAAGGGGCAAATCTTTTGGTGGACTTAACATACCCTTTGTTGTGCCTTAAAAATCTTTCATCAGGATTTTCAGTCATTCCTACGTAGATGAAACTGAAGTTTATACTATTTAATGCATAGACAGTAAACATAAGAGTACCGAAGGCCGGACTCGAACCGGCACGAGGTGTAATCCCCACTGGATTTTGAGTCCAGCGCGTCTACCAATTCCGCCACTTCGGCAATTGTTTTTGAGCTAAAATCGGGACTTAATCTTCCTTAATTTCACCAGTAAACAATTAATTTGTAGCAATTATAAAATTCTTGTATCAACCTTGTGTCAATTAAAAGGAATATTTTTCAAGTTTGAAACGGTTCAAACATAGTGAACTTTGTTAATTCAATCAAACAAAAATTTCATCATTTTAGCTTAGATATTATCTTATCGTTCCACCCAGAGAGTACATTTTGTAGTTTTTGTTATCTCAAACATTTTTGAAATTATTTATTGATGAGTAGGTCGTAATTACGTAGTTTTGCAATGTTAATGGCACGTTCTAAATATAAGCACATCTTAAAAACATTGGGTTCATATTCACATAATTATTAGCTAAAAAATAAAATAACTCGAAGATTCTATGAGGGATTCTTCTATGATATGTAGATATCAGTATTCACTCTAATGTTTAAGTTTTAGAAAAATTGATAATTATTAAGAAAATGTACGAAACCTTTTTTAGTCCATTTGATAAATATTAATATTCAGTTCATTACAATACCCGGCTAAAAATCGAATGAATGAACTTACCATTATAATTATTTTGGCGTTATCATTTGATTTTATTAATGGATTTCACGATGCTGCAAATTCAATTGCCACTATTGTATCAACAAGGGTATTATCCCCCCGAGTTGCAGTAGTCTGGGCTGCCTTTTTTAATTTTGTTGCATTCTTATTTTTTGGATTACACGTTGCACTAACTGTTGGGAAAGGAATTGTTAGAACAGATGTGGTTGATCTGACTGTAATTGGAAGTGGATTGTTTGCAGCTATTATTTGGAATTTATTAACATGGTTGTGGGGAATTCCATCCAGCTCTTCACATACAATGGTTGGCGGATTTGTCGGAGCTGCAATAGCAAAGGCAGGTATCGGAGCGATTTTTCTTCCTGAGGTAATAAAAATAACTGCATTTATTTTTCTTGCTCCGCTAATTGGAATCGTATCATCTGTTATCTTATCAATTATCTCCCTGCATGTCTGTAAGAATATGAGCCCACTGAAAGTTGATAAAACTTTCAGGAAACTTCAACTTCTATCTTCTGCTGCTTTCAGTCTAGGTCATGGTTCAAATGATGCTCAGAAAATGATGGGAATTATCTATGTTGCACTTATTTCAACAGGACATTTGACTACCAATGCTGCAATCCCAATATGGATAGTTTTATCTTGCCACGCCGCTATTGCACTGGGTACACTATCAGGCGGCTGGAGAATCGTAAAAACAATGGGACAAAGGATTACCAAGCTTCATTCATTTGAAGGATTCAGTGCTGAAACAGCAGGTGCAATCACGTTATTTGGAACTGCAATAGCCGGCATTCCGGTTAGTACAACACATACAATTACAGGGTGCATAATTGGTGCAGGAATAACAAAAAGATTCTCTGCTGTAAGATGGAGATTAACTTTAAATTTAATCTGGGCCTGGGTATTGACGATTCCGGTTTCAGCAGTTTTTGCCATAATAATTTACCTCATCATGACCCACATATTTAAATCTGCTTAATCTGATCTCTGTGGGAATGTGGTGTGATAATTTAGTCTATTAAAGTTTTATTAAAATTTTTGATCATACTTCTATAATAAATTATTTATTTTCTCTTTTTTCTATCTTAGCCCACGTATCTCTTAGTGTGACAGTCCTGTTAAAAACCAGATTGTCTGGTGTTGAATCTTTTAAATCAACACAGAAATACCCCAGTCTTTCAAACTGAAATCTTTCTCCAGGTTTTGATGTTTTAAGTCCGGGTTCAAGCTTCGCATTCTTAATCATTTCCAGAGAATCAGGATTTATGAATGCTCTGAAATCCTTTTCAGGGTCAGCTTCAGGGTTTTCAGCGGAAAATAACCTGTCATATAGTCTGACTTCAGCATTAATCGCTCTATCCGCGGATACCCAGTGAATTGTACCTTTGACTTTTCTCTGGTTTGAGGAGCCGCTTTTAGTGTCCTGATCATAGCTGCACTTTAATTCTATAACATTGCCGTTTTTATCTTTTATTACATCTTCACATTTTATAATGTAAGCATAACGAAGGCGCACTTCAGTGCCCATAGAAAGTCTGAAAAATTTCTTCGGCGGGTTTTCCATAAAGTCATCCTGCTCAATATAAATCACCCTTGAAAAAGGAATATTTCTTGTTCCCATAGTATCATCTTCGGGATTATTAACCGCAACCAGTTCTTCCTCTTTGTCTAAAGGATAATTAATCAGAGTAACTTTCAACGGCTTTAATACAGCCATTACCCGCATAGCCTTTTTATTTAGGTCTTCACGTAAAGTGTGTTCAAGCAGGGCAACATCGATATTATTATCCCGTTTTGCCACACCCACTCTTTCAGAAAAATAGCGGATGGACTCAGGTGTGTAACCGCGTCTTCTAAAAGCTGAGATAGTGGGCATTCTGGGATCATCCCATCCGCTTACATATTTTTCCATAACTAGTGTAAGCAATTTCCTTTTGCTCATAATTGTGTAGCTCAGGTTTAACCTGGCAAACTCAATTTGTTGAGGGGCAAATATTTCAAGTTCTTTAATAAACCAGTCGTACAAAGGACGATGAACTT
Organism: uncultured Ignavibacteria bacterium; assembly: GCA_963743325.1. Classification (GTDB taxonomy): domain Bacteria; phylum Bacteroidota; class Ignavibacteria; order Ignavibacteriales; family Ignavibacteriaceae; genus DATFVA01. The sequence goes on from CAVUOZ010000010.1 coordinate 294,133, forward strand.
CAAATTCAAGTGTACAGATTGAGTGAGTAATATTTTCAATAGAATCAGACTGACCATGAGCCCAGTCGTACATAGGGTAAATACACCATTTATCACCGGTTCGGTGATGAGATACTTTTCTTATTCTGTACATAATCGGATCGCGCATAAGCAGGTTAGGAGAAGACATATCAATCTTTGCTCTCAAAACCTGGGTTTCCTCAGCAAATTCACCGTTCTTCATCCTCAAAAAAAGATTAAGATTTTCTTCAACCGAACGGTTACGGTATGGACTTTCTTTTCCGGGTTCTGTAGCAGTCCCCCTGTAGTCTTTAATTTCATCGGGTGATGAACTGTCAACATAAGCTTTTCCCTTTTTAATCAGCTTCACAGCATAATCATATAATTTATCAAAATAATCGGAAGCATAATAAAGTCTATCCTGCCAGTCAAAGCCGAGCCATTTGATATCTTCAATAATCGAATCGACATACTCAACATCCTCTTTAGTTGGATTTGTGTCGTCAAATCTCAGGTTGCATAAGCCGCCGTACTCTTTTGCCAGTCCGAAGTTAAGGCATATGGATTTAGCATGTCCTATATGCAGATAACCGTTAGGCTCAGGAGGGAAACGAGTATGAACTTTTACATATCTGCCATTTTGAAGATGCTCATTTATAATTTCCTTGATGAAATTTGAAGCTGCAGGAAGATTGTTATCTTTATGTTCTTTATTATTTAATTCTGCACTTTTTCCATCATCCATAAAAAACTCGTTATAATTATTAATAAACTAACCTAATTTTTTTATTGCAGTATACACCCGGCTCATCGTTTTTTCTTTCCCTATAATATGAAGGATATCAAATACTCCCGGACCGCCTCCGACTCCCGAAACAGCAAGTCTTAACGGGTGAATAAGTTGTCCTGTTCCAATTCCAAGATTATCGGCAGTTTGTCTTAATGTAGTTTCAAAATGTTCTTTAGAGGGATTGGAAAGCTTTGAAAATTCATCAGTAAGTTTTTTCATGAGTTCGGCCGAATCAGATTTCCAATTTTTCTTTACTGCGGCGGCATCATATTCGGTGGGATCTTCAAATAAATAAAAACCTTTTTCAGGAATTTCTTTAATAAACGATACTCTTTCCTTCATTGCCTCGATTACCATTCTTAGAAACTCATCGGAGTATTGCATGCTGCCGAATTTCGTTCGCTTTAGTTCCTCCCTTAATAATCCGATAAGTTCAGGAAGGGATTTTTTCCTCAGATGTTCTGCATTTAACCAATTCAGCTTTTCTAGGTTAAACACGGCCCCGGCTTTGTTTACTCCTTCAAGAGAAAACTTTTCAACAAGTTCATCCATCAGGTAAAATTCTTTATCATCAGCGAAATTCCATCCAAGTAAAGCGACAAAATTTATCAGGGCTTCCTTCAGATAACCTTTACTCCTGTAATCCTCCACGGCAACATCACCCTGCCTCTTGCTTAATTTGGATTTATCGGGATTAAGCAGGAGAGGGAGGTGTGCAAAAACAGGGTGCTCCCATCCAAAATAATTATAGAGCACAATATGTTTGGGTGTAGAGGACAGCCACTCCTCACCCCGGATTACGTGCGTTATTTTCATCAAATGATCATCAACAACATTCGCTAAATGATAAGTCGGGTATCCATCGCTTTTGATTAAAACCTGATCATCGACAATGCTGCTGTTAAAAACAACCTGACCGCGTACAACATCATTCAGAATAATTTGTTTGCCCGGTTCGACATTAAGCCTGACTACGTGGGGAATGCCTTCGGAAAGCTTCTCTATCACCTCATTTTCAGAGAGGTTCAAACAATGTTTATCATACATTGGCTGCAAACCTTCTTTCTGAAATTTCTCACGGACTTCATTAAGCCGATCCTGTGTACAGAAACAATAGTAGGCTTTTCTATCCGAAAGAAGTGTTGCAATATTATCCTGATAAAGATTAAGTCTTTCCGACTGCATATAAGGGCCATAATCTCCGCCCTTATCCGGTCCTTCATCATAATCCAGACCTGCCCAATTTAGTGTATCTATCAGGTTTTCGACGGCGCCTTCGACAATACGATTCCTGTCAGTATCCTCTATACGAAGAATAAATTTGCCTTTATTATGTTTCGCAAGTAGGTAATTGTATAATGCAGTTCGCAATCCACCGATGTGTAAATAGCCTGTAGGGCTTGGTGCAAATCTTACCCTTATGTTTTCACTTATCATATTAATTATTGTCCCGGATAAATCAATAAAATAAATATAAAAGGAAATATGACGGTGTGATCAATATAAAAGAAATAACTTTTATTGAACCTGAACTCTTGCTTCCGTATAATGCTTAACCTTTTCGATAAATTCCTGACTGTCAATAGGTTTAGGGATATAATCGGTAGCACCGGCTTCAAGACATTTTTCCCGGTCACCCTTCATCGCGAAAGCTGTTAAAGCAATTATAGGTAGTATCTTTATACTCAGGCAACTGTCTGATCTTCTCTGTAGCTTCAAATCCATTCATAACAGGCATCTGCATATCCATCAATATCAGTTGAAACTTCTGCTTTTTAACCTGTTCAAGAGCCTCTGCTCCATTCTCAACCACAACTATTGATTCAAAATGATTTTTCTTCAGTAACCTTGTAACAATAATCTGCGAGTGTTTATAATCCTCAACAAGTAGAATTTTAACCGTATCTTTTTCATCCATTATTTCTTCAGGTTTGGCAGGTTCTTCATACCTGTTAATCATCAAAGAAATAGTTTCGGAAAGTTCTTCTATATTTACGCTGCTTTTATGAAGAAGTTCTTCGAACATACCATCAATATTTTTCAGCTCATCCCGGTAATTCTCTTTCCCGGTATAGATTACGATAGGGAGTCTGCTAAATTTGGGATTAGATTTAATCTGCTTGATTAAGTCATAACCGCTGACTTCCGGCATCTCCAGATCTATTATTGCCAGATCCAGATCAAGGTTGTCAATCATTGAAATTACCCTGGAGGAATGTGCTTCGGAAATAGCATTAAATCCCAGCTGTTCAACAGCTTCTTTCAATAGATTTAACGTTGGAACATCATCATCAACAATAAGAATATTTGAATCCCTTTTTAATTTATAACTCTGTAGTACTTCTACGAGGAACTTATAGTTAATAGGTTTGACAAAATATTCAACTGCGCCCATCAGAAATGCTTTTTGCTGTTCGGTTTCAACAGAACATACAATTACAGGAGTGTTCCGGGTGGCTTTATTTTCTCTTAAAGTCTTTAATAATTCAAATCCGTTAGAGTCGGGTAGCTCAATATCCATCAGGATCGCAAGGAAATTCTCTTTCTCAATTATTTTAAGGGTTTGCTCCGCCGAGTTTACTATAACCGGAAGATATCCCCATCTTGTGAGGTAGTTGCTAAGTAATTTTGAAGTTGCGTAGTCATCTTCGACAACGAGAACTCGATTATTTTTACCTGGTTTGGGCAGAGAGTTTATTTGTTTTTCAATAGGGAATGCCGCCGCAGGTAATTCACTTTCCACAGGAAATACCAGATCATAATTTGTCCCCTTACCTACACTGCTGGTAACATTTATTGTCCCATCAAGGATTTCGACATATTTTTTAGCGGTAGTTAATCCTAGTCCTGAGATGTTACCAAATTTTGATCCCTCCAGAGATTCGGATGTAAAAGGCTTAAAAAAGTTTTTAAGTTTATCGGATGGGATTCCGGAACTTGTATCTGAGATTCTGATCTTCAAATCCTTTTTTGAAGGGAAATTTACTGAGAGAGTTATTTTCCCTTTTTCAGTTATCCGCAATGACTGGGTCAAAATGTTCACCAGGATGTAACGAATTTTCTGAGTGTCAATTTTAAGCATGGCAGGAACGCTACCGTCAATCTTAACCAGAAATTCAATCTTACTGTTATCAATTTTCGATGAAAATAGTTTCGTTATTTCATTTAAAAAGTCTGTAATGTTTACACTATTAAGATTTTTCTTTACTAATTTTTGTTCCACCTTTGCCATATCAATCAAATCATTCATCAGGGTAAGAAGATTGAAGGCATTTTCTTTTAATGTAGAGACATACTCTGCCTGTGAGGTTGTTAGGCTATCTTCATTAAGTAGTGAAGCAAAACCGAGGATGCTGTTTGTTGGTGTCCTTAATTCATGAGCAATGTCAGTAACAACCTGACTTAGAGTCAGATCATTTTCACGGATTTGAGTTTTCCATAAAATTAGTAATTCTCTGAATGCTTTGCCGAGATTCTCAATTGTCTCTTTATCAGTTTTAGAAAAAGGAGTCTGTTTAGCAATCTTGATCAGTACTCTCCCTTTTTCCTCCATATTTAAAAATAAACAGCCTTCGTAAATTACACTATCAGAAGCCTGAATTTCACAATCCGCTATATTATTAAAAACCAGAAGGCTGTTATTATTATTTACCGCACGACACGCACTGCACTGGAATGCAGCATTCGTTGTAAAATATTCCTTTGCAGTTCCGGCTTTCCCCTGAACTATAAAATTATTTTGATCATCAACATTAAAAAAAACTACTGCCTGATACTCTAGCTGTGTAGTAATGTATTCACATATTTTAGTAGGTAAATCCTGCGGATATGCAAGTGCAGTATTTACAAGTTTTGTGTAATGAAAAAGAAGGTCAGTAGCAATTAAATTTTGCATTAACAATCGAAAGTTTGTTTTTATCCATCATAATCAATTATTTAACCTATAAAGATATAAAAGAACATCATTATTTGAAAGATAAGAATTAACAACATTATAACAAGAATTTCCCTGGTAATAATTGGAATTTTACTCAATTGAACAAATTATATAGTATTTTCATTATATGGAATTTTCTTTACTTTTATATAAAATTTAATATTTTTTGAAGCTAAAAGTTAATGCTCAATATTCCCAGGATCCTGATAGCGGAAGATGAAAATATTATAGCCAAAGATATTGAAAAAACTCTGATTAAACTTGGTTATCATATAGCGGGTTCGGTAAGATCTGGCGAGCAGCTGCTTGAACAATTTACCTCTTCCGATCCGGACCTGATTTTAATGGATATCAATCTTGAAGGCACGCTTTCCGGCATCGAAGCATCAAGGGAATTGAGGAAAAGAAAAGAAGTCCCGGTGATTTATTTAACTGCACTTGCAGATAATGACACCCTTCATAATGCCAAGTACACTGAACCTTATGGATACATTGTTAAGCCTTTTGATGAAGATACACTTAGAACTTCCATTGAAATGGGGCTTTATAAGTTTGAAATCGGGCAAAAACTTCGTGAAAGGACAATTGAACTGGAAGAAGAAAGAAATAAATCAGATAAGCTATTGCGTGATATTCTTCCTTCTGAAATAGTAGATGAATTTAAAAAGAATGGTAGTGTCTCCCCTAAACTTTATAAGAATGTGACCATTATTTTTACTGACTTTGAAAACTTTACTTCAATTTCAGCTAGGATGAGTCCGGGGGATCTTGTTACTGAAATGAATGAGATATTTATGAATTTTGATATGATAATCGATAAATACGAACTTGAGAAACTGAAAACTATCGGTGATTCATACATGATCGCAGGCGGTGTACCAAAGGAAAAATCAGATCACGCAGAAAGGGCGGTGGAAGCTGCTTTTGAAATGCTGGATTATCTGGCTAACAGAAATAAGTACTCCTTAAACAAATGGAAAATGAGAGTGGGAATACATTCCGGGGAAGTTATTGCGGGTGTTGTCGGGAAATTGAAATACACATATGATATATGGGGTGAGACTGTATCGATTGCCAAGGATCTGGAAAGGAACGGAGTTCCAGGAAAAATAAATATTTCTAAATCTGTTAAAAACCTATTGAATAATACTTATTCATTTAGTAATAATCAGCTGATTAGTACGGGCACCATGACACTAGACAGTTACTTTGTAAGCAAAGTTAAAGTCCATTACTGAAAGATGTCTGAAACCATAAATATCCTGGTTGCAGAAGATGAAAGGATTATCGCTCTCGATATAGCCAATATACTACACAGCCTGGGTTATAATGTGATTGGCCTAGCCTCATCAGGTAAAGAAATATTTCAACAGCTTGAAAAATCAAAACCCGATCTTATAATGATGGATATTATGCTCGAAGGTGATATGTCGGGTACAGAAGCAGCTTCTATAGTGTCTGAAAAATATGCTCTGCCGGTCGTCTTCCTGACAGCGCTCACCGATGAAGAAACTCTCCGAAAGGCGAAAACCACAAATCCTTTTGGTTATATATTAAAACCATATGATGAAAAGTCTCTTCACTCTGCTATTGAAATGGCCCTGTATAAACATAAGATCGAAATGGAATTGAAAATAAAAACTCTGGAACTGGAGGAAGAGAAAGAAAAAACGGACATACTTCTTAAAAATATTCTTCCCGAAGAAATAGTTCAGGAGATAAAAACAAAGGGTTCTGTTAAGCCGAGATTTTATGACGAAGTCTCTATACTTTTTACCGAGTTTTGCGGATTTGATTTAATAACTTCGGAGGTTGAACCAAATTTACTGCTTAGAGAATTAAATGAGGTCTTTGAGAATTTCGATGGAATAGTACAGAAATACAAACTTGAGAAGATGAAAACAATCGGAGATTCTTATATGATTGCAGCCGGAGTTCCACACAGCATTAGTGACCATGCTGAAAAGCTTTTACTTGCTGCAATTGAAATGAGGGATTATATTTTAATACGAAACCATGAGAAAATGATAAAACTAGAGATGAAAACCGGCATTCACACTGGTCCTGTGGTGGCAGGGATAGTTGGTATGAGAAAATTTACTTTTGACGTATGGGGTGATACCGTGAATATAGCAAGCCGGATAACGAGTGGCTGTGATTCTCAAAAAATAAATATTTCAGGGGCAACTTATGACCTGATTAAAGATAAATTTAATTGTACCTACAGGGGAAAATTGAATGCAAAGGGAAAAGGAGAAATTGATATGTATTTTGTAAACGGTAAAGAAAAAATCAAAAATTAATATCCAGTTGTACACCTATCCTGTTATCCAGATTTCCATCAATTTCCTGATATCCTGTACCAATTGATTTTTCCTTTGGTTTGTAGGTTTCCGAATATTTAAATGAAATTGAGAGTTTCATTAATAATTCGTACCTGATAACAAGATAAAACCTTACCCCTTCACCATAAAGCCCGATATTGCTTAAGATACCTGTTAAATCGTTTTCATATTCATATATCGCTGTATTAAATGAGTCTGTCTGAAAGAATATTGCTCTTCCGTAGATAATTAAGTTTTTGGAAGGCTGAATTCTCACATCTTCAAACACCAGGTAGCCTTCATCAGATAAATGGATATTTTTTATGTAGTATTTAGAATATTCCGCTCGTGTCTTCAACCTGACCTTATCAGAGAGAGAATATATAAATTCAATTCGATACGATTGTCTTTCTCTTTTAACTAACTGATCCTGTCTATCTAATATTACTGTGACTTCCTTATTTTCGTGTTTTATTCGGGTATTAATCTCAATGTTTTTAGAGAGTCTTGAGGAAAAATTGACCAAAAATTCATTACCTTCAGATGGGAGCGGGTTTTCAGTTGTTGCAAACGGAAACTTGAATTGATCAAAATAAAAATTTAAGACCCCTAATGTTGTTCTCCATCTGAAACCATTATAAATTCCGAACTCATTTTTGGCTGCTCCCGATCTTTCTCCAAAACCGAATCCATGAAGATTAATATAATTTCTGGGGTAATTTCTAAGTAATAATGTATAGCTGAATTCGGGTGAAGGAGAGAACCGCAAACCATTGATTGAAGCTAAAGACTTTCCATTGAATGAATATTCTCCGAAAACATTAAAATTCGTCAAATATAAATCGATATAAGTTGAATAATAATTAAACTTACTACCGTTTATATCATATATATTCGATGAATAAAAAGAACGATTAAATATTGAAGAGAAGTTGAGAAATCCAACTGAAAGAGATTCGAAAATATCGTAATCCACACTAACACCATAGGCTGTCTCTAGTAGGGTTTTTCTCTTGGACAGTTCAGTTTCGGTTCTGTTCAGGCCATCCATCGGAGTAGATGTGACAAATCCGGAGTTCGTATCAATATTTGCATCTACTAAATTCCGTGAATAAAATCCTGCAATACACAAATGCTCCCATTCATATTCCACTCCTGCTCCCCGAAAGAAATTATTTTCTGATGAACTCTTATATGGTTTGAGCTTTCCTGATTTCTTCTTGACCGAATAAACAGCATCGGGTCCTTTTGATATACCGTAAGGACTCCATAAGGCAAGTCCTTGTCCGAATTCCAGGAGATAATCACCTAAAATAATATTTTTGAAACCCTGCCAGCCGGATAAATTTATGTATCCTGAATAGAAATCATAATAAGATAATTCACCCGCATCCTTGTCGGTTAAAATACCTAAACATATATTTTCAGAATAATTTGCTTTTACGCGATTGTAGATTTTATAGGGTGAGCCTTCGTACTTATGATCCTGAAACCCTTTTCTTTGTTGAAGATCGTCCAGAATTCTGTTTCGCAATTGTAATGAGATATATGATAATTCATTTTTCTCAGGTAATTTATTATTTAAAAGGGTGTCTGGAACAGTTATGAATGGTAATATCTTTTGTACAGTTTCCTGTGGAATAGCTGAAATAGAGTACAATTCATTCTTTGAATAGATGACTCCATATTTTTTTCTGTATTCAATTATCTGGTTTGCTATTGATAAATCTGAATATGGAAGTGCGCTTAGTTCTTCTAAAGAGGCATTATTAAGATTGACAGGGTTATTAATATAGTACTCAATCAGTTCATACAGGTCCGAATTATCTGTTTCTTCGCCTGGTTCTTCGAGTAAATCCTCAATCGTCTCTTCCATCTGAATCTGAAGTGAATCAGTCCGGGCATCACACGTCATACTTAGTGCAAGAAAAGCGAGAACAATAAGTACTTTTAACATCCCTTTATTTTATTCCCAAATTTTTCCTGATCTTATCGTTTCTTGGTTTAAGTGAACCAAAATCGATGATTAATCCGGCCTGGTGAGTTAGTCCCAGGTCAGTATGTGTAAATACTGCATAATCAAGATTTAAAAATGAATAATGAATTCCTATTCCGGCGGTAAACCTCGAAGGTTCATTTGAAAATCCTGACCTTAGTGACAGATATTCTATTAACCGATAGTCCAAACCAAACATAATACTCGCGTTAAACCTGATATCTTTTTCCACTGCGGCATTTAGTGTAAAGTTATCTATTATGTCAATGCTCAATCCAGAATTCAGAATTACCGGAATTTGATCATCATATGCACCGAATGATGCATGATTTAAATTGTGCACACAAAATCCCCAGCGGAGATAATCTGCTAAATAAATTAAACCTCCTATATCAGCATAAAAAACACCGGTACTTCCGTAATTTTTAATTGAAACTGTATGATAATTAACGGCAGCACCAGCAAAAAAATCATTATCGTAATTATAGGAAAAGCCAACCGTCACTCTCGATTCTCTATATAGTTCAAAACCATAGATCATTGCCCCTATACCGACAGAACCAATAGTAAAGGGTTCATGGTATGCAATAAATCCATTAGAAAGTTCAGGGAAACCAAATGGTGCAGGGGAGTAGTACAGACCGATTTCCCTCCAGTTCATTTGAGATAGTCCCGCGGGATTGGTAAAAACAGAGAAAACATCATTTGCCAGTCCTACATCTGAATTAGCAAGTGCGATCTGCTTTGCCCCGGGATTGTACTGAGAATAGATAGCTGAAGTAAAAGGAACAATAATTAAAATAACCAGTAAAAGTTTCGACATCCCTGTAAAAGTCCCTAAATACAGAAGTTTTATTGTTTGATAATATTGATTTTTATATATTAAATCAATAGTTATTTAAAGAAAATTGGTCTAAAATGAAAAAAATCCTGGTTCTTCTTTTTGGATTAACATCAATACTTTATTCTCAGGAACTCAGTTGTGATGTCAGTGTAAATATGGAGAGTATTCCTGTTGAAAGCAGAGATAGGCTGGCGGATTTCTCTAATGCTATCGAAACATATATGAACCAGACACGTTTTACAGATGAAAACTGGGAGTACCCAAAAATAAATTGTGCCTTAAGCATTTTCGTTACTTCAGCATCGGACGAAACTCATTACCAGGCACAGATCGTTGTTACCAGTCAAAGGGAAATTCTTAAGTCAGAAAAAAAATCATTGATGCTGAGTATTAATGATAATTCCTGGAGCTTTGAATATGTGAAGGGTCAGCCGTTGTATAGCCGTCAGTCGGTATTTGAATCGGTAACGAGTTTATTAAATTATTATGCATTTGTGATTCTCGGATTTGATGCTGACAGTTGGAATGAACTTGGCGGTTTGCCTATGTTTACCAAAGCATATGATATTGTAAACCTTGGCGCAAATAGTAATTATAAAACGGGATGGGATAGGAACAGCAGTTCTTACAGCAGAAGGGCCCTTGTGGAAGATCTGCTGAATGAAAAATACAGGCCACTCAGAGAGGCTATTTATGGTTACTATTACGGACTCGATGCATATGAACAAAATAAGGCAGTTGGACAGAAATATATCGTAAAGCTGGTCGATGCACTTACAGACTTAAAAAAGAAAGTTGATCTTAACGGAGTGTTTGTTAAAGTATTCTTTGATGCCAAGTACGGTGAAATTATAGACAGGTTATTAACTTATCCGGATAAAACCGTATTTGAGAAGCTGAAAAAAATAGATCCCGCACATCTTGCTAAGTATGATGAAGCTTTGTCTAACGGATAAGTCTGACCTTTGATATTTTAGTTCCCTGGGTAATTTTTTCAACTGTATCCATACCCTTTAATACTTCTGCAAAGATTGAATAATTCCCATTTAAGTGGGAATAGTTTCCTGTAGTGACAAACCATTGAGAACCCTCTGTATCTTTCCCGGCGCCCGCCATCCCTACCATAGCTTTATTAAACTCAAGCGGTGAAAATTCTGAGACAATCTCATAACCAGGACCGCCCCATCCTGTACCAGTGGGATCACCTCCCTGTATTACGAAACCCGGGACAACACGATGAAACGGTATTCCGTCAAAAAAATGCCTTTCAGCAAGAAAACAAAAACTACCGACAGTAACCGGTGCATAGCCAGGGAGAAATGAAATTGTGAATGATCCTTTTTCTGTGATAATTTCCGCCTGTTTATATTCAAATGCTTTGTCCCAATAATTTTCAAAATCATCAATGTGTTTTGGATATCGTACGAATTGATTCTCCCCTAATTTCAGAAATGAACTTTTTAATGGAGTATAAGTCCGAGTTTGAAAGCATACTGATTACTTTTTGTTTCAGCTCAGGTGAAATCTTACCGGAGAGATTTTCTGCTGATATAAGGCTTTCAATAAAATCAGGATCATTAGAGTGCTTTGCTACCTGAAAATCGATAATTTTAGTCAGCGTATCCTTTCGAACCCGAATGAATGAAGAGTCTGCACCCTCAGCGGCAATTGATATCAGTGCCGGCTGATCTGAGTTAATTGCTGAAAGAATTACGGCACTTACTCCTGCATTATTCTGATCAAAATTTAATATTGATTCGAGGATTGTGATTTTTTCAGATAAAGATTCCTTATAATAATTCTGATTCAGAATGTTAAGCGCTTCATTCGAAGCAGGATAGAATGAACAGACTTTGTAAAGATATTCCTGAGAAATATTCTCATTAAAGAATTTTATAAAAACATCAGTAAAATCCTGGGGAAAAAGTGAAAGATAACTTATCAAAAGTTCTCCCCGTGTGTGTTTCTCCATATTAAGATCATGATGCAGTTTTTCGCCAAGTCTTAGACCGAGATAATCTTTCAACTGAATAGAAAGGTTCAAATTTTTAATTGCCGATGCTGCTTCACGGGAAATATTATTATTATCATTATCCAGATAGTTCAGGAAAAAATCTACTTCATCATTATTCTTAAAATTATAATAGGCAAATGCCCGCACAGCTTCCACCTTGGTCTGAAATTCATTTATATCTTTTATTCTCTTAAGGAGGTTAAAATCATCGGGAAAGTACTGAAGCTTACGAAGACATCCCAGCAAATAGGGGACAGCTTTTCCGGTTACGGAACTTACCGCTTTATTATCAAAAATTTTTATCAGGGATTTAACTAATAATTCTTTCTCATCTTTATCTGGTCCCACTCTATATAAACAAAAGGCCGCTTCATACTGACGCGATGACGAAAAATATAATTCATTTTCAATAATGGGCCTAATTTCATTAGCAGAAATATTTCCATCAGTAAATAAATAATACATCGCTAAAGAGATTCCATTAAATTCAGATTTACTCTGTGCGTTATTGTAGTCTGAAATCAGTTTCCTGGCATAGGTTGAATCAGCAATTTTACCGAGAGTAACAAGTGCGTAATATCTGGTCAAAGGATCCAAGCTGTCCTGATAGAAAATTTTCTGAAGATATTGGACGGATTTTTCACATTGACCAAGCTGTCCGAGTGTAAAACATATTTCACGGATGAATTTATCTTTGGGTAAAGAGGTTATAATCGGGACGTAATTAGTATCTTCTGAGTGACTGACACTTAACAAACCGGCGATCACCCGTTCATCGTTTTCTGACTTTAAATATTCTGTCGTAGTCACTTTATCAAAATTCCGGGTAAAAGTAGTCGCTGCAAGCTGTCTGTCATCCTTGGTGTATTGTGCAAAAACAACCGATGTGAAGGAGAAAAGAAAGAGAACAATAATTTTCATTAATAATCCACGATTTCTTAAATGTTTTCAGACAGGCATCTCGTAAATTCTGTATTTTTTATAAATCTCACCGTTCATAACATTTGCCCCTCTGTTCATCATTTCATTATCTTCCAGGATCCAGCTTGCCTCACCAAGATAAATTCCGATGTTTGCGGCACGTGTTACAATCTCATAATAAAACGCCGCATCCAGACCCCTTTTCTGATACTCGGGTATTATACCGAGCGTGAGAATCCTGCTCCAGGTGATTTTTTTCTTTTGTGTAAAGAGTTTTATAAATCCGAATGGAAATAATCTTCCATTCATACTCTTAAATATCTGGTTGTAATCGAGCATAACCAGGGCAAAACCGATCACTTTTCCATTAATTTCTCCAAAGAGTACCAGTGAAGGTTCAACCAGTGGTTTAAGATCTTTGGCCATTGCATCAATTTCTTCATTAGTCATTGGAATAAAGCCCCAGTTGGGGGCCCAGGCTTTATTGTAAACTTCCTTAACCTTGGTGAGTTCGTTGTCGAATTCCTTCATATTTAATTGTTTGATTTCCATCCCTGAACGTTTTATGGCAATATCCGCAACTCTTTTTAATTTTTCTGAACTTGTTACTTTATCAGTTTCGAGCTTGTACGCATATAGGTCTTTTGCTTTTTTCAATCCGTAATTTTCACAAAGATCCAGGTAGTATTTCGGGTTATATGTCATCAGTAACCTGGGTTCATCATCGAATCCTTCAAGGAGCATTCCATATTCGTCATTACTGGAGGGATTTGCAGGGCCGCGCATTTCAGTAAGCCCGTGATCTTTTAACCATTTTCTTGCTGTATCGAAGAGTTTATTGGCTGCTTCCTGATCATTTATACATTCGAAGAATCCAAAAAATCCCACCTTATCATTATGGTATTTATTGTGAAGGTCGTTTTTGATAGCTCCGATTCTGCCGATAAGTTCTCCGTTCTTTTCTGCAAGAAAGAAATCGGCATCAGCATGCCGGTAGAAAGGATTTTTTTCTTTGCTTAAAAGTTTTTTCCTGTCCATAATCAGCGGCGGCACCCAATAACGATCCCCTTTGTAAATCTTCCATGGGAATTTTATAAATCTCATCAAATCTTTTTGATTTTCAACTTTAACAATATTTATATCACTCACATCAGCCACCATATTGTTTAAAAAATAAAAGCATACCTTTTTCGGGGTATGCTTAAGAATTATCTGATATTAAACTGTTGAATAAATTGGCTCAACTAATCAAACCAAGTTTTTTGCCTGTGGTTTCAAAAATATCAAGAATTTTATCGAGATGTTCATCTTCATGAGTTGCCATATAACTGGTTCTCATCATTTGCCTTCCGGGAGGAACACCCGGAGAAATGAAAACATTTACAAATACACCTGCGTCATAGAGCATCTTCCACATCTGGAATGCAAGCTGATCTTCGCCGACTATTACCGGTACTATGGCAGTTCTGCCTTCCAGTACATTAAAGCCAAGATCCTTTAAACCGTTTCTCATTTTAGACGCGTTACGGATTAACTTATCAACCCGTTCTGGCTCGGCTTTGAGAATTTCCAGAGCAGCAAGAGCAGCCGCAACAGAAGCAGGAGTGGGAGAGGCACTGAAAATAAGGGCAGGGGAGTGATGTTTAATATAATTTATCACTTTAGCTTCCCCGGTAACAAAACCGCCAAGAGATGCAAATGTTTTGCTGAAGGTTCCCATTGTCATATCAATTTCGCCCTCAAGGTTAAATTCACTTGCAGTCCCTTTACCGTTTTTACCAATTACACCCACAGAATGAGCGTCATCTATTAAAATTCTGCATCCGTTCTCTTTTGCAATCTTATTTAATTTTGGAAGATCAACAATTTCTCCGCCCGTAGAAAATACTCCATCACTGACAATAAGTTTTCCTGCTTCATCCGGTAATTTTTTAACAACTCTTTCAAGGTCGTCCATATCATTGTGTTTGTACCTTACAAAATCCGCAGTAGCGCCTTTTGCCATCAAAGTTCCGGCAACAAGACAGGCATGATTATCTTTATCCGTTACAACATATTCTCCCCTCTGAACAAGAGTAGGAATAATTCCCTGGCCGGTCTGGTACCCGGTGCTGAAAAGAAGAACAGCTTCCTTATTAAAAAACTCGGCAAGCTTTTCTTCAAGTTCAATATGCAAATCAAGAGTACCCGTAAGGTAACGTGAGCCGGAACAGCCTGTCCCATATTTTTCGACTGCTTTAATTGCAGCTTCTTTAACTTTTGGGTGGGCAGTTAATCCCAGATAATTATTCGAACCTGCCATAATAACTTTACGGCCTTCAATTTGAACCACCGGGCCTTCATTTTCTTCAATTGGTCTGAAATAAGGGTATAGTCCAGATGCCTTGACTTCATCAGCCCGTGTGAATTCATAACATTTTTTAAAAAGATCCAAAAAACCTCCTGGTAAAACCTGATAGATAAAAGAATTTAAGAATTCAGTAATAATTTCTTAAATTTTGGCGGTTCAATGTAAAATTTAATCAAAATAAAAACAAATAAAGTTTTATATGGAAAATCCTCCTATTGCTGTTGTTACCGGTGCAAATGGTTTTGTAGGCAGTCATCTTGTTGATCATTTATTAATTAATGGATACACTGTCAGATGCATAATTAGAAAGACAAGCGATATCAGATGGCTTGAAGGAAAAAAGGTTGAGATATTCGACTGCGGTTTATTTGATAAGGATGGATTAAGAAAAGCTTTTCATAATGCCGGTTATATATATCACGTTGCAGGTGTTGTAAAATCTAAAAAACCCGAAGGATATTTTAAGGCAAATGTTGACACAACCAGATCTTTACTGGAAATCGCTCTGGAATTCCGGGATAATATCAGGAGATTCATTATAGTCAGCAGTCAGACGGCAGCCGGACCTTCAAATGATGAAAAACCGGTGGATGAAAATGATACTCCTCATCCGATCACAACTTATGGTAAAAGCAAACTGGCCCAGGAAGAACTTTCTAAAGAATATATGGATCGGCTGCCCATCACTATTTGCAGAGCGCCGGCAGTTTATGGTGAAAGGGATACTGAAATTTTTATATTCTTCCAGACATTCGCGAAAGGACTTTTTACAACAATCGGGTTCGATAAAAAATTAATAAGTCTGATCCATGTGCATGATCTTGTCAGAGGCTTTTTACTCGCAGCTGAAAACCCGGAAGCAGCAGGGAAAATTTATTTTATAAGTTCGGAAAAATTTTATACGTGGGAGGAAGTAGGGGAGGTAACTAAAAAAGTAATGAAGAAAAAACCAATTCACATAAGCGTTCCCCATTTTATGGTTTATTTTATTGCAGCCATCGCACAATTTTTTGCGGTGTTCAGCAGTAAGCCGGCTACTTTGAATATTGAGAAAGCCAGGGATATCACACGTCACGCATGGATATGTTCACCATTAAAAGCAGCAAAGGAAATTAATTATCACCAGCAGATATCAATTGAAGAGGGAGTAAGCCGCACGGTTGCCTGGTATAAGAAATCAGGCTGGCTTAAATAAATTAGTTGCACTCCGCCCCTTCTTTAATCCACGTTCTTATCCCTTTAATCTGGTTAGCTGTCAGAGGAGGGTAGCCAGGCGGGGGCATTGGATAGTTGCCAATACCTTCTATGGCCCAGACGAGCCTGCTGTTATCCGGTTCCCCGGGAAATACAATTGAAGGATCTGCCTTGGTATTAGCACAGGAAGTAAGGCTTAATCCTCCCGCACGGGCAGCATCTTCATGACATCCGGCTGAATTACACTTCAACTCGAAAACAGGTTGTAAATCCTGCGAATAGCTGACATTTGAATCCGGTATTACACGTTTGTCAATATCATTCCCTGTAATCTGATCTTTACACCCGGTATAAAAAATGATTATCAATAATATTATGACTATAAGTGCAGAAATTAATTGTTTCATTTTGCCTGTAATTGAATCATAAAAGTTCGAAAATTATTATTACAATGTATGCAGAAATACCAACACGATTCAATTTAATATTAAAACCCTCCTGTGAGGAATACCTGTTGTATACGGTTAAAAGAGCGTTCGGAAATTGTAATTGGTAATTTGTAATTAGTAATTAGACTGAACATTCAACTGATTGAATCCCTGTTTGGTTCCAATCTTTCATTCTTCCGATTCGGTAGTCATCAATCGATAATCCACAATCAGGTAGTGGAGCTAAGGAGCATCTTCGAAAAAGATGACATCTTTAAATCTCAAGCAACCTGTAAAAGATGTCATCTATATAATTCATCAATGTTCAATATTCAATGTTCAATTTTCATTGAATAGTGGAGCTAAGGAGGATCGAACTCCTGACCTCTTGAATGCCATTCAAGCGCTCTCCCAGCTGAGCTATAGCCCCGAAAGACAGCTGTAAAAATAAGCAACTTTTAATTTTATGCAAAACTATTTACTCATATTACATATGTCCTAACTAAATGGTACGAATACCGGTGAATATGAGTTGGTAATAAAGAGAACGGGATATGCCTATAAGTGCAGGCCGTTAGATGGCTGTTTGAAGGCCGTTAGATGGCCGTCAGATATTAATTTAATGTGGCCGTTAAAAGTAAATTCGTAGAGAAATAATAATCATATGAAATAAATTTTTGTAAATTATATTTAGCAAGATAAATTTTTAATAATAACGGAAAAAAATGGCAGAAGAAAAATTGGAAACAGGTTCAATCATCTGGGCAGATCTGACAATTCCAGATGCAGAAGCAGTAAAAGACTTTTACAGCAGTGTGATAGGCTGGAAATCCGAACCGGTATCGATGGGTGAGTATAATGATTTCAGTATGAACAGCCCGGAGACCGGCAGAACAATGGCAGGGATTTGTAATTCCCGTGGTGGTAATGCTGACCTGCCTCCACAATGGTTAATTTATTTTACTGTTAATGATGTTGATGAATCTGCTGAATTATGCACTAGGAACGGAGGGAGGATAATTACGGGACCAAGAAATATGGGTAAGTTTGGAAGATATTGCGTCATTCAGGACCCGGCAGGAGCAGTTGCTGCTTTATTTTCACCAATAGAGTAAAACTGTTAAATAGCGTTTCGAGCACCTGGAAGATTCTGTCCAAAGTTAAAACTTGTAACTGCATCATTGCTCGAAAGATAAGTGTGAAAAATCCTCTTTACACCGCTGTAGATAAACACCTGCGGAGGCAGCACAAGCTTCATTTTTCCACCGTATTCAGAGATCTTTTTGGATGCAATAACAAGTACGCCAAGAAATGTTGCATCAACAACATCACATGCGGAAAGATCTATCACAATTTTTTCATATTCCAGGATTATATCGGATTCAAGGTAATCCTGAAATTTTAATGCATCCTGCAAGGTGGTTTTTTCCAGAGTGACGCGGATTACTAATACGTCGTCACGGAATTCCCGGTTGAAATTTTCCATAAATGACATTCAGTTTTTAAAACCCTCGGATTTTCTGCAACAATGAATGTACCAGTTGATTTTCGTAAAAAAACTTAACGCTTTGTCCTGAAATGACTTAAAAGATTAAGACGCCATCTCACACTGATACAAGTTTTTTGCGGAATTAATGTACTTAGCTCCATTAATTTTTCAAATGATACCCTTCACTAAAACGATGTATCAGCATCCCATTTATAATTGATTATTAAAAAAGTTATAAATATTTTTTTTAAACATTTAAAATATTTTCGGGGAGCATATGAAAAAGTCAGCGGGTTCACTTTTATTAATTATTATACTTTTACTTAACATTAGAACAGCCGCACAAGGCCAGGCCGCTCTTCAATTTTTAACATACCCGTTTTCTCCTTTGCATAGCAGCATGGGTTCTACAGGCACCTCTCTCCCGGCCGATAATGCTTTTGGTTTTCTTTATAATCCTGCCCAGCTTGGCTATACAAGCCAGAAAACGAATCTGGTATTCCAGTTTTATCCGGAAGAATCGAAGATTCTCGATTTTATTTCATTGAATGGACTGGCATTGAATGCCGGATACAATTTTATCAAGCTGATAAATATTCCATTAAGTATCGGGTTCGGCTATGCGGATAACAAAATGGTTTATAATTTCATCTCTGAGGATGAGGATTCATACAGAGCTTACTCTGTGGGCGTGGGGATAGACTACTATGTGAAATTCAGTCTGGGCTATACTTATAAAGATATTACGTCTAAAATCGCAAGCACCGGTGTTAAAAATATAGATGGTGAGTACGGATTTCAGTGGTTATGATCTGGGATTTCTGGCTGATGTTCCCATCCTGAAATTAATTGATAAAAATCTTTCGCTTGATCTCATCGACAATACACCGCTTATTCCGTTACTCGATTTCTCCATTGGTTATTCACAATTAAATATAGGAGATGATATATATTTTGTAGACCCTGCTCAAAAAGATCCTCTCCCAAGAGTCGCCAGATTGGGTTATGGAATTTCTGCAGGACTAAAATTAGCTGATCAGAAAAATGCTTTAGAAATTATTCATTTTGATTTCACTGTAGACGCTGAGGATTACTTAATCAAAAGAGATTCGTTAGGCTTCTCTTACCAGCACGGTTTGGGCGATATAAATATCTGGGATAATATTATTGGAATTAAGGGGGATGAAAATGTCGCTTCACATGCCGGATTAAAATTTAGTCTGCTGGAAACTGCTGATATTATGACCGGACATATCGGTACACAGGATATTCTTCAGACGACAAATGGTTATGGAATACGACTTAAAGGATTACTCAAATTTATATCGAACCAGAGTGATAATACATTCTTAAATTTTATCGCAGGTCATTTTGACCTGAGATATTATCATTCAGAGTATTTAACACATACACCTGTTGAAACTGAATTTAATGGGTTGGAAATTTTATTTTCAGACTTTGTGATTGAGTAGAATAAAAATTATTGTTAGTAGAGATAAAATAAATTTTATTATATCGGGGAGAATGTAATGAGCGAAATAGACGTTCTTGCAAAAGAATTCCTTTCACTAAAAAATATCGCAGTTGCCGGTGTAACAAGAAAACCCGGCAGTACTGCAAATATCATATACAAGAGATTAAAGGAAACCGGGCATAATGTTTATCCGGTTAATCCCAATACAAATACTTTTGAGGGAGTTAAATGTTATCCGGCTATAAAATCTGTTACAGAAAATATTGATGGTGTGGTAATAGTAACAAAGCCTTCAGTCACAGAAAAAATTGTGAAGGAATGTGTAGAGAAAGGCGTGAGAAGAATCTGGATGCATAATATGTTTGGATTTAAAGGCAGCAATAAATCCGGCACCAGCATCTCAGAAAAAGCAACTCCAGATGTGCCGAGAGAATAATATTACAGTTATTCCAGGCGGATGCCCAATGATGTTCTGTGAACCAGTCGACTTTGGACATAAATGTATCCGTGGGATTACAAGGATGATTGGAGGATTTAAGTTTTGAGGGAAGGGGATGGTAACTGGTTCCTGGCGGCTGGTCACTCACTGTACTGATCATTCGATAGAATTGAAAAAAGATGACATCTTTCAAAAGTAAACAAAGAGTAAAAGATGTCATCTTTTTAATTCAAGGGAAATGGTGGGGGGAGGGAAATATACGATTTAAGAAATGCTCAATAATCAATGTTCAATGATCAATTTTCATTGTGTAGTGGAGCTAAGGAGGATCTTCGATAAAGATGACATCTTTTAGGAAATAGTCCTGTTGGTAAAAGATGTCATCTTTGGATTTGCATTTCTGGGTGCATTTTATGAATAGAACAGATTATCATGTTCCCCTCTATGAAGGGAATCTTTATCACATATATAATCGTGGGAACGGAAAAGAGAAAATATTTTTCTCGGAAGAAAATTATTATTATTTCCTGCGCCGGTATGAAAAATATACATTTAATCATGTTGAAACCTTTGCATACTGTTTATTACCCAATCACTTTCATCTTTTGATAAGAATAAAAAATAATGATCCAGAGACAATAAGCGAAATTTTCAGAAAATTTTTTATATCATATTCTATGTCGGTAAATGAAAGGGAAAAAAGAAGAGGGAACCTGTTTCAGCGCGGTTTTAAGAGAAAGTTAATTGAAAATGAGAGATACTTTTACACCGCGGTCTACTATATTCATTGCAATCCTGTTCATCATCACATAGTCACAGATTTAAAGAAATATAAGTTCAGTTCCTATAATAAACTGATTGGCAGTGACAAAACTATTTTGCGCAGAGATGAAGTGATGGAATGGTTCGGAGGCAGAGGGAATTTTATTGATTACCATTCGCAGATGAAAGACAGGAACTTTAGTGATGAATACTTAATTGAAGAGGATATATAGGAAAAAAGATGACATCTTTTCAGAAGTAGTCCGACATTAAAAGATGTCATCTTTTGAATTTTTCAATGATCAATTTTCATTGTGTAGTGGAGCTAAGGAGGATCTTCGATAAAGATGACATCTTTAAATCGGAAACAACAAGTATAAGATGTCATCTTTGGATTTGCATTTCTGGGTGCATTTTATGAATAGAACAGATTATCGTGTTCCCCTCTATGAAGGGAATCTTTATCACATATATAATCGTGGGAACGGAAAAGAGAAAATATTTTTCTCGGAAGAAAATTATTATTATTTCCTGCGCCGGTATGAAAAATATACATTTAATCATGTTGAAACCTTTGCATACTGTTTATTACCCAATCACTTTCATCTTTTGATAAGAATAAAAAATAATGATCCAGAGACAATAAGCGAAAATTTCAGAAAATTTTTTATATCATATTCTATGTCGGTAAATGAAAGGGAAAAAAGAAGAGGGAACCTGTTTCAGCGCGGTTTTAAGAGAAAGTTAATTGAAAATGAGAGATACTTTTACACCGCGGTCTACTATATTCATTGCAATCCTGTTCATCATCACATAGTCACAGATTTAAAGAAATATAAGTTCAGTTCCTATAATAAACTGATTGGCAGTGACAAAACTATTTTGCGCAGAGATGAAGTGATGGAATGGTTCGGAGGCAGAGGGAATTTTATTGATTACCATTCGCAGATGAAAGACAGGAACTTTAGTGATGAATACTTAATTGAGGAGGATATATAATAAAAAAGATGACATCTTTTCAGAAGTAGTCTGACATTAAAAGATGTCATCTTTTGAATTTTTCAATGATCAATTTTCATTGTGTAGTGGAGCTAAGGAGGATCGAACTCCTGACCTTCTCGTTGCGAACGAGACGCTCTCCCATCTGAGCTATAGCCCCGAAGATTCAAATTCAATAATGAAATTTAGTTCAAGTTTAGGTTCAAGTTCAAGGGCATGTAGCTTATCAGGCACTGGTACTTGATCATTAGTAATTAGTCATTGGCTGATATAAAAATTCGCTCAATTCAATAATCCGCAAATTTTTTATATCTTTGCTTTTAATGAAAATTCTCCCGGTAAACAGTTATTATAAAACAATTTTAAGACTTGCTCTTCCTGCAATTGCAGGTTTGTCAACTCAAATGGTTGTTTCACTCACCGATTCGGCAATGGTGGGACGCCTTGATGAAGCCACTTATGCTCTTGCTGCTATGGGAATAGGGGTACTCGCTACCTGGGCGCTGATTAGTTTTTTTTCAAGTCTCGCAACCGGAACTCACGTAATAGTTGCAAGGAAGTACGGGGAAAATGATTTTGAAGGGTGCAGTCTTGCTTTAATAAATTCGCTCATTATCGGATTTATAATCGGTATTATTGTCGCGGCAATTGGTGTACTCGCTGCCTACCAGATAGGGGATTTTTTTGCAGCCGATAAAATAGTAGGCAATTACGCCGGGCAGTATATTTTTTACAGATTTATGGGTATCCCGTTTTTCCTGGTTAGTGTTTCCTACCGCGGATTTTATTTCGGAATCAGCAAGACGAAAATTTTCATGTTTTCAGGGGTGATTACAAATCTTCTTAACATATTCTTCAATTATCTTTTTATTTATGGTAATTTAGGTATGCCGAGGATGGGTATAGCGGGATCCGGTCTTGCCTCAACACTGGCTACCACTTTTGATTTTATCTTCTATACCTCGGTGCTGATGACACCGGTTTACCGGAAAAAATTCTTTCCTTTCAGAAATTTCAGAATAAATTTTGCTCTTATAAAAAAGATTTATTCAATATCCCTGCCTGTATCGTTCCAAAATATTTTTATACTGATCGGATTCCTCCTTTTTGTTATTATTACAGGATTAATTGGTACCAGGGAACAGGCAGCGTCCCAGGCGATAATAAGCACTCTATTCATTTCATTTCTGCCCTGTTTTGGATTTGGTATTGCAGTTCAGACGCTTGTCGGAAATAATCTCGGATCCGGAAATTTTCGGATTGCCAAAATATATGGATTTGAAACCGCTAAAATAGCTACTTATTATACTTTGCTTCTCGGGATAATTTACATAGTCTTTCCGCAATATGTACTCCTGATTATCACAAATAATCAATCAATTATAGAAGTGGCCAAACCTGCTTTAAGGATTGCAGGTTTTGCCCAGATTTTTTATGCTGTCGGAGTTGTTCTGGCTAATGCGCTTCAGGCAGGCGGAAAAACTTTTTACGTGATGAAGTCTGAAGTTATAACCAACCTTTTTATTTTTGTTCCTTTAGCCTATCTGTTCGGTGTAGTATTTAACGGAGGTTTAACCTGGGCATGGACAGCCCTGCCGCTTTATATTTTAATTTATAGCGCGGTCATTTATAAGAAATATGATAAAGGGGAATGGCAGAAAAAAACTATTTAGTAATTGGAGTCCGGTCAGTGGTCATTTTGTGAAAGCTTTATAATACTTACAAATTTTGCTGCATTTTTTGAATTATTTAACGTTAATAACCCAAAATATATAAGATTTGTGTTGACATTCAGTCACGCATAAAATATATTTTGGCTATGAAAAATAGTCTTACTGTCATTTTCACATTAATCCTTATTATTTCTACTGCTTTTGCCGGGGCATTGCTGGATTATTTTCACGGCCAGACAGAGGGTGAAAATGTCAGACTTGACTGGAAAACCACTACAGAGACGAATCTTGCGGAATTCTATGTTGAAAGGAGAACACCTGATACACAGTTCAGTGAGTTAGCCACCGTTTATCCTACAGGAAATAATTCTGTTTATACTTATCTTGATCAGGCCGCGTATAAGATGACCAATCCCGTGTTTGTTTACAGGTTGAAAATAGTCGATAAGGATGGTTCATACGCATATTCCTCTGAGGTATCCGTTTCACCGAATATATCCGGTGTAAAAAGAACCTGGGGCAGTATTAAAGCAATGTTCCGTTAATAAGCTCAAATAATTTCTCCCTCCGGATTTCTATATCTCAAAATTTTTTCATTTAATTATTAGTTATCATTCCCTTATCTTTGTCACTCATTAAATTCTTTTTTCATGAAAAAAATATTTTTCTTCTTCTCTTTTATCACATTTATATTATTTGTTTCAGGATGTTCGGGATCAAAAGAATCGTATGACCGCAGATATCGTTCAGAAACCGGAGAAGGAGATCTGATCCGCGTTCTGCTGGATGAACAGCCCGATAATTATAAATTTATGACGGAAGCACCTTTATATCTTAAGGACGGGAACTCTTATCTAGCAAAAGTGACCCCGGGAAATACCCTCTCAATATCAAATTCAGGCAGCCAGGTTGAAGTCGAGATAGATGGAAAATATTTTAAAGGAGAAGACCTTCAGCTGGTTTCAGAATCACCTGATGATCCCGTTACATACAAAGGCAATTCTTATCGTGGTGTAATAAATATTATCTCTGACGGCACAGAACTCAGGATAATAAATTTACTCTCCGTAGAACAATACCTCAAAGGAGTCATCCCTCGGGAAATGCCTTCGGGCAAAGGGAATGAATACTATGAAGCCCTGAAAGCTTTTGCAATTTGTGCAAGAACCTATACGGTGTCGAAAATAAATGAGAATAAAAAACTTTTTGATGTTTTTGCTGACACAAGGGACCAGGTTTACGGCGGCAGTAAAATTGAAAAGGAAATTATAAATAATGTTGTCGATGAAACCCGCGGCCTGATTTTAACTTACGACGATAAACCTGCTGTAACCTTTTATCATTCTACCTGCGGCGGATATACCGAAGATGCCAAAAATGTATTTCCAAATATGGAACTGCCTTATCTCAAGGTCGTAAAAGATGGCGATGAACCTTACTGCGCAATTTCACCGAAGTTCACCTGGACTGAAGTTTTAAGTGAAAAATCCTTTATACAGCGTCTTGTCAGCTCCGGGTATCTGGATGGTTCAGATTATTCTGTAAAAGATATTAATATCAACAGCACTTTTAAGTCAGGCAGGATAAATGAACTCGAAATTAATTTATCGGATAATAATAATAAAGCCAGGTCAATCAAACTTTATGGAAATAAAATCAGGTATGTAATACGGACCGGAGATAATAAGTCTATACTTGAAAGTAATAATTTCAATATAAAAAAAGATTCACAGGATAACATTGTCATTAATGGGAAAGGGTACGGACATGGTGTAGGGTTATGTCAATGGGGGGCACTTGCTCAGTCCCGGAACGGGAAAAGTTATGAGGAGATATTATCATTCTATTACCCGGGAACAAAAATCGAAAGTATAAATGATCTATAACCATCCGCCGATTTTCCTTGCATCAAAGTCTCCCAGGAGAAAAAAACTCCTGCATCAGCTAAATCTGAAGTTTGAAGTTTTGTCGATAGAAATTGATGAGAGCAGAAAGGGAGGTGAGACTCCGGTGAAAATGGTTAAAAGATTGGCCAGAGAAAAACTTTCCAAAGCAAGAAAACAGGTTGAGAATGGAATAATTATTTCCGCCGACACGATAGTTGTACTGGAAACTGAAATTCTCGGGAAACCCCGGAATGAATCAGAAGCCAAAAAAATGTTAAAAAAACTCAGCGGTAAAACACATACCGTTTATACAGGGTTTGCTGTTCATAATTCAATAAATGATAAAACTATTACAGATTATGAGAAGACATTAGTTACATTCCGGAAACTTGGAGGGAAAGAAATAGAAAATTATGTAAAAACCGGCAGTCCGATGGATAAGGCAGGCGCTTATGGTATACAGGATGACTTTGGAGCTGTTTTTGTAAAAAAAATCAATGGCGATTATTACAATGTTGTGGGCTTGCCGATCGCCGGATTATACATGAATCTACTTAAAGTGATTTAAATGCTAAAGAAACTGAGAAAGAAAATTTTATTATCTCTTGCTGTCGCAGGACTTCTTTATCTTGCATTTACAATTTACGCTGATTTCGACCTGGTGATAAAAACATTTGGAGAATTTAACTGGCTGCTTTTCCCCCTTCTTCTTTTGCTTTCTTTCCTGAATTATTTAGTTCGATTCTTTAAGTGGGATTATTATTTATCTGTCATAAAAGTTAAAGTAAGTAAAATTGATTCGCTTTCCATTTTTATGTCTGGACTTGTAATGAGTGTAACTCCCGGAAAAATGGGAGAACTATTGAAATCTTATCTTGTAAAGGAATTAAACCAGACACCTGTAAGCAAGACTTTCCCGATTATTTTTGCAGAACGTATAACAGATTTTATCTCATTATTGTTTCTGGCATTAATCGGTGCCTACGTTTACAACTATGGCCGGGGAATAGTCATCGGCGTATCCGTTTTCTTTTTTATTGTGGTTGTAATAATCAGTAATAAAAGTATTGCACTTCCTCTACTTAAACTATTTGAGAAAAATTCATTCCTTCAAAAACACCTGGCCAGCATTCATAGTGCATATGAGAGTTCCTATCAGCTTCTCCGGCCGGTTCCTTTACTAAAGATGAGTCTGCTGAGTCTTGGTTCATGGTTTTTTGAATGTTTGGGATATTACATTATTCTGATTAATTTTGGGGTTGATGTTAGTCTTTTATGGGCAACTTTCAGTTACGGGTTCGCAACCATTGTTGGTGCGGTGACTATGCTGCCCGGGGGATTGGGGGTAACAGAAGGATCACTGACTTTTCTTCTAATCCAGAAAGGTTCCCCCAAAGAGATTGCTGTCGCGTCTACTTTTATTGTAAGGGTTGTTACTCTGTGGTTTGCCGTTCTGGTGGGTATAATCAGTGTGACCATTTACCAGCGGAGATTCGGTAAAATAACCCTTGAATCCATATCAAACTAGCTATAAGGAGAAATATCAAACATGGCTGATTATAAAAAAATTCAAATTCCGGATGACGGTGAAAAAATACGTGTCGAGAACGGACACCTCATTGTTCCCAACAACCCTATTATTGGATTCATTGAAGGCGATGGAACAGGTCCGGATATCTGGCATGCTTCAAAGATAGTTTTTGATGCAGCAGTTGAAAAAGCATATAAAGGAAAGAATAGGATCGCCTGGATGGAGCTGTTTGCCGGTGAAAAATCAACCAAAGTTTATGGTAAAAACCAATGGCTCCCGGAAGAGACAGTCGATGCAATCAGAGAATACGTTGTTGCAATTAAAGGCCCGCTTACAACCCCGATCGGGGGCGGAATCCGCAGCCTTAACGTATCTTTAAGACAGCAGCTTGATTTGTTTGCATGTGTCAGACCCGTAAAATATTATGCCGGCGTTCCAAGTCCTATGAAAGCGCCTCAGAAACTTGACATAGTTTTGTACCGGGAGAACACGGAAGACGTTTATTCCGGAATTGAATTCAAATCAGGCACAAAGGAAGCCGAAGATGTAAGAAAATACATTATTAAAAAATCGGGAAAGAACATAAGAGAAGGTTCAGGTATTGGAATAAAACCGATCAGTGAATTTGGTACGGCAAGACTGGTTAAGAAAGCTATTGAATATGCAAGAGATAATAACAGGGAAAGTGTTACACTGGTACACAAAGGCAATATCATGAAGTTTACCGAAGGCTCATTTAAAGAGTGGGGCTATAAAGAAGCTAAAAGTAACTTCCGCGATTTAATTGTCACAGAAGATGAACTATGGTCGGATTTTAACGGCAAAATTCCAGAAGGTAAAATATTAATTAAAGACCGTATAGCCGACAGCATGTTCCAGCAGCTTCTTCTGAGACCGGATGAATATGATGTGGTTGCTACTCCCAATTTAAATGGTGATTTTCTTAGTGATGCAGCTGCTGCACAGGTAGGCGGACTTGGAATTGCACCCGGTGCTAATATAAGTTATTCAACAGCCATCTTTGAAGCTACACACGGTACAGCACCAAAGTATGCCGGTATGGATAAAGTAAATCCCGGTTCTGTTATTTTATCCGGAGTAATGATGCTTCAATATATCGGATGGAATAAGGCAGCTGATTTAATCGAAAAAGCAATGAAGAAAACAATAAAATCAAAAGTTGTTACTTACGATTTTGCCCGCCTGATGAAAGGTGCAACCGAAGTAAGATCATCCGGTTTTGGTGAGGCAATTGTAAGCAATATGTGATTAAGGATTTAAATCTGATATTTCGTGTTATTTTGAGCTTTTTATGTCTCAGATCAATAGCGTTTTCTTGATTTTCAGAACGTTGCATGTTATATTTTTAAGGGTCAAATATATATAAAAAAAGGAGTTATATATGTCGCAGGATCATTCGAGTAAAGGAATATTATTAGGCTTTTTAGCAGGTGGTGTGGTTGGTGCAATTGTGGCCTTATTATATGCTCCCAAATCAGGAAGAGAATTAAGACAGGATATTCGTAACAAATCTGATGAATACTATGATGATGTCGAAAGATATTTTTCAGAGGCAAGAGACAAAGCAAAAGATCTCATAAATGATGGGAAGAAGAAATCAGAAAAACTGATCAGCGATGCCAAAGTAAAATCAGAAGAGCTGTTGAAAGATGCGGAACGTATCTTCAATGATGCCAAATCAAAGGCTGAAGGATATGTTTCCAAGGGAAAAGAAACCCTGGAGCAGGAAACTGCTAAAATGAAAACAGCTATAAAAGCAGGCGTTGACGCTTATAAAGAAACCAAGAGAAGCTAGTACAAAAGATTTTAATGGATATAGTCAGCATCTTTTATATAGTACTTTTGATTTCGGCTTCTATTCTTTGTCTGGCATTGATTTTCTATATCAATAGAATCACTAATTCGATCAAAGAAATTGAAACCGAGATTAAGGATTTAACCGAACAGGTCAAACCTCTGATCATTACGGCAGCGGAGTTGAGTGAAAAATTAAATTACTTATCGGAAGAGGCCAGAGACCAGGTAAGTAATGTAAAAGAAATTGTAAGAAAGGTTAAAGACAGGGTTGAAAAGATTCTGTCATTAGAAGAGCAATTCAGGGAAGGTTTGGAAAGACCCATAAACGGGCTATTGAAAAACCTTTCCGCCGTTTCTAATGGAATCAATACCTTCTGGAGAACCTTCACAAAATGATAATAATAACATAAACCTTCTCACCCTTGAATCTAAGGAGGAAATCCCTTGAAAGAGTACGGTACTGAAGCAATTCGGAATATTACGTTTATCGGACACCAGGGCAGCGGAAAAACCAGTCTGACTGAAATTATATTGTACGCGGGTAATGAAATAAACAGGATCGGGAGTATTTCCGAAGGAACTACTATTTCCGATTACACCCCTAATGAAATTGAAAAACAAATATCTATCTCAACTTCACTAATGCATTGTGAATGGAATAATACCAAAATAAATATGCTTGATACTCCCGGTTATTCAGATTTTATAGGAGATGTAAAATCTGCAATGCGTGTGTCGGACATTGCTGTAATGGTATTGAAATCGGCAGAAGGAGTAGAAGTAGGTTCTGAAATAACAGGAAAATTTGTTAATGAGTTTAAACTTCCCTCAGCCCTTATAATTAACAAAGTTGATAATGAACATAGTAAATTCAAAGAAACTCTTCAGCAG
This sequence comes from uncultured Ignavibacteria bacterium, assembly GCA_963743325.1. Classification (GTDB taxonomy): domain Bacteria; phylum Bacteroidota; class Ignavibacteria; order Ignavibacteriales; family Ignavibacteriaceae; genus DATFVA01. The sequence goes on from CAVUOZ010000010.1 coordinate 323,893, forward strand.
GCGAGAGAAAGATTAACGAACGGGGCCATAGCCGTAACATTCCCTGTTGCCGAGGGAATTAATTTTAATAGTGTCATAGATATAATTAAAATGAAAATTTATCGTTATGGTGAGCCGGGCAGCAGAAAAGTTACCGAGGAAGATATTCCGGCCAACCTTAAAGATGAAGCTGAAACATACAGAACAGAATTTATCGAAAAGGTTGCCGAAACTTCAGAAGAATTAATGAATAAATATTTTGAAGAAGGAACACTGCCCGCTTCAGATCTATTGTCTGGTATTAAATCAGCATTGTTGAAAAGGAGTCTTACACCTGTTTTTGCGGTTTCTTCATCCAAAGCTGTCGGAATTAATAATTTCCTCGATTTTGTTACGGCTTACTGTCCTTCTCCCCTTGACCGGGGCGGAGAAGAAGCTATAGTGAAAGGAAATAATAAATCGGAAAAAGTTTTACCGAATCCATCAGGTGAACCGGTGCTTTTTGTCTTCAAAACCATTTCCGAACAGCATGTCGGTGAGCTTTCATTATTTAAGGTATTCTCCGGCTCCGTTAATACCGGGCTCGATTTGCTGAATGAAACTAACGGTAAATCGGAAAGACTAAGTCAGCTGTCAATCCTGAACGGTCATAACAGGAAAGACGTTAATCAGCTGGTTGCCGGAGATCTTGGAGCAGTAGTTAAATTGAAAGATACCCATACAAATAATACACTGAGTTCAAAATCTTTTCCTGTAGTTATGAAGCAGATTGAATTCCCTGACGCCGTAATAAGAAGTGCAATAGTACCTAAAGCTAAAGGCGATGAAGATAAGATAGCATCGGGTCTGCATACCCTTCACGAAGAAGATCCGTCATTCAGTGTAAAATTTGATCCTGAAATATCCCAGACAATAATATCCGGCCAGGGTGAGCTTCAATTATCGCTTGCCGTTAAAAGGCTCAAGGAACGTTACGGAGTTGAAGTTAACCTGGTTGAACCAAGGGTTCCTTACAGGGAGACAATCAAAGGAACTGTTTATGACGTTGAGTATAAGCATAAGAAACAATCCGGCGGAAGGGGACAATACGGTCATGTACACTTCAAAATGGAACCCTTGCCCAGAGGAAAAGGGTTTGAATTTGTAGATGCTATTGTCGGAGGTGTCGTACCCGGACGATTTATTCCTGCAGTTGAAAAGGGGGTACAGGATATAATGACTAAAGGAGTCGTTTCCGGAAACCAGGTTGTTGATGTGAAAGTAACCTTATTTGACGGGACCTATCACAATGTGGACTCTGATGAAATGTCTTTTAAACTCGCTGCTTCCCAGTGCTTCAGAAAAGGTTTTATGGAAGCTAAACCGGTTTTACTCGAACCAATTTATGAAATCGAAGTTACTGTTCCTGAAGAATTTATGGGTGATGTAATGGGCGATATTTCCAGCAGACGCGGCAAAATTCTCGGAATGGATTCCGATGGTCATTTTCAAAAAATTAAAGCGAATGTTCCTCTTGCCGAACTGTACAAATATTCATCGCAGTTAAGAAGTTTGACATCGGGACGCGGTGTACATTCAAGCAGGTTTGCATACTACGAAGAAATGCCGAAAGAAGTCGAACAAAAAATCATTGATGAGTACAACAAATCAAGAGAAGAAGGAAATTAGTTAACCCGGTAAAAGGCGGCTAATCACCGCCTTTTTAATTTATTGAGGAGAAATGAATAAACTCTGGTCACCCTGGCGTTCACAATATATCGATTCTTTTCAAACCAAGAATGATGATACCAAATGTGTTTTCTGTGAGATGATAAACGAAAGTCCTGAAGATCTTTCAAATCTGATAGTTGACAAAGGACCGCTGACATTTACCGTACTTAATCTCTATCCTTATAATAACGGCCACCTGATGATTGTTCCTTACCGGCATACTTCTGAATTTATTTCACTTACCGATGATGAAAATCTTGAAATAATGAATAAGATGCGTACTGCATATAATGCACTGGAGTATATCCTTCATCCCGAAGGGTTTAATATGGGATTGAACCTCGGCAGAGTTGCCGGTGCGGGCATCCACGAACATATTCATTTTCACATTGTCCCCAGATGGAATGGTGATACCAACTTTATGCCGGTACTCGGCGAAGTTAAGGTAATTTCGCAGGATCTTATAGAGACAAAAAAGAAACTGCTTGAAATCTATAAAAAGCTCAAAAATCAATAACCTGATTGGAAACAGGCAGTGATCAAAAAAACTTTTTTATTTTTGACCATTATTTATCTGGCCGCGTCTATTTCATCCTGTTCCGATTCTCCGGAAAAAAACAAAGAGAACTATTACAATCGATAGCAATAATTTATAAACCGGGGACCAGAGAGCCATTTACCGGAACGTGGAAGGGAAACATGGACAGCATGAAAATTGTTTTTGATGTTGTAAACGGAAAAAAAGAAGGGAAGTTTGCATCATATTATCCTAACGGCAAACTGCTTATGTCGGGGAATATAAAAAACAACCGTAATGTCGGAGAATGGAAATATTTTTACGATAACGGCGGCCTGGAATCAGCGGGAATATTTGACAATGATAAACCCAGCGGCAAATGGTCATGGTATTACCCGGACGGAACTTTAAGACAGACAGGCTATTATGCTGCCGGTCAAAGAGACAGTATATGGAAATCTTACGATTCAACGGGTATTCTGATTGATTCTACAGTAATTAAATCTGATTCCACCAACCGGAATACACCACTTTAACCCCGTATTAAGTACTTTTATATTTAGCCGGATTTTTATTTATTACCGGTTAAAAAGCGAGAAGGAACTATGAATTATATCAAGATAATTATGACGGTTGTTTTGTTTCTAAGTGGAATTTACTGGTATGGATGTTCCTCTTCAAGTGAAACTGCTACCGGACGAAAAGTGGAAACAAAGGATGAAATCAGAAAACCTGCTTTAAAACCAAACGAAGAGGCGGAGCGTTTATTAATAAACAGTCAGAATATCAAAAGTATTGATAAAATTAGCTTCGATTATGATGAGGATAATAAACCGGTAAATGGTGAAAAACAGGCTACTATTAATTATGGACCGGAAGGATTAATAAATGAAACCATTATCTACGGGAAAAACAGCCAGGTAGATAATATTTACAAATATGATTATGATAAAACAAATCGCCGCATACAGACAATCCGCTACACACCTGATCAGAAGGCTGACAAAAAATATACTTACGAATACAATAAATACGGTAATAAAATAAAATCCGTACGCTATGATTTAAACGGTGATATGGAAAAATACTACATCTATAAATACGATGATAATCAAAACCTTACTGAAGAAGACTGGTACAATGCGAATGGGAAGCTTGAGTACCGCATTGAGACTGACTATTATACGAGTGGCCAGAAAAAATCCTCAACAACATATAACGAAAACGGAAAGATGCTGTATAAGTACGAATATAAATATGATGCAAAAGGAAATGTTATTGAAGAAGAAAAATTCAATGATGAGAATGAACCGGCAGGCGTAATACAGTATGTGTATAAATATTACGGTAAATAATCAGAAAAATGTATTCCGTAAATCAAAAATCGTTGCAAAAGGAAATGATTAGTATTATTTTTACGCACAAAATTTTCGGGCCCGTAGCTCAGTTGGTTAGAGCATCTGACTCATAATCAGAGGGTCGGTGGTTCAAGCCCATCCGGGCCCACACTTTAGGACAAAGGCAAGTTGAGAATGACTTGCCTTTTTACTTCAAAAACCAGACAAAATTATCTAATCTATCCTCTCACTTCGATCCACAATTACACCCTCTCTTTATTGTCCAAATATTCAATAAACTTCCTGTTGTTTCAGTCAATCCAAATACAAAAACAAATCGACAACGAGACAGCTAAACACGACGCATTTCGGCTGTTTACTGTTTACTACTTACTAATTTCCTTAAACCTTAAATCCCTCCGTCTCTGATTCCTCTTTCTAATATATCCTCTGCACATTTCCGTGACCTTACGCATGCTCCAAATTTTATTTCTTGATTCTATTAATAAATTCATCGAAATTGTATCAGAATTTGATGCTGCCGTGTATATCAATGATATTTATTCTTTGACCGTCCTCTAAGGAACAAATTCGCGCATAGAGTTTTACTTATTTGCTATTTATTTTAATAATTTAAATTTAAGGAGCAGGAATGCACTATACCTATTCTACTGAAAGTATACCCGACATTTCAGAATTGGGGAATGTAATTCCTGAAGAATATAAATATTATAAGAAAAAAATTACTCCGGGGCATTTACTGCATCTTCCCGCTGCTTTACTTAAATGGTATGAGTTATATCCTCAGGGATCTGAGGTAACGAAAAAACAGGCAATTGAAGCCAGGGCATTTTTAGAATCAGAAGTGAAAGCGGGCAGGCTGAAGATAGATGGAGAACTTGGTTTTGTAATACTGCACAGAGCAGGGGATCATCTCTTATTGCTTTTAAACACATGGCGGTATACCAATGAAATGTGGGAATCCATATATCTGAAACATATTGATAGCACCGAAAGCTACTCCGCGTTTAAATTTCAGACTGATCATAAGGGAACATATTGCGTCTGGGAACTGGGTATTGTCTGGCATGAGAGAAATGCCTGGACCCGGTTTATTGAATCTGCCCGCGATGATACCGCAAAGCAAGCCTACTTAAATGAGCAGTTTGCCGGAATGATTTAATAATTCAAATTGTACTAGTTCCCCAAAACAGATTCCGGACAACTATTGAGTTATTATATAAATTTTTCACAGTGTTAATCAGATTTCTTATCCTTTTCCGCTGCTCCTGAAACAGGTGTAAACCATTGTTCTTTTGGAACAATTTTCGGCTGGTCAGGATCACCCTCATATGCAGGAGTCATAATCTGGACCTGATTTTCGTTAAACACATCAAGTATATTACGATGCAGTGCTGTGTATTGTTTCATCATATTATCGGGATCATTGCAATAAACATTCAGCTCATAATTAACGGCGAAATCGCCGAGAGCCCTCTGCAGGACATATGACGGGGGATCCTTAAGGAGTCCTTCTGTCCGTTCAGCAGCAAGTTTTAACATTCCCTCTACCTGCCTCCACGGAGTTTCATACCCGATTCCAACTGTTGAATGCAGGATTATTCCTTTAGTTGAACTAAGAGCCGAGGAATAATTGATAATATTATTGTTTAATATAAGTGAATTGGGCACTATAACTTCTTCATTTTTAAATGTGCGTATCCTGGTTACAAATATCTTTACATCCAGTACCTGCCCGATATAATCTTCAATTTTGACAATATCTCCTGCTTTAAATGTTCTCCGGTAAATCATTGAATAACCTGCGATAAGATTCCCGATAATTGAAGATGAACCGAGTGAAAATAATAATCCGATAAAAAGTGAAACTCCTTTAAATGCGTCAGAGTCCGATCCTGGGATGTAGGGATATGACACTATAATTGCAAAAACAATAAATAAAATCCTTATAATTTTATAAGAGGGGAGGGCCCATTCACGTTCAAAACCGGAAAATGTTATCACGCCTTTGCCTATTCCGTCAAAGAATAACTTAATCAGTTTCCGTACATATCTTGTTATTAAGAAAATGATTATTAAAAATGCAAGGTTAGGTATGAAATTGAGCTGAGCTGTTCCGATCGTACTGAGCGGCGTTAAAAAGAAATCGAGCAGCGAAACAGAGACAAACCTTGTCCACGGATATAGTCCCAGGATGTATTGCACATATAAGAAAAGAATGACCAGCAGTAATAATACTTTTATGCCTTTAACCAGGCCCATGACAGTGATCCAGACCTGACTTGATTTTATTAATTGAAATGAGCGTGTTTCCAAATGCTCAAATCTGATTTTTAACCTCTTCTCAATTGTCGAAGTAAGTTTTTTCATCACCCAGGTTAAAATCACAATAAGGAGTATTGCTATTACTGTTGCTCCGATGGCATGAAAAGTATTTGAAATCAGTGCTTCTGATTTTCTTTCATTCCTAGATGTATGAACTGCATTAATTATTTTCCCTTTTATTATTTCTGCAAAAAGTCCCCGGTTTATGCCTTCCAGTTCAGCATCAACATCAAAAACATTTAATAGAACAGTATGGTTGATCCGGATAGTGTCGCTGATTTCACCTTTAATAATATTAATCGAATCCGGAGATATTGCTTCATTTTTTGCAATATTTTCGATTCTATCCTCAATTAGTCTTACTCGCTTTGATGCAGGGAAAGATGGTATACCTCTTACTGAAAATAATGTGTAGCCATCTATTACAACGGAAGCTTTACTTAAGATTGAATCGGGATTGTCTATTATCGCTGCTGAAGTTTTTCCGGTAATTAGAAATCCGCTAAATAAAAGAATCATCAGGAGTTAAAACCGTTTGCTTAAAGAGAGGTTCCGGTATTTTAAATGCATATTTGCAGCACTTAATAATTAATAAAAATTAATTTAATAAATATTGGAATTGCCGTATAATAGCTATGGTTAGTCTAATAATAATGGGCGAATAATTGAGGTATTTTATAATGAATGCAGTTTGAAAGAAAAGTAATAACTATTAGCCGGTTGTTAACCGAATTTATAGGGTACTGCGTGCAGGAAAAGTAATTAATATTTTTTATGCACTTAGGGGAAAGATTTAATTGAGAGGAATTCAAAATAATTATTATCAAATGATTTTATTTTAACATAATTGTAATATTATTCAATATATAAAATTCAACTCTGTTATTAATCGCACAACAAAAGAAGCGATTCATTTTTCTTAAGTTTTAAAGAGACAATCAGGTCAATTTATTTCAAAAATATTATAAATTTGAAAGTCCTGATCATGTTTTTTGGGACTTTAATGATAATTAACTATCCTTTCATCAATTCAGTTAGGAGCTGAGATGTTTAATTTCTTCAAGATTACTGTTATTTCTGTTCTCCTTGTATTACTTTACTGCAATTATTCGAAAGCACAATGGAGACAGGCAGATGGTCCGGAAGGTGGAGGGGTTATTTGTCTCCAGGCACAGGATTCACTTATTCTTGCCGGGACAATTGACGGGGTTTATATGAGTATTGATGGTGGCGTTACATGGGAAAAGAAAAGCGATGGACTGCCCACCACATTTATCGAATCCATTTATATCAAAGGCTCATCCATTTTTGCATGCGGTTACGAGGGAGTGTTCCGGTCAGATGACGGGGCAGCATCCTGGAACCAGACTAGCAATGGAATTAATACTACTAATATCTATTCATTAACGGGAATTAATTCTACGATTTTTGCCGGTACAATGAATGGTGTTTTCCGTTCGGAAAATAACGGAGATAACTGGACACGTGTTGATACCGGATTTACTGATTCATTCGTAAATGCACTTGCAATTGCAGGTACCAATCTTTTCGCAGGGACAGATATGGGGGTATATATGTCACCTGATCTTGGCCATACGTGGCAATTTGCAAATAATGGAATAACCGGGGATGCAATAAATGTTTTAAAAGGTTTTGGTTCAAACATTTATGCAGGAACCGGAGATGGTGTATTTGTCAGCTCAGATAACGGGATTAACTGGACTCCCATTTCCAATGGATTAAATCCTCCGTCTACTTATGGTCTCGGTGTTTTCAGTAATATTATGTTCGCCGGTGTCAAAGATAACGGCGCTTTTTACTCTACCGATCAGGGAGCTAACTGGCTTCCGGTTGATCCGGGCTTAAGCAATCCGATTGTAAATGATTTTGTTGAAACGCAGGGAAACTTTTACGCAGCAACAGATAATAGTGCTTATAAATCAATTGATAACGGAATTACCTGGACAAAGATTCCTCACGGTATGCATGCGACCAGTATTCGTGCAGTTATAGATCTCGGTTCTGAACTGCTTACCGGAACGTTCGGCAGCGGATCATATCAATCCAGTGATAACGGGGAAACCTGGTTTCCGTATACTAATCTGACTGCCAGGGGTGTCAGAGCATTCGCAAAAAGTGATTCAGCATTGTTCGCAGCGACTACAACTGACGGCCTTATGAGATCACTCGACGGAGGTATCAGCTGGGAACGGATATTATCTTCTGTCAGAGATACTTATTACAGAACAGTCGCCTCTCAGGGCAGCCTGGTATTTGCTGTCTCTTTTAATAATGGAGCATACAGATCAACTGATAATGGAAACAACTGGGCCCCGATTGATCCATCTCTGACTGATCCTGAAATAGAAAACTTTACCTTTATTGGGACTGATATATACGCGGCTACTACCTTCTCCGGGTTTATTTTCAAATCTACAGATCAGGGATTGACCTGGTCATTATCTTCGAATGGTTTGGGTCAATATTCATCCGTACACCTTGTCATTAAACATAATTCGAATCTGTTCGCTGCAGCCGGCGATGGTGTTTATAAATCAACGGATGACGGCAGCAGCTGGAACTTGAGCATAAACGGGATGACCTCAACTACTATGCTTGCACTATTCTCTCACGGGAATTCACTCTTTGCGGGAACTGCAGAAGGGTATGCTTACAGATCAACTGATGATGGAGCAACCTGGCAGGATGTAGGTGACGGTTTTCCTCCTGTAGGATCATCGAGTGCTGTAGAAGTATTCTTCTTAAGCGGTCAGGATATTCTGTGCGGCACCTACTCTACAGGAATGTTATGGAGACCTGCCAATGAAATTATTACTTCAATTTCAGATGATATTCATTCTGTTGCTCCTGTTCAGTACAGCCTGGAACAGAACTACCCCAATCCATTCAATCCTTCCACGGTAATCAGTTATTCAATTCCCCAAAGCGGTTATGTTACCCTGAAAGTTTACAACAGTCTTGGGCAGGAAGTAGCAACACTTGTAAATGAGAAAAAAGATGAGGGAAGTTATTCGATAAATTTTGATGCCTCAAAATCAGCTCTTGCAAGTGGAATTTATATATACCGATTGCAGACGAATGGTTATGTGACTTCTAAAAAAATGCTGCTTATAAAATAAAACAGGGGCGGATAATTCCGCCCTGCTTTTATTGCCTCAGAAGTTTGAAAAACGATACATATTTATGCTGCTGGTGATAAGACATACTCTATATTAGCAATAAAAATCCTATCTTACTTTAATAAGCCATGTTATTTACATTTGAAAAGATGAAAGGAGATTTGTATGTCTATTCGTCCCGTTAAAAAAATATTAAAAGCGCAGCCAACTATCGAGGGTGCCGGAGTAAGTCTTCGTCGTGCAATTGGTTTTGGAGATCCTTCAGAAGTCGATCCGTTTCTTCTTCTGGATGATTTCAGGAATGAAAGACCTCAGGATTACCTTGCCGGTTTTCCATGGCATCCTCATCGCGGAATAGAAACTATTACATATGTCCTTGCAGGTAGTGTTGAACATGGTGACAGTATGGGAAATAAGGGAGTAATATCATCAGGTGATATTCAGTGGATGACTGCCGGAAGCGGAATAATTCACCAGGAGATGCCAAAAGGCGATACTAAAGGGAGGATGCACGGTTTTCAGCTCTGGGCAAATCTCCCCTCAGCACTTAAAATGACCTCTCCCCGTTACCAGGAAATTAAATCGCCTGACATTCCTGAAATGACTGAAGATGATGGAACTAATGTCCGTTTAGTGTGTGGAAATTTCTGGGGTAAACGTGGTCCTGTAGAAGGTATAGCCGCAGATCCGGTTTATATTGATGTTACCGTGCCTGCTGGTAAGAGAAAAACATTGCAGGTTGACACAAGAAACAATGCATTTGCTTATGTATTTGCCGGTTCCGGAAAATTCTGTAATGCATCAGGTCCGCTTGCAGTGCCGACTGAAAGTGTAGGGTGGCTTGATACTAAACCCCCGGTGGAAGCCGACAACCGTTCATTGATTCTCTTTGACAGCGGTGATGAAGTTACCGTTCAGGCTGGCGAAGAAGGAATTCGCTTTTTACTTATTTCCGGGAAACCATTAAAAGAACCTGTCGCATGGTATGGTCCTATTGTAATGAATACCCAGGCAGAATTACGGAAAGCTTTTGAAGAACTACAGAATGGTACTTTTTTGAAGACCAAATCAAAATTGTAATGATGTCAGTATATTGTTGATTCTTACAATCAGCTGCGGATTGGTCAATACTATTTTTATTCTAGAATGAATGGATATACTCAGTTGAAAGTCTTGCCGGAAAAAGCCTGTGTATTTACGATTGTGATACTTTTATGAAAAGGTGTCAGATTCTAAATTAATTAGATAAATATCCCAATCAGCTAATCCGCAATATACCTTTTTTCTTTCCTTCTTATTCCGAAATTATTATTTTCTATTAAAATTATTAATCACTAATTATTTATCAAAATGACTAAAAAAGATAAACGAATTGATGCGTACATTGAGAAGGCACAGCCTTTTGCAAAACCCATTTTGAAAAAGCTAAGGGATCTGATCCATAGTGGAATTCCTGATGTGGAGGAATCAATAAAATGGGGAATGCCTTTTTTCGAATACAATGGTCCCATATGTAATTTTGCCGGTTTTAAAGAATATGCAACGTTCAGATTCTGGAAATATCAGCTGATGACGGATCCGAAAGGTTTATTGCAGGAAATTGCTAATAAAGGGGGTGATGCTATGGGTAATCTTGGCCGCATAACAAGTATAACAGAACTGCCTCCCGATAAGTTAATGATTGATTTTTTAAAGCAGGCCAAAAAACTTAATAATGAAGGATTAAATTTACCTGCCAAAAAGAAAGCTCCTTATACTAAACTTGAAATTCCCCGTTACTTTACCAAAGCATTAAAGAATAATAAACGGGCAGAAACGGTATTCAACAACTTTTCTTATGCACATAAGAAGGAATACCTGGAATGGATTACGGAAGCGAAAACTGAACCTACACGTCTTAAAAGAATTGAAACTGCGATTGCATGGATGTCGGAAGGGAAGTCAAGGAACTGGAAGTATATGAAGAAGTAGCGGGAGGGATATTTCGGTTATTACCGGCGGGAAGCGGGAATCAGATATTCTTCGGTGCGGACCATCCTACATTGTGCAGTTCATTTTGACATGTGTTATTGAGCAACCATTTTACCTTTTTGCTGTATTTTCTGACACAATGAAATATCGTACAGATCGTAAATTGAAGTTCAAAAAATCCCGGGAGATTATATGTTTGATTCTAAACTTGTTTTAAAGCATGTTCCAATCTTTTCAGAGTTGGATGATTCACTTCTTTCAAAAATTGAAGAGGTGGGCATTGTCAGGTTTTATAAAAAAGATATGAACATAGTAAATCAAATATATGAAGGCACAGGTTTATACATTATCATTAACGGAAAAGTTAAAGTTACAGAAAACGATACACAGGGCGGAGAAATCATACTGGATATGCTCGGTGAACTGGATTATTTTGGAGAAATGTCACTCATCGATGACAAGAACCCGTCGGCCAATGTCATAGCAATGGAAAACACAGAATTGTTATTTCTTGCACGTGAGGAATTTATCAGGCTTTTAAAAGAAAACCCTATTATAGCGATTGCGCTTCTGGAAGAAATGACAAGAAGACTGCGAATGACAGATTCAAAGATAAAATCACTGTCGATTTCAAATGCTGAAGGAAGAATTGGTTCGGCAATCCTTCATATCGCTGAAAGTTCCGGAATTATTCATCAGGGATCTGTACAGGTTACTCTTCCTTATCAGCATGATATAGCAAATTTTGCCGGTACATCCAGGGAAACAGTTTCAAGAGTCCTTCATTCACTCGAAAGAAAAGGAATCATAGAGTTTGACGGATCCAAAATAAGGATTCCCGACTATAATTCTTTCAGAAAATCTTTCAGCTGATAATTATAAGTTTTAGTTCAATTTGTATACAACACAATGATCATTAATTAAGGGGTTATTTCAGGAAGAAGTGTAATCTGAACTTCGGGGATTCTGAGATAAACCAGAAGACATATTTAGTATTTTCTTAATATTAAAGATTAATTCATCTTCCTGAACCGGCATTTTAACAAAAGTATAATTCGTGGAATTACATAGTTTTTGATAAGGCTCCATACTCAGGTTAGATAAAAATATAAAAGGGATGCTCCTGCTCTGCCATATTTTTTTTGCGAAGTTAAAATTAATAATTTCATTTCCCTCGAATAAATCAGTTATTATCAAAGAAGGGAAATCTGCCCTTGCCTGCTTGGACAAAACTTCCTGGCTGGTAAACAACAAAATATTATCTATGCCATTCTGTTTCAATATCCTTATAATATCAGATGCAATAATAGAATCATTTAAGGCTACATAGACTACGGAATCTGGCATTTAACTAACCCGGTTAATGATAATTAATTTAAGAATCTCATATATAGAAATGAGGGAAGAGAAATAGTTTTATTATTATATATAACAATTATATAAACTTAGTTGTATCAATAACAAGTTAATAAACAATTAATAGAATAAATTCACATGAACTTATTTTTGTTACTAATTTAATTAATTTTATATAAGGCTGGATAGATATAATCCGACTGAAATGAAAAAAAGAAAAGCTGTAAGACATAAATCAAATGAGGATTTTTTTGACAGGGTATATGCAATTGTTAAAAAAATACCTTACGGAAAAGTGACTACTTATGGACATATTGCAGAGGCCTGCGGTATTAAATCGGCCGCCAGAACAGTAGGATGGGCGTTAAATGGCGCTAAGGAAAGAGGGTTACCCTGTCATAGGGTAGTTAACAGATATGGTGCTTTGACAGGCAGGATACACTTTGGCGATCCAACCATAATGGAAGATCTTCTAAGATCTGAAGGGGTGGAATTCGATGAAGATGACTGTGTTGTACTTGATAAATACCTGTGGATACCAAAGAGAAAATAGCAGTATGCGGCAGCGGCTGGCTGTGAATTCCACAACTAACCACTGTCAAGTCCGTAACCTCAAATAATCACCAATCGCCCGTATAGCGGTTTATATCCAGCGATGAAACGCCTGAATCTATATGTATAAATACTTTATTCCCCGCCGAATCAAAATTCTCCGTACGATAAAGATCTGAACTGATTTTGGTAAATCCTTTAAAATCTTTTGAGTTTAATGCACCCTCAGTTCTGATTTCACAGCCTGCATTCTCAGGAACGCCTATCTCCACACTGGAAGCACCGGTCTCTATATTGACTTCTGTACGCTCCGTAGTGCTCCCAAGTTTCGCCTTAAATGAAGCCGCACCCATTTCCACTCTTAAATTCTTAATTTTTACCCGGGATAAATCAAGATTTACGGAAGCTGCACCCACCTCAAAATTCAAATCCCATAAGGGTTCAGGATTAAAATACATCTCTACACGATTGCGTATAGAATGCTTTCCGATTCTGAAACGGGTTTCCTTCATTTTCATCACCAGGTCTGCATTATTACCAGTTATATTGCTGCTTAGTTCATAGTTATTTTTTGCCCCCTCGGTATGAGCATAAAAAAGTTTTGAGGAAGTATCTGTTGCCGATGTGAAGGAACCCGCCCCAGCTTTAAAGTTAAATACGGCAGTTTTAATGCCGGAAGAAAATGGTTCCGAATAGTCGGTGGATTCGTATTTATAATCTGAACCTGAATCGTCATCAAATACAACATTAAAATCATTACTAGCAAGATGCACTACAGCCTTGAAGGATGCAAATAGTGTAATTGCCAGAACTACACCCGTTAAACCGGCAATCAAAACTTTGGCAGTGTTGTTTTTTATCATTATCCCGATGCCCCAGAGAATGAAGACGAGCGGCCAGAGTTTCCATAACCCGATCCAGTCCCAGTATAGTCCTGAAAAATTGTTAATCAGTATTAGTATGCCCAGTGTTATAAATAAGAGACCCCAGAATAAATGTTTAGCTTTCATTTTAATTTCCTCTTTAACTATTTTCTTGCATTAAGAAGTAAACCGACACCGATAGCAACAAGAAGCAGCGGCCAGAAATCACCGAAGTGTATTCTCGGAATAAAATTATCAAGAAGAAAAAGTAATCCTATAACTACCAATATAATACCGAGTACGGAGGACCTTTTATGTTTTTGTTCAGTCATTGCCTGATAGTATTGCTGCTGATTCGGGATTGCAGTTTCACCAGTTATTGAGCCTGTTTCTTCACCTGCCTTGCTTTCTGTTTGTGCATTAGGAGTCGCGAACGCAAACGGTTCTTCAGGTACGACTATCCAAAGAATTATATAGGCAAGTATACCAGCACCTCCTACGAACAAACTTACTACAAAGATGATTCTTACCAAAGTGGGATCGATTGCAAAATATTCTGCCAGACCACCTGCAACTCCACCCAGCATTTTATCCTTATTCGAGCGATATAATTTCTTGTTCATTTTAACCTCCCTGAATATCTATATTTTTAACCACTGAAATAATAAGCAAAATACTGGTTATATATTAAAGTATAGTATCAGCGGTTTAATTCAATTAATACCGGTAAAAATATCATATAACATCGGGAAAGGATACTCTTAACTGTTAATTTGATTTGGAGAATGAACTCTGCCCATTTCATTTTTCATTGTTTAATGGTCAGGTCTTTTCTATTTTTACACTTATTTAATTTTAAATTATGAAGATAGCAGTCTGTCAGTCAAATAATATAATCGGTGATATTCAGGGAAATAAGGCCAGGATTATTGCCGGTTACAGAAGGGGAGCGGATGAGGGAGCGGACCTTGTGATATTTCCTGAATTGACTCTTACCGGCTACCCGCCCCTGGACCTTGTTGAAAAGAAAGAGTTCAGAGAGGCAGTAATTAAAGCAGCTTTGGAAATTGCATCGCTGACAGGCGGCACTGGACTTCTCTTTGGCTCGATTACTGAAGATGATGATAATATTGGAACGGATATTCATAACTCAGCGGTTTTTTGTCACGACGGGAAAATTCAATTTGTTCAGCATAAATCTCTCATCCCTAATTACGATGTATTTGATGAGATGAGATATTTTGATGCTGCAAAAGAAAATCATGTATATGAATTTAAAGATGAGAAACTCGGCATTTCAATATGCGAGGATATCTGGAATGATGCTGATTACTGGCATATAAGACGATATAATTTTGATCCTATTGAGAATCTTATGAAAGAAGGAGCCACAATCCTTATTAATATTTCCGCAAGCCCTTACTCGTACGGTAAAAGAGAAGATAGAAGAAAGATGCTCTCAGTTCTGACCGCGCAGAATAGTATTCCCCTTGTTTATACGTGTTTTGTCGGCGCACAGGCAGAACTTATTTTTGATGGAGCCAGTATGTGTCTTGATAAGCACGGGAACCTTGTTTTAATGGGGGAATCATTTAGTGAAGATTATTTCATATTTGAAACTAATGACGGGTTCACTCCGATACAAAAAGTCGAAAGAAGTTTTGAAGAAGAAATTCACGATGCTCTTATATTCGGCTTAAGGGAATACTGCAGCAAGCTTGGATTTAAAAGGGTTTTACTGGGATTAAGCGGTGGAATAGATTCTGCGATAGTAGCATATATCGCAGTTAAAGCTTTAGGAAAAGACAATGTTCATGTTCTTTTAATGCCTTCAAAGTACTCCTCTGCAGCAAGTCTGACTGATGCAAGGAAACTTGTGGAAAATCTGGGCATCTCATCTACTAAGATCAATATACATTCTGTCATCAGTAAGATGGAAGAAAAACTTGCTCATGCCTTCCAGAAAGATATTTCGGGCATCACTGAAGAAAATCTTCAGGCAAGGATACGCGGCATCTATCTGATGGCTTATTCAAACAAGTTTGGAAATTTATTGCTGAATACAGGAAATAAATCTGAAATAGCCACTGGATATTCAACCTTATACGGAGATATGGCAGGCGGACTTGCAGTGATCGGAGACTTATACAAAACTGAAGTCTATAAACTTGCAGATTATATAAACAGGAAAGAAGAGATCATTCCATCAGATATAATTATCAAGGCTCCTACTGCGGAATTAAAGGAAGGACAGAAGGATCAGGATACACTTCCTGACTATGAACTCCTCGATAGGATTCTGAGGATGTACCTTGAAGAAAATAAGGAATACCGTGAAATTAGTAAAATAATCGGCGATGAAGAGATCATAAGAAAAGTTTTGAGAATGGTCGACCATAATGAATTTAAAAGAAAACAGTCAGCTCCTGTTTTGAGAGTTTCGAAAAAAGCATTCGGTTATGGAAGAAGGTATCCGATTGTCCAGGGGTGGAGAAAATAAATTATTGTTTAACCAGTACGGAAGTTATCAATGAAAAGAAGTATCAGTTTCCCGGCAATATTGTTTTTCACTTTTTTAGTGACCAGTTCAATTGTATTTGCTCAATTAGGCGGAAATTTAAAACCTGTGCATCTATTAACTTATCAATCCTTTGATAAGGTCTACCCGGGTTCTGAATTTAAGATTGCGGTAAAAGTAATGGTAGACAGCGGCTGGCATATAAACTCGAATAAACCAAATGAGGATTTTTTAATTCCGTCGCAGTTCTCGATTGATACCTCTGTTTTCAAACTGACTAAGGTTGCTTATCCCAAAGCTCATGATCTGAAGCTTGAAATTTCAGATATACCTCTTTCAGTATGGGAAAGTGAAGTTTACGTCGCTGCACTTGTCAAAACACCGGGAAATTTATCACCTGGAAAATATTTATTACCCATAAACCTTGATTACCAGGCATGCAACAATATGACCTGTCTGCCTCCGAATACTGTTAAAGACACTCTTGAGATAGATATAGCCGATAAAAAAGCTGTGGTTAATCAGATTAATTCAGATATCTTTGATAAAATAAATCTGCCATCTTCCTCAGAAACAGTCGCTCCCGTAAAAACCGATGATTCGGTCTCATCGTTACTCGAGAGCAGCGGTTTAATAATCGGATTATTTTTTGTCTTCTTAGGGGGATTAGCCTTAAACCTTACCCCGTGCGTTTATCCATTAATTCCGATAACTATTGGATTTTTTGGTGGTCAAAGTGAAGGAAAAACCAGCAGACTTGTAGGCATGGGTTTGCTGTTTGTGGTTGGAATGGCCGTAACCTACTCGGCGATCGGGGTTATTACTGCATTAACCGGGTCTGTTTTCGGGGCGCTGCTTCAGAACCCGATTGTGATAATTCTAATTGCACTTATCTTTGTCATTCTTTCACTGAGCATGTTTGGCGTATATGAGTTTAAACTTCCCGATTCCCTGGTAGCTAAAGCTGGCGGGGCAAAAGGGGGAATGTACGGAGCATTTTTTATGGGACTGACAATGGGAATTGTCGCCGCTCCCTGTATCGGTCCTTTTGTACTGGGTCTTGTAACTTACACAGCCGCAAAAGCGGATCCTTTTTTCGGATTCCTCCTGTTCTTTGTCCTTGCCGTCGGATTAGGTACTCCTTATTTGTTCCTTGCAATCTTCTCGGGCAAGATTAAGAAACTCCCCCGTGCCGGAGAGTGGATGGAAGCCGTAAAGCATATTTTTGGATTCATACTTATCGGAATGGCAATTTACTTCCTGCTTCCTTTACTTCCCAAATCAATTACCCCTTATCTTCTCCCGGTATTTATGGTAATTGCTGCGGTTTATCTTCTTTTCTTCGATAAAAATGCAAATAGTGTCAGGGGATTCAGAATCTTTAAAATTGTATTTTCAATCATCCTGGTTGGGGTAGCTGTTTACTCGTTAATCCCTTCCGATAAACAGTCGATAGAATGGCAGCCATATACCGAAAATGCGGTAACCGGTACACAGAAGGCGATGATTATAGACTTTTATGCAGATTGGTGTATTCCATGTAAAGAACTTGATGCAATGACTTTCACCGATCCGAAAGTTATCGAACAATCCAAAAAATTTAATACTTTCAAAGCTGATATGACAAAATCGCTTTCGGATGATGTTTCTGCATTGCGTACTAAATATAACATTGTAGGAGTACCTACCATATTGATTATTAATTCAAAAAGACAGGAAGTTCAGAGAATTACAGGATTTGTAAACTCAAACGAATTTTTAAAGATTATTGAGAATGTAGATTAATCCGATTTTCACATTTTTTGATGAGGTTATCTCAATCAAGCAGAAATTTTTGCTTTAAGAGATGATCTCATTTTTGTTCCTACTGTGATCTCAAAATTCTTCTAAATCATTCTTATATGAGAAAAATTTTTTCCATTATTGAGAATTATAAATATAGATTTTCTGGTTCAATTCTTAATTTTTATTCATATAAAGTCTATTTATTCAAAAATAAAGAATTACCGGTTGGGTACATGTACTGTCCAATGGCACGGATTATGGATAAGTCGTAGCATTCAGAATAATACTATATTATCAAAAAATTGAAGATGAGATGATGTTAAAAGAAAAAGAAGTCCAGAATCTGACTGAGGTGACTGTAAGGTTTGCAGGTGATTCCGGTGACGGTATGCAGTTAACAGGCAGCCAGTTCAGTGATACTACAGCAATTGTAGGCAACGATTTAAGCACACTTCCCGATTATCCCGCAGAAATTCGTGCACCCCAGGGTACTCTTTATGGCGTAAGCGGTTTTCAGTTGCATTTCGGAAGCACAGATATTTATACTCCTGGCGACAGACCTGATGTTCTGGTAGCTATGAACCCGGCTGCTATCAAGAAGAATTTAGATGAATTAAAACCGGGAGCTATTATTATAGCCAACACAGATTCATTTGATAAAAAGAATCTGCAGCTTGCGAAATATGAAAATAATCCGCTTGAAGACGGAAGTCTGAAAGGGTACCAGGTGTATCCTGTTCCTATTGCCTCACTAACCTCAAAAGCTCTTGAAGGTACATCACTCACTCAGAAAGAAATTTCCCGCTGCAAGAACTTTTTCGCACTGGGATTGATGTACTGGTTATATAACAGACCGATTGAACCGACGAATGATTGGATTAAGTATAAATTTAAGAAGACTCCGGAGTTTATAGAAGCTAATCAAAAAGCTTTAGAGGCCGGTTTTAATTTCGGTGATATTACAGAAATGTTTACCACAAGATATGCAGTCGAACCGGCTAAACTTCCTAAAGGAATTTACAGAAGTATTTCCGGTAATGAAGCTACAGCTATTGGATTTCTTGCTGCATCAGTGAAAAGTAAATTGCCATTGTTTCTTGGTTCGTATCCTATTACGCCTGCTTCAGAAATTTTACAGTACTTAAGCACCTATAAAAACTTTGGAGTAAAAACATTTCAGGCAGAAGATGAAATCGCCGGAATTACTGCCGCAATCGGTGCTGCCTTCGCAGGTCACCTCGCTTTAACAACTACAAGCGGTCCCGGGCTTGCCTTAAAAACTGAAGCCATTGGTCTCGCAGTTATGACTGAACTTCCGCTGGTTATTGTCGATGTGCAGCGGGGGGGACCAAGTACCGGACTGCCTACAAAGACAGAACAGGCTGATTTACTTCAGGCACTTTACGGAAGAAATGGCGAATCTCCTGTAGCAGTACTTGCCGCCCAAAGTCCAAGTGACTGTTTCTATATGGCTCTGGAAGCTTCAAGAATTGCAGTCAAATATATGACCCCTGTAATACTTTTAACCGATGGGTATATTGCTAACGGTTCAGAACCCTGGAAAGTGCCTAAAGCCAGTGAACTTCCGTCGTTTGAAGTAAAATTCAGAACCGAGAAGGAAGGATTTGCCCCATACCTGAGAGATTCAAACCTTTCAAGACCCT
This sequence comes from uncultured Ignavibacteria bacterium, assembly GCA_963743325.1. Taxonomy (GTDB): domain Bacteria; phylum Bacteroidota; class Ignavibacteria; order Ignavibacteriales; family Ignavibacteriaceae; genus DATFVA01. Next base: position 343,631 of record CAVUOZ010000010.1, read on the forward strand.
GGGTTAAACCCGGTACTCCCGGTTTGGAACACAGAATCGGCGGACTGGAAAAAGCAAATATTTCAGGAAATGTAAGTTATGACCCGGATAATCATGACAGGATGGTTAAGCTCCGTGAACAGAAAGTAAATAACATCGCTAACGATATCCCGGATCTGAGTGTGGATGGTGATGAGAGCGGCGACCTGCTTGTATTAGGCTGGGGAGGAACTTATGGTGCAATTACTGAGGCTGTAATAAAAGCAAGAAGAAAAGGTTATAAAGTATCACAGGCTCATCTTAAATACATTCATCCGTTCCCGAAGAATACCGGTAAAGTATTAACCAGTTTCAAAAACATTTTAATTCCTGAAATTAACCTGGGACAGCTTGCTAAAATAATCAGAAGCGAATTCCTGCTACCTGTCATCCAGTTTAATGTTGTAAGAGGATTACCTTTCAGGACATCTGATATTCAGGATAAAATAATTGAGATACTCGGAGGAAAAGAATAATGACTGATAATATTGAAACTAAAGAAATAAAATTAACTGCTAAGGATTTTTCCAGCGGACAGGATGTAAGATGGTGTCCGGGCTGCGGAGATTATTCAATCCTTGCACAGGTTCAGAGATCTTTTCCTGAAATTATTGAAAGAAATAAGGAAAATGTTGTATGGATTTCAGGTATTGGTTGTTCTTCCCGCTTTCCATATTATATGGAAACTTACGGAATGCACGGCATCCACGGAAGAGCGCCTGCAATCGCTACCGGTGTTAAAATTGCCAGACCTGATCTGTCAGTCTGGGTAGCCACCGGGGATGGCGACCTGCTCAGTATCGGAGGAAATCATTTTATTCACGCATGCAGAAAAAATGTGGATTTAAAAGTTCTGTTGTTTAATAACAGGATTTACGGACTAACAAAAGGGCAGTATTCACCAACATCTGAAAAAGGTAAAGTTACAAAGACAACTCCATTCGGAAGCGTTGACTATCCTTTCAATCCTCTTTCACTTGCAATCGGATCCGATGCAACATTTGTAGCCCGTGCAATGGACAGGGATGCCAAACATTTGCAGGAAATGATTAAACGCGCTGCTGATCATAAAGGATTGGCTTTTATTGAGATATTCCAGAACTGCGTAATTTATAATGATGGAGCGTTTGATCTCCTTTCCAAAAAAGATACGAAAGATGATAATGTTTTGGTTCTTGAACACGGCAAACCGATGATTTTCGGGAAGAATAAGGATAAAGGAATTAAAATGGTTGACTATAAACCAGTCATTGTAGACCTTAATCTGAAAAATAACAGTATAAACGATTTATTAGTGCACGATGAGTTTGACGAAAGTCCTCTCCGGGCTATCTTTCTTGCTCATATGACAGATTACGAAGGCTTCCCGACACCGGTGGGTGTTTTCCGGCAGATCAGTAAAGAAACGTATGATGCTGGTATAGAAAATCAGATTTCAGGTGTGATAAAGATGAAGGGGGAGGGCGATCTCGATAAAATTCTCTTTAACGGAAATACCTGGGAGGTTAATTGATTTAAATCGGCTATTTATAGCCGGCATAGCTCTTACTTACTTGTTGAGAGGCTGCTTCAAAAGTATGTTAGTAATAACAACTGAGACAGCCTTTTTTTTAATCGGGAAAGAGCATTTAACTTCACGAAGGGGGTAGTTAAGAAATATGAATCATTTGTTTTTATCAAGTGTAGAAAGTCCCACCAGGGAATAGTGGACTTTGTTTGTTCGGTCTATATGTTTTCTAAATTCATTCTTTTAACTACGAATAATTTAATTCCATATTGGATATTTGACTATTAACAACAGCTTTAATAAGTTGGAACAAATTATTTTCAGATCAGTAAAATCTCTTAGCTGAACACAATTTATCAGATTCACAAATATATTCTCACCTGAATTACCTTTATTTTTTTCCGGAATCAATAGAAATAAATTTTCCACGTTTACTATTTATTTAAGGAAAATATAGTGTGATATTCAGGAATTAAGAAGTAACCGTTTATATACAGTTTTTTGTGATTATAGTTTTGTAAAGAATTTATTATATTTTTACAACAGATACTTATCGAGTTTAAATATTTATTATTCACAAACCTCGGTGCAAAATGCAAAAAGGCGTATTAGATCTCTCTGATGTTACAGTAAGATTCGCAGGAGATTCAGGGGACGGAATGCAGTTAACAGGAAGCCAGTTTACAAATACCACAGCACTTGTCGGAAACGATTTAAGCACACTTCCGGATTATCCCGCTGAGATTCGTGCACCTGCCGGAACAACTTATGGTGTCAGCGGTTTTCAGCTTCATTTCAGCAGTGATGATATACATACACCGGGTGATTCCCCCGATGTGCTGGTAGCAATGAATCCCGCAGCGTTAAAAACAAACATTAAAGATTTAAAGCCCGGCGGAACTATTATAATTAATATTAACTCTTTCGATCAGCGGAACTTTAAACTTGCCGGATATGAAACAAATCCTCTGGAAGACGGGACCGTAGACGGATACAACATTGTACAGGTTCCATTAAGTCAGCTTACCAAGATTGCTCTCGAGAACAGTGGACTTTCTGCCAAGGAAATAGAAAGATGTAAAAACTTTTTTGCTTTAGGTATGATGTACTGGTTATACAGCCGTCCTATCGAACCAACTCTGGAATGGATCCGGTCAAAATTTAAATCAAGAGAAGACATTGCCGGTGCAAATGAAAAAGCACTTAAATCAGGTTATTATTTTGGCGAGAATACAGAGTTATTCACTACCCGGTACACTGTTCAGCCGGCAAAATTAGTTAAGGGAAGGTATAGAAATATTTCCGGTAATGAAGCTCTTGCAATAGGATTCGTCACTGCTTCAGTTAAATCAGGGTTACCGTTATTCCTCGGCTCTTATCCGATAACCCCGGCTTCAGATATTTTACATGAATTGAGTAAGCACAAAAACTTTGGTGTAAGAACATTCCAGGCGGAAGATGAAATTGCCGCAATAAGTGCGGCCATTGGTGCTTCATTTTCCGGCGCATTGGGCATTACCACAACCAGTGGTCCAGGCGTCGCCCTAAAAACAGAAGCGATCGGGCTTGCTGTAATGACTGAACTCCCGCTGGTAATCATTGATATACAGAGAGGTGGTCCGAGTACTGGCTTACCTACAAAAACCGAACAGGCTGATTTACTCCAGGCCATGTACGGAAGGAACAGTGAAGCTCCGGTAGTAGTAATTGCGCCTTCAACTCCCACCGATTGTTTTTATATGGCCCTTGAAGCTGCACGTATAGCAACTCAATATATGGTTCCTGTCATGTATTTATCAGATGGATACCTTGCCAACGGATCTGAACCATGGAAAATCCCTGATCCGGATAAAATCCCTGAGATAAATGTTAAGTTCAAAACTGATCCCGAAAACTTTCAGCCGTATAAACGGGATGAAAACCTTGCCAGACCCTGGGCGGTTCCGGGTACTCCCGGCCTTGAACACAGGATTGGTGGACTGGAAAAAGCCAACATTACCGGCAACGTAAGCTATGATCCGGAAAACCATGAGTTTATGGTCAGACTGCGTGCACAGAAAGTAAAGAACATAGAAAACGATATTCCTGATTTGAAAATTGAAGGAGATAAAGATGCTGAACTGCTGCTGGTTGGGTGGGGAAGTACTTACGGATCAATCAGGGAAGCTATTAACCGTGCGAGGGGAAGAGGATTGAAAGTCGCTCACGCTCATTTTCGTTATCTCAATCCCTTTCCTAAAAATACCGGTGATGTATTGAAGAAATACAAGCACATTGTTTGTCCTGAAATAAATATGGGGCAGCTCTCTAAATTACTAAGACAGGAATTCCTGGTTGATGTTGAATCATTTAACAAAATACAGGGACTGCCGTTCAAATCACTTGAAATAGAATCGAAGATCGAATCCATAATAGGAGAAAAAGAAAATGGAAAATAAAGAGATGCCTCAGGATGTAAAATACACTGCCAAAGATTTTGCTTCATCACAGGATGTAAGATGGTGTCCCGGCTGCGGCGACTACTCAATACTCGCCCAGATGCAGAGAATTTCTCCTGATCTGAACATTAAAAAAGAAAATTTTGTCTGGGTATCCGGTATCGGGTGTGCTGCACGCTTTCCCTATTATATGGATACTTATGGTATTCATGGTATTCACGGCAGAGCTACTGCAATTGCATCGGGAGTAAAAATTAATAGGCCGGAACTATCTGTATGGGTCGCTTCCGGAGACGGCGATCTTCTGAGTATAGGCGGAAATCATTTTATTCACGTCTGCAGAAGAAATATTGATATTAAAATTCTTCTTTTTAATAACAGGATTTATGGTCTGACTAAAGGACAATATTCACCGACTTCAGAAAAGGGTAAAAAGACAAAAAGTTCACCTTTCGGCAGTATTGATTATCCCTTTAATCCTTTAAGTCTTGCTGTTGGTTCGGGTGCCTCGTTCATAGCACGAAGTCTTGACCGTGATCCGAAACATCTTAAAGAAATGTTAACAAGGGCAGGCAAACATAAGGGTACTGCTTTTATTGAAATCTACCAGAACTGTAATATTTTTAATGATGGCGCTTATGAAATCTATACAGAAAAAGAAACCAAAGCAGACAACGTTCTCTTTCTTGAACACGGTAAACCGATGATTTTCGGAAAAGAGAATAACAAGGGAATTAAACTTAATGGGTTAACCCCTGAACTTATTAATATTACTGAAGGTTCAAATTCTATTACCGATGTCTGGGTTCACGATGAATTTGATAAAGGAACAGCGCGTGCGCATATATTAGCACAACTAGCTGATACTGAAGGAATGCCGACTCCAATAGGAGTTATCAGGCAGGAAGTGAAGGAAACTTATGAAGACGCTCTTTACAATCAGATCGATGCTTTAAAGAAAGCTAAAGGAGAAGGTAGTTTACAAAAATTACTCTTCAGTGGTAATATGTGGGATGTTAATTGAGAATTCTTGAATTAAGGTATAATTTTTATATTTTTACTGATTAAATCACACCGGGCTTGAGTAAATCGAGCCCTTTTATTTTTAATAGAAAGTCTATGATAGATTTTAATCAGTTAAAAAATATTCTGCTTGATAATAGTTCATTTCTAATCACCACACATGTTAATCCTGATGCAGACGCCATAGGTTCTGAAATAGCTCTCTTTAATATTCTTAAAGAAAGCGGGAAAAAAGTAAGGATAATCAATCATAGCATAACCCCGTACAATTTGGTTTTTCTGGACAAGGAAAATGTAATTGAACATTACTCCGAAGAAAAACACAAAGATTATTTTGAAGAAGCCGATGTTCTTGTTGCCGTAGATTTTAATCGTTCCAACAGAATTGTCAGAATGGAAAAGGAATTTTTAAATTCTCATAGAATTAAAATATGTATAGATCACCACCCGGATTACGAGAATATATTTAATTACGTATTTATCGATACGGATTACAGTGCAACCGGGCATATTATATATGATTTAATAAGGCAAACCGGCATAGTAAAATTAACGTATGAAACCGCCGAACCGATTTATGCGGCTATCATGACCGATACAGGTTCATTCAGGTTTGAGAGAACAACTCCTGAAATTCATAAAATAGCCGCCAGTCTCCTGGAAGCTGGAGTAAATCCCGGCGATGTGTATGACAGGATTTTTGATCAGAGTAAGTTCAGTAAGATAAAGCTTCTTGGAAGAGCTGTGAACTCGATGAAATTATACGGAGATAATGATGAAGTTAGCTATATGTATATCACACGAAAGGATTTTGACGAAACGAAGGCTTTTGAGTCTGATACTGATGGATTTGTGAATGTTTCTTTATCGGTTGAGAATGTTAAACTCGGACTTTTATTTCTTGAACTGAATGAAGGTTTTAAGGTCAGTTTCCGTTCAAAAGGAATAATCCCGGTTAACAAACTCGCTTCTGAATTCGGCGGAGGCGGACATATAAACGCCGCAGGTTTAAGAATCCGGGACGGAAATGTTGATCAATTTATTTCTAAAATATTAAACCGTGCTTTAGATTACGTAAAACAATTTGGGTGAAAAGATGTTCAACCTTAATATAAAATCCGGTGGTAAGAAAATATCATATAAACCTTATTCAATCAGTCTGAAATATATGGTTGATGAGAAGAAACTTGAATCGAGTCTTCTTAATCTTGAAACGATATTTAATATAAGATTCTCCCCCCTCCAGAAGAAGAATTTTCTTGCCAAAGATGGAAACCAGATAAGGATATCCAAAAAGGACGGCAAACCTGATGCGGTTATTATTTCCAAAGTAAAAATTGATGAATCCTTTTCTCCCGACTATTTCAGGAATCATCTTGCAGGTTTTATTCCATCCATGGAATCCGAGCAGATAAAAAATCTTCATATATTCATTCCAAAGTCGGAGATATTTAAAAAGCATTTTACACATGAAGAATATTATTATCAGACCTTTATTGAAGGGATTATATTAGGCAATTATTCTTTCGATAAGTATAAGGCAGATAAGAAGAAAACGAGGGATCTTAATGTATTTTTCTACGCTGACAATCAGAATAAATTAAACCACGCTATCTCAACAGCAATGGTTGTAATGGAAGGGGTTAATTTTACAAAAGAGTTGCAGAATGAACCTGGTTCGGTATTAACTCCTGAAGTTCTTGCTAATAGAATAAAAAATACCCTTCCCGAGTTCGGCGCAAAAGTAACAGTGTTTGATGAGAAAGAAATTAAGAAGAGAAAAATGGGGGGACTGCTGGCCGTTGGAATGGGAAGTGCTAATCCTCCAAGATTCATAATTATTGAATATAACGGTCCCAGTAAAAATAAGAAGAAGAAATCCTTTGCTCTTGTCGGTAAGGGAATTACTTTTGATTCTGGTGGAATATCAATAAAACCTGCCAGCAATATGGGAGAAATGAAAGCGGATATGTCAGGTGCAGCTGTTGTAGCCGGAACAATACTGGCAGCCGCAAAAGCTAAACTGCCTGTAAATATTTTAGGAGTAATTCCAACGGCAGAGAATATGCTTTCAGGTTCATCTATGCGTCCCGGTGATATTGTAGTAACCGCATCGGGAAAAAGTATAGAGGTTGACAATACTGACGCAGAAGGGAGGATGATTCTTTCAGATGCCCTTGATTATGCATCGAAAAGGAATCCGGATGTAATAATTGATCTCGCTACCTTAACAGGAGCATGCGTTGTAGCACTCGGTGAGTTTGTTGCAGGATTATTTAGTAAAGATGAGAAGCTTGCGGATGAACTTTATCAAAAAGGACTGAAAACCTACGACAGGTTGTGGAGACTGCCAATGTGGGATGATTACAATGAGCTGATCAAAAGCGATGTTGCAGATGTAAAGAATACCGGTGGGAGATGGGGCGGTGCTATAACTGCCGCTAAATTCCTTGAGAAATTTGTCGATAAAAATATTTCCTGGGCACACCTCGATATCGCGGGACCCGCTTTGGCAAACAATTTTAATAATTATACAAAGAAGTATATGACGGGTTTTGGTGTAAGATTATTATTTGATTATTTAGCAAATCCATCAAAGTAATTCGGAGCGGCTTGCCTGAGAGGAAAACTAAATCATAGAACCTTCGAAATAATCTGTCCATCTTTCATTTCATAGACTTTATCGGCCAGTTTTACTAAACCCGGATTATGGGTTACAATCACGAATGTCTTACCCATTTTGTCTCTCAGATCAATCAATATCTGATGCACTGCCTCGCTATTTTCTGAATCTAGATTGCCTGTAGGCTCATCGGCTAGTATAATATCAGGATCATTAGCCAATGCTCTGGCTACGGCGACTCTTTGTTGTTCACCACCGGATAATTCTGCGGGCTTATGGTTAATACGTTCTTTCATCCCTACCGCTTCAAGTAATTCACCCGCTTTTTTTGAGGCTGTATTTAGAGATTGCCCCATGATCATCCGGGGGATTGATACGTTCTCAATTGCCGTAAATTCAGGCAAAAGATGATGAAACTGAAAAACAAAACCAATATTTTTATTTCTGAATCTTGCGAGTTTATCATCAGTCATATTAAATAAATTCTGCTCATTAAAATAAACCGCTCCTGAATCCGGTCTGTCCAGGCCGCCCATTATGTGGAGCAGTGTACTTTTACCGGCACCGGATGCTCCCACGATCACTGATATTTTATGATTCTCAATTTCAATATTTACTGAGCGTAATACTTCAAGTTTAACTTTTTTGGTATTCTGGTAGCTTTTTATAATATTTTGAGTTTGTAAGATCAAATTATGCCTATTTTATGGTTTTAGTAAAATGGATAACTTCTTTTAGATAATTACTATAATAATTATAACTAAACTTAATTATTCCCATTTTATAGCCTCTATCGTGTTTATTTTAGCGGCTCTTTTAGCCGGAAACAATGAAGCAAGGAATGTCAATAACAGTGATGCCCCACTTACAAAGAAAAAATCGCTTAATCTTAATTGGAGAGGTAAACTATCAATTTTATATTGAGTTGGGTCCAGGGGATAAATATTGAATTTTAATTGTAAAAAACATATAAAATAACCGAGCATCAAACCGGAAATTGTCCCAATTATACCAATAAGGATACCTTCATACATAAAGATTTTTAATATAGAATTCTGCTGTGCTCCCATAGAATTCAGAACACCGATATCACGTTTCTTCTCAATTACCGACATCGATAAGGAACCCAATATATTGAAAGAAGCTACCGCAATGATAAGACAGAGAATTATATAAGCAGTCCATCGCTCAATCTGCATAACTGAATATAAGTCGCGATGGAAATCATACCATGTTTCTATCCTGTAATCCCTAGGGGATAATTCATATTGAAGATGTTCTTTCACATCAAAGGATTCATCAATGTTTTTAAGACGGATATCATAGCCCTGGATATGATTTTTATAGCCAAGAATATTCTGTGCGTACTTTAAGGATGTAAAGATATACGAATCATCGTATTCATTATTTGTTGTGCTGTAAATTCCGGAAAGGATATATTGTTCGGTCTTCGGCGAAGAAAACTGAGTTATAGCCTTTTCAATTCCCGCAGGAGAAAGCAGAGTAAGTGTATCACCGATTAAAGTCTGAAGCCTGTCTGCCAGATGCAGTCCGAGTATTATTTCCGGGAATTTACCGTTCTGACGAAGAGAATACTTACCGTAGAGCATACTCTTCTCAATATTATAAATGCTTTCACCTGAGCTCATATCAATTCCTTTAAGGTTCACTACCTGAAACAATCCTGCCCGGTATACCAGTACTTTCCCGCTGACATAAGGAGAGTATTTATTCACTTCAGGACTTCTTTTAAGCACTGAATCAAGTTTTATTACGGCTGATTCATTATCAGGATTTATGATTTCCACCCTGACATGGGGATCAAAATTTATAAGGAATGATGTTACAAGGCTGCCAAATCCATTAAATACGGAAAGCACCACAATCAATGCGGCTACACCTATGGTTATACCGCAGATTGAAAGCACTGAAATTATAGTTATAAAATTGACTTTGTGTTTTGATACTAAATAACGGCGTGCTATAAAATTTTCAAATTTCATTATCCGAATCTCAGGCTGTTAACAGGTTGTATCCGGGAGGCTACGTAACTGGGAATTACCGAGGCTAAAATGCAAAGGAGAAAGGTTAATAAAGAAACGCCTGCAAAAGTATACCACTTCAACATAATGGGTACAGTTGAAACAAAATATACAGAAGAGGGGAGTGATATAACATTAAACTCAAGCTGTATTCCCATAAGCAAAATTGCAAGTGCATTGCCTAAAATGATACCTATTATTGCAAGGAATATTCCCTGGTAAATAAAAACTGAAGTGATCTGTCGTTTGGTTGCACCAAGTGATTTAAGCATTCCCACATCTCTTGTCTTTTCAAGAACTATCATCAGTAATGTGCCGATTATATTAAAAACTGCAACTATAATTATTAGTCCCAGCACAATAGGAATAGGTTTCTTTTGTAAATCGATCCAGGTGAAAATATTCCTGTGCGTCTGATATATTGATGCAACCTTGTGGGGATAATGCAGGTTTTCAGAGAGATATTTAGTGAGACTATCAATCTTTGAAATATCATTCAGCTTAATATCATATCCGTTGACATTATCACCCAGTGAAAATAAGTCCTGGGCGGACTTCAGTTTAACATAAGCAAACAGATCATCGTATTCTGCCATACCGCTCTCGAAGATTCCGGTAACCCTAAATTGTTCTATATTGGGCAGGGTTCCCGGTTCAGGTATCTTGTCATTCTTCAAGGCAAAGACAGTTACTTTGTCACCCAGGCCTACAAGCAGTTTATCGGCAAGTTTCCTGCCTATTACTATTGATGTTGAGTCTTCCAGATTAAAATTCCCCGCAATGATACTATTCCTCACTCTTAAAGATTTATTCCCGGGTGTAATTCCTTTAATATTCACGCCGTCTTTAAATTTTCTGCTGCTTATGATCGCAAGTTTTGAAATAAAGGGATTCACCTCCATACCGTATGGTGCGATGATTTCCTTAATTCGTGGAAGCATTTCTTTATAATCGGGAACTGTTGATTTATATGATGATATGGTGATATGAGAATCAAAATCAATGATTTTATTAGTAAGTGTATTTGCAAATCCCGTTAAAATACTAAGTGCAATAATGAGAGTAGCCACCCCAAGAGAAATTCCGATTATGGATATGGACGAAATAAATGTTATAAACTTCGAGCCTTTTTTGGAAAGGATAAATTTTTTCGATACAAAAAAAGGGAATGACATCTGACAAATTCCGATATTGCCTTCACAATTTAATCAAGATTGCGAACAGTTGAAAATTGTATATAATTGTACATTTAAGAGAAGATTCATAAAAATATCGGGCAAATACATTGTTTTTTTAGAAGATATGAAATATATTTAATACTCTTTTTTAAGAAAATAATATAAGTCCAGTTCTTTAACATCCCGATATTCATCGGGATTAAATTTGATAGGCATTTCGGGGCGTAGCGTAGCCCGGTTCATCGCGCCTGCTTTGGGAGCAGGAGGTCGCAGGTTCGAATCCTGCCGCCCCGACTATCGGATTAACAATTGGCAATGTTCAATTGACAATTTAGGAATATGTTACTATTCCTTCCATTTTTTGATCACTGATTCAGTTCATAAAAAATTTTTAAGCGTTCATTGATAATTGTTAATTTTAATTGATTCCTGAACTGCGCCCGTAGCTCAATGGATAGAGCATCAGCCTTCTAAGCTGAGGGTTAGTGGTTCGAGTCCACTCGGGCGTACAAACAAATGGTGAGCGTAGCTCAGTTGGTTAGAGCATCAGGTTGTGGCCCTGAGGGTCGTGGGTTCAACTCCCATCGCTCACCCTAGCAGTTCTTTAATATTTATTATGATTTTTCAAGGCCCTATCGTCTAGTGGTTAGGACATCGCCCTTTCACGGCGGTAACAGGGGTTCAAATCCCCTTGGGGTCACTAAAAGCCCTTAAATTCGATCAGAGTTTAAGGGTTTTTCATATGGATTTGTAGTCTCTTCGATATGTCATGCATTAACTCTCAAAGAATATTTAATATTCTTATAAATAAATTAATAATCATTCTATTATAACTCCACCGAACTCATTATAACTAATAATGCATATTTGTTTTTTTCAGCAATCATCTATTTATTCTTCTTTAAACAAATATTGTTTTTCTAACCTTTTCATTTATTAAACCTTTTTTTAACCTTATTTACCTCTTCGAGAGAATCAAAGTAGCCTATTCGTACCCGGAACCATGTTCCATCAAGTTCCGGCAAATCTGCAATTGTTACAAATGAGTTGTATCCTTCGGACTGGAGCCGCTTCATTTCGCCTTCAGCTTTTGCTCTTGAGCGCCACGATGACACCTGAAAACAATATAAATAACCATCAGTGAAAATCATACTTCCGACATTTTTTTCATTGGCCGGATCATAAGTCCTTTTTACTTTGACATTAGTATTCTTTGCAACCTCAGGGTTATCCCCTGAAAAAAGAATTATTGAAACTCTCCGGTTTTGCGATCTCCCTGTTTCGGTGTTATTATCTGCAATAGGGTAATCCGGTCCGTATCCATTCATAAATATTCTTGAACCGTCTATGCCTCTGGAGACAAAATAGTTATATACAGAATGTGCACGTTCTAAAGATAATTCTTTATTCAAATCGTATGGTCCGGTATTATCGGTATGCCCCTCAATTTTCCATTTTGTATCAGGATAATCCTTCATCACTTTCAGCAGTCTTTCCAGCTCAGGATATGCAGCTGCGAGCAACTCAGCTTTACCGGTTGCAAACGTGACACCAGCATTTAATATGATTTCTGTATCCCTGATTGGCTCATAAACTTTTTCATCTATTGGACAACCCCATTTATTTACCTCTGTGCCTTTGGGAGTATCAGAACATAAATCCTTAAAATCCGGAACCCCGTCATCGTCTGAATCCAAAGGACAACCACGAGAATCTACTTTAACTCCTATCGGGGTATCGTTGCATAAATCCAGATAATCCGGGATACCATCACCATCCCTATCCAGTGAACACCCATCTAAATTGACAGGTACATTTTTAGGAGTATTAGGACACTTGTCCAGAAAATCAGGTACCCCATCTTTATCGGCATCAATTGGACATCCGAACTCATCTGTGATAACAGAAGGTGGTGTATCAGGACACAAATCGTCTTTGTCCTCCACACCATCATTATCGGAATCCTCTATACCGCCAAAATAAAATTGTAGTCCTGTATTAAAAGTAAAGAATATATCATTATCAGAACCTCCGGTAATAGTATTAGGTGAATCATCCAGATTATCAAAGGGAAGGTAATTCATGATTGCGGAAAAATTTAATGAGATGGATTTGCTTACCATAAATTTTAATCCTAATTCACCGCTGGCAAACCAATCGTTAGGACTATACTTATTTTGTTTATTTCTTATAAGATCAGTTCCCTCCGTATCCTTAGGCTGATAATTTACCCATCCCGCTCTGACAATAATATAGGGGAAAAAGGAGTCCCAATAACTGTATGTAAAACTCGCCCCTCCCGATAACATGAACAATTGTGTTCTGAATTCTTCCAACGGGGGATAGTAAACGCGGTACCCTGGTCTGCCAGAAGCTGCAGCGTAACCATATTCACCGGCGACCGAAATACCCAGAATCCCATTATCATAAGTGGTAAAGTAATAATCTCCCAACAGACGTATGATATAATTAATTTCAGTATTCTGAAAATCAGATTTAGTATATGTTATTCCGCCTTCCAAACCGATAGCAGTTTTTGAAGACAGCGGATTGAAAATCTTTTCCTGTCTTGATTGTGCGAAACAGGAAGAACTCAGAATAACTAAAGCAAGAACGAAAAAGCTTTTCATTTTACCCTGTGATATATAATTGTGTTTAACTTTATTTATGGACTATAATTGATTTAAAAATTGAAGAAATATTAAAATTATCGGAAGCCAGGTACCCACATTTAACCAGTGCGTGTCTGAATATAATAAAATGTAAATAAAAGATAAGAAAAAAATCAGTTAAATTATTTATACATAAAAAAATAAAATAAAATAATAACTAATATTTTTTCTCTGAAAATAAAAAATCAGCAATCGTTCAGGGTATTCCGACTTTTGTTTTTCACTTTCTTTATAAGCTCGAAACAACTAAAGTAATGAATGATTTCCTCTGACACATTATAAATAAATATCAGTAATAGGTTTTTCCGGGCTTTTCTTTTTCATATTGTAAACCCTTCAGTCCTTATCAATATTACATTTCTTTTGCAGCGGTAGATGTCCAGACTAGTTTGTTGCAAATGGAGTTTCCTTTTACAAATGCGATATATTAAATCAGGTCGTGATAGTTATTGATAAGATTTAAAAATTCAGGATCGGGAGATAAAGTTATACTGAACTCCGTGCCTGGTATTTCATCCTCAACAATTTGAGTTATACCGCAAAGTCTGTAATAAATTTCATAGTTATTAAGAGGATTATAAAGACCGATAACTGAACAGGCATAAAATGGGATTACCAGAATGTCGGTACAACGTATATCTATATCACAAGTCAAATGAATTTCCGTATTGTTAAGAACTGTCTCCTTAATCATCAAAGCAGCACCGCATGGAGTAATTATATTCTTCTTTGTAAAGGTTATGGAAGTATTTTTACCTGCAATATGCTTGATTATCTTCTGATATGCGTTACTTCCTGCTGCATCTGATTTTGCCAAGGTTTGTTTAAGCAGCGGGATACTATTGATAACTTTTGCGAATTTGACCGTAAGATGGAATTTGTTCCGTTCTTCCATCAGTTTATCGGAATCGGTCTGCCTGCATCTCCGGGGGAGGGAATACATCACTGATTTTCCATTCCGGTTCCTCACGACAGTGCTGCCAATTGTTCCGCTTAACTGACCCCAAATGTTTTTTTGTATAACTGCCATTTTAGACTCTCCTTATGAATTTACATATATATACTTCTGAAAATGCCATTTTCCACCATCGACTCTAAATATTTTTGATTTTTTCGACTATACTGATCAGGGAGAGGTGGAGACAATAGTAATTACTTAGGCACCAGAGCGTATGTGAGTTGTGAGAAAGGCTCCTGAAAAATAATTCAACAAGACTGTCGGGCATAATTCAAAAGGATAAATATCGATAATTTTACTTCAATCTGGATTTAATTAAATATTCAGTTACCTGGGCATTATTCCCAACATATTTTCTGGCAGTAATATTATTTTCAGAAATTATTGTCAGTGATTCTATGTCTGATAAAACAAGTTTAGAAGGTTTTCTGCTGCATATATAAATTACATGGTGAGATGTATCCAGAGGCATCTGGAAATTACCCTTTACTTTAAGACTGATTTTTTCAATTACACTTTTACGATTAATATCATTACATCGATTTGACCGGCATCGGGAATATTATCGTATATTAATTCTTAGTTTCATGTATTTGAAGTGATTCATTTTAACTAAGAAAAAATAAAATTACAGTTCTAAATAAAAGAAGTGAAAAACCACAAATTGTACGATCGTCGAATTAAGCACGAAAAGAAAGTTTAAACCCGGGATATGTGGAACTTGCCAAGAGAGAATTAAAAACCAGGAAATACAAAACAGAAAATATGGATGTAATCTCAAATTTTGAAAGAAAGACTGCTGAAAGATGTTGCTCACAACGAAACCACAATCACGATTTATGCCTTGCCCTAGAATAAATGTAGACGCTCAAAATATATTTGAGTAAGACAATTATTAATAATAGCAAGTATCTATCACGGCAAAGAATTAATCCAGAGAGTAAGAAATACTCATTTCCGGAAATGTCTATAAATGTGACAGTTTTACTTAAAGTAAATAGAGCTTAGTATTTGCAAATATTGGATTTATGAACTGTTGTTAAAGTAAAATAATGGTTCATTAAGTGCATCTTTTTGTGATACATTTAAAAAAAATTCGTAAGAATTATAAAAATATTGTTGATTATCATATTCTATTTATTTAACCTTTACCACGTTTGGATTTTTATATTCTGTAAGTTGCTGCTTATCTAAAGAATGCATATCGGTGAGGGAGAGACTTAAAGAATACCTTAGTTCTGTACAATAGATACTTTCATGTGCTCTGTTTAGAGTTCTAAGCCGTCAATAGACGAGTTTAACAAGTTATCTATTTCTTCACAATCCCGTTTTATAGATACACCCTGAGTTTTTAATTCAATAATTAGCTGGCTTTTATTTAAAGGTGGAGATGTCGGCAGCATTGAGTAACTCTGGAATTTATCTTAAAAGATTATCAGGATTTCCCTGTCATAAATCCATTTCTTTATTTGTTCCGCATTTAAAGATATATAGTAAGGGGGTCGTAAATCAACGCGTCTTTCCTGTCATTCAGCTTTGCAGGCAGCTCTAATTTATGACTACTGTAAAGCTTTAAATTCTATAAAAATAATCAACAAAAATTCGAATTCATTTTATGGAGGTTTTATGTTTCGAAATGTACTTAAGATTATTTCACCTGTTCTAGTACTAGCAATTCTTATATTTTCACAAAATGCATTTGCACAGAGTGATGCAAAACAAATAATAAAGAGTTATCAGAATGGTGAACTAACTAATCCAACTTCAGGGGAAAAACAAATAATTCAAGAATATCTGGAAAGTATTCAGAAGAAAGCACCTTATTATCAAAAACGGGTTCTTTCTCCCAATGCGACAACTTATATAGATGAGGATTTTTCTTCCGCAACTGGGATCACTCCGCCAACCGGCTGGACACAAAATATTATTAGTGGTCCTTTTTCTTGGTATTTCGACAATCCCGGTGGCAGGATACTTAACGCACCAATTACAGATCCAGCAGCTATTTTTGATAGCGATTTTAATGGTGGCGGCGCTGAAAATGTTGCATTGGAATCTCCAACTTTTAGTCCACCCGCAGCTACTACTGTCTTAATGGAATGGGATCAGTATTTTAACGGTGGTTTTGGTGGTACAGCAAATGTGGAAGTTTGGAACGGAGCCTCCTGGGTTTCGGTTTACACTACTACGGTTTCAACATCAAATCCGGATCATCGAACAATAGATATTTCATCAAATGTTGCTGGTGTAACTAACGCACAGGTTCGATTCCGCTGGACAGGAGATTATTCATGGTATTGGATTGTGGACAACGTTTTTGTAAATGAACCTGCTGCAACACCAAATCCGGCAGTTTTGGTTGCACCGCCTAATACGGGAGTAGATGTTTCCATTAACACAAATTTGAACTGGGTATCCGGCGGTGGTACAGCCCCTACAGGTTACAGAATTTATTTCGGCACTAATGGCGGTGGTGTTACACCTCCAACTAATATTGCAAACAATGTAGACCTTGGCTTAGTAACAACATACACTCCGGCCTTACCATTAGCTTACAGCACAACATACTATTGGGAAATAATTCCATATAATGGTGCTGGTGATGCTACAGGTAATGTGATATGGTCATTCACAACAGGTGCTGATCCTACTATAACTACCTTTCCGTATACAGAAAGTTTTGATAATGTAGCATTCCCTCCATATGGCTGGGGTAATACCCAGATTAATCTCACTGGTTTATGGACTCAAGTAACAACTGGTACATATCCGACTTGTAACCCACATAGTGGTACAGGTATGGCTAAATATGGCTGTTTCAGCTATAGTACAGGTACCTCTGCAATACTTGTTACACCACCCATTAATTTTCCGGGTGATGGTTACCGTGTAAGCTTCTGGATGTATCGTGATCCTGGTTACGCTTCAAGTGCTGATAAAGTTGATATACAATTTAATACATCACCTAATCTTACTGGAGCCACTTTACTTGGAACTATAAACAGATCGATGTCTTTGGATCCTGTCGTAGCAGCTGAAGGCTGGTATCAATATTCATTTAATGTCCCTTCAGGCACAATCGGGGATGGATATATAATTTTTCAAGGAACCAGTGCTTATGGTAACAATATTTATGTAGACGATGTAACAGTTGATGTCGCTGCATTTGGTAATTTAAACGGAACAATTACAAATTGCTTTACAACCGATCCTCTTGATGGTGCAACAGTTATGGCAGGCTTATATTCTACCACTACTAATCCATCAGGATATTATGAGTTTTTAAATATACCAACCGGAAGCTACGATGTTACAGCCAGCAAATTAGGATATGCTGACAATACTGTAACAGGAGTTACTGTTACAGGAGGAACAACTACACAAAACATTTGCCTGAACGAATTGCTATTTCCACCTTCAAACCTGCAAGCTTCGGTCACAGGGCAAAATGTTAATTTGACCTGGCAGCCGTCAGATGCAGACCGATGGGTTAGATGTGATAATGGTGTGAATTCTAATGCAGTTGGTTTAACGGCAGGCGGTACATTTGAAGTATCTGCAAGATTTCCATCCAGTGTTACTTTACCTTTAGCTGGTAAAGTATTAACACAAATGGAAATCTATATTTGGGACATACCCAGCAATTGTACAATTAAGATCTACGATCAGGGAACTTCAACTTCTCCGGGAATTGTTCTGCATTCGGAAGACATAACTTCACAGATCACCGGGAGTCATAGTTGGTATCTCATCACTTTAAATTCTCCTGTTCCAATTTCGGGAAACGACATCTGGATAGGTTATGAAGCAACAGCCGCAGCTGGTCTGTATCCTGCCGGCTGTGATGCAGGACCTGTTGCTCCGGATGGTGATTGGCTCTATATAGCTCCTGACTGGATGCATGCGGGATATGGAAACTGGAATATTGCCGGATATGTAACTAGTCCGGGTCCCGAGGGTACGAAACTTAGTATACCTTTAGCTTACAACTCTACGGATAGGATGGAAAAGGAATCTCTCCTGCTTAGAACAGAAAATGAGGAGTTGAAGAAGATTGAATTCGGCAAAGGAATGTTTACTGCCGTACATGGTAATATGCAAAGTGTTTCCCAGTTTGTAAATAATACTATTACAGCTGGTCAGCAAAACAAAACTGGTATGCAGCATAATGGTAGTGAATCTATAGATGCTACTTTTACTGGTTACAATGTGTATCGTGACAATGTAGAGATTATTCATAACACAGCAAATTTGTTTTACAATGATCTTTCGCTGCCTTATGGTACTTATAGTTACAAAGTTACATCACAATATCTAGAAGGTGAATCGGCTCCTGCAGGTCCGGTTGTTGTTTCAGTTGTACCGCCCCCAGCCGGAATTCCTTTTACCGAGAATTTTGACGGTACCTGGCCGGGTAACTGGATGGTATTAAATGGAACTCAAACCAATCAATGGTTTGTAGGGACTGCTGCAGTACCTTTCTCATCCCCGAACTCAGCATACATCTCTAACGATGGAGGCATAACTTACTTTTATAATAATACCGCTACAAGCGTTGTCCATATGTTTAGGGATATAACATTTAGTGGTTCTGTCGGAGGTGGTTATCAATTAAAATTCCAGTGGAAAGCGTATGGTGAATCCTGCTGTGACTATCTGCAGGTTTTCCTGGTAGAAACTTCAGTAACTCCAACACCGGGAGTCATGTTAACCACAGGTCAGCTTGGTGTAAACTATAATGTACAAACTGATTATACTCAGGCAACTATTTCACTGCCAGAAAGCCTTACCGGTTCCACAAAGCGACTGGTGTTTAGCTGGAAAAATGATTTCAGTATTGGAGATCAGCCGGCTTCGATTGATGATATAGATATCGAAGCTACACAAACCGGTACTCTTAATGGAACTGTTACAAATTGTTACACAACAAGTCCTCTTAATGGAGCAACCGTTATAGCAGGTACATATAGTACAACTACAAATGCTTCAGGTTTTTATTCGCTAACAGTAGCAAATGGAACTTATGATGTAACTGCCAGCAAGGCAGGTTATAATAGTACGACTGTCACTGGTGTTGTAGTTCCTGCAGGTGGAACAACTACACAGAATATCTGCCTAAACGAGATGCTCGCTCCTCCTGCAAATCTGCAAGCCTCGGTTACCGGGCAAGATGTGAATTTAACCTGGCAAGCACCTTTGGGACCTCCAGATTACACTATCAGATGGGATGACGGTGTTAATTATGATGCTATCGGAACTGGTGGTGCAGTTAATTTCGATGTTGCCTCCAGATGGCCTGTCACGGATATTTCTCCATATAACGGTAAGTATCTGAAAAAAGTTCTTTTCTACCCCTACCAGGCAGCGGCTACTTATACAATTGAAGTTTGGCAAGGAGCTGATGTTAGTTCGTTAACATTAGTTTATTCACAGGTAGTTACTTCGCCAATAATAAATGCATGGAATGAAGTAACTCTTATTACACCTGTACAAATTGATGGTACACAGGAATTATGGTTCGGTTATAATGTTAATACAACTACCGGTTATCCGGCGGGCTGTGATAATGGTCCCCAGGTTGCCGGTAAAGGAAATATGATTTATTGGAGTGGTGCATGGGCTGAGTTGACAGCTTTGAACCCAGCTCTAACATATAATTGGAATATTGCGGGACTTGTATATAATAATGCCGCAAAAGGTACAGAGCATGGTATACCATTAGCTCACAATTTAAATTCTTCGACTGGTCCAAATAGGGAATCTCTCTCTATTAACACAAATAAAAACCAGACAGCGAATCGTGATTTAAGTGATATATCATTTACTTCAGTTAGAAATGTTAAGCCAACTTTTTATAGTGATAAGACTAAAAAGTTAGGAAATGGGGAACAGATATTATATAGAGGTATCAATGCAACCTTAACCGGTTACAATGTATATCGTGATGGCTTGGAAATAATCCATAATACACCAAATTTATTATACAACGACCTTGCATTGCCTTATGGTACCTACAGCTATACAGTTAAAACACAGTATCTGGAAGGGGAATCGCCAGCTGCAGGACCGGTTATCGCAAATGTTGTGAATCCGAGCCTTATAACGGATACACTTCTTGTTTATCCGCAGAGTTCAGCTTTTTGGACAGGGAATACTGAAGGTACAACTAAAACCGATGGTGAAATAAATACAGTCTATCCAAAAGTAGGCTGGGCTGCATTTAATATCAGTGCCATTCCTTCCAACGCAACGATTAGTGCAATTAAATTTAATGGATATATAAATGCGAACAACTATCCATATTGGAGCATCACACCTTTGGGCAGTGTTAACCCTGTAACGGATGATGCTGTTACGATACATACCGCTGTTAATGATGGTTATCTTAATTCTTACATTGATAACTACGAACCAACTTCATTACCAATCGGCTGGATATCGCGTCCATTAGGAAATACTGCGCCAACAGACATGCAAAATGCATTAGCTCAGGGATGGTTTGCTATGGGATTCCTGGATTTTGATTTTTATGCAAGTTATTATATCAACTTTGACGGATGGTCTCAGGCAAATCCACCTTATCTGGAAGTTATATATCAGTATCTCGCAGCAAATACCTTCCCGCTGAATGTTAACGTTTCCAACGGCTGGAATATGGTATCGGTTCCTGGAATAAATCCGGATGGACAGGGAATAAACAACTGGTGGATAAATCACACCGGAACAGTATATAAATTTGTTCCCGGCTCAGGGTATTCCGGTATAGCAACCACAGCTCCGGGAGAAGGTTACTGGATGAAGAATGCAGGAGCAGAGACATATAATTATCCTGCCATACAGATAGTACCTCACGATCCAATAAATGTAGCAGCCAAATGGAATATGTTCGGAGGCTTTGAAGACATAGTAGATGCCACAGCATTAACAACCACACCTCCCGGCCAGATAGTTTCAATCTATAAATTTGTTCCGGGACAAGGATATCAGCCAGCAGCCCAGATAGTACCAGGATATGGATACTGGGTAAAAGTATCAACAGCCTGCCAGATAAACATACCGGATGTATCTGCAAGAGGAAATCAAAAGGCAGCAGAACTGTTCAAAGATGACTGGGGCAGGATAACACTGACCGATGCAGCAGGGAGCAGTTACACACTCTACACAGTAAAAGGTGAAGTGGATCTTGATCAGTATGAACTGCCGCCGTTACCACCGGCAGGACTGTTTGATGTCAGGTTCAGCAGCGGAAGAGCAGCCGAAGACATAAACAGCGCGATACAGGCTATCGAAATGAGAGGAATGACATACCCTGTTAAGGTAAAGGTTGAGAATACAGATATCAGGCTTCAGGATGTGACGGGTAAACAGATAAATGAAAACGTTAAGTCAGGAGAAGAGATAACCATCAGTAATGCGAATATAGATAAGATAATGGTATCAGAACAGCTTATACCTGACAAGTATTCATTAGAGCAGAATTATCCTAACCCGTTCAACCCGAGTACAACAATAGAGTTCTCTTTACCGGAAAACGTAAAAACTGTAAAGGTAACGATATATAATGTACTTGGACAGAAAGTAGCCGAATTAGTGAACGGTTCAATGCCGGCTGGTAAATATCAATACCAGTGGGATGCAAAGGACCTGGCTTCGGGTATGTACATCTATGAATTAAGGACTGATAAGTTTGTCTCTATTAAGAAGATGATGTTCCTCAAATAATCAGTTGCCTTCGGGGTTGAATTCATAAAACCCCGAAGGTTTAATTTTTAATTAGAATGTTTCTAGGAATAAATAATACTTAAACCTGACCTTCAAGGTTTAACAATTCTCCGGAGATTCTTTAGCCGAGAAGGTCACATATATTAACTAAAAAGCATAGAGGTTAAATATGCGAAAACTATTTTCAATTCTTTCATTCGTTCTATTATATTTTACATTTGCCTATGGACAGGCAGCAGTAAATATTCCACTATCGGCTTCAGATGGTAGCCTAACACTTCCGCTCGCAGTCGGATTAGATTTAACAGCAACCGACAGTATCGATGCTGCACTTGGGGAAAGTGATTTACCGCCTTTTCCACCAGCGGGTAATTTCGAGTTCAGATTTGATTTAACTCCATATAACGTTGAGCCATTATCAAGTTATAAGGATTACCGTGCCCCCGGAGATCCCCCTTCATTTCCATTTACCGGTACAATACCTCACAGAATAATATGGCAGGTAAGCACACCCTCATTACCAATAAATATAGTCTATGATCTGCCGACCGGTGCACAAATGACGATTCAGGATGAGTTTGGAGGCGGTTTAATCAACATCGGACCATTGTCAGGTTCCGGTACAGCAGTAATACCAGGAAATCGTACATCATTAGGTGCGGCACTGTTAACAATGGATTATACCAACATCGGCAGCCTGCCGGCTCCTGTATTTTCAATTGCGCCGCCATCATTGAATTTCCTTACTGTAGAAGTCGGCAGTAGTTCCACTCTGCAGTCAACTGTAACTAATACAGGAACAGCGGATCTGATAATTTCAAATATTACATCTTCCGATCCTGAATTTACATTTTCACCAAATTCATTTCCTATTACTATTGCAGCAGGTGACAACCAGGTATTTGATGTTACCTTTGCACCGACATCAGAAGGTTCAAAAACAGCTAACCTAACTTTCTCACACAATGCTTTGGGTTCACCATTTTCATATTCTGTTCAGGGTGTCGGACATATTTTAGCACCAATATTCAGCGTCACTCCTCCACCTCCACTTGATTTTGGTTCGGTCAGTGTGGGCGGCAGTACAAATCGGAATGTAACAGTTACCAATACCGGAGATTTACAACTGGACATAACTAATCTGACTTCTTCCGATGGTCAGTATACATTTACACCTAATACTTTTCCAATTCATATTGCTCCCGGTGCAAACCAGGTATTTACCGTAACTTTTGCACCAACTGCACCCGGAACATTTAATGCTAATTTGACTTTCACACATAATGCTGCAGGTTCACCAACTTTATATGCCGTAACAGGAATAGGTTTTACAACTGCGCCTGTATTTGAACTTGACCCGGCATCATTAGCCTTCGGTAACGTATCTGTTGGCGGAAGTAAAACACTCCCTGTAACTGTAAACAATACAGGAAATGCACAGCTGTCTATCAGCGGAATTGTGTCCTCGGATCCCCAGTTTACGTTTACCCCTAATACGTTCCCGATTGACATAGCAGCAGGCCAGCACCAGGTATTTTCTGTAACCTTTATGCCAACAGCAGCCGGCCCGGTCAATGCTACATTAACATTTACACATAATGCCGCCGGATCTCCTTCTATGCTGCCGTTAAGCGGAACAGGTCAGACCCAGGGCGGATTACTGAAATTTGAATTTCCTTCTCAATCCCTGGCAGACGGATCAACTAATAATCCGGATAGGATATTGTTAAATGGATATACAGGTCAACCGTTAAAAGCGCTGCAGTTCCATCTTGTTGTAGGTAAAACAAACGGTAAATTAATTTTAAGATCTGTTCAAAGAGGCGCGGCAATTCCGGCCGGCAATTTTAATTTTAGTTATGAAATTGTTACCGGCACACCATTGCCCGACGGGTCATCAATAGACATAGTTAAAGTTGTTATACTGGGCAACGGGACAAACGTAATAATGCCGAACCCCGGAGATCAGGAAATTATGAAGTTCGCATTTGATATCGTTGATATAACCGGAAATTCTGCAGTCACTTTTAATGGATTAGAAGAAGTACTCGGTGCTACAGAAACACCTGTCATCAACGCGAATATAGAAACAGGTCCTGATGAGATTATAAACATCTATAACGGAACCACTCAAGGGTTATTGGGAGATGTTAATCTGGATGATCGGGTAGACATACTTGATATTCTTTTAATGATCGATCATATCCTTGGAAGAGTTACATTAACAGGCCAGGCATTCATAAACGGTGATATCGCCCCCTGGACGATTGGACAGCCATTACCTCTTCCCGATGGCGTTATAAACGTATTAGATCTATCAGTATTGCAGAACATTGTTTTGACAGGAATCTATCCAAGCGGCGACCCAGTTAATAAAGTATTGGGAAATCCATTTGTTGTAACTAACGGGTTGGAGAGAATCACTCCCGGTATGGACGCAAAACTTACTTTCTATCTTAACAGTTACGGAATGACTGTGAATTTAGAATCAGTCAAAAAAGTTAAAGGCGTTCAGATTGAGCTGAATGGTGTTACATCATCAATCCCGGTTGGTACTACTGTAAGTTCAGTGTTCGATCAGGCATTATATTATCAGTCAAACGAATTCTTAAGAACACTTACTTACGATGGTCAGTCAGTACCTATTGCTGAAGGTGAATATCAAATTGCTAAAATTCCGTTTAATCTCAGCAATCCGAAAGATATAGCAATCAACAAAATCATTGTTGCAGATGAAAACAATAATGCACTGCAAAAAGTAGAAGTTGAAATTATATACAGTGATGCATTTGAAATACCGGTTGATTACTGGTTATCACAAAATTACCCCAATCCATTCAACCCGACAACTAAAGTTAAGTTTTCAGTCCCGGTTGATGGATCTGTAACTCTGAAGGTTTACAATATGTTAGGACAGGAAATCGCAACCTTGTTTGACGGTAATGCACAAAAAGGGACTTACTCGTTAAGCTGGGATGGCAAAGACAGCAAAGGAAATACTGTTAGCAGCGGAACTTACATTTATAAAATGATTGCAGGTGATTTTGTACAATCTAAGAAGATGGTTCTCTTGAAGTAAATTCTAATTAAACCTGGGGCCCTGCACAATATTTTGCAGGGCCCGGATTATAACATTCAAAATAGAAAGTCGTTTTATGCGCAAATTATTTACAATATTCGGTTTTGTGCTATTATATTGCGGGATAGCTCTTGGACAGGCAAGTATTGATATCCCGCTATCTGCTTCAGATGGTTCAGCCACGATCCAGCTTGCTGTTGGATTGGATTTAACAGCAACCAACGGTATTGATGCTGCACTTGGGGAAAGTGATCTGCCGCCGTTCCCACCTCCCGGTGTCTTCGAGTTCAGGTTTGATTTAACCCCCTATGCCGGCGAGCCATTATCCAGTTATAAGGATTACCGTGCCCCGGGTGATCCCCCTTCATTTCCTTTTTCCGATACTGTTCAGCACAGAATGATGTGGCAAAGAAGTGATGCAGGTCTGCCTATAGATATACAGTATGACCTGCCGACAAATTCTAAAATGTCAATACAGGACGAATTTGGCGGTGTTATACTTAATCTTGGACCTTTTGAAGGTATCGGGACAGCAACAATACCGGGCAATGTCCCTTTAACCGCAGCATTCCTGTATATGATATACACAGGTATTATCCCTGTCGAACTGACATCATTTACTGCAATTTCTGTTGATCAGGCTGTACTGTTAAGCTGGAGAACTGCTACAGAAACCAATAACCGGGGATTTGAAATTCAAAGACAGCAAGGAAGTGATTCCTGGGTAAAATTAGGTTTCGTAGCCGGTAAAGGCACAACCACTGAGCCTCAGGTATATTCATATAAGGATAATGATGTTTCATCCGGTACAAACACTTACCGGTTAAAACAGATTGATTATGACGGATCTTTCTACTACTCAAATGAAGTTCAGGTTAACGTTAATGCCCCGGTACAATTTTCATTGAGTCAGAATTATCCTAATCCTTTCAATCCGACAACTGTAATACAATACCAGGTACCCAAAACGAGTGATGTGGTCATAAAAATTTATGATCTGATTGGTCAGGAAATAAAAACATTATTTACCGGACAGGTACAACAGGGTACGTATAAAGTCGAGTGGAACGGATTGAACAATGAAGGAATTCATATGAGTTCCGGTACTTACATATATCGGATTACAACCGGAGAATTTACTCAATCAATGAAAATGATTTTGATGAAGTAATAAGAATTTTATTAAGCCCTGCTCAGATAAATGCAGGGCTCTTTTATTTTTAAATAAAATATTCCCGTGCTGGTTCCCGAAAATCGAGATTGTCGGGAGAAATCTATTGCTATATGCAAATTAATCTCGTATCTGTGGGAGAATAAAAAAGTTTTATTCTGCCGATGGAAATGAGAGGGGATTGTCCTTGCGATTGTACTTGTTTTACTAAGTAAGGCAGGTTTACAAGACAGTCTCTTCAAACAATAAACATTTTAGAATAATTCGTAATTAAAACTATGAAAAAATATACGGCGTTTCTTAACCGGTGCTTAATCGTAATTATTCCGGGGGTACTGATTTGTTCATCAATGAAATTGTTTGCACAAAATTCAGACCCAAGGATGTGGAGTATTCATTTTCCTAAATCCGGTCAGTTTTATGATGTACCGGTTAGTCATATTAATTATGTGCATACAAACAACAGAACAATGAAATTTAAACTTGATGATGAAATAGTGCTGGTGTCGCCGAACTTCCGTGTTCACCCGAGCAATTTTAGTCAGAGTGAAGTACCTATATCAAGGGGTTCGAATCCTGATATTTTATTTGGATCGGCAAACACCTTCAATCCATCCACATTTTTTTTCAGTGAAGGTGTGTATGTATCAACAAATGGCGGAAATACCTGGTTCGGCAGTGATACCTGCAGAGCCGCTCCAATATCCGATCACGGTGGTGATCCCGGACCCGCTGTCGGTCCTGACGGCAGAATATATATGTCCTACCTTCCCGGATCTTACAACTCGATTAAAGCAGCCTATTCTACGAATTATGGAAGTACATGGTCATCCGGAGCCGTTCTTCAATCCGGTTCAATGGATAAAAATCATACCGCTGTAGATAATGCTGCCGGCAGTCCATACTCCGGCAGGGTATATGTAACCTGGTCGGATTTCACGCAATCTGATCCTCCGATATCAGTTTCTTACAGCTCAAACGGAGGCGTTAGCTGGTCGACATATCAGCATATTAATACTTCGGCAGCAAATCATTATTCGCAGGGATGTAATGGCGCAGTAGGGCCGGGAGGAGTTGTATATGTGGCATGGCAGAACCCGACATCAGGTGGAAATTATACAGGAGATTTTATGGGTTTTGCAAAATCCACCAACGGAGGAACTTCCTGGACATATAACAATAATGTATATGATTGTAATGGTGTAAGAGGGTCTCTGACTTTTTCCGGTGCTGGTCAGATAAGAGTAAACGACTTTCCGTGGATGGCAGTAGACAATACAGGCGGGGCAAGAAACGGATGGATTTATATTGTAACGGGAGAAAAAAATCTGGCACCTGCAGGAAGTGATCCTGATATTGTTATGCACGTGTCGACTAACGGTGGAACAACCTGGTCGGCGGGAATAAGAGTCAACCAGGATCCATTAAACAACGGACAGTACCAATATATGCCTGCAGTTTGTGTGGGTGAAGATGGCGCGGTTAATGTAATTTATTATGATACGAGAAACGCTGTATTCAGCGGAGGTTATCCGGATTCGGCTCAGGTTTATATATCAAGATCAACTGATGGCGGTTCAACATTCCAGGACTTTTTGGCAAGTGATCACAGTTTTAAGCCAAAGCCAATTTCAGGATTGGCTTCAGGATACCAGGGAGATTATATTGGTATAGCTGAATCGAACGGGACTGTTTATCCATACTGGTGTGATGACATTACAGGAATTTATCAGGCATGGACATCGCGAATTACATTTGAACCTCCCTGCGGGATTGCAGCTGCATCTAATCCAAATCCTCCTTCAGGTGCTACAAATGTGGACATAAATCTCTCTCAACTGACATGGTCTAATGGTGCGGGCGATATAACAAATGAACTGTATTTCGGAACAAACCCAACTTCTCTCACACTGGTTCAATCTGGAACCTTAGCCACTTCCTGGACGATTAATCCGTCATATTTACCGCTGGATTATTATACAAATTACTACTGGAAGGTTGTGGAAATTGGTTCATCCTGCTACAAGAGTGCAACCTTCAGCTTCAAAACGATTCAGAATCCATATTTCCAGATGGTCACAGATACCCTGTATCCTCATAGCGCCAATTATTGGACCGGTTACACCCAGGGGACGACAAAAACCAATGGTGAAATAAATACTGTCGATCCTAATGTAGGATGGGCGGTTTTTGATATTAGTCCAATTCCCGACAATGCGACAATTATCGGTGTTTCATTTTACGGTTACATAAATGCAATCAGCTACCCTTACTGGAGTATCACACCTATGAGTAGTGTTAATCCTGTAACAGCGAGTGCATCTTCTATCAATACTCAAATACAAAATAACTATGGTTCAAACATTGCGTATTTCTATTGGAATAGTCAGATGACTTCGACAGGCTGGTGGAACACTCCGTTGGAGAATAATGCATTGTTAGATCTTCACAATGCTTTGACTCAGAACTGGTTTGCTATTGGATTTATTGATTGGGATTTCAGCTCTCAGTGGTATATTAATTTTGATGGATGGACTCAGGCTCACCCTCCTTACCTGGTGGTTGACTATGAGTACATTACAACCCCTGATCCGACAGGTGTTTCGGCTGCTGCAATTAATGCCAACCAGATTGATATCAGCTTTACACCAAATTCAAATAATAATAATGTTCTTATTACATGGAACTTAACCGGTATATTTACAACTCCCTCTGGTACACCTCCTGCTCTGGGACAGCCTTTTGCAGGAGGAACTTTATTGTCCAACGGGGTTACGTCTCCCATACATCATACCGGATTAATTCCAGCAACTACATATTATTATAAATTGTTCTCATATGATGGATCCAATTATTCATCCGGTGTAACAGCAAGTGCCCAGACTCTAATGCCTTTCGATTTTACTGTAAACATTTCAGTTACTGACAATTGTGCAAATAATGCGCATCCATTAATATTTGGCACTGCACCCGGCGCCACGGATTGTTTCGATCCGGATTTTGATCTATCCGCACCTCCGCCGCCGCCGGCAGGTGTAATTGATGGCAGATTCAGCAGTTGTAACGAAGATTTCTTTACAGATATAAGGGGAACAAACACAAATTCGGAAAGGATATGGGATCTGCATTTTCAGCCGAATGAAGGGTGTACACCTGTTACTTTAAGCTGGAATCCGGCACAATTACCGGTTAATGGCTATTTCCATCTTGCAGATCCATATACGGGTTCTATGGTCAACTTAAATATGCGGACAACCAATCACTACACTGATATACTCCACTTGGGTTATGTTCAGATAAAATACAATTATCAAATACAATCTGCTTTTAATGTAACCCAGGGATGGAATATGCTTAGCCTTCCCATTGACGTGGTGAATCATTATTACCATATTCTGTTCCCAAGTGCGGTTACGGGAACATTATACAGATATGCAGGATCATATATTGCCACTGATACAGTAAAAAATGGTAATGGATACTGGCTGAAGTTCCCGGCAGCTGCAACTATATATATTTCCGGATCGGACAGAACACAATGTGTTATTCCTTTAAATGCCGGGTGGAATATGCTGGGTGGACCAAACTGTAATGTCCCGCTTAGCAGCATCATTGATCCGG
Organism: uncultured Ignavibacteria bacterium; assembly: GCA_963743325.1. GTDB lineage: Bacteria > Bacteroidota > Ignavibacteria > Ignavibacteriales > Ignavibacteriaceae > DATFVA01. The sequence goes on from CAVUOZ010000010.1 coordinate 373,683, forward strand.
GGGGAATTATCATTCCTGGAACACTTTATGGATATGCAGGGAGTTATATAACTGCTACTTCAGTTGACGGAACCAAAGGATACTGGATAAAAACAAATTCCGCCGGTACCATAACAATAAGCTGCGGAACCCCACCCACTGAAAGAGGTAATGATTTAGTAATACCCGTAGAAACATTCACTTATTTCATAAAAGTAGATATTAGTGATTCCGGTGACCGGAGCCAGACGCTTTTCTTTAATGGGAAGTTAGATGAGAATACCTCTATCGAGAGCTTTAGTTTGCCCCCTCTACCTCCGCAGGGAAACTTTGATGTCAGGTTATCAGGAGGTTATAGATTAAGTGAGAGTGATAATGCAACTATTGAAGTCCAATCATCTGATTACCCGATCGCCATAACTGTGACAAATTCACAGTCCGAAGGTAAAAACGATTATGTGCTCCAGGAAATAGCTAATGGAAAAATTGTAGGATCCTATATAATCGTGGATGGAGAAAAGATAGTAATAAATAATAAAAATTCTTCAATACTTAAAATAAACAAAACGGAATCAGTACCGGTTACATATAATCTTGAGCAGAATTATCCTAACCCATTTAATCCAGTAACGACAATATCGTTCTCATTGCCGGAAAATGTGAATAGTGCCAGACTGACCATCTATAATATCCTGGGAGAAAAAATGACCGAACTTGTAAATACATCCCTTGAAGCAGGCAGGTACAGCTATCAATGGGATGCTAAGAATGCTGCAACCGGTTTGTACATATATGAACTTAAAACCGAAAAATATATATCTATTAAGAAAATGCTTTTGCTAAAGTAATATTGTTATAACCTTCGGGATTAAAAAATTGCTCAGGCAATTTAATTCCGAAGGTTTAAGATTTCATTATATAAAATCATTATTAAGAGAGGAAGATAATTTTAGTTGAGGAGGGTAATATGGAGTTTTAGGAATCATAGCGGATTCATTTGACTACTATATTTACCTGCCAATAAAATTTTAACCAATTTTTATTTTCAGAAAATCAATCATTGTCCAATTAAATCAACTTGTTCTATTGGTTATTATTTACATAACAAAATTTTAGAAAGAGCCAATAAGCTTCTCTTGTGATAAATTCTTGTACTAAGGCATTTTCTAAAAATAATCATCCATTTATTTATTGGAGGTTAAAATATGTTCAAAACTACAAGATTTCTTTTCCTGGTTGCCTTTACGTTGTTAGCTTTTACTTCAATTCAAATTTTGGGGCAAGGTAAAGTTAAAGTTAATAATGTACATTCGATAAGTCACAATGTGAAACCTGCTGGTGGCTCATTTGGTCAAATTCCGTTTTCGAATGGTCCGAGGTCTTCTACAATAACAGAATCTATTACACAGAATATAGTTTCAGGTAACTCTGTTGCTTGTAATAATGGTGTAGCAACTACTGCTAATAGTTATTTCCGCTCATTCGTTCTATCAAATTTCGGTATTACAAATGATTTTCAAATTACGAATGTATCTATTGGTATAGAGTCAGCAATAGGAGCTAGCGGAATGCAACCAATCACCTGCTATCTTTATACCACGAGTACACCGTTTCCTACTGGATATCCAAGTTCATTAACTTTAATTGGCAGTGCCACAGTGGATGTACCGGATCAGGAATTAACGATTTTTAATATTCCTGTATTAGGAATTGCTCCAGCAGGATCTGAAATTGTAGTTGAAATATTTACTCCTGATGGGCAGAGCGTTGGTAACTTATTTTTCATTGGTTCTAATCCTGATGGTGAAACTGCGCCAAGCTATATAATGGCAGTTGATTGTGGAATTTCTGTTCCTATGACCACAGCAAGTATTGGTTTCCCAGGTATGAATATAGTTATGAATGTTACCGGGACAGATGAATTCTTTTTTGATAACTTCGATTCGTACACAGCAGGTCAACGACTTGCCTGTCAAAATCCGACAGACTGGACTACATGGGACAACCTGCCCTGTAATGCCGTTCAAGATCCTTTCATTTCTAATACGTATGCTTATAGCGGTGCAAACTCAGTAAAAATTGTACAGAACAATGATCTTGTAAGAGTTAATGGTCCAAAAACCGCTGGTAAATGGTATATGAGTTTCCTATTCTATATTCCATCAGGCAAGTCCGGATATTTTAATACATTATCAGAATATACACTTCCCTCGACCTTCGGTTGGGGAATGGAATGTTATTTCAATGCTGGTGGCGGTGGTCAATTATTAACTGATATTACTACAAACTTTACCTGGCAGGCTGGTGTGTGGAACCAGGTAATGGTTGTTGTTGATCTTGATACACACCTGGCTGAATTCTGGATCGGAGCAGGCGCTCTTACTCAGATAGCAACCTGGGATTGGACGCAATCAGGGACAATATTAAATCAACTGGCCGCAAATGATTTCTTTGGAGCGGTTACAACAAATGAAATGTATATGGATAACTATTACTTCAGTGATGTAATGCCTCCTATTGTACAATTATCCAATGATGTCGGGACACAATCTATTGATTTAGCAACGCAAATTGCTCCCGGTGTCGTGGCCCCGTTAGCTACTGTGAAGAATTATGGAATACTTACAAATTCATTCAATGTCCAAATGACAATTACCGGAGGTTACTCTTCCACAAAGGCTGTTTCTAATCTTGCACCTGGTGCTACAACACAGGTAACATTTGATAACTGGACTGCCGCTACCGGTGGATATACAATAAATGTATGCACTCAATTAGGAGCGGATCAGAATACAGCCAACGATTGTTTTACCCGGGATATTTATGTTTGGGATACTGGCGGCGATTGGACAAGCGGCAGTGTATATCCAACAACAACTTATTTAGGCGGTGGTGTAGGTGTCGTCGGTTATATATACAGTATCGGCGGTAACACAGCATCCTTACTTGGAACAGAATGTTATAAATACAATGTAGCCACTAATACATGGTCTCCGATAGCCTCGCTTCCAGCTGGCAGAAGAGTTCTTGCTGTAGCAGCTTCTGGAAATTTTGTTTATGCTATAGGTGGTTCAGACATGGCCAGTGTCTACCAGTCAACAGTTTATAAATACGATATAGCAGGAAATAGCTGGAGTACTGTTGCTCCTTTGCCATTAGCAATTGGCTGGGGTAAAGCTGTCGGTTATTCAAGCAACTATATCTATTTTGCTGGTGGAGTTGATGCAGCAAGTAATTATTTATCGAATGTTTATCTATATAATGTTAGTGCTAATACCTGGACAGCAGCCACATCCATGCCCGGACCTAAATTTGGTGGTGCATTCAGTGTAGTAGGAGATAAACTTGTCTATGCAGCGGGTGCTGACCCTGCTGGTATTTCAAATATAGTATATGTTGGAATTATTGATGCAGGTAATCCCGCTCTAATTGCATGGACAACAATGGAGAATCCCTATCCTGGTGTTAATAAACAATTGAGTTCCCAATATGATGCTAATCTTGCTGCACTAATTGCAGCTCCAAACAAATCAAATACTCGTTCTCCTGAGGCAGTATCATTCCCGGCTGGTTCTATGTACAGGTTTGATGCAGCACCCTGGGGAACAGATGCTATTATAGTTGCCGGCGGAAGTCCTACTTCAGCCTGGTTACCTTCAGATCCAAATCCCTGTTACATTTATAAACCAGGTACTGATGCTTGGATTGCTCAGGAAAATGTTCCGATTCCTGTACTTGGTTCTTCATTGGGAACGATCAATAGCGGCGATACCTGGAAATTAGTTGTTGCTTCCGGGTTGACTCTGGGTGGAGTTGCTACAAATTCTACGCAAATCTTTACGAACACTCTAGGTGCAACTACCTTCCAGTTATCAGTTCCTATAGCTAATGGCTGGAATATGGTATCGGTTCCTGGAATAAATCCTGACGGACAGGGAATAAATAACTGGTGGATAAATCACACCGGGACAGTATACAAATTTGTTCCCGGCTCAGGTTATACCGGAATAGCCACAACAACTCCGGGAGAAGGTTACTGGATGAAGAATGCAGGAGCAGAGACATATAATTATCCTGCCATACAGATAGTACCTCACAATCCAATCAATGTAGCATCAGGATGGAATATGTTCGGAGGCTATGAAGACATAGTAGATGTCACAGCATTAAATACCACACCTCCAGGACAGATAGTTTCAATTTATAAATTTATTCCGGGACAAGGATATCAGCCAGCGACCCAGATAGTACCGGGATATGGATACTGGGTAAAAGTATCATCGGCCTGCCAGATAAACATACCCGATGTATCTGCAAAGGGAAATCAAAAGGCAGCTGAAATGTTCAAAGATGACCTGCCTGACGGCAAGGCAGGCTGGGGAAAAATAACAGTAACCGATGCAGCAGGGAGCAGTTACACACTGTATACAGTAAAAGGTGAAGTGGATCTTGATCTGTATGAACTGCCGCCGTTACCACCGGCAGGACTGTTTGATGTCAGGTTCGGAAGCGGAAGAGCAGCCGAAGACATAAGCAGCACTCAGTCAATTGATATGCGGGGAGCTACTTATCCTGTCAGAATAAAGGTAGAAAATATAGATATTACTTTACAGGATGAATCGGGTAAAGTAATTAACACTGTGCTTAAACCAGGACAAGAAATAATAGTAAACAATAGTTTGGTTACTAAACTATTCCTGTCAGGTAAGCCGTCAATTCCAACTGATTATTCATTGGATCAGAATTATCCAAATCCTTTCAATCCTGTAACAACATTAAACTTCTCAATACCCCAAGCTTCAAATGTTACCCTGACTATATTTAATATGTTAGGTCAGAAGGTTTCTGAACTTGTTAACGGTAAACTGGAAGCCGGCAGATATAGTTACCAGTGGAATGCAAGAAATGTTGCCACCGGGATGTATATCTATGAATTAAGAACTGAAAAGTTCGTTTCAATTAAGAAGATGCTTCTTTTGAAATGATTTGACATTAAAGAGCCTCCGCTAATGCAGCGGAGGCTCTTTAATTATAGAAAAATTATATTCTGTTATTGAAAGAAGGGGAAGAATAGAAATACAACAATAGAGTTCTCTTTATCGGAAAATGTAAAGACCGTAAAGGTAACGATATACAATGTACTTGGACAGAAAGTAGCCGAATTAGTAAACAGTTCAATGCTGGCTGGTAAATACCAATACCAGTGGGATGCAAAGGACCTGGCTTCGGGTATGTACATCTATGAATTGAGAACTGAAAAATTCTTTTCAGTAAAGAAAATGCTTCTCCTGAAATAATTTGGTTGAACTCTGAGCCCGGCAATTTAGCAGGGCTTTTTCCTTTTTTATATTGTAAACCCTCCGGCTTTTATAAATACTATTTTTCTTTTGCAGCAGTAAATGTCCAGACTAGTATGTAGAGGCAAAATAATCCGGATAGATTGTCATTTCATCAAAATTATTTTTTTGTGGAAAAATACTTGCCTGATTTCAATGTATAAAAATATTTGACAGAGGATATAGGAATCACCTTATAATGACATTACACGTTCTGAGCTGATTTCGCTTCCGTTATCATTCCTCAGGGTAGAATGGTCCCGGAACCTGATTGTTTGATAACGGATATTTTACAGATTCTATTTTATTTTTATGCGATTAAATAATCGAGAAACTTAATTGAAATCTAACACTGGCTTGCGTTCGTATTACTTGGCTTAATATGGAGCTCATCTTTTATGTGGATCAAGATTGCACTGAAGGAAGTAAGTCCTGTCACCCTCGTAGCCTTCCGTGTTTTATTTGGTCTTTTGTTTGGTATTGCGGTAATCTTTATACTGCGGATTAAGATTCCAAATAAATTTAATGATTGGCTGCCTCTGATCATCCTTGGGTTTACAAATCTTGCTGCACCATTTTTCCTGATTTCGTGGGGAGAGCGGTCTGTTGACTCATCGGTTGCCACAGTTTTAGATTCTACTGTTCCTCTGTTCACAATTTTTATGGCACATTTCCTGCTTGACGATGATAAACTGACACTCCCAAAAGTTGCAGGATTAGTCATTGGTTTTTCAGGAGTAATTGTATTATTAAGTAAAAATTTCGGCTCTTCATCAAGCACTCTTCCGGGGCAGATTGCGGTCGTACTCGCTTCCATCTTTTATGCAGGCAGCGGTGTGTATGTACGGAAAACTACGCAGAGTATGCACGCAATCCTGAGGAGTACGGGCCCTTTGCTTTCAGCTTCAGTCATAATGTGGATTACAGCTTTCATTACAGAAAATTCAATTCAGATTCCATTCTTAACACTCACCTGGACAGCGCTGCTGTTTCTTGGTGTTATTGGTTCAGGCTTTGCTTTTGTACTGGCTTTCTATCTTATTCACGAAATTGGTCCTACAAGAACAAGTATGGTTACTTACATTTTCCCTCTGGGAGGAGTAGTACTCGGACTTCTTTTCCTTCATGAACAAATTACCTGGCAATTGGTTTTAGGAGGCGGCCTGATCGTTTCCAGTCTTATAGTCGCAAACCGCCAATCAAATCCAGTGACGGAAAATAAGCTTAACGGGGGTTAGCATTGTTCAAAATCGGCACCTTTAAATGAACTATCCACAGTCAAATGTTTTTCGTTGTTTCTTTTTTTAATTTAGAACATATAATTAGATATTTATTAATGGGGAGAAGTAATGAAAACGATTCTTATAATTCTTATCGGTAACAGGAAACAATCAGCGGTCAAAGTTCAAAAGATTTTGACTGCGTGGGGCTGTAATATTAAAACACGGTTAGGAATCCACGACGGTGTGCTTGATAACTGTACAGATCACGGCTTACTTATACTCGAACTGGTAGGCAGGGAAGAAGAGAAGAAAGAGATTGCCAGAAAAGTTGCATTAATTCCCGGCGTCTCTTCGCAGCTTGTCGAACTGCAACTCCCCGAGGAAGTTGTAATTCCTAAAATTTAATCATTTTAAGTAGTTCTGCTGCTAAACGGAATCTTCAGTAAGCTGCAAACCGTATACTTTAAGTTAAGTATCCTATTCGGACTGTAATTACTAACTGAGAATATTATTTTCTAAGAGGGGAGCAGGAGTCCCCTTTAAACATGCGATCGAAAGGATTGACCAGATGGACAAAATCATCACAAGGATGTGGCATGGAAAAACAAAAAACAAGCATGCCGATGAGTATTTAATTTTTCTGGAGACTAAGGGAATAATAGATTATAAAAAAACACCAGGTAATCTGAGTATCGAAGTGTGGAGACGAAGAGAGGAAGATATCTGTCATTTCTGGACTATAACAAAATGGAACTCCATTGATAGTATCAAACTGTTCGCTGGAGAAGAATACGAAAAAGCCCGCTATTATCCTGAGGATAAAATGTATTTACTGGAATTTGAAGAGAAAGTAACACATTTTGAAACCTTCTTGTTTTAATGTAGAATAACCGATTAATGGCCGATATTGGAATTGATCATCATAAATGAAGTTCCTGCGCAATAATTCTAAATGGATGAAAGTATGATTAGATTGTCTGAAAAATCATGTAGATTCCGGCAAGGATTATTAGTATTCCACAGACTTTTTTGACGAGCTTGATGGTTTTTGAGCCTTCGGACCAGTCAAGATATTTCTGTACCTTCCCTGTTAATGTTCCTGCTCCTATAATTACAGAACAGTGCCCGATTCCGAACGCTAAAAGTAAAATTACAGCCAGGACATAGTTTGTTTGTGCTGTCTGAAATACAATTCCAAGTACAGGCGCCATAAAGGCAAAAGTGCAGGGACCTAAAGCTAAGCCGAACAACAAACCTAAAATCAGTGCAGCTAACAGTCCCTTCATTTTCGCTTCTCTAAAACCTTTATTCCAGTCAGGACTGATAATATCAAGGAGATAAAAACCCACCAAAAAGAAAATTACTGCAACCAGATAATTTCCTGCTACCCCAACATCTCCCATCAGCCTTCCAAGTGATGCTGTTACTATGCCGATAGCTGCAATCGTCAAAAGAATTCCCAGTGCGAATAAAAGAGAAATATAAAAGGTTCTTTTAACAGAAATATTTCCCTGGGAACTAATATACCCGATAACCAGCGGTATGCTGGAAAGGTGACAGGGTGAAAGCAATATGCTTAAAACACCCCAGCCGAAGGAAGCTGCAACAGCCATCCAGACAGCGCCTGTCATTGCCTGATACAGGGCCGTAAAAATTCCTTCTAACATTTCAATCTTTTGTATTAATAGGTTTTATTCCTTTTATCCTCAGCAGGTTGTCTATTTCAGCTTCAGGATAAAATCCTTCATGCCGGAAAAACTCTTTGCCGGTCTCATCTAAAAATACCTGTGTAGGAATAAGCTTAATTCCATACTGCTTAGCATATTTTTTTTGTTCCGTCTTCCATACGTCATAAAAAACAATCTTTAACTGTGAACCGTATCTGTCTTCAACTGATTTCATTACAGGCTGCATCATTTTACAGGGGACACAATTGACTGAGCCCAATTCGATGAAAGTTACTTTAGGTTTCGTTTCAGTTTTCTTCTGCGCATATGGAGCTAATGATGCAGACAGGATAATAAGTAAAAATAAAAGATATATTCTTTTCATTATTCATTTCCTTTCAGCCAGTTTAGAAGCTGATCATCTTTAGGAATTACTCCATAACTTTTTACCTTCTCATTTATAACAAGTCCGGGAGTCATCATAATCGCATATTTCACTATCTCACTTATTTGGGTCACCTTTTCTACTTCTGCATTAATATTATTCTGCCGAAGCATTTCTCTGACCTTATTTTCAAGTGTTAAACATTTCTTACAGCCTGAACCTAGTATTTTAATTTTCAATTTAAATGCCTCCCGCTTTATCTTTTGCTGTTAAAAAATCTGTCAATTTCTTTATCATATTTTCATCATACTCAATTTTATTGATTACCTGATTTTTCCCATTAAAAATAAGAACAGAAGGGGAAAAGTAAGTTTCATATTTTATCTGCAGTTCATTATTCATATAAGAATCAATAACCAGCCAATCAAATCTATCATTATTGTCTTTCTTGAATTTCAGAATATCGACTAACTGGTTCTTACACATCTCAAGGGTACATGGGCAGGAGACTGATGCACTGAAGAATATTATTTTTGCTTTAGTGGATGAGAAGGCTCTCTGCGTAAAATAATTGTAGAAAGTATTACTGATACGAAGATAATATTGATTTAGCAGTACAAGTGCTGAATCATTAGTGATGTTATTGAACTGCCGTCTTAACCCGGTTATATAATTTCTCAGGCTGTCAAAAGAGGCAATGTTCGTATCATAATTCTTTTCAAATTCATACATATCGGGATCCGAATTGTAAAAGGTATAGATGGCATTAACCTCATCTGCAGGCAAAGATTTATTCTGAAAAACAGCAATAATTACATCCGAGGCTGTCTTTTCAATTTGCACGGGAATCTGTGCAGACAGCTTAATGGAAAAGAAAAATATTAAGGCTGAAAGTAGCAATTTTAATTTCATAAATTTTCCATTTAAAAAAGCGAACCGTACATTAACCCGCTTAGGGTAGCCATTATTATGACAAGGCTTACATACACGACGGTTTTTTGAGATCCAATAATACTTCGGATCACAAGCATGTTAGGTAGTGATAATGCCGGTCCTGCAAGAAGTAAAGCAAGCGCAGGACCTTTTCCCATTCCGCTGCTGATTAGTCCCTGAATAATTGGAATCTCAGTCAAAGTAGCAAAGTACATAAATGCACCGGTGACAGATGCAAATAAATTTGAGAACATAGAATTACCACCCACAAGAGTTGATATCCATTCGTTTGGTATGATGCCGCCTTTCCCATTATTGGAACCAAGTAAAAATCCCGCTACTAAAACTCCTGCGCCCAGAAGCGGCATAATCTGTTTCGTAAATCCCCACGTCTCACCCAGCCATTGATTCGGTTCATCTTTTGAGAATGTCAGAGAGATTGTGGTAGCGATCACTGCAACTACAAATGGAATAACCGGATTGTTATAAAATAAAATTGCGGTTAAAATAACAGCGATTGAGCCGCTCAGGACAAATATTTTTTTTACTTTTATTATATAAGCCATCGAAATTGCAAAACCAATTCCAAATAATGAGGTTATAAACCACTTATTTGTAAATATCAGGAACCAGAATCCCTGATGAGTATCCGGTCTTCCCCAGTTAACAAAAACAAGTATTGCAACAAGGATAAAAAAGTGAAGCGAGGTTTGCCAGAAGGGGCGGTGTTCTTCAATTTCCGGCAGAGTTAATTGATTGACCGCTTTTTCTTTTTCTTCTTTCCGGTATATGAATGCCATAATCAAACCGATAATCACACTGAATGAGACAGCGCCTATGACTCTGGCTATACCTAATTCAATTCCCAGAACGCGTGCAGTTAAAATTATCGCGAGGATATTGATCGCCGGTCCCGAATAAAGAAAAGCAATTCCAGGTCCCAGCCCTGCACCTCTTTTATGAATGGAAGAGAAAAGAGGAAGAATCGTACAGGAGCAAACAGCCAGTATTGTCCCGGAAATTGAAGCAACCAGATATGCCTTCCATTTTACAGCACCAGCTCCAAAATATTTAATTACTGCTCCCTGGCTAATAAAGACTGCAATTACTCCTGCAATGAAAAAAGCAGGAATAAGACAGAGAAGAACGTGTTCTTCCGCATACCATTTGGCTAGTGCAAACGCTTCTAATATTGATCTTTTTATAGATTCATTTCCTATCGGCATATAGTAAGCAAACAGGAAGAACCCGGCTATCCACAAAAATGATTTATATTGTTCTTTCCAGTTCATAGTATGTTTTCAGATTTAATTTGACTTCGTTTGTTTCAAAATTTCCTGGATCTGTTCGACGGTGGGAACTTTCCCCTGGATCTCAATTTTATCATTAACTATAAGGCCCGGTGTAATCATAATACCGGATGCCGTGATTTGATGAGTATCAGTTATTTTTTCTATTTCAGCTTCAACATTTAATCCTTTTACTGCTTCCTTTGTTCTTTTTTCGAGTGTCTGGCAGTTTATACAGCCCGGACCAAGTATCTTAATGTTCATCTTAATTCACCCTGATTATTTTATGCTTTATCAAGTATTCTGATTCTTGTTTGTGCCTCTTTACGTGCGACACTTCCTGCAGTATTCAGAATGTCAATTATTCTTTCGTCGGTTATTTCATAATTAACTCGTAAACCATCTTTCCATGATATCACAATTCCTTCCTGTACAAGAATTTTCATATGTCTTGAGAGGTTGGATTGCTCCAGATTTAAAGCGGGGGCTATTTCGCAATTACATTTTACCCCATTCTTTAGAAATTCCAGAATACGAACTCTGTTTGGATGAGCGAGTGCGCTTAAAATATTTGCTTTAAGTTCTTCCTGTGTCTTCTTCATAGCCATCTCCAATCATATGATTAGTTGATTATATGAGTAACTACTCATAAAGTATGCCGAATATTAATTTTATAATTACCCTATTTATAGCTGCCAGGATAGTGGTGTTTCTTGATTAATAGAAGGAAAGAGATTTTAATTTTCAGATTTGATAAAATAATTGTTGATATTTTCAATACTCACAGGAGAGTATTTGAATTTAATGAATGAAATTCGTTTGTATTTCCAGAGACTCTGAGAAAACTCCTTAATTCCGAAAATTACGGTTCATATTATTACATGCTATTTAAAATATGATATATATTAATTGATATTTGTTTCATTTAACTTAATTTTGACTGCGATAATATTAGAACTGTCCGGATTTAAAGCAAAACATAAAGATTAAACACCCGAAGTAAAATATTATTTTAATGTCCGCGGCAGTATGCTGTATGTAATTAACCTAATTTACAAATGGTCTGGAGTTAATGCATGTTAAACTACCTAATAGTGGCACTTGGAGCGGCACTCGGAGGTGGATTACGTTACTGGGTAAGTGACGTGTCTTACAAATTCCTGCCTTCCACTTTTCCATATGGAACACTTGCTGTTAATGTTATTGGAAGTTTTATAGTCGGAATTATAATCTTTCTTTTTGATGAAAAGGAACTTATTACTCCGGGAGTGAAATTATTCCTTACTATCGGTTTCTGTGGAGGCTTCACAACTTTTTCGACATTCTCTCTTGAAACTATTAATCTGCTGAAAGATTCTCAGTTTATTTCCGGTCTGCTGAATATATTATTGAACCTTTTCCTCAGTTTAGCCGGTGTTATTGCGGCTTATATTATTTCAAAAATCTGGAGTTAAAACATGCACATCAACGGTGAAGCAAAACTACTAAGAATTTTTGTAGGGGAAAGCGATAAAACAGGAAATATCCCTGTTTATGAAAAAATAGTACTTGAGGCCAGAAAAGCAGGTTTGGCAGGAGCCACGGTCTTCAAAGGAATAATGGGTTTCGGCGGAAACAGCAGGATACATACAACAAAAATACTCCGTCTTTCAGAAGACCTTCCCTTGATAATTGAAATTGTCGATGAGGTAAATAAAATAGAAGGATTCCTGCCCGCACTCGATAAAATTTTTGAAGATGCAAACAGCGGGGGACTGATTACGATTGAAAAAGTTGAGATAATAAAATATGCTGCGAATAAAAGGTAGCTGTCCTGCTAAATATCTGGAAGAGAGTACTTCAATAAACTTTTAACAATTTCTTAATATCTGCTTAAAGTTTTCTTAATAGTATATATTTACTTTCCATGTAGTAATGTCAAATAAATCCCGGTAAGTATATGCACGAGGAAAAATTGAGAAGAAGAAGGAATTCATTCTTTTCGCTGTGCAATTCTATTCACTCTGAAAATCACCAGTGTGGAAATAATGTCCGCAATCCACTAAAGAGGGAAAACAACAGGAATGCATCAGATAAAAAAGGAGATAACGAGTGGGCACAGGAATATTATATTATTTACAATTCCTACGTGCTTGACGGCCATGAGTCCGTTGAAATAACGGATTAAAAACTATTCGCCGGATACGTACTCACAATTGGCGGGGATTCCCGGCTTAACAAGCAGAACATCTTCCTTTAGCAAGGCGACTTTTCCGGGTTCCATCCCTTTTTTCTTAGTAACATATTTTTTAAATGTATATGATACAGGAGCAAGTCCGCTGGTTTTTGCTTTACTATGAAAAGCCGCTATTGAAGCAGCACTTTTAATAACGTTTTTCGGGACAGGTTCCTTATTGTTTAGTACCCGGAGAATTACATGGGAGCCGGGAACACTCCTTGCATGAAACCAGTAGTCATTCTGTTTAGCGAATTTCATTGTGAGCAAATCATTATTTGCACTGTCTTTGCCCACATAAACGTCGTATTTATTTTCAATTACATAGTGTTTGAATTTTGATTTTATATCATCCGGAGAATTGCTTTTTTCACCGGATTTTATGTGCAGCTCTGTCATAATTTTATTTATCTCTTCCATGGTTTCAGTTTTTTCAAATCTCTCTTTAAGGGCGATCATATTTTTATAATTAATCGAAATATCTCTGAATAAATCCTTTGATTTATTATAGGCAATTTTTTCATTGCCGGCTTTATTAAAATAATATTCTGCATTTCTTTGAGGTGTTAATTTTGGATCCATTTTAATAATAATTAACCTGTTATTTTCATAGATATCTTCGATCTCAACGGAACTGCTTTTTTGAAAAACTTTATTCAGGTTAATAAGGAGCAGGTTCCCTAATTTATTGTACTCTTCTTCTCGGCTGCCTCGTTCTATTCTTCCGCTCAGATCATTTAATTTAGAGGATAGTCTGGATAATACTTTCTCAATGAATCTTTCTGCTGTTTTTATTTTGGTTGTAAATGCATCTAAATAAAACTTTTTGCCAAGGTAAAAGTTCAGGGCATCGACTACTGAATCAAATGTTTGAACCTCATCAGAGGGAAATATATGGAAAGTTTTAACTGCCAGGGACAAATCATTTGATGAGATAAAGACAGCGGGCGTTCCTTCAAGTAATTCATCGGTAATTTCCTGCAGATAAACAGATTTATTTTTACTGCCCGCATCGGAATAACGGAACTTTGCCTCATTAATTATTTCTCTGCCGAGGAAGGGGTATTTCTTTCTGTATTCTTCAAATTCCAGATCGGGGAACGCATAATCAATTTTCTTTTTTTCTGAAATGAAAATATGAGATTGAATTTCATCCTTAAATTCTGTTAAATAGGATTCGTCTTCGTTTTTAAAGGAATTTACTATACCATCAGAACCTTCGATAAAAACGTTGGAATGTTTCCCTCTGACAGCAAAATACAAACTGGCATTTTCAAAATGTATTTTTACAAGCCTGTCATGATCGGAGATTCCGAACTTACTTATTTTAAGCGGCAGGTACACTCCAAAGAAGTCAATGCTGTTTTTTCTTGCGCGGTGATATTCATCTTTCAGGGTTAAGTACGGCTCTCCGGGATTTACAGAAATTTCAATATACTTTTCTAACTCACCTCCACACTTTAATATGAGTTTATCTTTTTCCTGCGAGAAAATTTCAGTAACGGTAAATCCTTTTAATGCAGAATTTAATTCAAGTACAATCCGATTAAGTATGAAATAATTTTTATACATATCACAAAAAATTAATCCCCCATCTCAAATATAGATAACGGGGGATTATTAAAAGAATATCTGCTTATTAAATCAGGGTACACCGTGCATCATTTTTAATAACAGTCTGTACATTATAAATAATATTAATGATGCAGCAGGGCGAACTGTCCTAAAGCCATTACTATTCCACCCCAGATAATCGACTTTCTGTTACCCCAGTATTTATCGGCGATATATCCTCCAAGCAGCGGTGTTAAATAGACAAGACCTGTATAATATCCATAAATTGAAGATGTAAAAGCTTTATCGTACATCAGAGCATGAATCATATAAAGAGAGAGAATAGCCCTCATACCGTAGTAGCTGAATCTTTCCCACATTTCTGTAAAGAAAAGCACATACAAGCCTTTGGGGTGCTGCTTGAACATTAGAACCTCATTAGTGATATGAATAAAAATAGCAGAATAATCTTATATGGTATGGAATTACCACAAAATAAAGAGTTTTTCCTTTTGATTCTTAAATATTATCTAATATATATCATTTTTGTTTTTATTCATATATAATAACCCTGTTTCACCGGGTCATTTCGCTAAAACCTGTAAGTTTGTTTGAAATATGCTCATTTGATATATTTAGAATGATGAAAAAAAATCTCCAAAAACCTGTTGTCAAAAAAATCTTGTGGGTTCTTTTTGCTTTGTTTGCAGTTGTTCTTTTACTGGATAGTATAATTTTCCCCTGGTATGTGAGCTCTCCTATTGAAAAAGTTCCTGATGTAGTGGGCAAAACCGAAACAGAGGCAGTTAAGGTTCTGGAATCCCATGATCTTGATCCTATCGTAGGGGATACCACATATGATGAGAAATTCCCGGAGGGTTCGATTATATTTCAACGCCCGCGGGCCGGAGAAACAGTAAAGGAGGGGAGGAGAGTGTATCTTTTTGTAAGCGGCGGAGAACCTGTCGTTCACGTTCCAAACTTAAACGGTAAATCAATAAGAGATGCTAAATTTTCTCTGGAAAGACTGGGATTAAAACTCGGAGATGTTGATCAGGAACCTTCAGGTTACCCGAAAGATATGATTTATGATCAGCAGTATGCCGAAGACACTCCTGTAAAAAAAGGAGCGAGTGTAAATGTCACGGTCAGCATTGGACAGGTACAGGCAGGAAGCATAGAAGTTCCTGATCTTATTGGCAAATCGCTTACGGAAGCTGAAAAAATTCTCGCAGACAGTTCTTTGAAAGTGGGAAAGATAAATTATCAGCCGTCCTTTTCCTTATTACCCAATACCATTCTTGATCAGTATCCAAGCAAGGGTAATAAAGTTAACCCGGGTGATGTAATAGATCTTTTCGTAACTAAAACAGCAAATGAAAATGAAATAAAGGAAGAATAAATGACACTGATAGCTCCATCGATTTTATCCGCAGACCTTTCACAGCTTGAACAGCAGATCAAGCTTGTGGAAACAGGCGGGGCAGACTGGATACACTGCGATATAATGGATGGACATTTTGTTCCGAACTTAACCTTTGGACCTGTGCTTGTGAAGGCTGTTCGAAAAGTAACGAGGCTTCCTGTAGATGTACATTTAATGATTGAAAATCCTGACAAATACCTTGAGGATTTCAAAAAAGCGGGAGCTGATCATATCCTAGTTCACCAGGAAGTAGTAATTCATTTGAATAGAACAATAAAGAAAATTAAAGAACTGGGAATGAAAGCAGGCGTCGTAATTAATCCTGCAACACCTGTTCACACTCTCAGAGATATAGCTGAGTACATAGATATACTTTTAATTATGTCTGTGAATCCTGGATTCGGCGGACAGTCGTTCATTCCCAATTCCATCCGGAAAATACAGGAAGCAGCAGAACTCAGGAAAGAATTTAACTCGGATTTCAAAATAGAAATCGATGGCGGAATTGATAAAAAAACCATAGTACCTGCCTTTAAAGCAGGGGTTGATGTTTTTGTATGCGGCTCATCAATATTTAAATCTGATAATGTTACTTCTGCTACAGCTGAATTAAAGAATCTGGTGAAGTAATTTTATGATTGATGAAGGTTAATAGTGGTGACCTCAGTGTCACCTTTTTTATCTTAAAGATCTGATGAACTTTGCAAAGACTGTAAAGAGAGATTATATTTAGTGATAATTTTCATACAAATTCCCTTATTAGATGTAACCGGCAAAGGAACCCTGATGCGATCAGATAACCTGGAAAATAATCAAGCTCCGCTTAAGAATTCAGTCAAAGTAAAATCCTATACCATCGGTGGAAAGGAGTTTTTTTTCGATCGGGCTTATGTTATGGGTATACTGAATGTCACTCCCGATTCATTTTCCGACGGTGGATTATACTTTAACCGTGAGGATGCAATAAATCATGGGCTGGAAATGCTGAATGCAGGCGCAGATATTATTGATATCGGAGGGGAATCAACAAGGCCCGGTTCCGAGGGCGTATCTGCGTTTGAAGAAATGAACAGGGTGGTTCCTGTCCTTGAAGGTATACTGAACAAAAAAGCTGATGCTATCATTTCCGTAGATACTACAAAGAGTAAAGTGGCGGCAGAAGCCCTGAAACGGGGAGCTTTTATCATAAATGATATCAGCGGCGGAACTTTTGATCCCGAACTTATGACTACAGTTAAAAAATACGATGCAGCCCTGATAATAATGCATATAAAAGGTACTCCTAAAAATATGCAGATAAACCCTGTTTATGAGAACTTAATTGAAGATGTTTTTTCTTTTCTGAAAAAACAGGCCGGGAGCGCCGAACAACAAGGTATTGACAAAATTATAATTGATCCGGGGATCGGCTTTGGAAAAACATTTGAGCATAACCTGACCATTATAAAAGAATTATGCAGATTTAAGGAAGCAGGTTATCCTGTTATGATCGGTGTTTCCCGGAAATCATTTATAAACAAACTAATCGGAGATTTATCGGAAGACAGGGATGTTGCAACTGCAGTAATTAATGCCTTAGCTGTTAGAAACGGTGCTACCTTTTTGCGTACACATAATGTGCTTTACGGATTACAGGTAAGCAGACTTTTAAACAATCTCTCATAATAAATGTTTGAACTCTTTAAAATAGGTTTCCTTACCGTCTCCTTTTCCGATCTTATTGATATAGCAATTGTATCTTTCATAATCTATAAGCTTTATACCTTATTGAAAGGGACGATAGCAGCCCAAATTTTTATGGGCTTAATGATTGTCCTTCTGCTCTCATTCGCTTCACAGGTAGCCAGTTTCAGAGCATTAAGCTGGCTGCTAAAATTGATTACGGATATCTGGGTAATTGCATTCCTTATTCTCTTTCAGCCTGAAATTAGACGGCTGCTGGTCATTGTGGCAAGAAACCCGTTCTTCAGACTGTTTGTTAAAGGAGAATCCCCCGAAGCTGCATCAATAATAGCAGATGCCGCTTTTGATTTATCTCAGCATCAGCACGGTGCTCTTATAGTAATAATAAAATCATCCGGGATCAGAGGCTATGCTGAAACAGGTGAGCTGCTTAACGCCAAACTGAGCAGTTCACTTTTGCGCTCAATCTTTTTTCCCCGCTCCCCGCTACATGATGGTGCTGTAATTATAAATAACAACGGGATTGAGGCGGCAAGATGTACTCTCCCGCTTTCCACTATAACTCAGGTTGACGGAGAATCGCTTGGAATGAGACACAGAGCAGGGTTGGGTATCACAGAACAAGCAGATGTTCTAAGTGTTATTGTTTCTGAGGAAACAGGCGGAATCTCTCTGGCCGAAGATGGTCAGCTTATAAGAGGGTTATCAAAAGATGCTTTAAGAAAACGCCTGACAAGGGCATTAAAATCTCCTGCAACAAAAGGATGGAGAGGAATTCTTGAACATTATGCAAAAAAAACCTAAGGTTGCTGTAGTTATTCCTTTCTTCAATGAACAGCAGACTCTCCCCGAGATTATCCGCGAAACACTTCAGTATTCTGACATAATAATAGCCGTTAATGACGGGTCAACCGATGATTTCCTGAAGCATATAAAGATAAATGAAAGAATCGTTCTGATATCCAATAAAAAGAACGAAGGGAAGGGATTTTCAATAAGCAGGGGAATGAAAAAGAGTATTGAACTAAACTCCGACATAACAATTACAATTGATGCCGATTTACAGCATCCCCCGGAATATATTCCATCATTGATAGAAGTTCTGCATAGATGTGACATTGCAGTAGGGAACAGGCTTGGAAATTTAAAATCAATGCCCTTACAAAGAATCCTAAGTAATATATTAACTTCATTCCTTTTAAGCATTAAATTAAA
This sequence comes from uncultured Ignavibacteria bacterium, assembly GCA_963743325.1. Taxonomy (GTDB): domain Bacteria; phylum Bacteroidota; class Ignavibacteria; order Ignavibacteriales; family Ignavibacteriaceae; genus DATFVA01. The sequence goes on from CAVUOZ010000010.1 coordinate 392,588, forward strand.
ACAGTTTATCAAAGATAGTCAATGTGGATTCAGGGCATATAAAACAAGTATTCTTCATAATATTTTACCCTCATCAAAAGGATATGAAGCTGAAACAGAAATTCTGATAAATGCTAAACGTAAAAATTATAAAATTGGATTTGTAGAAATCCCGACTATTTACGGAAATCATAAAAGCAAGATGAAATCATTTAAAACAATCAGGGGATTTTTGAGAGTTTTGTTTACCTGAAATATTTCTATGAGCAAAAAGAAGTGGCAAATAGATAACCTGGATGATAAACAGGCATATTTTAAAGCGGCTAATATCGTCCTTAAGAATCGTCTTAACCAGGTGCTGGAAGATATTAAAGGGTACTTTTCCGCAGAATCGGTTGAAGGACTTCACAAAATACGGATATCATTAAGGAGGTTACGATATTCCATGGAGTTATTTATATCATGCTATGATAGAAAAGAATTTATGATATTGTATAAAATGGTAACGGATTTGCAGGATCTTTCAGGTAAAGTCAGAGATTTTGATGTAATGACAGAAAACATGGATAATCTTTTGAAGAAAGAGAAAGTAAGGATTTCAAAAAAAGTGTTTAATAAAGTTAATGATCTGAGAAGTGAGTTTCAGGTAAAACTCAAACTGGATTTAATGGAGTTCATCCATAGTAAGGCAGTTAAATACTTTGATGGGCTTCTGCAATGACTGTTTGAATATAATTAAAGAGGATTTAAATGAAATTAAAATATTTTTCTCATTCCGCCTTCCAGGTAACCACAGATTCGGGGATAAAAATTCTTATAGATCCTTTCCTTGATAATAACCCGACTTCACCGGTGAAATCAGATGATGTTGATGCAGATTATATTATATTATCTCACGCCCACAGTGATCATCTCGGAGATGCAATTAAGATTGCCAAAAGGAGCAAATTAACCTTTATTTGTGTCAATGAATTAGGCAATTACCTGCTTTCGAAAGGATTTGAAACACATAATATGCACATCGGCGGAGGGTATAATTTTGATTTTGGCAGGGTGAAGTTTACAATTGCACACCATGGGTCGCAAACACCTGAAGGAACTTATGCGGGGGAACCTGCAGGAATTATACTAAAAGCTGACGGGATAACTCTTTATCATACAGGCGATACGGGATTATTTCTTGATATGAAACTGATCGGGGAAATGAATGGTCCCATTGATTATATGCTCCTGCCGATCGGAGACAATTTCACTATGAACATTACTGATGCAATAAAAGCTGTTGAGTTGGTTAGACCAAAGATGGCAATCCCGATGCATTATAATACTTTTCCGGTAATTCAAGCAGATCCGCTGGAATTCAAAAAGAAAGTTGAAGCTACCGGTATCAATTCACGGGTAATGGGTTACGGTGAAGAATTTAAGCTCTGAGTTGATTTGGAAAAAATACGATGTAAAGCTATTTTAGATAAATCTATTAATTAAATTACACTTTATCGTATTGTAATTATTGAATGGCAAAAGTAATAGCGATAGCTAACCAGAAGGGTGGTGTAGGCAAAACCACTACAGCAATAAATCTCTCTTCACTTCTGGCAGCAGCAGAAAAACGTACTCTTCTTATAGATATTGATCCTCAGGCTAATTCGTCTTCAGGCTTAAGTGTTAATGATCATTCGCCCTCGGTATACGAGGTATTAATCGGTACCAAATCAGTCGATGAAGTCGTAATAAATACATATATGCCTTTTCTCGACCTCCTTCCATCAAATATTAATCTTGTCGGTGCCGAGATTGAGATGGTGGATATAGATAACAGGGAGATATTACTCAGAGCAGCACTTAAGAAAAGTCTGAACGGTTATGATTTTGTTCTTATTGATTGTCCGCCGTCATTGGGCTTATTAACATTAAATGCCCTGACTTCAGCAGATTCAGTTTTAATTCCTGTACAGTGCGAATACTTTGCGCTCGAAGGACTGGGACAGTTACTCAATACCATCAATATAGTTAAAAAACATTTTAATAAAGACTTGACTATTGAGGGAGTGTTGCTTACTATGTTTGATACCCGGTTAAGATTATCACACCAGGTAGCGGAAGAAGTAAAAAAGTATTTCGGTGATAAAGTTTTCGACACTATAATTCACAGAAATGTCAGAATTTCAGAAGCCCCGAGCTACGGAAAACCGGTTATTTTATACGATGCAATTTCATCAGGTGCTAAAAATTATATGGCGCTTGCTGCTGAGGTAATTAAAAGAAATTCGGGCGAAAATAATTCGTTATAAATTATGACTAAACTTAAACCAGGATTAGGCAGAGGGCTTGATGCTTTAATCAGACCTCAAAATCTTTCCTCCGATAAAGAGCAAGCACCGGATTACACTCAAATTAAGCAGGATGACGGGAAGGAAAACGACATCCTGGTAAAAATTCCGGTGAATGTTGTCAGTTCAAACCCTTATCAGCCACGCAAGAATTTTGAGCCTGAAGCCCTTGATGAGTTAAAGAAATCCATTTTATCGAACGGACTTATTCAGCCCATTACAGTCCGCAGAATGAGCGGCGGCACATACCAATTAATTTCCGGTGAAAGAAGATTAAAAGCCTGTATTGATATCGGATACAGGGATATTCCCGCCTACATAATACAGGTTGACAAAGAAGAAACAATGCTCGCTATGGCATTGATCGAGAATATACAGAGGGAACAACTCAACCCTATCGAAATCGGACTTGCTTATAAAAGGTTAATGGAAGAATGTGATCTGACCCAGGAGCAAATTGCAGATCAGGTAGGGAAAGACCGCTCAACTATTGCCAACTCAATAAGACTCCTTAAACTGCCCGATGAAATCAAGGAAGCCCTGATTAAAGAGGATATCAGCTCAGGTCATGCCAGAGCTCTGATAAATCTGCCGACAGAATCACTTCAGCTTGAAATGCTTGGAAAAATAAAAGACGGTAATTTATCTGTCAGGAAGGTAGAGCAAATCGTTAAAAAATATTTGACCGGATCCGGCGGATCCGGAAAAACAAAACGACTGGCACATCAGGTACCCCGTTCGGCAAACCTTAATGATGTTGAAGACCGTTTAAGAAAACTTTTTGCAACCAAAGTTATCTGCAGGCAAAAACAGGATGGCTCAGGTGAAATTACAATTGAATTTTATTCCAATGATGAACTTGAAAGATTGTTTGAACTCTTTGAGGCCATTGATAAGTCATATAGTTAAGATTTTTACTTTTTTTATCATCATTTCTTACAGCAGCGATGGTCAGCAGATTTCTGTCAATGATACTGGTTCGCAAAAACCTGATTCAGTTTTTGTAATGTCAAAATCTCCCTGGGGGGCAGTTCTCAGAAGTGCAATAATTCCCGGCTGGGGTCAGTTTTATAATGAATCTTACCTCAAAATTCCGATTATATGGGGCCTGGGTATCTGGTTCGGATATGAATGGAAACAAAATAACGATTTGTATAAATACTATACAGAAAAATACATGCAAACGGGCAGCGAATATGACAAATTAAATCGCACCTTTTATGAGGACCAGAGAGATTTATTCACTATCTACATGGTTATTACATATCTTGCTAATCTTATTGATGCTTATGTTGATGCCAACTTATTCGATTTTGATGTTTCTGAAAATACTTATACTAAAACTCCTATGTTAAACCTCAGGGTAAATTTTTAAAATGAAAAACGTAGTCACTTGTCCTAACTGCGGAACAGAAAATCCATTTTATAAATTTACGTGTTCAAACTGCAAAGCATATCTCCGGGATAAGATATTCAATCTTGATTTGTGGCAGCTAATAGGTATGTTAATAGAAAGCCCGGTAAAAGCATTTAACCGGATAATACAATCCGAACATAAAAATTTCATAATTCTTATTGCGGTGCTTTATTCAATCAGGGCTTTTATCAACTCAAGGTTTTTATCGATCTTCTTATCCGGCGAAAGTACACTAAGATTTGGTCTTGAAACGGAACTTTTAATTTCTGTCGGTGCAAGTGTAGTTATAATCTGGATGTTTGCTTTTATCCTATTCATTGTCAATAAATTATCAGGTTTAAAAACCAGATTTAGAGATGATAATGCAGTTCTGACTTACTCGATTTTGCCGTATTCATTTGCTCTGATTGTATTATTCCCAATTGAGTTAATAATTTTCGGAGGGTATTTATTCTCAGATAATCCTTCTCCTTTTATTCTCAAACCCGCGATTGCCTATACTCTTTTGTCATTTGAAGGATTGTTAATTCTGTGGGGAATTTTTTTATCTATAACCGGCATCTATGCTCTCTCACGTAATGTAATATATGCCGTTATAATGGGTATTATATTTAATATTTATTTACTCGGTTTTCTGTTTGTGCTTTCAGTTATATTATTTAATTGATAAAAATTTATATGGAACCAGCAATACTTAATTTAGAGAAGGAACTTTTCCTTCACACCTATAACAGGCTTCCTATAGAAATCTCTCACGGAAGCGGAGTTAATTTAATAGATAAAGAAGGAAACAGATATCTTGATTTTTTTTCCGGGCTTGCAGTAAATGCTCTTGGTTATTCACATCCCAAAATAGTTCAGGCTGTTTGTACCCAGATACAGAAGTTTGCACATCTTTCAAATAATTATATAACTGACGTTCAAATCGAATTTACTGAACTTCTTTTGAAATATTCCGGGATGTCCAAAGCATTTTTAACTAACAGTGGAACAGAGTCTGTCGAAGGAACTTTAAAACTTTTAAGAAAACACTATGGTCCTGATAAGACAATATATTCACTAACAGGTTCCTTTCACGGGAGAACTTACGGGGCGGTTACTTTGACGGGAAAGGAAAAATATACCAATGGATTCGCACCTCTTCTGCCTGGAATTGATCATATAAATTTTAATAATGTAAGTGATCTCACAAGAAAGATCGGGAAAAACACGGCCGCCGTTTTTGTAGAGTTCATACAGGGGGAGGGCGGAATAAATGTTGTTTCAGAAGAATTTGCACAGGAACTTATAAATCTTAGAAATGAATTCGATTTTGCTATAGTCTCAGATGAAATTCAATCAGGTATTGGCCGAACCGGGAAACCCTTTGCCTGCAACCATCATAATATTAAACCTGATATAATTGTATCCGCGAAAGCTATCGGAGGAGGACTTCCGCTGGGAGCGATTTTAGTCTCAGAAAAATTTGACAATGTTTTTACTCCCGGAATCCATGGAACAACTTTCGGGGGAAATCCTGTATGCTGTGCAGCCGGAAAAGTCGTGCTCGAAGAGGTTTTTGAAAACGGTTTAATGGATAAAGTATATGAACTGGGTAATTACCTGTCCAATCAGCTCGGGGAAATAAAACTTATGTTTCCTGAAGATATAAATGAAATCAGGGGAAAGGGATTTATGCAGGGTATAGAGTTAAATTATCCGGGCAATGATATTGTTAAGAAAATGAGAGAAAGAAAGGTTCTCACAAACTGTACGAATAATACGGTCCTCCGTCTGCTTCCGCCGTTGATTTCTGAGAAAAATGATATAGATTTTTTCCTGTATAATTTACACGAGGTAATGAAGAATAAATATTGAAAACAGATGTATTAATAATTGGAAGCGGTATTGCAGGACTTTTTGCTGCATTAAAGATCTCAGAATATGCTGATGTCATAATTGCCACTAAGAAGAACAAATCTGAATCGAACACTAACTATGCACAGGGCGGAATAGCTAGTGTAATGGATGCTCATGATACATTCGAAAAACATATTGAAGATACACTGATTGCCGGAGCAGGACTTTGCAACAAAAAAGCCGTTGAAATTACTGTAACAGAAGGTCCTGACAGGATTTTTGACCTGGTGGATATTGGAACAAGGTTTACTAAGAAACATGGGAAATTCGATCTCGCTAAAGAAGGTGGACATTCTATGGCAAGAATACTTCATGCCAAAGACCTTACTGGACAGGAGATAGAACGCGCTTTAATCGATGCGGTAAATGAAAAGAGCAATATAAGAGTCCTTGAAAATGCTGTAGCCATAGATCTTATAACTGAGCATAATGTTCTTCAGTTAAAAAATAAAATCCTTGCTAACCGGAACTGCTGGGGAGCCTATATTCTGGATTGTAAAACTAACAAAGTCTTTCGTGTAACTTCAAAGGCTACTATCATTGCTACGGGCGGACTTGGCCAGGTTTACCTTCATACAACAAATCCGCTTATTGCCACAGGTGATGGATTTGCAATGGCATACAGGGCCGGAGCAAAAATGGGAAATATGGAATTTGTACAGTTTCATCCAACATCCCTTTACAAACAGGGACTGCTTAATGATAAGGATCAGCCTTCCTTCTTAATTTCTGAGGCTGTCAGAGGATTCGGAGCAAAACTCCGGCTTAAATCGGGTCAACCATTTATGGAAAATTATGACGATAGAAAAGAACTCGCTCCGAGGGATATAGTTGCAAGAGCCATTGATAATGAACTGAAGAAAAGCGGAGCAGATTTTGTTTACCTCGATATTACGCATAAAAAGGGTAGCGATATAATCGATCATTTCCCTCACATATATAATACATGTCTGAGTTACGGAATTGATATTACAAAGGATTTCATCCCTGTCGTTCCGGCAGCACACTATGCCTGCGGCGGAATTGTAGTAGATGAATTCTCAAGGGCATCGTTAAACGGGCTTTATGCCTGCGGTGAGGTTTCAATGACCGGCTTGCACGGGGCGAACCGCCTGGCAAGCAATTCATTACTCGAAGCAGTGGTGTATGCATACCGTGCTTCAAATGACCTGAAAGATTTCATAAATGATTATGACAGGCTTATTCCTGATGTGCCTGACTGGGACGATATAGGAACATTAAGTTCCGATGAAAAGATTCTTATCACCAACTCATTCAGAGAGGTGAAAGAAATCATGTGGAACTATGTAGGTATTGTCCGTTCAGATCTCAGGCTCGAGAGAGCCAGAAAACGGATACACACCTTGTTCGAAGAGACCGAATCCTTCTATAAAAAAACGAAAGTATTTGAAGAAATCCTGGAAGTTAGAAATATAATAACCTGCTCCCATATTATAATCAAATCTGCGGGTATCAGAAAAGAAAGCAGGGGATTGCACTACACACTTAATTATCCTGAGCCTGATAATTCAAAGAAACCTTCTAATACTTATATCCAGAACAGGCATATTTAACGTGCTTGTCTAAGATATTGAATTACCGCCCCATAACGAATTCCCCTTGTACTAACTATAACTTCCGGTATTTTTAATATATTCATTAAATATAACAGGATGGAAGTACCACTTAATATTAAATCTTCACGATTTTTAATTAAAAGCGGATACATGTCTAATAGTTCAGCAGGAGTAAATTTTGAAAGGTATCTAAATAGTTCCAATATATTATTTTTCGATAGAATAAATCCCTCTATTTCATGTTCATCATATTCGCGCATTCCTTTATAAATACTCGTCAGGGTTACCGGTGTTCCTGCAAGAGCAAGAGTTTTTGCCGGAGCATACAGAAGTTCCGGGAGCATGAGAAACTCATTTTTGAATTTTCTTCCTAACAAAGCTGTTTTTAATTCCAGAGATTCATTTTTGTTAGAATATTTTTCAGATAAGGAAACCACCCCGATATCAAAGCTTCTTCTAAACTGATTTTTTTTGTCATTGCCGTAAATAATTTCCGTACTTCCTCCGCCAATATCTATAACGAGACGATTCTCGTCAGACTTTCCATAATCACTGGTTCCCAGAAAAGCGAGTTCAGCTTCATCCTCACCGGTTAATACTCTTAATTCACTTTGGAACTTAGTTTCAATTTTGGACTTTAATACACTTCCATTACTTGATTTCCTGAATGCACTCGTCCCTGAGATTAATATCTTGTCACAGCCATAATTCTGTATAAGATTAAAATACTCCCTCAGGACGGATAAAAGGCGACTGGAGGATTGATCATTTATCATTCCGGTCTGTGTAAGTCCTTCGGAAATCCGGGGAATTCTTTGCACATCTTTCAGAGGATTTATTTTTTCTGTACCCGGCTCAACTTCAGCTATCAGCATAAGTACTGTATTCGAGCCGATGTCAATTGAAGCAATAATCATAATTCAAATAATTTTAGTATTTTAATTTTCTACAATTTCAAATTTTGATGAAAAAGATAAGTAAAATTTCTGCTTCTTTTCTAACTATTGCTTCCATTGCGTGTATTTTCTGGATGGGAAGTTATCTCCTTAGAATGTTTTTAACTTATCAGCTGTTTGATGAAACCATAACATCCTACAAGCCCTATGTTAATGACCAGAATATGAGTGGAATATTAATTACTTTAAATCCGGCGTTAGTTACCACATTCGTTGTATTTATTGTCTTTCTAATATTTTATTTTTTGTTTCTATTCACTTCGGGATTAAATCTAAGGAAGAACGGATGGCTCTTTATTATAACGATAATTGTATTAGTAACTGCCCCGTTTGAAATATACCTGATGACAATTGATTACCAGATTTTTTCAAGGGTGAATACCGGTGTATTTCAGTCCAGCGAGGTAATTTTACTTGTTATGAAAAGATTAAAAAAACTGAGCAGTTTTCCATTAATTGAATTACTAAGCTATTGTGCAGTTGTTTTTCTTGCGATCTTCAAACCAATGACCCGGGAAGATTTATAAATGAAAATAAAAGAAAAAGAATTTGAAGAAATAATGCAGGATCTTAAAGCTCTTGCTCTGCAGCTTGGTGCGGAGGTTAGATTTGAAAAAGGAGATTTTAAGGGCGGGTACTGCCTGTTGAAAGAAAACAAGGTGATTGTTATAAATAAGATGATGAACCTTCAGCGAAAAGTAATGATTCTGTCAGCCGCGCTTAAGGAACTAGGGATTGACCGGATCTATCTTAATCCAAGGATGAGAGAAATAATTGATGAAATGGCAGAGATGAAATGAGAATATCAGTTATCAATGGACCAAACCTTAGTCTCCTGGGTAAAAGAGATAAAAATCTTTACGGACAGTTATCCCTTAATGATATACTGAAAAACTTAAAGCTGCAATTTTCAGACATCGGGTTTGACTTCTACCAGAGCAACGTTGAGGGTGAGATCATAAATAAAATTCAATCACTGGCAAAGGATTTTGAGGGGCTCATTATAAATCCAGGCGGATACGCCCATACATCCGTAGCAATTAAAGATGCACTTTCAGATTTAAATATTCCCAAAATAGAAGTTCATCTTTCCAATTTAGCTGCTAGAGAAGATTACAGGCAAAATCTTTTAACTGCTTCTGTATGCAATGGTTATATAAGTGGTTTTAAAGAAAAAAGTTATTATGCTGCTGTTTTTCTTTTGAAGAGTATTATTGCGGAAAAAGGAGGCAAAAATTGATCCGTGCAGTAATATTCGATCTTGATAATACACTTGTCGATTTTATGAAGATGAAAAGAAGAGCTATTGAGGAGGCTGTTCCGGCGATGATTGATGCAGGACTTCAGTTATCGGCCGAAGAATCGAATAAAATAATAAATGAAATATATAAAGAACAGGGGATTGAATATCAGCAGGTTTTTGATGCTTTCCTGCAAAGGGTATTAAAAAAGGTCGATTACAAGATACTTTCAGCGGGTATAGTAGCATACAGAAGAGCCAGAGAAGCTGCCCTCATTCCATATCCTCATGTTTATTCTACACTGAACAAACTTCTTAAACTAGGCATTAAAATGGGCATAGTCTCTGATGCACCGGCGAAGGAAGCCTGGCTAAGACTGGCTTATCTGAATTTCCACCATATAGTTGATGCTGTAGTAACTTTTGAAGATACCGGAAAGAGAAAACCTCATTCCGCACCGTTTTTAGCTATATTGAGCAAGCTTGACGTTAAACCGGATGAAGCAATAATGGTAGGGGATTGGGTTGAGAGGGATATTATAGGAGCTGAAAAAATAGGAATGAAAACGGCTTTTGCCAGGTACGGAGACACATTCGATACGAAATCACATAATGCAGATTATGAATTAATTGACATTAATGAGCTTATAGATATCGTTATAAAAGAAAACAAATTATAGGTTTTGTCTAAAGTTAATAATTATTTACAGGCTCTGATCTTGCGAATATCAATCCGATTATTTATTTTTCTTTAAACTGAGGAAGTAAATAATATGAAAAACCTTGCTATTAAAAAGTTATATTACTCAATCAGTGAAGTAAGTAAGATAACCGAAATAGAGCAATACGTTCTCAGGTACTGGGAAACCGAGTTTGAACAGCTTAAACCACAGAAGAACAGGGCAGGTAACAGAATATATACAAATAAAGATATCCAGCTCATTCTTCATATTAAAACACTGTTGAGAGAAAAAAAATATACTATTGAAGGGGCAAAGAAGATACTCGACGATTATTCACCGGACCAGGGTATAGCCATTAATGAACAGGAATCAATTGATAAGGAAGAAAGTTATCCCGAGACAAGAAAAGAAAAGCCGACTTTAAAAAAAGACCTTGAAGAAATCAAAAGTATTTTAGAATTTGTACTTGAGAAATTATAATATATCGGAACGTGGCGCAGCCCGGTAGCGTACCTGAATGGGGTTCAGGTGGTCGTGGGTTCAAATCCCACCGTTCCGACTCATTAAAAGCCTTGCACAGGCTTTTATTTTTTTAAAGGACCCTGCCATAATGATCCATCCACGAAGAAAAACCCTGTTCATAGGAGAAAAGAGTATACAATAATCGCTGCAGATTTTTCTGGAAAAAAATCTTTAGCAAGATTCCGCCACCTCGACTTTTTCCCAATTAAATACATATAAGCGGGTACTTTAAATAGTACCTTTTTTATTTTTAAATATCCGTCTATTTTTCTTATAAAATTTTGAATAATTGATTAAATTTGCACTTTCCTCTAATAAATAGGTTAAGAAATTAATGATCATTGAAACGGATAAACCGAAATGTTTTTGCGGCGTTGTTGGTATTTATGGAACCGAAAATGCTTCCCTGAATACTTATTATGCTTTGCATGCTCTACAACACAGGGGACAGGAAGCCTGCGGAATTGTTACTCAATCGATAAATCATAACGATCATTCGGTATTTAATATTCATAAAGGCGAAGGACTTGTTTCAGAAGTTTTTGCTGATTCTACAATATTTAAGAATATACTCCCCGGAAGTAAAGCAATCGGTCATAACCGTTATTCAACAACAGGATCATCAAAATCAATTAAAAATATTCAGCCCTTCGTAGTCAATTACAGAATGGGCAACCTTGCCGTTGCGCATAACGGAAACCTTACCAATGCAAATGAACTCAGGAAAGAACTTGTAAATGAAGGTGCAATATTTCAGACCACCAGCGATACTGAAGTAATCCTTCACCTGATAGCCAGGAGTAAACTCAATAACCAGGTTGATCAGATAAAAGAAGCACTGCAGAAACTTGAGGGTGCTTACTGTCTGACTATTTTAACTGATGATAAACTTATCGCAGCCAGAGATCCTTATGGGTTCAGACCTTTATCTATAGCCAAATTGAATAATGCATTTGTTGTTGCATCTGAAACCTGTGCATTCGACCTGCTCACAGCAAACTTTCTGAGAGAGGTGGAACCAGGTGAGCTGATCGTTATTGATGAAGAGGCTTACCAGAATGATGATATAAAATCCGTTCGGATCAAACCGGAACTTTATCCTATGAAACACTGCATCTTCGAGTATATATATTTCTCACGGCCTGATAGCTTTATATTCGGACACAATGTTGATAAAATGAGAAGGAGACTTGGAAAGATTCTCGCAAAGAAATACCCTGTGAGCGATAAAGACGGTGAGAAAGTGATTGTTATAAGTGTACCGGATAGTTCAAACACCACTGCACTTGGATATCAGAGTCAGCTTGAAAAACAGGGAATAAATTCCAAGCTTGAAATCGGACTGATAAGGAGCCATTACATTGGCAGAACTTTCATTCAGCCGGGACAGGAAAAGCGTGAGCTCGGTGTAAGATTTAAATTTAATACGGTTAAAGGTGTGCTGGAGGGACGAACCGTAGTAATGGTGGATGATTCAATCGTAAGAGGCACAACTTCAAAACAGCTTGTGAACCTTATCAAAGAGGCTAATCCTAAAGAAATCCATATCAGGATTTCTTCATCGCCTATTAAGCATCCATGTTTTTATGGAATGGACTTTCCGAGCAGGGAGGAATTAATTGCAAACCAGATGCACGGAAATATTAAAGAAATCCAGAAGTATCTTGATGTTGACAGCCTTGAATACATGACAATCGATGAAATGTTAGAAGCAGTTTCGGAAGCAGACTCTGAAAATTTCTGCACAGCCTGTTTCTCAGGCGAATATCCAACAATCGTTGATACTAACTTTAAAAAGGAAATATATGAATTATAAAACGGGGCTAATCTTAATCCTGTCTTTTCTTTTTAATTCACTTCTGTTTCCACAATCAACTTATTTTATAAAGTATAAAGACTACATTTCCAGACAGGAAATAGAAAATAAAATTCAAACACAGCAGTATCTCCCTGCCGGTAAAAGCTTTAGTTTCGCAGAGCTTTCACCAAAAGTAAACTACCTCGCTAAAGGAATAGCTAAAAATGATGAAGTTCTGGGAAGGATAATTAAAATTACATTTGATAAATCTGTTGATGAATCTTCATTTCTGGCAATTCAGAATGAAGATCCTTCAATAGAATATATCCAGCCGTCCAATACATACCAGCTTGAGTATACACCGAATGACAGCCTTCTGCAAAATCAGTGGGGATTAAATAAAATCCATGCTTTTGAGGCCTGGGATTTAACCCGGGGATCTGATTCTGTCCTGCTTGCTATAATTGACACAGGCATAGATTATCTTCATCCTGATCTCCGTAATAAAATAAAACTTAATCCCGGTGAAATGGGAACTGATATTAACGGACACGATAAAAAATCAAACGGAATTGACGATGATAACAATGGTTTTATTGACGATTACCAGGGATGGGATTTTACCGACCGTGTCGGTTTTCCTTTTGATTCTTCAGGCGGAGATTATCTGACCTGGGATAATAATCCGATGGATGAATATGGTCACGGAACATTTATAGCAGGAATCGCAGCAGCTGAGACCAATAACCAGACAGGTATTGCCGGAACAGCCCCTGATATAAAGATTCTAAATTTACGCGCATTTGATCCCGGTGGTTACGGCGAAGAGGATGATGTCGCTGCTGCAATACTTTATGCAGTTCAGATGGGTGCTAAAGTCATAAATATGAGTTTCGGTGATAATTCATTTTCTTTTGTCCTGAGAGATGTAATAAGGTATGCTTATTCCAAAAATATTGTGCTTGTGGGTTCTGCAGGGAATTCAGGTTCCGATGAGCCTCATTATCCTTCGGGATATTCGGAAGTAATTTGTGTCGGTAATTCTACCCAGGATGATTATCGTTCCTCAAATTCAAACTACGGCTCAACTCTTGATTTAATGGCCCCCGGAACGCAGATCTTTACAACTGCCATGAATCATGATTATGCTTATGTTTCGGGCACATCTGCATCATCTCCGTTTGTATCAGGAGCTGCAGCTTTAATCCTTTCAAGGAATTCGTTTACCAATGAAGAAGTCAAACAAATATTAAAAAGTACATCAGACGATATTGGGACGCCGGGATGGGATATTTATACCGGGGCGGGGAGGTTGAATCTCTATAATGCACTTAATGTTGGTGCGCCTTCAATTATTAAATTCGAACATCCTACGCAGGATTTTTCAACATACCAGGATTCTATTCAGATCAATGCTACTATTCTATCCCCGTATTTTGTAAACTATCAGCTTGATTATGGGTACGGTTTAAACCCCGACTCATGGATACCGCTTATCACAGATGGCAGAAATCAATTCGCAAATAAACAGATTTTTACTCTCGATGTATCCCAGCTGCCGGATTCAGTATATGGGTTACGCATACTTGTAAATCTTAACAACGGCAGGACTCTTGAAGAACGGATAAACTTCAATATCATAAGAACCTCTCCCGAAGCCACGCTGGTAACATTAGGACCGGCATTTTATGGTGAGAGAACAACGGTACTTGCTTCTATATATACCAATCAGCCCTGTGTTGCAAAAATGTACTATAGAAAATTGGGTAGCGTTGAAAATTTTAATTTCATAACGCTTGATGGTTTTAATACAAATAATCAGTTTGTAAAAAATGTTCACTATGGTTTTATTCCCAAGCAGCTAGTTGAGCAGAATTCAGTGTACCAGGTTTACATACAGGCTCAAAACCTTGTTGGTAAAACTACTACCATATTAAATCCGTCCGGACAGGATTCTATATTTGTCATTCCAACTGATTATAATGCGGATATTGCAGCGGAATATATTCAATCATTTAATCTGCCAAAAGGAAGTATTTACGAAAATCCTGTAAATTTTTTATCAAATGACTTCAACGAAATTTTAGCGAGGAAATTTTATACTTCCGAAGATGTTTATTATACGTTGTATAAACTGGATAATAACACATTAATTCCCGTCGATTCTATTAAGAATAAATTACCCCGTGATGCCGGAGATTTTAATGGTGATGGTAAAATTGATTTATTAAGCTCTAACATAGGAACCGGTTATATTGATGAACAGGTTAATAATTCTTCATTCCAGCTGCAGAATAAGTTTACCGATTCCTCGAATACGTTCTGGCCTGCACTGGCAGAAGATATTGACGGAGATGGTAAGACGGAAGTCATAGCTTTCGATCAGAACACTGATACTTCACTATCCGTCTGGAAATTCGATAATAATTTTTCTCCCGTTGATAAAAAGAATTTGAGCAATTTTACTCCGGAAAGATTTGGCGGAAATGCACTCGGCCTTCCTCATTCTGTTGTTACCGATCTTGATAACGACGGCCATAAGGAATTCTGGATGATAGATGAAGACGGGGACATCTTCAGTTATGAATCCAACGGCAGTGGCGGCTATACTCCTTTTCTTCAGGACTCGACTTTTTTTATGTCTTCAGCTGAATTTTTAACCGCTGGAGATTTTGACGGCGACGGCCATGAAGAAATAGCTGTATTACTGCATTCACTTGTACCTTATGATATCGCGCCATTTTATGTTTTGAATATTTATAAATACTCTTCAAATGCGTTGCACACTATTTATCAGCAGGGATTTGTAGATGCGTCAACTGAATTCAGCGGGGGAGGTACTTTCAGGGATATAGAAAACAGTATCCGGTTTGCGGATATTGATAATGATGGTATTGATGAATTAATACTTTTCGTATTCCCTTATTCATATATCTTTAAAGATGAATCCGGTAATGTTAAAATTATTTCATACAAAGAAAATATTAATTCAAACTCTGTCTTTGTAGGCGACCTTAATAAAAATAATGTCCCTGAGGTAGCCTTCCCGACTGAGACAGGGATTAAGTTTGTCGAATTTGCAGTCTCAAATAAAGCTAGCACCCCTTATAACTTAACCGGGTTCAGCATCAATTCAACAAACATAAAATTATCCTGGAGCGGGACAGGTCAGTTCTATTATATATATCGAGGATCATCCCCTGACTCCCTTGCATTGATCGATTCATCAGCCACAAATGATCTTACCGATATATCGGTTCAGCCCGGAACTGAGTATTACTATGGGGTTCGTGGTTATGATATTTCAAAGCCCGACCCTCTTTCAAACTTAAGCTCACTTATCGGGGTTTACTCTCATACTCCCGGAGAAGTGAATTCAGTTATCAGCCGTACGCGTAAAAATATCCAGGTAACATTCACTGAAAGAGTTAATAACACTATCGAAAATCTCCAATCATTCCTGGTTGCCGGTGTCGGCTATCCTAATTCTGTTTCACCGGCTAACCAATATTCTTATGTCCTTTCCTACAATGACAATCTTCCGGTTGGAGCTAATAGCCTGATTACAAGCCGGCTTAAAGATTTTTATAGTTCACCGATTCCAACCGATACGATGGTTTTTAACGTAGAGGCAGTTACCTCTCCGGAAGAATTTTTTGTCAGCTCATTTGAAATTCTTGATCCCTATAGGATAAAGATAGTATTCAATAAAGTTGTAAATGTAACCGAAGCAAAAAATCCTGATAACTACAGCTTTGAACCCTCAAATAAAGTAACGTCGGTTGATATTGATGCATCTGATCAGAAAATAATTTATCTGAACCTTAATGGGAATAAGCCTGTTGGATCGATAGGGAGGGAGTATAAATTAAGAATCCGGAATCTCACCTCAGATGATGGGGTAGCAATTAACTCCGGAGCCGGCAGTTATCTTGTACTTACAGGCTATGCAAAAGACTTATCCGATGTTTACATATATCCTAATCCGGCCAAGGTAGCTTCAGGTAAAATGACATTTGCCAACCTTCCCAAAAGAGCTAACATTATAATATGGAGCTTAGACGGGACCCGTATAAATGAACTAAGTGAAACCGATGGGAACGGCGGGGTTGATTATAATATGAAGGATGAATCGGGTAACGAACTGGGAAGCGGCATCTATATATACAGAATCGTCCGCCTCGATGATTCAAATAATGAAGTTGAAGAGAAGATTGGTAAATTCGCTGTCATCAGATGAGATATACAATTGAAGAAATAGCGACACCATCAAATTTTTTATCACTTCTCAGACTTGTGATGGCAATTCCTCTCTGGTACCTATTTGATTATTTGGGCGTCTCAGGAATGCGGATTATAATCTTTTCTGTTTGTATTTTGGCAGCGCTGACTGATGTTTTAGACGGGTACCTTGCCCGCAAATTGAACCAGGTTACCGAATTCGGGAAGATAATAGATCCTCTTGCAGATAAAGCGGCAGTTGCTGTCATAATTATAAAATTATTCACAATTGGTGAAATTCCCCTGTATTATTTTATGATGATTGTTGTGCGGGATATTCTGATTTTTATGGGCGGAATCTTTGTTTCTCAGAGACTTGGAAAAGTTTTGCCGTCAAATGTTCTTGGTAAAATTACTGTAATAAATATAGGAATTGTAATCCTGTTGATTGTACTTGGTATTCCCGGAGATTCGTATGTATTTTTATCTTTATACGGCTTGAGCATAATCTTAATTGTTGTTTCGTTCATTGCATATGTAATAAGAGCAATGGAGTTCTTGAAGCGGAAGAAATATGAGTCTATTTGAAAATATTAATTTTTCAAAGCTTAAAGAGGGACTGTCTAAAACCAGGACTAAAATTGTAAATACAATAAATGAGGCAATTACCGGCAAGGCAGTGCTGGATGATAAAACTCTCGATGAAATTGAGGAGATATTAATTACATCGGATATCGGATTTGAAACTTCTGATAAAATAATAGAGAGCGCCCGTGAAAGACTTCATATGGATAAAGACAGAAGTAAATTAAATATACTCGAGTCTGTGAAAAAAGAACTTGTAGAGGTATTAAAATCAGAGAATAAAACCGTATCTGACGGAAGCGATATTGAAAAGTTTAAGCCTTATGTAATTCTCATTGTCGGAGTTAACGGAGCAGGGAAGACTACCACCATCGGAAAACTTGCTTATAACTTCAAACAGGCCGGCTTACGGGTCATTGTCGGCGCAGCTGATACTTTCAGGGCTGCCGCAAATGAACAGCTTGATATCTGGGCAGAAAGAGCCGGAGTTGAGATCGTGCATAAAGGCAAAGGTGCTGATCCTTCTTCTGTAGCATTCGATACTATTCAGAAAGCCGTAAAAGAAAAATATGATATCGTCATAATAGATACTGCCGGAAGACTGCACAATAAGGCTAATCTCATGGAGGAATTAAACAAGATCAAGCGGGTTTCGGGGAAAGTGGTTGACTATGCTCCCAATGAGACTCTGCTCGTGCTTGATGGTACAACAGGACAAAATGCCCTGGTTCAGGCCGAGGAATTCTCGAAGGTCACTGATATCTCCGGTCTTGTTATAACTAAACTTGATGGTACAGCTAAAGGCGGAGTTGTCTTCCAGATCTGCGCCAAACAAAAAATTCCTGTAAAATATATAGGAGTCGGAGAAGCCATAGACGATCTTCAGACTTTTGATCCGGATCTCTTCGTATCAGCAATATTTGAGAATTAATTTCAGGTTCTCACATTCCGTTTTACGATAATCCCTGCAATTATTTCATTCTTATTAACTTCAATGAATTATACAGATAGATGTAGAAGCAAGGGATGGGAGCAGATTTTCTTTCCGAATATTATAGTTTACATAATATATATTATCGGAATATATCTTATTTGTGATTAAAGCGATAATTCATTCTCGTTCTGCATAATAAACTGTTCATTCTGGTATTTCTTAAGGATATTCTCTTTGGTGACTAAGCCTGTATATTTTTGTGTTTCATAATCGAGCACGCGTAAATAATCCAGATCTTCCTTCTCCATTAAATGATTTATCTTGTATCTATAAAATCGGGTCGTTCGTTTTACATTCGTAAGAAGCCGCAAATATATAATACATTAATTGTATTTAAAAAAACCCTCACCTGATTTTCGCCCTAACTTCTTAGCTGCGACCATTTTCTTTAACAACGGGCAGGGTCTGTATTTCGAGTCATTAAATCCGTTGTACAGAACCTCCATAATTGCCAGGCAAACATCCAGACCAATGAAATCAGCCAAAGTTAAAGGACCCATCGGATGATTCATCCCTAATTTCATAACTGTATCAATATCTTCAGCTGAGGCAACACCTTCCATTAATGAAAATATTGCCTCATTGATCATAGGCATAAGGATACGATTTGAAATAAATCCTGGAAAATCAAAGACCTCCACAGGAACTTTATCCAGTTTTTCGGAAAGTGATTTAATAGTCTGAAAGGTTTCATCACTGGTTGAATAGCCCCGGATAATCTCAACAAGTTTCATCATTGGAACTGGATTCATGAAATGCATACCAATAAATTTATCCGGTCTCGCAGCAGCGGATAGTTCTGTTATGGAAATTGAAGAAGTGTTTGAAGAGAATATAGAATCTCCTTTGATTATATAATGTAACTTATTGAAAACATTAAGTTTAGCTTCCTTGTTCTCATAAATTGCTTCTATGACTAAATCTGAATCTTTAGGAGTATTTTCAACCCCGACTATTTTAGTAATATTTGAGAGTGCTGAGATTTTATCCTCTTCTGAGATAACCTCTTTCTTTACCTGTCTGTCGAGATTTTTAGTAATTGTTGATATTGCCTTATTGACAAGTTCATCACTCATCTCAATAAGGTTAACGTTAAAGCCCTTCATGGCAAAAACATGGGTAATTCCGTTTCCCATTGTACCGCCGCCGATTACTGATACTTTCTTTATATCCATTCTTACCTTCCGTTTTTAAGATTTTTAACTATCAAAGCGGAGGCTTCTCCCCCACCGATACAGAGAGAGGCTAATCCATATTCTGAATTACGTCTCTTCATTTCATGTATAAGTGTAACTAAGATCCTTGCGCCGCTTGCACCAATAGGATGACCGATAGCAATAGCACCACCGTTAACATTTATCCTGGAATTATCTAGTCCCAGTATTTTATTTACCGCAAGTGATACCACAGCAAATGCCTCATTAATTTCAAAAAGGTCAATTTCGTCTTTAGTCAGATTTGCTTTCTTTAATACTTTAGCTATTGCATCAGCAGGAGCAGTCGTAAATTCAATCGGAGCCCTGGCCGCTGAACTTTGTGCTATAATTTCAACCAGCGGAACCAAACCAAGTTCTTTCGCTTTTTCTTCACTCATAACAAGCAAAGCTGCCGCACCGTCATTAATACTTGACGCATTTGCTGCGGTTACAACTCCGTTTTTATCAAAAACGGGTTTAAGTGTAGCAATCTTTTCAAAAATAACGCGTCCCGGCTCCTCGTCTGCATCTACAAATGTTTCTCCGGATTTAGTTTTAATACCGACTTTAATTATTTCGTTCTTAAATTTACCTGCTTTCTGTGCATCAAGAGCTTTCCTGTAAGAGTTAGTAGCAAATTCATCAAGTTCCTCACGCTTAAAGGAAAAATCTTTTGCACATGATTCTGCACAATTTCCCATATGGATATCATTATATACATCCCATAAGCCGTCCTTAATCATTGAATCAATAATTTCTCCGTTTCCCAGTCTGTAGCCTGAACGGGCTTTAGGAAGAACATATGGTGCATTCGTCATACTTTCCTGTCCCCCGGCTATAATAACGTCCGCGTCACCCAGGGCAATAGCCTGGTGAGCCAGCATAACAGATTTAAGACCGCTTCCGCACATCTTGTTAATGGTAAGACATTCTGTTTTTACAGGCAGGCCCGCAAATATTGCCGCCTGCCGTGCCGGGGCCTGTCCCTGACCTCCGGTCAGTACATTTCCCATAATCACTTCATCAATAAGATTTACCTCGATTTTTGTATCTTCAATTATACCCTTAATAGCGATACTTCCCAGCTGTGCAGCACTGAAAGATGATAATGCACCATTGAAGGATCCTACCGGAGTTCTTTTGGCTGCCGTGATAACTACTTTTCGCATATACTCCTCTTTGATTTGTTTTCAATATTAAAATTAAAAATAATTAAAAATCGTTAAATAATCAGGGTTATTAGAGCTGATATTTAGAATTCATTATTGACTGAGTGTTTTATAGAACCAAATAATCATATGAAAATATTTTGACTGTATCTGTTTTGCTTGATTTTTACTTATTTTATTTGCTTATGATACCGGGGTAAAATTGATTATTAGTTAACTGACCGGGTTAAATCAAATCGAATACGCTCCGGATACGCTTCACATACGATCCAGGGTCTTTCTGCTCAGAGATTTAACTCAGACAGTTATCTGAGTATTATTAAACAATTCAGAAATTCAATAATTGATTTGATGGATAATGAATTATCTCAGGGTCAGCGAGGAAAGTTCCATGATAATATTTAAGGAGAGAGTACTCAGGTTAACATTATTCTTTATAAGGGACGCAAATTTATCGAGCTTGAATACTATTTCATTAAGCTTAACTTCAGAAAATCTTAAGTCAAATTTCTGCAGTGTTTCCGGATAATCATCAAAAAAGTAATTGTTTAACCCTGCCCTGTATTTCTGCAGATCATTCAGCCACGATATTATCATTAAAACAAGAATTTTATACGAATCACCCCCCTGTTCACCTGTAACCGAATTAAATTCTTCAAGTGCAGAATGATACCTTTTTCCGAAGGAATAGCGGAGAATCAGAATTGTTTTTTCCTTTAGAACTGCCATATCATGTTCAAGAAGATTAAGAGCATCAGTGATTGAACCATTTGAAAAAGGAGCCACAGATTTCGCAAGCTTGCCTTCGATATTGAAATTTGATACAAGTATTTTTTCAATCTCCCCTGTTTTTAAAGGCTGAAAATTAATTATCCAGCACCGGGATCTTATCGTTTCTCTTAGTTGCCCGGGAAATGGTGTAGATAAAATAAAAATTATTCCTTCAGGCGGTTCTTCAAGATTTTTCAAGAGCGCATTCTGAGCTTCCTCGTTCATAAGGTGTGCATTTGAAATCAGAACGATCCGGAATTTTACTTCACTGTAATCCATGGAAAGAAATTTTCGTATATCACGTATGCTGCTTATTTTAATTTGATTTGCTTTGGGAATTTTTATTCTATGATAAGGGTTTGTTATTTTTTCCCTCAATTCCTCTTTAATCAGTTCATTATTCTCCTGACTTAACTTCTCCATGGGACCACTTGATTCAGTTTCGTTTTTACCGCGGGGAAGTGGAAAGATATATTTTATATAGGGCTCATTAAGATTCTGAATCAGTTGATTAATATGTAAGACTGAACCTGAGTGTGAGCTGCGGGTATTAAGTGCCTGTGCAAATCGAATCGCGGAAAATTCCTTGCCTACACCATCGTTTCCCTTAAAAAGAAAAGCATGAGGAATCTTATCGGAATCAATTAATGAATTTAAAAGATTTTTGACAGAATCCTGTCCGTAAATGCCTTGCCAGTTGTCATCATTCATTAGTGTAATAAAAAAGCGCTGTCACGCGCTTAATAATCATCTTCGTTATAAAAGAAATCCTCATCGGATGGATAGTCAGGCCAAATATCTTCTATTGACTCATATGGTTCATCGGAATCTTCAAGTTCCTGAAGATTCTCTATCACCTCGTAGGGAGCTCCGATTCGTTCAGCATATTCAATTAACTCATCTTTTGTAGCAGGCCAGGGGGCATCATCAAGATACGCTGCCAGCTCTACCGTCCATATCATATATTAGATCTCCGCTAAATTAATCTTTACCAGCTACTGCAAAGAAATTGATATCGTCAAAGAAAAAATCTATAGGATTAAGCTTCACTCCGTTATGTTCTACCTCATAGTGGAGATGCGGTCCTGTGGAAAGGCCGGATGTACCCGATTTAGCAATTTCGAATCCTCTTTTAACTTTTTGACCTTCTTTAACCTCAGTCTCGGATAAATGCCCGTAGACGGTTTTATAGCCAAAGCCATGATTTATTTCTATACAAAGTCCGTAACCGCCTTTGCTTCCCACAAAATCTACCATTCCATCCCCGGAAGCGTGTACAGCTGTCCCAATATCCGTAATAATATCTATACCCTCATGCATCCGCCTTACATTCAATATTGGATGCACCCTCATACCGAATTCGGCACCAATATCTCCAGGACAGGGTTTAATAGCCGGCAGACATTCAAATAATTTTTCATTTTGCTTGAGCCTGCCTGAAATTTCCTGATATTGTGATTTTTCAAATTCAACTTTTCTGCTCACCTCGTCAACATAAGCCAGCGCCTGCTTCAAATCATCTGAAATTTCACCACTTATAAAATCGATATTATTATCAAAATAGCCGCCGCCTACGCCGACCATTTTTTCTTCGTCAGACACCGGTGCCAGGTTGGCAGCAATCCGAAGTGTATTATTGACTCCAGTCAGGCTGTCAAGTTCAAAATCAAGCTTTTTATACAAATTTGCCGTTGCTTCCAATTTATTCTGAAGAAATGCATTCTCCTTTTTTAGAGTTGATAAGCTCTTTCCTGATCCGGTAGCTTCGGAAATAAAATTTAAAGTACCGTACACTGTGGCAGTTAGTACCACAATTGCAGTAAAAAAGTATAAAATTATCTTTTTCTTGAAATTTTTAACTTCAACGAACTGAAGTTTTGAACCGGAGAAGTAGTATAGTTTCTTCATAATAGGTTGCGGAATCTATGAAAATACGGCAACTTTGTCAAGGGTTAGGATATTGTTAATTATTCGAAATCGTGCTCAAAATAGTCAATGCCGCGATGATTTTCATCTATCTCCCCATTTAATATTTTATTCAATCTTTTTTGAAATACTTTTGCTGCATCGTGACCGTAATGTTTTAAGAGATAATGTAAAGCAATAACTTCTGAAATCACTGTAATATTTTTACCGGGAATAATAGGCAATTTGACATAAGGAATATCATTATCGAGAATTTTGACAAAACTTTCGTCAAGTCCTGTTCGTGTATACTCTACTTTTTCATCCCAAATTTCCAATTCCACTATCACTTCAAGCCTTTTTTGGTAACGAATTGCACGTATTCCGAACATTCTCTCAATATCAAGTATTCCCAGTCCCCGGATTTCCATGAAATGCTTAGAAATATTCGTGCCGGCACCCATTAAGATGCCTTCCCCTTTCTTTGTAAGGATAATTACGTCGTCTCCCACTAATCTATGACCGCGTTCTATTAAATCCAGGGCAACTTCACTTTTGCCGATTCCCGATTTACCTACAAATAAAATTCCTACTCCGTAAACATCTACAAACGAACCGTGCATAGATACCCTATGGCTGAACTGATCATCCAGGAAATCACCGATTAAATAGATTAATTTAGTCGTTGGTTGTATAGAACCAAACACCGGAATGTGATGCTTGTTAGCCAGTTCAAGAAGTAATTCTGAGGGATGATTGTTATCTGTCAGAATTATGCAAGGCAAATCAAAAGTGAAAATTCGTTCCAGAGTTTCGCTTTTCTTCTTATCGGTTAACTGTAAAAGGTATCGAATTTCTGTATTACCAAATACCTGGACTCTAGTATAGGAAAAAAGGTCTACAAAACCTGCTAAAGCTAGTCCGGGCCTGTGCAGATTCTGATCGTATATCTTCCTGCTGAACCCGGACTTATCTGAAAATAATTTGAGTTTAAACAGTTCTTTACAGTTTTTATAGAGGAACTCTACCGTAATAAATTCTTTCCTCGAAATTGATTTCTGATCAATTTTTATCATTTTACTCTGACTGTTCTTTTAGTTTTGACTTTTTTAAGCTGTCTGCTGATTTTTTCAGATGCGGCACTTACTGATTTTTTGAAATCGTCACTGTCTTCTTTTGCAGTAATCGTATGTCCGGGTATTGCTAAATTTATTTCTGCGGTCTTTATACTCTCTTTACTGTTAACATAACTAAGAATTACTTCTACATTCAGTATGTCTTCACTGAACTTATTCAAAGAGGAAAGTTCGTCTCTAATAAAATCTTTTAATGTTTCGTGAGCTTTAAATCGGCGTGCTGTTATAGAGATGTTCATTTCTTCCT
This sequence comes from uncultured Ignavibacteria bacterium, assembly GCA_963743325.1. Classification (GTDB taxonomy): domain Bacteria; phylum Bacteroidota; class Ignavibacteria; order Ignavibacteriales; family Ignavibacteriaceae; genus DATFVA01. The sequence continues at coordinate 417,213 of CAVUOZ010000010.1, forward strand.
CCAAATTTGTTTAAGATTTAGGGTGCGATTTTTTATATGTACTTTTCAACCGTTCAATACTGACGTGTGTGTAAATCTGAGTAGTAGAAAGATTCTCGTGTCCTAATATTTCTTTCACCGCCTGAAGATCAGCCCCGTTATCAAGCATATGTGTTGCTGCACTATGCCTGAGAATATGCGGACTTTTCTTTTTAACATCTGAAACGATTGAAAGATACTTGTTAATTAATGTGTACACAAAACGGGGATATATCCTTATCCCTGTTTCTGTTATTATTAACGGCTCCTTTCCGCTTATATTTCCTCTTACCGACAGATAATCTTTTATTATTTGAATAGATTTATTCCCGATTGGAACGATCCTGTTTTTACTTCCCTTACCAAAAACTTTTAGTGTTCTGTTAGAGAGGTCAACATCTCCCCTGTTTAATCCGCATAATTCAGATACTCTGATTGCGCATCCATAAAGGAGTTCGAATAATATTTTTACAAGCTCCGGATGTTTTTCATACTTTTCTGCTTCCCCGTATGTCGATAAAATAACATCTGTAGAAATTATTTCGGGCAGCTCTCTTTTGGTCTTAGGATTATGAATATTTGCAGAAGGATTAAAGTTTATAAGGTCCTGCTGAAAAGAATATTTAAATAAGGATCTGACTGCAGCAAGTTTCCTTGAAATAGATTTTTTATCAAGATCTCTCTCACTCAATACTGCCATGTACGATTTAATAAATTTTTCTGTAACAGTATTAATTTCATAGTGCCGGTTATTAACACAGTATGATGTAAATTCCTCCAGGTCAGTCCTGTAGGATTTGACCGTGTTATGTGAGTAGCGTTTTATATTTTCAAGATCGCTAAGAAATTTGTTGGAAACTTTGTGAATTTCCATTTAATCCTTTTCTATCTCTTCTAATATAACCTCTTCCCCGCACTGCGGGCATTTGAGATAATTTCCTTTTTTAACCGAATATCTTTTTTCCATGTAAGAAGAATCTTTATTCTGGCATTCCTCAGATACAGGTTTATACCAGCTAACAAAATCACACAAGGGATACCTTGAACATCCGTAAAATAACCTGCCACGTCTCGATTTTCTCTCAACTATATCTCCTTCTTTACATTTAGGACATCCCACTCCCAGCGAAATATTCTTAATAAAATCACAATCGGGATATCTTTCACATCCAATGAATCTGCCGAATTTCCCTTCCCGGTAAACTGTTCTTGCCCCGCACTTTTCACATTTTTCACCGGTATATTCAGGTTCCTGGTTTTGCGCAGCCATTTCTTTAAGAGATTTTATGTTTTTACACTCAGGATAATTAGTGCACGCCAGAAATTTACCAAATCTTCCAACCTTTATCACCATTTCATGGCCACATACATCACAATAAATTTTCTCCACTTTATCTTCTACCAACTTCAGCGCAATTGAAAAAGGCTTATAAAAATCGTTTAAAACATTAACATACTGATTATCTCCCTGTGCAATCTGATCTAGTTCCCCTTCCATTGCTGCAGTGAAATCTTCATTGATTATATTTGGAAAATTTTTCACCAGAATATTATTAACTGTTTTCCCCAACGAGGTCGGGATTAATTTCCTCTCCTGCTGATGTACATATTTTCTGTCCTGAATTGTACTTACGATAAGAGAGTAAGTACTGGGTCTGCCAATTCCTTTACTTTCCAGTTCTTTTATAAGAGAGCTTTCTGTGAACCGTGCAGGAGGTCTTGTGAAATGCTGTGTTTTGTACAACTCGGCTAATGCGAGTGCATCTCCCTTCTCAAGGCCAAGCGGAATCTTCTCGTTACGATATTCTTCCTTCTCTTCGGCTCCGTCCTTCTTTTCAGTTAATTCCTCATAAACTTTTTGATATCCGCTGAACTTAACGGCATTGCCGAAAGCTTTGAATAAAAATTCATCAGCAGTTACTTCGATCACAGTTGTTTCAAAAATTGCCGGTTTCATCTGAGAAGCAATAAACCGGTTCCATATCAATTCATAAACCTGGTAAGATTTTTTATCGAGCTTTCCTTTAATTTTTTCAGGAGGAAATTCCAATGAAGTCGGTCTTATTGCTTCGTGAGCATCCTGCACATTCTCTTTTTTATTTCCAAAAATATTAGCAGCATCAGGAAGATACTCATTACTGTAATTATTTCTTATAAAGTCCCTTACCGCCGGAAGAACTTCATCACTTATTCTGGTCGAGTCTGTACGCATATAAGTAATTAATCCCTGTGTTCCTGCGTGTCCTAAATCAACACCCTCGTATAATTTTTGCGCAATCATCATAGTCTGCTTTGGACGCATTCTCAGTCTTCTTGAGGTTTCCTGCTGCAGCGTACTGGTTATAAAGGGTGCGGGAGCATTACGTTTCGTATTCCGTTTGGTAATGTTTGTTATTCTAAAATCTTTTTTGCCGGTAATTTTATCAAAGTAATTTAAGGCAGTTTTCTCATCACCCAGTGGTATAAATTCACTTAAAAATTCCTCCCTTTCTTTTTTATCCATCCCCGGTTTTGGCGGAATTTTTATATCCTTACCTTCTATACTGAAGAGTTTGGCTTTGAAAGTCTCCTTTTTATCGGTCATGAAGATGGCCCATATTGACCAGTACTCTGTAACAATAAATTTGTCAATTTCTGCTTCTCTGTCGCAAATCAGTTTTAATGCAACAGACTGCACCCTGCCGGCGGATAATGAACTGCTTCCGGATAATTCAATAATGGCTTTCCAGAGAAAAGGACTAATCTTGTAGCCAATAATTCTATCCATTACTCTTCTTGCCCTCTGGGAACTGACAAGATTGATGTCAATTGCACGCGGAGCTTTCATTGCCTTCTGGACACCGGTTTTTGTAATTTCATTAAAGAGCACACGAAAGACTTTTGAGTCTGCATTACCATTAAGAATGTCCGCGATATCCTGGGCAATAGCCTCGCCCTCACGGTCAGGGTCAGTAGCTATATAAATGTTTTTGCTTTTTAAAGCGAGTGATTTAATTTTTTTAATCGTATCACCCTTCCCCCTTATAGTTACAAACTGGGGTTTATAATCATTTTCCAGCTCCACTCCAAGCTTTGTCTTAGGTAGATTACGGATGTGTCCCACTGTTGCTTCTACGTGAAAATCTTTGCCTAAATATTTATTAATAGTTTTTGCCTTGGCGGGTGATTCAACCAGCACTAAATTCTTACTCATAACTTACCAGTTTATCCTCAATTGATTGTATCGGATGAATATAACAATAATCTGCTTCCCGGAAGTGTAAGAGTATTTACTTCAAGAAACAAAGATATAATAATTACATTTATCGATTCAGTATTTATTAATTCACGGGGGAATAACTTAAGTTCTTCAATTATTATTTCCAAATCAGAATTTGTTAACAACCCGATATTGTTCAGATGAAGAAGATAATTAAAATTCTCAGTATCAATTAAAACTTTCTCTGCTTCGGAAAAAATTCTCTTTCCTTTTGTAATTAATTCATTGTGTTCTGCTGCTTCACCCATATCACGAATTGTCTTTTCATAAATCCAGCTGAACGCAGTCGCCAGCACATTTTTGTTATATCTTTTTTTAATTGAAATATCATCTATAGCCTTATCCAGGGAACTTGTCTTATCAAGATTTTCAAATATGTCTGTCAATAAATTTACAATTTCGGTTAGCATATACAGCCTGCTATTATTCTAATAAATACAAATACTTTTTTATAAGCCGATTCTCCATTTCCTTCATCACAACCTTTTTTTTGGGGCTTTTATCCTTATACCCGAGGAGATGAAGAACACCATGTATTACAAGTCTCATCAATTCTTGTTCCAAAGATTTACTGTATTTTTTAGCGTTTCTGGAGGCATCCTGCAAAGATATGTATAATTCAGCATCAAACAACATCATTTTTTTACTGTAATCAAAGGTAATAATATCTGTCAGATAATTATGTTGAAGAAATTCTTTATTGATATTGAGAAGATATTCTGAGGTGACGAAATTTATAAGGAGCGATTCAATCTTAAAATCAAAATCCTTTTTTAATAACGAAATTAACTGATGAAAAAGAAACTTATCTAAAGTTTTTTCCACCGAATTTACTTTGAGGTTTTTTACCAATTCACACTTTCTGTTACAGAGAAATCGTTAATCCTTCTTTCGCCGCAATACAATTTAATTCAGAACCATTTTTCTGTACACAGGATATAGTCTCTTCAAGTATTTCGTCAATTTTTTGATCAGTATAATCCGGATTATAATGGAAAAATACCATGTTCTTTACCTCGGCCATCATAGCAAAATGAGCAAGAGCTTTATAGCTGGAATGCCCCCAGCCAAATTTATCCTTAAGCAGTGCATCGTACATCATATCATGGATAAGGTAGTCACACCCCGAGCAGAATTCAATAAGATCCTTGTTTTTTCTTTTTAATTTTTCATTCAGATTATTTTTATCCTCACCTTTCACATCCAGTTCATTATCAGTCATATAAACAACGGACTTACCATTTTCGGTCACTTTAAATGTTAAAGTTGGTGAAGGGTGATAAACCATATAGGTTTCTATATCCGCACCATCTAATCTGAATGTCTTATTAGGTTTAAGATGAACAAATTTTATTTCTGCAGCAACTTCATCAATTTTAATCGGAAAGTAATCCCTTTCCATCTGACTGCTTAAAAGTTTCTGAATACTTTTTTCACTGCCGGGAATACCATAAAAAGTAATCTGCCTGCCCTTTTGATAAATGGGTACGAAAAACGGAATCCCCTGAATGTGATCCCAGTGATAATGACTCAATAAAATATTAAGAGACTGCCTGATATCATTTTCTATAATAAAATTTCCCAGACCTCTTATTCCGGTTCCCGCGTCAAGAATAATCATTTTATCATCAGATGTACGAATCTCCACACAAGGTGTATTCCCTCCATATTTCAAAGTAGTTTCACCTGGAACGGGTACAGACCCTCGTACACCCCAGAATTTAACATACATACATCTATTCAGTTTTGTTTATGGAATTTAAAGTTATCTCAGTATATTTTTTATATCTCTCAGCTGAATCTTCAATATCTTTTATTTCAGTTTCTGTGAGATCTCTTATAATTTTTGCGGGTACACCGGCTGCAAGTTTACCGGAGGGAACTATAAAACCCGGTGTGACAACTGCTCCGGCTGCTGCCATGGCATTTTCTTCGATTACAGCACCATCCAGGATTATTGCACCCATTCCAATCAATGACAAATCTTTCAGAGTACAACCGTGTAAAGTTACTGAATGTCCTATTGTTACTTTATTTCCAATATTTAAAGGGAATTTTCCATTCGTGACATGAAGCATTGAACAATCCTGAATGTTGGTCATTTTACCAATGGAAATATAGTGAACGTCACCCCGTATAACTGTGTTATACCAGACACTTGAATTTTCGTCAATTTTAACATTACCTATAATCTTTACCCCGGAAGCTAAAAAAACGCTCTTATGAATTTCAGGGTAATATTCAAGGTAAGGAAATAATTTATTTTCGGGAATTATTCTTTGTATTCCGGAGGACTCCATCCTTCTCTCTTCCAGGACTTAAGTTCAAGAGTAATGTTGCCTATTAAAACCTTCATCTTTGCTACTACCGGAATGGCTGCTTCGTCATCTGAAAACCATCCTTCAAAATACCCGGTAAGACCAAAAACACTGATGAAATCAGTTTCTCCATCAAGTCTTACACATGCTATATCATAATCTACTGCATCTATTGAAACCCCTTCAACTTTTTCGTAAAAATTTAATTTTGTATAAACCTTATCTTCGGTTACAAAGCATGGAACATTTACATTTTTCTGCTGTCCCGTATTCATCCTTGCATAGTAAAAGATGGAAAGTCCATCCTGATACTTTTTATCTGCAGAGGTTGTCGAATCAGTCCATATCTGCGGTGGATTTACTTTCCCCTTTTTAACATGAATTTTGGATTTCTTATAATCAAAATTATATTCCGTATAAGCAGTATACTCATCACCCAGGATTAATGCTTTGAAATAGTCTGAATAGAGGTTTTCATCAACATAGCTTTCATAAATCTGATGAAGATCTACGAAGGGAATTCCGGAATATGAATCAATATATGCGTAGGTGATGTAGAATGTTCTGCCTTTAATAGTTTTTTTATCCTTAACTTTTATCCTAACTTCACCAACGCTCATCACAGAATATTTGACAACATATGTAAGCTCTTCACCGATCTGAAATTCTTTATCCGAGAAAAAGCCCGATCTGACTACATCATCTTCCGGGATTGGCTGGGAATAAATTAATGATGCGGACAGCAGGATAAAAGCTAAAATTCTTAATTTCATTTTAGATTTGCCAGGTCTTTTGCCTCATCAAACAAAGTAACCGCCTTGAGCATTTGGCTGTCGGATGAAAGTAAAACAGAATACCAGCCCTCATTTTTCCAGAAATCTCTGGCAATTTCGGCTTTAAGTCTTGTCCCGATATAATTCTGGTCCTTATTGTATTCTTTCTCATCAAATTTTACATTCCTGGATCCGGCAAAAGCAATGAAGTTATTAAAATCATCTTTCGAAAAATTGAAACTCTGTATAAATAAGTCCATGCTGCCTTTGAATTTATCCTGAATGGCTTTGGCATGTCTATCAAGATATTTCAAAGCAAACTCGTAAAATACATTGTTCTTCATCAGATCAGTTGTGTATTCAGTGAAATTGTCTGATCTGACTATATAATCAGGAGTGATTCCTCCGCCCCCATAAACGATTCTTCCTGCATTGGTCTTATAAACCGGTTTACTCGAATCTTTTTCAGCTGAATGACTGAGATTATCCCCCTCTGCGTCTTTTTTTCCCCCGGCTTCAGAATAATATTCCTCCGTATCCTTAAGATTTTTATAGTCTCTCTGTATTAATCTGCCGGAAGGAGTATAATATCTTGAGATAGTCAATCTTAAAGCCGAATTATCAGAGAGTTCAAACTGTCTCTGTACAAGACCTTTACCGAAAGTTGTTTCCCCGACTATCAATCCCCTGTCCCAATCCTGTATTGCTCCGGAAACAATTTCACTTGCGGAGGCGCTGCCATTATTAACAAGAATTATCAATGGTGTTTTTTCAAATTCTGACGATTCTGATGCGAAAAAATCTTCATTGAAATCACTTTGTCTGCCCTTTGTATAAACTATTTTCTTTTTACCTGAAATAAATAAATCGGATATTTTAACCGCCTGGTTTAAATATCCGCCTGGATTTCCCCTTAGATCAAGCACCAGTTGCTGCATACCCCGTCTCTTCAAATCATTTAATGCTTCTTTTAACTCATCATAGGTCGTCTCTGAAAACCTTGAAACACTTACATAACCTGTTTTATCATTGAACATTAAATGAGTATCAACCGAGTAAAGCGGAATTTTATCCCGTGTAATTTCATAGTCAATTATCTTATCCGTTTCCGGTCTGTAAATGGTAATCTTGACTTTAGTGCCTGCATCCCCGCGCAAATTATCTCTTACTTCATCATTTGTAAATCCGACTGCATCATTGCCATTTATTTTTATAATACGGTCTCCTGACATTATTCCCAGGGCTTCACTGGGCCCCCCCGTGATTGGTGAAACTACGGTAATTGTGTCATTTACAACCTGGAACTCTATCCCAATTCCCTCAAAATCTCCACGGAATGATTCTTCAATATTTTCAACCTGGTCTGCCGGAATATAAACTGAATGCGGATCGAGTTTGGCAAGCATTCCATTAATTGCTGCTTCCACCAGTCTGGGAGTATCAACTTTTTCCACATAATATTTTTCTGTATAGGTAAGAACATCGTTAAATTTAATGATGTTGTCTCTCAGGTTATCGTCTGAAAATACTTTTTCGATCTGGGTTCCTAACACAATTCCCAGCGTCAGGATTATAATTAGATAAGGAATTCTGAATTTGCCAGCTTTCATCATTTCTCCGTTAGATTTTAATACTTAATGTAAGCATTATATCCAGGTATTCATTCTTTACGGCCTGTAAAGATTCATTTAAATAATCAAGTTCCAGCATTAAAAAATATTCGTTTACGGGTTCATAAATCATTTTCAAAGTATACAACCTTGAGTATTCTTTATAGCCATCGAGAAAGTTCACCTGTTCGGAGTCAAAAGTTCGGTGTCCGAGTGAAACATCACCGCCGACATTTTCTTTTACTGATCCATCTTCATTAAGCGGATTTGCTCCATGTATTTTAAAATCATAAATGAATGAGAGTCCGAGCCTGTTGTTAAACCTATAATTTATTTCAGTTAAAAACAATTCAGTGTTAGGATCAGAAAAAGAACTGAGATTATACCCGAAACTTGTATAATTGTTTCTTATCAATCGGTGTGTATACACATAAGGATCAATTTTTGTAAACTGCAGTTTTATTCCCATAGGCAGTACTTTATAAAGAAGCTCAGAATAAACACCTGCATCCAGGATGGTCTGATTGCCCCACCAGCCGGTCCCCGCTTTTTCGAATGAAAAATCGTCTATAAGCAGCGTAGCGTAAAATTTTAATCCATCAATGCTTTTATTATTTAGATCAAAAAATAACATCGCATTATCCCTGTCCCTGTTAGAGTGCTCAACCGATTTGTAGAAGGTAAAGGGATTTAAATAACTTAAATCTACCGGCCTTCCGCCATATATCACTACTTCACCTGCCCCGAAGTTGATATGTTTTGAAATATTAAATCCTATCCTGTGATAGGCCATATACTTGGACTCAATGACATGAACGCCTCCGGTTAACGTATCCTGGGCATAATATTCCTGTCCAAGCAGCTGGGCATGGAAGAAAGTATAACTGAAAAATTTATATTTGATATTCATCCCTATATAATCAAATAAAGGAACGTTATTTCCGAGAATGATCTTATCCAATCCATAACCGACATTCATTCTGTCACTTCCGTATTTAAACCTGATTAAATCAAAATCGGCTGTGAGATATCCCTGGGTTTCATCAAAAAAAGTTTCTGTCTGATTTTCATTAAATTTATAATTGTATCTCAGATCAGAATTCAGATATGCTGCTTCCCTGTCACCAAAAACATTTCCATCAGTTCCTTTTATTAAAAATCCGAATTTATTCAAAATAGTTCCGCGAATTTCACCGCCGATTATTCCCAGGAAAGCTGAAGGTTTACTATCCGAACTAATATCATTTTTATACAGCAGACTGCCTTCACCGGTAAGGTTTATGAAGAGATTTATTTTATCGGGATCATTGTAAAAGAATAAATATTTTTGCTTCTGAGAAAGGAAGTTGTAATTCCCCCCTTCAATTATTCCAATTGAGTTTTCGAGCGTGCCGGTTAATTCATATTCAAATTCAACTTTTAGATCATCCAGAAAATTCTTATCAGATTCATCCAGTTTTTGTTCAGCCTGAATCACTTTTCCCAGATATTCTGCAATTTCTTTTCTTGTCTTGGGAATCTCAAACGAATTGTAATCGGGAATTATCTGCAAAGTCTCCATTCTTTCCAGGAATTCATATACCCTGTTATCCTGAGGGACATATTCTGTTTGAGCATATAAAACGGTGCAGACTAGCATTATTAAAGAAAAACTTAAAATGAGCCGCATTTACCTGACCTGTTCCCAGATTTTTGAAATAGATTTATTCTTAAGCCACACAGAAATACCGTTTTTAATCCACATCCACGTTACATTAAAATATCCTCTTTTGCGGAATCTTCTTGGTGATTCATAAATCCGTATTTTATTCGTAAATAATATACCGCCTTCACTTCTTATTCTCCTGTACAAATCAAAATCCTCCCCGGCAGCAAATTCTTCATTGTATCCGCCAAGTTTATCAAAAATATTTTTTCTGATAATATGGCATTCACCCCTGCCCATCCCAATACCTATATTATTCAATAGCTGAAAATAATGGTTATAACAGAAATGAAAAAGAGTATCCAGTACAACCGCCTGCTCCGGATAAATCGATACATAACCTGTAAGAGCAAGATAATTATGTTTCTTAAAATTATCCTCGACAAAACGGAAGAAATTTATTGGTTTCTCTATCCGGACATCCCCATTAAAAAAAATCAGGACCTCTCCGGTTGCAAATCCGGCTCCTTTATTTCTGCCTTCGGCGATAGTTTGTATTTTATCTTCCGTGTGAACAATAAGAATATCTGCATAATCAATTGCGATTTTGACAGTATTATCCCTGCTTCCGCCATCGGAGACTATTATTTCCAGCTGGAATAATTTATTGAGTTCTGTATCGGTAAGCTGCTTTAATAGATCAGGCAGAAGCTTTTCTTCATTTAAAGTCGGAATTATTATACTGTATTTCAAATAATTTCCCTGCTAATAAAGATCCGTTTCTGTCATCTTCAACCTTTAACTTCCGGTCTCATCTGCGGAAAGAAAATGACATCCCGGATTGAAGACTGGTCAGTTAAAATCATCACAAGCCTGTCTATTCCAACCCCAAGTCCTGCAGTAGGAGGCATTCCATATTCCAGTGCACGGATAAAATCCTCATCAATTCTTTGTGCTTCTTCATCCCCTTCTTCCATCATTTTCTTTTGTCCTTCGAAACGATTTCTCTGGTCAATAGGATCGTTTAATTCGGAAAACGCATTTGATATTTCTCTGCCGGCGACATATCCTTCAAATCTTTCAACAAGTCCCGGTTTGGTCCTATGAATTTTTGCTAGCGGGGAAAGTTCAATAGGGTAATCCATAACGAATGTGGGCTGAATCAATCCAGGCTGAACAGTTACACTGAAAATTTCGTCGATCAGTTTTGCTTTACCTTCAATTGTTTTTATATCTATCCCCAATTTTCTTGCTGTTTCTTTCAATTCATCTATTTTAGCCGAGAGGATGTCAACTCCTGTTTTTTCCTTAATTGAATCAACCATTGAAATCCTTTTCCATCTTCCGGAAAAATCAATTTTATTACCTTCATAGGTAAAATCATACCTGCCAAAAACTTCATTACAGATAAACCGAACCATTGTTTCAACAAAATCCATCATCCAGTTATAGTCCCTATAAGGAACGTAGACTTCCATCATTGTAAACTCAGGATTATGAGTTCTATCCATTCCTTCATTTCTGAAATCTTTAGAAATTTCATATACACCGTTGAACCCTCCAACGATTAATCTCTTTAAATATAACTCGTCGGCTATTCTTAAATAGAATGGCACATCAAGTGTATTGTGATGAGTCACAAAAGGTCTTGCAGCTGCACCTCCATATAAAGGTTGAAGCACCGGTGTTTCGACCTCAAGAAACCCGGACTGATCAAGAAATCTCCTTAGTGAACTTATTACACGGCTTCGTTTTATGAAAACCTCTTTAATATGAGGGTTAACAACAAGATCAACATAACGCTGGCGGTATCTTAACTCTTTATCTGCAAATTGATCGTGTATTACTTTATTCCCCTGCTCATCCGTAGTTTCTTTTGCAATTGGCAGGGGTCTTAATGTTTTAGAGAGAACTTTCAAAGATCTGGTATGAATTGAAATTTCACCTGTTTTGGTTTTAAAAATATAGCCCTGCACGCCCACGATGTCTCCGATATCAAGCAGTCTAAAAATATCGTAATCATCTCCTATATCATCCTTCTTCAGATAAATCTGTATCCTTCCGGCATAGTCCTGAATATGAGCAAAAGAAGCTTTGCCCATTCTCCGGATTGCCATAATTCTGCCGGCAATATTTACATCTCTCTGCTCCCCTTCCCTGTAATTATCCTTGATTGACTTCGAATCGGTATCTACATCAAACGAATATGCATACGGTTCTATTCCTTTCGACTTCAACTGCTCAAGTTCTTCGTAGCGTCTCTGGATCAATACATTTAAATCCTGCTGAGTGTTTTCCACTATCCCTCCTGAAACCAAAAATTATTTAAGTAAATTCATTTGAATTAGATTATAATGGGAAAAAATTATTTCCGTCTGAAATTCGCCAGTCTTATACAGACAAGATCCTGCAAATTATCAACAAGTTTATAAGGAACAAGAAAATTATTTGCTATAATAGAAAAGGCAACCGGTTCATTATCACCTGTAAACGCGTAACCTGAAAGGCTTCTGACTTCATCCAGGTAACCTGTCTTTGCACGGACCTTATTCACTGCCTTAGTATTCTTCATCCTTTTACCAAGGGAAGCATCAACTCCCGCAATTGGTAATGAATTAAAATAAGGAATGAAATATTTACTCTTGTACATATAATTTAATAGTGTCACAACCTGGCTCGGAGTCACAAGGTTCAGTCTCGATAGTCCGCTACCATCTGCAATAATCATGTCATCAGGATTTATTCCCATATCCTGCAGCATATCATGCATAGCCTCAACACCATTATCTATGCTTCCGAAATCTTTTTCCTCGAATCCTATAGTTTTTAGCAACTGTTCGGCAAAAAAGTTTTCACTGTTTTTATTAATTACTTTTATAATCTCTTTAAAGGGGGGAGAATAATAAGTGAATATTTTTTTTATTTGATTAAGTGAAATGGGTTCGGATGATGCATCGATATCAATCGGGTATCCTTTTACGTCAATCCCTCGTGTCCTGAGTATTTTTTTTAGAACAACCATCGAATATTGAGTTGGATTGTTTACAGTAACATAAGTCTGCACTGAATCGCCATAATGTATTGTCCCGAAAACATTTACCAGATTAGTCCCTCTTTCTCTGTAAACATCAACACTGCTGGCAGAGTCTCCGTCTACTACCTGGACATTGTTATTTATAACTACATAATTTATATCAGGAACGATTGAGACAACGGCTTTATTTGAATCAGTTGTAACGTTAATATTAACAACATTATCGTTAAAAGAAATCGGGCTTGAAGGAGCTTCAAACCAATAGCTTTCAAGATCCCAGGGCCATCCTTTGCCTAATGGTTTTTCGTCGAAATCATCATCATAACCTATAATATTGCCTGTGATTTCATCGATCCCGATGGCCGCCAGAGAGTCAGCCCAGTCCTCATATACTTTAAATATATTATTATTATAAAATCTTCCTGATATTGTCGGGTCGCCCCTTCCCTCGATTACCAGGTCGCCGTCAAGTATCGAACCATCAATGTTTCCATTTATGTAGACATTAGTAGAAAAACGGTATTCAGGTCCGAGTAAATATAATCCTGCTGCGGTTGTGAATAGTTTTATATCTGATGCCGGAATAAATAATTTATTCTCATTCCTTTTATAGAAATATTCCCCGGTTTCGAGCGACTGGATTACTACACCCCACTGAGCGCTGCTGAAGTTCGGATCATTAAAAAGATCATCCATATCTTTCCAGAAATCCGGAATTGTGGAAAAAGAATACTTCGGCACGGTATCCTGCTTTATTTCCTGAGCCCTGATACCGGCGGATATTAGAATTAGAAATCCTGCAATTAGAATAGTTCTAGCGGCCATATTTATCTTTTATAACCTTAATTTCTTCGAGTGTTAATTTCCGGTATTCACCTTTGCTAAGATCAGCTCTGATACCGGCATAGCTGATTCTGTTAAGAGCCAAAACTTTGTAACCTAAAGTACCGAACATATCCTTCACAAAATGATTTCTTCCTTCAACTGTGGTAACCCTCACCTGAGAAAAATTATTCTTACCCGACAGGATGATTTTTGTAAATTTTCCCTTGCCCCCTTCCAGATATATTCCTTTTAATAATTTTTCTTGATCTTCGCGGGATAAAGGTCTGTTAAGGTTAACATCATACTCCCGGGGCACTTTATTACCGGGGTGTGTGAGAAGCTGGGAAAAATCACCGTCGTTTGTCAGAAACAGAACACCGGTTGTATTATAATCCAGTCTACCGACAGGGTAGATCCTTTCTTTCGTCTTTATAAGATTGACAACAGTGCTCCGGTTCCTTTCGTCGCTGGTGGTAGTGACAATCCCGGAAGGTTTATTCAGAAGATAATAGAGATGCTTCCGCGCAGTAATCCTTTCCCCATCAAGCAATATCTGATCTTTCTCCTCATCAATTTTATATGCCAGATCTGTAATGGTTCTGGAATTCACGTCAACCCTGCCCTGCAGAATAAGCTCCTCAGCTTTCCTTCTTGAGGTAATGCCGCTTTCTGCAAGAAATCTATTCAGTCTCATCGTTCTCAAATTTATTCTCTCCCGACTCTTTTTCAGCTGACTCTTCAAGCATATTCATCATAATTTTTCTTTTCTGTTCGATAAAATCTTCATCCTGCATTATTTCGTCCAGTTCTCTGGGCTTTGGAAGGTCACTGATTTTACTTAACGCAAAATACTTAAGGAATTCATCAGTGGTTCCATAAAGTAAAGGACGCCCTATGCTTTCTGCCCGTCCGGTTATAGTAATTAATTTTTTCTCGAGCAGAGTATTTAAAATATAATCCGAATTCACTCCGCGGATTGTTTCAAGTTCAGGTTTTGTCACCGGCTGTTTATAAGCTATTATTGCAAGAGTTTCAAGTGCCGCCTGACTAAGCCTTCTCTTACTTTTTTCTGAAGAGAGGAACCCGATATACTTAGCATATTCTTTGGCGCTCGCAAAAAGGTATCCATTAGCTATATTTATAATTCTAAAGGCAAAATTACCCTCTTCATATTTTTTATTTAAACTGGAAATACAACTGTCTATATCATTTTGTGAAATTTCAATTTCTTCCCCGTCTATTGCTTTTACTGCCCTGATGATCTCACCGGAATTTATTGGTTCATCAGACGAGAATATAAGTGCCTCTATCACTGAGTTATAAATTTGTTCCATATTAAACTCTCACCAAAACAAAATCATTAAATTCAGCTGATTCTTTTATTCCGATTGTACCCATTTTTGTCATCTCTAACAGTGCGACAAATGTTACCACTACTCTGATCTTATCCTTCATACCTTCAATCAGGGAAAGAAAATGAAGTTCACCGAATTCTCCTAGTTTATCCAGTATAAATTGTATCTGCTGATCGATTGTCACGTTCATCTTAACAATATTATGCACGGGTACTTCTTTAAGTCCATCGATAACTCTCTTAAACGCCCTGGTAAGATCATAAAGAGTTATATTCTTGAGCAGAATATCGTACTCAGGGGGAGCTTCTTTTTCGTCAGCTGTAAAATTGCCTCTGAAGCTGAGCTTCCTCTGCTCCGACTCAAGCAGGGAAAACTCTTCTGCCATCTCCTTATATTGTTTATATTCGAGTAATGCCTGCACAAGTTCAGCACGGGGATCAATCTCCTCACCCTTCTCATCTATCTCCCGGGGTAAAAGCATCCTTACCTTTATATGCATAAGTGTAGATGCCATCAGAATAAAATCACCGGCTACTTCAAGATCGAGCATCTTTATCAGGTTCACGTAATCAAGAAATTCCCTTGTAATCCTGGAGATAGGAATATCGTAGATATTCAGCTCATCTCTTTTAATGAAAAAGAGAAGCAAATCAAGCGGTCCTTCGAAATGATCAAGTTTAATCTTGTACATGCATTATCCCAGCATCATTTTATCATGGACTTCTGACATCGTCTGCTGAGCAATTTTTTTGCCACGCTGTTCGCCGTCTTTTAATATATCTTTGACTTCATCAGGGTGCTTTTCATAATAACTTCTTTTTTCCCTGACCGGTTCAAAGAATTCTGCTATTTTAGAGCTGCAATTCATTTTACAATCAAAGCACCCCAGAGCTCCGGAACGGCATCCTGCTTCTATTTCAGGCACTTCCTCCGGATTGAATCTTTTGTGATAAGCAAAAACTAGACAAATATCAGGATTTCCGGGGTCACCTTTCCTGATCTTCTGGGGATCAGTTACCGCTTTCTTCATTTTCATTTTTATGGTATCGGGATCATCCGATAAAAGTATTGTATTGCCAAGAGATTTACTCATCTTTGAACTGCCATCAATACCGGGCAGCCTCGCAAACCTGGTCAACATCGGTTCCGGTTCGGGGAAAACATCACCATACTGGTTATTAAATTTTCTCGCAATTTCTCTGGAAATTTCAACATGCGGTACCTGGTCTTCACCCACAGGCACATAATTTCCTTTATACAACAGAATATCTGCTGCCTGAAGTACAGGATATCCTAGATGACCGAATATAACCGTTTCAATCTTTAAATCCCTTGCCTGTTCTTTTACAGTAGGATTCCTTTCAAGTCTGTTCACAGTGATAAGCATACTTAAAATGAGATTGAGTTCAGCGTGTTCTTTAATCCTTGACTGTCTGAACATCGGACTTTTTTGAGGATCCAGTCCCGATGCAAGCCAGTCAATTAACATCTCAATCGAATTTTCGTAGATATCTTTAGTATCAAGATTTGTTGTCAATACATGGTAATCCGCAATAAGGTGAAAATTCTGGTATTCATCCTGCAGTTTTACCCAGTTCTCAAGGGCGCCCACATAGTGTCCTATATGAAGCTTCCCTGTGGGACGCATTCCGCTGAGTATTCGTTTTTTCTGCATTCTAAAAGGATAATATTTAGGATTTATGCCGCTAAAAATAACAATATTGGGGGAAATAAACCTATTGTTCGTTTGCGTTCATGAGAGATACAGGTAGGGTTTCCAGTTTTCATCGAGTTTGCCGACCACGTTTTTTATGAACATTATATGACTTGGTTTAAACGGTCTGCCGGCAAGGTTCATATTCGCTTCTTCAGGTGTACGGTCACCCTTTTTATTGTTGCAGATTGTGCATGCACACACCAGGTTTTCCCAGGAATCTGAGCCGCCTCTTGCACGGGGTATGACATGATCAATTGTCAAGGGTAAATCCCCCCTGCCGCAGTAGGAACATCTATAGGAGTCCCTTCTTAAAATATTTTTTCTCGTCAATACAACTTTTTTGTATGGAACATTTATATATCGGCTTAACCTGATTACACTTGGCCATGGGAAAATATGCGTGACGGAATGCAGATTTTTTCGTTTGTCATCGAGCACTAATTCGGCTTTTCCCATATAAATGAGAATGATCGCTTTTTTAATATTACAAATGGTGATTGGTTCATAGCTTTGGTTTAATATAAGAACCTTTGCATTGAGTTTCCCGTTTGTATGATTACTAAGTTCGAAGACATCCTCCTACTTAACTTTACGATCCTGTACGGCAAAATAAATACGAAATATTAATCTGACCAGAAGAAGTATTATACTGAATCCGAGAACATAATAATACCACTCCGTCGGAATTGTTTGTGTCAGCATCAGAATTAAAAGGACAAAAACCAGCCCTACTGCTGCATAACTGAAATATTCGAATTTTTTTCTTTTCAAAAGCTGACCTGGTTTTAATCAATCTATTTAATTTATCCGGTAAAATTATACTTACTTAAATAATTATTCAATTCAGAAATTATTTATTTTTTAAGAAATTTGATCGATTTGGACTATGGAGATGTTTAAAGATTTTTATAAATAATTGCTACACAAGCCACATAATCCCTCGAATGGCTCATAGAAATTTTGAGGCTTTCTTTCTCGGTGAGGAACTGGTTCAATTCTCCGTGCAATGTGACTACAGGAAGACCGTTAGGCTCATTTGAAATTTCTATACTCTGCCAGGTTAAATTTTCATGCCATCCTGACGCAAGAGCTTTATACACAGCTTCCTTCGCGGCGAACCTGGCAGCAAGATGCTGGTACTTATTGCTCTTGCTTAGACAATACGCTAGTTCCTTTTCCGTGAATACCTTTGTCAAAAAATGATCACCGTAATCGTCAACACTTTTTTTAATTCTGTCTATTTCAATGATGTCTATTCCTACACCGATAATCATGTATTTCAATCAATGTTATTATAATTAAAAGAGATCAACATTTGCATCGACATTAAGTCCGTCCCCTTTCAGCTGCTCAATTATAATTCTGGTAAGTTCTTTCACTTCCTTCAGGGTGCTGCTGAGATTATTGAACAAATCCTCATCGTATAAGAATTTTCCAAGGTTATTTTTACGGTTAGTTGTTTCATCAGCCAGTG
Organism: uncultured Ignavibacteria bacterium; assembly: GCA_963743325.1. GTDB lineage: Bacteria > Bacteroidota > Ignavibacteria > Ignavibacteriales > Ignavibacteriaceae > DATFVA01. The sequence goes on from CAVUOZ010000010.1 coordinate 435,241, forward strand.
AATTCAGCTTTGTAAGCAAAGAGTCCGATCTTCTTAATATACTCTGAAGATCGGTGACTGAACTCTGTATTGCTTCCTTGTTATTCTGTAGCAATTCTTTTGCATCGCTGGTGATCTGAACGGTATTAGACGTTATTTGTTTTAACTCACTTTGATTCTGTTCAACGAGAATATTTAGTTTATGGGTCAGATCCTTCAGGTTTGCAGCCGAAGATTTAACATTTTCATTTAATTCCTTATCAGCGAGGTAATTATTCAATGAAGTTAAAGTCACTTTTACATCCTTAATTATTCCATTTAAATCCTGCTGCACGTCGCCCAGGATCGACAGAACCATGGGAATATCTGCATTAAACTCTCCCTGCTGAATTTTTTTGTAATCAATTGCTTCGGATGAATCGCCCGGCGAGATATTAATTTTTTTACCTCCCATCAGGTCCAGCATAGACACTGCAAATGTCGCATCTTTTTTCAATTCAACATCAGAATCAAGTTTTACTTTAACAATTACATCTTCAGATTCAATTTTGAATTCCTCAACGCTTCCCTTTCTTACGCCGTTCACGGTAACCGGATCACCTATTTCAAGCCCGGCAACCGTCGGAAATTTTATATTAAGGTAAAGATCATTGGCGGATAAAGAGAAATTTTTCGCCCAGCCAAGTACCCATAAGAATACCAGCGTACCGGCGATAACCATTATTCCTACCTTGATTTCTGTCTTACTCTGGTCTTTCATTTTTCAATAATTTTAAATTTTCAGAGATTTCCTTTAACTCGGAGGCTGATATTATACTATCGACAGCGGCAGCCTTGACCATCAGTGCAATTTTATCAAGCTCTTTTTCGTCCGGTATATCCTTCATCTTTAGACTATCAATAAATGTTTTTAATGACTGTCTCAATTGAGATTTCTCGGGAGTATTCTTAACAAAATTAAAGTCTTTATCCCAATTGTCCATAAATACACCGGAAATAATTTTTTTGCCCGGTTTGAAAAATAATTCGGATTTATGCTGAATAATATACATAATCACGGCTATTAATATAGTAAGTATTATTATTGATTTAAGAAAACATCCCGGTTTCATGTTTACTATTCAGAAGCCTGCTTTTCTATCAGGACTTTCATTATTCTTTTTTTCAAAACTTCTTTAACTGTAAACTTATGGTTTTCCAGTTCAAATGAATAGCCCTCTTTTGGTATGTGCCCGGCGTGATTTAATACCATCCCTGCAACTGTCTCGAAGTCTTCATTTTCAGGTTTTACATTTGTATTCAGAAGTTCATTTAATTCATCTATTGATAACTTGCCTAAAACCATAAAGCTCCGTGAATCTACTTTACTAACCGGGTTTTCTTCTTTATCATATTCATCACGGATTTCGCCTATTATTTCTTCGATTATATCTTCAAGAGTGATAAGTCCTGCTGTTCCACCATACTCATCGACAACTATGGAAATATGCATTTTCTTTTCCTGGAGTTCCTGCATTAAAGTGCTGATCAATTTTGTTCTCGGAATAAATAAAGCTTTTCTTGCTATCTTCTCAAGAGAAAACTGCTGACGCATTTCCTGATTTTGTATATACGGCAAAAGATCTTTGGCGTAAACAATCCCGATTATGTCATCCAGTCCGTTTTTGTATAGAGGAAGGCGGCTGTGACCCGTCTGGGAAATAACGAGCAATAATTCATCAAAACCGGTATCAGTTGATACCGCTATCATGTCTACCCGCGGCGTCATAACCTCGTGAACAGCAACTGTCCTGAAACTTACAATGCTGCTTATTAATCCGTGTTCTTCTTCTATGATTGCTCCCCTTTCATGACTTAAATCTGCCAGCTCTGCGAGCTCCTCCGGTGAAATAGCTGATTTGGATTTATCGAAAGACAGATGTGAAACAGAAGATTTAATAATGTCGGTAAGCGTTTCCGCAACCGGGTACAGCAGAACGCTGACCCAGTAGAGCGGTATACAAGTTATTCTGGCAAATTTGAGCGGATTTTTATTTGCCCATAATTTCGGGGTCAGCTCTCCGAAGATGATGATCAAAATCGTCAGGAGAATAATCTGAAGTGTTAAGACCAGATTCCTTTGGAGGTTAAATTGCGAAGCGGCTTCGAGTGCAAGTGTGACAGCGATTATAGACGCTGCCACACTTACAAAAGTATTACCGATGAGAATCGTTACCAGGAGTCTTCTTGGATGTTCTAAAAGAAGCAGCAGGTACTTTCCGGTAACAGGTTTCCCGGCAAGATTGTTTTTCAACTTTCTTCTGTTTAAAGAAAAAAGCGCGACCTCAGAGCCAGAAAAAAATGCTGATAGTATAAAAAGGAAACCAAGCAAAATAAGCTTTATCTGCCATCCAACGTCCAAATATTAATTTATACCTGCAATGTTATACAATCGTATTAAAATGGTAAATCACTATTTTCATCAGTTTCAACCTGCGGTTCTGCACTAGATATGTCTTCTCCACCGCTGACTGAAGGTTCACCTCCGGATTCCAGGGGTATCAGTTTTTCAGAAACTACTTCACAAACATATCTTTTAATCCCCTCTTTATCTGTGTAATCTCTTTTCGATATTCGGCCTTCCACATAAAATTTCTTTCCTTTTTTGAGATTTTCTTTCATATAATCGGAAAGATTAAAACTGACAATGTTATGCCACGTTGTTTCATTTACCCAATTTCCGTCCTTACCCTTATAACTGTTTGTAGTAGCCATTGTAAAACTGGTCACAGACACATTATTAGTAGTAAATCTGGTTTCGCAATCTTTTCCGAGATTGCCAATAAGCATTACTTTATTTAATGAAAACGCCATTTATTTAACTCCCGTTTTTATTGATTATGATTCCGAATTTAATAATTGTTTTTAAATAATACTATTTTTATTACAAAAAGGCTGCTTTTACGGCAGCCTTTTTATTCTACTTATATATGGTTAAAATCCAGGCATCTTTGAATTTTTCATCCTTCCAGAGTTCATTTCGTACAGATTCAGCTTCTGATCTCGAAGTATAATAATCTGCGAGCTGCACAACATATAAATTATTCTGCTGGCTGAATGAAATTTTGACATTAAAAGGCAATGATTGTTTACTTTCGTCGGCAAATCTTTGCGCCCTTTCCTTCGTGGTAAATGCCCCAATTTGTACAACGTAGTATGTCATCCCCATATCAGGATATTCAAGAGCAGGTACTTCGCTCGTTGTTGTATCCGGTTTGGAATCAAAAACATATACGCTGTCTTTCCCGGTCTCAGTAGATTGAGTCGTCTGCTGAGAAGTTGAACAGCCGGTTAAATAAACCAAAATAATAAATATCATCAAACCTAAAATACTTTTCATAATCACCTCAATTTATATTCTCTTATTCCTCAATTAAAATAAAATATTTTTATAAGCCAACGGATCCAGGTATGAACCGGTGTCGAAAAGATCTATCAACGGCCTCTTGGCGAATGACAGACTTCCCGGAATATTTGCAATATCAACAAATTTATAATTTGCATTAAACTTGTCATTAATAACTTTTATAAATTCATTAGCTATTATAGCATTCCCCTGTGCGGTCGGATGAATCCCGTCAAGACTGAACAAACCGCCGACAACAAAAGTGGTTGAGAATTTAATCCCTCCGAATTCCATACCGCCTGAAGCATCGGAAGCTCTTATAGCATTTAAAAGAGAATTTACATCAACCAGCGCAAACTGAGAAGGATATTTATTAACTGAAGCTGAGATTATACTATTAAATGCAGCTATCGATTGAGCAGCAGTCTCTATTTCAGATGCATCAAGAATTAAAGCATTCGGTATTGGATTTCCAACATCAGCTCCAAAAGGTTTAGTGGTATCCACACCAAACAATGCCGGAGGAATTTCATTATCCCTATAAAATCTCCCGGACGGTTTTCCGAAATCACTCAGGTACGATTGCGAGACTAATGTGAGAAATAATGAATAATTTGCAAGCTGGCCCGGAGTACCATGTGTTGGCTGAAAATTATGATTCTGATAAATAAATCCCTGGGCTCCCGCTGCAGTTAAAAGCTGAGCGAATCCCGGACCAACGGTAGTGAAAAACGGGATAGCAGTTACATCGGGAATATTAGCTGCAACGACCTTAGCTCCTGTAGAAGCTAGACCATCAACAAGCAGATTGTACAGGTAGCCGAATGTTGTCGCATCAGTCGGCGCTGAGGGACTTACTCCCCCGCTGGCAGCAAAACCAAGGACATCATTATTGCCAATCCATAGTGTGATCATGGTCGGCTGCAAAGCTTTAGCCTGATCAAACTGAGTTCCCAAACCTCTTAATACTATATCAATAAAAGGACTATGGGAATAAGAATTTGTTGAAGAAGTTGCGCTCATCACATCAGCAAGAACTATTCCCGGTATACCAAGATTATTATAAGGTACCTCATATGTCGGATTTAAAAGAGTTCCCCCCAGCACTGGTTCCTGCTCAGTAACAAAAGGATCAAGTGAGACAATTTTAATTTGCCCGCCAATCCCGGGATCTGAAATCAGAGGCTGAACATAAGTAACATTAACCTGCTGCGAAATTAACATTCCGGTTGAATATTGCTGAGCACTTTCAAACAGCGCACTGGATTCATATCCGGCAGTTAAGCTGTTACCGATGGATACAAACCGCGAGAAATCCGCCTCACCGCTTAGTGGTTGTGGACCGGTTAAATCCGTTCTATCTTTACAGCCAAAGAACATCATTAACGGTAAAAGAATTATCAGTAATATTTTAATATTTTTTTTCATTTTATGCTGTTCTCCTTTTAAAATCCATAAGATAGACTTAAAGCTGCAAGATTTGCATATGAATTATATGTGCCGTTGAAATATTCAGTAGAATTCTCAACCGTTACCTGGCTGGCACCAATATGCAGGTAAGAAGCGCTTATACCAAAGTTATTAAATATGTTATATTTAAAACCTATACTCAAACCGATTCTGTTTGCATCCGGTAAAGAGGGATTCAGATATTCGGGTTTAACCGGGATTTTATCAAAATAAATTCCTGCCAGCAATTCAAACTGACTGCTTACTCTATATTGAGTTCCGAATCTTATTATATACGAATCATCATACAGCCTGGGACTAGCTAAATCAGTATATGCGGGATTGTCAAAATCGATTTTCAAAGTGTCATAACTCGACCATCCGACCCATTGAAAGTCAGCACTGAATTTTAAGTCCGGAAGTACATCGTAAGCGACTCCGAAAGTAAGATTAGCCGGAGTAGTTAATTTGGCGGAAATATCTCCATTCGGCAGCTGATCCGCAAGCTGCTGGGTTTCTGATGTCGAGGTAGCTGTTCCTTTAAAATCATATTTTATCTGGCTATGGAATGAGACACCGAATGAAAGTGATTCAATTGGTTTGTACATTAAACCGAGGTTATAACCAAAAGCCGAATTATCATCTCCCTTTAACTGAACAAAAGCATCTCCCTCAAAGGGAGCCTGTGAAACTTTTCTTGTAATCTCAACATTTGCAAAACTATAAACGAATGCTGCGCTTACAGATAACTCTTCAGTTATCTGGTAAGCCGCTACAGGAGATATTGTGAAAACCATTAGTTCAGTTTTAAGAGCCAGATATTTACCAACCCAGTCATCAGCCCATTGAGTGCCCAGTCCGAATGGAACGGTAAATCCCAGTCCCACGGCAAAGTCATTATTAATTCTGTGAGAAGCAAAGATATTAGGAGGATAAAAAGCTTTATCATCTGTTTTATACTCGGTTGTCTGAGGGGAAACACCGCGGAATGATGAAGAAGGTGCAATAATAGTTCCGCCTATTATAAAGTTGGTCCCTCCGAATTGGGTTAAACCTGCGCCATTCCAGTATATGGCACTCGGATCATCAGCAATGGCTGTAAAAGCCCCGCCCAAACCCATTGCTCTAGCTCCGTGCTCGTTCAACTGGAATCCTCCTGCAAAGATCTGGCTGTGACACAGGAAGATTAAAAAAAGAAAGCCGTATATTTTTTTCAAGGTTCCACCTATGATTAGTTTGTGTGTTATACTGGTAAGCCTTTTTTCTTATTCAATTATGAAAAGGATTGCCCCCTTATCTACCGGATTGTTCTCCTCAACTTTTACTTCTTTAATTATTCCGGAAAAAGGAGATTTTATATCATTTTCCATTTTCATAGCTTCTAAAATAATTATAGATTCTCCTTTTTCCACACTTTCCCCGGATTTTTTTTTGACCTTCAAGATCATTCCCGGCATGGGAGCTTTAACTTCCATATAATGTTTTAATTCCGAAGACTTCTCAATCAGGCTGGAAGCCCTTTCCTGAAGGCCGGTTCTTACAACAACGTCAATTACCTTTCCATTAATCAATATAGAATATTGATCTGAATCCTTCTTCTGAGCTGATATTTCATATACCCGGTTATCGATTCTTAATACAAAGTCATTAGTGGTGAGTTCAACAACTTCATAATGATGTTTCTTATTATCTATTGTAACTTCAGAATTATTACTGATAGTAACACTTTTTTTCTCCTGGTTAATTGTTACGATATATTCATTCATTGAGCTGTTTTATCCAGTTATTACCTGTATTATTTCTTTGCTGACTGCCATCGTTTGTATTTCTATTCTTCAAATAAGCAGTAAATATCGAAACGGCATCCGTAATATCCGTTTTATGCGCTGAAGTAAAATCAAAATCCTTTTCGAGAAAATTTATATCAAATTCGCCTTTAATGAACTTCGGATGACTGAATATTTCTTTTAAAAATGAAATATTTGATACAACTCCGAATATCTTATATTCGCCTAAAGCTCTTTTCATCCGTTCGATGGCATTGTCCCTGTTATTTGCCCAGCATACGAGTTTAGCTACCAGGGGATCATAATAAATAGAAATTTCAGAGCCTCTTCCGAATCCTTCATCTACTCGTACTCCTGGGCCTGACGGCGATAAATATTCGTGCAGCTTCCCGGTAGACGGGAGAAAATTATTATCGGGATCCTCGGCATAAATTCTGCTTTCCATTGCGTGGCCGTTGATCTTCAGATCCTCCTGCTTAAATGATAACCTGTTTCCATCGGCAATGGAAATTTGCTCCCTGACGAGATCAATACCGGTTATAAGTTCTGTAACGGGATGTTCTACCTGCAGCCGGGTGTTCATTTCCAGGAAGTAAAACGATTTATTCCTGTCCATTAAAAACTCTATAGTTCCGGCATTATAATAATTACAGGCTTTTGCAGCACTGACTGCTGCAGCAGTAATTTTTTTTCTTGTTTCAGGATCAACAAATGAAGAAGGAGCTTCTTCAATTATTTTCTGATGTCTCCTCTGAATTGAACACTCTCTCTCAAATAGATGTGCATAATTTCCGTGCTTGTCGGCTATGATCTGAACTTCGATGTGCCTGGGATTCTCAATGAATTTTTCAATATAAATTGAATCATCCCCAAAAGCTTTTAATGCTTCTCTCCGGGTAGCTTCAAATGCAGACTGAAATTCTTCCGGTGAATTTATTCTCCTCATACCCTTTCCGCCGCCCCCGGCAGATGCTTTAAGAAGTACAGGGAAAGTAATTTCTTTTGATATAGAAATCCCCTCCTCTACCGATTCGATTACTTTGGTTGTTCCGGGAACAATAGGAACATTATTTTTGGACATAAGCTGTCTTGCCGCTGTCTTACTCCCCATTAATCCCACTGAAGAGGAGGACGGACCTATAAAAATCAGTCCGGCATCTTCCACCATTTTAATAAATCCTGCATTCTCAGAAAAAAATCCATAACCGGGATGTATAGCATCGGATCCGGATTCTCTGGCAATCCTTATGATTTTTTCTTTATTAAGGTATGATTCTGAAGAAGGAGCGGCACCGATAAAAAAAGATTCATCTGCAAGCCGTGAGTGAAGAGAAGTCTTATCTGCTTCGGAATATACAGCGGCGGATTTAATTCCCAACTCTCTGCATGCCCGGATAATACGGACAGCAATTTCGCCCCTGTTGGCAATCAGTATCTTTTTAATCAAAATAATACCTATTTAAATTCCGCAATAGTAATACCATCACCGCCGCTTTCCAGGGGAGCGAAATGGAATGAGTTTATTTTATCATAATTTTTCAGGATACGCTGAACCATTTCCTTCAGTGCTCCTGTACCTTTTCCGTGCAGGATCTCGACTCTGTTCAGCCCCGAGGAATATGCTCCGTCCAGAAATTTTAATACTTCGAACTCAGCCTGGTCCGCTCTTTCACCGCGGATATCAATCCTCACCTGCTGGTCTTTTGTATCATATGAATAAGCACTATAGTTAGTTTCCGCTTTCTGATCTTTCTTCGCAGGAACAAGCTCATCTACATCAATCTTCATTTTCAGATTTCCGCTGAGTATTGTAGCTTTCTTTTTATCCTGTGAAATCTGTAAAATTTTCCCGCCGGTGTTTGTATTGCGAACGGCTACAAAATCTCCGGCTGTAAAATCAAATTTTTCTCCCTGTATATCAACTGATTCTTTAAATAATTCTTTATTTCTTTCTTTTAAATCTTTAACGATCTGCTGGGAAGATTTTATAATTTCTCTTCTTGCATTGGATTCTTTTAATGATTTAATCACTTCCTCAATCTTTTTATTTACTCCTTTAAGATAATTCTCTGCTTCGGCTTTAGCCTTTTTTAATATGTCTCTCTTTTCACTATTAAGCTGTTCAATATTCTTTTTGTAAAGATTTGACAGCCCGGTTAACCTTGTATTTTCAATTTCAGAAGTCTTAAGCTTTTCTTCAAGCTCACGCGACTTGGTCTCTATATCCACCAGAAATTTTTCTACATTATGTTTACCTGCATCAAGATGTTCCCTGGCAACATTAAGGAAATCATCGTCGAAACCTATGCGTTTGGCAATCTCAAATGCATAACTCGATCCGGGAATACCCTGCCTGAAAACATAAGTAGGCCGGAGGTTTCTTGTATCAAATTCCATGGCTGCATTCTGGAAACCGGGAATATCATTTGCAAAAAGCTTAAGACTGCCGTGATGTGTGGATGCCAATACAATTGATCCTTTTCCCATGAGTATAAGTAAAACAGCCGAAGCAAGAGCAGAACCTTCAGAAGGATCTGTACCGGTGCCGATCTCATCAAGAAGAACCAGGGAATGTGATGTGGCTTTTTTAAGTATCTCTTTAATATTGGATAGATGTGAGCTGAAAGTTGACAGATCATCTTCCAGGGATTGTTCATCCCCTATATCAACGAGTACATTATCAAAAAAATGAAAATTTGAATCAGGATCTACCGGGATGTGGATACCTGACAAAACCATTGAAGCAAGAATTCCTATTGTTTTTAAAACGACTGTTTTTCCGCCGGCATTTGGTCCCGTTATAATAATTATTTTTTGATCGTTAATTGATACATTCAGAGGAACAGTTTCTTCTCTTCCCAGCCTTTTTAAGAGTATAGGGTGTTTTCCCTGTGATATGCTGAAAGGTTTTTCATTCTCAATTTGGGGGAATGAACCTATTACTTCGATAGAATATTTGGCCCTTGCAAAAATGGAATCAAGTTCAGCAATAGTATCCAGTGCAATTTTCAGGCTGCTGCTTTCCTTACCGATTAATTTTGTAAGCTCCCGGAGGAGTCTTTCGATCTCCCGCTTTTCTGCGAATGAAAGAGAAATAATATCATTATTCAGATCAAGAGTTTCTTCCGGTTCTATATATACAGTCTGCCCGGTAGAGGATTCCGAGTGAATAAAACCTTTTATATGTCTTTTATGCTCGGCTTTCACCGGGACAACTATCCTGCCGTCCCTTAACGTCAGGTAATCTTCTCTTACAATGTCATTTTCAGATAAAGTTTTAATCAGCCTGTTAACTGATTTAATCAGCTCGTCCCGTTTGCTGTTAATTTCTTTTTTTATTTCCGACAGCTTTGCACTTGCATTATCTTTAACCTCGCCGTTTTCATTTATGATTTTTGTAATGTGATGCTCAAATACTTTATCAACGAACAGCGAGTCTGAGAGTTTATGGAGACCGGGAGCAATATCAGCGTGATTTTTCATAAACTGAAAAATATTTCTGGATATTGTGGCAAGACGGAGTATTTCAAGAATTTTTTTACTATCGAGAACCGCACCTTCAATTCTGCTTTGAGATAATGCGGTATCAAGATCAGGAATAAACTCAAAGGGCGGGGAATTTTGAGATATTAAGATTTCCTTAGCCTGGTTGATATAATCCCCTTCAGCTTTTACAAGGTTAATATTGGCCAGAGGTTTAAGTTCAGTTACTTTGAATTTCCCTTTTTCAGTCGCGGAATATCGTGCGACAAACTGAAGTATTTTCTGAAACTCTAATTTATCAAGTACCTGCTGATCAATCATTTAATGTATCTTTATCATTAATATAGTCTTTAATTCTCTTTCTTGCATCTGGTGTATAATCACTCAATAAATTTATTGTACCCGGAACAATGTTATAAACAGGTGTATATAACAGTGAACTCTTTTTTGCATTGTTCGACGGAACATTGAAAACATTAAGAATATAGAGTGCGGCACTTAAAAAAAACAGGATTTGAATCAATCCTATGACAGCCTCCGACAATCTGGTTTACCAGGTTGTTTACTTTGTCGAATGGATGAATTAATCGTTTAAGGACGGCGAAAAGGACTATTGTTCCTATAAATATTACAGCACCTGCTATCAGCTCTGAAAGATAATATTCAATACCGAAAGCATTTTCCATGTACTTCCCCAGCCCTGAAGCGAAATTAATTGCAAGGATGACTGCCAGAATAAAACCGGTGAATCCAATAATCTTCCTGACAAATCCATCCTTGAAGCCAAGGATAAATCCGACAAGGGCAATGACAGCAATTATGAAATCAACAAGATTCAATTACTTCCCCAGGAACTCTTCAACTGCTGACCGGACTTCTTTTCCGTCTGCTTTTCCTTTTAACTCCTTCATCACGGCAGGCATAAGTTTAGGAAAATCATCTTTCGATACTGCATTTATTTCTTTAGCAATTTTTTCAACTTCATGTTTTACTTCTTCCTTTGAAAGCTGTCTCGGGAGATATGATTGAAGGATCTCAAGTTCTTTTTCCTCTTTAGTCGCCAGATCCTCTCTCCCGGCATTCCTGAACTGCTCAATCGAATCCTTTCTTCGTTTTGCGGCTCCTGTAAGCAATTTAATTTCTTCTTCAGAATTCAGCTCCTTCCCGGTTCCGCTTTTCTGGAATTCAAGAATAAGTGCTCTGATTGAACGTATCGTTTCGGTTCTTAACTTATCCCCCGCTTTCATTGAATTTTTAAGATCCTGGTTAATTTTGTCGGTTAAATTCATAGTTCCTCTTAAATTAAAAAAAGGCAGGTAGTAATAAAACCGGTCTGCCTCAAAACTAAAGAAAGACTCTGTTATAACTATTTAAAAACAAAGTCAGTATATATTTTATAGTTAAATTTAAGCAAAAATATACTTCAATGTCTATTATTGCACTGTAAATCTGGATGACAGGTGCTAAGGATATTTCCCGAAACAAAGAAGAAATTTTCAAAAATGCTATGCGCTAATTCACCGATTTCTTCTGATTTTATCCACTTATTGATAATCTGCATCTTTCATCCATTCCCTGTTTGCCGGTGTGTCAATTATATAAGGAGCAATGGCATTTGCACTAAGTCTGATTGAAATTCCCTCGAGTGCAAGTGTTTTTACAAGATGAATAAGACCGCTTTTTGATGTGCCGTATGAACCTTTGCCGGCTTCCGGGTTTATGCCGGTTGCAGCAGCAGTAAAACAAATTGATCCTCCTGCTGATTGTTCCACAAGCCTGGAAAAATACTTTGCTATGAAGAAATTTGATTTTAGATTCATATCCATCATTTTATTCCATTCCGCTTCGTCAGTTTCTCTTATTGTTTTTCCGCCTGCAAATCCTCCCACTGTGCTGTAAAGGAAAAACAATGTATCCTTTGACGGATTAATTTTCGCGAATACATCTGCAACATTCTTTTCAACCGATAAATCCCGGGTATTAATTTTAATTACGGGCTTTTCCGGTATCACTTTTTCATTTTCAATATTAAAATCGAACAAATAAATTTTATCATAATTTTTCTTAAGCATTGTTGTTGTAACACCTCTGCCGAGGGCTCCATTAGCACCAAAGATTAACAGTTCCTTTTTCATCCTTCACCTCTATCTGTTTTTATAAAAAACTTTGTATTAACAGGATAAGAGTCTCCTGTTTTCTCTCCATTGCAAAACAGGTCAATGAGACTAATAAAAGTATAAAGCAGATTGGAATCGTTTTCATTGTGTAATAGGACAAGTAGTTTATAATTCCAGCCTTGTGGTTACACCGTGAAGCTTATTGTACTGTAATTTATAGAATGCCACAAAGTTGGGTGCAAGTTTCTTTAAAGTCGCAAAAATCTTTAGCCATATTTTATTTGTAACAATATCTTCCGAGCCGTAGAAAATTACTTTTTCAGTTATGCCGTTCGTTTTAAGAATATGAGGGATATCAACAAATTCCATATATCCCGTTTCAATAAGAATTCCCGAAAGTCCGTTTGCAAGGTTCTCCACTTTTTTAAAAGTTGTTCCGTAAGGAGAATCTGTTGTCTGAATAGATACGAGAATATTCTTTTCATAAATGATATTCCCCCTTATGATGCAGTGTACAATATAGGGTGGAATATTATTGAGATCTTTTGTGAAGAAGAGTGCAGTTCCATTAATATTATTATCAAGGCTGTATATCTGTTCGTAACTTTCCTTGAATACATCAAATGGCAATGGTCTGAATGAGCGGTACATAGCTTTATGTCCTGACGACCATAACTGTATAATAAAGAACGGAATAAGAGCCATTATTATTGACCAGTAGCCTCCATGCGGCACTTTGTTCATCACTGCAATCATGTATAAGAGATCAACTATAAAAACTACAGTTGCAAGCGCTATTTTTGTTTTCTTGCGTTCAACCTTGAATATCCATATCATAAAAATTGAACTTATAGTCATTGTTGCTGTCACCGCAAGACCATAGGCGGCAGCCAGGTTATCTGATTTCCGGAAGAAGAGGATCATAAACAAAACGGCTATTAATAGAACCCAGTTGACAACACCGATATATATCTGGGACTTAAGATGTGTAGATGTATACTTCACCTTCATTAACGGGAATATTCTCGTTGTAATTCCCTGGTAAACAAGGCTCATAACAGCACTGATCATTGCCTGAGATGCAATAATAGTCGCTAGAAGCGTAAGAATTAAAAACGGGACATACAATACAGGTGAAATAGATTGAATCATCCCGAAAAGAACATAGCTGGTATTCTGTGATGATAGCAGATATGCTCCCTGCCCGAAATAATTTATAACCAGGGCAATAAATACAAAATACCAGGCATGCCTTATAGGCTGACTTCCAAGATGACCCATATCCGCGTAAAGTGCCTCACCTCCTGTTGCACATAATATCACTTCACTTAAAACGAAGAAGCCCGTCCATCCGTTGTGAAGCATAAATTCGACTGCGTAGTGAGGACTTACTGCCTGAATAATTCCCGGCGACTGTGCAAGTGAATAAATTCCTGAGATAAGAAGAGCCGAAAACCATAAAATCATTATCGGACCAAAGGATGCAGAAACTTTATCGCTGCCGCGGGACTGGAAAGCAAAGAGCAGTATGGTGATTCCGCATGTAATTAAAATTACTGCAGAAACACTGATATGTCCTACCGATGGGATAAGCTGTAATCCCTCTACCGCAGAAAGGATACTTATTGCCGGAGTAATTGCACCGTCCCCCATTAAAAGCGAGACTCCGATAAACCCGAGGAATGAAGCAGATACAGCCCGTCTTCCTGTTTTAACGCTTTTGGCAAGAATTTCTTTAAGTACAACAATACCGCCTTCACCCTTTATACTGAGGCTCATTGCAAGCCAGGCGTACTCAACCGTTACAAGTATTATAAGCGTCCAGAAAATCAGGGAGAGAGCTCCCATGAGATTACGATAAGTGGGTTCGGTGAGTGTAAATATAACAGTTAATGTATAAATAGGACTGGTACCGATATCTCCGAATACGAGTCCCATCGCTTTCACAATGTCTTTGAAAGAAGAGAATTTAAAGTTGCTTTTAGCCATCAAATAATTATCGCCGGTATTTCAGAAATTGAATATAACAATAAATAATCTTTTAGGGGTCGTTTGGGTTTATTATTCAATTATATAATAAAAATGAAAAATAACAACTGGAAGATTAAATAAAAATTAACAAGATTAACAGTATCCATGATAATCCTGCGTTCCCTTTGACTGTCAAATGCTCTCTATTTGATAAATTTTTTACGTAATTCTTGAAATTAGATGATGTTGCATTGATACCAGAATTTCATCTTGCTATTATTCCCCTGCTGCCGTTAAAGTTGATAACGCCATTAGTTAGTGTTTTGATTTTCCCCGTTCCTTCAGTATAAATATTTGCATAACATTTATATGTTCCGTTTACGGTAAGAGTTACACCATTCTCAATCGTCATATCATCATAAAGAGTTAGATTGGTTACAGTTTCATTGTAATATAATTTACCTCCGTATTTTACAACCGGGGCAACCTGGAAAAGAGACCCTTCACCCGGGTTCATCCGTACTTGACTTATCAATTGCGTTTTAATTGTTGTATCCATTATTGAAGTGTCTTCAACATTTTTGATTCTGATATTATTAAAGTTAAAATTATTGTTTACCGTAAATGCGACAGACTGTTTAGAATCCGTTCGCAGATTAACCAATAAAAAATACTTATTGTCCGGTCTGTTTTTTTGCTGTAATAATCCTGCATAAAAACTATAAAAATCACCATTACTTGATAGAGAAAGATAGTCGCCATTAGCTGGGTATTCACCGGGGGGCCGCTTTAGATTCTTGAGAATGTGTAAAAATTGTCCACTATAGTTCAAGGTCAAAAGGGTATTTCCTAAAGTGCCTCTTAGTCTTGGTGCCAGATCATTTTTTATCAGATACCACAATTCTGTCGGTTTTGGCTGCTCCTCATCAGTAACTAATCCATTATGTATTACAGCACAGTTGCATAGAGGCTGATGTCCGGGATAAGACCAGTAATTCCAGAACATAATGCCTTTAGCGCCGTGGGCCAGTGCAAGCATAACTGTGGCTTTTAATTCGGATGGGTCCGGCTTTTTCCAGATGTGCCAGACATTATGATTTACCGGGTCCTGTTCACCAAACCCCTGCCCTACATACCAGAAATCAGGCTGATATCTATGTGCTACTGCAAATCTTTTCCGCAGTGTTTCTAACGCACCAGCAATATCTCCATCATTTTCGAATGGATAAGAGTCTATCATCAGGGTGTGGGGTTGAGCTATTTCGACATATTTTTTTAACAGCGTATCACCGTTAAGTGTTGTATTCCAGGGCGGGTACATTTCCGTAATTAAATGAGGGCACCGGACACTTTCAAGCAATGAATCTATAATATGTAAAGGCAGGTAGTTATCGATGCCTCTCGGTTCATCGCAGGCATACCAGTATTTTATATTATTCCAGTTACCGGAGTTCATAAAAGATAAAGCATAGTCTTTTATTACTTTTGATATACCGGTGGGATTTTTTATATAATCTGTCCAGATTCGATTATCATAAACTTCCACTTTATCGCTAAACAGATTACTAATGCGGCTGTTTTCCCCCAGGTAATCCAGCTTGAATTCTATTCCGTTATCATCATCAACGTCACTATATATAGTATCAGGAAGATTTATATTTGTCTTTTTTATGTTTTTGCCGAGGAATTTTGCCGGGTATTGATACTTTAGATCAAAATATTTGAAATTTCCCCCTGATCCAAAAAAGTCGGAAGCTTTTAATGTTAATGTGGCAAGGATATCTACATAAGGTCCTGTCCAGCCGCGATTAACAATTTTTGTATATCTCTCAGTTACGTATAGTTTGCAGATTTCAGTATTTGGATCAACCCGTGCTGAATCATAATCAAGAGCTAACCAATATCTGGCGGTATAACTGACCGGACTTCCAAAATCCTTCCAGTCTTTATCCTGCTTGTAATGCGGACCATATAAAAGAGAGCAGGCTTGTGCTGATGTACTGTTCGTCCAGCACCTTACGCCTCTCCAATTAGCAGAATTTCCTGAATGATGAACAAACCCCGTCCTGGAAATATCTCCAACTTCCTCCGCTTCCCACACTGAATAATAACCAAGTGAATAATAATATATTTTATCTTGTGGAAAATCATTATTTAAACCAATTGCATTGTAGTTTACAAGATGGTCCCTTAGTAATATCATCCACATATTGTATGAAAGTGTTCATTCCGGAAGAGTCAACAGAATTCCACGCATTGCTGCCATGTCTCAAGGCAATATTCTTACTTGCTATGAATGCCCCGATTGGGAATTCAGCATCATTCCGGGAAACCTCCTGAGCTTTGAGGTCAACATTAACCATAAGAAATAACAGAAAAAGTGATATCGTCCCGAAAATAGTTGTCATCTTATGCTTCATTTTTATTTTAACTTTTCTAGTATCGATTTATTGGAACTAAGATCATTTTATATAAACCATCTTTTTTATATCAGAAAAGACAGGAATATTGTTTTCGTTTCTTACCATAATCTGGTAGATGTATACACCGCTTGCTATGTCAGGACCGGAGTCCTGACCTACGTTGAAACTTATTTCATAATATCCTCCCTCCTGATATTTGTTGACGAGTGTTTCTACTAATTCCCCTTTAATGTCATAAACATAGAGCTTTACATATCCTCTTTCTTTTAACAGGTAGCCAATTTTTGTTGACGGGTTGAATGGATTTGGATAATTCTGATAAAGCCGGTAATTGGATATTGTTATTTGTTTTTTGTCATTTATTCCTGTAAGCAATACGTGCAGCTCTTCTGACGGTTCAGACTGATTTCCCTGGTTGTCTGCTGCTGTCAGCTTGAAGTAAAGGTTGCTGATTCTGGGTGGGAATATATGCAGATAAGTTGTATCTGTAGTTGATACAACAAAGGTTGTTGAATCTACTGTGAAGTTTTCTGTTGTATCTCTGAAGAGGTTATAATGACTGAAATCTTCTTCTGTGTTCTTATTCCACTTAAGTAAAATATAAATTGAGTCTATTGTTGCAGACAGGTTAACCGGTATCCGGGGAGGGAGATCCACGTATTTATAGGTTTCTCCATATGGGCCTCCGTATAATCCTATGTCGCTTCTTGTACCATCTTTATCCAGTATGTCAGGATCTCCTCTGTCAATCAGAGGTGAGAACATCTGAAGGTGGAAGTCAAGGTCTCCCTGAGAGGTGTCTGTGTTTACGACCATAGGATTAACTGAGAGGTTTGTGCTATTGGGAGTAAATCCTGAATAGTTCACATTATTATTCCAACACTCATTAAATTGAATAATAGGACTTCCATATTTCACAAATCCTGTCCCTGAGTTAATTGCAATGTTATTCTTCACTATACCGCTTATTTCAAATGCCGCATATTTTACATTTGACACAACATTATTATATATCTGTTGTTCAAATCCATCAGTAATACCACCTCCATTACCGTCACCTATTATCAAATTATTAAAGACTTTGGTAGAATCGGAGTAGCCAATAGATATTCCTTTTGTATTTTCCTGAACTAACCTAATTGTATTGTTGCTAATGATTGGTCTTGCCCCATAGTCTTTTCTGATTCCAGTCCCACCTATACTAACTTCAATATAATTATAGTCTATGATTGGATGATAACTAAGATCAAATGCCTCTACATATATACCTGCCCTTATTGCTGATTGAGAGTTTGGATCTGTATTTATTAAATTATTATGAATCACAGAACTTGAATTAAAAACTTCAAATCCCATACTAACATTATTTAGAATATTATTAGAAATATTTGGGATTTTTATCCCGGTATAACCACAATACATCCCGTGCCAGGAATTTGAGATTTTATTTTGAGTAATTAAATCGTTACCCCTTACTGCGATGCCATAACCTTTAGTCGTGTTATAATAAGTTTTAATATTAAAACCCCGGAATATGCAATCATCTGCTACATCCACTGAAATAAAGCCATTCGAATTCACTAATGCTCTAGTATCTATCACACAGCTATCCATCCCGGCACCAATAAGAGATAATCCAGGTATCATTACAACCTGTTCTTTATAAACTCCATTAGCCACATAAATAGTATCACCAAAAGAAGAAATATTTATTGCACTCATTATGCTGTCTGCTGCTGTTTCCCAGGTAAGGTAAGGTGGTGTGTCAGTACCGGAGTGGGATACATATCGTACCTCGGCGAATGACCAATGACTAATGACCAATGACAATGTAAGGAAAAATTTCAGAGTCCCCATAAAATCAGCCTACTTTATATATTTATAATTTAGTCAATGGGGAAAAGAGAAGCAATTAATATTTTCAAATTGCTGCTTGCCTGCAAAAAAAGGAAATATCAGCTATTTATTAATAAATAAATTGAGTCTGATATTGAAAACCGTTAAAAACGGTTAGCTGAGGACGAGAATGTTTTACCATTCTCTACGGGATAAAATCCCGTAGAGAACCATAGCTATATTAGACCTGGTCGGGGTATAATTTTGCATTTTTTTAATCTTCCGCTTCGCCCCCTTCCCTCTGCCATTTTGTCAAAATCGCTCCTTTTCCACATACACTTCTCGTCCTCTTCGTCTATCTCCCTACCTTTTTATACCCAAAATTCGTCTGCCAAAATGGCAGAGAGATTACTGTAATTATAAATAAGCAGGGTTGATTTTCAATGCGGCATATTTCTCCTGAAAAGGCATTTCCTTTCCGGCTCAGTTAAATTAGAATTTGAAGTGACAATGGTTATTTTTATTTTTGTTTATTACAGAGATAATTCTACCCTGGCGACACCTCAGAATTTAACCGATGAGAAAATATGAGTAAAAAATTCGTAATAATTGATGCTATGGCTTTAGCCTATAAAGCATATTTCGTTTTCATCAACCGCCCTCTTGTTTCCACCAAGGGTGAACCCACGTCGGCAGTATTCGGATTCCTGAACCAGCTTCTGAAAATTCTTGAAGATACCAGACCCGACTATCTTTCGGTTGCTTTTGATTCAAAGGAGAAAACTTTCCGCCACGAAAAATATGAAGGTTACAAATCTTCACGAGCCGCAATGCCCGAAGATATGATTCCGCAGATTGCAAGGATTAAGGAGATAATCGATGCGATGAATATTCCGCTCTACATTATGCCTGGATATGAGGCGGATGATATTATCGGAACTGCGGTATGTAAAGCTGAAGAGAAAGGGCTTGAATCATTCGTTATTACCCCTGATAAAGATTTTAACCAGCTTGTCACGGAGAATGTTAAAATAGTCCGTCCGGGTAAATCCACTGAAGATATTGTTTTCTACGATGTACAAAAGGTTAAAGACGAGTTCGGGTTTGAACCCAGACAGATGATAGATTATCTCGCTTTAATCGGAGATACGTCAGATGATATTCCGGGCATCGCCGGGATAGGACCAAAGACTGCCATTCCTCTTATCCAGAAATACGGATCTGTTGAAGAAATATATAAACACATCGATGAAATAGATAAGCCTGCGCTTAAGAATAAGTTAGTCGAAGGTAAAGCTGATGCCATCCTTTCAAAGGAGCTTGCGACAATCCACTGTAAAGTTCCTCTCGAATTTGATTTTGAAAAAGCAAAATTGACCAAACCTGATTTTGATAAGCTCCGGGAAATATTTCTTCAGGTTGAGTTTAAGAACCTCTACAGCCGTTTCTTAAGCTACTATGAGAAGAACGGAGGCGGTAAAGGCGAAGAAATAGAAACTACTTCTCCGGGTGCGGAAACTTTTGATGACAGCAAGGTAAGCTATGCTTTAATTACAACTTCTGCTGAAGCCCGGAAACTGGCCGATAAATTGAAGAAAACTGATCTTTTTGTTTTTGATACCGAAACAGACGGTCTTGATCATTTTTTACTTAAACTGGCGGGAGTCTCATTTTCAACAAAAGAAAATGAAGGGTACTATATAGCGATAAATTCATTTGAGAATGAAAAAAAAATCCCTGATGCCGTAAAGAACAGACTGACGCAGAGCGAATTCATTAAAATATTTAAACCGGTCTTTGAAAATAATAAAATTAAAAAGGTCTGCCAGAACGGTAAGTTTGATATCTCAGTCCTGCGAAGCCGCGGCATAGAAGTAAAGAATTTTTATTTTGATACGATGCTTGCAAGTTATGTTATCGATCCCGACCAGAAACACGGTATGGACGAACTCTCTGTTAAGTATCTTAATTACAGACCCATTCCCCTTTCAGATTTAATCGGGACTAAAAAAGACCCGACTAAAATATTCGATGCAGATGTTAACGCTGTCTCAAATTATTCGTGTGAAGATTCAGATATCACTTTCCGGCTCTATAAGAGACTGGATGAAGAAATCAAGAAAGAGAAGCTAACAAAGATTGCCTACGATATTGAGTTCCCTCTTGTGCCCGTCCTGGAAGATATGGAGCGTGAAGGAATTAGGATCGATACTAAAGCTCTCATTTCATTCAGTAAAGATCTGCAGATCCTGATGGATGAGTATACCAGGAAAATTTACCAATGCTCCGGCGAAGAGTTTAATATAAATTCACCCCAGCAGCTCCAGGTAATATTATTTGATAAGCTAAAATTAGCAACAGGAAAAAAGACAAAGACAGGATTCTCAACTGATGCAAGGTCTCTCGAAAACCTCCGAGGAGAGCACGAAATCGTTCAGCTTATTCTTAATTTCCGCCAGTTTGCCAAGCTTAAATCAACTTATGCTGATTCTTTACCTGCGCTTATTCATCCGAAGACCGGAAGAATTCATACCAGCTTCAACCAGACAGTTGCCTCAACAGGCAGACTTTCCAGCAACGATCCGAATCTCCAGAATATCCCTATCAGAACTGAATTGGGAAAGGAAATAAGAAAGGCTTTTGTTCCCAGAGATAAAAACCATTTAATCCTTAGTGCCGACTACAGCCAGATTGAACTCAGAATATTAGCGAGTATTACCGGGGATGAAGGATTAACAAAAGCTTTCAGGAGCGGAGAAGATATCCACAGAAGCACTGCCTCATTGGTATTCATGGTTCCTCCCGGAGAGGTTACTCCTGAAATGAGAAGAAGAGCCAAGGAAGTTAATTTCGGAGTATTATACGGAATTGGTCCTTTCGGATTAAAAACAAGACTTGGAATCACCCAGTCGCATGCCAAAGAAATTATCGACACCTATTTTAAGACTTTTAATCGTGTCAAAAACTTTATGGATGAGTCGGTTCTGAAAGCACGTGAGAAAGGCTATGCTGAAACATTATTCGGCAGAAGAAGATTTCTGAGGAATATAAACAGCAGCAACCGTGTTGTCCGTCAGTTCGAAGAACGTGTTGCAATCAATATGCCGATACAGGGAACTGCAGCAGATATGATAAAGCTTGCGATGATTAATATTTATGATGAGCTGAATAAAATGAAAGTCCGTTCAAAAATGGTGCTCCAGGTTCACGATGAATTGGTCTTTGATGTGCATAAGGATGAAGTAAACGAAGTAAGAGACATGGTAAAAGAGAAAATGGAAACTGCCATCCCTATGAAGGTCCCGATACAGGTAGAAACCGGGATCGGTGAGAACTGGCTGGATGCTCACTAATATTTAAATTTAAATTTATGCAGATCGACAAGGATAATATCAGGAAAATCTTATGTATCAAACCCCGCGGAATCGGGGATATAATTTTATCCACGCTGATACTGGAAAACCTTATGGCTCATTTTCCTTCTGCACAGATCGATTACCTGACAGAGAATTTTGCCAAAACCTCCGTAGAAAATAATCCATACGTGCATAAAGTGCTGACAATGCACGAAACTGAATTTCCTCTACTTGTAGCTTTACGTATCCGAAAAGAAAAATATGATATGATCCTTGATCTGTGGTCTAATCCGAGATCTGCTCAAATAACATTTCTTTCCGGTGTGAGATACCGTGTGGGATTCGCGTACCGCGGAAGAAAATATGCATATAACATTCTTGCAACCAGTGAACGCGGAGATCATCATTCAGCAGAACATAATCTCGAATTGCTTAAGCCGCTGAATGTTGCTATCAATACAAGAAACATTCACTTCTATGTTTCACGGGAAGATGATGAGTATGGAAAGAGCTTTATAAAAAAATACTGCAGGAGTGAATCACTTGTAGTCGGAATTATTCCTGCCGGGGGGTGGCCTTCAAAAAGATGTGATGCAACGAAGTGGATAGAAATCTGTTCAGCAATTAATAAAAAGTACAAGGTTCAGTATCTCATTCTTTGGGGGCCCGGTGATGAATATGATGCGGACTATATTAAGAATCATTTTCCCGACAGGACAGTATTAGCCCCTAAAACATCCCTTAAACAGATGGCCGGCCTTATTAAAAACTGCGGATTTATCCTTGCAAATGATTCGGGTCCCATGCACATGGCATCGGCTCTTGGTATCCCGACTCTCGGAATCTTCGGACCTACAGATCCGAAGAAACACGGACCTTACTCACCAAATTCCGGATATGTAATAAAGGAGGATTTATTCTGCATAGTGTGCAATTACCTGGAATGCCCCTATAATCATGAATGTATGCTCCAGTTATCCAATCAAAAAGTTCTTGAAGCCTTTGAAAGAATTGCCGGGAATCTGTTAAAAAAGAAGACTAGCCAAGTGTTTTAAGGAATACATCCATCCTTTCAGCAAGATTCTGTATAGTGTAATTGTGTTTAACATCCTCATAAGCTCTTACACCCAGTTTCTTTCTCAGTTCCGGATTACCGCCTAGATGGTTTATTTTTTTTATAAGCTCGCCGGTATTATTTAAGTTAAAAAGGAAACCGTTTTCACCATTCTTTATAAATTCATCATTTCCAGGAATATTTGAAGCAATCAGAGGGACAGATGATATACCGGCTTCAAGCAAAGCAAGAGAGAAGCCTTCCGACCTTGAAGTTAAAAGAAAAATATCCATAGCCTTGTAATACTTCCAGATATCATCCACATACCCCGGCATAATTATTTTCTTCCCTTCAATTCCGAAAGTACCTGCATACTCAAGTACCTCCTTCTGCTGATTCTCGGGGATGCCTATCATCAGTAAAACAAATTTGTCATCAAGCATGGAGACCGCCTTGAACAGTATATCAAAACCTTTTCTTTCCTTATGAAACCAGGTTGATAAACCTAGAACAATTTTACTATTGAGAGAATATTTATTCTTTATCTCATCTCCTGATATATCATTAATATTCTCAGGAAATTCTATCCCGTTATGTATTACCCTGACCTTATTCTTTTGTATACCCGACTTAATCAGACTATCTGCTACTCCCTGGCTGCAGGCAATCTGGTAGTCAAAATACCTGTTGTAGATAAAAGGCCCGATTATAGGCGCACTCTTTGTAATATTCTGTCTGTAGGCTATGTTATAAAATCTCTTCTTATACTCCTTTTTCAGATTCAGTCCCACCTTCCGGTCAAGTGAATGGTATGAGATTATATGTTCAGGATTTAATTTATTGAATTGTTCTTTAAACTCAGCATAAATGTTTTTAAAGTCCCTTGATGTATCAAGACTGATCACATTTATTCCCCTTTCTTTTGCTCTTCTCTCCGTAAGCGAATTCTCTGAAGCGAAGAGTCTCAAGTCATAACCTCTTTTCATTAATTGCTCAGAGCTTAATATTGCAATTTTCGCACTCCCTGCATATCCATCCCCGAAACTTACCTGGAATAACATATGTGAATAATCTCCTTCAAATGCAGCCAATGTTTTTTTATATTTGAACTACTATAAATATAATTATTATTTACAATTAGTCAGGTTATTATTGGCTCTACACGAAGTTCCTTCCTGCAAAAGATTTACAGGCTATAAACCCTGCTATCCTGACCATAACTGCTGGGTTGATGGATGTAAGGACAACCTCCCCATCGGGAAGAAGATTTTAATCATTAATTTTGATGCTATGGGAGATATCCTGATGACCACAGCGCAGCTCCCATCAATCAAAAGAAAATTTCCTGAATCCTCTATTTACTGGGTAACACTTAAGAATGCCGCTCCCCTCTTATTGAACAATGAATACCTTGATAAGGTTTATATTTATGACGCAGAATCAATCTCTATTCTTAAAGAGATGAAATTTGACTACGTAATGAATGTAGATAAGTCGCAGCGCTCTTGTTCACTGCTAAACTCAATCAATGCAGAGCATAAGCTCGGTTTCGGTTTAAATGCCGATGGGAAAATAGTTCCTGTTAATAAAGGTGCCTACTACAACTATAACCTGGGAATGGATGACCACCTTAAGTTCAAGGTTAACAAACGCACAGGACAGGATTACCTTGCGGAGACCTTTGAGATCGGGTATCAGAGGGATAATTATGTCTTCAAATTTACAGAAGAGGAACTATCTTTTATCTCAAATTATAAAAAGAGCGCAGGAATTCACGATAATGATTATGTAATAGGATTTAATACCGGCTGTTCAGAACTTTATCCGAATAAAAAGATGACCATTGAACAGCATGTTTATTTAATAGAAAAGCTTCTTGAGAAGAAAATTGGTAAAATAATCCTGCTTGGAGGTCCTGAAGATACTGAAAGAAACCAAATAATTTATTCTCATTTTGAAGACCGGATCATAAATACGCCGACAACTATGGGTGTCCGCCGCGGGGCTTGCTTTGAGCAGCTCGCTGACGTTATCATTACCGGTGACTCTTTCGGGATGCACCTGGGAATTGCCCTGAATAAATATATTATCGTGTGGTTTGGAGTAAGCTGCTGGACAGAAATAGACTTATATGACCGCGGAATAAAACTCTACCAGGAAGATTTATTCTGTTCCCCTTGCTGGAAAAAAGTTTGTCCCTATAATCTTGAATGCATAAAACTGATAAATCTGGACAAAATAATTACAGAAACAGAAGATTATTACCACAATACTTTTTTGAAAAAAGAGAATGTCAGCAGGAATTTATAATATAAACCCCTTCTCTCTGGCAAAACGTATAAGCCGTCCCCTGATACTGGATGGTGCAATGGGGAGCCTGCTCCAGCAGTCAGGTGTTCCTTCAGCTAAAAAGGTCTGGATGACGCTTGCTAATACTGACTACCCTGAGGAAGTTCTGAAAATACATAAGGACTATATCTCTGCGGGAGCAGATATCATTACCACCAATACTTTCAGAACAAACCCGGTGGCGCTTTCGGATCTTTCAGATAAAAAACAGACAGAATTAATCAATGCAGCCGTTAAATTAGCGAAGGAGGCCAGATCGGATCTCCCTGTCCTTATAGCCGGGTCAAATGCACCTGCTGAAGACTGTTATCAGAAAGTAAGAACTACTAGCAATAAACAACTCGAATTAAATCATCATAAACACATAGATTTACTTATAGATAGTGATGTAGATTTCATATTAAATGAAACACAAAGTCATTTTGATGAAATAAGGATTATTTGTGAGTATTGTTCCAAGAACAGCATACCTTTTGTAATGAGTATATATTTTGACGAAAACCTTAGCCTCCTCTCCGGGGAAAACTTATATCACATTATCCGTTTCATCTCGGAGCACGATCCTTTAGCAATAGGAATAAATTGCATATCCCCTGCTCAATATAACGTAATTGAAAAACAGTTTGGTTTGAACTGGGGATTTTATCTTAATTGCGGTAGCGGTAATCCCGAAGATACCATAATTCAATGCGGATTTTCACCGAAAGATTATCTCGATGTCGTAAAATCATCACTGAAATACATGCCATCTTTTATTGGTGCATGCTGTGGTTCAAATCCTGACCACATAAGGAAAATCAAAGAATATTTAGATGGCAAAGACCGAAGTTAAAACCCCAGCAAAAATCAATTTTGGTTTGTATGTGACTGAAAAAAGGCAGGACGGGTACCATAATATTGAGACGATTTTTTATCCAATTAACCTGTACGACAGACTTACTTTTGAGGATTCGAACACATTTAGCTTCTCATCCAATGTTAAATCACTTCCGGATGATAGTACCAATCTTGTGATTCTTGCTAAAAATCTTCTTGAAGAGTATTCCGATGAAAGATTGAACTTCAAAATCTATCTTGAAAAAAATATTCCTATTGGTGCAGGTCTTGGAGGCGGCAGTGCCGATGCTGCAGCTGCCTTAAATGCTCTCAATGAATTTGCTGAATTGAATCTTTCACAAAATGAACTATTCGATCTGGCATTAAGATTAGGCTCAGATGTTCCTTTTTTTCTGAATCCTCAGCCGTCATTTGCAGATGGGCGGGGTGAAAATCTTCAGCCAAAATTACTTGATTTGAATTTTCCTCTTGTAATTGCATATCCCGGAATAGATATCTCAACAAAGTGGGCATATAGTCAGATACAGCCTGCAAGCCCTGACTTTGATTTGCGGAAAGTCAAATCTCTGGATTTATTTCACCTAAAATTGTACCGTGAGCAGATAGTGAATGTTTTCGAAAAACCGGTTTTTGAAAGTTATGCTGCTATAAAGGAGCTTAAAACCTTTCATTATAAACTTGGGGCAGTCTTTTCATTGATGAGCGGAAGCGGTTCTACTGTATTTGGTATTTATCCAAATACTGAAAGTGCTGAATCTGCACTGAAAATTATGAAAGAACGTGGTTATTTTGTTTTTATTCAGAATGATGAAGGGCCTGATTAAACCTTAAGACACAACCGTCTCTGAAATCTCAATAAATTTTTTAGATGCATTCAATCTGACTGTCGCTCCGATAGGCACAGTAATATTATCCTTTAAATGTCCATGTCTGAAATTATAAATTACCGGTTTCTTTAAAGGTGAAAGATAATCAGTAATAACCTCACCGAGAGTTAAAGTTTTTTTATTCGGATCCAGTTCGTGGCAGTCGCGGAATGATCCTATCACTACTCCTTTAATCCCGTAGAACATTTTTGATAATCTCAGCTGATTTAGCATCCTGTCAATCCTGTATGGCATTTCACCCATTTCTTCGATTAACAGAACTTTATCTTTCAAATCAGGAAAATAATCCGTGCCGATTAAACCGGATATTACGGAAAGATTGCCCCCAACGATTCTGCCGTTTTCTGAACCGGAGTTCAGACTTAGAATATTTTCATCATCGGGATTATCAATCCTGCCGAATTTTTTTGGTGAAGTAAGTATCTTCCAGAACATTTCTTCTGTAAATGCGCTGACTTCATCATAAAAATCGACTCCCAGCATAGGTCCGGCAAAAGTTATCAGTCCTGATTTGTAATACATAGCCAGGTGAAGAGCGGATATATCACTATACCCCACAAATATTTTAGGATAATTTTTTATTAACTTATAATCAATTTTATCCAGAAGACGGGCTGTGCCATATCCACCGCGTAAACAAAAAATCGCCTTGACCTTTTTATTGACAAACATTGAATGAAGGTCGTCCACCCTTTCTTTATCTGTTCCCGCCAGGTATCCGTTAAACTTGCCGACATTTTTACCCACTTCTACACGATAACCCAGCTTTTCCAGGTAGCGTATTCCATTTTCGAGCTTCATAACGTCATCTACAGAGGAAGCAGGCGAAATGATTCCAATTAAATCCCCTTTTTGAAGTTTTTTGGGTTTTATGACTTTCATTTTGCTACTGAATGTTTTGGGTGTTTTGTGGGATGAATTTAAGAATAGAATTGCTATCAATCAAATTTTTATAATTTTTAAGTCATTATATTTTAAACCGTTATAGAAATCAATCCTGTCTAAAATAATTGTTAATTGAGCCATTTGTTTAAATATTCAACGTTTTATATGTGAAAATTGGATATATTTGAGTTAAGAGGAGGAAGTAATCATTGCGTATGTGAAGCGTATCTGGAGCGTATGTGAAGCGTATCGGGAAATGGTCTGAAAAATGGAGATGCAATAGAAACAGAGATAAATATGCGGGCTAGCACTCCAGGTTGAGTTTTAACATATTATAAAATATATTTTGGCTAATTCATTTACTAAATAAAACTTACAGGCGAATTCTTAATAATAAATTAACACGCGGAAACTGAGTATTTAATATTTTTAATATTATTTATTAACAGAGATTTTATGAACAATAGAAAAATTCTATTCATCTGCGGTTCACTCAATCAGACTACTATGATGCATAAAATTTCCAGGCATTTCCCCTCTGAACAGTGCAATTTCACTCCTTATTATTCTGACGGATTTATTAAACTAATGGCCAGAACCAGAATACTGGACTTCAGCATTCTGGGAGGACAATTCAAAGAGAGAACTTTCAGTTATCTGAGTAAACATAATCTGAAAATAGATTTTGAGGGCACTGATAATGAGTATGATCTTGTATATACATGTTCCGACCTGATTATCCCAAAAAATATCCGGAATAAAAAAGTGATTCTTGTACAGGAAGGAATGACCGACCCGGAAAATCTGATGTACTATCTGGTAAAGAACTTAAAACTCCCTCGCTGGATGGCAAGTACTTCGGTTACCGGATTATCACATGCTTATGATAAATTTTGCGTTGCCTCAGAAGGTTATAAAGAATTTTTTATTAAGAAAGGTGTTAATCCCGGCAAAATAGAAGTTACGGGTATCCCGAATTTTGATGACTGCAAAGAACACCTGGATAATAATTTCCCTCATAAACATTATGTCCTTGTTGCTACATCAGATTCAAGGGAAACCTTTAAATATGAAAACAGGAAAAAATTTATAGAGCAGGCAGAAGCAATTGCAAACGGAAGGCAGCTCATCTTTAAATTGCACCCTAATGAGAATGTTCAAAGGGCAACTGCGGAAATTAATGAATATGCCCCCGGTTCACTCGTATACTCATCCGGAAATATATCACATATGATAGCCAATTGTGACACTCTTGTTACAAGGTATTCAAGTGTCGTTTATATCGGACTGGCACTGGGTAAAGAAGTCTTTTCTGAGTTTGACTTAACTGAACTTAAAAAACTTGTTCCTATACAGAATGATGGAACTTCTTCCGGGGTTATAGCTGAAGTCGGCCGAAGGTTATTAGCGACAACCTCTTCATTAGAAGTTAACCAAAAGCTACACGGAGCACGATTAAATAGAAAATTGCTTCCAAGATTCCGTTCAAAATTACTTAATGCCGAGAAGTGATATAATATATTCACCTTATATTATTTTCATATATGAATATTATTACAGTAGTTCAGGCAAGGATGGGATCGACACGGCTCCCTAAGAAGGTTATGATGCCTCTTTCGGGAAAACCTCTTATAATCAGAATGCTCGATCGTGTTTCCCTGTCAAAGGAATCCGGGAAAGTTGTAGTGGCCGTAACTAAAGAGAGTTACGATGATGAACTAGTCGCTGTCTGCAGGGCCGGGGGATATTCCGTATTTCGTGGTAGTACTGATGATTTACTCGACAGGCATTACAGGGCAGGGATTGAATATGATGCTGAAGCTGTCGTTAAAATTCCCTCAGATTGCCCGCTGATAGATCCTGCTGTAATCACAAAAGTTATCTATTATTATATCTCAAACAAAGACAGATATGATTATGTGAGTAATCTGCATCCTGCGACTTATCCTGATGGAAATGATGTTGAAATCATGAGTATTAAAGCACTCGGAACAGCCTGGAAGGAAGCTTCTAAAGATTTTGAAAGAGAGCATACATCTCCCTATATGTGGGAAAATCCGGATAAATTTAGAATAGGAAATGTTGAATGGGAAACAGGATTGGATTATTCAATGAATCATCGCTGGACAATAGATTATATGGAGGATTACCTCTTTATTAAGGAAATCTATGATGCTCTTTATAAAGTTAAACCGGAATTCAATCTAAACGATGTACTGGAATTTGAAAATGTTCATCCTGAAGTTAAAGTCTTAAATGAAAAATATAATGGGGTAAACTGGTATAGAAATCATCTTTGGGAATTAAAAACCATTAAACCTGAGCAAACTAAAGTGATCAGCAATGAATAAGAAGAACAAAAAGGAACTTGAGGAAATAGCTTTCAGAGTTCGTGAACATATAATAAGAATGGCAACCGACGGAGGCTGTTTTATTGGCGCTTCCCTTTCCTGCGCCGACCTTCTTGTATATCTATACTATAATTTTCTCAATATTAATAAAGATAATCTTAAAAACCCGGAACGTGATTATTTATTTCTCTCAAAAGGCCATGATGTTCCTGCCCTGTATGGAACCCTTGCAGAACTCGGAATAATTCAGAAAGAAAGACTGAGTAATCATTTAAAAACAAATGATTTCGTTTACTGGCATCCAAATACACATATGCCGGGAATTGAATATCACTCGGGTTCACTGGGACACCTGCTTTCGGTTTCTATGGGTGTGGCAAAAGATTGTAAGCTTAGAAAGCTAAACAATAAGATTGTAGTGATTTTAGGTGACGGCGAATTAAATGAAGGTTCAGTTTGGGAAGGATTGCTTGTTGCTTCAGCGCATAAATTAACGAATATGATTGCTGTGATTGACCGGAACCAGTTCCAGGCAAATATCAGGACTGAAGATTTAATACCAATAGAACCTCTTGAAAAGAAATTTGAAGCCTTTGGATGGACTCCATATAGATGCGACGGTCATAATTTCGATGAACTTGAAAAAGCCTTCGGAAAAATTCCCTTCAGGAAAGATACACCATCGGTGATTATTGCAGAAACAGTGAGAGGAAAAGGACTGCCGAGTATTGAATCGCGTGCAGACCGGTGGTTCTGTAACTTTACCCATAATGAAATAGACGAACTGCTTAAAGAACTTTACACCAAAGTAAAAACAGATTTGAAATCAGAAACTTTAATCGTTAGATAATTTATGAATTACGAAGACCTCCTTTTACAGCTTATTAAAGAAGATGACAGAATAGTTGTAATTACTGCTGAAAATCGGGCAGCTATCAGAAATTTACCCGATATAGTGCATGACAGATTTATTGATGTTGGAATTGCCGAACAGACCATGGTCGGGATGTCTGCCGGATTGGCATTAAGAGGAAGAATTCCGATTGTGCATGCACTGGCAACGTTTCTTACAATGCGTGCATTTGAATTTATAAGAACTGACGTGGGAATTGGTAATCTCCCGGTAAAACTGGTGGGTGCTGTACCCGGATTTTTAAGTGATGGAAACGGCCCTACACACCAGGCAATCGAAGACATTTCCCTGATGCGGGGAATTCCACCTGTAAATATTTTTTGTCCTTCCGACGAAGAAGATATGCTCCTTGGATTAAAAGAAGTTTTTCTGCATCCTTCACCGTTTTATATCAGGTTTAATAATTTGAAACCATGTATTGAGCACGATAAAAATTTTAAGATAGGGAAAGCAGAAATAGTAAGTCTTGGAAGAGATATTGTGATCCTTACATACGGGATCCTGTTAAAACAGGCAGTCGAATCGGCCGGCATATTGCGAGCTGATGGTAGATCTGTCGGTATAGTAAATCTCCGAACATTAAAGCCGATCGATGAAGCACTATTGAAAAATATTTGTTCGGGTGATACTCTCATCGTTACTCTTGAAGACCATTTTATTACCGGGGGTCTGTTTTCTATATTATCTGAGTTTCTTGTAAAAGAAAAAATCTGCTGCAACGTACTGCCTATTGCTCTTGAAAATAAATGGTTCAAACCTGCTTTGCTGCCTGATGTACTTGAATATGAAGGTTTTACTGCTGAACAGATCGCGGGAAGAATAAATAATGAACTCATCAAATTATCTAAGAGAAAAGAATATTCCATTTAAAACAATGAGGGAATCCTAATGCCGAATAAAGTAGAATTTAATCAAGATTATCCGAAGATTACTAAATCCGATGAATATTATAAAAAAGCTCTTGAATTGATACCGTCTGTGACTCAGACACTTGCAAAAGGTCCTTCTCAGAATATTAAGGGCATTGCACCAAAATACCTGGATAGAGGTAAAGGTTCTCATGTGTGGGACGTTGACGGAAATGAATATATAGATTTCCTTATGGGGATTGGTCCCCTCTCACTGGGTTATTCTTATGATAAAGTAGATAATGCAATTAAAGCACAGCTTGCGAAAGGAATCACTTTTTCATTGATGCATCCTCTTGAAGTCGAAGTGGCCGAATTAATTAACAAATTCGTTCCGAATGCAGAATCTGTAAGATACAGCAAGACCGGTGCAGACGTTACATCGGCAGCAATTCGTGTTGCACGTGCATACACGGGGAGAGATAAGGTTCTTTGCTGCGGTTACCATGGGTGGCACGATTGGTACATTTCCGTAACCGACAGGAATAAAGGGATTCCTGTCATGATTCAGGATATGACTTTTACTTTTAATTATAATGACATCAATTCCGTGATGGATTCAATTGATCATGAAACAGCGTGCGTAATTCTTGAACCATTTGTTTTCCAGGCCCCGGAAAATAATTTTCTGCAGGATCTGAGAAGAGTCTGCTCAGAGAATGGAACTATTCTCATATTTGATGAAATGTGGACAGGATTCAGAGTTTCACTGGGCGGTGCACAGGAATATTTTGGTGTCGATGCTGACCTTGCATGTTTCAGTAAAGCTGTCGCTAACGGAATGCCTATATCGATACTAACCGGTAAAAAAGAAATAATGAAGGTTCTCGATAAAGACGTTTTCTTTTATACAACCTTCGGCGGAGAGGCTCTTTCTCTTGCGGCTGCAAAAGCAACGATAGAAGAATTGAGAGATAAAAAAGTTCCGGAGTATCTGGCAAGGCAGGGTAAGAAATTACGTGAAGGGTATAATAAAATTGCAGCAGACCTGGGGATGAATTACACTAAGTGTTCAGGTTTTGATTGCAGAACAATAATTACATTTGATGCTTCTGCAGGTAACCCTCTCGAGATGAAATCCCTGGTGCAGCAGGAAATGATTAAAAGAGGAATTCTATGGGGAGGTTTTCATAATATGAGTTTTTCTCATAGCGATGAAGATGTTGAATATACTCTGAAAGTATATAAAGAAGTTCTCCCTATTCTTAAAAAAGCAATTGATGAGAAAAATGTACACAATTACCTTAGAGGAGAACCGGTTGAACCTGTATTCAGAAAAACAAGTAATTTTAATACTAAACCCAAAAAGAAAGAAGCTAAGGTTTAATGGAATCACCTTCTCTTTTTTCACTTAATAATAAGGTGGCAATCGTTACTGGGGCACTGGGATTATTGGGTAAACAGCATTGCCTTGCATTATCCGAAGCGGGGGCAGCCGTCATAGTATGCGACCTCGATGAAAAAGCGTGCAATGATTTCGCATTTAGTCTGGAGGGAGACAATCTTGGAGTAAGGGTTGATATAACATCCCCTGATTCTATTTATAATCTGAAAGAAATCGTCGTTAATAAATATAAAAAGATTGACATTCTTATTAACAATGCTGCAATTAATGATATGTTTGAAAATCCGGCTGCAGCTTCAGAACTTTCAAAGTTTGAAAATTATCCTCTGGAACTCTGGAATAAATCCTTAGCTGTAAATGTGACAGGAACTTTTCTCTGTTCGCAGATAATTGGTTCACAAATGGCTGAGCAGGGACACGGGAGCATTATTAATATTGCCTCAACATATGGAATTGTTGCACCCGATCAGTCGGTATATAAAAAAGAAGACGGTTCGCAGACTTTTTACAAATCCCCGGCTTATCCTGCGACCAAAGGTGCGGTAATTTCATTTACGAGATTTTTGGCTGCTTACTGGGGGAATAAAGGAGTTCGCGTCAATTCTCTTTCTCCGGGTGGAGTAGAAAATCACCAGGATGATTACTTTATCAAAAACTATTCACTCAGAACTCCTCTCGGCAGGATGGCTGCGCCTTCTGATTACAAAGGTGCAATTGTGTTTCTTGCAAGTGATGCTTCCGCATATATGACCGGGGCAAATTTAATTGTCGATGGAGGTTGGACAACTTGGTAATTGATAAAAAACTTAGGGAAGATAATATTAATCTTGCCGGAAGGGCAAAGAAAATTAAGCTGGTTCTTACCGATATTGACGGGGTTTTAACCGACACGGGTGTTTATTATTCGGCCGAGGGTGAGGTATTAAAAAGATTTTCTATAAGGGATGGGATGGGTGTTGAAAGATTAAGAAAAATATCAGGAATTGAAACAGGAATAATAACAGGTGAAGAGTCCGGTTCTGTACTTAAACGGGCTGAAAAACTGGGTATCATATATCTTTATCGGGGAGTTAAGAATAAATTATTGCTGCTTCCGGATATATTAACTGCATCTAAACTGAGCAGTGAGAATATTGCATTTATTGGTGATGATGTTAACGATTTGGGATTATTAAATGAGGTAGGTTTAAGTGCAACTCCCGCTGACGGAACTGATTTTGTCAAAAATATTGTTCATTATATATGTAAAAATAAAGGAGGTAACGGCGCTTTCAGAGAATTTGCTGAGCTGATTATTTCGCTAAATGCTGAAGAATAATTTTATAATTAAGATGAGGGCATAATGCATTTATCCAGGATCAGGAAAATTGGCAACCGAATAATCGGAGATGGTGCTCCGGTATTTGTGATCGCGGAAATCGGTATTAATCACAATGGATCCGTTGATTTGGCAAAAAAAATGATTGATGGCGCAGTCAGAGCAGGCTGCGATGCTGTAAAGTTTCAGAAACGCACACCCGAAATTTGCGTTCCAAAAGATCAATGGAATATCGAAAGAGATACTCCATGGGGAAGAATGGCATACATTGAATACCGCCACAAAGTCGAATTTAACAGGTCGCAGTTCAAAGAAATAGTCGACTATTGTCACAGGAAAAATATAATATGGTTTTCTTCCTGCTGGGATGACGATGCTGTTGACTTTATTGAATCCTTTGATCCTATCCTGTACAAGCTGGCTTCTGCTTCCCTGACAGATGATGATTTATTGCTAAAACATAAATTACTGAATAAACCGCTGATTATGTCAACAGGGATGTCAACTCCTGAAGAAATTGAAAATGCAGTGGATATTTTCGGGACAGAAAAACTTCTTATTGCGCATTCGACATCGTCTTATCCGTGTAGAAACGAAGAGCTGAACTTAAAAATGATTTTGACTTTGAAGGAGAGATTCCCAGATGTTCCTATTGGTTATTCCGGACACGAGGTCGGTTTGGCTCCAACCTGGGCAGCAGTGGCTCTTGGCGCCTCTTTTGTAGAAAGACATATAACTCTTGATCGTGCTATGTGGGGAACTGATCAGGCTGCTTCTGTTGAGATAGTAGGACTTGAAAGACTTATTTCAAATATCAGGGATATCGAGCTTTCGCTTGGAGACGGTGTAAAGAAAGTATATGAAAGCGAAATGAAAAATCTCAGGAAGTTACGCCAGACAAAATCCAGTCTCCAGAGTTGATATCCTTTGATAAGATTTTATTAGAGTTCCATGCAGGTACTTAATTTTATATATGATTCAGTTATAAATTACTTCACCGGTCTTTCCCCTGCCGAAGCTGCTTCGATGATAATAATTGCTGCGTCTGCAGTACTTTTTATAGTGTTGGAAAGAATTTTCCCTTATAACAAGGGACAAAAGGTTCTTCGGCAGGGATTTTTTGATGACCTGGCATTATATACCATAGCCCAAAGTTACATTCTTGGAATTCTGATCTTTAATTATATCATAAATTATATAGATACCACCGCCGGAATTTCAAGACTTCGTATTTTTTCTGATGTTCCAATCTGGATGCAGCTCGTCTTCTTCACTGTCAGTCACGATCTTTATATTTACT
Source organism: uncultured Ignavibacteria bacterium (assembly GCA_963743325.1). GTDB lineage: Bacteria > Bacteroidota > Ignavibacteria > Ignavibacteriales > Ignavibacteriaceae > DATFVA01. The sequence goes on from CAVUOZ010000010.1 coordinate 471,174, forward strand.
GGATGCACCGCTGGCAGCATAAAAATAAATGGCTGTGGCGGATTCACGAAGCTCATCATTCTCCGGAAAAAGTCGACTGGCTTTCTGGTTCAAGGTCGCACGCGTTCGAAATCCTGATAAATCAAACCATCGAATTTTTACCGATAGTGTTGCTTGGTTCCCCGCCTGAGGTTGTTGCGTACAAAGGAGTGATAAGTGCCTTGTGGGGAATGTATATTCATTCAAACCTGAATATCCATATCGGGAAACTTCAGAAAATCATTAACGGACCGGAAATGCATCGCTGGCATCATACTACCGGTAAAGGGAGAAACAGAAACTTTTCAACAAAGCTTGCTGTATGGGATTGGATTTTTAATACAGCGTACTTCCCGCAAAACGAAAAAGCCCAGGAATATGGTTTAATTTCTAGTTTTCCTGCTCATTACTTAAATCAGTTTTTTTATGCTTTCAGACCATTCAAAAAACGTAAAAGAAAATCCTTAAGAACTGAAACTTCGGAACAGGGATTAAATTGACATACACAGAAAAGCTAAATAAATCCTTCAGGAATTTCCCTTCTTTCACAGTCAATCCCTTTAGAAGCAGTAAATAAAATTTTATACTTGTGGAAACATTTTTCCCTTTAAAGCATCTTTACCTTTAGAGAGGATAAAACTTTGGATCCGAAAACAGATTATTTCCTGGACATTTTTCACAGAACGAAGAAAATGATATACAACTTCGTGCTTAAAATGACTTTCGACAGAATGCTGACGGAGGATATTGTTCAGGATGTTTATATGAAGTTCTTTGAGTCCTTTGACAATCTTAAATCTTTTACAAGTGCTGAAATCTGGTTATTTACGACAGCCCGAAATGAGATTTATCAATACTACAGAAGGAAAAAGGTCCATACAGATAAATATGATCCGGTTGATGTTGATAAAGTTGAGATTCGTTCAACAGAATCCATAGAAGATGATCTCGAAAGAGAAGACATTAGAATTCTTATTTATGAAGAATTAATGTTTATACCGGCTGAGCAGAAAGAGGTATTTCTGCTTAAGGAGTATGGCGGTTTTTCGTATAAAGAAATTTCTGAAATGATGAATATTAAAATTGAACTGGTCAAAAGCAGGTTATTTAAAGTCAGGAAAAAGATGATAAATAGAATTTCAAAAATCATTAATTGAAAGTAATCCTATGAATGATGAAATATTTCTGATGATTGATTCTTATATAGATGGTGAATTGAGCCGTAATGATGAGGATATATTATTTGAGCAGCTTGCTCTGAATTCAGATGCCCGCGACTACTTCAGAAAAGTGAACCTTATAAGGAATCAGACAGAATGCCTTACGAAAGAATTTCCAGTGATGCTTGAGAAAAAAATTATTAGTGGGGTCCAGAGAAATTCTTTACAAAGATATTCGTACAGCGCCAGATTCACCGGAATTGTTGCGGCGGGAATATCAATCTTTCTTCTGGCCTTCACCTTTTTTCTTTTAAACCAGGTAGCTGATTACAGAAATGAGATACGCTCAGCTGTAAACCAGATGAGGAAACAGAATACAATAATTGAAGCTCTGTACAATAGCTTCCCTCCAACTGAAGTACATGCTCAGTATTCCAATGAAATTATAATAAAACCAAAAATATGAGGTTTTTATGAAATCCCTTTTATTCGCTTTATTAGTGGTATCAACTTTTTATGGCTGTGAGAAAAAAAACAGCGTTGAGGTTATACCTGCTTACGATTCAATTTACCTGACTTCAGATAATGTGGATAAACAGCCGCAGCTCATTGAAGGTGACGAAGGTAAACTTGTTCAAATTATTCATAAAGAAATGGATAAAAACTCACAGAACGAAATTAGTCTGGAGTACAAGCTGCTCATAAATGAAAGCGGAAAAGTCGAAAAATTACTGACTATAAGTACAGCAGGAATCGATTATTCAAATCTAATTGCCTTCGAAGTAAGCAGCTGGAAATTCGAACCCGCGGTTAAAAACGGTAAATCCGTTAAATCACAATATCATTGGGAATTAACTCTGCCGGCAGAGAAAGAAATTGATGCAGGCAAATTTGAAGTTTCGGCAGATACGATGCCTTTACCGGTTGGAGGTATGTATGCTTTACAACGGAATATTGTCTATCCGGAAAAAGCAAAGCAAAGCGGAATAGAAGGTAAAGTTATTGTTCAGGTTTTTATTGATGAAACAGGAAAGGTAGTAAAAACCGATGTACTTAAAAGTGCCGGAGATGAACTCGATAAAGCTGCCATGAATGCACTGCAAAGGACTATGTTTACACCTGGAAAAGCAGATGGGAAACCTGTTAAGGTCCGGATCGTAGTGCCAATAGTATTCAAATTAAGTTAAATATAACTGTTTACCTGTTTCCGACTTTTTGAAGTATTTCCCTGAAAACAGTTTTTCCGAGTTCGATTGTTTTATCCGGCGGAAGAAATTTTGGATTATGTAATCCGACTCTTTCCCCCTGTGAAGTTCCAAGCCAGAACATAAATGAAGGAATCTTCCTGGAGAAAAATCCAAAATCCTCCCCTGTCATTTTATACCCACAGTCGATAAAATTAAAATTATTCTTCAGGTGGGATTCTAACCGTGTAAATAGCTGTTTATCTACTATCACTTCGGGGTAATGTGAACCAAATGTGATCTGGTAATTAACTCCGGAAAGCATTTTTACACCTTCGAGTATTCCATTCAGCAATTCCGAAAATTCCAGTACTTTCTCATTGCTTAATCCTCTGATCGTACCTTCCAGTTTTGCTTTGCCGGGAGTAATGTTTCTCACAAATCCTGACTCGATCTTACCGACTCCGAATATGAAAGGTTCCGTAACATCAGACGGCATCTTATCAATTGAATCGAGAAATATTCTTAGAGCGTTAAAAGCATTCTTGCCTTCCCGTGGAAACGCCACGTGTGAACTTTCACCGATAAATTCAATATCAATTTCGAGAGCTGATGCAAATAATACCCCCGGAGTTGATGCTACGCTTCCTAATGGATACTCATCGGTTACGTGAAGTGCAAAAGCATTTTTGATTTTATAATTTTCAAAAATCCCTGTGTTATAGAATTTCATTGCTCCTCCCCCGCTTTCTTCCGCAGGCTGGAAAAGAAATAACAGGTTTTCATCAGGTTTTTCTATTAATACTTCCTGTATCAGTGAATAAAGTATAGAAGTGTGTACATCATGTCCGCAGGCATGCATATAATCGTTCGAAGATTTGAAATCAATATCATTTTCTTCTTTTATCGGCAAAGCATCGATGTCTGCCCGGAATAAAATGAAAGGATTTTTATTTACTTTATACTCAAATAACACCCCGGTAGTAAAAGGTTGATGAATCTTTAATTTTTCAGATCCCTTCAAAGATTTTACAGACTCGAGAATTAACTCTGTAGTTCTAAATTCCTGGTAAGATATCTCAGGGTTCCTGTGCAGGCGATGTCGAAGTTCAACAGGTGTCAATGTACTCATTTATTTTTTATTCATTAAAAAATGATTTAATCCGGCAAATGAAATTAATTATAAACATTATTAATTAAAACTCCTCAGGCTGATCCATTCCGTTGACAGTTTGTTCTTTATTTTACTTAACGGCATCAATCCAGAACTTATGAAGAAGGGTAACTGTGGATTTGACTAACTCTTTCTTTATTAACACTGAAAGTCTGAAGGAAGTTGTTGTCAGTCCGTATAGTTCAATACCTTTTTTTGAAAGGATGGCCAGCGTTTCGGTGATTATTTTGTTATCCCTGCTGAACCCTTCCCCTATAAGAGAGACTGCCCCAAGTGAATCATCTACTATAATTTTGTCCTTAAATAATTCGATAAGTTCTTTTTCAGTTTTATTCCAGGAATGAATATTCTTTTTGGAAATTACAAAAGAAACCCTGGAATTATTAACCGTGTCCTGTATATAATTAAATTCTTTAATGGAGATGTTTTTGCTCTCAAGAAAATCCAGCAGATTTTTAATTTCATTATCTTTATATAGAATTCTTATTACATCCGTTTCATGGACAACAGCAATAACTGAAGTGTTATCCGAAGGCTGAGCTTCTCTTATAATAGTTTCTCTGCCTGAATTGAATGTGCTTCTTGCATAAATTGCTATTTTTGATTTTTTAGCAAATTGGACTGCCTGAGCGTTAAGCACTTTGGCTCCTGCTTCAGACATTTCCTGCAGCTGCTGGAAAGTCAATTCCGGAAGATGTTTTGCATCCTTTATAAGATTTGGATCAGCAGTATAAACACCGTCTACATCAGAATAAATTTCACATCTTACGGCATTTAATGCAGCCGCCATTGCAACTGCTGAAGTATCAGATCCGCCGCGGCCGAGAGTCGTAATGTCTCTTTTGTAACTTACTCCCTGGAATCCGCCAATAACAACAACCTGACCCTTTGCAAGTTCATCCTGTACCCGGAATGGCCTTACCTCTATTAACTCTGGCATCATTGTATCGGTCATTTGTAATTACCCCGGATTGGGAACCTGTTAGGGAAATAGCTTTAATACCAAGATCGTTAAGAGCAATGCAAAGCAGAGCCATCGTAATTCTTTCACCTGTACTGAGAAGCATATCAAGTTCCCTTTTTTCAGGATCAGGAGATAATGACTTTGCCATTTCAATTAATTGGTTGGTGGTTTTGCCCATTGCAGAGACAACAGCAACGACGTCAAACCCTTCCTTTTTTACCGCCGCAATAAGTGATGCAATTTTTTTTATTTTATCTACATCGGCTACACTACTGCCGCCATATTTCTGAACAATTATGGGCATCAAAGGTTCCTAAGTGTTTCCATCAGCTGGGTCTTACTTTTTGTTTTTTCATCTACTTTCTTTATTAATTTTGCAGGCACGCCTGCTACAACCGTAAACGGCTCAACATCTTTCACAACGATTGAACCCGCTGCAACAACTGCCCCCTTACCCACCCTTACTCCTTCCAGAACTACAGCATTTGCACCGATCAAAACATCATCTTCTATTACTACAGGCTCAGCACTCGGAGGCTCGATTACACCGGCTAAAACGGTTCCAGCTCCGATATGACAATTATCCCCTACAATAGCTCTGCCGCCGACAACAACGTTCATATCAATCATGGTTTTTTTACCAATAATTGCGCCGATGTTCAGAACTGCTCCCATCATTATTACGCAGTTGTCCCCGATTTCAACAAGATCTCTGATTATAGCTCCCGGTTCAATACGGCAGTTATATTTTGTAAGATCTGCAAGAGGAATTGCTGAATTCCTTCTGTCCGTTTCTATACGGTATTTCAGGATATGTTGCTTGTTCTTTTTGTAGAATTCATTGAACTCTTTGTATTCACAAAATAGTATTCCGGATCTTTCAGAACCGTAAAAATCAAGATCTCCAAAATCAATTTCACCAAGATTCCCCTGCAAATATATCTTTGGCCGGAGTTTTCTTTTCGGCATTAGAAATGAATTTTATTACTTCATATGAGTCCAATTTATAACCTCAGTTTTTTATGCCCGTTTTTTTGTTCCGAATACTACATCTGTAAAAGAATAAAAACCATTTTTTTTATTTAAGACAAATTCTGCAGATTTAAGTATACCTTCTGCAAAAGTTCTTCTTGATATTGCATGATGGGTGATTTTAAGTATTTCCCCCATTCCTCCGAATTCAACTGAATGATCACCCGTTACGCCGCCAAGTCTTAAAGAAGAGACATTAACATTTTTATCGTTGAAAATCTTTTGTATCATTTTAGCTGTACCCGAAGGTTTATCCTTCTTCAGCCTGTGGTGAGTCTCAGTAATCTCAACATCCCAGTCCTTAAGCAACGCTGAGGCGGTTTTGGTAAGATTTAGTAAAACCTGTATTCCGATGGAAAAGTTAAAGCTTTGCACGACAGGGATTTTCTCAGATAATTTGCTCAAAGCTTCCAGCTGTTTTTCATTTAGTCCGGTCGTAGCAACAATAAAAGGTGTATTGAATTTCTGAACTACGCGAATATTATTATCCAAAGCTTCAGGCAATGAGCAATCGATCATTACCTGCGGCTTCCCGGTTTCGTTTTCTCCATCCACATCAGATGAAAATACCATCTTATGACCCTTTTCAGAAAACAAGTTCTTAACCTCGTTTCCAAGTCGTCCTTTGTATCCTATCAATCCGTACTCAAAGATATTCTGCATAAATTTATTTACCTAATTTCTTCATCGCTTCATCTAAGACAGGTACATTCTTTTCTGTCAGGCAGCATAACGGCAGCCGAACTACATTCTTACAGTAACCGAGTTTACTCATAACATATTTAACCGGTGCCGGGCTGGCTTCAATAAAAAGTTTGTTCATCATATCATTAAAATTATTGTTGAATTTTTGTGCTTCTTCCATATCACTTTTAAGCAGAGCATTTGTTAATTTTTTCATCAGGTGAGGATATGGATTAGAAAAAACTGAAATAATCCCTATGCCTCCCAGCGCAATAATTGGTAGTGTCTGATCGTCATTTCCGGAAAACACCTGGAATCCATCCGGTTTTAATGCTATAAGTTCTGCAATCTGGGAAATATTTCCGCTTGCTTCTTTAATTCCAACAACATTTTTACATTCTTCGAATATCTTTATAGCCGTTTCAGGAAGAATGTTCATTGCTGTCCTGGAAGGTACATTATATAAAATAATCGGGAGAGTTGTTCGTTCTGATATATATTTGTAATGCTCTATTAAGCTTTTTTGAGTTCCCTTATTATAATACGGATTAACAATAAGAAGTCCGTCAACCGATAGATCCTCAGCCATCCGGTTAAGCTCTACCACATGCTCAGTATTATTTGTTCCCGTTCCAACTATTACCGGAATCTTTCCTTCAGCTTCTTCCTGTACAGTGCTGATAATTCTTTTTCTTTCGTCCTCATTTATAACGGGAGATTCACCCGTTGTTCCAAGGACGATCAAGGCATCTACTCCGCCGTCAACCTGGTGAGCGACAATCTTCTTTAATGAATTGTAATCTACGCTCAGATCCTCATTAAACGGAGTAATCAGAGCGGTTCCGGTTCCTTTAAACATCGTTGATCCTATTTATTTAATAACATGGAAATATAATTGTTCAAAAATAACCGGTAGGAATGTAATATGAAAGAAAAGAGAAGTAAATAGTTGTGAGAACTCTGTCAGCAGACCACGGCTGAATTACAATTATTTAAGGAAAATCGCCATAAAAATAATAACGCCTACCCAGGAGATTAACCAGCCAAGTGCAATGAATAAAATAAAAAGTAGAGTATTATATTCGATAAACCAGGTTTTTAATTTTAACCAACTCATTTAATACCTCCAGCCATAAATATTAAGCTAAGAATAACTTATTTTTCTGCACAAAGTGTATACCAGAATTAATATGAGTTGGTTTTTACTCAAAAACACCAAATTTCTTTATATCTTTTGAAGATATGGGAATTTTCTCTCAGAAACTTTCATTATTGGGAAAACAGAAATTATTGTCAGTTTCTGAATAGTGATCTTAAATCTGTTTTATCAAGTAAGTGTGATTTCCTGAACTGCGATGGAATGAATAGATTATATAAAAGATAAACCAGAATGACGCCTGCAATTACATAAATCTCTTTCATATTGACAACTCCTCAGTATATTGTTTGCCACAGACCCACTCAACTTTAAATATAAATTATAACATAAAAATTTATCCGTTGTGTTAAAAATCATTAAAGCGGGTAAAGATGCTGATTCACAGACCGGGTGTGATTTTGAAGCATGCACAAATCACATTGTAATTAAAAACGCTAATAATTATATTTGCCTACCAAAAATGTCTATGCGCCCGTAGCTCAACTGGATAGAGCGTTTGGCTACGGACCAAAAGGTTGAGGGTTCGAATCCTTCCGGGCGTACTAAAAAAGCTTCATTTAAGAAAATGAAGCTTTTTTGTCTCTTCCTTCTTGATTTCCCTTTATTTTCAGCCAACCCTAAAAGTAATAACTCATATAAATTTCGCTGGATACGATCGCAGCGACTAATTCCACACCAAACGAATATTTGATCTGTTTTATATGTATTAAGAATTTTGGGGGTAATGATTGTAATGAACAATACACCCATGAACCAAAACACATAATCATTGATCTTTTTATCTAATTTTATGAAATCCTAAGTGAGTAACTAAATAATGAGCAGTCCTAAAATAATGGTAGTGGAAGATAAGGCAATAATTGCTCTCGATATCAGGAGATTCCTGGTCAGTAAAGGATATAAAAATACCAATTTTTATCTAAACGGCAGTGATGCACTTAAAGCGATAAGAAACAATAAACCTGATCTTGCATTGCTGGATGTAATATTACCTGACGAGATTTCCGGTATTGATATCGCGAAAGAACTTAAACGTTTATCTGTTCCTTTTATTTTCATTTCGGCTCTTTCCAATCCAACTCATCAAAAAGCAGTTATCAAACTAAGACCAGAAGCAATATTCTATAAACCTGTAAACCTTAATGAGGTTCTGGTCACCATTCAGAATATTTTTACAAGGAATAAGGCCGGCAGCAACAGGCCTTCGTCTTTATTAAACTAGATCACTTAAATAATTACTCTTTAGCAGTTAGTTGATTACATCGTGAATGGATTGGTTAACCGAATGATTTTTTGAAAGTATTGTAGTCCGGAATTCTGATTTTCGAGCCGTCAAGCTCAACCAGCCCTTTCTTTTCCAGTGAATGCAATACCCTGGAGACGGTTTCTCTGGAGGTTCCTGCTATATTTGCAATATCGTGCTGAAATGGAAGATCAAATTCCACCAGGCCCTGCTTCATTGTCCCGGAAACTTCTGCAAGCTGAATAATAGCTGTAATAATTTTACCCTCCGCCTTCAAAAGGGAAAGTGACTTTATTTTGTCATCTGCTGCTCTTAATCTTCTGATAAGTCCTTCCAGCAGTGCATATGTTATTTTAGGATTATACTGAATTAATTGCATGAATTGTTCTCTACCCAGATAAAACAATTCAGTATCTTCCATTGCTACAACATTCGCCGAAGGATTTTCACCGTCGAGAAGCGACATTTCACCAAAATATTCGTACTCACCCAGAATAGTTAATATTATTTCCCTTCCCTCTGTATCGTTCCTGGTAACTTTTACTGCACCTTTTGTAATAATGAATAAGCCTGAAGTATTATCACCCGTTTCATCCATGATTAACATGTCTTTTTTATAATTTCTCAATAAACCGAGTTCCTGAATCCTTGAAAGGATACTATCATCCAGTTCTGAAAAGATTGGAACATATTTTAAGGTTATTTTGGATTCAGTCATTATTATTAGAAATAGTAGTAACAAACTGTAATTTTTTCCTGTTTGAAAATTTAATTTTAATTTGGAGAATAGGTGTGCTTTAAATGACAAATTTAAATATCAAAATATTTTGTGATATTAGAAAAGTACCCTAAGAATACCCTTGCATACCTGAAAAGACTTGAAAGTCAATTTTTATTTACTCAAAAAAAAGCGGTGCAATAAATTTACTGTACCGCTTAATTAGCATTAAACCCGAAATAATAATCGAATTACCTTAGGAGTAACATCTTTTTAACAGAAGTAAATTTACCTGCTGTTAATCTGTAAAGGTACATACCGCTTGCAACCGATCGGCCTGTATTATTCAACCCATCCCATTGGATTGTATGATATCCGGCATTCTGGGATCCATTAATAAGTGTCCGGATTTTTTCTCCTAATGAATTATAGATTTCCAGAGTTACATTCTGAGCCTCGGGCAGCTGATAACTGATTACTGTAGTCGGGTTAAACGGATTTGGATAATTCTGGCTCAATTCATATGTCTTTGGAATTGTATTAACTACCTGTTCATTCCCGGTTGCAGTTGTTGTATCGGTTATGAAAGCAGATATCATAAGGTTACCTGCGGCGAAACTCTGCCACCCTGTACTGCCCAGGTAGTACATTCCTCTTCCGGAATTAGGAGGATTGGCATCCACGCCTATTCCAGGATCTCCCGGACTTTCAGGTAGATAGTTTATAAGGACTCAGAAATCACCTCTTTGTAATTCCGGAGGATCACTAGCGGGTAAAGTCCAGGTAATTGTCCTTGCCTCACCTGCAACTCCTGAAGATACTCTGTACGGTCCTGCAATAGGTCTGCCTCCCGGATATCCCGAACTATCCGACAGAACAGTAAAATCAAAAGCACCGGCATTGTTAACTAATGTTTTCAACCTCATCACTTTTGCAGGATAGTATGTCGGCGTAAACCGGAGCGCAAATTTATTTTTATCATAATTAAAATCGACAACATAGAATGTTTCCCAGGTACCATCGTCATATTTTAGTTCAGTAAGTACCGGGTCCTGGCATGCATAGGTGCCCACCGGCGGGCTTAGAGGACCAACGAGTGTATCACTACCAACAATTATCGAGGCTTGAAGCGTGTATTTATACCATTGCATACATCCAACATTATCATCAACAATACTCTGAACTCCTGGTTCTACATTGGCAAAGAACTCTCCATTCTTAAAGATTTTGATCTGGGGAGGTACCGGTAGAGGATCATTATTTAAACCTAAGGTCGGATCATTCCATGTAATTAATAAATTGCCTCCCTGTTTTGTAACCGCGATATTACCCGGAATCTGAGGCGGTGCATCAAGAAAAACATTGATATTTACATCACCAAAATAATGAGGTTCAAAGAGTGAATTCATCGTTTGCGGCCACCATCCATGAAATCCAGGGTTGCCTGCGACTCTTTCGGTTAAGAATCCCCCAATTCCGACTATTTTATCAGGACCGTATACCTGAAGCTGATATCCTTCCATGAAACCCATCGGAATTGCAACTTCTCCTTGCAGGTGACCCGAACCATCAGTAAATGCAACCTGACCGTCGGTTAAAGTTATAACATTTCCGACACCACCATTTTTAAATATCTCACGGAATCTTAAATCCGGTCCTGTCGGATGCCAGTATGCCCAGAAATTCCCTTCCTGGTAAATCGGAAGTGATCCCTGAGGCTCAAAGGTTTTATTATGATTATCATCAAAATAAAGACCAAAACCTTCATTATCATCCAGCGTCGTATTCAGAAAATCTTCACCGCCGACATACAGCATATTATTCTGGTCATCAAATTTGAAATACATATAGACAGAACCCTGCGGAATTGCCGGACTTCCTGAGTAACCCAGAACATCAGAAACATCTACTTTAAATGCATCATCCCATTCACCCGGAGATAAAACTCCATCTATTAACGGTACCGTTCCCTGGGGAGCCGAGAAGCTGAATGTAAATAATGAATCATTAACCTGTCCGAAAGCTTCATTGGAATAATTACTCTGTTCTGAGGCAGTAACCACATTCGTCACATAGTAATAATCTTTTAATGGAAAAACAGTTGTATCAGAATAATTTGACTGGGCCGCATCTACACTTGCAATCTTTGTATAAGGACCACCTGAAATAGGGCTCCTGTATATAAATACGCTATCAGCCAGAAGCATTTTCATTGTGACAGGGTTATATTCAATTGCTTTATTTTCATGTCCTGTGGCAGTATGCAGATTCGTCTCATTTCCAAATTCAGGTGAATAATCATCACCAACCGCTTTAGCCATTTCATTTGCTTTAAGAGGATTGGCATATTCCGGCGGTAATACCCAGCTTAATGTTATCTGCCCGGTTTCACCTGTTGTGGCGCTTAAAACCGGAGGCTGTATTACCGAAGGATTAAGTGTAAAATTAACGCCTGAAGTTGTGTTTCCTTCCGTTACCACAACATTATTAACTTCTCCAAACGTGTATCCCGGTTTTTCAGCTCGGATAGTATATGTGCCTGCCGGAATGTTCTGAACAGTGTAATTTCCACTTGCATCAGTCACTGCACTTCTTTCAGTTCCAACAGCTTTTACTAATACTCCGCTGTCATCATTGGTACCGGTAAGATCTACTGTGCCGCTTACAGATCCACCGCCCAGATTTATTTCACAATATTTTACTATTCCGCCGTTACCGAATTCACGGGCATGGACAGCTTTACCACCTGCGAATACTCTGCTGCCATCCGGTGATAAATCTACGGAGAAAAAGGAACCAGGAGTTATTGTACTAAATGTTAAATCACCTGTTGCCGCATCGAAAACAAGTAAACTGGTTCTGCTAGTGCTGTAATAATCACCCTATGTTGCTGCGGCTACTACTCTGCCGTCATCTGATAATGATATATCATCTACCAGATCTCCCAGACCGCTGTATATCCATTTTGGTGTACCGTCACCATAAGTATCAAAAGTAACTACTGTCCCATCATACTGGGAACTGGAAATGAAGATTAGTGTGCCTGCAGCTACTGTGCTTCCATCGGCAGATACATCAACTGAGGATGCCCAGTTTGTGTATATACCGGCTGGAACACGATACTGCCAGAGAAGATTATATTCGCTGTTCGCATTATCCCATACCCACGTTTGAACGAAGCCGCTGTTATCTGCCGTAGCAATTACTAACCCGTCTCCGCTTACTGCTGCAGGTGATTCAGTATTACTTACAAAATGATCCCATATGAACGATCCGTCTGAATTATTTAAAACATATAAATGATAACGTCCGTCAATAACAATAATTGAACCCTGCGCTGAAAATCTGACACCTGCCCAGTTTGTTATATCACTGGTAGGTACGTTCATAGTCCAGTTTATTGAAGGAGTTCACCCGCAGAGTCAGAGACAGCAGCTGATTAATTCAGAAAGCCGTTAAAATAATTATCAATCATTTCTTTTAGTTCATCCGGCTCGATTGGTTTCGATAATATTGCAAGCGGATTTGTATTTAAGGCTTCTTTATGGGTATGTTCATCTGTTGATGCAGTAATATAGATTACGGGAATATTTTTATCTGAATTAATCTGTTTAACAGTTTCTATTCCGTTAATTCCTTTACCGAGTCTGATATCCATCAGCAATAAATCCGGTAACGACTGCTTCACTTTAATTATTGCCTCTTCACCGTTTCGTGCAATAAGTACATCCTTAAATCCATGTTCAATCAGTAGTCTTTTCAGATAGAGAGCGACCAGTCCTTCATCTTCAACCAGTAATATTTTCATAATAAGAGCTTAATATTAAATTTTAGCAAAATAATCTATATATTTAATTAAGTGCTGTGCTTTAACTCATAAAAAAAATGGGCCGCATAAAAATACTTTGTGACATTCTGAATGAATCTATTTATATTTGATTATTATATAAGCACTTATATGAGAATAAAATTCCTCTTTATTTCGCTCCTTATTATCCTGGCAGCCGGTAAAATATTCCCCCAGGAAAAGCAGCTGTTCGGTTTTGGTGAACTTGACTGGAATACTTCCAGAGCAAATGTTAAAGAACTGATGAAAAATAAGTTTGATATGGAGCCGGGATATGAAAAAGATGATGCTCTAGGATACCAGGGAGGACATTATTTTAATGAAGATCTTTTCCTTTGGGTTTATTTCTTCAAAGAAGAGGGGCTTGATGAAGTGGATCTTGTGATTAAAAATAATGACAGCCCCGTGAGTGGAATTTTTTATGAGGTTGTACATAATTTAAGTATAGAATATGGGGATCCTGATCTATATAAACCGGATGATAGTACGGCAGAATGGTTCTATTATGATTTTCCCGGAAAGCAGCTGATTGCAACCATAAAAGTTACTCCTTATTCAAATGATAAAATGACTACCATAAAAATCTCATTTCTCAAAGCTCAATAGTTGTTAAATGCCCGCTCACTAATTAGCCTTACTCGTTGAATTATTTGTATTTTTGTTTAAATGTTTTCTGAAGAAGTCTACAAATTTATGTTCGCTGCCCTGCTGGAAGCAGAGAAAGCACTCGAGGATAATGAAGTGCCTGTAGGAGCAGTTGTAGTTAAAGACAATAAAATCATCGGACGCGGATATAACCAGGTTGAAAGGTTAAAAGATGCAACTGCACACGCTGAAATGATTGCTTTGACTGCTGCTTCATCATATGTGGGAAACTGGCGATTAAATGACTGCATAATATATGTTACCCTTGAACCTTGTATCATGTGCACCGGTGCTTTGCTTGCGTCAAGAATAAAACGGCTTTACTTTTCTGCATTCGATCCAAAATTCGGCGCCTGCGGGTCTATTTACGACCTTGCAGAGGAAGGACGGTATAATCACCGGATAGAAGTGGTTTCGGGCGTATATTCAGAAGAAAGCCGAAGGCTTATGACTCAGTTTTTCAATAAGTTAAGATTAAATGACAATAATCGTGAGCTTGCTTAAAAAGCCCAATAAAATTAAATTGTATTTAAAAAACTAAGGTAGTCTAATGCGTCTAATACTATTTGGTGCTCCCGGAGTTGGAAAAGGAACTCAGGCAAAAATTCTTTCTTCCAAACTCAATATTCCGCATATCTCCACGGGTGATATTCTAAGACAGTCTGTGCACAATAAAACCCCTCTTGGAATGAAAGCACAGAAAATAATGAACGCCGGTGAGCTTGTCCCCGATGATATAATGATCGGTATTATCGGGGATACACTTGAACAGAAAAGGTGCAAACAAGGTTTTATACTGGATGGATTTCCCCGCACCCTCGCACAGGCCGAAGCGTTTGATGCATTACTGAAAGAACTAAATATCAAAGATATATTCCTCATAAATATTTTTGCTAATAATGAAGAAATTGTAAACCGCTTGACTAACCGCCGTGCCTGTAAATCTTGTAATAATATTTTCACATTCCATGAGGTTAAGGGACTTCCCGCTTGCCCTGTATGCGGATCTGAAAACAGCTTTTACCAGAGAAATGACGACAAGGAAGAAGTGATCCGGCGGAGGCTGAGTGTATATGAAGAAAATACCAGACCGGTGCTGGATTTTTTTGAACATAAAAGTTCAGTCATTAATGCAAATGGGATAGGAAAAGTAGAGGACATAACGGCGGAAATCTTAAAAGCACTTGAAGAAAAAGCAGGTAAGAAAATTATTCTTTCTGCTTTATAACGGCTTTAAATGCTTTCCCGTTTTCAAGTTTTATTATCCTGTGATTAAATCTTTTTACAATTTCATAATTGTGAGTTGCAAAAATTATTGCAGTCCCTCTTGCATTTATCTTTTCAAATATCTCAAGAATTTCCGAAGAAGTTTCAGGATCAAGGTTTCCTGTTGGTTCATCAGCAAGAATCAGCTGGGGCTCATTGATTACTGCTCTTGCAATCGCTACCCTCTGTTTTTCTCCGCCTGATAATTCGTCAGGCATACTGTAACGGCGGTGGATAAGACCAACATCAGAAAGAGCATTATTCACTCTTTTTTTTATTTCTCTGCCTGAAGTACCTGTTACTTCCAGTACAAAGGATAAATTTTCATAGATATTTCTGTCCTTCAGCAGCTTAAAATCCTGAAAGACAACTCCCACTTTTCTTCTGAGGTATGGGAGCATTCCGGGCTTTATAGTTTTGCTGTCATATTCGGCAACCCGGACAAATCCTCCCTGCGGAAGAATATTCATGTAAATCATCTGGAGCAGTGTGCTTTTACCCGAACCGCTCTTCCCTATCAGGAAAATGAATTCTCCCTGTTCCAGTTCAAGATTGAGATCGTCGAAAACAGGCTGAGAAGGATAATGATATATTACGTTATTAAATGACAGCATCAGTTTTTCACCACAAACTGGACTCTTTCACATTCCGCATTGGCTTTATCAAAAGTAAAAGCATCAAAGCATTCTGCAACATACAGTCCGGCTTTATCAACCGCCTGAAAGTATTCTTCAAAAGGATAAATTTTTTGTTTATGGTTCTCACAGAATTTCTTATGTTCTGATTCCATACTAAAGTAGTTCATATGGATCCTGCTTTTAGGACTATACGTACTCTTCTGAACATAGCTTATTCCCTTATACCTTCCTTTTCTGTATGGTTCTTTAACATGCTTCAGACTGTTCCGTTCAAGACTGACATCAAATGTTAATATACCACCTTTATTCAGAATTCTTTTTATCTCTTTGAAGAATGCAAATAATTTTTTGCGGCTTGTCAGGTAATTGATGCTGTCAAATGCAGAATAAATAAGATTAAAGTTCGCATTAAATGGAGTCCTTGTCATATCGCAGCAGATTTTTGATCCGCCATCTATCCCCTCCTGGTTAAGCATTTTAAATGAAAGATCGGTAATAATTATATGCGGATAATAATTCTTAAAATGATTCGCCAGCCTGCCGTTACCAGCTCCAAGTTCAAGAACCGTGTCGCTTTTTTTTACAGATGAATTAACTATCTCAAAAATATATTTTGCCCATTTATCATAACGGATTGTCCGCATCAGGTAGGGATAAATTTCCGCCACTTTATCGTAAATTTTTATACCTGAAGAACTCATTTTTCCCGGTTTTTTATAATGATTTGAGCGAAATGAAATGCCTCCATCATACTGCTTTCACTTGCAGTATTTTTTCCTGCTATATCATAAGCAACTCCATGATCCGGGGAGGTCCTTACAACTGGCAGTCCTGCAGTATAATTGACACCTTTTGAAAAATTCAACAGCTTGAACGGAATTAAAACCTGGTCGTGATACATTCCAAGGGTTAAATCAAATTTTTCATACACCCTGCTGCCCCAGTAAGCATCAGGTGAAAAAGGACCTCTCAGATATCTTCTCTGTTCATACTCTTTAAGAAATGGCTTAATAATTTTTTCCTCCTCGTTCCCGATCAAACCGGATTCCCCGGCGTGCGGATTAAGCCCGAGAATTCCTACGACAGGTGAAGTTATCCCGAAATCCTTTTTAAGACTATTAATAATTACATCCGAAACAGATTTAAGCCTTTCTTTTGATATTAAACCGGGAACGAGAGACAACGGTTTATGTATTGTAGCCAGCGCCGCTTTTAATTTTTTTGATAAAAACATCATTACAAAATCCCTGGTTTCAAACCATTCGGAAAGGATTTCCGTATGACCCGGATATCTGTACCCCGCAGTATTTAGAGCTTCTTTTGAGATAGGAGCAGTAATTAATGCATCTGCAAGGTTTTTCTTCAATAATTCTGCTGCAATTTCAAGTGAAATATAAGCAGCTTTCCCCGAGAACTTTGTAGGTTTACCGGAACTCAGACTAAACGAACCCGTATCAAAAAGAATGATTTCTGCACCATTTATTTCATCAATCTTTTTTACAACTTTAACTTTGAAAGCGGGTTTGACAAATGAGGAAGTTTCTTTGAAGACATTTCCGGGACAGATAATAATAAGCTGATTCCCCTGTTTTCCGAAGAGACGGTTCAGAGATTTAATTACAATCTCCGGCCCGATACCGTTAATATCGCCGCAGCTGAATATGTATCTTTTTTTCATCCGTTTATCAGCGAAAAATCTCCGGTTCCATTTTTATCTACAAACACAAATTTACGCTGAGGATTATTATAAGTCCATGTCTCGATAACATTTCCGTAGTTATCAGATGTCCGGTCTATATCACTGGGTTTTCCGAACCTAATATAAATTTTCCCGCGGTCTGTGCTTGCCCCGTTCGCTCCCGCTATGGTTGTAAAATTTTTTACGGCATAATCAATTCTCGAGTAAAATTCCTGCATTAACGGATTAAATTCAGTTGCAGGGGTAGGATCAATTTTTTTCCAGTAAGATGCTAGCTCCCTGACATAATCGTCCTCATCTGCGCTAAGAAGTGAATTGATAACAGAATCTTTTTCTATTACTTTCAAAACTTTGATAGCTAGTTCCGGATCCCTTAGAGAAACAGGTTTATTGATCCATTCACAGGCCAGTGTAAATTTTTCCTGTTCAGAGAATTCTGCATTATCGGAGATATAAACCAGAAAAACGCCCTCTTTGATCCTGCTGCTTATTCCGTCAATCCTGAAAATATTATATTCTTCAGCGCCGGCATCCTCATCTAATGCAACCTTCCCGCCGCATTCGCTAAGCGTTATTTTTTTCTGCACAGGATCAGTCAACTTTCCGTGGTACAAAGTATCTTTATCCTGAATTATATTCACAAATAACGTGCCTGTTCCTGTATTTTTTACAGGAAAGATAAATGAATAAGGTTCTTCATCGAAGGGAAGTCTGCCGCCGTAATTAGCAAGTACAGTAGATTTTTTTTTATTACAGTCAACAATTTTATCAGTCGTGATAAGGGGAGATAAAAACTTTTCCTCTGAATCGATTTTAACCGAATTTGGTGGTAATTTAAATTCTCTGTTGGATTTATAATCATAAAGGATTTCCGTCATCAGGTAACTGCCTGGTTTCAGATTCAGCCAGAGAGTACCTTCTGAAAAAATGACAGGAGAATTTGTCTGTTCATAATCCGGAACCTGGATATTCTTTTCTTTTATAGCCCGGGAAATAAATTTATCCTCATTTGCGTCGTATACTTCGACGGATATTCTGTATTCAGCAAGAAACAGGTTGGCTTGTTTTTCGAATACAAGATGATTCAGCGGAACCTTATACGTATAAAAAACATTGGTTGATGAATCCGAAGGTACCTGGATAAAATCCGAGTATATAAGCTGGGGAATTTCGGGCTGAGCATAACCCGGCACGTATAAAAAGATTAAAAACAAAAAGAAGGGAAGTTTTTTAGACACTGAATCTCTTTTTTATAAGAAAGCTAATACCCCGGGCAACCCTATTCAATACAATAATTTTGCATCAAATGTCCGGAAATAGTATTACTTTAAAAAATAATTCTTACGCCTGCTCTCACAGGTTAACTATTCATATTGGTAAGAAATTCTTTATTGGTCTTGGTTCCTCTCATTTTGTCGAGGAGGAATTCCATAGCTTCAATCGGACTAAAATCACTAAGTATTTTTCTGAGTATCCAGATCTTGGCAAGTTCATCTTCTTTCATGAGCAGATCCTCTCTCCTGGTTCCGGAACGGTTGACATCAATTGCAGGGAATATTCTCCTGTCACTTAAGTCGCGGTTAAGAACAATTTCCATGTTACCCGTACCTTTGAATTCCTCAAAGATAACGTCATCCATTCTGCTTCCTGTATCGATCAGAGCAGTGGCAAGTATGGTTAAGCTTCCGCCGTCTTCTGTATTTCTTGCTGCACCGAAGAATCTTTTTGGTTTGTGAAGTGCATTTGAATCGACACCGCCGGAAAGGATTCTGCCGGAGTGAGGTACAACTATATTATGAGCACGCGCAAGCCTTGTGATACTATCAAGCAAAATAACTACATCTTCTTTAGCCTCAACAAGCCTTTTGGCTTTTTCAATGACCATATCTGCAACCTGCACGTGTCTTTCTGCAGGTTCATCAAATGTAGATGAAATAACTTCTCCTTTAACAGAACGTTCCATATCAGTCACTTCTTCGGGCCGTTCGTCTATCAACAGAATCAGAAGTTTAATTTCGGGATGATTTCTTGTAATAGAGTTGGCTATTTTCTGAAGAAGTATAGTTTTACCGCTCTTGGGAGGAGATACTATTAAACCTCTCTGGCCTTTACCAATCGGTGAAAGTAAATCCATAATTCTCATAGAATATTCACCCGGCGCAGATTCAAGCATTATTCTTTTGGTTGGATAGACAGGGGTAAGGTTATCAAAAAGGGTTCTTTCCCTGATCGCTTCGGGATCCTGCCCGTTAACAGCCTCGACTCTGAGCAGCGCAAAAAATCTTTCACCTTCTTTCGGAGGTCTTACCTGCCCGCTTACGAAATCTCCTGTTCTTAATGAGAATTTCTTTATCTGCGATGGTGAAACATAAATATCATCCGGCGATGGCAAATAATTATAATCAGCTGAACGTAGAAATCCATAACCATCAGGAAGAACTTCAAGCACACCTCTTGAAAATGTTAGTCCATCCTTGGCGGTTTGTCCTTCCAATATTTTGAAAATCAGTTCCTGTTTCCTTAAATCAGAATAGCCTGAAATATTCAGATCTTTTGCTATCTCGTTCAATTCAACGATTTTTTTGGATTTCAGTTCGGAAATATCCATTGGCATAGTTCGACCTTAATAGATTAGTTTAATAAATTAAATAAATATCCTGGTTAATATTTTTGCGTACAAATACACTTATTGGAAAAGTTTAGGGGTTATATTTTCTTACTCTTTTTATTGACTTTTGAAAGGAACAAGAGGTTTATATGAAATTTAGCGCTAATTGAAAAAAATGTCAAGCAATATTTGATAAAATCAGATCAGATTTTATGTCCCCCAGAAGATACATACTTCCAAGTACTACCAGACATTCATCTTGTTCCCTTCCTTCAAATTCTTTGACAAATTCAGATGGATTGTTCTCAGCAATAGTGTTAATATTTAATTTTTCGGCTTTATTTATAATTTCTTCTACAGGAAGTGCTCTTTCATAACGGGCACGGCAGACATGTATTTCATCAAAATTTCCCTTTATAAGGTCGAGCATTTCATCTACTGCCTTATCTTTCATCACACCAAATAGTAATATTTTTTTCCTGTATATGTTACTGTCTTTTTTAAATTCGGTAATAAAATTTGTTAAACTCTCGGGATTGTGTGCAGAATCGAATATGATATCCGGCTCTTTTCTATAATACTCATAACGTCCCTGAATTCCTGTGTTAGAAATTACATGCTTTATCCCATGCTCAATTGGATGGAAATTTGTCAGGTCCAGAGTTTTAATCACAGCAAGAGCTGCCAGCGCTGCATTGTACTTCTGATAATTTCCCTTCAGAGGCATACGCCAGTCGTCAAATTCTATTTCTTCAGTATATAGTTCCAAACGATGAGCTGTTTCAAGGATATAATCGTTAATCATGAAAAGTTCGTTCCCTGACTCATCACACTTCTTTTGTATAACTTCTTCAGCTTTTTCATGAAGCTTCCCTGTAAAAACTTTGGAATGCGGCTTAATTATTCCTGCTTTTTCGAACGCAATTTTTTCTATGGTGTCTCCCAGTATCTGAGTGTGTTCAAGACTGATGGAAGTTATGATAACTGCAGGCGGACACAGCACATTGGTTGCATCGAGTCTTCCGCCAAGTCCTGTTTCTATGACCGCATAATCAACTTTATTCTCAGCGAAATATTGAAATGCCAGTGCAGTGGTGACTTCAAAAAAAGTTAACTGAAGGTGATCAATCTCCTTCTCATTGGCTGAAATGAATCCTGCTATATATGTATCGGGAATTTCAATCCCATTAATTTTAACGCGTTCATTAAATCTTACAAAGTGAGGTGAGGTGTATAAACCCGTTTTGTATCCAAGCTCCTGCAGAATGCTGGAGGTAAATGCTGCTGTGCTGCCTTTTCCGTTGGATCCTGCGATATGAAATACTTTTAACTTCTTCTGAGGATCACCAATCTCTTTAAGAAATGATGAAATATTATCCAGACCGAGTTTAATATTAAACTGGTGAAGTGCGTAAAGCTTTTCCAGTGCAGAATTGATTTCCATTTTTCTTAAATAATATATGAGCCTGTGAGTTCCGAGATTTTAGAAATTCCGGCTTCTGAACAGTATTCCTCAAGTTCACTGATAATCTTGATCGGAGCAGTGGGGTCAATGAAATTTAACGTCCCGATCTGTATAGCTGAGGAACCTGCAATCATAAATTCAATTATATCTTTCCAGTTCATTATTCCGCCGATTCCGATTATTGGTATATCGACTTTCTGTCTGATCTCCAGAACCTTTGCCAGTGCAACCGGTTTAATAGCTGGACCGGATAATCCGCCATTCACATTTTTTATTTTCGGCTTTCTGGTAAAAATGTTGAATGCAGTGCCAACCATTGTATTTATTGCCGATACGGCATCTCCGCCTGAATCTTTTACTGCTTTTGCAAATTCCGAGATGTAGGAAACATTAGGCGACAATTTTATGATTACAGGTTTATTTGTAACTGCTTTCACACCTGCGGTAATTTTGGCTACGGCATTTACATTATTCCCGAACTGAAGTCCTCCTTCTCTTACATTCGGGCAGGATACATTTATCTCGAATGCGTCAACTGCCTTTTGTTCTGTCAATATTCTGGTACATTCAACATATTCTTCGAATGTACTCGCCGCAATATTACAGATTAAAGGAACATCATATTTCTCAATAAAAGGAATCTTCTCTTTTATATATTCTTCAACACCTACATTAGCAAGTCCGATTGCATTTAACATTCCGGAAGGAGTTTCAACAATTCGCTGAGGAGGATTTCCTTTTCTTGGTTTTAAACTTAATGATTTTGTAACTATCCCGCCAATTTTATTCAGGTCAATGAATTCTGATATTTCATTACCGTATCCGACTGTTCCTGAGGCAAGAAGAACCGGGTTTCTGAAAGTCATAGATCCGACTTTTACACTAAGGTCCACTTTGCTCATAAGACCACGTCCTTTATATTAAAGACAGGACCATCTTTACATACCAGCAGGTATTTATCCTTCTGATGTGTCGATTCGATGGGACATCCCTGGCAGATTCCAAACCCGCAGGCCATCGCACATTCTGTTGATACTTCACAGTTTATATTCTCAGCTAAACATAATTCTTTTAATGCGCCAAGCATTGCATTGGGTCCACAACCAAAGATTTTTACCCTTCCTTTATCCAGCTCATTCAATTTATTTTTTAGTAATTGAACAACCGTACCCTTAAATCCGTCTGAGCCATCGTCTGTTGACAAATTTATATTGATCATTCCGTGTTTAATCAG
This sequence comes from uncultured Ignavibacteria bacterium, assembly GCA_963743325.1. Taxonomy (GTDB): domain Bacteria; phylum Bacteroidota; class Ignavibacteria; order Ignavibacteriales; family Ignavibacteriaceae; genus DATFVA01. The sequence continues at coordinate 493,912 of CAVUOZ010000010.1, forward strand.
GTCAGATCGGGATTTTCCGCCGATAAAAGTAATAATCTTTTTCCTGCCGGTAATCTTTCTCGTAAGATATGGAAATGGCGCAGCTCCCAGCCCGCCGGCGACCATGACTGCGGTTTCATAATCATCATCAAGGTTAAAACCATTTCCCAGCGGTCCGAGAATGTCGATCAGTTCTCCCGGTTGCTTGTGAGCAAGAAGTCTCGTCCCTTCGCCATAAACATTAAACATCAGGTAAAAATGATCATTTTCAACGTCGCATACACTAAATGGTCTGCGCAGTAATGGATAATACGATTCTGAAACACGGATATTAAGAAACTGACCCGGTTGAATGATAGAAGCAATTTCTGGAGAATAAATTTTTAACAGGAAGATCTGATTTTCCAGTTCGAACGTTTCAGCAACAGGTGAGTTGGTTACAAACAAAATAATTCCTTAAGAATTTCCATCAAATTAAATGCTTTATCGTTGACAGATGGTAAATATGGAAGGCCGATGTTAGCCGTAATCAAATTACTTTTAAATAATTACTATCAAAAATTAAGAAAATATATATAAATAATCGACAATGAGACTCTCTTAGAAGCAGTTTTTGTGGCCACACCGACAAAATTTTACTTTTTAAACAATTCCGTGTTATTCTTTTCAATACCTGAAATTTTATCCAGTCTATTCTGATGCCTGCCGCCTCCGAACTTTGTATTCAGCCAGACTTCCAGAATCGATTTAATTGTTTCCTCACCCAGTGTTTTTGCCCCGACCACAAGTATATTAGCATCGTTATGCTCTCTGGCGCTTCGGGCAGAAAATTCGTTGTAACAGGTGGCTGCTCTTATACCGCTCAATTTGTTTGCTGTAATTGCTGAAGGTATTCCCGTTGCATCAATCAGTATACCGAAATCAGCTTCCCCTTCCTGAACTTTCTTTGCAGCAGCGTAAGCAAAATCAGGGTAGTCGCAGGGGTTTTCATCGTAGGTGCCTACATCGATTAATAGGAAACCCTTTTCTGTTAAAAGTCTGCTGAGAATATTTTTTATTTTGAATCCTGTATGGTCGCTTCCGATTACTATTTTGTTCAGCTTTACTGTTTTTGAAAGCTTATGGCTTTCATCACCGAGTTTCTCCGCTTCATCCTTGTCTATTATCTTTAATCCGAGCTCTTTAATTTTATCTTTTGCGGAGGGTGTGAGAATATCATCTTTACTGATCAGGATGATCTTATCATCCTTTGCTGCATTAAAAATGTCTTTTTCAGTAAAGAGTTTTTTCATATCAGCAGTCTTAATTTAGGAAAGTTTTCCGCAATTACAGGTATTCTGTCAGCTTGTTTATCTTAAGATGATCGACAATTTTTTTAACATCCTGACTTTTATCTCTTCTGCATACCAATAAAGCATTATCAGTATTAATAATAATCAGGTTATCAACGCCTATTACAGAAGTGAATTTATCAGGAGAATAGACATAAGAATCGACAGTCATTTCAGTAAAAATATTTCCTACAAGCGAATTGCCGTTTTCGTCCTTTTCTGTAAGCTGATACACTTCCTCCCAGCTCCCGACGTCACTCCATGAAAATTCCCCTTTAATCAGATATACATTTTGTGATTTTTCCATTATACCGTAATCAATCGAAATATTTCTCAGCTTACCGTAAACGTTTGCAAGGGTAGTATAAAAGTCCGGTGTATTGATCGAGGGAATAAGCTCATTCAGTCCTTCATTAAGATCGGGCATATACTTCTCAATTTCATTTAATATTGCATCAACATGCCAGATAAACATACCGCTGTTCCAGTAAAAGTCACCGCTCTCAAGAAATCTTACAGCAGTAGCATAATTTGGTTTTTCAGCAAAGGTGTATACTTTGTGCACATTATTAGCTATCTCTTTTTCTTCCATCTGTATATAGCCGTAACCGGTCTCGGGCCTGGTCGGTTTAATTCCAATAGTGACAAGCCCCTTTGACTTATACGCAAACTCAGCTGCCTCCTTTAAAGTCTTATGATAATCTTCGATATCTTTTATTATATGATCGGCAGGCAGAATCAACGTTACTGCGTCAGAACATTTGGCTTTTACGATCACTGAGGCAAGTCCGACACAAGGAGCAGTATTCCTTCCAAATGGTTCTTCAATGATATTTTCCTCGGGAACATCGGGAAGCTGTCTTATGATTTCATCTCTCTGAACTTTATTTGTAATAACAAAAATATTTTCTTCGGGAACAATTCCATGCAGTCTTTCAACTGTCTCCTGGATCATAGTATGATTACCAAATATATTTAAGAGCTGTTTAGGTGTTTTCTTCTTGCTTCTCGGCCAGAACCTTGAGCCAATGCCGCCAGCCATAATCACCGCATATAAATTCATTTCTGTGTGTTTTCCTTGATTGTTAAAGTTCCGATTCTCTCACCGAATTCCTCGGCTCTGTTCAGATAATTGGTTATATCCACTTCCTTCCCCCTTACAACGGCTACTATTACTATAAGACAGGCGCGCATTGATTCTATGGTTTCTTTATCCGGGGTCAGATCATTGCTCTTAATTAATTTGAGCGCCTTAGCAACAATTTTATGCATATTAGCGATTATTTCAAAACCAGCTCTATTGGAAACCTCCGCATTATGTGAAAGCGTATCTGCAAAACTGATAAGATCCTGTTCGTCAGCTTCACCCCCTGCCAGGCTCTTTAACATCGCATCAAGAGGTTTAATGGGCTTCAGTACTGTAGACTCATAATTCTGGAAAAAAACATCATCCTCTTTCTCTTCGTCCATAATCATTTTTTCTTTAATAGTTTCCCTCGTATCCTTTTCAAATGAGATATCATCAGCACTTCTTCCGGAAAGATCAACACTGATTTCTTCTAGCGTAACAGATTTTTTCCCTTCATATAAATCATCGAAGGCTTCTTTAAAAGAGACCGGATTTACCATTTCCAGCATATTATTAAGATCTTTAATGAGATACTGGCTATGCTCCCTGAATTTATCCGAAAGTTTAACCATATCCACCTGAGTCTGGGTAAGAAAATTATATATCTCGTTAAGCCTGATAGCAAGTGTGGAGAACTGGGTAATCTTTTTCATCTTCTTAATATCATTTTCAAGATCATCCGATCTGGAGATTAATTCTTTAAGAAGTCCTACAACTTCTATCTTTTGTGTGCTTAATCGGAGGCTGTTAGTGGCGCTGGTTACGGATTGAATGATATATTGCTTAATTAAATTCATTAATAACTATAAACTAAGAAAACCCGTTGATATTTCTTTCCATTTACATCACTTATTTATACGGGAAAGATTGAGCATTATCGGACGGAGTAACAATAATTTATATTTTAGATTTAAAATATACCGGTTATTGAATTTATAATCAATTAATAAGTTCCCGTAGCTCAGGACTCCTGTCCTGAGACGAGTGAACTTTTTTAATCTCAGTTCTGGAGAACTGAGCTACGCAAATCCCGTAGCTCAGGACTCCTGTCCTGAGACGAGTGAACTTTTCTAAGCTAAGTTCGGGAGAACTGAGCTACGCTGAAGAGCTGAGCTACGTGAAAGTCTGAGATTATCTAAAATACCTTTACGTAATAATCTGATTCACCAATGAACATACCAATTCCGTCTCCTTCTACGTTCCAGCGGAGATTTATACCCGACTGACTGAAAATATTTGAACTTGCATTATTTGCATCCTGCGTTATGAAGAAATTATAGAATTCTTCATCGAAAGTGTGCACGCGTATATAAAAATAATTACGCCAGGCGGCATATAGTATATCAGGAATATTGCGGGTTTTTAATGTAAGTCTGTTATTAAGATCTTTGTCTGATTCCCTGAGTAACACCGGTATAACATTATCTTCTAAATGGAATCCTCTCAGTGGATCGAGAATAACCCAGCTAGCACCGTAAACCGCACCTTCCCTGGGAGTTAATAATCCCTGGATGTAATGAATGGTATCGCCATTCTCATTAACTTCAGAAATGATTTTCCCGTTCTGAAATGTTGTTGTGTATGGGACACGTGTCTCACCGGTTAAAGATTTACCGTTCCATTCTGCGGACAATTTATACTCCTCTCCGTTCTGCGCTATCATTGCGGATGTTCTGTACCTTCCGGCACCAGCATACTGCAGTGTATCAATAACATCATTATGCGCTATATGGGCAGTAACATCACTAAGCTGTGCCTTGGTTGAATCGAAAGGCTGATCAAGAGGAAGTGTCCTCTCGAATGTTACCTCAATCGGATTGCCTGCTACAAGGAGGCCTCTGACAACAAGTCTTTCCTCGTATGTTAGGTCATTTTCCACAACCGCATCTTCGCAGGAATAAAAAACCAGCAATCCAAGAATGAATAAATATTTTATCATCTTATTCATAGTTAAAAATCCATTGTTATACTTAATGAAGGGAAAACCGGGAAAAGAGTAAACTGCTTAAGCTGGGCAGTTGTTGTTCCTGTATCTTCGGAGGTATCAAATGCCACATACCTTGCAAAGGGATTCTGCCTGTTATATACATTATAAACGCTCAGAGTCAATTTAAGGGGAAGACCTGTCCATTTGAAACTATATGATGCACTGACATCCAGTTTGTGAAAAGGCGGAAGCCTGTATTCATTTATATGCTTATAATCGAGGAATATTTGCGGTGATCCTTCATTGCCTGAATAGACCCCGGGAAAATAATACTGCCCGGTTGGCATAGTATAAGCCTGACCTGTTGCATAGCTCCAGGTGGCTCCAAATTCCCAGTTATCACTGAGCTTATATGTGAGAACAACTGAGATATCGTGTCTCCTGTCGTACCGTGGATAAAAAGGTTTGCCATAATTAATATTTTCAAAATATCTTCTTGTCCATGATAAAGTATAACCGACCCAGCCAGTAAAATTTCCGCTTCTTTTATTTAGGAAGAACTCTATTCCGTATGCATCCCCTCTTCCCTGTGTAAACTGTTCATCAACGGGAGACTCGATTGTGAAAATTGCGGTATCTGCATACTCGTAAAGATTTTCCATATTTCGGTAGTAGCCTTCAAGCGAAACGAAGAATTCTCTTTTGCTAAATTCATATTCAAAACCGAATACACCCTGCATCGATCTGCCGGGTTCTACTTTGGAAGTGGAGGGAAACCATATATCGGTCGGCAGCACTACATCATTACGGGTTATTAGGTGGAGAAACTGATTCGCCATTGCAAAGGCCCCTTTAACAAAAAAGCTTTCGGTTAGGGCATAGGTAGTCGAAATTCTTGGCTCTAACCTGAAATACCTCACATCAGGCAGATAGTAAAACCTTATTCCTGCATTACCCGTCCACAGAGGATTCACTTCAAAAACATCTTCAACATAGGCGCCTATTTCAGTTGATGTGTACTTATTAAGGAATCGTTCATCCTGACTGACAAGCGGGTTAAAATAATTATTATTAACCAGTTCGAAATTATGGAGTATGACTTCTATACCGTTCTTGAGTGTATGCTTCTCATTGCTGAAATACTGGCCGTCTACTTTAAAGCTGAAATCCTTAATAGAGGATGTAGAGTAAAAATCATTCTTGAATGCATCCGGAGTTTTATCAGTAATGAGAGTGTTAAAGCTGTATCCCGTATAATTAAGGGCAACATTCGTAAACTTTTTTTGCCTGCTAAGACTCAGCCACGCAAGATGAACTGTTGAGTTGTTCCAGTTTATATCATATGCCGCATCTTCACTGTTTTTCTGGTTATATAATTTATCTGCCGTGTAGAAAGCGCTGAAAGTTAGTCTGTCGGTTTCAGAAACACGGTAATCAAATTTGCCGTTAATATCATAGAAGTTATAAAGAGGAATATTCTTTGCTTTTGGAATCTGTTTCAGCAGGGCATCCATATAAAGTACGCGGCCGGAAATGAGGAAAGAGGATTCCCTGCCAATTGGACCTTCCATTGTAAGTCTGGAACTAATCGTTCCCAATCCGATCTTTCCTTTAAAGTGATCTTTTGAACCTTCTTTCAGAGTAATATCCAGAACACTTGAAAGCCTGCCTCCGTACTCAGCAGGATAAGCACCCTTAACTAGCCTGATATCATTTATTGCATCAGAATTAAATGTGCCGGCAAAACCTCCTAGATGAAAAGGATTATATACAATAACTCCGTCTATTAAAGTAAGTGTCTGATCGGGTGAGCCGCCGCGAACATATAATCCATTTGAAAGCTCATTTGAGGTGGTAACACCGGGAAGAAGAGTTAAAGCCCTGAACACATCCACTTCACCTGTTAGAGACGGAAGCTTCTGAATGAACGAAGGAGAAATATCTACAGTGCTGATAGTTCTAAAAGTATCTCTTCTTGCTTCAACCAGTACTTCATCAATATTTATGCTTGTTGCCTTTAGTGAAAAATCAAACTCAACTGAGTTGTTATTACCAGGAATATTAACCTTGTATTTCTTAGACTCATACCCGATATAAGAAGCAAACATCCAGTACTCGCCTTTCGTAATACCGGACAGATTATACTTACCGTTTTTATCAGTCGCCGTACCTGCGACAGGAGGTGAGATTTTCATACTGTCGGTGTAGACAAGCACATTTACTCCGATAAGCGAAGAACCAGTTTCAGTATCCGTGATCTTACCGAATATCCTGCCAGTATTCTGAGGATAAATATCCAGTGAAACTTGTATTAGAATCAAAATTGTAAGATTTAAAAAGAGTCTCCCTGAGCTTTTCAAAATAAACCCGCTCATTTACGCAAGTTTAAACTATTTTATTCTGTACATAGATGCAACAAAATTATGGAATGAGATCGTTCTGTATAATATATGATTACATATTGATCATTGAATAAATGAAAATCACCTTATTTCTGCAGAACTGCTCAGCTCGGTAACTCTTAACGAAGGCAGGGCTGAATTAAGTTACTCCCATTTACAAATTCTGATTGCTTGTAAAATAATTTTAGGTTAATTTCGATAGAGGAAGGCGGGGATAATATGAATTCTTTCTGTGCCACAGCAAAAAAAGCAACAACTGCTTTATTACTTCAGATGCCCACCGACATTGATTTTCCCGGGAATCATTTTCAAAAATATAATTGTCTACACAGCAGACAATTAAAAGTTCATTTATTTAAAACTAAATTAAGTATGATTAAGCATACCAGCATCCACGGTAAAGAGTTTCTGGAAGAGAGTTAAAAAATGAAACGGGATTTTTACTGCTTAATTATTATTATAATTCTAATTTTTTCAAAAAACAATTATTCACAATGGGTTGAATTTATTGAAAATCATCATATAACCCATAATACTCTATCCATTAATCAATTTAATTTTAATACCTGGAATAATGGTACATTCTGGAATCCAGACCAGGTTTTTGAAAATATTTATAAAGGTGATTTGTTATGGCCTGGTGGATCAATAGCTTACCAATGGTTGAATTTTGAAGATGCGTTTTTTATTTGGGGTAAAAGGGATTCTCAAATTTATTTTAATGGGGACTTCAGCCAATTTGGCTGGTTAAGACCAGGAAAAGTTTTAGATAATGGAATTCCTGATGATTCTTTTAAAGAAAGCTACCGTGTTTTTCGTATTTTAAAAAACTGGGAAACCACCCCATTCGGGCCGGAAAGAGACCAACTTGAAAAAGATTATAATGAATGGCCTGTGGAAGATGGAGCACCCTGGATTGACAGGGATGGAGATGGTATTTTCACGAGGGGTGTCGATCAGCCCGAATTTCTTGGGGATGAAGTTCTTTTCTATGTGGCAAATGATGTTAATTTTCCTGATAGCAATTATTGGAACCGGCCTTTGGACCTTGAATACCAGGTTACTTCCTGGGATTTTAACCGGGCTGGCATTTTAGGCGATGCTATATTTTTAAAAATTAAAATAACAAACAAACAATCTTCACCTTTTGATAGCTTATATTTTTCCTATTCCACTTACTATGAAACTAAGAACCTATTAGATAACATCCGGGCAGCAGGGTGTGATACTTTAATTGATTTAGGTTACTGTTATTTTATTGAAAATCAAGACGATTACCAATATGGTAGTAATCCGCCTGCTTTTGGATATTTGCTTTTGCAAGGCCCGCTTGTAAATGAGTCCTCAACTGACAGTGCCTTCTTTGACCAGAAATGGAGAAAAGGTTATTCAAATAAAAAAATGAATAGTTTTTATGGATTTTATAATGATGATGAAAATGCCGCGGGAATTGATGATAGTACTTTAGCAACACGGCCGAGTTCAGATTTACCCCTTGATATAGGTCAACAATATTACAATTTACTTCGGGGCATTTATGTCAGCGGTTATATGCCCATTACAGATCCGATAACTATGAAACAAAGCCCGTATATGGTTCCGGGTGACCCTGAAACAAATTCGGGGTGGACTGCTCTTAACTGGCCGCAGAATGATTCAATTCCCCGTCCTCCGTATAATTTTTTTGGTCATTATCTCACCTCAGGTCCTTTCAAATTAGCTCCCTTTGATACACAGGAAGTTGTATATGGTATCATTGCTGCAAGAGGGGCAAATAACCTCAACAGTGTAACAGAACTTAAGCGAAGAGCAGCCTTAATAAGGAAAGCATATTACCTTAACTTCCAGCTTTCACCACTTCCCCCTTCACCTATTACCTTCGGCTTTGAGCAGCAGGATGAAATTACTCTCTGGTGGAAACCAAATGCAGAGGACTATGATCAGGGAGATCCTTTCATATATGACCAGGGATATGTGGATACCACCTATACGTTTGAAGGCTACAGGGTATGGCAGTACAGGGATACACTCGGCACCGACCCGAGACTTCTTGCTGTATACGACAGGACTGATGGTATTACAGTAATTGAGGACTATACCATTGCCAACGGGGTATCTGTTAAGCTCCCAATAATTATCGGTAATGATCAGGGACTCAGAAGACAAACTACAATAAGCACAGATGCATATACTCACGAGAAGCTCAGGAACGGTACTCCTTATTACTTTGGTGTAACTGCCTACGGGTACTCTGTGAACAGCAGTCCTGCCTTCCTTGAGAGCACACCAAAGATAGTCGAGGTAATACCCGGAAGGGATAAGATAGACTACTCCTCTCCATATATAAGAGGAGATGAGGTTCTTGCCTCACAGGTATCAGGTATGAGCAATGCCGATATTATCTTCCGGGTTGTTGACCCGACAAGAATAACCGGGGACAGTTACAGTGTTGAATTCTCAGGACCATATGATTCACTGAAGTATATGCTTATTAACACTACCCTGGGCGATACCCTCTTCAGGAATGAGAATGACTACTCAGCTGATACCCTCCATAGGAAAGTCCTTGACGGTTTTATGGTTATTGTTGATAATAAGGGACATAAGCAGATTGACTCAATTCCTTCAAGCTTCCGTCCCTACGGCATAAGCAGGATAACTGAAATAAGAGGTCCCGGTGGAATACCACTGGATAATCCTGTTGATGTGTATAACAAGACTGACCCTACCGGCAGGTGGAAGATTACCTCACCGGGAGAAATAATACAGAACCTTGATGTATTTAATAAAATATATAGTGATGATTATGAACTGAGGTTCAGCCAGGAAGGGAGCGAGTATTATCCTTTCGGATATCCAACATCAAACTTTCTGTTCGGCAATAATCCTAAAGCCAATGACAGGGTGCCATTTGAGATATGGAACACAACCCGGGGGAAGAGAATAAACATAAAGATTCAGGACTTACTTATTAAGGATAACCACTGGTCAAAGGATACCTCAAATGACCAGTGGGAGAAGATATTCGGATACAGTACAACTGCCAACTACAATGAACCTATCCCGTCCCCCTCAGATACATCAAGCCAGGTAAACTTTCCATTTGGTAATCTTACCATAGAAGGTGATTTGCCTGAGGAAGGAACAGTAATAAGGATAGAGACATTCAAACCCCTTATTGATGGAGATCAGTTTACTGCTTCTCCTCAGAAAGCTGACTTTAATAATACGGAATCTGCAAAAGATAAGATAGAAAAGATAAGTGTATTCCCCAACCCTTACTTCGGGGGAAATGACCTGGAAAGGAGTATGGGCGAGAGAATAATCAGGTTTACGGGATTACCAAAGGAAGTAACAATCAGAATATATACACTAGCAGGGGTATTTGTAAGAAGAATAGATAAATCCGACTTATCACAATATATTGACTGGAATTTAACGAACGAAACAGGAACACTGGTCGCCAGCGGTATCTACATTGCTCATCTTGATATGCCGGGCATCGGTACGAAAATACTCAAGCTTGCTCTAGTTATCGGGAAAGAGTATTTAAATAGAGATTAGGAGGTTAGATGAAAACCTTATTTACAGTATTAATACTATTTTATCTGACAATAGATATATTCAGTCAGGAAGGAAGTGCAGGCGCACAGGAGCTTCTGCTTCCTGTGGGTGCCAGAAGTCTTGGTATGAACGGCGCCTATATAGCAGGAATAAGCGGAATTGAGGCAGTATATTACAATCCCGCAGGACTTAAAACACCCTCTGAGAATATTAATGCAATGTTCTCTTATATGAAATATATTGCCGACATAGGTATGACCTATGCTTCTGTTTCATCAAGCTTCGGAGACTGGGGCGCATTCGCTTTAAGCCTTAAGTCACTCGATATCGGTGATATACCCATAACCACAACCCGGGATCCTTATGGTACAGGTGAATTTTTTTCACCCACTCTTTTAGTGGCAGGGTTTACGTATTCAAGAAACTTTTCAGAAAACTTTTATGCAGGATTTAATACCAATATCGTTTATGAGAAAATAATTGAAACTTCTGCAAGTGGTGTTTCTTTCGACTTCGGGTTTCAGTATAAAAATCTCGGGGAAATAAACGGGTTTAATCTCGGGGCGGTATTAAGGAACCTTGGTCCCCAGATGACCTACGACGGGAATGATTTATTAAGAACCGCGGGAGATACAAGCGGATACGGTGAAAAAAGAATTTATAAGATTGACGCTGCCGGATTTGATCTGCCGATGCAGTTTGAAGCAGGATTATCTTATGAAAGAAACTTTGAAGCAAAGTATAATTTTCTTGTAGCCGCTTCATATCTTAATTCATCATACCTGGTTGATGAAATAAAGTTTGCCGGTGAATTTAATTTTGATGATCTGTTTTTTGTAAGGGGAGGCTACTTCTTTACTGTCGAAAGTTCATATGACGACAAGAATTTATTCGCGTCCAACATTTGGAGTAGGTCTAAACTGGAATGGCATTTTTGATGTAAGTGTGGATTATGCATTCAGGTGTGCAAGTTTTCGATGCATACCATTTATTTACAGTGAAGATGAATTTTTGGTAGTTTAACGTAGCTCAGATTCCGACAGAGGTTCCCTTTGCTCATCCTGCTTTGCGGGACTGTCCTAGGACAAAGGATAATTTTCAGCTCAGTTCTGGAGAACTGAGCTACGCGACTGCTTTTTCTCAGCTCTGGAGAGCTGAGCTCCGAAACCAGAAGAAAATAACAAGGGAAAAATGAGGGAGCTTTTTTATGCTTATCAGACATTTTCATAGACGGAATCTTCCGCATCTGTATTATAATGAGGGGATATATTTTATAACATATCGCCTTTATGGAAGCATTCCCAATCATAAATTGAAAATATTTAAACAATTACCAGAGCTTCGAACCGAATCTGGATTTACCCGATACAGAAAAATATTAAAGGAATATGATTCCCTCCTTGACTATCCCTCTAATAAAATTCAGTTTCTCAAACAACCTGAAGTCATGGATATTTGTAAATCCTCAATACATTATTATGATGGGAAGATATATAATATTCTTTGTTATTGTATAATGCCAAATCATATTCATCTTGTTTTTGAATTATTAAATAACACCAAATCGGTTGGAGATATAATGGGATCTATTAAAAAATACTCAGCGGCAAAATCCAACAAAATTCTCAATCGTGGAGGACATTTCTGGCAAGCTGAAAGTTTTGACAGGTTAGTAAGGGATGATGTGGAATTATATTTTATTATAAAATATGTATTGTTAAATCCGGTGAATGCTGGTTTGACGAATCAATGGGATAGCTGGAAAGGGACATATTGCCCCATAGAGTATCAGGTGATAGATCAGTGATGCCTTCCCGTAGCTCAGGTCTCTGACCTGAGATTAATCGTGACTCAGTTCGGAGAACTGAGCTACGGTATTATTTCAGCAATATCAGTTTCTTTGAAGCTGAATAATTCCCGGCTGTCAACTTATATATGTATACTCCGCTGGGCAGGCTGCTTCCATCAAATTTGACAGAGTAATTTCCTGCGGGTATTTCCGCGTTAACAAGAGTGGTTATCTCTTTACCCAAAACATCATATACTTTTAACTGGACGAACTTCATAAATGAAGTTCCTACGGCGGGAATGGAAAATTTTATCGTAGTAACAGGGTTAAAAGGATTCGGATAGTTCTGCGAAAGAATGAGAGATGAAGGAATTAAATTATTTTCTGTTTGAACTATACCTGTTGGCTCAACGCTTCTTAACACGCCGCTTCCTGTAGTCCCGGCAAATACATAATCACCGGAATTTATTTCTAAAGCTCTTACATCGGTATTGGCTAATCCTTCATTTATTTCAAACCAGGTTTCCCCATTATCGGTCGATTCAAAAACACCTCCCTCAGTTCCGGCAAATACATAACCCAGGGAATTAATTACCATTGCACTGACTTCAATATTTGTCAATCCATTGCTTTGCTCTGTCCATGTTTCGCCGTTATCCGTTGATCTGAAAATGCCTCCCCCCTCTCCGAATAAGGTGCGTGTGCCTGCAAAAATATCACCCTCCGGACTAATAACTAAAGCAGCAATTTCCGTTGACGTCAGCCCGTTATTTACAAGAACCCAGCTCATCCCGTCGTCGGTTGATCTGAAAACTCCTTCACCGCATCCGGAAGTGCCAGCAAAGATATCATCGTTTGAATTAATAACTAATGACCAGATGTTGTTACAGGTTAGACCGCTGTTAATCTGAACCCAGCTTTCGCCATTGTCTGTGGATTTGAATACTCCGCCGGAAAAATAGAGTCCCGCAAAGATTTCGTTATTGGAATTAATTGCGAGTGCCCGAACATCAGTATTTATCACTCCCTGGTTTACATCTGTCCATGTCTCCCCATTATCTGTTGAACGAAACACTCCCCCTGCGCCATCAATAAAATCGGCTCCTGCAAATATGTCACCATTAGAGTTCATTGCTAATGAAGTAAAATATGATGCTGTCAGACCGCTGTTTATTTCAATCCAGTCTCCTCCCAGATCCGAAGAACGAAAAATCCCGTTGCCGTAGGTACCGGTGAAAAGATTCAGATTACTATCAGATTTTAATGTTCTGATCTCGGTAGCAATCAAGCCGTTGTTTATCTGCGTCCAGTTATCTCCGTTATCAGTTGATCTGAAGGCTCCGTGACCTAAAAAGTTTCCTGCAAAAATATCATTGCTTTGATTAACTGCTAAAGAGATAACGTATAGCCCACTAAGCCCGCTGATAGTCTGTTCCCAGTTATCCCCGTTGTTGGTTGATCTGAAAATTCCATCCCCGTATGTACCGGCAAATAATTCATCACTCGAATTTACGGCTAATGCATTAACATTGTTCGAGGTGTTCAATCCGTTATTCACCAGTTCCCAGGAATTACCATTATCTGTCGAACGGACGATTCCAAATACGCCGCCAAGGAGATCCATGCCCGCGAAAATATAATCATTTGAATTTATAACCATTGAAACGGCTATAGGACTATTCAATCCATTATTCACGTCAACCCAGTTGTCCCCGTTATCCGTCGACTTGAAAATGCTGCCTCCGGATTCAAAGGAGCTTGCACCTGCGAAAATATCATCAGTTGAATTTACTGCTAAACACTGAACGTAGGTCTTGTCACCTAATCCGTTACTGATTTTTGTCCAGTTTTCTCCATCATCAGTTGATCTGAAAATCCCTCCTCCTGTATCCCAAAAGGTTCCGGCAAAAATATCTCCCTTCGAATTAATAGCTAGGGAGACAATTGCCGGGAACGTTAGACCATTGTTTATTTCTGTCCAGTTTTCTCCGTTGTCGGTTGATTTAAACATACCGCCGCTCTGTGCACCCTGCAAAAATCTCTCCGTCTGAATTGATAGCTAAAGCAAATATGTCGGTGGGAATTAATCCATTATTCATCGGTACCCATTTATCACCGTTATTCGTAGAACGGAGCACACCGCCTCCCTTAGATCCCAGAAAATTATATCCTGCGGAATTTACAACCAGGCTTCTGACACTTCCCCCGTACGGCCCGTTTGTCTGCTGCCAGAAATTTTGTGGAAAGGTGTCAACCTGAAATAACATTGCAGAAATAAAGAGAGTACAGATAACAAGTTTTTTCATGGATAACCTCATTAATAAAATTGGTTAAATCGAAAATAATCGTTCTCTATTTTCTAAAATTCCTTAAAAGCGTACATAAATTAAATAAATCAGTGCTTATAAAAATCATAATTATTAAAATGAAATGTCATTAATTTTTTCAATTCAATTCTGATTGGTGATGTTTTCTGGAAACTGGAAGGAGGATTGCTTTAAAAAATTTATATAAATATCAAATTCAACGAAACCATCCCTGAACTTCATGACTGCATTCGGCTGTAAACTATGTTTCCTCCTTTTTTTATTCTTTTTACTTTTATCTTTTATCTTATTTCCTCCTCAGTCTAAACACCCCGCAAACCACAAACTATCTCTTGTCTCACATATGCTTATCTCTCGTCCATTCCGGCACCTTCATTATACCCGAAATATGTTGCCAAGATGACAAATATGGTTTTTTGTTAGATTAGAAAAATGCTGTATTCGGCTCATTTTCGGAGCTAGTAAATTCATTCTTAATTAGGCTTTAATTTCGTTTGACTTTCGTTTGAATTCTTTCATATTCAAATTTGCTCATTTTCCTCTGACATTTTGTCAGCCGCAAATATTTCTAATACAAATGATGATGTTCAAAAATATGCTTGCTCCCCACCCGGTAATGTAAAATTTCTTTCCCTTAATTATTCCGGTTTTAAATGGTTCTTTTATTCTTCTCTTTTCTCCCGATTGAGAAAAGAAAAAATTCATATCATCTTATTTTTGATAATATTCACTGCATTTTCATCTAATTCAACAATTTAGATAACTATTTTAAGTGGCATATATATTGAAAATCGTGCGGCGTTAAAAATATTTGCTGCCCACAGATAGCAAATTCTAACTGTTGAATTTATTGACATTACTTACCCGTAATGTTAATTTTGACCAAAAATAAAATTTTATGATAACAGAATTCGGTAAAATATTTGTTTTTATTCTGACAGCACTCCTTTTCGTTATCGTTGCCATTTTTACCGCAAAATTAATCCGTCCATCCAGACCTACTAAAGAAAAACTTATGACATATGAATGCGGTGAAAACATTGAAGGCTCACCCTGGGTTAAATTTAATATACGTTTTTATGTTGTTGCTTTAATCTTCCTCATTTTTGATGTGGAAGTTGTGTTGCTCGTGCCCTGGGCCCTGGTATATAAGCAATTTGGTATGCCCGGGTTTTTAGTCGGAGTCATTTTCCTGCTTCTTCTTGGCCTAGGAATGGCTTATGAATGGCGTAAGGGTGATCTTGAATGGGCACGCCCCAAACCTGTTCCCCCTGTTATTAAAAAGAAAATTGAAGTGAAACAGGAAGAATTAACTGAGGAAGTTGTTTAAACAATAATAATAGAATACGAAAATGGGACTACTCGATAAACAATTAAATGATGGAAATATAGTCGTAACAAAAGTTGAAGACTTATTAAACTGGGCAAGGCTTTCTTCCGTATGGCAGGTTGGCTTTGGTTTGGCCTGTTGTGCAATTGAGATGATGGCTACTTCAGCTTCACATTATGATTTTGACAGGTTCGGCGTTATACCACGTCCTTCTCCGCGTCAATCAGATGTAATAATTATTTCCGGCACAGTAACGTTAAAGATGGCTCTACGTGTAAAGAGATTATACGAACAGATGCCTGATCCCAAGTATGTTATTTCAATGGGAAGCTGCTCTAACTGCGGCGGTCCTTACTGGGAACACGGCTATCATGTATTAAAAGGAGTTGACAGAGTTATACCGGTTGATGTTTATGTACCGGGATGTCCTCCCCGCCCTGAAGCATTATTAGAGGGACTGTTAAAGCTTCAGGAAAAAATCCGTAATGAATCTATTGTAAAGAAATCAGCATGAAATCTACAGAAGAAGTGTTCAAAATCCTGAAAGGCAGATTCGGTGATGCTGTAAGTACTCTTGTAACCGGACAGCCTGTGGAATCTTATTTTTCGGTTTCACCGAAAGAAATTAAGAATGTTTGTCTTTACCTAAGGGATACAGAGGAGCTGCTCTTTGACAACCTGATGAACCTTTCAGGTGTTGATGACGATAACGGCGAGAAGAAAACCGCTGAAGATGGAACCTTCACAATTCTCGGCGGAACATTAAGCGTTTTCTATCATCTTGAATCTACTTCTTTAAAACAGAAGGTTACGCTAAAGGTTTCTGTTCCGAGAGAAACCCCTGAACTGGAATCAGTCGCAGAGGTATGGAGAGTAGCCGACTGGCACGAAAGAGAAGCTTATGATCTAGTCGGATTCAACTTCCTTAATCATCCTGATTTAAGAAGAATCCTTATGCCTTACGACTGGGAAGCCGGTCATCCATTAAGAAAAGATTATAAGAACCCTGAGTTTTACCAGGGAATGAAAGTTCCGTATTAGGAAATTACAAATAACAAATGACAAATAACAAATAACAAACAATATTCAAAATACAAATTTCAATGCACCGGCACTTTGAAGAAATATCAAATTCCAAAATTCAAAGAAGAGGCTATATTTAGAAATGGGAGATGATCAATCTTCAAATAAATATGATCTTGAAGAAAGAACATTTCGGTTTGCAAAGGAAGTTTGTCAGTATACAAAAAAATTAAAGAAAACTATACCAAATATTGAATACATAAGGCAGGTCGTAAAATCATCGGGTTCGGTCGGTGCGAATTATATTGAAGCAAATGAATGTTTAGGAAAGCAGGATTTCAAGATGAGAATCAGAATTTCAAGGAAGGAATCAAAAGAATCAGAATTCTGGTTGAGGTTGATTGTTGAGACAAACGATCCGGAGCTAAAATCAGAAGGTACAACATTATATAATGAATCTGTGGAATTGAAAAAGATTTTTTCCTCAATTCTCATCAAATCAGCCTGACATTATTTGAAATTTGAACTTATGTTTTTTTAGATATTTTTTTTTGATGTTTGAATTTTATTTGAGATTTGATAATTGATATTTGTTTGATATTTGGAATTTGTTTTTTGGAATTTATTAAAGTTTTATGGAATCTAAATAATGTTTGTTGAAGATAAGAAAGAAATAAAACGCGAGAGATTAAAAACTGAGGAGATGGTTCTGAATATGGGACCACAGCACCCTTCAACACATGGAGTTCTAAGATTAGAACTTACTCTCCATGGTGAGATTATAGAGGAATGCCGTCCTCATATCGGTTATCTTCACCGCTGCTTTGAAAAGCACGCTGAAGCTATGACTTATCCACAGATTATTCCCTATACTGACAGGATGGACTATCTTGCTTCAATGTATAATGAGTTCGGTTACGTTGTTGCAGTTGAGAAATTATTAGGAATTGAAGTTCCTGAAAGAGTTGAATACATACGCGTGATAATGGGTGAGTTTCAGAGGATTGCTTCACACCTTGTAGCCCTGGGAACTTACGGTGCGGATATCGGCGCTATGACTCCATTCCTTTTCTGCTTCAGGGACCGTGAAAAAATACTTAGCCTTTTTGAATTAGTCTCCGGTGCACGCCTTTTATATAATTATATCTGGGTCGGCGGTGTATCGCACGACCTTCATCCCGATTTTGTAAGACTTGCAAAAGAATTTGTTCCCTACTTCAGGCCCAAGATCAAAGAATTAAATGATCTTCTGACCGGCAACAGGATATTCATTGATCGTACTGCTAATGTTGGCATACTTCCCGTGGAAACAGCAATAAACTATGGAATATCAGGCCCCAATTTAAGAGCAAGCGGCTTCAAATGGGATATAAGGAAAAACGATCCTTATTCTGTATACCATAAATTTGATTTTGATATTCCTGTTGGAAAAGGTGAAATGGGAACAACAGGTGATTGCTGGGACAGGTATTATATGAGAGTTCTTGAAATGGAAGAGAGTCTTAAAATTATTGAACAGGCTCTCGATCAGATTCCCGGGGGAGATGTATCTGCCGCAATTCCTAAAAGAATAAAACCGCCGGTAGGACAGGTTTACTCGCGTGTTGAGAATCCCCGCGGTGAATTAGGTTATTTTATAATCAGCAATGGGACGGTTAATCCCTTCAGGGTAAAAGTTAGAGGACCTTCATTTGTTCACCTTGGAATAATGAATGAACTCTGCAAAGGTCACATGATTGCTGATGTAATTGCAATTCTTGGCAGTATTGATATTGTATTAGGAGAGGTTGACAGATGATTTATGATTACCTCTATAACTGGATCGGAAGTGAAGCACTGGCAGCATTTATTTCGAGCATTCTGCCGTTAGTCTTCCTTATACCATTTGCATTATTTGCCGTGCTCATGGAAAGAAAAGTTTCTGCACATATGCAGGACAGACTGGGCCCGATGAGAGTAGGCTATCACGGAATTCTTCAGACTATTGCAGATATTATAAAGCTGATGGAGAAAGAAGATATTGTTCCTGCTGATACCGATAAACCTTTATTTAATATTGCGCCGGCTCTCACATTTGCAGGCAGTTATGCTGTATTTGCCGCAATTCCCTTCTCAGGCGCCTATATAGGTGCAAATATTGATTTGGGACTTTTTTATATAGTGGCCGTTTCCGGTTTAGTGGTTGCCGGTATTCTTATGGCAGGCTGGGCTTCAAATAATAAATACTCTCTGCTCGGGGCAATGAGATCCGCTGCCCAGATCATCAGTTATGAAATACCCACTATGCTTGTGGTTCTTACCATAATTATGGTGACCGGTACACTTAATCTTCACACTTTAAGTGAGATGCAGACAGGATATTTCTGGAACTGGATGATTTTCGGTGGTCCTGTTTTTGGCATTACTAAATTCATTTTTATTCCTCTTATGATAATTGCGTTTGGAGTTATTTATTTATCTACTCTTGCTGAAGTAAACAGAACTCCTTTTGATATTCCTGAAGCAGAATCAGAATTAGTTGCAGGTTACCATACTGAATACTCCGGAATGAAGTTCGCAATGTTCTTCCTGTCCGAGTATGCCAATATGTTTGCAGTTTCTGCAATTGTCTCTGCAATCTTTTTTGGCGGATATCAGTCACCGTTCGGTTACCTGGGTAACACACTTGGTATACACTGGTTAATTCCGATTGAGCAGTTCTTCTGGTTCACCGCAAAAGGATTGTTCTTCGTATTTGTTCAGATGTGGTTCAGATGGACTTTACCGAGACTTCGTGTAGATCAGCTTATGGCTTTATGCTGGAAATATTTAATCCCGATTGCATTTGTTAATCTTTTAATTATCGGCCTTATAACCGTACTCTAATATTATGAAACAATATTTCGAAAATATTTGGACAGGAGTCGTTACTGTTCTTATCGGATTGAAAGTAACATTTAAACATCTCTTCGTCCCCGCTGTTACAATACAATATCCTGATGTAAAACCTGAACTACCTGAAAGAGAGCGTAACAGGCTTTATGTGAATATGGATGACTGCATTGGTTGTGACCAGTGTGCAAGAGCCTGTCCTGTTGATTGTATTGAAATAGAAACAGTAAAGAGTCTGCCTAATGAGGACCTTGGAAAGACATCCAATGGCAAGAAGAAGGCACTCTGGGTAACCACGTTTAATATCGATATAGCCAAATGCTGTTACTGCCAGCTATGTGTTTTCCCTTGTCCCACCGAATGTATTTATATGACTGACGTTTATGAATTTTCTGAATATGACAGAAATAATCTTGTTTATAATTTTGTAACCCTCACTCCCGGGGAAATTGAAGAGAAGAAAGCCAATTACACAAAGTTAGAAGCAGAGAAGGCAGCTCAGAAAGCAGCAGCAGCAGCAGAAAAAGCTGCAGCACCCGGGGTTCAGCCCAAGCAGGAACCTAATAAAGAAACTAAACCGCCGGAAAATACCGGAAGTGTTAATTAAATAATGATATTTTAAGATGAATATTTACAACATAATTTTTTATTTGTTCGCAGCAGTAACTGTAGTTTCTGCATTCTTCGTTGTAACAACAAGGAATATTGTTTATTCTGCTTTTTTTTTGTTGTTTACATTTTTCGGAGTCGCAGGAATTTATGTTCTGCTTGGGGCAGATTTTGTAGCAATTGTTCAACTAATCGTCTATGTGGGCGGCATACTTATTCTCTTAATTTTCGGTGTTATGCTCACAAATAAAATCACGAATGTTCAGATAAAGACAGGAACTATGCAGATTCTTCCTGCTGCAATCGGTGTGGGATTATTTGCCGGTCTTGTTTTATCAAGCGTAATAAATACGAACTGGAAAATAATTCCCGCTTCAGTTCCTCTGCCTGATGCAGGAACAATAGGAACTATCCTGCTTCAGGAATATGTGATTGTCTTCGAACTTTTAGGAATTATTCTTTTAATAGCATTATTAGGAGCAGCTTCAATAGCCCGCAGGTAAATTATGGAAAATATAGGCCTTAATCATTTTTTAATAATCAGTGTTCTCCTCTTCTCCATGGGCATATTCGGTATCATTACCAGAAGAAATGCCGTGATGGTTTTAATGGGTATTGAACTTATTCTCAACGCAGCAAATATCAACTTTATTGCTTTTTCAAAGTACGGCAATTTTGGTTATAACGGACAGGTAATGGCTTTGTTTGTTATTGTACTTGCTGCTGCGGAAGCCGCAATTGCCCTGGCAATAGTATTAAATATTTATAAAACATTCTCAACTGTTAATGTTGATGAAATAGACAGATTGAAAGATTGAATGGTATGGCAGAATCAACTTTAATTCAACTTGCAACTGCAGTTCTATTCCTTCCCCTGCTTGGCTTTATTGTAGCCCTGTTTTTCGGAAAGAAATATAAGGCTGCTTACTGGTTTGAGATATTTACAATAGGACTTGGACTTGTTTTTACAATAGTTCTTTTAATTACCAAATTGTCCTCATACTTAAATTCGAACATCACTTCCGAATTTGTATGGATTGATTTCAAAAACGTTCCCTTTATAGGACCATTAAAAATCGAACTGGGTTTACTGCTGGACAATATTTCCGTAATAATGATTATGGCTGTATTCCTGATCAGCATTCTTGTCCATATTTTCTCAGTCCTTTATATGGAAGGCGATAAGAGATACAGCAGGTATTTCGCCTATCTTGGATTGTTTGTCTTTTCAATGACCGGAATTGTTTTAACGAATAACTTCCTCATGATGTACATCTTCTGGGAGCTTGTCGGTATTTCTTCTTATTTGCTAATCGGGTTCTGGTATGAAAAGAAATCTGCTTCAGATGCCGGAAAGAAGGCATTTATTGTAAACAGAATTGGTGATCTGGGAATGCTTGCAGGAATACTGATTCTTTTTAATACATATCACACTTTTTCATTTGATAAAATCTTTCTCGCTATCTCAAACGGACAGCTTCCATTCAACAGTGAATCCTGGTTAACTGTGACGGGAATTCTGTTGTTCTGCGGTGCCATCGGAAAATCTGCTCAATTCCCTCTTCACGTATGGCTTCCTGACGCGATGGAAGGTCCTACGCCTGTCAGCGCTCTTATACATGCAGCAACAATGGTTGCAGCAGGTGTGTTTTTTATAACCAGGATTTTCACAATGCTGACCGGCGATGCCCTATTATTCATTGCCATCATAGGTGCTTTATCTGCACTTATTCCCGCAACTATAGCCTTAACACAAAATGATATTAAGAAAGTCCTTGCTTATTCGACAGTAAGCCAGCTCGGTTATATGATAATGGCTCTCGGCGTCGGTGCTTATCAGTTTGCCTTCTTCCATTTGATCACACACGCTTTCTTTAAAGCCTGCCTGTTCCTCGATTCCGGTTCGGTAATTCATGCAATGCATCACGAACAGGACATAAGGGAGATGGGCGGATTAAGGAAGAAGATGCCTATCACTTATGCATCTTTCCTTATTTCATCGCTTGCAATTTCAGGGATACCCTTAACCTCGGGTTTTCTAAGCAAGGATGGAATTCTTATGGGTTCATATGCCTTTGGCTCTTTGACGGGATATTGGCTTTTCCCTGCTGTTGGATTCTTTGTTGCTGCTTTGACTGCCTTCTATATGTTCAGACTATTGATAATGACATTTCACGGCAAACCCCGTAATGAAGAAAAATATAATCATGCACACGAATCAAAATTTGCAATGGCAATGCCTCTTGTTGTCCTCTCAATGCTTTCGATATTCATATGGTACACTCCTAATCCTTTTAACGCTGAGGCAGGAGCTTTTATGTCCACCTGGGTTAAAGTCCCGGAAATATCGGTACCGGAGAATACGCGTTATTCTTTTATGAAAACTGACCTTAAAACAGAGGCAGCAGAACAGGTAGAGGTTAAAGAACCCGAAGTTATTTTCTCTTCAGCTTATACTGAAGCAATGCATCACGCTCACTACCCGGCAATGTTCCTGTCATTATTTGTAGCGGGATTCGGAATCCTTTTTGCATTTACGATGTACCAGTGGCAGAAAGTAAGTGCGGAAAAGCTTGCAGATAAACTTAGGCCGCTTTACCTGTTATCATTAAATAAATGGTATTTCGATGAGCTCTATGATGCAACATTTGTCGCGGGAACAATCGGTCTGAGTAAACTACTCGCTTGGTTTGATTTATTCTTTATAGATGGAATTGTTAACGGCTCTGCTTCAGTTACTAAAGGTTTATCCAGGTTTAGTGGAAAATTCGATAATGTTGTTGTTGACGGGCTTGTAAACTTTATGGCCTACCTTTCAGGATTCGTCGGTCTGATATTCAGACGATTCCAGACAGGCAAGGTACAAACCTATATCGTATTGGTGATATTCTCATTAGTAATTTTAATGTTTTTATTTAAGTCATTTTAAGGTAGAAATTTATCAGGTAATATGATGGAAAATTTTCCTATTCTTTCGTTAATAACCTTCCTCCCTATTTTGGGAATGGTGATTATTATGTTCCTTCCCAAAACCCAAACGCAGATCATGAAAAGTCTGACACTTTTAATTACCGGCATCCAATTAGTTCTGGCAGTAGTCATACTTGCTTATTATAATTATGCCGCATGGAGGAATAAACAATGCATCATCGTTTCAGTTCATCGAAAAATTCAGATGGATTGATATAAGCGGATTTTCCTGGATCGGTAAAATCAAAATTGACTATTTCCTTGGTATAGATGGATTAAGCATTCCGATGGTTCTCCTGACTGCAATCATTTCCTTTGTTGCAACTTTATCGTCATGGAACATCGATAAATCCGTTAAAGGATACTTTGCCTTATTCCTTTTACTTGATACCGGAATGATGGGAGTTTTCGTTGCTCTCGATTTCTTCTTATTCTACGTCTTCTGGGAACTTATGCTTCTCCCTATGTACTTCCTCATCGGTATCTGGGGTGGACCAAGAAGAGAATATGCAGCTATTAAATTTTTTCTTTATACTTTGCTCGGAAGCGTATTTATCCTGTTAGTTATGATTGGATTATACTTCAGCACGATGGAAACAATGGCAGATGGTACTAAAGTGTTCACATTTAATATGCTCTCAATGATGGATACATCAAATTTCACTGCAGGCGGTATACTATCACCGCTCAATCCATCCAACCTGAGATTTATAGCATATATTGCCCTGTTCGCTGGTTTCGCAATAAAAATTCCGATGTTCCCGTTCCATACCTGGCTGCCTGACGCTCACGTTGAAGCCCCGACAGCAATTAGCGTGATACTTGCAGGCGTCCTCCTCAAAATGGGAACATACGGAATATTAAGAGTCTGTTACCCGATGTTTCCTGAAATTACTCATCAGCTTATCTGGTACATTGCGCTGTTTGGTATGATAAACATTTTGTACGGTGCTCTTTGCGCAATGGCACAGAAGGATTTTAAGAAGCTTATTGCGTATTCATCAATATCTCATATGGGGTTTGTAATGCTGGGAATGGCATCACTTAATACGATCGGAATTTCCGGTGCGATTCTTCAGATGTTCAACCACGGTACAATTACGGCAATGCTCTTCTTAATTGTAGGCGTTATTTATGACCGTGCCCATACCAGAGGACTCGATGAATTCGGCGGACTGGCAAATCAGATGCCCATTTATTCAGGTTTTACAACCCTGGCATTTTTTGCCGCTATAGGATTACCCGGACTAAGCGGATTCGTTTCCGAAGCTTTTGTCTTCCTCGGCGCTTTCGGTTCTGAAGGTATAAGAACACTCACTATAATTTCCACATTGGGAATTTTGCTTGGAGCAGGCTATATGTTATGGACGTTCCAGCGTGTTTACCTTGGCAATCTTAAAGATAAATGGTCATCGCTTAAAGACCTTACTTTCAGGGAATATGCTATGCTGGTACCGTTAAGCGCAATTGTAATTTTCCTAGGAGTCTACCCGGCAGCAATGTTAGACCTTATGAATGCATCTGTGAATGCTATGGTTAAATTTATGGCGCATGCACAAACTATTTACAGTCAGTTTGCATCGTTCTAAGATATATATAATGGAATTTGAAAAATGATGGATCTCAGCTATATAACTAAAAGTCTCTATTTAATTAAACCCGAACTTGTAATCTCAGCAGTAATCGTGATTCTTGTTATTGTTGATCTTATAATGGATAAGAATAAAAAACTTCTTCCATTTATCTCATTGGCCGGATTGGTGGTGGCGGGTTATTTTGTGGCAGAACAATTTGGCTTCAGTGCTTTTGCGAGTAAATTACAGAGCGGCATGGGAATGGTTGCCGTAGATTCCTTCGGAGCATTTTTCAAACTGATAGTAATCCTCTCCTCACTTTTCATTATATATTTCTCAGTCAGTTCAGATGAAGTAGGGCAGAGTATGGACAGGCACGGAGAATATTACACTTTAATATTCGGTATGATTCTCGGCATGTTTTTCATGATATCTGCAGCTGATTTAATTTTAATCTATCTTTCATTAGAGCTAGTTTCATTCGCTTCCTATGTATTGGCGGGTTTCACAAGAAACAATTTAAGAAACAGCGAAGCTTCGCTTAAATATATTATCTACGGGGGTGTTGCCAGCGGGATAATGTTATTCGGTATTTCACTCCTTTATGGAATGACAGGATCAACAAATATATATGAGATCAACCTTGCATTGCAGAACGGTACTTACAATACTTTCACTATGCTTCTTTCCGGGTTATTAATTTTTACCGGTATTGGATTTAAGATTTCTGCTGCCCCGTTTCATTTCTGGACTCCGGATGTTTACGAAGGGGCCCCCATTGCAATCACTGCGTACCTTTCAATAGCAAGTAAAGCAGCCGGCTTCGCACTACTTATCAGATTTATCAGGATAACTTTTGTAATAGGTGTGGATCAGAACGGTTACTGGCACTTAATCAATCTGATTGATTGGAAATCGATTATTATTGCAGTCTCCATCCTTACTATGACTCTTGGAAATTTTGCCGCGCTCTGGCAGAGTAATATGAAACGACTGCTGGCTTATTCAAGTATAGCCCATGCAGGATACATTCTTCTAGGTCTGGCTGTATTATCTAACGAGGGACTCACAGCGATTCTCATTTACTTCGGTATTTATGCATTTATGACTCTCGGCGCTTTCTTCGTTGTAATGTTAATAGCCAATAAACTCGGAACTGAAGAATTAGATGATTATAAAGGCCTGGGTTATTCCTCCCCCTGGCTCGGAATTTCAATCGCTATTTTCCTTATTTCGTTAACAGGACTACCCCCTACAGCAGGATTTATCGGCAAACTTTATCTATTCATTGCTCTTGTAGATGCAAAAATGATTGCAGTAGCTGTAATTGCCCTCCTTAATTCTGTTGTTGCACTTTACTACTATATAAAGGTTCTAAAGAATATGTATCTGGTTAAACTGGAAGTAGAAAAACCCTTAATAAGTGTTTCATTTGCCAATATTGTAATGCTGATTATTTTACTAGCCCCGATACTGATTCTTGGAATTTATTTCACACCTTTAGTCGATTTAGCTAAATATTCGATTTCACTGGTAGGATTCTAAAGTCATAATATTTGATTTTTCCTGCCGATTTGTTTAGCTTTATACCCGACCAATTTAGTCTTATTTGTTTATGCTCAAATTATCTAAAAAGAGTGAATATGCCATGATGGCAGTGAGATATCTTGCTATTAATTCAAATCGTAAATATGCTACTGCACGTGATATTTCAAATTTTTACGATATTCCGTTTGAATTAGTTGCAAAGGTCTTGCAGCAGCTTGTGAAAAAGAACCTTATTTCCTCCTGCCAGGGTGTTCGTGGAGGATATTCATTGGTGAAATCTCCTGAGCACATTTCTCTTATGGAAATTATAAGTGCAATCGAAGATAATTACCAGATTACGAACTGTATGAACGAAAAGAGTTCACAAAAAGACTGTAACCACTTCAACTGCTGTATGATCAGAGATCCCTTGATTAAGGTTCAGCTAGAAATAGATAAAGTATTTCAAAATATGAAGATAAATCAGATTTTATAAAGTGTATTTTAGTATGAAATTTCCCATATATCTGGATAATCAGGCTACTACCCCGGTTGATCCTGAGGTACTGCAAGCTATGCTGCCCTGGTTTACTGAAAAATACGGAAATGCCGCCAGTAAGGATCATTCATATGGCTGGGAAGCCGAAAGTATCGTCAAATTATCACGTGAGAAAATAGCAGGGTTTATAGGAGCATATCCGAAGGAAATAATCTTTACAAGCGGTTCTACAGAATCAATAAATCTTGCACATTTCGGTATTGCAGAAAACTACAGTTATAAGGGAAGACATATTATATCTTCATCAGTAGAACACAATGCAGTACTTGATTCGTTGAGAACTTTAGAAAAGAAAGGATTTGAGATCACTCTCCTCCCCGTTGATAATTCCGGAAGAATATCAATCGATTTATTGGAAAAGACTATACGAAATGATACCATATTAGTTTCAATTATGACCGCGAATAATGAAACCGGGAATGTATATGACATAAATAGCATTGGCAGAATATGCAGAGATCGAAATGTCATTTTTCATACTGATGCTGCGCAGGCAATCGGTAAAATCCCATTCACCATCGAATATACGGATCTTGCTTCATTCTCAGCTCATAAAGTTTATGGTCCTAAAGGAATCGGTGCCCTTTATATCCGCAACCGGAATCCTAAGATCAGAATATCCCCGCAGATTTTTGGCGGCGGCCACGAAAATGGTTTACGTTCGGGAACTTTAAATGTACCTGCAATAGTTGGATTTGGTAAATCTCTGGAAATTGCTTCCCATGACTTAGAAACCGAACATGACAAATTAGCATCATATAGAAATAAAATGCTTAATAAATTTTTGGAACTTGGAGATATCCGGCTGAATGGTGATCCGGATAACCATCTTCCTAATAATTTAAATATAAGTTTTGAAGGTGTACGATCTGAGAATCTCATAATGAATATCCGAAATATTGCCGTATCAACCGGCTCAGCGTGCACCTCAGCATCATTAAAGCCGAGTCATGTATTAAAAGCTATAGGTTTGAATGATGAACTTGCCAGGTCATCTATAAGATTCGGACTAGGAAGGTTCAATACTGATGAAGAAATTGAGTATGTTATCGATGAAGTTATCAGGACGGTTCATAATTTAAGGAAGAATTCACCCTTAAATATTAAAGAAAATATCATTCACTAAATCAAAGGAATTAAAATGCTTCGGGGAAAAATGAACGAATATTACAACATCCTTAAAAATGAAGATACACAGTTTCTGAATTTTCTTAAAGCAAAGTATCCATTATTTCATAAATCTAATTTTTTCTACAGGGATTTTCAGTATGGAATAAGAAAATATCTTGAATTGAAAGGGATAGATGTCTCTTATGGTGATTCAGATAAACTTGCTAAAGAGCTTGCCTTATTTTTTGAACAACAGAATATTTTTATCCGGGTAAGTACACAGGGATGGACTTTAAATTATCCTGAATTTGTGACTACTGTCCCAGGAGATCCCTTATAACTATTATAAATTTGATTAATTAAACCCTTAAAGGTACATTTTAATAAATGACGAGGATTTAACAATGGCTGATATCAAAGTTGAAAATGATATAACGATAACTGAAAAAGCTGCCAGGGAAGTAAGACAAATTCAGTCTGAAAATAATATTCCTGAAAACTTTGGATTAAGAGTCGGGGTAAAAGGAGGCGGCTGTTCAGGATTGACCTATACCCTTGGTTTTGATGCTGAGGCAAAAGAAGGCGATACCGTGATTGATGATAACGGAATAAAACTTTTCGTCGATGGGAAAAGTTTGTTTTACCTGATGGGAACAGAGCTTGATTTTAGTGACGGCTTAAATGGTAAAGGTTTTGTTTTTAATAATCCGAACGCAAAAAAAACCTGCGGGTGCGGTGAATCGTTTGGTGTTTAGTTTGATTTTTAATTAATTATTATATTAAATAAACCTTAGGAGGTTAATTATATGGGAAAATTTGAGCTGCCGAAGTTACCTTATGGATATGACGCACTTGAACCCTACATTGATAAAACAACGATGGAGATCCACTACACAAAACATCACAATGCTTATGTAACAAAATTGAATGATGCGGTCGCAGGCACTGACCTGGAAAATAAACCGCTTGAGGATATTTTGAAGAATGCTTCAAAACACCCCGTTGCTGTCAGAAACAACGGCGGCGGTCATTATAACCATTCTTTGTTCTGGACAATAATGAAAACCAGCGGCGGTGGATTACCAAAAGGCGACCTGGATAAAGCAATCAGTTCTTCGTTTGGTTCATTTGAAGAATTTAAAAATAAATTCTCTGCTGCTGCAGTCAATAGATTTGGTTCCGGTTGGGCCTGGCTTATCATAAAGGGTGGTAAACTTGCTGTTACTTCAACTCCCAACCAGGATAACCCTTTGATGGACGTAGCTGATGATAAAGGCACACCGATTTTAGGTCTCGATGTCTGGGAGCATGCTTACTATTTGAAATATCAAAACAGGCGACCGGAATACATTGATAACTGGTGGAATGTCATTAACTGGGATGAAGTCACCAGACGATTTAAAGAAGCAAAATAATCAGTAAATTTAAGGCGGAAGAAATTCCGCCTTTTTTTATTTGGTAAAGTAAATGTTAAACAGAATTCCATTATTCCCATTGAATATTGTTGTTTTTCCTTCATCAAAATATCCTCTTCATATTTTTGAAGAGAGATATAAAAAAATGATTAACAAATGCCTCAGTGAAAAAACCGGCTTTGGTATTGTTACTAAACTTGACAACGAAATATCCAAGATTGGAAGCTATGTTGAGATAGAAGATATCCTACAGAAATTTGATAATGGAGAGATGGATATATTTGTCGTCGGGAAAGGTAGATTTTTCATTGATAATGTATTTACTCATCCCGATAAATATCTTATGGCAGCGGTGTCTGAATATGAAGATCTGACTTCTGAAGTTAATCCATCGCTGCTTCTTGAATTGCAGTCTTCATTCGAAAGGATAATTGAAAAAACCAATTTCCAGCTTGAGGATGCGTTCTGGAGAAATTATGAGCAGACAGGACTTAAATCATTTAAGCTCGCAGAGAAATCAGGACTATCGTTACAGCAGCAGCAGTCATTAATTACTTTCCGGGATGAAAATATGAGGGTTAATTATCTTCTTGAACATTATGAAAATCTTGAGAAACAAATCTCAGAGTCACCGACTATCCGCAGTATTGTTATGAGCGACGGATACATTAATAATTAATCATTTATAATTAGCAATTTATAAATAACAATTGGAATGAATATCTCCCCGGGTGATAATTTTTTCTATAAGAATCAGTTTAAAATAAAAAAAGGAAAGTTTATCATTTTCCCTTAATTACCTGAATCTATTTTTCTTAAACTTCATACCTTATATGCTTTTCTACCAGTTTTAATCTGTTGACAGCACGTTTTAAGGCCTGCTCTGCTCTTTCAACATCAGTTGTATCTGTCTTATGGGCTAACCTGTTCTCTGCCCTTTCTCTTGCGCCGCGTGCTCTTTCAACATCTATACTTCCGATTTCTTCAAGTGAATCTGCAAGAACTAAAACATGGTTATTCAGCACTTCTACTGTTCCACCGCCGGTTGCATAATTCTTTTCATCCTTATCCGGCAGAACCACTTTGACTTCGCCGATCTCAAATGTACTCATCAGGGGAGCATGATTCTTCAATATCTGGAAACTTCCCTCGGTTCCCGGTATAGTAACCGATTGAACTTCACCCTTAAATGAAATTTTATCAGGTGTAATTATTTCAAGAATTAATACCGGCATAATCAGCTCATTTTCTTTGCTTTATCAACCGCTTCTTCGATGGTCCCGACATACATAAAGGCTGATTCAGGAAGATCATCATGCTTACCGTCAATTATTTCTCTGAAACTTCTTATTGTATCTTCAAGCTTAACATATTTGCCTTTGAATCCTGTAAACTGCTCGGCGACGTGGAAAGGCTGACTGAAAAATCTCTGGATTCTTCTTGCTCTTCTGACTATGGTTTTATCTTCATCGGAAAGTTCGTCCATACCGAGGATATTAATAATATCCTGGAGGTCTTTATACTGCTGAAGAATCTCCTTGCATAAACGGGCCACATCATAGTGGTCCTGACCAAGGATACCCGGTTCCATAATTCTCGAAGTAGAATCTAGAGGATCCACGGCGGGATAAATACCCAGCTCCGAAATCTGCCGGCTCAATACGGTTGTTGCATCAAGGTGTGCAAATGCAGCTGCAGGAGCCGGGTCTGTCAAATCGTCCGCAGGAACGTAAATTGCCTGCACGGAAGTGATAGATCCTTTATCTGTTGAAGTAATCCTTTCCTGCAGGGCTCCCATCTCGGTGGCAAGGTTCGGCTGGTAACCTACGGCAGAAGGCATACGTCCTAATAAGGCTGATACTTCGGATCCTGCCTGGGTAAATCTGAATATATTATCAATAAAAAGAAGGACATCTCTCCCCTCTTCATCTCTGAAATACTCGGAAATAGTTAAGCCCGATAAGGCAACTCTTAGTCTTGCTCCCGGAGGTTCATTCATCTGTCCGAAGACAAGCGAGGTTTTTTCAAGTACTCCTGATTCTTTCATTTCAATCCAGAGATCATTTCCCTCACGTGTACGTTCACCTACTCCTGCAAATACGGAATAACCGCCATGTTCCTGTGCAATATTATGAATTAACTCCTGGATAATAACGGTTTTACCAACACCGGCACCTCCGAACAATCCTGTTTTACCACCCTTTGAATAAGGTTCTATTAAATCGATTACTTTTATCCCGGTTTCAAAAATCTCCTGTTGAGTTGAGAGATTTTTGAATAACGGTGCAGGCCGGTGGATCGGATATCTTTTATCAGTCTTAATTTCTCCCAGGGCATCAATTGGATTACCAATTACATTAATTAAACGACCAAGTGTAGCAGGCCCAACCGGTACTGAAATTGGTTCGCCTGTATCAAATGCCTCCATACCTCTGACCAATCCATCCGTGGAGTCCATTGCTACTGCACGCACTCTGTCTTCGCCTAAATGCTGCTGTACTTCCACAATCAGATCTTCCTTCACACCTTCAGTTGTAGTACGCGGAATTTTGATTGAATTATAAATGCTGGGAAGATGGCCATTTTCAAATTCTATATCAATAACAGGCCCGATTACCTGTATAATTTTGCCTTTGACTTCACTCATTACTTTTCCTTATTCTTAGAAAATTAGTTTGTAAATTTAAGGATTTGGTTAAGATTTTACAAATAAAACTAATCGGGGAAATACCCCCGGTAATACAAGACGCAAGTGAGTTTCCGGGGTTAAATGATCAAAAATAGCCTGCTTTAAAATATATTAGATGAAAGTACTTTTTCGGTAATTTTTAAAGAAAGCAAAGCTCAAAATAAAGCCCGCGCATGTTTATCTGCATGATAAGAACTCCTTACAAGAGGAGATGATTCAACTATTTTAAATCCAAGTTTTAATCCTTCCTCCCTATACATCTTAAATTCGGCGGGAGTTACAAACCTGTCAACCGGTAAGTGATTTTTGGTCGGTTGAAGATACTGTCCTATCGTCAGTATATCGCAGCCATGACCCACAAGATCTTTCATTAATTCCAGGACTTCCTCGGTCCTCTCTCCTATTCCCACCATTATTCCGCTTTTGGTCTTTAGCCCTTTCTCCTTAAACCATTTTATCAGATTTAAACTTCGTTCGTATTTAGCCTGTGGTCTGACAACAGGATACAGCCGGGGAACAGTTTCCAGGTTGTGATTCAATATGTCCGGAGGATTCAGCATTATTATTTCGAACGCTTCAACAACTCCTCTGAAATCAGGAATCAGAATTTCAACCGTGGTGTCATACATTTCTTCATTTATTATTCTCACACATTCTTTAAAGATATTTGCTCCCCCGTCCTTCAGTTCATCCCTGTTTACTGATGTGATCACAACGTGTCTCAGATCCAATTCCTTCACAGAATCCGCTACTCTTCTCGGTTCGTTCAGATCAAGTTCATCAGGCATGCCGACTTTAATATTACAGAATCCGCAGCTTCGTGTGCAGGTATCGCCCAGAATCATAAAGGTTGCACTCTTATTATTCCAGCATTCTGCCATATTAGGACACCGGGCTTCTTCACATACTGTGTGAAGATGCTGTTTTCTCATCAGTGTTCTGACATTGCTGTAATTCTCGCCGGTCGGCAGTCTGACCTTGAGCCATTCCGGTCTTTTACCGGGAGACTGCTTTTCCTGCTCTAATTTTTCTTTTGCCGCTCTTTGAAATGCATTTATAGTTCTCATAATTTTTATTCACAATCATATTGATGCCGGATCAAAATTCTCTAAAGTATCCTTTATAGATTTCAGAAATCTGCCGCCCAGCATTCCGTCAATTAACCTGTGATCGTGTGCAAGTGTAAGCGCCATTATTGGTTTAATAGCTATTGTATCTGCACCGTCAACTTCAATTACCACTGGTCTCTTTGCAATCGTACCAACTCCGAGTATCGCCACTTCAGGCTGATTAATAATCGGAGTTCCAAATATAGCACCGAATACTCCATAATTAGTAATGGTAAAAGTACCGCCGGTTATATCATCGGGGGTAAGCTTTTTATTTCTTGCCCGGGTAGCAACATCATTTATGGCTTTTGCAAGCCCTATAATGTTTCTTTCATCCGCCGATTTAATATTGGGTACGATTAATCCTGTTGGTTCAACTGCAACTGCAATTCCAAGGTTAATAAATCTTTTCTGAAGAATTGTTGCACCGTCAATCGTCGAATTCACAAGCGGATATTCTTTTAATGCTTTTACTGAAGCATTGGCTATGAATGCCATATATGTCAGCTTCACACCTTCCTTCTGCAGATACTCGTCTTTATGCTTTTGAATAAAGTTATGAATCCTGGTCATATCAACTTCGAGCATTGTAGTCACATGGACAGAAGTATCGCGGCTGTTAACCATATGCTGCATAATTTTCTGTCGTATATTATCCATCGGAATTCGTTCAACATCTCCGGAAATCTGTCCCGTAAAAGAAGGCTGGACCTCGGGAACGGATCTGGATTTTTCCTTTTCAGCCGGCTGCTGAGTCGCAACGGGTTTAGAAGGTTCAACTTTCTTTTCACCTCTTGACTCAATAAATGAGAGAATATCCTTTTTGGTCAGTCTTCCTTCAAGCCCGGTTCCTTTAATACGCTGGAGTTCACCAAAGCCGACATTTTCCTTCCTTGCTATATTCAGTACAAGCGGAGAATAAAAACCGCTGTTATCTCCTTCAACAGATTCAACTCTTTGTGTTGTACCGGCTGAGAAATCTTCATGCATTTTTCGGGGAGCCTCCTGTTTTACATCTGCCGGCTTTTCAGCACTGACAATCAAAGGTTTTTCCTCTTTCCTGGGCCGGGCAGCCGTAGCACCTTCCCCGGTAGCAAGTCTTGCTACTACGGTTCCCACCTCCACCGTTTCTTGTTCAGCAACTAATATTTCGGCAATGGTTCCCTCAGCCGGCGAAGGCACTTCTGTATCAACTTTATCAGTGCTTATTTCAAATATAGTTTCATCTTTCTGAACCTTATCACCCACTTTCTTATGCCATTTAAGAATAGTTCCCTCCATTACCGATTCACCCATCTTCGGCATAGCAATATCAATAACGTCTCCTGATTCACCGGTCGCCACTAAAAAATTTTCCCGTGTTCCGGGTTCTTTCTCACGGGCTTCCTTGATTGCTTCCTCATCTCCAGCTTTTATAGATTCATCTTTATATTCTGATACATCTGGCTGCCGCTGCTTTTCTGCTTTCCTTTCAGATGAAGTTACGGGGTTTTCCCCGTTTTCTCTTATGACCGCAACAACAGTTCCGACTTCAACTGTTTCACCTTCCGGAACATTTATCTGCTGGAGAATACCGTCTGCAGGAGAAGGGATTTCAGTATCAACTTTGTCGGTGCTGATTTCAAAGATTATTTCATCACGCTCTACTTTATCGCCTTCTTTTTTATGCCATTTGATAATGGTTCCCTCGCTTACGCTTTCTCCCATTTTCGGCATTACGACTTCCATCTTAAAACTCCTGGTTTACTTTATTAAAATTCTAATAATTCTTTTATTCCATTATAAACTCTATTCCTGTTTGGCAGAATTTCATTCTCAAGTATCGGTGAATACGGGATATGAGAATCCAGAGCTGCTACTCTCCTGACAGGACCGTCAAGAAACTGAAAACAATTATCTGCAATCCGTGCAGCAATCTCTGCACCGAATCCTCCCGTAAAAGTATCTTCATGTATGATAATTGCTTTATTTGTTTTTCTAACCGAGTTAAAAATTGTTTCTTCATCGAGAGGAATTATAGTCCGCAGGTCAATTACTTCAACTGAATAACCTTCATCTTCAAGTTTTTTTGCCGCAAGAACTGAATCCCACAAGGAAACTCCGTATGAGATGACTGTAGCGTCAGTACCTTCTCTTACAACTTTTGCTTTTCCAAACGGGATGAGATAATCAGCATCAGGTTCGGGCGACATGGCCGAACTCTGTCTGTATAACCCTTTATGTTCACAGAAAAGAACAGGGTCATTTAGTCTTATCGCAGTTTTCAATAATCCTTTTGCATCGGCTGCATTAGAAGGAAAGGCTATATAAATCCCCGGAATGTGTGCGTAGATTGATTCAATGTTCTGGCTATGGTACAGCCCTCCGTGAATATATCCGCCTACTGCTACGCGAACAACTACCGGAGAAGTCCATTTATTTTTAGAACGATAACGGATTGTAGCAAGCTCATCCTTCATCTGCATAAATGCAGGCCAGATGTAATCACCGAATTGAATTTCCACAACAGGCTTTAATCCTGTTAAAGCCATCCCTATTGCAACTCCCATTATACTGGCTTCAGCTAGTGGAGAATTGAATACCCTGTCTTCACCGAATTTGTTTGAGAGTCCTTTCGTCACTGTAAAAACTCCGCCCTTATTATCGGCAATATCCTCACCGAACATATAGATTCTATTATCCCTCTCCATTTCTTCCATCAAAGCGTGATTAATCGAATCAACCATCACAATTTTATTTCCAGATGGCGGATTCTTTTCATAGACGAGTTCATCTTTTAATCCGCTCTCATCAAAGATAAAGCGGACTGCAGTATCAGGTTTTGGATCAGCAGCCTGGATGGCTTTATCTGCCGCTTCATTCACCTCTCGCTCAATATCCTTTTTCAGTCTTTGAAATTCCTCATCGGAAATAAGTTTCAGTGAAGTTAGTTTTTTCACAAACTGCTGGATAGGATCTTTCTGTAAATCTTTTTCAAGCTCTTCCGGACTTCTGTATTTTTTCTGGTCATCAGAAGAAGAATGAGACTGAAGCCTGACAACCTCTGCTTCGATTAAAGCAGGACCTTTCCCGCTTTTTATATAATCTATTGCTTCGGCAACTTTATCAACACATTCAAAATAATCGGTTCCATCGATCTTTGCGCGGTGAAGATTAACGAATCCGGCCATCATCTCCGATACAGACGATCCTCTCCCCCCGCTTTGAAGATAAACCGGGACGGATATGGCATACTTATTATTTTCAATTACAAAAAGAACCGGAAGTTTTTCTCTGCTGGCCCAGTTCACGGCTTCATGAAATTCTCCCTGGCTGGTAGTACCTTCACCGCTGCTTACATAAGCAATGTTTCTTTCACCTTTTCTAACCTGCGCTAAAGCGGCCCCTACCGCCTGTAAAAACTGTGTCCCTGTAGGACTTGATTGAGCAGGTAAATTGATACCGGGATGACCCCAGTGACACGGTAGCTGCCTGCCCCCGCTCGATGGATCTTCATCTTTAGCAAAACACTGAAGAAAAAATTCGTATGGTGTTACTCCAATAGTCTGGCTAAGGGCCATATCCCTGTAATAAGGAAAGAACCAGTCTTTTTTGGGATTTAGTGCCAATCCAGCAGCAACCTGTATCGCTTCGTGACCCGAACCTGCAATATGAAAGAAAGTCTTCCCCTGCCTGAGAAGATTCATTGCCTTGGTATCAATTGACCTTCCAAGAAGCATTAAATGTAAAATCTTAAGTGCTTCTTCTTTAGACAGTTGTGAAGATTTGCCTGACTTTGTACTTACGCTGTTTCTATTCTGGCCATTTGAACGGTTTTCACTGCTGGAATCAGCTTCTTTCGGTTTATTTTTTGCCGGGGTATTATTTTTATCCGATATTCTCTTAGCCATTACAAACCTTTCACTTAACAGTAGCTAAATTAACAGAAAATATTTCTTCTTTTGTTACCTTGCTGACATTCGTATAGCCGAATATTTCAACGAAATGTGCAAGAAGTTTTTGTTTAACCTGATTGATATCAATATATCCTTTAATCTCTTTCTTTATTGATGTAACATCTTTATCGGTAATTCCGCATGGTATTATTCCCGAAAAAAATGATAAATCAGTATTTACATTGAAAGCAAAACCATGCATCGTAATCCACCGGCTGACTTTAATACCTATAGCTGCTATTTTTCTATCCTCTATCCAGACACCGGTATATTTTGGTTCTCTGCCTCCGGTTATTCCATACTCCGCACAGGTCATAATAATTATTTCCTCGAGTGCCCGCAAATATTTATGTGTATCCTTTTTCCAATCATTCAGATTGATGATCGGATAACCGACAATCTGTCCCGGACCATGATATGTTATATCCCCGCCTCTGTCAATATCATAAACGGATATCTTATTTGACGAGAGATATTCATCCGAACCTACCAGGTTGTTATGATCAGCCGTTTTTCCTAATGTATAAGTATTGGGATGCTCCTGCAGATATAAAACATCCGGTATTTTATCCTTCACCCGGAGCTCAAAAGTTTCTTTCTGCAAATCCCAGGCCTCTTTGAAATCAATAAAGCCGAGATCGCAGTAGTAAAGAGTTCTGGTATTTAGTTTATTGTCTGACACAGTATTTGTTTCCTGATAAACTTGTTTGGAATCCGGGGTTGTGGGGTAATAGAAAATTGGAGTAGTGGAGTAATGGAGTGATGTATGCAGGAATAAAATAGGCATCAATTACAGATTCCATTGTTCACTAATCCGTTTCTCAATTATTCCATCAATCCATAATCTTCATTCGGTTCGTGGATCAGATTATCCCACGTACGGGACTGTTTTTTATTTTGCACAGACTTTACCAGAGCAATTAATTTGTTTTCTAATTCGTAGTGCAGTTGATCAAATTCTTCGAATTCCTTTGCGTCAATTAAATTCATTTCTTTAAGTCCGGCCATCCTTGTAAATAATTCACCTGAAGAACCGAGCGAAATATTCAGAAACTGCAGATATTCATTTATTGATTTTCGACAATAACCTTCAGATATATTCGATGGAATAGATAAAGAGGCATTTAAAAGCTGAGATTTTAATTTTAATTCAAGATTAATCTTAGTAGTTAGTCTGAAACAAAACTCGAACAATGTCATCCCTAGATTCCATACTTCAAGTTTCATATATCCACGATTCAGATTGCGCCGTTTAGTATATTCTTTCATCTCAATAAATTACTTTGTTTTATTTGCTTTCCCATTACTCCACTCCTCCAATACTCCAACACTCCATTGCTCCAATACTCCACTCCTCACTCCTCCATCTAAATGTGTATCGCCTCTCCATAGGCTTGAGCTGCTGCTTCCATAATCGATTCACTGAAAGTTGGATGAGCATGGACTGTCTTGATTATCGACTCAGCTGTTGCCTCCAGTGATTTTGCAAGCGTTGCTTCCGCAATCATTTCAGTTGCTTCGGAACCGATAATGTGGACTCCCAGTATCTCACCGTATTTTGCATCAAATATAAATTTTACGAATCCTTCCCGTTCGCCTATGGCAAAGGCTTTTCCGCTCGCCAAAAAAGGAAACTTACCGATTTTTATATCGTAACCTGCTGCTTTTGCTTTTTCCTCAGTCAATCCGACACTGGCAACCTGCGGCTGGCAGTATGTACAGCCGGGAATATTTTCATAAATAATATCCGGCGGATTTAATCCTTTGATCTTCTCAACACAATGAATTCCTTCTGCTGAAGCCACATGCGCCAGCCAGGGAGGACCGATTACATCACCAATTGCATAAATGCCGCGAATATTTGTGCTGTAATTTGATTTATTAACCTTTATATGGTTCTTGAATAATTCTACTCCAAGTTCTTCAAGACCGAATCCCTCAACATTTCCTGTTACACCAATTGCATTTAAGACTTTATCTGCTTTAATAGTTTTCGTTTCTCCTCCCACACTGAAAGTTACTTCCACTTTCTTACCCCTGACCTCTGCCTTTTCAACCGTAGCCTTTGTGAAAATCTCCATCCCTTTTTTCTTCAGGCTTTTCTGAAGGGTCTGAGACACTTCTTTATCCTCGACGGGAAGTATATTATCGAGCATTTCAATTACAGTCACTTTTGAACCCAGTGCATTGTAGAAATATGCAAACTCAATTCCGATGGCTCCTGCACCAATGACCGCAAACTCTTCAGGAAGTTTATCGAGAAGCATTGCCTCTGTACTTGTAATTATCATGTTTTTATCAACAGGGATAGCTGGTACAGTGCGTGGTCTTGCTCCGGTTGCTATTATAATCCTGTCTGCAGTTATTGAATCAAACTGCTTTCCATCAGAATCAAAAATATCTAACTGTCTTTCATTTGCGAATTTTCCATAACCGCGGATTCTTTCAACTTTATTTTTCTTAACGAGTATCTCAACATTCTTGGTTACCCGGTCCGATATTTCACGACTTCTCTTAATTATCCTGGTAAAATCGAATGAAAGTTCTTTATATTTTATTCCAAAATCTTCATTGTGATTTTTTAACTGATAATAGATTTCAGCATTTTTTAGAAGCGATTTGGTAGGAATACACCCCCAGTTCAGGCAGATCCCGCCAAGGTTTTGTGGGTCAATTACTACAGTCTTAATTCCAAGCTGACTGGCACGAATAGCCGCTACATAACCGCCCGGGCCGCCTCCAAGAACTGCTATTTCATAGTTTTTTGCCATAATCCGGCTGCCTTACATTTGTTTTCTGGATTTTCAAATATAAAGAAGCCCCTACAGAAATAAAAACTTTACAGCTCAATTTAAGCTAATTTAGGAGTGATTTGTGACCGGCGGGTCATATTATGTTTTAAGTTAATGTATTGACCAGTAAATCAAATGTAACATTTGTTAATCAGAATATTTATTCAATAGTTTTTCTAAGGTTTTAAAACCTCTGAATGTCACCTGAGTTTTAAGTCTTTTTTCAAAAACATTTCCTGAAAATTTAGATTTACTTTGTCCCTTTTTACAAAGCCAGTAAACTTCAGTTTTGTATGAATGAAAATCATCAATATCAGTCCCGAGATTTTTTAGTGCATTCAGAGATTCTTCACTTAACGGTTCCCTGACAAACCCTATATTGTTTGAAGCAGCCTCTTCATATTTCTCTCTCGGAAATGGCTGATAAGTAATAATCTGTTCAAGCTGGTTTATAGTTCTTATAAAGGTGGTCACCTCATTTCCCAATGATTTGAAAAGATGCTTCTCAACTTTACTTTCCAGTAATGCAGTATCTGAGTTATTCGATTCAAATATCACATTTCCGCTTGCAATAAATGTTTCAACATTCTTAAACCCGAGCTCCTCAAATAAAGTTTTGAGGTGTTCCATTTTCACAACATTATATCCGCCTACATTTATCGCACGAAGGAATGCTATGTATTTCTTCATTCTTGTAAATGTTTGTTATTGGTTTAATTATTTAATATCCGAAATTGTAAGGTCATATCCAATCGGCGGCTGCGGCATCCAGTAATCGTTCCGCAGTTTCCATGTTATGTTTTTCAATTTCATTTTTCCGGGGGATGGGTTCAAATGCCGGCAGAATATCATGTAAGGTTCCAGGAATCACTTTACCAGTTTTTCTCCCCCATTTTAGTCTCCAATCCTGAGGCAGTCTCTCAGGGATGTCATATTGAAATAAGAGTAAATATAAAATAGTCCATATTCTGAAGGCTGCCCTGACTGAATAACCGCCGCCAAGAGTGAATAGTACACGTCCGTGACACATTGTATCAGCCGCTTCCAGCACCTTTTTATATATTTTCTCAAAGTCATGAGTAGTTAATAAAAGATCCGCCAAAGGGTCTTTATAATGAGCATCTGCTCCGGCCTGTACAACCAGGACATCAGGTTTAAACCATCTGAGTGCAGGATCAATTATTTTATTCATTACTGCTAAATATGAAGAACCTTCTGTAAACGGTTCCAGAGGAATATTAAGCTTTAATCCCCGGCCCATTCCCTGCCCCAGTTCATACAGCCATCCGGTTCCCGGGAATAAATATTCGCCAGACTCATGAAAGGAAATGGTCATTACCTTTTCATCCGAATAAAAAATCTCCTGTACTCCATCGCCATGATGAACATCAAGATCAAGATATGCAACATGCCACCCTGCATCAGTCATTTCTTTTATTGCTAAAGCCAGATCATTATAGAGGCAAAAGCCGGAAGCTAAAGAAGAATGTGCGTGATGAAATCCCCCGCCCATTTGTAAAACTTTTTTGGCTTTATTCTCAATCAGCAGCTTTGCGCCAAGTAAGGTACCGCCGGCCTGGTAACGTGCTGCTTCACCCATACCAGGTGCAATAGGATTATCAAGAGATCCTAAACCATATTTTTCCACATCAGGTAAACTATTTCCAAGACTTACACTTTCAACAGTTTTTATATAATCAGAGGAATGAATTATATTCAATTCTTCCGGTGAAACCGGTTCCGGCAGAGTGATATCTTTTAGTAAACCAAGTTCTCTTAACAGATCAATAACCATTTCAATCCGTACAGGATCGAATGGATGACCCGTCCAAGATTATAATTGCTGTAATTTGGATGATAGATTATTTTACACATGCTATATGAACGGGCCAGATTACTTCAAAACCTGCGTTACAAATTGCTTCTGCCAGTAATTTCATTTCTATGGTTCCGACTCTTAATACAAGCCTTATAGTGTGTCCCTTATCCGGGTAGGTCAATATTGAATGAATATTTACTTTACGTTCGGCAATTAATGCCGTTAGTCTTGCAAGTTCCCCTGACCTGTCCGGAAGGCGGACGTCCAGCCTCCCCGAAGGCTGATGAATCCCCGTCAGTAAAAGAAGAGCATCAAGCAGATCCATTCCTGTCACAATTCCTACTAGTTTCATATCCTCAACAACAGGAAGACATCCGATTTTAAGTTCGCGCATTGTATGTGTGGCAATCTCGATGGGATCAGAAGGATGAGTTGTTTGTACGGGATGACTCATAATTTTTTCAACCGGTGTTTCTACATCAAATGGATTTTTTGTAAGCTTGCTGGTAGCTAATCTCAAATCCCTATCAGTCACTATCCCTGCAATTTTTTCCTTATCCATTACAGGAAGATGCCGGATATTTTTATCCTCCATTATTTTATACGCTTCAGTCAACGATGTTTTGACTGTGACTGTAATCGGGTCAGGGTGCATAACTTCGCGGATTAACATTTTTATTCCTTATTATTAAAACTTTAATATGATGGTCTTTCAGCGCCACCTGATTTTATATTTAATATGATTTCACCCACAATTAAGGGGTTAGCGGCAGCGGCAGCTTTGGCTTCAAATTCCCAGAGCCAGGGAATCTCTTCAATCATCTGCGAGAGCCTGCCGATCACTTCACCAATTCCCTTGCTCACAGGCAGTTGCAGTTCCTGCAGTGTCTCGTCAAGATCTATGTCTGTCAGCGGTGTTATCCGGAGTATAGTTTTTGCAGATTCAATAACCTCGATTAATGGACCAAATGAAGGATCAGATTTAATACGTATCCCTATAACCTGGGTACCCCAAGGCTGAGTTGCTGCATAATCAATTCCGAAATGTTTTAGTATTGAAACAGAAGTTTCTTTATTAAGGTTCGAAACTGTGTGCGGAACCGGAACATTATCCAGCTCTTTCTGAACCAGATTTCTGGCTTCCCCGGCTTTTACATCTGTAAACCATACCAATTTACCTGCTGGCTTTTTTCTGTACTCGACATACTTCACAATTCTGCCTAGAGCATTTACAGCCGATTCGGGAAAGCGAAATGCAGGAAATTGCGCTAAACTATCCCCTGATCCGGGTTCATCTTCAATAGAAATCGTTCCTTCGGCACCCATTATACAAAGCAGCACGGTTTTGCGGATACCTGTTTTTTCTTCTACGAATTTTATTCCCCTTCTGATTGCGGCCTCAACAGGTTTTGTAGAACATTTACCTACACAGGCAAACCCGATAAGCAGTGAGTCAACTTCATCGCTTAATAGTGCAGTTTTAACGGCTTCTTCATATTTATCGGCAGAAGTGAAGGCTCCAAGGTCAATTACTCCCGGTCCGGCAATATTAAGGTAATTTATTTCACAGGCATCAGCAAATAAAGTTGCTACTCCCGATGAATTTGCAATTATGCTGACACGGTTGCCATTCGGCAGCGGCTGATGCACAAGCACGAGTGCCACATCAAATAAATCCTCAAGGGTAGGGGCAAGAATAATTCCGGTTTGCTGGAAAAGGGCTTCAACCTCCCTTTCTCCCGCCCTGATAGTTCCGCTTTTAGATTCTGTTGTTCTTCTCCCTGCAAGGCTTTTACCGCTTTTTATGCAGAGTATCGGTTTCCTGTTCGTCATCCTCCTGGCAATCCTTACAAATCGTCTTGGATTGCCAAAGGTCTCAAGGTAAAGAATTGCCATTTTAGTATTCGGATCTTCCTCCCAGTATTGAAGCAGATCATTTCCTGAAACGTCAGCCCTGTTGCCCGCAGAAACAAAGGTAGTAAAACTGATTCCTTTTTCGAGAGCGTAATCAATAATCACGAGTCCGAGTGCAGCTGAATGTGAGAAAAATCCGGTTTGTCCCGGAGGCATAATTACAGGAGCCATGCTTGCATTTAACCGTATTTTAGGATCGGTATTCATAACCCCCAGGCAGCTTGGACCTAAAAGCCGGACTCCGTGTGCACGGACTAGCTCTGCAAGCTTTTTCTGTCTCTGTAATCCGGCATCACCAGCATCTGCAAATCCTGCCGATACTACCACTAATCCTTTCACTCCCGCTTTAATTGATTCCAGCGCAACATCGTAAACCTTTTCTGCATTTACCGCAATTACTGCAAGGTCAACTTTTTCCGGAACATCTCCTATGCCGGAATAAGTTTTAATACCGTTTATAGAATTTGTGTGCGGATTTATAGGATAGATTGCACCTTTAAAATCTGCAGAAAGGATATTCCTGAAAATGATATTACCGATTGATGAAGTGTCTCTTGATGCACCTATTACAGCAACAACTTTGGGACGAAGAAGCGGGATTAAAGAATTTGCTACAGCAATTCTTTCCCGTAGTCCTGCTCTTTCCCATAAAGCGGCGGCACCGCCTACAGGTAATTCTATATGAACAGTATATGAATCCCACACCTGATGTCTTTCGAATCCGGAACTTTTAAAAACATCCATCATCTGATAATTATCAGGAAGCACTTCGGCTTCAAACTCTATGAAACCATTTGCCGCCGCCAATCCGGCTAATCTTTCCAGCAATAATGTTCCGATTCCCTTACCTTGAAAATCATCCTCAATGAGTAAAGCAACTTCCGCTGTGTGTCCATTGACACTGGCAACATAGTTTCCGAGACCAACAATAACTGAATCCGTGTCATCTCCCGTTAAAGCAATCAGACACGCATTGTTTTTAAAGTCACCGCTGCATAACTGCACTACCACATCAGATGATACATGAGAGATAGTAGCCATAAACCTCATTCTAAGGCTTTCCCGTGAAACCCGCATCATAAATGATTCTACTTTAGGAATATCGTTCAGAGTAGCAGGTTTAAATATAAGACCCTGACCGCTTTTCAGTAATACGTGTTCTTTATAGGTAAGTCCCTCGGGTATTATTCTGAACATGGTTCATTATTTCCATTATTAATTAAAGGAATAATATATAAAAAAAATGGAGGTTCCAAGTTTATGAAGAAGCCTCCATAAGCCAAAT
This sequence comes from uncultured Ignavibacteria bacterium, assembly GCA_963743325.1. Taxonomy (GTDB): domain Bacteria; phylum Bacteroidota; class Ignavibacteria; order Ignavibacteriales; family Ignavibacteriaceae; genus DATFVA01. The sequence continues at coordinate 538,891 of CAVUOZ010000010.1, forward strand.
AATTTCAGGACATATTTTTAATTTCCTCAACCACCTGGGGATTCGCCAGGGTTGTAATATCACCTGTGTCCTGCTTATTAGCAATTGCCGACAGAATACGGCGCATTATTTTACCGGATCTTGTTTTGGGCATATCGGAAACAATCCAGACTTTACCGGGTTTGGCTATAGGTCCTATTTCGCTGGCAAGTGTGTCAGAAATTTTCTTTTCTATTTCAGGACTCCCGATAATCCCCGGTTTTAATGAAACAAAAATGTGGGGAATTTTTCCTTTAATCGGATCTGCTACCGGAACAACTGCAGCCTCGCCTACCTCCTCACACATAAGCGCAGCAGATTCAAGCTCTTTTGTACCCAACCGGTGACCCGCAACATTAATTACATCGTCGATTCGTCCTAGAATTCTGAAATAGCCGTCGGGCGCTTCAACAGCACCGTCGCCTGCAAAGTATGGCCAATCGTGCCAGTCTTTACTTTCCGGATCTTTATTGTAACGCTGGTAATACTGCCTTACAAATCTGTCATCATCACCCCAGATGGTGAGCATTCTCCCGGGCCAGGGATTTTGAATACAGATATTCCCGGCTTTACCGCTCCCGGCAGGAAGCGGGTTACCTTCCTCATCGAAGATTATAGGGTATATACCCGGTACACCCGGACCGGTACTGCCCGGTTTCATTTTATGAATTCCCGGTATAGTCGAGCATAAGAAACCGCCTGTTTCTGTCTGCCACCATGTATCTACTATAGCAGCTTCTTTTTTACCTACAGTATTGTAATACCATCTCCATACTTCAGGTTCAATTGGCTCTCCAACAGTCGTCATATGTTTAAAATGATAATTATACCTGGAGGGTTCATCAGGACCAACACGGCGTAATGCACGAATAGCCGTTGGTGAGGTATGAAAAATATTAACATCGAGCTCCTCAGCAACACGCCACGGCCTTCCCGCATCAGGATGTGTCGGTACACCTTCAAATATAACAGAAGAGGCCGCTAATGCCAGCGGACCATATATAATGTATGAATGACCGGTAATCCATCCAATATCTGCCATACACCAGTATACATCTTCAGGATGGATATCCTGGATATATTTTGATGTTCCCGTTACATATGACAGATAACCGCCTATAGAATGCTGGGCACCTTTAGGTTTGCCTGTTGAGCCTGATGTATACATTATAAAAAGCGTATCTTCAGAAGCAAGTTTTTCCGGTTCAACTTTTGCGTGATAATATTTTTTTATTACATCATTCACAAGATAGTCGCGTCCTTCAACCAGGGGCGTCTGAGCAGAATACTTGCCCGGGTAACGCGCGAAGATCAGGACTTTTTCTATTTTCTGTCCTTCTTTCATCGCTTCGTTATAAGCTATATCAGCTTTTTCTTTATGATCAATGAGAGTGCCCGCTCTGTAATATGAATCAGCTGTAATAAGCACCTTACTTTTTGCATCCGCTACTCTTTCACCGCAGGCTTTTCCTGAAAATCCTGAAAACACCTGGGAATGAATTGCACCGATACGGGCACACGCCAGCATTGCAACAGCTATCTCAGGGATCATTGGCATATGCAGAGTTACTGTATCACCAGGTTTGACTCCGCAGAAATCTTTAAGCAAAGCGGCAAATTCATTTACTCTTATATAAAGCTCCTGAAATGTTATATGCTGAACCGCTTCATCTTCGGGCTCAGGGACAAAGTGAATAGCTGTTTTATTTTTATATTTTTCTAGATGTCTGTCAATACAGTTGTATGAAGCATTCAGTCTCCCGCCTGTAAACCATTTAAAGAACGGAGGTTTGCTGGAATCAAGTACTTTATCGTATGGTTTATACCAGTCAAGCATATCCGCATATTCTTTATAGCAGTCAGGAAAATTTTCGACAGAAAATCTACTGAGAACATCTTCATCTTTTATATTTGCCTGTTCAGTAAAATTTTCGGATGGCTGAAAATAATCCTCTTCTTTCCAATGTACCGCAATCTGGGATTCTGATATTTCATCATTTTTAATCCTGCGCATTATTTAACTCCTGTAAATTATATTAAATGAAATTTTCTCAGACAAATGACAGCACCATCTTATTAGATGTTTCATTAAGTAGTCGACAAAGGCACAGGATGGAGCTGAGTAACCTCCGTATACTCCTTTTTACACCGCATTTAATTTTTAATACTGACTTCCTGCATCATCACCAGGTGCTGGAAGGTAAAATAATATTAATATATCCAAGAATGCAAACGTAAAAACCTTCGAAAGTGCAAATTCTGACGTCTCTGTCAAAATTCAGTAAAAATAATATTCTTCCCGGCAGAGCCTTGTTTTACTCGCCTCGCCTCATTTCTAAAACATAATTTCATTCAAATCAATAAATAAAGGCGCCCTGTCGGACTCCTTTTGATACTAAAGCTTATCTGACCAGCAACATCTTCCTCGCCTGTGAATAATTCTTTGTTGTTATTTTGCAGATGTAAACTCCGCTTGCCAGTGAACTTGCGTTAAAACTTACCTCATATCTGCCTGGATTTCTAAACTCATTATTTATTAGTGATTTTACTCTTCTTCCGAGTATATCATAGACAACGAGTTCAATCTGAGTTCTTTCCGGGATATCAAACCTGATTATGGTTGATGGATTGAAGGGGTTAGGATAATTATTGTACAGAGAATATTCTGTCGGGATAATATCCTTTTTGCTGCTCATACCCTCAAAATTATCTTTCATAACGCTGTTGATTTTACTGAGGAGCTCATCTTCACTGTTTGCTTTATATTTTCCCGGTAATCCTTTCTGCATACCTCCGCTCTGGTTATAGTAGATTGTTGCTGTAGTTAAAGCATCAATCTCTGCATAGAGTGCTTCATCGGTACCGGGATTTTGTTCTGCTATTTCCTCGAAAGTATTTATAGCAGGGACGTATTCTGAATTTCCAACCTGACACAGAACAGCCAGCTGGGATACAACCTTTAGTATAACACTGTCAGCAATTAAAGGCATCTTTGATTCAAGGAGTGTCTTTAATTCCGAGAAATTTGTTCCCGTTGAATCAGTAACCTTCTTTAATGAAAATAGCTGAGTATATGCTTTTACTGCTCTCTGCTCAGATGGATAGTTATTGACTATATCGGTATAAATGGGTTCAGCAGCAGCATAATCCCCATTGGAGTAATATGTATCTGCTGAGATAAGCTGCAGATCCAGGTTATCCTTTTCGTCAATTTGCTCTGCAATCGGGTAGAGGGTGTCTATTTCTGTCCTGTCATTAGCATAAATGATATATCCGCAATCAATCGGGCTGTCTATCAAAGGACAGGAATCAAAATAAGGATCATAATGTACATTTAGACTGCCTAACCTTTCCCATAGAGCGTAACGGGGATTATATCCTCACCCCTGACTCTCAATATGGAGTGTTCCGCCAGATGAAAAAATCCCTCCAATAAGGTTCTTTACGCTGTAAGCTGGGTTTGGATTCCTGTCATCTGTAATATCATTACACTGGGTGTTCATAAGAATACTGGCATAAGCCAGATAGATCTCAGATCCGTCGTTGTCTATTCCGTTCTGTCCTGCCAGTCCATTCTCATAGATCGTATTATACCCTCTTAATGGATAATAAAGAGGCGGATTCTGGCAGGGATCCTGCACCAGGTAGCCTCTTAAGTCAGGAACCGAGCCTGTCCCTATATAGATTCCGTGCTTTGCGTTATTGGTGATGTTATTGCCCCCTATATTTGGTGAGGAGTTTGCAAGGTAAATTCCGTTTAGATGTCCGGATATCTGGTTCTGCCTTATATATCCTGAAGTGCTGGTCAGAAATACTCCCTGCCCTACATAAGAGCTATTATCCATAGTATTCGATACTATCTGGGCATTAGTAACGAGGTTTAATTTTACATCATAGACATTATCTGTGAAAGTATTATAAAAAACCACAAGGCCATTTACCCCTATTGCCCAGATAGCTGTAGAGGAATTACTAAATGTGGAATATTTTATCTTTGGCGTAGCAGACAGACTGCCCAGGAATAAAACCCCTGCGTTTGTCTGACCATTAAATGAACAATGATTTATATTTATGCTCCCGGCACCTGAGAATATTTTAATTGCGTTCCTCCCGTTTGTAAAACTGCAGTATTCGACAGTTAATCCTCCCGGACTATTTACAACCACCGCATTTGAATCACTTGCACAGTCTATGGTAAGATAATGATCCTGAGATCCCCTGATTGTCGCCAGCTGCAGGAGGATAATTGCTTTCCCATTTGCCATAGAGATATGTCCGCTGCCGGTCGTCTCTATCTTAGCACTGCCTTTCAGATATATATTTCCATAACAGGTGTAATTACCATTGACCGTCAGTGTAACTCCATTCTCTATGATCATATCATCATAGAGAGTAATGTTCTCATTTATAGTCTCAGCATAATATAATTTACCGCCGTACTTTACAACGGGAGAAGTCTGAAACAAATAACCTTCTCCCTTAGGAAATGTGTATCTTAGATTAATTGAATTGCGGTAAGTCGTATCCAGCCCACCCTCAACGTTTCTCAGTCGAAGGTTCTTATATAATGAGGAGGGAAAGTTAACTTCCATTAACAGACTCTTATTCTCCTCAGCTAAAGAGTTTGTTATCATAAAAAATTTATTTCCTGGATCAAGTTTATCCTCTAAAAAGGTTCCGTTGAAATCGTATTTTATATTCTGACCTTGTCCCGGATCATAATCTATTGATAAATAATCATATGAAGAACCAGTATTAGTACACGATATATTATCCAATCCCTGCCTTAAACATATTTCATTTCCGGTATACTCTAATCTTAAAAGAGTAGCCCCCAGCAGTCCGGCTAGTCGGGGGTTTATATCATCTCTGACTTTAATACCAATGTCTTTTGGATTATATGGCGGATCGGGCTCCAATAATCCCCCCACCTGGCCATAAGAATACAAAGGCTCATAGAATATTCCTTTAGCTCCGTGTGCTAAAGCCAGCATTACCCCTGCATTTAACTCACTGGGTGTTGGGCCTCTCCACCCTATTCTGGGGTCATCCCATACATCCAGAGTAAAATAAAAGTCATTAGTTCCGTTGGCTTCAAACAACCATTTGAAAATAATCCTCAGATTATCCAGACTCTGCTCCGTTGATAATTCATATAGATATGGATTATAGTAAAAATGCATTGGTTGCGGATGGACAGTGTTTATATAAGGCGGGAAAACATCAGCATCATTCCGCTGACCGTTCCATTCGGGATATAAGTGGATGAATAGTAATGGTGCCCCCTCAAGCCAGCTATTATTCAGTGAATCCAGGACATTCTCCACAAAAGCCAAAGGAACATATGAATCAACTGAATGAGGTTCATCTATTCCAAAAAAATATTTGAGATTGTTTGAATAAAAATCGGGATTTGCTGAATCAAATCTTTGAAGATATATTGCTATTTTTTGACGAGCCTGGTTCTGAAGATCTTCAGTTGCAAATCTCTTTTCCCAAATACCTCGATCATAAACCTCAACATAATTAATCAGCAGTTCCTGGTTCCCCAGGTATTTCACCTGAAATTCTACATTATCCAGGTATTTGCCAGTACAATCACAGTTGATATTCTCCAATTCTTTATCCCATCCCCCATTGTTTGGACAATAGTCAGAGAAATCATAAGTTAAAGTTTGACTATTGAAATTCCCGATATCTCCAACGGTCAATATTCTTGAGGCTTTAGTCTCTGTATAGAATGTATGCCATTGACAGTCAAGCGTGTAGGTGGCTTTAACGATTATCTCACAGATAGGATCATTCAGAGTGCCGGGTTGCGGTGTATATCTTAACTTAAGGTTAAAATAAGCTCTATAGTAAGTTGTGTCACTATAACCAGATGATTTAGTTGAACTCCTGTACCTTGTCTCCTGATTATAATTCGGTCCTCTGACCAGCAGAGGTTCACCTTCGGGTGGATTATTACCGCTGGACCAATAATCAATTCCGTTTACTTGTACTTTATTGCCAAAATCGTGTTTTAGCCCCAGTGTCCCTGCATTAACTAATTCTAACGTTGCATCCCACTTTGAATAATAAGCCCCTGAATAGAAAAATATCCAGTCAAAGTTTCTGATGTAATTATTTGTCACTGTTCCGTCTGCAACACCTATTGATGATTTTTGGTTCATCCCGATTACATTGTCAAAATCCCTTGCTGCTTCCATATTAGAGGGTAATTCCTGGGGTTCGGGTCCCACGTAATCAGAATCTGCAAGAGGCAATCTTAACCTTATCATTGCGGTATTTATTCCAAGTGCCTTTGCCCGCCAGAGACTGAATAATGAGGAATCCGGCTGATTTAGAGAGTCATTTTCGAATGGTGTGCTTTGCATATAAGCACCTATTATGAATTTATCCTGCTGAGCATAGATTTGCGATTCTGTAATCAGCAGTGTTAATAAACCAGTTATCAAAATAAATGGTTTCATAATTCTCCTCTGTATTAAATTTATTTTTAAACCATTTTTTATCATTAGCACTATTTAATTAACATCATCTTACCCATATTGCTGTATACGGGTATTCTTTTTTCAGAATCTGTAATGCTTATCCTGTATAGGTATATACCGCTTGCTAATTTTTCTCCAGCATTAAATTCTGCCTCATAATAGCCGGCATTCTTTTCCTCATTTACAAGCGTTTCAATCACCGAACCTGTTAGGTCGTAGATATATAGTTTTACATACCCCCTCGTCTTCAGTCTGTAGCCTATCTTTGTCGATGGATTAAAAGGATTTGGATAGTTCTGGTATAACCTGTAATCTGTTATAGTCTGGGGGAATTCTTTAACCCCGGTTATATTAACTATGACTTCCGCTGAGGGATCTGACTGATTGCCCTGATTATCCTGACTGCTTAGCTTGTAGACATATCTGGCCACATTCAATGGCACCGGCTCGGTGAAAAAACTATCCGATTGAACTGATATAAGTTTTGTTGAATCTATAGTGAAATTTGAAACGGTATCCCTGTATAGTCTATAGTACCTGAAATCTGCCTCTGTGTTCTTATTCCAGGAAAGTAGTATCTGACTGCTATCAAGCACTCCTGTAAAGTTCACCGGAATTGCCGGCGGCAAGTCAAGGTATTTATAGCTTTCCCCGTAACGACCTCCATAAAGCCCGATATCACTTCTGCTTCCGTCTTTATCTAAAATATCGGGGTCTCCTGCATCTATAAGAGGTGAATATGCCTGAAGGTGATAGTCCATACTATCCTGATTTACGAATATAGGATTTACTGAAATATTAGTAGTATCGTGCGGGTAGTTGCTTACCCTCCAGAAGTTATTATATCTTATATCTCCTGTACCATTACCGGCATTTACGCTGTTAATGACATTGTTGTTCTTAAAGGAAGCTAAAGGTGAGGTGTTATAAAAAACCTTATTATATTTTGATAGGAACAAATTGTTGCTAAACTGCCCGGGTACAACATTTGAAATGCATCTCTGATAGATGACATCATATTTTGATTTAGTGATTAGATTATTATATAGGCTGCAGAATCGGTAACGGATAAAAAATCATTATATATTATTTCACCATCCGGATCATTTAGATGATTTCATAATAAAAATATTATTTCTAGCAGTAATTATTGTTCGATCAAGAACCTGAATACCTGTCACAACGAAACCATATTATATTCGAATCCAAAAATGACTTTATAATCAATTGATTCATCAAGTACTGATCCAATGATTGCTGTGTGCCAAGTAACAATAAAATTATTTCTAATTAATCCATCTGTTACCCAAATTCCTAGATCTAGCATAAATAATATTATTATTAATAAACACGGCACCCTTTCGTGGAATCAGGCATATAAATACCTGTTCCGCGTGGTTTACCGTCGAATCAAACAACAACTTAAATCCCGCAGCCAAGCAACTATCCTTCATTTTAACTGCGTGCGGCTGAGTAGGTGATAATGCAATCATATCAATTACGCAGCTATCCATGCCGGCACCAATGAGTGATAATCCGGGTATCATTACAACCTGTTCTTCATAAACACCATTAGCTACATAAATAGTGTCACCAAAGGAAGAAATATTTATTGCACTCATTATGCTGTCTGCTGCTGTTTCCCAGGTAAGGTAAGGCGGCGTGTCAGTACCGGAGTGGGATACATATCGAACAGTGGAAATGGAATTGCCAGTGAGTAGAAGTAAACTTAGGAAAAATGATCCCGCAAAGCTGGATTTCGTCCGATGAATCGGACTCAACAAAAAAAGGAAGAGTATAAGTTTTTTCATAACATACTCCTGGAGAGAGAAGTATTTATATCAAAAGGAAGGTAAATCATAAGACCCCGCAGCCTTTTTAATATTTATCCTACTATAATTTAAGGAACCGGATTTCGAGAATCAATAATTCCCCTTAACTATTAACGATGAATTTCGTTCATCCGGCATTCTTTTATAGATCCTCTACAGTGATCCCCGATCTTTTTTGACATCATCTAAGAATAATGAATATCCAATACGTTCTATTATAATATAAGTCGATAATGGAGGCCTTTCGAAGATTGAGCCCGTCTAATAAAGTGTCGCTGCTAACCTTGGCTTAATTGAAATTCTTTTTTATTTTTATGCATCATTCTGGAAGATTCAGGTGAAATTTTCAGCCTTCATATCTTTTCTTCTTCTTATATATTTATCTACTGTCTTCCCCCAGCAGCATAAAGAGGTGAAGATATCAGGACTGATTACCGATGCTTCAACAGGTGAAGCCTTAATCAGCACAAACATACTTCTTTATAAAGACACCTTAACCCTTAGCTCCCCTCCTTTCCGCGGAGCTGTTACAAACCAGTTTGGATTTTACATAATTACCGGTGTCCCGGCTGCTGATTATTTTTTAATCGCAAGATATATTGGTTATAAGACTGCTGTACGGGAATTAAAAATTGACAGCTCTCAGCCTGTTTTTCGTTTTAATATTAAACTGGAACCGGAAGATATAAAACTTGAAGAAATTATTGTAAAAGGTGAAAAGAATAAAAATCCTGACATAAGTACCGTTGATGTCTCACCGGAGCTTCTTAAGAAACTCCCTTCCATCAGCGGTGAAGTGGATCTTATCCGTGCATTACAGATGCTCCCCGGAGTCGCAATGGCATCAGAAATATCAAACGGTCTTTATATCAGAGGCGGTTCGCCTGATCAGACACTTACCCTTGTTGATGGAATTATCGTTTATAACCCTGCTCATCTTGCCAACTTCGCAAGCACCTTTAATACAGATGCACTGAAAGATGTGAAATTAATTAAAGGTGCGTTTCCCGCTGAGTACGGCGGTAGACTCTCCAGTGTACTCGATGTAAAACTTCGTTCCGGAACTAAAGAATCAAATAAAGGAATCATTAGCCTGGGTACTGTAAACTCACACGCTTCGCTTGAAGGTCCTGTCGGTGAAAATGCAACATATATGCTGTCGGGAAGAAAAATGTATTATGATTTCTATCAAAAGAAATTTGATGAAAATTCCACGGTACCCCGCTACAATTTTTATGATATCAGCGGTAAGGTAACCCGGAATCTGACTGATGAGAGCATCTTATTTATAAGCGGAATGTATAACCAGGATAATATCTACAGTCCTCCGGCACAATACACTGATTATAACATAAGCTGGGAAAATCTTGCACTGGGCTTAAACTGGATTCAGATCAATTCAAATTCTATTTTCACAAATAGTCAGATCAGTTATGTTGATTATAATTTCAAATCGGCAATAAATGACAGTCTGACTCCGGGAACTCTTTCGAATTATTTTTCCTCCTCAGATCTTAAAGATTTTGATATCCGTCAGAATGTAGAACTCCACTGGAATCAGGAGAATACATCCAAAGTTGGGTTTGATATGACGGCACATAATTATCATTTACTATACAGCGATGTTTATAATCCGGTAATTGAGTCGGATCCGTTTGCAGGTATCAGTCTCAACTCACTTGAAGCATCAATGTATCTCCAGAATGAGTCTAATATTACGGATAATTTTTTTGCGAACATCGGTTTAAGACTTTATTATTTCGACAAGCAGAAACACCTGAACTTTGAACCCAGAGTTTCATTGAACTACTCGCCGTTTTTAAAATTCAGAATTAAGGCTGCATTTGCTATTGCGAATCAGTACCTCCACCTGATAGTCAGAAATGATATTGCATTACCGACGGATCTCTGGTATCCTTCCACTGAAAATGTCACCCCGGGTAAGTCAACGCAGTACGTACTGGGATTTGATTACACCCTCCCGGAATATTTCTTTTCTATTGAGGGTTATTATAAACAGATGAAACATCTGTATGAATTTAAGGATAATCCGACTCTTGATCCAAGAAATAAAAATATTGAGGATCAGTTCACTGAAGGTGAAGGAGAAGCTTACGGTGTTGAATTCTTCATTAACCGGACACTTGGAGATCTGACGGGATGGATAGGCTATACACTTTCCTGGACGCGTGCCCTGTTCGATGAACTCAACGCAGGAAGAGTTTTTTATCAACGTTACGACCGGAGAAATGATTTTTCCATTGTTTTAGCTTATACACCTGATGATGCCTGGACTTTCGGCGCAACCTGGGTTTATGCTACGGGGCAGGGTTATACTTTACCTACAGGGCAGTATATTTTTAGCGGTATCGGGCTGGATGAAACAACAGAAACAAAGTACAATTACACAGAAAGAAATGGCTACAGAATGCCGGCATACCATAAGCTGGATTTAAGTACGTCATACAAATTTATTTGGGCCGGACTGCAGTTCGAGGCATTTCTCACTGTTTACAATGTTTATAACAGGAATAATGCATTCGCACAGTATGTCAGCCTTTGAAAAAAATGCTGACGGCGAAAGTGTTCCGCAGCTTAAACAGATCAGCCTTTTTCCGGTAATACCAATGGCAGCTATACAATTAAAATTTTAAGATGATAAAAAAAATCATATTAATTATAATAACAGGCTTTTTATTTTCTGCGTGTGAAAACAGTACAGATGTAAATACTGCGCTCCCGTACGAGGAGTACACGGTTATAAATGCACAGTTACCTGCTTTTGAAATATTCCAGGGAGTCACAATCACACATACTCTCCCTCTTGATGTTCCATATAATATCACTAAAGCCGAAATTAAGGATGCAGTCATCTATATACTGGAAAATGGCGTCAGGGTTATACCGCTTCATTACACTTCAAACGGACTTTATAAACCTCTGGGTGATATTACCATTAAAGCACGCTCGCAATATGAACTTTTCGCTGTCATAAATAATAAGTCAATATACAGCAAAACAATAGTTCCCGATCAGCCTGATGTTGCTGAGGTAACAAATGTTGATAATTCTTATCTAACTGCTCTGGTGGCAGCAAAACAGGGTGAAGCATACGGAGCAGCCTGGATTATTACATCAGGCGGAAATTCGTTGAAGGCAGATGATTTCTTCTCAATCGAGACAACTGATCATTACCCTTCAAATGTTTCTGTCAGGTCTCAGGATATTCCGGCACCTTACAATACTTCTGCATACAGTGACAAAATGTTCATTCAGGTTTATGCCTTTGATAAACCCTATAAAGATTATTTTAATACCAAGACAAATAGTGATCCCATTAATAATACTTTTACTTCCGGCGGCGGGAGTGTGGCCTGGAATGTATATGGAGATCATGTTATAGGGTTATTTATTGGTCTGGCGAAGGGATACCAGGTCCGGCCATGAGAAACGCTGATAAAATATTATTTACACTCTTTGTCATCTGCTACGGCCGGGTTTGACGGATGTCTTAAGGATAAAATTACTCCCCCTGCTGAAACACAATTAAGTGATAATGGAAAATTATTGCTTTATCTTGAGGCGAGCGGTGATTATATCAATTCAAATGAAATGCCGTCACTTGTTACTGTTGATGAAGTTTATTCAAATATGCAGAATTACCTTTTAGTAGATATCAGATCTTCCACTGAATTTACGGCAGGACATATTGACGGAGCTATTAACAAACCTCATTCAGAACTCGTTTCATTCCTGGACAGTATTAACTACACGAACTATAATAAAATTGTCATCATAAGTAATAACGGTCAGTCATCCGCTTTTTACACCTGTCTTCTCCGTCTTTACGGTTTTGAAAATGTTTTTTCTATGAGTTACGGGATGGCTTACTGGAACATTAATTTTGCATCCGAATGGCTCGCGGCGCGTGCGCAGGATAATAATATTTTAAGTACTTTTAACATGGAGCTTGTCCCCAAACCTGAATATAGTCCTCTTCCTGACATTGCACTTGAAGGTAATTCATTATCAGAAAGCGTTAAACACAGGATTATTAATCTAATGGGTCTAGATTTTGAGGATAACTTTACCGAGTCATCAGGTACGGCAACTATTGATTTTTCATATCTTGCAGACTCTCAAAACAATTATTTCATTGTTTGTTATAACTCAGGACCCTTGTACAGAAATTACATACAAGGAATTTCCCATCCGGATGGTGCGGTACTCTATATACCTCCTCCTCCCCCCTCTGATTTAAGCAGCTCGACATACCTACAGACATTACTGTCCAAGGGAAAAATAGCATTTTATTCAACTGACGGACAGCTTAGCGCCTTCGCAGCTGCGTACCTTCGGGTTCTTGGTTATGATGCAAAGTCAGTTTTATTCGGGGCTAATAATATGTTCTATACTATTATGCTTGGAGTAGAAGGATTAAATGAGGAAGCATTTACCGAATCAAAAATCAGAAACTATCCATATGTGACAGGTGATTAAACCTTTGTGGTGGGAATGTTAATCTCCTATTTAACTGTGTTTGCTCGCCTCCGCTTGTTCTCATTCGGATTTATCCGATTGAATTTATAAACCAAAAATCCTATCCACCGTTTTAATTTATCTACCGTATGCAGACGGTTTACTTTTTAAGCAAGAATTCACATAATTGAAAAAAGGAAATAGATATCTTTCAACACTCATATAATAAAACCTGGATTCACATTATTATGAAACTCCGATAAATGGAAAACCGTTAAAACGGTTACGGAAGGATGGAAGTGTATTTAACCTTTCTCTACGGGATAGAATCCCGTAGAGAATCTGCGAATTCTTCCCTGGTTCTTAACACTTCTGTCTCATATATGTCCTCGCCGGATAGGCAGGTCTCGTAGAGAAGCACTACGAAAGCTGACTCAAGCAAATCTGCTTAACCGATGGTTCTCAATCGGACCTGCCTTGCCGGACAGGCAGGTTTTATCCGATTGAATAATATTTAAACCCAAAATCCTATCAACCGTTTTAACGGTTTACTTTTTGAACAGGAATTCATATAATTGTAAAAAAAGCGAAAGGGATATGTCTCAACACTCATATAATAAACTCTGGATTTACATTATCAAGAAACTCCGGATAAATAAAAACCGTTAAAACGGTTACAGAAGGATAGGAGCGTATTTAACCTTTTTCTACGGGATAGAATCTCGTAGAGAACCACTTCGAAACCTGACTCAGTCAAAACTGCTTATCCGGCGGTTCTCAATCGGATTTATCCGATTGAATAATATTTAAACCCAAAATCCTATCAACCGTTTTAACGGTTTACTTTTTGGGGATTAATTCATATAATTGTAAAAAAAGGGAAAGGGATATGTCTCAACACTCATATAACAAACTCTGGATTCACTTTATTTGGGAAACTCAGGATAAACAAAAAGTTTTTACACCTGAAGCAAAAACAATTATTTCCCGGTTTCTTTATGATTATTCTAAAGAGAAAAATATATTTATGAAAATTAATTATGTAAACGCTGATCACGTTCATACTTTAGTTGATTTACCAACAAATCTTTCAGTGGAAGAATGTGTGAAATTGCTGAAGGGGTCATCCTCGTATTATATAAATAAAAACAGGGTTGTAAGAAATAAATTTTCCTGGGGTAAAGGTTATGGCTCTTTTTCCGTATCCGCTTCTCAACTAGATAATGTCGTAAATTATATCAAAGGACAGGAAGAGCATCACAGGTCTAAAAGCTTTACTGAAGAATATCAGCTATTTATTAAGAAATACGGTATTGAAATTGGAATAGAAAACCGTTAAAACGGTTACAAAGGATTAGGGTGTTTTTAACCGTTGTCTACGGGATAAAATCCCGTAGAGAATCTGCGAATGCTTCCCTGGTTCTTAACACTTCTGTCTCATAGATGTCCTCGCGGGATAGGCAGGTCTCGTAGAGAAGCACTACGAAAGCTGACTCAAGCAAATCTGCTTAACCGATGGTTCTCAATCGGACCTGCCTTGCCGGACAGGCAGGTTTTATCCGATTGAATAATATTTAAACCCAAAATCCTATCAACCGTTTTAAGGGTTTACTTTTTGAACCGGAATTCATACAATTGTAGTAAAAAGGAAGGGATATGTCTCAATATTCATGTAATTGGTGGTGTGTCAGTGCCGGAGTGAGAGACATAGCGTACCTCGGCAAATGACCAATGACTAATGACCAATGACAAAATGACGAAGAATTTAAGAGTCCCCATAAAATCAGCCTATTTTATATATTAATAATTTAGTCAATGAGGATAAGAGAAGCAATTAATATTTTCAAATTGCATCATCCTGGCATTGGTTCTCAATCGGACCTGCCTTGCCGGTCCGATATGTCCAGTCTACCCTCAAGCAGACTCGTCGGAGACGAGGCGAGGCCTTACTTAAGAAGGAAAGCGATCTTCAGCCATTTCTCTTATTTTTTTTGTAATTTTATTTTAATAATCTTTATGAAAGATATTTATTATGCCCAATCAGGATCTGGAAAAATTAAATGCAGGTGAAAGAGCAGTAGATTTTATTAAAGATGGAATGCTGCTTGGATTGGGTAGCGGATCAACGGTTTATTATACAATAAAAAAAATAGGCGAGCTCGTTAAAGAAGGTATGAAGATTAAAGCTGTATCAACTTCTTCAGCAACTTCACAGCTTGCTTCTTCACTCGGTATAGAGATCCTGCCTTTCAATGAAATCAGGAAGACTGATTTAACAATTGACGGCGCAGATGAAGTTGATCCTGAACTGAACGGGATAAAAGGCGGAGGGGGTGCACTGCTTTATGAAAAACTTGTTGCAGAAGTTTCTGATAAAATTATCTGGGTCATCGATTCGGGCAAACATGTAAAAAAGCTCGGTAAGTTTCCGCTTCCTGTGGAAGTAGTACAATACGGTCTGAATCATCTTTTACATCAATTCAATAAGATGGATTATAAACCGGTCTTAAGACTCAAAGACAGCAAACCGTTTATAACAGATGCAGGAAATTTTATAATAGATCTTCATCTGGATAAGATTGACAGACCTGAAGAATTAAATAAGGAAATAAAGCTGTTGACAGGTGTTGTGGAAACAGGTTTATTCCTTAATCTTGCAGACAAAGTGATTATCGGGAGAGGAGAAAAGACTGAAATAATCGACCGGAATTCCTGATACAGATGACAATTGAAGAAAAAGTATCAGCCTTCCCTTTAAAACCCGCTCCACTCTTAAAAATAAATGATCCCCTGCTGGTTAAGAAGAAATTAACCCTCTATATAAAACGCGAAGAACTTATCCACCCGTATATTTTTGGTAATAAATGGTATAAACTGAAATATAATCTTATTGAGGCTGGGAGACAGAATAAAAAAACATTGCTTACCTTCGGAGGGGCATACTCAAATCATATTTTTGCAGCGGCTGCGGCAGGATCAATATTCGGATTCAAAACCATCGGGATAATCCGCGGTGAAGAACATCTTCCACTAAATCCGATATTGAAATTTGCTAAGAACAGGGGTATGCTGATCAATTATATAAGCCGTTCCGATTACAGAAGAAGAGCAGAAAAAGAATTCATCGATAAACTTCACAATGTGTACGGAGATTTTTACCTGCTCCCTGAAGGCGGTACTAATTCTCTTGCCGTAAAAGGCTGTGCTGAAATTCCCCCCGCAATAAATATTAAATATGATTATCTCTGTACTGCCTGCGGAACAGGCGGAACCATTGCAGGCCTGATTGCGGGGATTAACTCTGATGCTAAAGTACTGGGATTTCCGGTTTTGAAAGGTGCCGGATTTCTGACGGATAAGATAGAAGAGCTCCTTTTACCATCCGGGATTAAATACGATGGCAATTATGAAATGTTCCGGGATTATCATTTCGGCGGTTATGCAAAATCCAATAACGAATTAATTTCATTCATAAATGATTTTGATTCCAGGAATGGCTTTAAACCTGATCGTGTCTATACCGCTAAAATGCTTTACGGCATTTTTGATCTGATCAGGAAAGATTATTTTGACACGAATAAAACCATTGTTGCTCTTAATAGTGCGCCGGTTTAATTGTTCAATTTTATGTAATCTGAATTCCTGTTAGGATTTGAATTCCCTGCTAGTACTTCCTCCCTGAATTTTTGCTCTTCCAGTTTCAGATTTCTGAATCGCTCCTCCAGGTATTCCATAAATTCTTTCTCACTGAAACCGGTCTTCTTCTCAGTATCCTGAGATTTTTGTTCTTCCCTTTTCATAGCTGCCTTCCGCTGATTTATTTATGCTCAACTTATTTTAGTCTTTCCGAAAGTATTATATACAATTTAAATTAAAATTGCTGTGTCTAATATTACGATATGGGTATTAAGGGATCATTAACTATAGATTAAGATATTGTTAATAAAAACCCCCCGAAAGTTTCACCTAATACCTATAAACAGGACATTGCGGGTCATCGTGATTTTTAAGAGCGTAAAAATTAGGCCGCGAATACGCTAATAGAATGAATAAAATTTTTGTGGTTGATAAAAAAATGTTACGCCGCTATGCGGCTCCGGATGTCCGTTCTGATGTGTTTTCCACTAATGTTTCCCCGTTCTGTGGCTTCAGGCTATACTACAATTCTTAATATGTAATATCCCGTACAGTAATGTGAAATTCTTCTCAAAGGTGATCATACAGCCATACAACCTCTTTCCTTCTATTTTTCTGCCATTTTGTCAAAATCATTTCTTCTCAGCATACGCCTCTCTCTCTTCCATCTCTCGTCCATTTTAGCTTCTTAAAAGCTGCATTATTTGTCTGCCAAATTGTCAGTACCAATATTTATATTAAAAATGAGAAGCCCTGTTTTTAGCCCATTTTGGGAGGTTCCTAATTTCGCATTAATTGCCTTTTAATTTCGTTCATCTTTCGTCTGAATTCCCTTATTATTACTCAGTGATCTTTATACTGCAATTTTGTCTGTCTTCATGAATTATCAGTTGTTCGTGCATAAAAAAGCCCGGCATTGTGCCGGGTTTAGGATTTTATTATTACCAGAATAAATTGGCTAAGCTTCCTTAATTACTTAATCAGTGCCATTCTTTTAGTAGATACAAATTCACCCGCCTGCAGCCTGTAAATATAAATTCCGCTGGTCAATTCTGCACCGTTAAACTTAACAGAATAAGTACCCGCAGGTTTATACTCGTCAATCAGGGTTTTTACCTCATTCCCAAGCAGGTCATAAACAGTCAGTTTTACTTGTGCTCCTTCGGGCAGCGAAAATTTAATCGATGTAGCAGGATTAAATGGATTGGGATAATTCTGAGCCAGCTCAAAATCATTCGGTTTGGGTTCATAATTAACTTCAGCAGTAGGGGAATATTCAGTTGAACCATCATAATCTACCTGTTTGAGCCTGTAGTAAATTTTCCCGGTATAATTTAATTCAGAGAGATTATCTATATAATTATAATTATGAGTTTCAGTAGTGGTTCCATATCCCTGAACAAAATTAAGATTTTCCCAAACATCACTTACTTTCCTCTGAACAAAAAATCCACTGTTATTCGTCTCGGTCGAGGTTTGCCAGGAAAGTCTGACTTCTTTCTCATCAAGTTTTGCATTAAATGAAGTCAGCTCAACAGGAATTTCTCCTCCTGAAACGGTCTTCAGGATGGTTCCGTTTTCACCGACAGCATACCCCGTCATTTCATCAGCAAAAGTAATTCCGAATAATATATTAGAAGTACCGCTTGTCTGAACTGTCCAGTTGTTTCCGCCATTTGTGGTTTTGATAATAATCCCTGCTGCACCTGCCGCATAACCAATATTTGATTGATCAGCTGTAAAGTCGAGTGCATACAGAGCGTCATTGAAAAACGGAAGTGTAGTCCAGTTTGCCCCGCCGTCGGCTGTTGTTGATATCGCTCCTTCACCCGTCCAGACTCCTGCAGCTGTTACACCGTTATTCACGTCAAAAAAGTGTACTCCATAGAGTCTGCCTTCATTACTGCTGAGATAGAAAGCCGTATAATCCCAGTTCTGTCCGCCATCGGTAGACCATCCGAACAGCGGCTGAAATATCGAATTCTCGCCTGCAACGAAAGCATTAGCAGCATCAAGCATCTGCACTCCCCAGAATCCTCCTCCGAATAAGCCGGTTTGTGAGATAACCCAGCTCGCACCTGCATCAGTTGAGTATAGGATAGTCTGCGATGTACCTCCCGCTACTCCATCAGCACCGTTAAACGAAACGGATAGAAGGTCATCGCTTACATTAGATGTAATGCTTTGCCATGAAGATCCTGCATCAGTTGTACGGAGGATAGTTCCCCCGCTTCCGACAGTAACAGCAGTGCTGTTATTTATAATACTGATGCTTTTCAGATTCTGCGCAGTCCCCGAGGTGATATTTTCCCAGTTTGTGCCCCCGTTAGTCGTTCTCAAAATAATTCCGCCGTCACCGACCGCAATAACATAATCGGTAGTCATAAAATCCACACCGTTCAGACTGCTGCCGGTACCCGAGCTGAGTGAAAACCACCCTGTCTGGGCGTTAATTATAATAGCACTAAATAAAATTATTGATACAAGAAAAAAGTATCTTTTTATCATTCAGTTCTCCATTTTTGTTCTTAACACCTGATGTACAAATTTATAAAACTTTTCAAGCCTTAAAAGTGACCGGGGAAGCATGATGAAAGATAAAATATTTCCTTCTAATTCCATATAGGGAAATGGGTTAACCTTTGGGATTAAAATGTTGTCAGAGAATCTCCAACCTCAATGGTTATAAGCTGGCATTCCAATTACCAGCTTAGTTCAAAATGTTTAAAAGACAAGAAACACTACCGATTTAATACATTTCCGGTAAAAATATTTCACAATGTTATCTATTTAATGTTGATTCTTAATTTCTTTCTTTTGAAATTTGAACAGGTTCTTTCAAGAGGTTACCCCTGCCTCTTGATGATAACGAATCTGACCCACCGAGGATCCCCCTTCGGTGGGTTTTTATTTTTAAAAACTTTTTTGGGCGTTAAAATGAATTATTCAGAACCTTAGGGTTTCAGATAAATTGGATATCCCTTAAAATCCGGTGATACCTGGATTGCAGGTAACGGAATATGAATATAGTTAATCAGGCGTAAAAGTTCCCTCAGGAACTCATTATCGGTTTTGAAAAGTTTTGTAAGGTCGATATCGGGAGAAATAATAAATACCCTATGCTTGTTTACAGGATCCGCAAGATCCTCGACTGAAACCCCACAGGCAATATTCAAAAAATCAGGGATGAAGGAATTGATTTTTTCAGGGAGTATATTTTTTATATTAGCAGTTAACCAAAAGGTTTGCCCTTCATAATCATCATTAAAGAACTGATTGTTTCTGCTTTGCTGATTCATATCTGCATAATAAGCGCTGTTGGATGGGTAGTAACTGTACTTAAAATTAAAATTCTGAAGGTAAGGAATTTTTTTCTGTGCGAAAGGATAAAAGGCACCAATTACACTGGTACCAAGATCCATAGGGTCAAATCCCCATTCTTGCGCATATCCGTCCTTCAGTTCTATTCCGGTGTATACCAGTGAGCTGAAAATTCCTCCATACAGAAGCGATGATTCCTCATCAAATCCGGCCCATCTGAGACCAACTCCAAAGCATTCAGTAAACAGAATCCCGCCGTATAAATGTCCTATTTTATCAACATTGTCGATATAAGTATAATTATAATAAATATGGAAGTCAGAATTTCCGTCGTTCCACCAGGCAGTCTTCCAACGGTAGTATATTCCGCCCAGTATAGCCAAAGAAACGCCGCAGACTACTCCCAGTCTTACCGCACTGATTTTGCTTTTAGAGTCATTAAGATCAGGATTCAGAGAATCACTAACAGGGATATTAAATGAATCTTTATGAGCTTCAGTATTATCTTGTTGAACTGGAGAAACGATTTTTGTATTGGTATTTTCATCTGATATGGGTAATAATCCATTTGAATAGTTTTGAGCAAAAACTGTACATAGCGGGAAGGATAATATGAACAAGGCCACCACTGTCTTCATCATAATATTTGACATCAGCTCCCTTCCTGTACAATATAATCTTCAAATATGAATTAGAAAATCTTCTACTAATTTGTTGAATTTTTAACTCTACAGCAAGATTCTGTGATATAAATATGGAATACCCTTTTTTAATTCTGACTGAATTTCATAAGAAATGCTTTTATAAACCGGTTTATATCGCCATCCATCACGGATTGTACATCGGAGGTTTCCTCATCTGTCCTGTGATCCTTCACCATATTATACGGGTGAAATACGTAAGAACGGATCTGGCTTCCCCACTCGATCTTCATTTTACTTTTTTCAACTTCATCTAGTTCTGCTTCCTGCTTTTCTTTTTCAATCTGGTAAAGTTTTGATTTTAACAGTTTCATAGCATTAGTTCTGTTCTGAAGCTGTGATCTTTCACTCTGGCAGGCTGCGACAGTCCCGGTGGGAATATGCGTAATACGAACTGCCGTCTCAACTTTATTTACGTTCTGTCCTCCTTTTCCGCCCGATCTGTATGTATCAATCCGAAGGTCAGCCGGATTGATTTCTATTTCAATAGTGTCATCAATTTCAGGAATTACGAACACTGAAGCAAAGGAAGTATGTCTTCTTTTATTTGCATCGAAAGGAGAAATCCTGACAAGTCTATGCACTCCATTTTCTGCTTTTAAATATCCATATGCAAATTCTCCCTGTACCTCAATAGAAACACTTTTTATTCCTGCTCCGTCTCCTTCGAGAATATCAAGGATGTTCATCTTATAGTTATTTTGTTCGCCCCATCGCAGGTACATACGCATAAGCATTTCAGCCCAGTCCTGGGCTTCTGTACCGCCTGCACCCGAGTGGATTGAAAGGATGCAGTTCTTATCATCATCCTTTCCGCTCAGCATATTCTTAAACTCAGCCTCCTCAACTGCCTGTCTTACAGAAGTCAATTCATTCTCAATATCATACCTGAATGATTCATCCTGCTCCATCTCCGCGAGCTGGATAAATTCATCCAGTGCAACAGCTTTTTTATCGAGTACTTTCCACAGATTAACCCAATTCTCAAGTGATTTTATTTCCTGAAGAATTTTCTGCGCCCCCATTTGATCATTCCAGAAGTCAGGCTGGGAAGTCTGGTTCTGGAGTTCTTTTATTTTGGAATCTTTTGTATCGACGTCAAAGATAACCTCTTAATGTCTCAATTCTCTTACGGTATTCGTTCAGCTGTTTTAATTCTTCTTCATACATAAACATACTCCATAACTACTTATTCTGAATGGTTGAATGAATGATTGATTGAATGGGAGATTAGTCAGAGACATAATCTTCTTCTATATCCCTGATTGAATAATCATTTTTCCAATCATAATTATTTTTTAAATTCTCTATAGAAACTCTATTAAGTTTTATGAGTTTATTTTCCAGGGAATAATGAATCTTATCGTATTCATTAAACCAGTCCTGGCTGATTTGATCGGCATTAAATAAACTGAATATCTGTGAATAATTTTCCCCGAGTGATGCTAATGCCACTGTATTGAACTGAATGTTCTCTTTTAAATATCTTCTGCAATACCCTTCAGCAATATTTGATGAAACAGATAATGCTGAATCTTCTATCTGAGCTTTAATTTTAAAAGGTAATTCATTTATGGAACCAATTTTTTTATTGATTAAGTCATAGAAATCTATTGCTTCCTTCCATACTTCCAACTTTCTATAACCCCTGTTGATATTTTTATTTTTCTCTAAATATTGCAGGGAAATATCTTCCATAATTATCCTCTCTTATTTATTCAATAATACTATCACCCATTCAATCCTGCTTTAACTCATTCACTCATTCACTCATTCAACCATTCAACCATTCAACCATTCAATCTTTCAGTCTTTTATTTTTCTTCCACTTCTATCTCCATCCTCAGCAACGCCGCTGCTAAAGTTTTACCCTGTGCATCGTGTTTAAGAGATACCGTTCCCCCGCCGCCCAGTGTTTTATTTAATATAAAATTTAAGGCTCTGATGTTTGGCAGTTCATACCTTTCCACTTCACCAAAACATATTCCCTTAAAATGTTTTTTAACTCTTTCTTCCGTCAAATGTTTTTTAATTATTTCAAAGCCTTTATCATCATTAGCAATTATTCCGACATTGGCAGCATCACCTTTGTCACCGCTTCTTCCGTGCGCTATATCCAATAGTCTTATCTTCATTATTTCAGCTCCAGTATTTTAACCCGGGGTTCGACTAATTTTTTGGGAATCAGTGCAGGCCAGTATGCGATTACCTCGCTCGGTCTCGGTCTTCCTCCCGCAAATCCCGTAACACTCGGTGGACCGGTAACAATTAATGGTGCTATCTCCATCCCAAATCTTTTTAATGATTCGTGATCTTTTGATCGTACCGCAACCCTGAGCATTATTTCATTTATTTTATCTTCATCAATTACAGTGGCTAATGGCCCGTGCGTCGAATTGTACCCAACAAACTCGGTTCTTATTTCATCAAATTTAAGACCCAGATTTTCAAGTCTCTTTCTTAGAATTTTATCTGCGGCTCTGGCTTTGGTCAACGCATCAGGCCACGAATATGTAAGAGATGCAACAGCAGAGTAACCATCTGCATATGAACACGAAACCTTATAAGAATCCGTAGCCTCTTTTCCTTTTATCCCATAAACACGGACCCTGTTATTGCCAAGGTCCTCAAGTTTTATTGATGTAAAATCAGCAACGCAGTCAGGAGTAATATATGATGCGGGGTCGCCAATTTCGTAGACTAATTGTTCAGCAACAGTTTCAAAAGAAACTAGTCCTCCGGTATTCTCATGTTTAGTTATAACTACATCGCCATTAGGATAAGCTTCTGCAATCGGGAAACCTATCTCTGCAATATTATCGATTGACTTCCAGTCACCCATAAAGTTGCCCCCTGATGACTGAGCGCCGCATTCAAGAATATGACCCGCTACCGTTCCTGCTGCCATTAAATCGAAATTATTTTTATCCCATCCGAATTCATATATCATTGGGGCTAAAGTTAATCCTGTATCTGTGGTTCTTCCGGTGATTACAATGTCTGCACCTTTCTTCAATGCTTCTACGATTGGAAAGGCACCGAAATAAACATTAGCACTCACTAATTTGTTTTTATAGGGAAGTATGGATTCACCCGTATCCATATTTTTCAATTCACATCCGGCCGAAATAATATTATCTATATTCTCCCTGATATCATCACCCATTACAACAGCAATGTCCAGCTTTTTAATCTGCAGGTTCATAGCAATATCCAGTATTGCATCAGCGCAGGCTACAGGATTCACTCCTCCCCCGTTTGTAATAACCTTAATTCCTTTTTCCATGCATATGGGTAAAATTCTTTTCATCAGATCCGGCAGATCCCTTGCATAACCAAGGTTCGGATTTCTCATTTTCTGTTTTTGCAGGATCGACATAGTAACTTCTGCTAAGTAATCCATAACAAGGTAGTCGACTTCACCTTTAGTCACCTGGTTATAGGGAGCATCTATCAGGTCCCCCCAGAAACCCTGGCCGGACGCTATTCTTATTTTATCTTTCAATTAAAATCTCTCCAGAATTATTCTCATATAATATAATGCTATTTTGTGAATTCCTTTATGTTTTACCAAATTCAGGGATAACCAGGAGGGGTTTTAATCTTTAAAATAGAAAAGAGACAAAGTAGTTGCAGCAATAACCCGACTTAAAACTTTGTCTCTATCAAAATTCTAAATCAAATGATATAAAAAGCCTTCAAATGATCAAGAAATATAGATTATGTGGTATTAAATTACAACAGCTTTATATCCATAACAGTGAAGTCCTGATTTCCCTTCATCCTGAATCCGGCGGAAAACGATCTTAACTTTTTGTCCAATTTCCACTTTATTTACATCTATATCAGCAATCTGCATTGTTATTTTCACCCCGTCGTTTACTTCTACAATACCTACTGCATATGGAGTTTCCTGCGAGAAATTTGGGGGACCCACACGGATAACTGTATATGTTAATATTTTACCGGAGTCAGAAAGTTTAATGGTTTCAAATTCATTTGATTTGCATTCACCACAATGTGTGCGGGGAGGGAAATATACTTTACCGCATTTTTTACAGCGTCCAGCCTCAAGTCTGTACCGCTGAGGTATTTCACGGAAATATCTTGGACTTATCATGTTGCCTCCAATATATGTATTACACAGCTTGCACCGGAACCGCCCATATTCTGAGCCATTCCTATATGTGCATTTTTAACCTGGCGGGATCCTGCTCTACCCTGAAGCTGTTCGTATAGTTCAATGATTTGAGCAATACCCGTGGCTCCGACAGGATGTCCTTTCGATTTTAATCCGCCGCTTGTATTTATCGGAATTTTACCTGTCTCAAGAGAGGTTAATCCTTCTTCAACACCTGAGCCGCCACAGCCTTTTTCAAAGAAACCGAGATCTTCCGTTACCACAATCTCTGCGATGCTGAAGCAGTCGTGTACCTCAGCGAAATTAATATTTGCGGGCTTAAGATTTGTTTGCTTGTAAGCTTTTTCAGCGGCTTTTACCACAGCATCCAGAGTAGTTAAACTTCTTCTGCTGTGCAGTGCAATCGTATCGGACGCCTGGGCTGAAGCTTTAACCCGTATTGGAGAATCTGTAAACTTCTTTGCAATATCCATTGAGCAAAGAATCACCGCTGCTCCACCATCGCTTACAGGAGAACAATCCAATAGCCTTAACGGATCTGCGACTAATGTCGAATTAAGAACTTTATCGATTGTAATTTCAGAACGGAACTGGGCATTAGGATTTTTTGCACCGTTTCTATGATTTTTCACGGCAACTGCAGCTAGTTGTTCTCTCCTGGTTTTATACTGGTACATATGAGCATTTGCTATCATCGCATAAAGACCGGGAAAAGTAATTCCCTGGTACACTTCATATTCCTGGTCAGCAGCAGTGGCTAATGTTTCAGTTACATCTGCGCCGTCAGTCATCTTTTCGACACCGCCAGCCAGCACAATATCACTTTGTCCCGATGCTACTTCAAGATATGCCTGTCTGAATGAAACACCACCCGATGCACATGCAGATTCAACGCGTGTAGCCGGAATGGGAGTTACCCCGAGATAATCTGCCATCACTGCCCCGAGATGTTCCTGCCCAACGAATAAACCGCCTGACATACTCCCCACATACATCGAATCAATATGATCAACACCAGCGTCATTAATAGCTTTCAAAGCAGCTTCAACAAAAATATCTTTAATAGATTTTCCCCAGAGCTCTCCGAATTTTGTCATTCCGGCACCAATTACAGCAACTTCTTTCATTTTTTTCCTCCCTCTATTCATTCAATATTATTTTACGACGGAATTTTGCGTATTCACCATAATCCAGGTAAATCTTATTATTATCGAGCATATCCCTTACTTTTGGTGCTTTGTTCTGAACTTTTTCTATTTCATCCGTAACCCGGAAAATAAATCCGTCACTTCCTGCACCGGAACCGAATGAAACCATAAATATTTTATCGCCGGGTTTGGCAACATCTAGCACCGCCGATAATCCCGTAGGTGATGATCCTGAGTAAGTGTTGCCCATCCAGGGAACAATCCATCCGGTTTCAATTTGTTCTTTAGTAAAACCCAACTGCTTCCCTGCCATCTGCGGGAATTTTCCATTGGGCATATGGAATACAGCATATTTAAAATCTTTGGGTTTCATTCCTGATTTTTCAAGAAGACTCTTTCCTGCATTTACAACATGTCTGAAATATGCCGGCTCACCGGTAAAACGTCCCGCATGCCTGGGATAAAATTCACCTTCTCTTCTCCAGAAATCCGGAGTATCGGAAGTGTAAGAATGAGTGAATAATAATTCTGCTACAACTTTTTCTTTGCCTATTATAAAAGCAGATCCTCCTGCAGATGCAGAATATTCGAGTGCATCACCTGGTGCACCCTGGGAAGTATCTGCTCCAATTGCCAGAGCGTACTTTACTTCATCTGCTTTAACTAAACCGTACGCAACGTACATTGCTTCTGTACCGGCTTTGCAGGCAAACTCATAACTTGCAACATGAACATCCGGTCCTATTCCGAGTGCATCAATTACTATAGTACCGCTCGGTTTTACCGCATAAGGATGCGATTCTGAACCTATGTAGACCGCACCAATATCGGAAGGATTTATCCCGCAGCGCTGCAGTGCATATTTTGCTGCCTGAACAGAAATTGTTATAGTATCCTCATCAAGACCGGGGACGGTCTTTTCGTACAATAACAAACCTCGCTTAATTGCTTCTGGATCGGCTCCCCACTCTTTGGAAATGTTTTCCACTTTGACCCTGTATCGTGGAAGATAAGAGCCAAATCCGACGATTCCAATCATACTACTCTCCCTGCTATGATTTATGATTAATTAATTAAATGTAACTTTATATTTCTTAAATTAAGCCTGGATAATTCATATAGGGAAATTATAATAGGATCAGACTTTTCCCGCTAAAAATTATTCCTCCCCTACCCTCTGTTTATTTAAAAATCAATATATCAACTTTTGATCTAAGTGTAAATCCAAAAGATGAATTTATTTAATAAAATCAGAAAGAATTTTACCTGCTGCATCCTTTATATCTGCAGTGTTTGCGATGCTTATCCAATTTATTCTTTTATCTTTATTAAACCATGTCAGTTGCCGTTTGGCAAATCTTCTTGTGTTCCTTTTGATCAATTCCTTCGCCTGCTCCAGTGAAATCTCTCCATGCAGATAAGAGATAATTTCTTTATAACCGAAGGTATTTAAAGCATTTAATTCTTTATCAAATCCTCTTTCCAATATTTCCTTCACTTCTTTTATTAATCCTGATTCCATCATTGCATCAACCCTTGACTCTATATTATTATATAATTTTTTTCTTTCCCAGTTCAGTCCGTATTGATGAAACCTGATATTAATATTTCTTTTATATTCCTTCTGAAGTATCTGGATTGGTTTTCCTGTCAAATGATAAACCTCCAGTGCCCTGATAATTCTTTTATAATTTTGAGGAAGCATATTAGCAGCACTCCCGGGATCAACTTTTTTTAATTTATCGTAGAGATATTTTTCTCCGTATTCTTTCCTCTCATTCAGTAATTTATCTCTCAGTTCGTCATCGGTATCTACTGTACTAAAGATTCCGTCTATCAAAGCTTTTACGTATAAACCCGAACCTCCAGCCACGACCGGAATTTTATTTTGTGAATGAAGTTTATGAATTATTTTGAGAGCTTTAGTTTCATACTCACTCACATTAAATTTATCATCGGGTGAAAGTGTGCTTATGAAATGATGTTTTATGCTTTTTAATTCTGATTCTGAGGGCTTGGCAGTTCCAATATCAAGATATTTATAAACCTGCCTGCTGTCTGCAGATATAATTTCTGTACTCAGGTTTTTAGCAAGTTCCAGTGATAGTTGAGTTTTTCCCGAACAGGTTGGCCCGACAATAACAATTACCTGTTCCATCCTTCTCTGCCTATTAAAGGAACAAATGCAAATTCGGGAATATCCTCTATCTCAAATTCGTCTTCCCCGGTTTTTTGAATGATTTTCAGAATCTGGGTCTGTTTAGTCCCCACTGGAATTACAAGTCTCCCCTTGAACGCTAACTGCTTTTTCAGCGAAACAGGTACAGAAGGTGAACCTGCAGTAACAATAATTCCGTTAAATGGAGAAAATTCCTCCCAGCCAATTGTCCCATCACCATATTTTGTGTGTACCCTGATACCAAGTTTATCAAAGAGTTTCTGGGCTTTTAGATAAATTTCAAACTGTCTTTCAATACTGTAAACTTTCATTCCCATATTTTCCAGCAGAGCAGCCTGGTAACCGGAACCCGTGCCAATCTCAAGAACATTATTTCCTTTTTTCAGTTGTAAAGCCTGCGTCATATAAGCAACGGTATACGGCTGTGAAATGGTCTGACCATATCCGATCGGCAGGGCAATATCTTTATATGCATGAATCTTCAGCGCATCAGGAACAAAATTGTCTCTTTCAACCTCAGAAATTGCACGGAGCACCATTTCATCGGTTATGCCCCTCTTTCTTAATTTATCGACAAGTTCGTTTCTTTCCGTTTCGTACATAAATTTTCAGAAAAAGTTAATTCTCACAAAGATAAAATAATTATTTTTAATTCCTTAATTTAGCGGTTCAAATAATAAACCAGGGTATAACGGTGGATGTAATTCTTGATTCCGCGGGCGGTGCATTTCTAATAATGATGATGCGAATCTGCGACGTGAGCATAGGTACGATGAGGACTATATTTGTGGTTCAGGGTAAAAAATATATTGCAGGTTTGGCTGGTTTTTTTGAGGTTCTCATATGGATTTTTGCAATGCGCTTTATTATGCAGCACCTCGATCATATACCGAATCTTTTTGGTTATGCGGCGGGATTCGCTCTCGGAAATATTGTCGGAATATCGATTGAACAGAAGATAGGGCTCGGTTATATTCAGCTTAATATAATTTCCCGCCATTTTACTGATCGGATAGCCAATGAATTGAGGAAATCAAAGTTCGGCGTGACAATACTGCCGGGAGAAGGGGGGGCGGGAGGAGTTTCAATTATTGTTTTAATTGCACCGAGGAAATTCCAGAAAAAAATAGTAGCGCTTATAGAATCAGTCGACCCTAATTCATTTATCACAATAAATCATTCATTGCCATACAGGGGTTTCCTGCATGGTTCAAGAAAATAATACATTTTGATTACTTATTGCGTTAAATTAATTAGTTTTCCTTCAACTTCTAAACGGCAACCATTCAATCTCCCCTTAATGTGAGTACCCCTGCAAATCATTTGAATAGAAGCCCAATTTATGATACCATTGAATTATAGATCTGATTAGGATCCATCAAACTTAGTATTGCTTCAGATTTAGTTTTGTGCGTATTAAAAATATTCAATGTTCCTGTTACCGTAAGAATTGTATGTGCTATTGACGGGGGTTCAATAATTCTTAATTCACCGCCAATGTCAGCCAGCTTTTTCAGAGTAACGACAAGCACTCCAATAAATGTTGAATCAATGAAATCACAGGGACTAAGATCTATAATAATCTTAAGTTTTTTCTTCTTGATTTCATCATCAATGAATTTCTTGAATTCGTGGGCTTCTCTGACGGTGGCTCGTGATATATTCACTGTGATTATAACTATATCACTACTGTATTCTTTTTCGAAATCGAGCATCGCTTCCCTCGCTGGTTTTATTGAATTGAAGTTATTTAACCGTATTTAAACTTGCTGCCCTCTCCGGTCTTGAATTCCTTTATTCAATTCAAATGCCAGACGTATAGTGAAGAAATTCATAGTATTTAAAATTGAGGGTGTTTCAAACTAGAACAATATTCCAATTATTTATAGATGAGTCTAAATTGGATATGTTTTTACCTTTATCCAGATCAACTCCTGGACATATGTGAAGCGCATCTAAAAATTGAAAATCAATAAAAAAGGAAAGATAACCGGTGTTCCCGAAACACTCGGTTATGATGAAATTAAATAATAAAAAAACCTGATTCTTTTCAAAATCTGGCTTCTTAGAGGCGCCGGTCGGATTCGAACCGACGAATAAAGGTTTTGCAGACCTTCGCCTTAGACCGCTTGGCTACAGCGCCATTATTTGGGTAACAAATATATATATTAATAGAATTACTAAAAAAATAATCCACTTTAAGTGGATTACTTAGAGCGGGAAACGGGACTCGAACCCGCGACATCAACCTTGGCAAGGTTGCGCTCTACCAACTGAGCTATTCCCGCATTATAGGACTTATTTCTTCTTTTATTATCACATCTGCGATAGTAGTCCTGGTCTCAATTTAACCTGAACTCGCTACGAACTGGACTGTTACCATATAAAAATAAGTCGAATTTTAGCGTGATAAATATAAAAGGATTACCCATATCTTGCAATAAATTTCAGTGTGGATTTCGGAATTTTACAAAATTATATTCAATTTAATAATTGATATTTTATTAAATTTGGAAATTATTACTCATAATTTCATCGCAAATGGAATATCTTTTAAGTGCTGTCATCGGTTATTTGTTAGGCTCTTTCCCTGCCGCATACATTATGCTTAAAAAAAGTAAAGGTATTGATATCACACTGGAAGGCACGGGAAATGTCGGGGCAATGAATTCATTTGAGATTACCAATTCAAAGGTTATTGGTTTAATTGTTCTGGTAATTGATGCTCTTAAGGGATTGTTAAGTGTTTATTTGTCGCTTTTAATTCTCCCGTTAAATTTTATTTTTCCCGCAATTGCATTGTTTTTTGCAGTATTTGCCCATTGCTTTAATCCCTGGCTGAACTTTAAGGGCGGAAGAGGACTGGCGACAGCTGCAGGAGGAGCTTCTCTTTTATTTCCTTTTGCACTGATTATCTGGATTATCCTCTGGCTGGTTACTTACATAGTTAAGAAAGATATCCTTTTAGCTAATATATTGGCAATAGTAGTTCTGCTGGTAATTATTCTGATATCGTCGGAAACTGCAGTGAAATACTCTTTCCCAAGGGCAGGCACCAGGGGTGAGCTGATTCTTTTCAGTATAGCCCTGCTCATTCTTATATTTGTAAGACATATTGAACCATTTAAAGAAATTATTAAAAACAAAACTTTCATCAGGAAGGCGTAACGATGACTTCTATTCAGAAAAAAAGATATTTGACCACCGGTGTCATTTTAATTATTCTGACGGCAGCTTTTTTTATAATCAGACCTGATAAACCCGCACCTCTTTTTGTGACAAAACAAGGTGATTATTCCCTTACAAGGTATCAGCAAAAAGATCAGAACAATTCTGCGATCACTAATTCCAGAAATAATATTATAACCGAAACGGTACAAAAGGTTAGCCCGGCAGTGGTTGGGATCAACGTTACGGAAATAAGACAGTACCGCGATCCTTTCGATACTTTTTTTGATGATCCGTTCTTCAGGCAATTCTTTAATAACAGGTCTTATAGTGAGAAAGTAAAAGGACTCGGATCCGGATTTATAATTTCACCGGACGGCTATATAGTTACTAACGATCATGTTGCAGGTAATGCTACTGAAATCACCGTAACAATGACAAATGGAAAACATTATAAAGCAAAAGTCGTCGGTAGTGATCCTATAACTGATATTTGTCTGCTTAAAGTTGATGCCTCTGACCTTCCTTACGAGATTCTCGGAAATTCCGGCGATGTTATGATTGGAGAATGGGTAATCGCATTAGGTAATCCATTCGGTTTATTTGAAATAAATGATAAACCTACGGTTACTGTAGGAGTTATAAGTTCTACCGGGATGAACCTTGAACCAATAAACAACAGGTATTATATAAATATGCTTCAGACGGATGCTGCAATAAACGGAGGCAACAGCGGCGGACCGCTGGTGAATAGTCAAGGTGAAGTCATTGGAATGAATACACTTATTTTCACCGGCGGTAACGGTTCCCAGGGAAGTATTGGACTCGGTTTTGCTATACCTATTGATAAGATAAAAAGAATTATCTCTGAGTTGAAAGAGAATGGCAAAATTGATCGGGATTTTGATCCCGGAATGAG
The DNA here is from genome assembly GCA_963743325.1 of uncultured Ignavibacteria bacterium. GTDB lineage: Bacteria > Bacteroidota > Ignavibacteria > Ignavibacteriales > Ignavibacteriaceae > DATFVA01. Next base: position 570,927 of record CAVUOZ010000010.1, read on the forward strand.
GATACAGACCATTGATGAGCAGATTGCTGATTATTATCATCTTGATGAAACCCGCGGAGTAATTGTAACCCAGATTCTTCCCGGCTCCCCTGCACAGCACGCCGGACTAAAAGTCGGGGATATCATAGAGCAGGTTGAAAACTACCGCATTAATGATGACCAGACTATTATCGGTGTCTTCCAGGAATTCAGAAAAGGACAGACAATTACACTTCAGATAATAAGGGATAGTAATCCCATGACAGTTAAAATGAAACTGGAGAATAAAAAATGATTGAACGCTATACCCTTCCGGAAATGGGAAAGATTTGGGAAGATAAATTTAAGTACGATACCTGGTTGAAAATTGAGATACTTGCCTGTGAAGCAAGAAGCAAAATGGGTGAAATACCTGAAAAGGACGTTGATGTAATCAAAGCTAAAGCGGATTTTGATATTAAGCGTGTTCTGGAAATTGAAGAAACTACAAAACACGATGTTATAGCATTCCTTACAAATGTCGCTGAATATGTCGGTCCCGAATCCAGGCATATTCACTACGGAATGACCTCTTCAGATATACTTGATACAACTCTTTCCTACCAGATGAAAAGCGCAGGGGAAATTTTACTCAAAAGACTATACGAGCTGAAAGGTGCTTTAAAACAACGGGCACTGGAGCATAAAAATACTTTATGTGTAGGAAGATCTCATGGAATTCACGCAGAACCGACAACTATGGGATTAAAGTTTGCGCTCTGGTATGAAGAAACCAAAAGAAATATTAAAAGGCTGGTTAGTGCGATCGAGGAAATTAGTGTCGGACAAATATCCGGAGCGGTGGGCACTTTTGAACATTTGTCGCCTCAGGTAGAAGAATATGTTTGTGAAAAAATGGGATTAAAACCTGCTCCAGTTTCGACACAGGTAATTCAGCGCGACAGGCATGCACAGTTCCTGACAACCCTGGCTGTAATTGGCGCAACACTGGAAAAAATAGCGATTGAAATAAGACATCTGCAGCGTACTGAAGTGCTTGAAGCAGAAGAGTATTTTTCAAAAGGTCAAAAAGGCTCCTCTGCAATGCCCCATAAAAGGAATCCCATAATAAGTGAAAGGATAACCGGATTGGCAAGAGTTTTAAGGGGAAATGCAATGGCTGCGATTGAAGATGTTGCTCTCTGGCATGAACGTGATATTTCCCATTCATCAGTTGAAAGAATTATTGTACCTGACAGCAGTATCGCTCTTGATTATATGCTCGATTTGATGGTAAAGCTTATTTCAAACCTGCTGGTTTACCCCGAACATATGTTGAAGAACCTCGGAATAACACGCGGACTGATTTACTCTCAGACAGTGATGCTTAAACTTGTAAATAAAGGAGTCTCACGTGAGGATTCGTATAAATTGGTCCAAACCCCGGCAATGGAAGTTTGGGCAGATGAAACAAAGAATCTGAAAGATGAACTGTTAAAATCGGAGGAAATAAATAAATATTTATCTAAACAGGAAATTGAAAGCATTTTCAATTCCCACAGTATGCTTAAGAATGTAGATTATATTTTTTCACGAACGATAGAAAAGGATTAGAGAAGAACAGGGTTCAAGTTTAAGTACGACAAGTTGCCGGGAGTTTAAGAATCTTTAATCTCCGCACGAGTATTCATTCATTCATTCAGTTATTCAACAATCCGGATGCTTCACAATTCTGACTTCTTATTTTTACTAATCAGCTTATACAACCCATATCCCAGAACGGAAAGGCTGATCAGACCTCCGGTAGTCTGCAGCACTTTTGAATTAGCAAGTTTTTCCAGGTTCATGCCGCTTCCGCGCTGTTTCATTTCTTTATCGCTGTATATAGAATCGAAAAATTCCACTCTGTCCTTCACCGATTTAAAAGCAATGATAAAACTCGATTCGTCTTTCACAGGATAAAATTTAACAGCACAATTATCTTCGACTCCATCTATTTCATCAATGTTCTCAAATTCCCATTTGCCTCTGAATACAGAGTAATTAACAGTGCTTCTTTTTTCACGGGAATATAACGGATCTTCAAAAACTTTAATTTTCCTGCCTGAATTATCTAAAATAGTCTTTTGAATTACTTCACTTGATGAATTCTCATCAATGCTTTCACTCAAAGGATCAACATCTTCGGCTTTTTTCCTTAAAATTTCATCGCTCTTTTTCATTCCGGTTTCTAGGATTTATTAAAATCATTTACATGTAAATTAAAATGTGTTTATTATATATAACGAAAAGAAATTAATTTAGAAACTATGCTGTAACTTGTAGTAGACTTCAAATATTTCCTCGACTTCTTATAAGGTAAATTGACTCCCGACACAAAAAATCAGCTAAATTATTAGGGAATATGATGTTAGTATCAATTTATTTAGATACATAATTATATATTTGCATTAAATATCCACCGTTTTTTCGGTTTGTTCCTCCGGGAACTATTCTTAAATTATAGTGTTAACCAAGAATTATAATGTCAATAAACATATCAAAAAAGATGAAAAGATTACTTGCAGTCGTTCTGATACTGGTCGCCGCGAACGTATATTTTGCTTATACAGGAGGAACCAGTAAAACAATTAGTTCAGGATAAAGACACCACAGGTGTTGTAGAACCGGCTCCCTACCAGCCAAAAGTTGATAAACTTGTTAATGCGATTATTTCAAGATATCATTACAGAAAAGTGGACTTAAATGATTCCCTTTCCACGGTAATTTTTGATAAATATATCAATTCTCTCGATTTCAGCCATAGTTATTTTCTTTCTTCTGATATCGATAAATTCAAAGCGTATAAAACCGAACTTGATGATATTATTAAAGACGGGGATATTGAACCAGCATTTGAAATTTTCAATACATTCAAAGACAGAATGCACCAGCGGCTTGATTATGCCGAGAAATTGTTACAGAAAGAATTTGATTATTCAAAAGATGACAGTATGCTGGTAAACCGTGAAAACGAAACGTGGCCGAAGACAGAAAAAGAAGCTGATGAAATCTGGTATGAAAGAGTTAAAAGCGATGCCATAAACCTGAAGCTGACAGGAAAAAAATGGGAAGCAATAGTTGAAACACTTACAAAGCGATATAATAATTACAGGAAAGCAGTTGATCAGTATGACAGCGAAGATGTTTTTCAGCAGTTTATGAATGCCTATGCTGAGTCAATCGATCCGCATACTAATTATTTTTCCCCGATTACATCGGATAACTTTAAAATAAATATGAGCCTTTCGCTTGAAGGCATCGGAGCACAACTGAAAACCGAGGATGATTATACAAAGGTTGTTGAAATTATTCCCGGCGGTCCGGCTTATAAAAGCGGATTACTTCGTGCTGAAGATAAAATAGTGGGAGTTGCGCAGGGAGATACGGGAGAAATGGAAGATGTCATAGGCTGGAGAATTACAGATGTTGTTCAGCTGATTCGCGGTAAAAAAGGAACTCTTGTCAGATTATTGATCGTCTCTGCTGACGGAGGACCAAATGCAGTTCCCCACGAAATAAAGCTTGTAAGGGATAAGGTAAAGCTTGAAGAACAGGCTGCAAAGGATTCTGTTCTGAATATAGATGGACAGAAAAAGGAATTTAAGATTGGAATCATTGATGTCCCGGCTTTTTACAGTGATTATGAAGCACAGCAGCGCGGTGATAAAGATTATAAAAGCACTACAAAAGATGTCAAAAAACTGCTTGAGCAATTGAAAAACGAAAAGGTTGATGGAGTTATAATAGATTTAAGAAATAATGGCGGCGGATCCTTGCAGGAAGCAGTCCAGATGACAGGGCTATTTATAAAACAGGGACCTGTTGTACAGGTTCGTGATGCTGACGGGTCTATAGATGTTGACAAAGATCCTGATCCTTCGATTGAGTACGACGGACCACTTGCTGTCCTGGTGAACCGATTTAGTGCTTCGGCATCCGAAATATTCTCAGCTGCAATTCAGGATTACGGCAGAGGATTGATCATCGGTGAACAGACTTACGGCAAAGGAACAGTCCAAAATCTGATTGATCTTAACAGGCTTATGCCCGGGTCAGATAATAAATTGGGCCAGGTCAAACTGACTATTGCAAAATACTACAGAATAGACGGGGGTAGCACCCAGCATAAAGGAGTAATGCCGGATATTAAATATCCCACACCGTACGGGGATTCGAAAGAATTCGGTGAAAGCTCTGAACCCAGTGCATTACCCTGGGATCAGATTGCACCTACCGATTACCAGAAGTACGGTGATTTTTCAAAATACATTCCGCAATTGATAAACATGCATAATGAAAGGATCAAGAGTGATCCCGAATTCCAGAATTATGTTGCATCTGTGAATGAAGCTGAAGAATCACACGATAAAAAATATGTTTCGTTAAATTATAATCAGAGAGAGAAAGAGAAAGATGCAGAGGAAGAGAAACAGTTTGAACAGGAGAATAAGATACGTAAAGAACAGGGATTGAAACTGATCCAAAAAGGAGAAACTCCTGTTGAGAAAACTAAAAATTATGACGCACTGCTGGATGAGACAGGGCACATTCTGGCAGATTATATTCTGTTAACGATAGGTTGATACCGTAGTACACCTCTCAGGAACCGGAAATTATTGTAGAGCGAAACGATGTTTCGCTCTACAATAAATTAAATTTTCTTTTTTCGTAAACTTACTTCCCTCACATTTATTCGGGAAGCGTAGTTTTTTCCAATTCTTGGAATCCGATCTAAAATTACTGAGAGCAATTCATCGAAACTGTCAGCCCCTTTGGCGGATCGCTCTACAATAATGTCTATATCTCGAATTTAATTCCCTGCGCCAATGGAAGCGTTGATCCATAGTTAATGGTATTGGTTTGTCTTCTCATATATGCTTTCCAGGCATCTGAACCGGATTCACGTCCCCCGCCTGTTTCTTTTTCACCGCCAAATGCGCCCCCGATTTCTGCGCCGGATGTTCCTATATTTACATTAGCGATACCGCAATCAGAACCTTCAGCAGACAGGAATGCTTCGGCCTCTTTTAGATTATTCGTAAAAATAGAGGAGGATAATCCCTGTACCACATCGTTATGGATTTTAATAGCATTTCTTACATCTCCGGAATACTTAATAAGATATAGAATTGGAGCAAATGTTTCTTCCTGTACAATTTTATACCGGTTTTCAGCTTCTACAAGTGCCGGAACTACATAAGTTTCTGATTCATATCCCTTTCCTGAGAGTACATCACCGCCGTAAATTATTTTGCCGCCTTCTTTTTTAACCTCTCCGAGCGCATTGACAAACATTTTAACTGCATCTTTATCAATCAGGGGACCAACATGGTTATTCTGATCAAGAGGATCACCTATTCTCAGGGATTTATATGCTTTTAATAGAGATTCTTTGACTTTATTATAAATTGATTCATGTATGATTAATCTCCTTGTTGAGGTACAGCGCTGTCCACAGGTTCCGACAGCCCCGAAAACTACAGCAGGGATCGCAAGTTTCAAATCGGCATCAGGAGTCATAATAATTCCATTATTCCCTCCTAATTCAAGAATGGATCTTCCGAATCTTTGCTGTATTACTTCACCTGCATGCTTCCCGACCCTTGTTGAACCCGTAACTGAAATAAGAGGAATTCTTTTATCATTTAATAATCTCTCTCCGATGGTTGAACCTTTCCCGATTATCAATGAAAAAATTCCTTCAGGCAGATTGTTTTCTTTTATTACTTTAGCAATAATATTCTGAGTGGCAATTGCTGATAAAGGAACTTTAGAGGAGGGTTTCCAGAGATTAACATCTCCGCAGACTGCCGCCAGCATTGCATTCCACGACCAGACCGCCACAGGGAAATTAAATGCTGAGATTGTAGCAACAATGCCAAGAGGATGATACTGATCATACATTCTGTGACTTGGACGTTCTGATTGCATGGTAAACCCATAAAGCTGACGCGATTGTCCCACTGAGAAATCACAGATGTCTATCATTTCCTGTACCTCACCAAGGCCTTCCTGTAAAGACTTGCCCATTTCATAAGAAACTAGTGAGCCTAATGGTTGTTTATATTCACGGAGCTTTAGTCCTATTTGTCTAACTATCTCACCTCTTTTGGGTGCGGGTACAGTTTTCCAGGCAATAAATGCTTCGGATGCCTTTTTAATTATATTTTCATAGTCCTTTTCAGATGCCTGGTATACAGAAGCTATCAATTTTCCGTTCGTAGGTGAATAGATTTTTAATTCACCCTGGTCAGAAGTGCTGTTCCATTCTGTACCGGTAGATGCAGCATAATTTTTATCTTTTATTCCTAATTTTTTTAGAAAATCCATAGGCTCACCTTTTAAGTTTTTTTATTAATTTGTTCAATTACTGATTGAAGCGAAATTCTTTTCATCCTATCCTCAATATCAATCTGGATTGTACTGAAGAGATCGAGAAAATAGACATTCAGCTTTAAAGATTCAGAGGATGTTTTACCATTTGTCTTTGTAACATCGAGATGGAATGCCTTCCTGTCTTCTATTGCACAGTATATTTCCTGCAGATGAATTTCAGAAGGTTTTCTTTTAAGTTTGAATCCACCTGCAGTGCCGTATGCACTCTCAACAATCCCGTATTTAACTAGCATTGAGAGCAGCTTCCTGAGTTTTGAAGCATTGAGACCGGTAAAATCAGAAATTTCAACACTGTTTTTAGGCCGCGGATGGTCCTTTGCCAGAAATGTGAGTGCTTTAACAGCAGTAGATAGTTTAGTTGATGCTGACATAATTTATTTATTTGTTACAGTAAGTGTAACTAATACAGAAATAAAAATCAATAACATTATAAAGGATGATTCTTCTTGAATTGGTCTGTTTAATGGATATTGGTAGTCCCGATTTTTGTAGATGGCTAGCAGGATTATACATCCCTCAAAAAAATAATGCTTGTTAAGTAAAATCATTCTTTTCTCCTCCAATATCCCGGTTTTTCCTTATGAAAAACCGGGATTTTTTATAATCTATTTGTAATTTAGATTATTGCGAATCGGCATCTTTTTACATAAATTTGTACTTGAGAATGATAAATTTATGCTTACTTACTTAACATATCGCGAAATCACAGGATTCAAAAACCTAAGAAGCTACTTCGTCTCACGCTTCGAAAACGTCTTCTAATATCAAATTCCGATTCCCGCTTTATAATTAAAATCTAAATTATTATTACTCTCTTTTCAGGAGGATTTATGAACAACTCAGATTATAAAACTGAAGGTTTGGTATTGGAAGAATCAAATAAAATAACACCAGGTAAAGTTCATGAAATAATTGCCAGAAATATGCTCGCCGATGGTTTCGGGCTTGTTCTCGATTTAAATAAAAGCCAGGGAATGCATCTTGTCGATGAAAGTACAGGAGATGTTTATTTAGATTTATTCACGTTTTTTGCTTCTTCCCCGCTGGGATTAAACCATCCCAAACTGCATTCGAAGGAAGTAATGGAAGAACTTGCTGCTGCATCGGTTAATAAACCGTCTAACTCCGATATTTATACAGTGCTCATGGCCGAATTCGTCGATACTTTTTCCAGAATTGCGAAACCTGATTATATGAAATATCTTTTCTTCATTGCCGGGGGAGCCCTTGCAATAGAGAACGGATTAAAGACTGCATTCGACTGGAAAGTGCAAAAGAACTTTATGAAAGGTATTAAAGCAGAAAAAGGTCAGCAGGTCATTCACTTCCGCCAGGCTTTCCACGGAAGAAGCGGTTATACTCTTTCACTTACCAATACAGAACCGAATAAAATTAAATACTTTCCAAAGTTTAACTGGCCGAGAATTATTAATCCCAAAATAAAATTCCCTCTGGAAGATCATCTGCAGGAAGTAATTCAGCTTGAGAAGCAGGCTGTTGATGAGATTTATTCTGCAATAAAAAATAATCCTGATGATATCGCAGTGTTAATCATTGAACCAGTACAGGGTGAAGGCGGCGATAATTTCTTCAGAAAAGAATTTTTCGAAAGACTAAGAGAAATTGCCGATGAAAAAGATATTATTTTAATATTTGACGAAGTACAGACAGGCTTTGGCCTAACTGGAAAATTCTGGGCATCCGATTATTATGTTAAGCCTGATATAATTGCGTTCGGAAAGAAGGCTCAGGTCTGTGGCATTATGGTTAATGACAGGATTGATGATGTTAAAGAGAACGTTTTCCACAAATCAAGCAGAATTAATTCGACCTGGGGAGCAGATCTAACAGATATGGTCAGGTCGAAACACATTATGAGAATTGTTCAGGAAGAAAACCTTGTTGAAAATGCAGAGATGACGGGTACATTCCTCCTGCAAAACCTCCGGGAAGTTCAGAATGAGTTTCCTTCATTGGTTAATAATTCACGCGGTCTAGGACTGATGTGTTCCTTCGATATGCCAGATGCAGAAGTCAGAAATAAATTCCGCGATGAATGTTATAAGCATAAATTGTTAATACTCGGCTGCGGTGAAAAATCGATCAGGTTCAGACCACCTTTGAACGTTAAAAAAGATGACCTGATTGAGGGCTTGAAAATAATTAAAAAAGTTCTATTTTTGCTTACGTCCAATAACTAAATTAATTTAACTGCTTGCATGATACGGCTCCAAGGTGGAGCCGTTATCATTTTAAATCAAAATATTCCTCCGGGTTTTAAACTTGATTCAGACCTGCTGTGATCCCTACTAAATTCCGATTTTTTGCATTTTTATCTAAACAGTATGACAATTTGTCAGTTTTTTATATTTTTAATTATTTATTGCTATTGATTACCTTAAAATGCAGAACTCACTCTATATAATCAGCACTCCAATTGGCAACCTTAAAGATATTACACTTCGCGCTTTAGAAGTATTGAAAGAAGTTGATTTTATTGCCTGTGAAGACACAAGAGTCACAGGCTTTCTATTAAATCATTTTGAAATTAAAAAGGAACTGGTGTCGTTGAATGCAAATAATGAGTCGCAGAAAGCAGATTATATTCTTGACAGAATCGTTAACGGGGAAAACTGCGGTCTTGTTTCCGATGCAGGAACACCGGCTATCTCTGATCCCGGAATCAGATTAATCTCAGCGGCGGTCAAAAGAGAAATAAATATTATTACAATACCCGGTCCCTCAGCAGTAACAGCAGCTTTAACCCTTAGCGCCTTGCCCACAAATGCTTTTGTATTCGAGGGATTTATTCCCCAGAAAAAAGGAAGACAAAAGAAGCTCCGGGAACTCTCAGAAGAAAAAAGAACAATTGTTATCTATGAATCTACTTACAGGATAGAAAAACTTATAAATGAATTAAATGAATATATGCCGGGCAGACTAATTGTAGTCTGCAGAGAGATAACAAAAAAATTCGAAGAAGTATGGCGAGGTTACCCTGGAGATATTCTCAACACTTTAAACGAAAGGACCATAAAAGGGGAATTTGTAATTGTGATTGCTCCCGCAGGCTGGGAGGTAAAATGAATTTGATAAATTAAATTTCTACTCGGAATCATAATTTACAAGCGATCTTACATCATAACCCTTAAGCTTTTCTCTTCCATTCAAAAAGCTTAATTCAATGATAAATGACACCTGTGCAACTTTACCCCCAAGTTTTTCAATAAGATTTACAGCTGCCCTGGCTGTGCCTCCTGTTGCAAGAAGATCATCGTGAAGCAGCACTGAATCACCAGGGTTGATTGCATCTTTGTGAATTTCAATCGCATCTGTTCCATATTCAAGTGAATATTCTTCCCTGACTGTCTCGGCAGGAAGTTTTCCCGGCTTACGGATCGGAACAAAACCGGCACCCAGTCGTTCAGCTATCATGGCACCAAACATAAATCCACGCGATTCTATCCCAACGACCTTATCAATTTTTAATCCTTCTGTGAAGTTAAGCAATGCCTTAAAAGATATTTTTAATCCTTCGGGTTCCTTGAAGAGGGTGGTAATATCCCTGAACATTATTCCCGGTTTAGGGAAATCTCTAACAGTTCTTATATACTTTTTTATATCAGTGTTCATATAATTTATTTTTTGTTTAAGAAAGATGATAAGCCGTTTATAAAATCTTCTGAGGTTCTGCTTATTGCATTTAATTCAACGCAGTATTCAACTGCCTTCTCAACCGGGAGCGTTGAAATATCATTAACAATTTTTTTTGTAAACTGCATACTGAAGTCTGAATTTTTCAATAATTCGGCCGCAAGTTCATACGAAAATACCTGGACATTTTCAGCAAGATAATTTACAAGTCCTATTTGATAAGCTTTTTCTGCATCAATGATTTCGCCGGTCAAAAGAAGGTGCTTTGCTCTCCCCTCTCCGATTTTCCGGATAAGAAATATGGAAACAATAGCAGGGATAAATCCTATCTTCACTTCAGAGTATCCAAATTTTGCCTGCTGCCGATCAGCTACAATTATATCACAAACACTGGCAAGTCCGCAGCCGCCTGCAATTGCAGCCCCGTTAACAGCCGCTATTGTCGGCTTGGAAAAGTAATATACCCGGAGGAATAAATCAGCAAGAGATCTTGAATCCCTCTCGTTCTCGAGAGATGAATAGTCCTTTAATTCATTCAAGTAGGCTAAATCGGCTCCTGCGCAAAAACTCTTCCCCTCTCCTGTTATAACAACAATGCTTACATCCTTATCCTTTTCAGCATTCTTCAGCTTTTCTTTGAGTTCTTTGACAAGATCAGGATGTAACGCATTATGTTTTTCAGGCCGGTTCAGTTTAATTAATGCAATTTTACTTTCAACTGAATAATTGATCATTTTTATTCCTGGTAATATTTTCGTTTAACTTTCCTGTTAAGAAATTTCTTAAACTTTGGGAGATCATAACAATTGATGACTTCTGAATTCTTAAGTCCTGCTTTTCTTCCCATAATCACGCCGTACTTTATCATATCAATTTCTTTTACTGAATGTGCATCGGAATTAATTGAAAAAAGACATCCCTTTTCTCTGGCATAATAGATCCATCTCCAGTCGAGGTCGAGCCTTCTGGGATTTGAATTTATTTCAATAGCAACGTTATTTGCTGCACACGCATCAATAATTTTTTTCACATTAAATTTATATGGGTCACGTGATAACAATAGTCTGCCTGATGGATGAGCTAAAAGGTCAGTAAAAGGATTTTCGACAGCTTTCAGAATTCTTGCTGTCATCCGGGTTTCATCCATACTGAAACGTGAATGGATCGAAGCAACCACAAAATGAAAGTTCGATAAAAAATCATCGGTATAATCGAGACTGCCGTCGGATAATATATCCGATTCAATTCCCTGGAAGACATAAATATTTTTCCCGGCAGATATTTTTTCCGTCTCTTCTTTCTGTTTCAGGATCCTCTCTTCCGATAAACCGTTTGCATAAAAAGCTGCTTTACTATGATCACAAACAGCTGCATACTGGAATCCTTTTTCGGTAGCAGCCCCGATCATCTCATCGAGTGTATTTCTTCCGTCGGAATATACTGTATGAAAATGTAGCAATCCCCTGAATTCCTTTTCAGTTAAATTTGATGCTGAAGTCAGAGGATTCTTTTTAGCTTCAAAATATTCTGCTTCTCTCATTTCGGGAATTATATAAGGGGATTTGAAAACTTCAAATATTTCTTCTTCAGTATTCCCTGATATTTTATTCTTATTAACGTTTAAATGGTTCAGAAAATCATCAGAACCGGTCGTTACAAATAATGTTCTGTTAAACTCCACCCCGGTATAAGTCAGATGAAGATTTACAGGAATAGTAAAATATTCTTTTACGGATATAACTTCTCCTGCTATATCAAACCGGAATTTATCTTTTAATTTTTTCAAGAATTTATTTTTATCTGGTACCAGCACTACAATATTTATCGATGAGATAATCTCCATTCCCCTTCTTAGTTCACCGGTCAGCTGAATTCTCTGTAATTCCTTCATAGCTTCTAATTTTGCAACAACTTCTGCTGCAAATTCTTCAGCCGTATTCAATAGGACAAATTTACTATGGTATTTCATCTTTTCAATTTCATCGAAAATTTTATTCTGTGTTGCTTCACCAAAACCCTTTAACAATGACAGCCTTTTTTCTTTACAGGCATATTCAAGTTCTCCAATGCCGGAAATTCCAAGTTCAGTATAAAGAAGATTAATTTTCCGGGCTCCCAATCCTTTTATATCCAGAAGCTGCTCTATTCCATCGGGAATTTCTTCCCGCAATTGCTTATATAAGGATGATTCCCCCCTATCAAAATATTCATAAATAACGGCCTGCAGGCCTTTACCTATTCCTTTAATTTTATCGATTTCTTTATCCTCAATGATCTTGGCAAAATCTCCTTCAAATCTCCTGATTGAAATTGCACCATTCCTGTATGCACCGACCTTAAATTTATTCTCACCCTTAAATTCCATTAAATCGGCGATACTTTCGAGCAAAGCAATTGTATCTTTCTTATCAGGCATATCCAAAATATTTTGTAATAAAGTATATCTGCGTATAAGTAGAAAAGAATGCAAGAAATGCACCCGCAAGCACCTGGTTCAGATTATGACATTCAAGTTTTATTCGGGCCCAACCTATGAAAATTAATAATATTAAAAAGGGTAAAGCAGTAAATCCGGAAACAAAAACTAATGCAGCAAAAGGTCCCGAGGCTCCCATCATATGAGCACTGATTTTCCAGGATTTGTTAATAACAACGACTAATAACGTATTCGAAATATAACAAAACCAGAATGCTATGGAAATAATATTGATGTTGTAATAAATTAAAATTAATAAACCCGAGAGGTAAAACAGAACAGATACAGTAAAAGGGAAGGTCCTTTCTTCCTTAATTTTTGCATCTATGTCGGCAATTAAACCTCTCTTCCTGAATACCGTAAACATCAGAACAGGAAGCATGAATCCGAATACCAGCGCCGATAAAATAAGAATGAATCTGTTCAGGGCAGTCTGTTCAAGAGTAAATGCAAAGATCATAAAGATTATAATAGTGAATGATGGCGGGATGAACAGAGTAGATATTATCCTTGCAGTTTTTTTTGATAAAAGAATATTCAATTTAACGTCGAATAATTATATTATCCCTAATTTAGACAGCCACTTCATAATTTTTAAGCTGTTCAAGATATCTGAGCAGAATATCCTCTACTGAATTATAGTCGACTACGCTCATCAATGATTGTCTAATCTGGGAGGCGTTGTACTCCCCTTTTAAATAGCCGCTATAAAATTTCCTGTGTTCGAGAACTGCCCGTCGTTCACCTTTAACCTTTATCGCAAGATGCAGGTGTCTTAGCCCTATTTTTATTTTCTTTTCAACATCTATTTTGGTTTTAATAAATCCATATTTTAACAGTTCTTTTGCTTCAGTAAAAATCCAGGGATTTCCGATCGCTCCTCTTGCAATCATTACACCATCAGTATTGGTTTCATCGAATGCTTTTTTAACATCTTCCGCAGTAAGTACATTGCCGTTTAATACCACAGGAATACTAATGGCCTCTTTTATTTTGGGAATCCACGACCATTCTGCATTACCCTTATGACCCATTGTTCTTGTTCTGCAGTGAACTGTTAATGCTTTAGCACCGGCATCTTCAATTCTTTTTGCAACATCAATAATCTGAATGCTTTCGAGGTCCCAGCCGAGGCGGGTCTTTACAGTTACAGGCAGTGAAACAGAGTCAACTATTTCCTTCACCATTTTCTGCATATAAGGCGGGTCTTTTAATAATGCGGAACCTGCACCGTGACCTACAACATTTTTAACCCAGCAGCCTGCATTTATATCAATTAAATCAGGATTTTCTTTTTCTGCAATTCTTGCAGCTCCAACCATGGATTCTATTCCGGCACCATAAATCTGTATCCCGACAGGCCTTTCTTCTTCAATAATTTTGAGCTTTTTATGTGTTTTTTCACTCTTACGAACAAGACCCTCCGAGTTCACAAACTCCGTATAAACCACATCTGCTCCAAGCTCCCTGCAGATTAAACGGAAAGAAATATCCGTTACATCTTCCATTGGTGCCAGAAGGACAGCTTTATCGATATTTATGTTAGCTACAGTAAACATAGTATTCTATAATGTTACATATTAAGATAAGAATAATGATGTTAAAAATAATTGCATAAAATATATACTTGCTGCACTGTAGCCAGGACTATTATAAAACATCTATTTTGTTCAGATATGGCCTTTATACTTGCTCTTAATTCAATTATTTCAAAGGTAATCCGGGATAAACATTACTAATAAAAGCACTTAGCATTCTTCAGACCATTTCCACATATACGCTCTGGTCACTTCTCCTGCTCTTTACCCAGATATATTACTTTCACGGATAACACGATGAATAATTAATAAATAGCCGATTAAAGATTATTTTGGAAAGAAATGGCTAGAGATCTTCCCCGGTATCCTCTTTAATTGCTCTAGGAAGATAGAATAAAGAAAGCAGAACAATTAAGAAAGTAAAAAATGCTCCTGTAAGGAACGGGAAAGGATAACCAAAATACTCGAAGGCAAACCCACCCCAGAGTGGACCAAGTACCCGGGCAAATGCCGAAAAAGACTGGTTTATTCCAAGTACTATTCCCTGTTCTTTATCTGAGGTTACTTCTGAAATAAGGCTCAACAATGTTGGTTGGAGAAAGCCTGTTCCGAGTGACATTATTATTACGATAATTGCAAGTCCGAGAAAATTTCCGCCGTACGGAAGCAGTCCTAAACCAACCATCATCAGGAAGGAACCAATTGCTACAGTCTTAGTGTCTTTAAGATGCCTGGCAACTATACGTATTAGACCGCCTTGCACTATGGCACCGGCAATTCCGACAATTCCATACATGTAACCATTCTGCAAATCGGTAAAATGGTAAACTTCATATCCCAGTAATGCAAAGGTTCCATAGATATTGGCAATGGAAAAGGTAAGAACAAAAAATAAGGTCACAAGCAGTCCAAGATCCTTCTTTCTGAAAACATTTTTCACAGCAGAAACATCCAGCAGCTTTTTCTTTCGTAACTGAGCATGTTCCCTGTCAACATTGGATTCAGGCAGCATGATCATAGTAACAATGAATGCGAGAAAAGAAAATCCTGCGCTTGCTAGCCCGGTAACCTCATAACCAAACTTTGACAGAACTCCTCCGATTAAAGGCCCGAATACAAAACCCAATCCGAAAGCCGCACCAATCATTCCCATTCCTTTCGAGCGGTCTTCCTTTGTAGTCACATCGGCAATATAAGCCTGTGCCACACCAATACTGCTCCCCCCGATACCGCCAACAATTCTTGAAACAATTAAAATGAAATAAGTATGTGTGAATGCAAATATTACATAACCAATCGCATTAAGCAGCAGGCATACGACTATTACAGGTTTTCTTCCGTGCTTGTCTGATAATCCTCCTAAAAATGAATTAAAGAAAAACTGTACAAGCGAATATATTGCGATTGCAATACCTATTGCAGTTTCATCAACATGAAGTTCTTTGGTAGCGAAAGTGGGAAGGATCGGGATAAGTATTCCGAAACCAAGAAGATCTATAAAAACCGTAATAAAGATTAGTGTAAGTGCGGATCTGTTTTTCACTATTCTACAATTCTTTAATTACGGCATCAGCAAATTCTGCAGTCCCCACATATTTCTGAGGATTAATATCTTTAGTAACCGTCTCTCCTCTTTCAATTACTCTTGCGAGAGCTCCTTCTATTTTTCTTGCTGCCTCGAGCTCACCTATATATTCGAGCATCATTACTCCGCCAAGAATTATTGCTGACGGATTTGCAATATTTTGTCCTGCAATATCAGGTGCAGATCCATGCACAGCTTCAAAAATAGCAACATCATCCCCAATGTTTGCACCTGGTGCCATTCCTAATCCCCCGACAAGGCCCGAAGCAAGATCCGAAAGAATATCACCAAATAAATTTGTAGTAACAATGCAATCGAACTGGTATGGATTCATTACCATCTGCATTGCCATATTATCAACTATCTTATCATTAAATTTAATTTCAGGATATTCCGGAGCAATTTCTTCTGCGATATCAAGAAATAATCCTCCGGTGAATTTAAGAATATTTGCCTTGTGTACGACGGTTATTTTTTTTCTGCCATGCTTTTTGGCGTATTCAAAAGCATATCTGATGATTCTTTCAGAACCTCTCCGTGTGATTATTCCGATTGTTTCAGCAGCTGTTTTGCTGCTGTCAATATAATGTTCAATACCTGAATAAAACTCTTCCAGATTTTCACGAAATATTATGAGGTCGATATGGTCGAAATAAAGTGTCCTTATTCCCTTAAATGTTTTAGCAGGGCGTTGATTAACATAAAGTTCAAACTCTTTCCTCAAAGCAACATTAATGCTTCTGAATCCTTTTCCGATGGGGGTAGTCAATGGGCCTTTTAGTACTAAATGATTTTTATCAACTGATTCAATTACTTCTTTAGGTAAAGGATCACGGTATTTTTCAAGGGCTGTCATCCCTGCTTCAACAACCTCCCAGTCTATTTTTACGCCTGCATTTTCAATAACTTTAGTGGCTGCCCTCGTAATTTCGGGTCCTATTCCATCCCCTGGAATTAAGGTAATCTGATGTGCCAAAACGTATACCGGTAAAAATTAATTGGAGTTAAATTAGATATACAAATATATAAAGAATTAATGAAAGGATGGGCGTTTGATTCTGAAAATTATATCAGGGCATATATCTTTTAAATGCGGTTTTTGTGAGTATTTTGAAAGGATTTCTTTGGTGTCGTGAAATGATTGACCGGCAATTTTCCTATCCTCAGCGGAAAGAAACGGGTAAAGAGAATCGGAAAAGGCTGCTTCTGAGGGTATTATAATATACTTTCTTCCTGATTTAGTATCTCCTTTGAATACCCATATTGGAAGATAGTCTACGGCTTTCAGGTGAACTGAATTATCTGTAATATTTTTAGTTAATGAAAAGGTCAGTACTGCCCCTCCGTCAGAAAAGCGCCATCTCTGGTTTGAAATATAGTTTCCCATAGAATAAATAACAAATCCCGAATCGAGTTTAGCATTATTTGTCTTAAAGAAACTAATAGGCTGAAGAACGTGTGTATGTCCTCCTATAATAATATCAGCACCGTATTCAATTGTTTTGTTCACTACTTCCTTCTGATAACTATTGGGCAAACGCTGGTATTCCTCACCAAAATGGAAATGCACAAGTACGACATCAGTCCCTTTTTTTCTTGCAAGTCGTATATCGTTTCTGATTTTTGCAGTATCGATAAGGTTAACCAGAAATTCTTTTCCTTTTGGGACAGGGTTCCCATTAGTTCCATAAGAATAAGCGAGAAAAGCAACATTAATACCTTTAATGTTGAATATCCTGATAGAGTCTCTGTCTTTTTCGGAAATAAAAGTGCCGTTATAACCTAACTGATTCAGTCTTAATTGTTCAATTGTTCTTATGATACCTGTCTCCCCCCTGTCAATTGCGTGATTATTGGCGGTAGTCAACAAATCGAAACCTGCATTCTTAAGTGACCTGATAAAAGCGTCAGGAGAATTAAATAAAGGATATCCTGAATACCCGGCTTTTTTCCCCGCAGCAACAGTTTCAAGGTTACCAAAGAGGAAATCAGACTGGTCTGTATATTCTTTTATTTCTGAAAATACTGGCCCAAAATCAAAACTATCAGCAACTACCCGTGCATAATTATACTGAACAGAGTGGCACATTATATCACCGACTACACTAATTGATATAGTAACAAGTGAGTCCTGTTTCTGCGGTTTATCGACACCTGCAGACTCAGGCTTTGAACAATTATCAAAAGTGTATATTACGATAAATATCAACAGTGCCAGAGAGAGACAGCGCATAATAATATAAAAGGCTGAACTATTTGACAATAGTCAGCCTTAATTTAATTTTACCAGATTTTATTATCCTTGTTTCTCAGATTTTCTCTTGGCTTTAACTTCCTGGACATCCTTACGAACATCCTGTGCCAGCTTTCTGAGCTCGCTCAATCCTTTGCGAAGACGGGTACCGGCTGCTGCCTGTCCTTTTTCATAGAACTTTTCAAAATCAGTGTGAAGATTTTGCACTGCCTGAATTAAGTCTTCGTATTTATTCATTGAAACCTCCTAAGAAATAATTTGAAATAAGTTATTTAGAATGTTCTAGTACTATCTCGGCAATATCTTTTACTGCCACTTCCTCAGTCTTCTCGAAATGTTTTACACCGTCCGTCAGCATTGTCATACAAAAAGGGCATGCTGAAGCGATTGTATCTGAATTAGTTTTTAGTGCTTCCGATGTTCTTTCTAAATTGATTCTCCCGCCCTCTTCATCTTCAAGAAACATTCTGCCCCCGCCGGCGCCACAGCAAAAGCCGCGGGATTTTATTCTCTCCATTTCAACAAAATCCACCCCGTTAATACTCTTTAATGCATTTCGCGGTGATTCATAAACATTATTATACCTCCCAAGATAGCAGGAATCGTGATAAGTTACCTTATTTTTTTTCTGATTATTTTTCATTTTAATTTTGCCCCCGGAAATAAGCTCATCAATAAATTGTGAATGATGCATTACCTCATAATTACCGCCGAACTGTTTGTACTCTCTTCCGAGTGAGTGAAAACAATGAGGACAGGCAGTAACAATCTTTTTAATTTTATAATTGTTCAGAGTTTCCACATTATCCGCTATCAAAGTTTGGGCAAGGTATTCATTTCCAAGTCTTCTTGCAGTATCACCGTTACATTTTTCTTCGGTACCAAGTATGCGGAAATTAATCCCCGCCTTTTGCATAATCTGAGCAAATGCCCGGGAAACCTTCTTATACCTTTCATCAAAAGAACCTGCACAGCCAACCCAGAATAGAACATCACAAACAGGATCTTCTGCCATAGTTTTTATATTTAAGCCTTCTGCCCAGTTTGAACGATCTGCCTGGTTAAATGCCCACGGTGTAAAATTCGTTTCAAGACTCTTAAATACAGCATTGAGGTTTGCCGGGAACTGCGATTCTGTCAAAACCAGGTTTCTTCTCATATCTACTATTGAATCGACGTGCTCGATCATTACCGGACATTCCTGAACACAGGCCATACAAGTAGTGCATTCCCATAACTCCATATCAGAGATATAATCGTGCACTAATGTTTTCTTATAAACTTCTCCTTCAGTAACACCTTGTTCCATTAAGGGTGCTTTGTCTCTGGTTCTTCGTCTGATGTCAACTATTATTTTTCTTGGGGAAAGTGATTTACCTACAGTTGCCGCAGGACAGGATGCCGTGCATCTGCCGCATTCGGTGCAGGAATATCCGTCGAGAATCTGTTTCCACGATAAATGCTCAAAGTCTGCAGCTCCAAAAACCTCAACGTTTTCATCTTCAAGATTCAAAGGCTTTAATGTGTTCCTGATTTCATCAAGATTTGCGAAATACGTATTGGGAATAGATGTAAGAACATGAAGATGTTTTGAGTACGGGAGAAAATTAAGAAATCCTAAAATAACAACAATATGCATCCACCAGAAAATATTAAAATAAATATGAGCATTCCCGTTACTGCCGCTATATAACCACCCACTAAGTATTGCAGATATTGGCCGGATTTCGTAAGTGTTCAGCTGAAAATTATGCATTGCTAACAGAGCAGAATTCTCACCAAGCATTGAAATACATACGAGTATAATTAGTAGAAGTATGAATGCTGCATCCAGTTTTCCCGATTTTTCAACTTCCAGGCGGGGAACATGAACCACGAATCTTCTATAGAGAGCATAAAGGCATGCAATTATAACCAGAATTGAAAATACATCCTGAATTATTGTTATAGCCGAATAGAATGGTCCTGTAAAATGCCAGCTGAATGGCGAATAAAAGCCCTGTATGAAAGCTTCAACAACTGCAAACAGAAACAGTACAAATCCCCAGAATATTGTTAAGTGAAGCAAACCGGCCTTTGCGTCTCTCATTAACTTAGTTTGTGCGAAAGCAATTGTCCAGACTCTTTTTAACCGATCTCCAACCCTGTCAAATCGATCATCTTTTTTTCTGGCAAGAAGCATATAGGTGATTAATTTCCTGCAGCTCCATATAAAAAGTCCCACAGCAAGTACAAAAAGAATAATAAAAATTATTTTTTTTAATTCCATAAAATCTGCAAATTTAGGAGAATAAGAATGAAATCATTTTTTACTGCGATTTTTATGAACACCCGTATAAATCGTTGCTCCGGCAATCACTTTAATCACAGTCCAGAGTGAAAAAATTATAGCCCCCGCTTTTAAAGATTGTGTCCAGTCATGGAGATATAGCGTGTTCAAAAAGATAATGCCGCTTAAAATTATAATTACCTCTGTTATGATCATTGCAGACACAACTGCAACATAACTTTTATTTTTTCCCACAATAAAGCCGGCCGCGAATGCCGCCAGTGGAAATGCAAGAAGATATCCCCCTGTTGGTCCGAATAAACTCGCAATTCCGTAGAAACCATCTGGAGTTGGTGCAAATACCGGTAAACCGATTGACCCTAAAGCTAAATATGCGAGCTGGCTGTAAGCTCCTTTTTTAGCACCCAAAAAAGCACCAGAGAGACCAACCATTAAAGTCTGTAGCGTAAATGGGACAGGTTTAACGGGTATGCTGATTTGTGCAGCTACTGCAGTAAGAATTGAGAATGAAAAAATCCAGAATATATCAGAAGATGTGACTCTGACTAAAAATTTGGAATCAACAGCATTGTTCTTTGAAATCATAAATTTCCTCAGTTAAGATTTTGATTAAAAAATTCGTATGTTTTTTCAAGGACCCCCTCAAATTTTTCGTTTGTACCTTCAAACGGATGTTTAATATCAAAAGTGTGCCCGATGCCGGGAACAAGGTACAGCTCAGATAAATCCTTGTCAGCCAGAGAATAAAGCTTTTCAGCTTCTTCAGCAGGCACAGCCAGATCCTGTTCTCCGTGTACAATTAATATAGGTTTTTTCAATTCCCTCACAGCATTTTCAATATTCAGTTTATCTATTTTATGCTCTTCAAGATCATCAAGTAATGAAATGTTCAATTTCATTATCTGTTTAGTTCTTGAATTCATCACTTCAAAAACTCCTTTTTTTCTCCACACATCTTTTTGTCTTTTTGAATATCTGTCAAATGTTGACACAGAAGACCATATTGCAACCGCATTCACTTCAGGCTTTTGTTTTGCTGTTAAAACAGAAATTCCTCCCCCCCGACTATGACCCAGCAAACCAAGTCTGTTATTCGAAGTTCCTCCAAAAAATCCGTTAAAATAAGCATCAATTAATTGCGAAAGTTCTTCTAATTCTAATGAAAAGGTATTTGCCGTAAAACGCTCTAATTCCTCAAATTCGGTGAGAGTTTCACCCACACCATTATGCGAAAAATTAAAACTGAGAACAAAAAATCCTTTGGATGAAAAATAATTTCCAATATATGGTCCAAATCCCCAGTCTTTAAATCCTTTAAATCCATGCACAAAAATCAAACATGGATATAAGCGCAGATTTTCTACCCCGTAAGCAGTGATCCGGAGAGTATCCTGCTTTTCAGTAGTAAGTATAAAATCTTTGCTCATTAAATCAAATATGCCTATTAAAGTTAGAAAAGTCAAGAAAATGGGGCATAAATCAAACTTTTTAGAAGTATGCGTTAGATGCGTTATTTCTTTTTGTTTTTCAATTGACTATTTTCTCCTAAGTGAAAGTTATGAAAAGGAGCGAATGTTAAGATATCTGCTTGTAATTCCCTCGATTGACATTAAAAACGGCAAAACAGTCAGAGTTGTCCAGGGAATTCCTGAACTGGATTGTAAGGAATATGGAAGTGACCCAGTTGAAATGGCTCGCATATGGCGTGCTGAGAATGCTAAATTGCTACATATAGTCGATTTTGACGGTGCATTAGAACATTCAAAAAGGAATATTGATATCATTAAAGAAATTTGTACTTCTGTAATCATACCTGTAGAGTATACCGGGGGGATAAGAACGATGGATGAGGCAGAAAGAATGCTGGAATTGGGTGTCAGCCGTTTGGCAATAAATACTATGGCTTATGAAAATCCTGAAGAATTTAAAAAAGTATTTGAAAAATTCGGTCCTGCAAAAATTGTTATTTCTCTGGATGTCTTGAATGATGAAATGATTGTACGAGGAAGAAAAAAGAGAACAGGATTGAATTATCTGGATTATGCAAAGAAAATGGCGGATATCGGAATTGAAAGATTTATAGTTACAGATGTTAACAGGAACGGGACGATGTCAGGACCAAACCTGGAACTTTCAAAAAAAATCGCGGGGGAAACAAATCAAAAAGTTACTGTTTCAGGAGGAATCCGGAACAAGGATGAATTAATGGATGTTCAGGCTTTAATGCCTATAGGGATTGATTCTGTAATTGTCGGCCGGGCCTTGTACGAAAACCGTTTTCCATGCCAGAAATTATGGCGCGTGGCAGAAGCCGGGTTATTCAACTAAAGGAGAAATAATGGAAAATAACGATAACAAGGTGGTTCATAGTAGTTTCTGGTCCAATTTCTTCAAATCACCTACTGAAAAGGTTGATCTTCAGAAGTCGCTTCTTTCAATTCCCATTTTCAGCAGACTTACAGGAAGAGAACTGGGAATGCTAATTAATATTATTCATAACAGGAATTATGTTGCCGGCGAATATATTTTCTATCAGGGCGACCCGGGACTGGGTCTGTATATAATACGGGATGGAGCTATAACTATTCAAAGAAAAAAAGAGGACGAAGAAATTGTCTCTCTTGCTTCATTTTCGAAAGGAGATTTCTTCGGTGAGCTTGCTCTTATAGATGGGGAAAAGCGCCCAGCTTCAGCCGTAAGTATTTCTGATACACATTTGGCAGTTATCTTTAAACCTGACCTTGATGAATTTATAGAAAACTATCCTAAAAGCGGAATAAAAATACTAAGGGGAATTGCCGAGATTATTGCCAGCAGACTTAGAAAGTTAAATGAAGATAATTTTAATCTTCAAAACAAATTAGAAATTAAAATGGAGACGACTTATGGAACTTAATATTTCCAAAGTGCTTGTTCCAATTGATTTTTCTGATTATTCCAAAAGCGCATTAAAATATGCCGTAAACTTCGTTAAACATTTTGAAGCTCAGTTATTCCTGGTATATGTTGTCGAACCCGTAATTTATCCACCGGATTTTAGTATGGGACAGATCGCTATTCCTTCAGTCGACCTTGAAATGGATAAAAGGGCAATCGATGAACTGAACAAGCTGGCCGAACAGGAGATTCCGGCAGAAATTAAAGTCAAATCAATTGTTAAAACAGGCAAACCTTTTATCGAAATAATTGAAACTGCCACGGAGGAAAATGTTGATCTGATTATTATCGCAACTCACGGTCATACAGGGATGGAACATATACTTTTCGGAAGTACAGCTGAAAAGGTTGTAAGAAAAGCTCCCTGCCCGGTGCTTACTTTAAGAGAACCGATTAAAGGCTTTTTATTTAAAGATGAGTTGAAAAAAGAAAAAGCAAAAAACTAATTTAGTTCTTTCTGTCGATCACAAAATCAACAAGGCCTTCCAGTGCAAGTTTAGCCGGAGAATCCGGAAATATTTTTAACGAATTCTTAGCCTTCTGCGAATAATTGTGCGCTGTTCTTAATGCATAATCAATTCCATCGTTTTTTCTTACAAATTCAATTATCTGGTTAGTGTTCTCTTTACCATTATTATTTTTAATCAGTCGTCTGATTTTATCGGCATCATTCTTCGGAACCTGTTTCAACGAGTAAATGAGCGGCAGAGTTATCTTCTTTTCTTTGATATCACCGCCAACCGGTTTTCCAGTTATTTTTGAACTTCCTTCGTAATCCAGAATATCATCTCTAATCTGAAATGCCATACCAATCGATTCGCCAAAATTTTTCATAGCATCGTGATAATTCTTATTCTCCGAGGTGCTCATAGCACCAATCATACAGCAGGTTTCAAGAAGTGATGCTGTCTTATCGGAAATAACTTTAAAATACGTTTCTTCGTCAATATCAAGCTTTCTTGTTTTCTGAATCTGGAGAAGCTCACCTTCCGACATTCGTTTAACCGCATTGGTAATAACCCCCAGAAAATCAAAATCATTGCCTTCTACGGCTATCATAAGACCCCTTGAAAGAAGGTAATCGCCCATCAGCACGGCAGCTTTATTTTTAAATACCGCGTTAATTGACCAGAATCCCCTCCTCTTATCAGCATTGTCAACTACATCATCGTGAATGAGCGTTGCAGTATGAAGCAGTTCCACAAGCACGGCACCGCGATAGGTTCTCAGCGTAACACCGCCTGATAATTTTGCGGAGAGCAGAACCAGCAATGGTCTTATCTTTTTCCCTTTCTGTCTGATAACGTATTTGGCAATAAGATCAACCAGCCCGACATTACTCTTCATCGCTTTTTTAAAAAGATGGTCAAATTCATCCAATTCAGTTTTAATCGGCTGACTTATTTCACTTAATGCTTTTTTTATCAAAGTTTTTTCGCTGCTAATTTTGAAATGAAAATACTGATTTCATATAATAAAACCAATGGAACTGCCAGCACAACCTGTGAAACCGGATCTGTGCCGGGAGTAAGAAATGCTGCGAGCACCATTATAATTACAATTGCGTGCTTCCGGTATTTTCTCATGAAGGCAGGAGTAAGAATATGCAGTTTTGTCAGAAAGAATGAAATCATAGGAAGTTCAAATACAAATCCGGCTGCAAGCATAACACTTATAATTATCGAGAAGTATTCATCTATTGCAAATGAATTTTTTATTTGTGATGATCCAAACTGAGCTGCAAATTTCATCGTCAGAGGGAGCATCCCGTAATATGCAAATACAATTCCGAGAATGAAACAAAAAGTTGAATAAAAAACTATAGCAAGAAGATACTTCCTTTCATTCCGGCGAAGGGCAGGTGAAAGAAATTTCCAGAACTGGTAGAAAAGATTTGGAAGACTTAGGATTATTCCCCCTATCATCGCGACCTGAAAGTAGAGAAATAACTGACCGAACGGTTTTAGATTCTGAAGAGTTGCACCCGAATCTCTGGCTGGTTTTAATAGTACGACATCGATAAGGAAATCAACAAAAATCCAGCAAATAATTGTCCCGGCGACTACCCCTATTATTGAATAAATAAGTCTCCACCTAAGCTCCTCGAGATGATCCAGAAAGCTCATCTCAACATCTCCGGAATCTTCTTCTGTATAATCGATACTTTTAAGTTCTTTAGCTGTCAAAATGTTTCAAATCAAATTAAACCGGAATAGAGAGGAAACTTTGAACAAAGTGATTTAACATCAATTCTTATTTCATTGAGCTTGGAATCATTATCGAAATTATTTACGGCGTTATTAATAAATCCTGCTATCTGTACCATTTCGTTCTCTTTCATCCCTCTTGTTGTAACCGCAGGCGTTCCAACTCTGATACCGCTAGTCACAAAAGGACTTCTCAGATCAAAGGGAACCATATTTTTATTTACAGTAATGCCAGCTTTTTCCAGAGAATTTTCGGCCTGTTTACCTGTTATATTTTTATTTGTTAAATCGATTAACATCAGGTGATTATCGGTACCGCCTGAGATAAGATTAAAGTCGTACTCTGTTAATTTGGATGCAAGTGCTTTTGCATTCTTAATTATCTCCCCTGCATATATTTTAAACGAATCCTGGAGTGCCTCACCAAATGCAACTGCTTTTGCCATTATTATATGCATAAGGGGTCCCCCTTGAATTCCCGGCATAACCATACTATCAAGAATTTCCGACATCATTTTAACACGATCGCCTTTCGGTGATTTTATTCCCATCGGATTTTCATAGTCTTTACCCATAAGGATGATACCGCCTCTTGGTCCCCGAAGAGTTTTGTGAGTCGTAGAAGTGACCACATCGCAATATTTAACCGGGTTATCAAGGAAGCCTTTTGCAATCAGTCCGGCAGGATGAGCCATATCGCACATCAGAAACGCACCGACAGCATCAGCTATTTCCCTGAATTTTTTATAATCCCATTCTCTCGGGTATGCGCTTGCACCTGTGACAATTATTCCGGGTTTCTCTTTATTTGCAAGATCAGCTATGTGGTCATAATCTAAGGTTTTAGTATCCTTATTGAGTGTATAACCGACCGCATGATAAAGCTGCCCTGAAAAATTAACCGGGGAACCATGGGTTAAATGACCGCCGTGAGCAAGGCTTAAACCAAGTATTTTATCTCCCGGTTTTAACAGAGCCATGTAAACGGCCATATTCGCCTGTGAACCGCTGTGCGGCTGAACATTTACATATTCAGCGTTAAATAATTGCTTTAATCTTTCTCTGGCAAGGTTTTCAGCCATATCCACATATTCGCAGCCGCCATAGTAACGTTTACCGGGATATCCTTCCGCATATTTATTTGTAAGGACTGAGCCTGCAGCCTCAAGAACTGCCGGGCTGACAAAATTTTCTGAAGCTATAAGTTCAAGTTTTTCCTGCTGTCTTTGGGTCTCAAGCTTTAATACTTCGAAAATTTCATTATCTTTTTGAATGTTAGAGTATGTCATTTTAGATTCACTGTTTTGTAAATGTAGATTATTTTTCAATTTGAAAATATAACAAATAAAAAGAAAAGGTTCCGGGTGTATTTCATGGAACCTTTACATTAAACCTGTTATAAAAATGGATTTAAGGAACTGTAACACTAATACATGAATAAAAGTCACCGGAGGGGCTGATTGTCTGATTTGATTCTATCGTGTTATTTTTCCTCCCGAATAAACCAGATGTCGCCGAGGCTGACCGTTAAATATACTTTCAATATATTTTCTTTAAAGAGACCGGGATCAGTTCTCATTCCATACTGGAGGCCCAGATCCAGTGTATTTGCAGGACTTAATGGTAAAGAAAAACCTCCTGAAACTGAGTATTGATTGATTCCTTCATTATTCACAAAATACTGAGTCTGCTCATAACTTAATCCTGCACGCCAGATTATTTCTTCCCAGAACGATGCCCCTAAAGTTCTTTCCGGGGTATACTCAAACCCCGCACTATATTTAGAAGCATTCCGGAGATTTTTATTAGTTCTTCCATCAAATGAATAATTCTCCCAGGCCTGAAATACATAATCTAAACTGAACAAATATTTTTTATTTAAAACAAGACTTAACCCCGCACTCAATCTGTCCGGAATTTTCATATGAACAATTCCCCTGGAAAGAGTATCTATGCCAAGAATCGTAGCAGAGGTAAAAACTGTATCTGTTCTTAAATCTGAAAGATGGTTATAAGATAATCCCAATCTAAAATTGGTGATTCCATCGAGGTTCAATACTCCTGATAAATCAGGGGATATCAATCCTAAAGTTGTTCCCATTCCTTTTGGTCTGTATTCATTAGTATATTCTGCAAATACAAGTGAATTATCAAAGAAAGTTATCGATGATGTATAATCAGTGCTTCCAAAATAATATTCTAACGTTGCGCCAAAGATTAAATCAAACGGCAGTTTATATGAGGAGCCAAGAAATAATTTTGATAAACCACCTCTCCCTTTATAGGTAGCATCGTAATTCGCGTATGGAGATTCTATTGAACTTATAACATTATAGCTTACATTAGAGTAGGGAAGAATTCCGCCGACAGCACCTATTCCATATTTTTCGCTGACAGGGAAAGCAATCAGAAAGCCCCCGAATTCACCTTTTCCTGAATAGGCGGAAAAATTCTCATTTGATAAAAAAGATCCGTGGTAAATTAAATCGAATTCAATTCTCGTGCTTTTGAGATTGTATAGTGAGGCGGGATTATAAAAACTGATAAAGTTCTCCGGGGCATCTGCTACTCCCACCTGCCCCATCCCCAATTTCCTGGCTGAATAAGCATAGTTTATTTCTCCAATGCCAATCCGGGAGTAGGGTGAAGCAGATTGAGAATATGACTCCGGAATCAGAAATAAAATGAGTACTAAAACCGAAGAAATAATTTGATTATTTAATTTCATTTTTTGCCTGTATAAATAATTACCAAACGGGGTCTCAGTGAAGTATCAGAAGCATCACTCCCCTTCAAGGCAAATATATCAACGCTTAGGTTTTGTCCCCCGGCAGCTAGAATTATCCCGTTATTTTCATGATAACTGCTGGCAATGCTTTGAATAAAACGAGCTATGTCCGCAGTAAAATAATCGGCAGTTCTGCCCAATGTAATTCCGGAAGTGCTGTCATAGGTGTCTGCAGAAGAATCTTTTGCAAAATAGGCAGTCAATGAATTTGTGTATGTATCACCGGTTCTGGTTTCGCTGGTGTCTATAAAAACAGTTAATTGAGCTTTATTAATAATTGCTCCCTCAGGCAGAGCAGAAAGATCAAACTTCACCCGTCCATTCACAGCCAGGCCGCACTGAACGGCAATATCTCCGGCAGGCATAATAGGCTTATCTCCGGATATCGCACTAACGTCTTCAATGCTGTAAAAACCGAGTGTGTCGGTTATTCCGCCGGTTGCTACTACTACACTAAGTTTGGGTATACCAATCAGATTTACATTAAATGCATCGAAACCAATTACCTGGGCTGAAGAGGCATCCGCCTTGATATAGATTCCTTTATTATTGTGAACAGAGGTATCTGAGGCCGTTGCAAACCATGAATTTATTGTCTGATTGTCAATATTGAATGTGTAAAGAGAATCGGAATAAGTTTTATTTGAACTAATATCCGCATTATCATAAATCAGATTCGGAATACTGTCCGCAGTAAATCCAAAAGAAGTCCATCCGCTGTTAACAAAATGTACTGAAAAATTTAAAGGGCCGGCCGTATTACCAATTTTGTATTCTCTGGTGAGTTGTATCTTTGCATCAATTATATTCAGACTGGAATTCAGGAACGCATTTTTTATACTGTCCGGCAGAGCTATCCCGAACCTGATAAGGGATGAAGCCTCGACGTTTTCAAATTTTCCTACAAGCAGTCTTGGAGAATCACTTAATTTTATTTGTGTCTTAAAATATGATGAATTCTGCCCCACTGAATCCTGGTATGAATCAAGTATTTTAACATTGATAAAATCAGGAGCTAATAAATTATTGCCAATCGAGGTAGGAGAATCACTGCAGGAACAAATCAAAATCAGTAAAATCAAAAAGGGAATCAAAACAATCTTATTATTTATCAATTATTTCACCTGTAAAATCTTCAAATATAAATTTACACGCATCTGTAATATTTTCGGCTACAAAGCTTGGAAATATATTTTGTTTTTGCAATATAGAAATGCTATCCGTACCGTAACCCGTTTTTACAAGCACGGTCTTCAATCCTGCGTTTTTTCCGCATAAAATATCAGCGGGACTATCACCGATAAAGTAAGAACGGCTTAATTCGATATTTAAATCTCGCGAAGCTTTGTATACAAGAGAAGGAGAGGGTTTTCTGCAATCTGCTTCTTCTTCAGTGCTAAAATCAGGATGGCCGGGACAGTAATAAAACGCATCAATTGATACTTTATCGGGCGTTAGCAATTCATTGATGCGGGAATTGACAGCATTAACATCTCCTTCTGAAATTAATCCTCTGGCAATTCCGGATTGATTTGAGATGACAATTAGTTTGAAATTTAATCTGGTTTTTAATAAAGAGAGTGCTTTACCCGTCCCGGGAAATAATTTCACTTTTTCAGGGTCACCCAGATATCCGGGATCTTCATTGATCGTCCCGTCTCTATCGAGAAACACGGCATATTGGGACATCAGTTTTCGTTTGATAAGATCGTTCTGTATAAATCAATGTATTTCTTTGCGGACGAATTCCAGCTGAAATCTGATTTCATACCGTTTTTCATGATTTTCATCCAGGCTTTTTTATCCTGAAAGATTTTCAGGGCCCGTTTCAATTCCTTGATCATTGCAGTGGCATCGTAATGCTTGAACATAAATCCGTTTCCTTCACCGGTTTTCTCATCATATTTTACCACTGTATCTGCAAGACCACCTGTTTCACGTACAAGAGGGACAGTTCCGTACATAAGACTGTACATCTGGTTCAGCCCGCATGGTTCGTATCGCGAAGGCATTAAAAAAATATCAGAGCCTCCTTCAATAAGATGAGCAAGATCATCATTAAATCCAAGGTAGGAGGCAAATTTGCCCTTATACTTTAACGACATACTTTCAAAGAATTTATGATATTTTTTATCGCCTGTACCGAGAAGAACCATCTGTAGATCTATTTTCATCAATTCCGGGAATGCATCTTTTAACAGATCCATACCTTTGGAGTCAAACAGACGGGATATTACTCCTACTACCGGAATATTCTCACTGTACTCAAAACGGAATTTTTCGGCAAGTTCCTTTTTATTTATTTCTTTGTCTTCGATGTTCTTGATCGAAAATTTCTTCGGCAGATGTTTATCTTTTTCAGGGGACCAAACATTCGTATCAATACCATTAACAATTCCATACAGATCATTCTTTCTTTTGGCAAGTACATTTTTTAATCCGGCGCCCAGTTCTTCATCGGTTCTGATTTCATTTGCATATGTTTCACTGACTGTGTTAATAACATCAGCAAAGATCAGACCGCTCTTCATAAAATTAACTTTCCCGTATATCTCAATTCCTTTTTCGGAATTCAAGTTCTTCCGGTAGACCTGTTTTCTTAAAGACTGATTTCGGGAATACCCCTGATATGCCAGATTATGTACGGTAAAGAATGTTTTAAAGTGATTAAAACTGATCTTCATCTTTGTAAATGGTTTTCAGATAAGCGGGAATCAGTCCACACTGCCAGTCATTACAATGAATAATATCCGGAATCCATCCGAGTTTGTATATAAGTTCAAATACCGATCGACTTAATAAAATAAATCTTTCATCATTATCGGGATAATCATGACCGGTCATTGGATTCACGTATAAACTGTTCCGGCTGCCGAAATATTCCTGGTTATCGAGGAAATAAATCTGTACTCTTACTTTTTGTCCGGGAAGAAAACAGGATTTAAGTGAAGAATACCACATCTTTATCCCCTATTTTTATAGGGATATCTTTTAGTCTGACGACTTCGTGTATTTTGAATTTTCTGTCATCGACAGCACCATATTTTGGGACGACAATACGGACTTCATGTCCTAATTCTGAAAGCATCTGCGGCAATGCAGCAGAGACGTCTGCTAATCCACCTGTCTTTACAAATGGAACAACTTCCGATGAAACGAAAAGGATTTTAAATTTTTTTGAGGGCATTTTGCAAGTTTATTTTAAATGAATGTGGTAATTTACGAAATTTCAATGTGTTTCTCAAAAAAAAGTTCATATAATACTTTTAATTACGATCGATTTAATTGTTCATAAAAAGTTGATATTACGTAATTTATAAGCATAATTTTTATTAATTACTTACATCCATTGAACTTTCATAGAAATCTAAAATTTTACTAAAAGATTGTTAAATTTAGAATGTGATATTTAAAAAAATAAGCTTATACTATGAAAATACGCATAGAAAACAGATATATAGCCTGTTTGGTTATCATGATTCTCCCTTTCTTACTTTATTCCTGCAGTGCGTCAAGTACTGTAAGATATGACCGTGATAAAGAGAAGAAAGAATCAGTTAATGAAACGGAGAAGAAGACCTTCAAAGAAGATTTCGATATTATTCCCTATCGTACAACAATCGATATTATAGAAAAATCTTCAAACACAGCGGAACCACCCGAAATCGATGCCTGGTATGGTTATCAGGATAAAGATACGAGCTCAGCTCAGGAAAAAGCGATTGTTGGAACAACGAATGGGTTTAGAGTACAGGTTTTAGCGACTGATAAACTGGAGGAGGCGGATTCATTAAAATCTGAATTGTCCCTTAAAGTGACCCAGAAAAATATATATATAATTTTTGATCCCCCTTTTTATAAGGTTGAAGTCGGCGATTTTATAAGTATGAGCGATGCAAAGGATTTGAATTTTAAATTGAACCAGATGGGTTATACAGAATCAAGAGTGATAGCATCCACAGTAAATATTTTTAACTGATGCTGAAAATACTTTTAAATCCCGGACAGATAGTCACAGTTGACACAGGTGGAAAGAATTATAAGAGGGGATCCGATCTGAATGAAATAAATTTAGTTACCGGTCATTCTATTGTCATTGAAAACGACACAATAAAAGATTTAGTACCTAATTCTTCTCTTAAAAAGCACAGCAGCGCCCGGATAATTGATCTGAAGGATAAAACCATTTTACCGGGACTCGTTGAATGTCATACTCATACCGCCTTTGCCGGCTCGCGTGCAGATGAATTCCGGATGAAACTTGCCGGTGTACATTACGAAGAGATCGCCGCGAAAGGCGGTGGGATTCTTTCAACTGTTAAGGCAGTCAGAGAATTAACTTTAGAAGAATTGGTGAAGGTTGTTTCACCGAGGATTCAGTATTTTATTTCCCAGGGAATTACTACACTTGAAATTAAAAGCGGGTATGGACTGGATTTCGATAGTGAAATTAAACTGCTTCATCTTATAAACTATATTAATGAGATTTATCCAATAGATATTATTCCGACTTTTCTGGGAGCGCACACTTATCCGGCAGAATATAAAGAGGACCATAAAGCTTATATTGATTTAATAATTGATAAAATGCTTCCCCATATCGTTAAAAATAAACTTGCAGTTTTTTGTGATGTCTTCTGTGAGAAGACAGCTTTAATTCTTTAGAGGTTGATGCAATATTCAATAAAGCCGTTGAATTGGGCTTGGGTTTGAAACTGCATACTGAACAGTTTAATAACGTGGGCGGAATTAATATTGCACTTCAGAAAAATGCAGTTAGCGTTGACCATCTGGAGATGCTATCTGATGCAGATATCTATAAACTGGCAGGATCGAACACTGTTGCAACACTTCTTCCAGGAGTTTCATATTTTCTTAGATTACGGATATGCCCCGGCCAGAAAACTGATTGCGGCGGGAGCAATTGTGGCACTTGCAACTGATTATAATCCGGGCTCTTCTCATATTGCTAACCTGAATTTCATTATGAGTCTCGCCTGCCTGAAAATGAAGATGACAATAGAAGAAAGTATTTCAGCAGTTACAATAAATTCTGCTAAAGCATTAAACAGAAACCTGGAAGTGGGAAGTATAGAGATTGGGAAGAAAGCCGATTTTGCGGTTTTTGATACAAAAGAATATGCTGATATTATTTACCAGGTTGGAAAAAATATCAATACTATGACAATTAAAAACGGAACAATAATATTTGATGCAAACGGAGGATTAAATTGAAAATAATTGAGTGTGTGCCAAATTTCAGTGAAGGAAAAAATCAGGACACTTTTAATGCAATTTCTGAGGCAATAAAATCAACATCCGGCGCAAAGCTTTTAAATTTAGAACCTGATGCTGATTATAACCGGGTTGTTGTAACGATGGCCGGTAACGAAAATGGAATAATTGATGCCGCGGTAAAAGTATGTAAAGCGGCTGCACAGCGTATTGATATGAGATACCACAAAGGTGAACATCCAAGACTTGGAGCAATCGATGTTGTTCCTTTCGTGCCGGTAAAGAATGCAACTATGGAAGACTGCATAAAAATATCGGAAGCTTTCGGTGAAAGAATTTCTAAAGAATTAGATCTGCCTGTCTATCTTTATGAGAATGCGGCGAGAAAACCCGAGCGGGGTAATCTTTCTAATATCCGAAAAGGTGAATACGAAGGACTCGAAGAGAAACTTAAGGATCCTGAATGGAAACCGGATTTTGGCAAAGCTGAATTTAACCCTAAACTTGGAGCTCTTGTTACCGGTGCAAGATTTTTCCTCATTGCCTATAATGTAAATATTAAATCAACAGATGTGAATTATTCTAAAGAGATTGCTGAAATACTGCGTGAATCCGGCAGACCAAAAAGAGATGACCGGGGAAATATTGTTAAGGAAAACGGAAAGGCGATCCGTATACCCGGCAGATTAAAAGATTTTAAAGGGATGGGTGTGTCCCTTGAAAAATATAATATTACACAGGTTTCAATTAACCTGACTAATTATGAAGTCACTCCTTTACACATTGCTTTCGAAGAAGTAAAGAAAGAAGCTAAACGCCTGGGAGTTGAAGTTGGTGGGAGTGAAATTGTCGGCCTGGTTCCTCTTGAGGCTTTGCTTCAGGCAGGAAGATTTTATACAAAAGACAAAAAACTGACTGAAGATGAATTAGTTAATCTGGCGATTGAAAAACTTGGACTTAGCACATTAAATGCATTTGAAAAAAATCAAAAAATAATCGATTACATGATTGGAAATTAAAGAATAATCGAATTTAGCGAATTCTCGAATTAATTCGCCAAATCCGTAAATTCGTCAAACCCGCAAATTTATTAACACGAGGAGAAAAATGAACATTGACGATTCAATTCGTAATTATTTAGATGAGATTTCCTCCAGTTCTCCAACACCCGGTGGAGGAAATGTTTCTGCTTTCAGCGGTGCAGTTGCATGCAGCCTTGGAATTATGGTCTGCAATCTTACAATCGGAAAGAAAAAGTATGCAGAAGCTGAAGAGGAAATGAAGGATATAAAGTTCGAATTATCAGTGGCAAAAGAAGAGTTTCTGAATCTCGCTGAAAAGGATAACCAGGCTTTCGATAAAGTAATGCATTCATTCAAGCTTCCTAAAGAGACAGACGAACAGCAGAAAATAAGAAATGAGAGCATCGAAGCTGCCACCCTCGAAGCGGCAGAAGCTCCTGCAGAAGTATTGCAATACTGCGGTAAAATTCTACCGTTGTTCCAGACACTCGCTGCAAAAGGTAATCAGAATTCAATCTCGGATGCCGGAGTTGCTTCCGCATTGATTTCTACTGCTGCAGAAGGTGCGTTTTTGAATGTACTTATAAATTGTTCTTCACTGTCTAATCAAACTGTTGCCCGTGAGATTCTAAAGAAGAATGAAATAATTCTTAGTGATGTGAAAGGGCTTAGTGGTAAAATTAACTCGGAGATAAGAAAAAAACTGGATAAATAAAAACCTCTATCATATAGATTATTTCTCCAGAAAAAGCTAACCCGATCTATCATAAAGTATTTTGGCTTCATCTCAGTGGGTCCACGGAGCATTTGTTTATAATGTCAGGTTTACTGCTTCATCACGGTTTAACTATTTGAAATTAAACTTAATATCCATTTGACCCCACCTTGGTCTCAGGTTGAGTGTGTCCGGATAAAAGGAAAAATCTTCTGAAGGAATGAATGGATAAGAATTGCCTCTGGTGTATGTCCGGCTGCTGTCCCTGTCAAGAAAACACCACAACATATACTTACCCGGAAATACCCTGTTAAATTCGAATTTGCTTCCCCTCTGCAAATACTGCGAGTAAACTTTCCCGCCGCTTTTTTCTGTACTCTGCAGAACCACAAACGGATTATCAGTTAACTGTACGTTCATTATTGTTCCGGTCGCACCGGTAAAATCAATTTCGTTTATTGTGCCGAATCGGTAGGTATAAATTGTGTCGCTTCTGTTGCCTGCCTCATCCCTGAATTTTGATAAATCAAATTTTAGCAGATACTGCTCTGAGCTTTTTAGTGCTGCAGAAGGTTTTATGATAAGTGATGCATCGTCTATAAAAGTTATTGAATAACCGATTTTCCTTTTCAATGTATCTGAAAATGCCACCCCGCTTTTTGCAAGTGTTGTGTCAAATGCATCATCAAAATAAAAAGCGATTGAGGGGTTAATAAAATCAACTTTACCTCCGTCCTGGGGCATTGATTTTATTATGCCGGGACGACTTGTATCCGGTTTATCACTCACTGTTATCTGGGAAATATCCCCCGTATAAATGTTACCTTTTTTATCTTTCAGCAGATTGGCTTGTAAATAATAATCATTTGCGTTTTTCAGGTCAGTACCTATAACAAGCACAATTTGTTTGAGGTCTGAAATTTTATCAAACGCATAAACCGGTTTAAACAATAAATGCTCGGTAGAGTCTATAACGGCGAAGTTATTTACTGCTATTAATGTTGAATCGATTTTTTCACTCAATTCCACAAGTATATGATAATGATCCGTCATCGTCGCTTTGATCATTCGCGGAGATGTAGTATCGTCCTGTGTAAGGAAGAAATTCAGTCCGTTGAATAAACTATCATCAGGCGCAAGTTTTATATCTTTAAAAGGCACACCTATTTTATCCTGCTCTACCTGGTAAAATAGATCCCTGAATTGATCAGCAACCGCAAAAACTCTGTAAGTACCGGCAGCAAGTCCTGCCAACTTATAAAATCCTTTATCTCCTGCCTGTGAAATATAATCCGGTTTTGTAGTGGAAGGAAGGACTGTATCTGCGACAAGTCTATATGCGAATATCATCGTGCCGCCCGGCTTTTCGTCAAATATTCGCCCGGAAATGACTCTCCTGTCAATCTCAGTTCCCGTGGAAAAAGTTAATGTAAATGATCCCGCCATCCTGTTCTTATTATTATAATCGACAACATCCGTTCCAAGTGTTACCACGTATGTTACACTGTCCTTTAAAGGATTGGGGAAATAAACTCTCACAGATTTCCCGCTCCAGTCCAGTTCAATTTCCCCCTCAATTGCAGGTGAAATAAAAAGGGCATCTTTCACAGTTCTCTTATCCACATATTCAGAGAATGTAAATTCGATGTAATCTTCATGATAATTTGTTGTTCCCTCTTCGGGGTAAGTTTCAACCACTTTGGGAGAGATCTTATCAATCTCTCCTCCGCCGGGCGGGAGCTGATTTGCACAATCTGAGAGTATCAATCCTGCAAAAAGAATCAAAAAGTATTTTATTTTTTCTGCTGTTGTTTTAACCATCTTCTAAAGTTATTTACATTTTTTTGATGCTGTGAATAAGTTTTTGAGAAATTATGTCTGCCCTGGCCATTTGCAACAAAAAACAGGTAATCTGTATCTGCAGGATAAAGAGCTGCAAGTATTGCATTCCTACCCGGATTATTTATTGGTCCCGGCGGCAGACCTTTATAAAGATAAGTATTATATGATGACTTAACTTTCAAATCTTTATATAATAATCTCTTCCAGCCGTTCGGCTGAAGATACTGAACTGTGGGATCTGCTTCCAGTTTCATTCCTCGCTTCAGCCTGTTAAAATATACCGATGCAATTAACGGCATTTCCTCAACTTTATTTGTCTCTCCTTCAACAATGGAAGCTAAAGTTAGTATTTCATGTTCGGTATATCCTATAGAATCAGCCCTTTTCCTCAGAGAATCTGTCATAAAATTCTTAAATCTGTTGTAAAATATACCAATAATTTCTGAGGGAGAACTTCTTTCATAGACATAATACGAATCCGGGAGAAGATACCCTTCCATACCAGATACATTCAGCCCGAGAGAATCAATAAAAGAATGATCATGAGTTTTCTGTACAAAAAGGGCGGAATCGACAAATAGTTCATATTTAACTTTTGCCCCGATATACCTGATAGTTGAACCACCCTGGATTTTTATGGTCCGCAGATAATCGGCTTTGCCATGAAGGAATAGTTCAATTAGATCAAGATAGTTCAGCCCGTTAGGCAGATAGTATCTTCCTGCTCTAATATTTCTTTCAGCACCATAAAGAAAAGCCGCTATGCTGAAATTTGTTGAACTTGGAATTATTCCTTTAACTTCCAGACTGTCTGCTATAGAACTGAGGGTTTCACCGTGCTTTATTTCAAATCTCACCGGGGATTTACCTTCGAAGTAGTTCGGAGTAAAAAATGTATAGTAGAGAATAGCCAGTATAGCAGTGAAAAAAAAGAATATCAGCAGGAATTCTTTTTTTGATAAAAGGTTTTTATAGGAAACCCTGAACTTTTTTTCCGCTGATTTATCTCCGTTTATTTTTCCCTCTCTCTCTGTATCGCACGGGATTCATCAATAATTCTTTCATAGATTCTTTTTAACGATTTTTTAACTTCAGGATTTTCAGAAAGTTTGTCAATATTATTATCAATTTCTTTCTCCCTCGGGAAGTCATAAGTTTTAAGACCCATGGATCTTTTTATCCGGCCAATTTCAATTGACAGATTAATTCTTCTGATAAGAATTTCAATTAGTTCAGCATCAATTTTATCGACTTCATTTCTTAATTTTGACAGTAATTTATCTTTTTCTTTTGGAGTCAGATTTTCTACCGCTTCACTTAAAATATGTAAATAATTTTCTGCCAAATATCTTTATCATTAGGAATTGATATGAGTGAAATGTTCTTCGTGTAACCCGGGAAATGGACTGTAACTTAAATTGAATTCTTCCCCTGACTCATAAACTTTCAATCCTCTGTATGCAATCATTGCAGCATTGTCGCCGCAGAATTCCAAATCAGGAATAATTATTTTCTTTTGAAATTTATAAGCCAGTTCAGATATGCTCTTTCTTAATTCATTGTTTGCAGCCACTCCTCCGACGAGTGATATGGATTTGACTTCAAATTCATTTAATGCCCTCTCTGTGCTTCTGATCAAAGCCTTGATGACAGCATTCTGGAAAGATGCTGCAATATCGGGCAAATCTTTCACAGGAACTCCTTCATTTTCGCCATAATTTTTCTGAATATACCTCAGTACAGCTGTTTTTAAACCGCTAAAAGAAAAATTATATCTGTCAGATAAGTCGGCAACAGGGAAACTAATCTTCTCTTTGTTTCCGTGTAAAGCAGTCATTTGAATTTTTGGTCCTCCGGGGTATCCCATCCCAAGCATCTTTGCAACTTTGTCAAAAGCTTCGCCGGCTGCATCATCCATTGTGGTTCCCAGTTTCTTAATCCCGGTATCGCTCTCTACGAGAAGGAGCAGAGTGTGTCCGCCGGATACAACCAGGGCAAGATAGGGAAATTCAGGTTTATTCTTCATTAAATAACCCGAAAAAATATGTCCTTCTATATGGTTGACAGGAATGAATGTTTTATTAGCGGAGTAAGCAAGTCCTTTTGCAAAAGTTAATCCTACCAACAATGCGCCAATTAATCCCGGACCTGCCGTAGCACAAATTAAATCAATATCTTTTAATTGAAGATCAGCTTTCTTTAAAGCGTCTCTCAGGAGCGGGATAATAATCTGAAGATGGGCACGGCTGGAAAGTTCAGGAACCACACCACCGTATTCTGAATGAAAATCCTGTGATGAAATTAAATTTGCTTTCAGTTCGCCATCGGAAATAACAGCGACCGAAGTTTCATCACAGGATGTTTCAATTCCTAATACATTCATCTCTCAAACGAAAAAATATTTTTGAATATGTGTCCGGCTACCTGAGGATTTTCCTTTAACCTTCTGATAGAATAAGGATACCAGTCCTTTCCGAACGGGACGTATATCCTGATTTTATAACCGTCTTTGTTTATTCTATCTCTCAAATCCTCTCTTACTCCAAGCAGCATCTGGAACTCAAATTTATCCTTCGGAATATTCATCCTTTTAATCAATTTGTATGCTTCAATAATAAGGTATTCATCGTGTGTCGCAATGCCCACATAATTACCATTTTTCAGCATAAGTTCGAGTGATTTAAGATAATTATTGCGGATTTCCTGGCGGTCTTTGTAAGCGATCGTGGCTGGTTCAATATAAATTCCTTTACAGAGCCGGTAGTTAGTACTCAATTTATTTAATGTTATCACATCACTCGTTGTCCTTTTCAGATATGCCTGCAGAACAATTCCGATATTACTATAATCATTCCTTAACTTTTTAAACAGATTGATAGTTTTATCGGTATAGGGGGAATCTTCCATATCAATACGGACAAAATTATCTTTCGCCTTTGCATTTTCAACAAGTTCTTTAATCTGTTTATATGCAAATTCTTCATCAATGCTTAGCCCCATTTGTGTAGGTTTCACTGAAAGATTTGCCATGAGTTTATTTTCAACAATAGTATCGAGAACTTCAAGACAATTATTCTTTGCTTCGACTGCCTCCTCTTTGTGAGTAATTGATTCACCTAAAACATCCATAGTTGCATAAATACCCTTTAAATTCAAATTCTTAACACACTGAACCGCCTTTTCTATTGTGTCCCCTGCGATATATTTTTTTGAAAAAAAACCAACAACTGATTTGGGCATCAATTGTACTGCAGAAACAATAAGATTATTCATGAACGACAATTTTACATTCTCCCTGGTTGATGACCATGATAATTTTAGATAATGCGGTATGAAACTTAATCAACTTTTAAATGTTTTACTACATATTAAAGTCAATATATCCGGTTAATGTTCAATATTAAGTCAGGATAAACCAAAAGTTTAACTAGAAGGACCCCACAACATCAATAGGCATATTAAATACGGTATTAAATCTTTTTCTCTACTGTTTGAGTGTACCATTTTGGCAAAATTAAACCAAATTCCGAGGCTAAAAATCAGTATTTCAGGTCATCCTCAGGGCTCAAAATCTGGCATATCTCTCTCGTTTATCTCTCGTCTCTCTTGGGTATCTGATAACTCAGCATCAGGTCTTGAAATACACACTATTTTCGTATCTGCCATTTTGTCATATCGGGGAATAAACCATATAGGATAAATCGACTATCAATCACTCAAATCGTCAATATTTCAATATTGTATTAGTTAAATAAGTGCTAATAAAAGATGTGCTTTGCTTTTAAGTTCCTCAACACCTCCATTGTTTTCAAAAATAAAATCGGCTCGTTTTTTCTTCTCTTCGTCGGGTATCTGGTTAGCGTCTCTTTTTTCAAAATTACTACGGTTCATTTCAACGGATTTTCGTTGAAATCTTATTTCCTTATCTGCTGTGACCAAAACTATGTAATCGAATATATCTTCCATTTCCGCTTCATAGATTAGTGCAGCTTCGACAAATACTTTATCCCTGGTTTTTAATTCTTCTCTCATTAATTCATTAATTTTTTTTATGACCAAAGGATGCAAAATTGAATCGATAATCATAACATTTTCGGTATTAGAGAATACTTTTTCTGAAAGGTATTTTCTGTTTATTTCATTTCCGATGAAGGATTCTATACCAAAGATCTTAACCACTTCTTTTTTTACTTCACTATCAGTTGCAAGGATTTCTTTTGAAATGTCATCCGCTTTGATAACCGTATATCCTCTTTCAATGATAAAATCTGTTAATGTTGATTTACCCGAACCTATGCTGCCCGTAATTGCGATTTTTATTTTTTTATCAGCCATATTTCCAGCGGATACTAATAAATTATTATTAAGCAGTTTAGTTTATCTGTCTGCGAATCCTGCAGACTTCTCTTACTTATGAGCGAAACATCGTTTCGCTCTACCACAAAATTAAATAAAAAAACCCATCCAAACAGACGGGCTTACTATAAAAATACAATTAGACTTATTACCTGGCGTATCCTATTTTTCTTACTTCACGGATAACCGTGACCTTAATCTGCCCCGGGTATTCCATTTCACTTTCAATTTTCTGAGCAATATCGTGAGCCAGTTTATCAGCTACGACATCATCAACTTTATCCTGTTCAACAACAACTCTTATTTCCCTGCCGGCCTGTATAGCATATGTTTTGGCAACACCTTCAAAAGATTTCGCCAGAGCTTCAAGTGTTTCGAGTCTTTTCACATAACCTTCAAGCGGTTCCCTGCGTGCACCCGGTCTCGCACCGCTGATAGCATCTGCAGCCTGCACAAGTGCTGCAATAGGACTTTCCATTTCAATATCTTCGTGGTGTGAACCAACAGCATTTACAACGATTGGATTCTCTTTATATTTTTTAGTTAAGTCATAACCCAGAAGTGCGTGAGGAACCTTCAACTGATTTATCAATTGTTTTTCCAATGTCATGCAGTAGTCCTGCTCTTTTAGCAAGCTGAGTATCAAGACCAAGTTCGGCGGCCATGATTCCCGTTAAATATCCTACTTCAATACTATGCTGCAAAAGGTTCTGGCCATAGCTTGAACGGTATTTCATCTTACCAATATGCTTAATCAATTCGGAGTGCATATTATGAAGTCCAAGCTGAAGAATTGTATTTTCCCCTTCTTTAATCATTTCCTCTTCCAGCTCCTGCCTGACTTTTTCAACTACTTCTTCAATTCTTGCAGGGTGAATTCTTCCATCAGCAATTAATTTTTCAAGTGAAACTCTTGCCACTTCCCTTCTGAACTGATCAAAGGAAGAAAGGATAACAGCTTCGGGAGTATCATCAACAATAACATCAACGCCGGTAGCTGCTTCAAAAGAACGTATGTTGCGTCCTTCTTTACCGATTATTCTCCCTTTCATATCATCATTCTGTATCTGGACAACAGAGAGAGTCGTCTCAATGGAGTGGTCGGCGGCAGTCCTCTGAATTGACTGAACAATAATCTTCTGGGCTTCTTTTTTTGCATCAGTCTTAGCCTTCTCAATCAGCTCTCTTGTGATATGAGAAGCATCAGCACGTGCCTGGTTGGTCATATTCTGAACGAGTATATTCTTTGCTTCTTCAGATGTCAACCCGGAGATCTTTTCCAGCTTTAAGTTTTGTTCCTTTTCAAGTTTTGTAACTTCAGCAAGACGAAGTTCTATGCTCTTTTTTAAGTCAAGTAGATCTTTTTCAGATTGCTTATTCTCTTTCTCTTTTTTAATTACTATATCAAACTTTTTTTCAATGTTTTCTTCCCTGGTAATTAATTGTTTCTCGAGATGTGATAATTTTTGTCTCTTTTGATTTATTTCTCCATCAAATTCAACTTTCTTCTTATACCATTCATCTTTTACTTCTAATAGTTTTTCCCTTTTTAAATTAGTAGCTTCTTTTTGTGCATCCGCAATTATTTGTTTGGCTCTTTCTTCAGCCGATACCAGGCTTTTTTTGCCGATGCGGGAATTAAACCACCATCCGAAGTAAAAAAATATCACAACGAGGACAATCGCCATAGGGATGAGTAATAATACGTCCATTTTTCCTCCAATGCGGTATTTAATTAACCCGCCCCTGTCAGTACAGCCTAAATCAGAAAAACTTTAAATAGACAATGTGGGAACCTGCCAAAACGCTTTTTGCTTCCTCCAGTCCAATCCGAAGATTGGAATCCTGCCGAGGCGGGACGAGGCCTGTAATACGCGCTTTGAGTCAAACTCCCTATGTTATGAAAGTTAGTTTTTCATTTATTAAGGGACTGACAGGGCGGAAACTTTATTAGGATAGTTCAACCAGATTTGGATCGTTGAGAAGAAGCTTTAACTTTTTAACTTTATCTGCAGCCTGTATCAATAATTCTCTGTTTTTATTCTTTTCCAAAAACAGATCATAAGCGATATTTAAACACGCGATGATCGCTATTGTTTGAGCTGGTTGGTCGGGAAGTTCCTCCTTTGTCTCCTCCATTACTTTATTTACATAAATAGCCAGTTCTTTGGCTATTTCTTCATTCTCGACCAATAAAGAATATTCTTTATCAAATATTTTAATTTTAAGCTTCTTTTTATCTGTCATGGTTTTACCATCTAACCATCAATATGATTAAGAACTCAAATGTAAATCTATTCTGCTAACCAGGTTCTGAATTTTAGTCTTTAACTCCTCTTTCTCATTATTTTCTAAGGAACCGAACAATGTATTTAACGAATTATTCCCTTTTTCTTCAAGTTGTTTTTCAAGTGACTCAACTCTCTGAAGCAGCATTTTATTTTCTTCTCTTAATCCGGAAAATGATCTTTCAAGTCTGGTATTCTCTTCTTTAAGTATTCTCTTATTATTAATTAATTCAGCAACAAGAGTCAGAATTTCTGAAAGTTCATTTAAAAGTACTTCGTGCTTTGTCAAGTCAGGCAATTAGTTTCCTCTTAATTTAGCATTAAACTTTTCAGTGACAGCCGATATTAAATGAAGAAATTCTTCCTCAACTTCTTCATCTGTCAGGGTTTTGTCTTTATCAAAAAACTCTAAAGTAAACGCCATACTTTTTTTATTCTCACCAAGAGTACTGCTTTCGAACAAATCAAACAGGCTTACAGATTTTAATAAGCCGGTACTATGTTCAAGTATAAAATCAGAGACCTGCTTATAAGTTACTGATTTATCGAATATAAAAGCAAAATCTCTTAAAACTTTCGGGTACCTTAACAGTTCCTGGTACTTCCGATTGGAAACCTTCAGTTTACTTAGTTTTTCAAGATTTATTTCAAAACAGTAAACTTTCTGTTCAATATCAAACTCTTTAAGCAGTTTATTATCAACAGAACCGCCACATCCAATTTCAGTATTTTTACTATCAAGTGTAAAGAATACATTATAATACCGATTCCGTTCGTGATTATATGAATACTGCAAAACATTGTCAAGCGAAAATTT
Source organism: uncultured Ignavibacteria bacterium (assembly GCA_963743325.1). GTDB lineage: Bacteria > Bacteroidota > Ignavibacteria > Ignavibacteriales > Ignavibacteriaceae > DATFVA01. The sequence goes on from CAVUOZ010000010.1 coordinate 615,327, forward strand.
TGAGATAAATGACTTAATAAATCCCTTTAAGTCAAACAGGTCATTGCTTTCCTCCTGTGTATACCAGGACTTTTTCCTGGATTTACCCGTAATAATGAAAATCAGACTCTCATTTTCGTTAAAATCTTTAAAGTCTGTTATCTCTTTATCTTTTTTTAATTGAAAAATGTTCCCAACTTCAAATAACCGGAGATCCTTTTCACCAACATTGATATTCGCAGATACTGTCTGCAATGCTCCCGTTAGGAGAGAGGTTCTGAGGTAAGCCATATCCCCGCTCTGGGGATTAAGTATTTTTATCGGCTTGCCTGTCAGAGAAGCTGTTTTTTTACTCTGAAGCGGATTATTTATCATCTCATAAAATCCAAGTTCAACAGCAGTTTCTTTGATTTTATCGATGAAGTAAGATTCATCCTTTTTTTCTCCCAGGGTAATCGAAATTTTATCTACCGCAGGCACATTATCGTAACCATGAATTCTGGCAATTTCTTCGATCAAATCAATTTCCCGCTCAATATCAGGGCGAAAAGAAGGAACGGAGATTTGTAATTCATGATCGGTTTTATGAATTATACGTATACCGAGATTCGTCAGGATTTCAGAAATTACATTTTTCTCTATTTTATAACCCAGTATCTTCTCAACTCTCTCAAATCTTAATCTTATTTCCTTTGATTCAATTTTTGCAGGGTATTCATCAATGATACCTTTCAGTACATTTCCTCCTGCAAGCTGGACAATCAGCTGAGCAGCTCGTTCCGCAGCATAAACCGTTCCATCCGGATCAATCCCTCTTTCGAATCTATAAGATGCATCGGTACTCAGACCTAATGCTTTCGATGTATTGCGAATACTCGACGGATTAAAGTAGGCACTCTCAATTAAAATGTTCTTAGTCCCGGAAGTGACTTCTGAATTTTCACCTCCCATTACACCGGCAATTGCTACATGTTTCTCTCCATCACAGATCATTAAAGTTCCGGCCGGTAGTTTTCTTAGTTTTGAATCAAGTGTGGTGAAGGATGTTTCCTTGTCTGTACTCCTGACAATGATCTTATGCTCGGCAAGATTTTCTAAATCAAATGCATGTAGCGGCTGTCCCGTTTCGTACATTATATAGTTAGTAACATCAACGATATTGTTGATCGGCCGTAAACCAATATTTTTTAACCGTCTTTTCAGCCAATCGGGTGATTCTTTTATTGATACTCCTCTAATAACTCTTGAGGAATACCTCGGACAATTTTTTGTATCAACAATTTCAACTTTAGCATATTTTGAAGCCTTCTCTCCGGCTTCTTCAATGTTTACGCGGGGAATCTGAAACTTACTTTTAAAAATTGCAGACAAATCTCTGGCCACACCTATATGTGAAAGCGCATCAGGCCTGTTGGGTGTGACAGCTATTTCGAGGATAGTATCATTTAAGTTTAATGCTTCTGAAACCTTAGTTCCTTCCCTTACCCCGTTTTCAAGCACCATAATACCTTCTTGGTTATCACTTATCTGAAGTTCTGCTTCAGAACATATCATACCGTTCGATTCAATTCCCCGGATTTTTGCCTTTGTTATTCTAAAATTTCCCCTGGGAACAACAGCACCGATCTGTGCAAACACAACCTTCTGGCCTGTATCCACATTTGGGGCTCCGCAAATAACCTGGTAATCCTTTTCGCCTGTACTGACAATACACAATGAAAGTTTATCGGCATTAGGATGCTTATTCTTCTCTTTTACAAGTCCAACTACAAAATTTTTATATATTTCATTCTGGTCGGTTACTTCTTCAACCTCCAGTCCGCTCATAGTGAGCATATGAATTATCTCAGCAGTTGAGATTTGTGAAAGGTCAGCTAATTCTTTTAACCAATTTAAAGAGAGTTTCAACTTAATTTCTCCGGATCAAAACTGTTTCAGAAACCTGATATCATTCTCAAAAAATATTCTTATATCATCAATTCCGTATTTCAGCATAGCTGTCCGTTCAATTCCCATCCCGAACGCATAACCCGAATATTTTTCAGGATCATAACCGACTTTCTTAAATACATTTGGGTCAACCATTCCACACCCAAGTACCTCAAGCCAGCCGGAATTTTTACATACACGGCATCCTTCGCCATGGCACAGAAAGCAGGTTATATCCATTTCTGCGCTCGGCTCTGTAAACGGGAAAAAACTTGGACGAAAACGATATTTTATATCCTCACCATAAAACTGTCTGGCGAATGAAACAAGTGTACCCTTTAATTCTGCAAATGTTACATCGGTATCGACGTATATTCCATCGACCTGGTGGAACATACAATAGCTCCTTGCGCTTACTGCTTCGTTCCTGTAAACTCTTCCCGGCATAATAGCTCTGACAGGAGGCTTGTGATTTTCCATTATCCTTATCTGTACCGGTGTTGTATGTGTGCGAAGAAGATAACTTCTGCTCACGAAATAGGTATCCTGCATATCTCTTGCAGGATGATCGGGTGGAAAATTCAACGCTTCAAAATTATAATAATCAGATTCTATTTCGGGTCCTAATGCGACAGCAAATCCTAGTCCCTTGAAAATATTTTTTATTTCATCAACTGTCTGGGTAAGAATATGTTTGCTGCCAATGTGGTTATGTTTACCCGGTAATGTTAAATCAGTTGCACCTTCCAGGGAAGTTTTTGATGATTCGAGATCTTCTTTTAATGAATTAAATTTTTCGTTGATGTCATTTCGAAGGAGGTTAAGTTCCTTTCCAAGGATCGGTTTGTCTTCTTTAGAAACTTCTTTCAATTCATCAAATAGCCTGGAGAGTATGCCGTTCCGGCTTAAATATTTGAGCCTGACTTCCTCAAGTTTATCAGAAGAATCAACAAGGCTGATGTCTTTATTAAATTCTTCCCTTAAGGAACTAATTTTTTTATTCAACATTTTGTACCGAATATTTAAAGTAATACCCTTCCATATACAAATATAACGATATGGAAGGGTAAATATTAATTAGCAGAAAACTTAACTACTTCTGCAAATGCAGAAGGGTTCTCTACAGCCAGGTTTGCAAGAACTTTCCTGTTTATCTCAACACCTTTTGTATCGAGTGCATGGATAAGCCTGGAATAGGTTGTTCCGTTTTCTCTGGCAGCAGCATTAATCCTGGCGATCCAGAGACTCCTGAAGGTTCTCTTTTTAAGCCTTCTGTCCCTATAGGCATGTACGAGGCCTTTTTCAACATGGTTCTTTGCAATCGTGTAAACTTTACTTCTTGCACCCCAATATCCTTTAGCCTGTTTGAGTACTCTCTTTCTTCTCTGATGAGAAGCTACTTTGTTTTTTGATCTTGGCATTTTTAATCACTCCTCGTTATTGAAGCATTGTTTTAACACGTTTCGCATCTGCAACAGAAACCATGGATGAATGTCGGAGATTTCGTTTGCGTTTCGTCGATTTGGAAGTAAGGATATGGCTTTTAAAAGCGTTCTTCCTTTTGAATCTTCCGGAAGCGGTCTTCTTAAAAGTTTTAGAAGCTCCGCGGTTGCTTTTCATTTTTGGCATAGCTTTTCCTATTTGTTTTTTTTGGTTTTTGGTTTTGCTGTGGGAACAAGGATCACGCTCATGTTCCTTCCTTCCATTTTAAGCGGAGATTCAACCTTGGCAAGGTCTTCAGTATGCTCAATGAACCGTTTTAACAGTTCTTCGCCTTGTTCGGTGTATGCCATCTCCCTTCCTTTGAACATTACCACAGCTTTTACTTTATTTCCTTCTTCAAGGAAGTTTATAGCGTGTTTTACTTTAAAATCAAAATCATGTATGTCGGTATTCGGATGCAGCCTGATCTCTTTAAGCAGCGAGACCTGCTGATTTTTTCTTTGTATCTTTTCCCGTTTCTGCTGTTCATATTTAAATTTTCCAAAATCAATTACTTTACAAACGGGTGGTTTTGCCTGAGGAGCTATCTCAACAAGATCCAATCCTCTTTCCTGTGCGATTTTGATTGCATCGCGTACTGTATATATACCAACCTGGGAACCATCAACGTCTATAACCCTTACTTTGGAGGCTTTAATTTCTTCGTTTATTCTTACACTTTCTTTTTGAGCGATTATTAACCTCTTTTCTTGTTATTGATTCTTTTTTAAAATCTCATCTTTAATATTATAAATAAAATCCGATAAAGAAAACGTTCCAATGTCACCTTTTTTATGTTTTCTAACAGAAACGCTGCCTGATTCCTGTTCCTTCTCACCGATCACGAGCATATAAGGGACTTTCTTTGTCTCCCAGTCTCTGATCTTATACCCCAGCTTTTCATTTCTTTCATCAAACTCTACACGGATTCCTGCTTCCTTTATTTTTGAGACAATAATCTTAGCAAATTCAAAGAAATTCTGTGATACAGGCATAACTGCAACCTGAACCGGTGCCAGCCATAAAGGAAACTCACCTGCATAATGTTCAATAAGAACGCCAATAAATCTTTCCATTGATCCAAATGGAGCACGGTGTATAACAACCGGTCTGTGTTTTTGACCGTCACTTCCGGTATACTCCAGGTCAAACCTTTCCGGCATAACATAATCAACCTGAACGGTTCCTAACTGCCACTGCCTGCCGAGGGCATCTTTAACCATAAAATCTATTTTTGGACCATAAAAGGCGGCTTCACCTTCTTTAATAACATAATTTAATCCCATTTGATCCGCAGCTTCCTGAATTTCTTTCTGGGCTCTCTCCCACATCCTTATATCCCCGCCGTATTTCTCTACATTCTCATCTCTGAAAGAAAGCTGGGTTGTGAAATCCTTAAAGCCCATCTGCTCGAAGACCACCTGGATAAGTTCAATTACATTGCATACTTCGTCCTTCAGTTGATCTTCACGGACAAATATATGTGAATCATCAACTGCAAATGAACGCACGCGTGTTAAGCCGTTAAGCTCTCCTGATTGTTCATACCTGTAGACTGTTCCGAATTCAGCATACCTTATAGGAAGATCCCGGTAACTTCTTGGTTTGCTCAGATATATCTGAAAATGATGTGGACAATTCATCGGCTTAAGAAGATATTCTTCTTTGCCGTCTTCAAGTTGTATCGGAGGAAACTGACTGTCTTTATAATAAGGATAATGTCCGCTTGTTTTATAAAGATTAATGTTCCCGATATGTGGAGTAATTACAGGTTCGTACCCGCGTTTTCTCTGCTCGTCGCGCAGATAATTTTCGAGAGTTTCTCTTAATATAGTTCCTTTCGGGAGCCATATCGGAAGTCCGCTGCCGACACTATTAGTTATAAGGAAAAGCTCCAGCTCTTTACCAAGCTTACGATGATCTCTTTTCTTTGCTTCTTCAAGTCTTTCAAGATACTCATCAAGCATTTTTTTCTTCGGGAATGAAATACCGTAAATTCTCTGAAGCTGTTTGTTATGTTCATCCCCGCGCCAGTAAGATCCTGATACACTAAGCAGTTTAACATATTTTATTTTCCCGGCTGAAGGAAGGTGCGGACCTGTACATAAATCAGTAAAGTTTCCTTCATTATATATGCTTATGGTTTCATCAGTCTCATTAATCTCACTCAAAATCTCAACTTTGTACTGGTCGCCTTTACCCTTGAAATACGCAATAGCATTATCTTTTGATAATTCAACCCGTTCAAAGAAATTATCTTCTTTTGCTATTTTATTCATTCTCTCTTCGATTATACGAAGGTCCTCTTCTCCTAATTTCTTATTTATATCGAAATCATAATAGAAACCATTTTCAATAGCCGGACCTACACCGAATTTTGCTTCCGGATAAAGCGAAAGGATTGCGTGAGCCATTAAATGAGAGGTAGAATGCCAGTATACTTCCTTTCCCTTTTCATCATCAAAGGTAAGAAAATTAACTGCAGCATTGTAATCAATCTGAGCTCTTAAATCCTTTACTAGTCCATTTACCTCAACCGCAAGAGCATCCTGTCCTAATCTGGGAGAGATTGATTCAGCAACCTGGAATCCCGAAACACCTTTATCGTATTCCTGCGTTCTGCCGTCGGGAAATGTAATTTTTATTTTTTCCATTTTTAGTTTTTTTAATAAAAAAATCGGAGACAACTCCGATGGCTGCACAATTAACAAGCATTAATTTATAATTAACAATTATCTATTGTTAATTGTTCATTTTATATAGTGGGCTCTAGAGGAGTCGAACCTCTGACCTTCTGCACGTCAAGCAGACGCTCTAACCAACTGAGCTAAGAGCCCGGATTTCCTAATTTACAATGAACAATTTATAATAATTAATTGTTCATTATTTCCAGTACCGAGGGCCGGACTCGAACCGGCACGGGTGTAAACACCCACAGGATTTTAAGTCCTGTGCGTCTACCAATTCCGCCACCCCGGCAAGAATTATTATTCGATATTTTTTAAGAACGCAATAGTTAAAAAATTATAATCTGTCATACAGAGTTTGTCGAAATATGACAATTGTAACCACCCGCAAAGAACAGAAAAATTCAATTTTAGCTTTTGAATATAGATAATTGAATAGTTTCTTGCAAGAAATTAACCGTGTCGGCTGCATTCAGAATATACTATTAAAAATGTCAATCCCATAACTTTTTAAGAAAGATGATAATATGTCGCATTGGACTATAAATAAGGTAACCATGAGGGGATAGAAAAAAGGTCGTTGGGTCATAATATAGGTAACCCAAAATTTTGAAGGTTATCTATGAGCAATTCAGCAAAGAAAGAGTATCTGATTGAGATCAGGAAACGATATTTTCTGGCAACAAAAACAGAAAAATCACTGATACTTGATGAACTTTGTACAGTTTGTAATTTTAACAGAAAATATGCCATCAGGCTTCTTTCTAAAAAACCAGGTGAACGTAACAGGAAAAAAGGAAGGCCCAGGAAATATTACAGTGAAGCTATCATAGAGTTCTTAAAAGATCTTTGGGTGCTAACCAACCTGGCCTGTGCAGAAAGATTAAAAGCAGCTATACCCTTATGGCTGCCATATTACCAGTTTCACAGAAGAAATGATCTAAGTGAAAAGGATGTAAAGCTTCTAAGAGAAATCTCTCCAAGCACAATTAAGCGATTGCTCAGAAAACTCAGATCAAAGTATAAGAAATTTGGACTTTCGACCACCAAACCGAGTTCTTTGCTGAAGAAACAAGTCCCTATTAAACTGAACCAATGGGATCAGTCAAAGCCAGGCTTTATTGAAGCTGATACTGTTGCACATTGCGGCTCTTCTGTCTCAGGACAATTTGTCTACACCCTTAACATAGTCGATATTGCAACAGGGTGGACAGAGCAGAGAGCCATCTGGGGCAAGGGCAGAGCCGGGGTCTTTGATGCTCTTCAGAATATCAGAAAGGTACTTCCTTTCAAGGTTCTTGGCTTTGACTGTGACAACGGTGGAGAGCTGCTTAATTATATGCTGCTGGAATATTTTACAAATAAGAAAAATCCTGTTCAGTATACACGTTCAAGAGAGTATAAGAAAAATGATAACGCACATATCGAAGAGAAAAACTGGACTCACGTCAGGCAGTTTATTGGTTACCAGAGATTTGATAAAATTAAAACCGTAGATATGCTTAATGACCTTTACCAAGGCGAATGGAGATATTACCTGAACTTCTTTATCCCTTCTTTCAAACTGATTGAAAAGAAAAGAGATGGGGCTAAGATCATCAAAAAGTTCTCTTCCCCACTGACTCCTTTTCAGAGATTATTGGCTTCCGATCATATCAAAGCCACAAGTAAAAAAGAACTTACTAAAATCTTTAGCTCGCTTGATCCTTTTGTTCTTCAGAAGAAAATGAAAAATAAAATTATAAATATCCTTAAACTTTATTAAGATTTTCTCAGAAGCTAAGCTACGTTCGGCTACGCCTCTCTTCGCTTAGCTTCAAGTTTTACTTAATCATTCACACTTCCCATTTTTGACTTAATATTTTATTTTTTTTACCCCCTGGTAACCTGTTTATTATTATGTTTTTTTATTATTCTTCGGTTACCTTTTATTATGACCCAACACGTATGTACTATGTCAATCACAATGACTTCAGGCTTCTTTCTGAACTCTATTTCTCTTATCTTATTTTCTTATTTTACAAACTTTAATAAGGTTTCCGGATGTATGCATTAGAAGTTCAGCATCTTTCAAAATCTTTTGATTCTCTGAAAGCCGTGGATGATGTCTCCTTTTCGGTGCCTGAAGGTTCAGTATTTGGACTCATTGGCAGGAACGGAGCAGGCAAAACTACTACAATCAGGATGATGATGAATATTTACCTTCCCGATTCAGGTGAAGTAATACTGAGAGGATCTCAAATAGGACGGGAATTTAAAGACAGGGTAGGTTATCTCCCTGAAGAACGGGGTCTATATAAAAAAATGAAAGTACTCGAAACTCTTCTGTTCTTTGCTGAACTAAAAGGTAAAACCGGAAAAGAGGTTGAAGCTAAAGCCAATGAATACCTGAACAAGTTTGAGCTTTCAGACAGAAAGAATTCAAAAATCGAAGATCTCTCAAAAGGAAATCAGCAGAAAGTACAATTTATAACTACTATTCTCCATGACCCTGAATTTATAATACTCGATGAACCTTTCTCCGGATTAGATCCGATTAATACAAATCTGTTAAAAGAAATTATACTGGATCTAAAAAGACAGGAAAAAGTCATAATATTTTCTACCCACCTGATGGAATTTGCTGAGAGGATGTGCGATCATATTGCTATGATTGATGAAGGAAAGATTATTCTGCATGGTAATCTTGAAGAAATAAAGAGATCTTTTGGACAGCGAAATGTAACAATATCTCATATCGGGGATATTTTTTTCGTTAAGGATTATCCGTTTGTTGAAAAATTTGAAAGTTTCGGAAATGTAACTAGTATCCGTGTAAAAAATCCGGCACAAATACAGGACCTTTTAAAAATCCTTGTAGAGAAAAATATTGTGGTTAAAAAGTTTGATGCTAAAGATATTTCATTACACCAGATATTCGTTGAAGCTGTCGGTAAGAGATCAGCGGAAAATTACAGAATGGAGGTTGCAAATGTTTAACAGAAGAACCCTTGCAATCATTAAACGTGAATTAAGAGAGAAATTATTCTCCAAGACGTTTATCATTATGACAATACTGCTCCCTCTTTTTATGATAGGAATACTGGCTTTCCAGACTTTTCTTTACTCATATGAAGGAGATAGCAATACTAACCTGATCATTGTAACCGAATCACCTTCCCTGAAAACTGAAATGGAGAACGAATTCAATAATCTTCCCTTTGTTAAAAGTGGTTATTATAAGGTTAGATTCGAAAACATAAACAAACATGAATTGGATAACTTTATTAATTCCAGGAAAGCTGATTTACTTTCAGAAAAGATTACTGGTTTGATCTTTATTCCTGATTCGGCATTAACCTCAAAAAAGGTGGAATATTTCTCAAAAAATCCTACTAATAGAACGTTATTTGAAAAGGTTCAACCAACAATTAATAATGTTCTGGTGACAACTTATTTTAGAGGGAAAGACATTTCAGTTACAGATATTTCTTATGCAAGACAAAGTGTGGATTTTAACAACTTTAGAATCAGCAGCGATAAAGCAGTAGAAGAAGAAGGAACGGGAACGGTAATAGTAGCATTCCTATTTACTTTTCTTCTATACTTCAGTCTCATATTTATCGGACAGATGATGATGCGTTCTGTTGTATCTGAAAAGACAAACAGAATTGTGGAAATACTCTTATCATCAGCCGACAGTAAAGAACTGATGACAGGGAAAATTATGGGGACAAGTATCACAGGTCTAATTCAAATGACCATCTGGATTCTTCCCGTTATTTTGTTGGTAACCACAGCCTGGTTCACACTCCCTCCTGAATTCACTCTGAAGCTGAATATGATGCAGATAGGATATTTTCTTCTAAACTTTTTTATTGGACTAATAACTTTTATGGGACTCTTTACTTCAGTAGGAGCAATATTCGATAACGAGCAGGATACGCAATCAGGTATGTGGCCCATTTTGATGCTGATAATGATTCCTTTTTTTATAGCGATAGCTATGCTTGAAAACTCTGATAATAGTATAGCAAGAATTGCTTCTATGCTGCCGTTTGCATCAATCATTGTGATGCCTGCTAGAATGGTACTTTCAGAAATTCCTGTCTGGCAGTTTATTTTATCGCTTATTGTGAATATTGCAACAATGCTTCTGTTATTTCCTGCTGCGGGAAAAGTTTACAGAGTAGGTATCCTGATGAGCGGGAAAAAACCCAGGTGGTCAGAAGTAGTAAAATGGCTTAAGTACAAATATTAAATCCAGGACAGGGATGGGAAAATTTCTCTCCCTATCCCTTCCTGTGAATTTATTTTTCCGTTTCTATTTCATTAAAATCATTTTGTGCTTGAGTACGATATCGTTTGCTCTTAATTCATAAATATATATACCGCTGCTTAAATCAGTGCCGTCGAAATTCTTAGTATAGGAACCGGCTTCATAATTCCCATCAGCAAGTGTTCTTACTACCTGACCAAGCAAATTGTAAACAACCAGTCTTACTTTTGCTGCTTCAGGAAGTTCAAACCTGATAATAGTCCCCGGGTTAAATGGATTAGGATAATTTTGACTCAAACTATACTGATCAGGTTTAATACCACCTTTTACTTCAATTTCATTGCTATACTCAAAACTGCCATCATAATCAATTTGTTTCAACCTGTACGTAAAATCTCCGAAACTATTTATATAATCAGTGAATGAATAAGAGTTCGGTATTGTTGACGTCCCGTTTCCTTCTACAAATCCGATTTTTTGCCAGGTATTCTCAGCAGCAGTATTCTTTCTCTGGATCTCGAAACCGCTGTTATTTTTTTCTGTAGCTGTTGTCCAGTTTAGGGTTACCAGGCTTCCTCTTGCTGTGGCTGTAAAGCTGGTTAACTCAACAGGCAGCGGGGGAATCTGAGTTAGTGTGGCAATTTTCAGTACAATATTATTATTAGGATCAAATGAAACTGATAACGGCTGACGACTAAAACTAAATGTGAATATCTGGTTATTTGAATCATTCATCACTCTCATTGTGCTATCAGCTCCGGTATTAAAATGCACTTTTATTTCAATTGGCATCGTGTGAAAGGGAGTATTTGATTGTGTCTGATCCGCTACAAAACCAACTTCCCATTGCCCCGAACCCTGATCAGCAATCCAGAACTTGTTCGCATAAACAGGATGATTAGGTTGGAGAACCCATTCATCAAAAAACCAGGTTAAATCCTGACCGTAAACTTCACTCATATCATCACGGAAATCTGTAGTCACTGCACTTTTATATTTCAAGGCCGGATCATTTGCATAGTGATATAAACCCTGGAAAAATAGAGCATCCCCCATCACATATCTCAACATGTGAAGGACGCAAGCACCCTTGTCATAAGTTATAGCAGTGTTAAATAATATGTCTGTAGGCGGGGTATTTACAATCCAATCAGGGTTATAAATCGGCCATCCCGGATTAGCGCTTAAATAATAACTGGCGTCAGAATTGATATCACTCTTATAAGCTGCATAGCCAGAAGTATGTTCTGACCATAAAGCCTCAGAATATGTGGCAAAACCTTCATTAAGCCAGACATCAGCCCAGGTTGCACACGTTATCATATCACCAAACCATTGGTGAGCAAATTCATGTGAAATTAGCCATTCCGACCAGCAATTAGGACAGAGACTTGTCAAAGTCTGGTTTTCCATACCGCCCCAGATAAACTGATTATTAAGTGTGGCAAAGCCGTTTTTGCCAAATGGATGCTCACCGAATAATTCCGAATAGGTAGTGGTCATATCAATGATTTTAGTTTCCATACTGTGTAGACTACCCACATCTTCCCCGGTGTTCCAATAAAATCTTATGGGTATACTGTCATTTGGATTGGATATCTTATGCCAGTAAACTATATCCAGGTTATAATTTACTTTTCCTGTCATTACGGTGAGATAAGTAGCAACCGGGTCTGAACTAACCCAATGATAATAAATAGTATCGGCATTTTGAACAGAATCAACAAGTAATCCATTCGAACCGAATTTAACGGAGGTTGGAACTTTTACTGTAAGATCGGTAGTTGCTTTATCCGAAGGTTTATCCCAACTCGGGAACCATTTCCTTGCGCCTTCCGGTTCACAGTCCGTAAAGAAAAATCCATTACTGACATATACTGCGCCATCACTCACATTATTATGCCTGTAATAAATCTTTACGTTGACGGTTTCTCCGACTGTATAAGTCCGATCCAGGTTTATAGTTAATATGTTCGCGGTGTGCGTAAAAGAAATTCCTGCTATTGAGACTGAATCAATGGTTAATGATGCGTTAACAGCATTCATCCTGATCGAATTCAACGTGGAATCAACCTGGAAGGTTAGTATCTCATAACCTGAAAATGATTTCGGATAAGGACTTATGAAACAACTGTATAAATTCAGGTTCAGTTCGTAATTCAAAACATTATAGGAATGCCGGATATCCGCAGTTATTTCAACCGGACTATAATTTATATTTGAATTTATTTTTTTCTGACTGCAGTATTCAGAACCTTTTTCATGGTTACTCTGGGCAAACTGAATTCCCGGCAGACTGGTAAGAAAAAATAACACAAGCAGTAAATAATTCTTCATAGTGGACTCCACGGATGAATAGTTAAAAAAATTAAATCAATGTAAAATATAAATGTTTCATATAAAAAGAATCCCAAATTTTACTGTACTTATTAAGATCAAATATCATTAAAAAATGAGCCTCATCAATATTTCCCATCATTTTACCGTAAAAAATAACAATTGCTACTAGCATCTTTTTCTCATAACAAGGAAAAACATCTGGTTTTTTCTTCTGTCTGATAATGTATCCCTCATTATTGAGTAAATTTCCAACAAATTAGTAGATTTTTAACTGGCAATAAAGTTGATATTTATAATTATTAAATATTTATCTGAATTTTAACTAATTACGCAATGAATAAAAAGGATATACCTCTCTTCCCGATAAGTACCGTCGCAAGAATTCTCGGGGTTTCTGTCCATACATTAAGGCTGTACGAAAGAGAAGGTTTGATTATTCCATTCAGGAAAGAAACAGGACACAGGCTTTACTCCTATGCCGATATTGAAAGACTCCGTTGTATCAGAGAATCTATAAACCAGAGAAAAATAAGTATTGAAGGTATAAAGACGATTTATTCTCTTATTCCCTGCTGGAGCATTAAAGGTTGCAGTGAGAAAGATAGAATGAATTGCCAGGCTATTATTAATCATTCGAAGCCCTGCTGGTCATTCAAACATGAAAAAAATGTCTGTTCCTGTTCAGATTGCAGGGATTGTAATGTTTATCAAAATTTTTCTGACTGTAAGTCAATTAAAGAAAATATAGCTGAATTGACTATTTCGAACTACTAATAACAAATCAAATAACAAATTCTCAATGAAAAAAATTGTACTAACTCTTGTGATGATTGGACTGGTAATAATTTCAGCAGTAACAATTCTTCAGGATAAAAGCAAGGAACCAGACAGCCTGACGACACTTAAAGAGAAATACTCTCATAAAGATTCATCTTCTGTGGATCACGCTCAATTTGCTGAACTAAAGAAGAAGTTTAATAGTCCACAGGAAGTTACAGAAGCATGCATTTCCTGCCATAACGGCAGAGATTCAGAAGTAATGAAATCAAACCATTGGAATTGGGAAAGCGTTGAATATATTGAAGGACGCGGAATTGTATATCTGGGTAAAAAAAACGCAATAAATAATTTTTGTATTGGTATAGAAGGGAATGAACAAAGCTGTGCTAAATGCCATATAGGATATGGAATGACCAGTTCAATGTTCAGTTTTACTGACGCAAAAAATATCGATTGTCTTGTTTGTCACGATCAGACTGAATCCTATTCCAAGGCTTCCGAGCAAGCCGGCCTGCCTGATCCTTCATTGGATCTCAATAATATCTCACAGCATGTTGGAAAACCCACCCGTGCAAATTGTGGAGTCTGTCATTTTTACGGAGGCGGCGGGAATAATGTAAAGCACGGTGATCTTGAAGAATCTATGTTCCAGCCTGCAAGCGATATTGATGTACATATGGCTGTTGAGGGTGATAATTTACAATGTACAGATTGTCATATTACAAAAAAACATAATATCGCCGGTAAGATGTATTCATTATCTTCAATGAACAGAAACCGTGCAACCTGCGAAGAATGTCATACTTCAAGCCCTCACACGGCAGAAATACTAAACGAACATACAATTAAGATTGCTTGCCAAACCTGTCATATTCCTGTTTATGCAAAAGTTAATGCAACAAAAACTTTCTGGGACTGGTCAACAGCAGGCAAGTTAAAAGACGGAAAACCTTTTGAAATAGATGATGTCGATGGTAATCATACTTATATGTCAATTAAGGGAAGTTTTAAGTGGGAAAAAAATATTAAACCCGAATACGTCTGGTTTAATGGTACAGCTGATCATTATCTGATTGGCGATACGATCGCTGACACCACAAAACCTCTGCAAATAAATACTCTCTTCGGTTCATATTCTGACCCGGATTCTAAGATCATTCCAGTAAAAATACATCGTTCACGTCAGCCATTTGACCCTGTAATGAAAGTTCTCATTCAGCCGAAATTATTTTCGGATAAAAAAGGGGAAGGAGCTTTCTGGCAGGATTTCGATTGGAGAAGAGCTTCGGAAGTAGGAATGAAGGAGATAAAAGTCCCATTCAGCGGTCAGGTATCATTCATTAATACTGAAATGTACTGGCCTGTAAATCACATGGTTTCAACTAAAGATCTGGCTGTTCAATGTAAAGAGTGTCATACTAGAGAAAAAGGGAGACTTGCTGCACTGACAGATTTCTATATGCCTGCTAGAGATTATTCCCCGGTGATAGAAACCAGTGGAACTTTGCTAATTCTGCTTACACTTATTGGCATACTTGCCCACGGTATTCTCAGAATGATAACATCAAGAAAATCCGGAACGAGAGGTTAATCATGAAAACACAAAAATATATTTATAAATCTTTTGAAAGGTTCTGGCACTGGACACAGTCCTTTTTGATTTTATTTCTGGCGTTAACAGGGTTTGAAATACACGGAGTTATTAGCTTTTTTGGTTACCAGAATGCGGTTGCCTATCATAATATTGCAGCCTATTCTTTTATAGTATTAATAGTATTTGCAATCTTCTGGCATTTTACAACTGGAGAATGGAGACAGTATCTCCCCACTTTGAAAAACTTGAAAGCACAGCTCAGGTTTTATCTTTCAGGAATTTTTCACAATTCTCCACACCCTACCAGAAAAACAGTATTGAGTAAATTAAATCCTTTACAGAGACTTGTTTACCTTGGACTAAAAATCCTCGTTATTCCTATCATGGTGATATCAGGTTTGTTATATATGTTTTACAGGTATCCCCAGGGAAATTCAGTCGAACCATTAAATATACATTCGATAGAAGGAATTGCACTTCTCCACACTGCGGGGGCATTTCTTTTGGTGGCATTTATTATTGCTCATATTTACCTTATAACAACCGGATCAACTTTAACATCAAACCTGAAAGCAATGATAACGGGATACGAAGAACTTGATGAAGAAGAGATCGCTTCTCCGGGGGGAATAAAAACTGATGAGCCCGAAAAAGAATTAACTTTAAGCGAATGAGGAAATTATGGAACCTAAAAAATTTATGAACCCATATCTGGCCGGATTTTTTCTCGGCCTTCTTTTACTGACGACGATCTATATAACAGGAAGAGGATTAGGTGCAAGCGGAGCAGTCAAAAGCGCAGTTATTGCCACCATGGAGTCTGTGGCACCCCATCATATATCAGACAAGAAATTTTATCAGGAATACCTGATTGAACATCAGAGCATGCCTCTGAAAAACTGGCTGGTCTTTGAAATTCTAGGTGTAATACTTGGTGCATTTATTTCAGGATTAATTTCAAACCGGCTTAAGTTTACTCTTGAACACTCCCCGAAGATAAAATCCAGCACCAGAATTGCCGGGGCTCTCATTGGCGGATTGCTTTTCGGACTTGGGGCACAGTTCGGCAGAGGATGTACGAGCGGTGCAGCATTAAGCGGTATGGCTGTATTATCAACCGGCGGCATTCTTACGATGATGGCTATTTTTGGAGGAGCTTATATGTTCGCATACTTCTTTAGAAAACTCTGGATATAAATAGGAATTTGCTTATTCAGATTTCTATCAATTTAAAATTTTGAAAGGATATGTAATTGGGACCATTAGTACCAGACATAATTGGCAATGAATTAAATTTCATAGTCGCTATTTTTATCGGTATAGCGTTCGGTTTTATACTTGAACAGGCCGGGTTTTCAACTTCTAAAAAATTAGTTGGACTATTTTACGGTTACGATTTTACTGTCTTAAGGGTTTTCTTTACAGGCGGTGTAACTGCAATGCTTGGAGTAATTATTTTGGGCCATTTTGGTTTGCTTGATTTAAGTTTAATTTATGTAAATCCTACTTTCATATGGTCTGCTTTAGCGGGTGGACTTATTATGGGCCTTGGATTTGTTATTGGCGGATTCTGCCCCGGAACAAGTGTAACCGCGGCAGCAATCGGAAAAATAGATGCGATGATCTTTGTAGTAGGTTCAGCTATCGGGGTTCTGATATTTGCTGAAGGCTATCCGATGTTTGAGGATTTTTATAAAGCCGGATCCTGGGGAAATGTCAGAATCTTCGAAACTCTTGGAATGTCGCAGGCCTTATTTGCATTTCTGCTGACTCTTACCGCAGTAGGCGCATTCTGGTTTACAACTTTAATCGAGAATAAGGTGAACGGCAAACCCAATCCGGAGTTCAGACCTGCCAGACTTTACATAGGACTTACAGGATTAGCATTCTTAACCGGTCTTTCAGCGTTCGTAATGCCTGATATTAAAGATGCGTATTTGAAAGACATTACAAACACTGATTATGTAAATGCATATAATATAAAGATGACAACTTCTGATGAACTGGCATTTCGTTTAATGGATGATGACAATTTATTACAGATTATCGACGTGAGATCCCCGGAAGAATTTAAAAAACTTAGCCTTCCCCATTCACAATCGTTTACCTTAATGAACCTGTTCATAAAGGACGCTAAAAAGATATTAGCTGTTAAGCATAAAAAATACGTTGTTATAGGAGACGATGAACTTTCATCTAAGAAAGCTGCGATAATTGCTGACCGGCTGGGATATGAAAATATCTCTTACCTCAAGGGTGGACTTAATGAGTTTAAAGAAGAAATTATCAATTATAAAAAACCGTCTGTCTTAAAAACAAGACAGGAGGTCGATACCAATCGTTTTCGTGAACAGGCAAGCAAAATTATACCGATTCTGATTGAGAAGAATAAAAACGGCTTTGTTCCTGTAAAAACTACTAAAAGAGTGCTTGGCGGCTGTTAAGATTAGTTTTTCCTAACCTTTTTCAGGATAAAAAGGAATTGATCAAAAACTTCCAATTCAATTCCTTTTTTTATGTGCTCTGCTGCCCTCTATCATTTTTTCTAATGTTTTTAGAAGAATATGAATGAAGTGTCTGGAAATAAGATTAACTCCCGGAAAGATTAATTTCAAATAAAGTTCAGATACGTTTCACATACGATCCAGATACGCTTCACATACGCTTCCGATGCGCAATACTTACTTCTTGCCTTATAGTGAGACTAATATTAATAACTTAGTATGGCGTCGGGGAAGTTGGCATTAACAGCAAAGAATTCAGACTCATTCGGACGATTGATATTCCTGCGTTTGTAGAAGATTAGTATAATAGTATCTCTTAGTTAGTTTAGTCACTTATTTATATTTTTAATGATTTTCCTAGCATATGGATTATCATTGATATTTTTTTTGAACAGACTCATTTTTATTTTAAAAATCTAAATTTTGAAGACAATATACAGGAGTAAGTAAATGGATTTTGAAGTTAGAGATTTTAATGAAGATATAATTAAACGAAGTAAAACAATACCCATCCTTGTTGATTTCTGGGCTGAATGGTGCGGACCATGCCGGATACTTGGGCCTGTACTGGAAAAACTTGCAGTAAAATACAAAGAGAAATTCGAACTTGTAAAGGTCAATACGGATCAAAACCAGGAAATAGCTGCACGGTATGGTATCCGCGGCATACCAAATGTAAAATTATTTATCGATGGTGAAGTAGCTGATGAATTTACCGGAGCTCTTCCTGAACCTGCGGTTGAACAGTGGCTGAAAAAAGCTATCCCCGCTAAAAACACTGAAGAATTAAAGAAAGTCAGGGAATTATTAAGTAAAGGTGAAGATGAAAAGGCTTCCGTCGTGCTTCAGAAACTTTTAAATCATGAGCCCGATAACAAGGAATTAAAAATACTGTTTGCACGATCAATATTATTTAATGACTATAAAAATGCGGAAAAACTGGCTATTGAATCTGAGCACGAAGTTGAAAATACTGAACTCGTCGATTCTATAAAAACAATTGCACACTTGTTTTCTTTGAACGGTATAGATGGCGGCGAGGTATCCAGGGAATATAAATCAGCCATCGAAGAACTCAGGAAAAAACAATTTGATTTAGCTCTTGAGAAATTTATCGATGTAATTAAATCTGATAGAAGTCTCGATGATGACGGTGCAAGGAAAGCCTGTATTGCGATTTTTAAAATTCTGGGTGAAGATAACGAAATTACATTAAGACACAGAAGAGATTTTGGCAGTGCACTTTATATTTAAATTATTCCGATAGTAAGGCGATATTCTTAAATTGCTCCAACGAGTCAGGGTTCGCAAGAGAATCGCGGTTCTCGACATTTTCTTTGTGAATAATCCTGGTAACCGCCAGCTCTACTTTTTTACCGCTAATAGTTCGGGGAACATCATTTATCTGAATAATCTTTGCCGGGACGTGTCTTGGTGTTGCATTAGTGCGAATGTTGTTTTTTATTTTTTCAATCAGTTTGTCATTGAGTACCCGGTTCTGCTTTAAAACAACAAACAAAATAATTCTCACGTCATTTTTCCAGTTTTGTCCGATTACAAGGCTGTCATTAATATCAGCCATTGCTTCCACTATCCTGTAGACTTCAGCTGTTCCTATCCTTACACCGCCAGGATTTAAAGTTGCATCAGATCTGCCATAGACTACTATGCCACCATTTTTAGTTACTTTAATATAATCTCCATGCCGCCATATACCAGGAAAATGATCAAAATAAGCCGCCTTATATTTAAGATCTTCAGGATCTTCCCAGAAATAAACCGGCATTGATGGGAAAGGCCTGGTGCAGACCAGCTCACCTTTTTCCTCAATAATCGATTCGCTATTTTCATTAAATGCTTCGACCTTCATACCTAATCCTTTACACTGTATTTCCCCCGCATATACCGGAATATTAGGATTGCCGAGCATAAAGCAGGAAATTATATCGGTTCCCCCTGAAATAGAAGACAGCTGCAGATCACTTTTTACATTTTGATAAACCCATTTAAAGTTTTCAACTGAAAGCGGGGCGCCAGTAGAAAGAATTGTTTTAAGTGTTGTAAAGTCAAATTTATCTTTTGGAATTACACCGGATTTCTGAATCATACTTAAAAATTTAGGACTGGTACCGAAGATAGAAATCCTCTCTTCTTCGATCTTATCCCAAAGAGTATTTATATTAGGATAAACAGGATTCCCATCGTATAAGTATATGCTTGCTCCCACCATAAGTGAACTAACCAGCCAATTCCACATCATCCAGCCGCAGGTTGTATAATAGGTAATTATATCTTCACGTTTTAAGTCGGTATGTAAAGACAATTCTTTAAAGTGCTGTATGAGTGTACCGCCGCCGCCGTGAACAATACACTTTGGAATACCCGTTGTGCCGGATGAATACATAATGTATACAGGATGATCGAATGGAACTTGTTCAAACTCTATTTTATCTGAGTTATCGGTAAGTAACTCATTAAAATATAAAGTTTTATTAACTTTATAAGATGTTTTATCTAAGGACAGATTACCATTGAAATCGTTAAATCTTTTGATCAGCACAACTTTTTCAATAGAAGGAATATTCCTTCTGATTGCTTCTATCTTTTCTGAACAATCTACAAGTTTACCGTTATAATAATAGCTTTCGATCGCAAATAATACTTTAGGCTGGATTTGTCCTAATCTGTCTAAAACACCTTTATGCCCAAAATCAGGGGAGCACGACGACCATAATGCTCCCAGACTTGCAGATGCAAGCATAGCCATTATAGATTCAGGAACATTATTGACAAAACCGGCTACTCTATCATCTTTTTTTATTCCCAGCTTTTTCAAAGAGGCAGATAGTGAAGCTACAGCATAGTAAAGTTCATAATATGTCAATCTGATGGTGGGTGAATTCTCTCTCGCGCTTATGATGGCAGTGTGATCATCCCTGTAACGTAATAGATTTTCAGCAAAGTTCAGTTCAGCACCTTCAAACCATTTGGTTCCCGGCATATGTTTACCGGAAAGTACATTTCTATATGGTTTGGAATGGATAATTCCGGAGATGATCCAAATTGATTTCCAGAATTCATCAATTTCATTTATGGACCAGTCGTACAATTCCCCATAGGTAGAAATCTTTGTATTAAGCAGGCCTTCAACGTAGCGGGTAAACGAGGTAAGATTTGATTGTGATACTCTTTCTCCGGATGGTATCCATAAAGGCTCTTCCAATTTCAGCTCCAAATATTAATCTTTTCTCCCTGCATATAATGCTGTCCTCCAGGCAAAAATTATATCGTTCATTTCCAATGCACACCTGGCGGTCAATTCGAATAGCATTTTACTCTTCTTAAAATTCTGCTTTTCCAATTCAAGAGCAGCCTTCAGCATCCTTTCCAATTCGCTGTGTCTCTGATACCTGTAAAAAGCTTCGATTGTCGGCTCGAAGGATTCAATATCTTTTTTTGCGTACTCAGAAATGAAATTGTTCACTTCTTCTTCAGACGGAATTTGTTCAATGTTTCCGAATTTACCCAGATTATTTCCGGTATAAATATCCGAATTCTTCATAAATTCAGGAAGCAAATCGTATCCTATTCCCTTCTTCAGAACCGGTTTTTCAATTTCAAATATAGAATCACCGCTTGCTCTGCAATAATAATTCGCCGACATCCTGGCTGCGAGATCAATTAAATCGGGATGAATAATCCCGTCTCTGAAAATATCCTCAGCAATATGAAACTTTATTACTTCGCATATAGCGATATTTGCAGATGCCCCGCCTTCCCCGAAACTTCGCATTTCTCTAAGTTTACACTCCATCTGAAAAGGGGATTCTTTAACCCGTTTGGGTTTTACGAGGTCAGAATCAATTGGAGTTAGCCCGCTTTTTATGAATTCATTAATTTCCGGATCATATTCCGTTGAAGCAAGACTGATTTGCTCGACAATTGGATAGGTGACTGACTGAACAACACATTCTCCATTATCCATCAGATTGTAGTAAGTATCTTTTAAGGTAGCGTTTCTTCCCCTGCGTGAAGGAGAGAAAGCAATTATTGGCGGATTGGCTCCGAATGCATTGAAGAAAGAAAACGGGGTTAAGTTGGGAATACCATCTTTTGAGATTGTTGAAACAAGTGCTATGGGTCTGGGTCCAACGCCTCCCAACAATAACCTGTGAACTTCATGAACAGATACATCTTTAGGTTCTATGTGGAGCATTATACTTTTTTCTTTTTTGCAAGAATAGAATAATCAGATTTTTTAGCGATCTTATTTTCCAGCCTGCCCAAACCTTCAATCTCGCAGATAATAGAATCCCCTTCATTTAACCAGATCGGAGTGAAATCTTCTCCTTTTTGCTTTGCTTCAATTGTCCGGGTACCATTTAATTCAAGGAAGCAGCCGGTACCGACTGTCCCTGAACCAATTACATCACCTGGGAACAATTTTACTCCGTAGGAGGCTCTTTCAATTATTTCTGCGAATGTCCAGTCCATATCTTTCATTGTTCCATCAGATATCTGCTTACCGTTATGGTAAGCTTTCATTCTTAGGTCAAATTTTAATCCGTTTGGAGATTCGCTTTTGTATCGTTCGAGTTCATCGGTTGTTACAAGCCAGGGACCAATTGCTGTTGCAAAATCTTTTCCCTTCATTGGTCCTAAATTCAATTTCATTTCTTCCATCTGCAGCCTTCTGGCAGAAAGATCATTCATTACCATATAACCGGCAATATATGAATCAGCATTTTTGACATCGATATTTATTCCTTCTTTATTCAGAACGATAGCAGCTTCAAGCTCAAAATCCAGTTTTTCAAGGTGATCCTTTTCAACCTCAACAGTACCTTCGCCGACAATTGAATTATGATTAGTAAAATAAAAAACAGGAAACTGATCAAATTCAGGTATCATTTCCACTCCCCTGTTTCGCCTCGCTGTCGCAACATGCTGACGGAATGCATAAGCATCGCGGCAGGATGTCGGATGCGGTACCGGGGCAAGTAATTGTATATCACTTTTCCTTAATGAAGTTTTAATATTTCCGCTTTTAATTTGCTCATCAACCTTACGGGAGAGTTCCATATTTCTGGCACCGCCCCAAAGAAATTCCAGCATATTATCAGGCAGATTTATATTCAAAATACGGCCACTGTTCTGAAGGTCGTAAATTTTATCATTATGAAATAATCCTAATCTCTCATTGTTATTCTGAAGAAGGCTTACAAATTTCATAGAATACTTCTTTTTGACTCCTTATTCTAATTGTCAAACTAAATATTTATCCGGAAAATGCTTAAGGATTATACTTTTCAGTCATCAGGCTGTAAACTTCCTCAAGAACCTGTAATGCAAAATCAGTTTCCTCAATTGTTCCCGAGTTAATTCTGATTCCATTTGGAATACCAAAGGTGTTAACATGCCTTAAGAT
Organism: uncultured Ignavibacteria bacterium; assembly: GCA_963743325.1. Taxonomy (GTDB): domain Bacteria; phylum Bacteroidota; class Ignavibacteria; order Ignavibacteriales; family Ignavibacteriaceae; genus DATFVA01. Next base: position 638,308 of record CAVUOZ010000010.1, read on the forward strand.
CAATCCTCTGTTCAGACACTCGTTGTTAAATTCTAAAGCAAATTCTTCATTAGGAAAAAGAAGAAGAAAAAAGTTCGCTGAAGTGGGGACGTAATCTATTCCCAGGTCATCGAATTTCTTTTGCATTGTGTCCAAGGATTGTGTATTTAACTGAATTGTACGTTTAAGGAATTCATCATCTTCCAGGGCAGCTATAGCTGCGTCCTGGGCAAGCTGGTTTGGTTCAAAAGGAAGTTTTACTTTATACAATTCTTTTATAAGATATGGACTGCCGGAACCAAAACCTATTCTTATTCCAGCTAAACCATACGCTTTAGATAAAGTCCTTAAAACAAGGAGATTATCCAAATCATATCTTAGTCCATTGGGATATTCAGGGTTTGATTCGGCATAAACGGTGTAAGCCTCATCGAGTACGACAAGGACCCGTTCAGGTATTCTGTTCATAAAATCTTCGAATTCAGTCCGTGTAAACATTGTACCCGTAGGATTGTTCGGATTAGCAAGGTAAATTATTTTTGTCTTCTTAGTTACACTCCCGGCAATTCTATCAAGATCAAAACGATAATCTTTAAGAGGAATCAGAACTGATTTTCTTCCGTACTTATTTGCATTAACATACCACCCGATGAATGTACCTTCCGATGTCAGAAATTCATCATCCTCATCGCTAAATGCCGTAATCAAATACTGCAACAATGAATCTGAACCGCTGCCGGTAACAATCTGCTCCGGCTTTTTGTCATACTTTGCAGCTAATGCATTAACTAGCTTGAAGGCGGCCGGGTCCGTGTAGCGGTGCAGCTCATTCATATGTTTTCTTATTTCCTCAACAGCTTTGGGTGAAGGTCCGAGCGGATTTTCATTTGATGCAAGTTTTACAATCTTTTTAATTCCTTTCTCGCGTGCTAATTCTTCAATCGGTTTGCCTGCCTTATAAGGCTGAAGTCTTTGGATATGGTCCGGAATTTTTATCATGACAGTCTATTATCCTCTTGTGATAAATACAGATATGCCGGATTTTGAAAATCTGGCACATCTAATTTAAACAATTATTTTTCAAGCCAGGAATGATGATAATCCTGAACCATCGTTGCCTGAACGTTTCTGGTTACTTTTAATGGTGTAAATGTATCAATCATGATTGCGTACTCATCAGTGTCCTTTTTTCCTATGGAAGCTTCGGTTTTACCGGGCTGCGGACCATGCGGAATACCCATAGGATGAAGAGTAATTGAACCCTCTTTAACTCCCGTTCTCGACATAAAATCTCCATAAACGTAATAAAGAACCTCATCGCTGTCGACATTGGAATGATAGTAAGGGGCAGGTATTGCGTCAGGATGAAAATCAAATAAGCGCGGGACAAAATTGCAAACAACAAAATGCTCAGTAGTAAACAACAGATGAATCGGCGGTGGAAGGTGTATCTTCCCTACCTTGGGAGCGTATTCTTTTATGTTGAAAGCATAGGGATATAAGTATCCATCCCAGCCTACAACATCAAAAGGATGATGCGGCAGATGATATTCGAACGTCCTGTCGGAAACTTTAAGAATCAGAGGGAAAGTCCCTTTCTTATCCACAGGTTCGATAAATTCAGGCGGTCTGAAATCGCGTTCATAGTAGGGGGCATCTTCCTTTAACTGGCCGTATTCATTCCTGAAATGAGCGGGAATATCAAAAGGTGTATCCGATTCAACCACAAACAGCTTAACATTATCGAAGTTCCTGAACTTCATCTGGTATGTGGTTCCCTTAGGGACAACTATGTAATCCCATTGCTCAAAAGGTATTCTTCCATATTCAGACAGGAATTCACCTTCACCGTGATGAACAAATACAAGTTCGTGTTTGAAACTGTTCCGGTAAAATACTCCGGTATCTTCAGATACCTGCGCAGTTGAGACGATGCAATGATCATTTTGAAGGAATACATTTCTTGCAGTCAGGAAATTTCCTTTGGTCTGTTTCGAATCGGTAAAGAAATGGTAATACTGAAGAGGTGCATCCTCCCAATTATTAGAAACGTCTTTTCCTGTTTCTCTTATAGATTCAACCTGGGGCGGCATATAAAGATGATACTTATTCGAATATATTCCCGAAAAACCTTTCGTACTGAATAGTTCTTCACGGTAAAGTGATTTACCGTCCGGCTTGTAAAAAGTTATATGTCTTTTAGGAGGAACCTTTCCTACTCTAACATAGTATGGCACGTCCGACCTCCATCCTTTTTATTGATTATAATTTATTTTTTATAAATAAAATCTATGCTTCTCTGTCAAAGTTTCCTCTTGCCTGCTGATCTCTTTCAATCGATTCAAACAATGCCTGGAAATTACCCTGACCGAATCCTTCAGCTCCCTGCTTCCTCTGAATTATTTCATAAAAGAAAGTAGGACGGTCGCCGATCGGTTTGGTAAAAAGCTGAAGCAGATATCCTTTACCTTCTGTATCGCAGAGTATTCCGTATTTCCTCAGGTCTTCTATATCTTCCTCTATATAACTTAATTTTTTTTCTTTCAGTATATCATAATAGCTATTAGGAACAGTAAGAAATTCTACTCCGTTTTTTCTCATATTATCAATTGTAATCAGGATATTGTCGGTTGAGACAGCAATATGCTGGATTCCTGAACCAACATATTCATCAATGTATTCTTCTATCTGCGATTTTTTCAGACCCTCATATGGTTCATTAAGGGGGTTTTTGACAGGAGCACCGTCTTTTGAGCGGACAACTTTTGAAAGAAGTGCTGAATACTGGGTTGAAATATCACCGGCACCAAATTCGATAAAAGTTTCGAAGTTCAGGGTTTTATTCATATAATTTTCCCAGAGGTTCATTTCATTTGTTCTTACGTTACCAACAATATGATCTACTTCAAGTAATCCGGTTTCTTTGGCTTCAACATTTATTTTCATTCTCGGTTCACTGAACCCGGGTTTGAAAATTCCTTTATAATTATCCCTGTTTATAAAAACGATTTCAGCATCATCATAAAGCTTAATGGCGGCTTCCTCAACATAACCTTTATCATCACTTAATTTCTTTGGGGACCTTATGGGGATTCCGCCGTTTTCAACGGCAGTATCAAAAGCTTTCTTAACATCCTTCACTCTTAATGACCAGCGCTTAACTCCATCACCATGCTGATGAATAAAATTTGCCACATCAAAATTAGTCGGTTTTACGAATGATGTTATAACAAACTGGAGTTTATTCTTTACCATAAAGTAGGAAACTCTGTCTTTAACACCAGTTTCAGGCCCAAGGAAACCTTTTAACTGAAACCCCATGGCTTTTGCGTGCCAGTAAGCCCACATTTTGGCAGAACCAACATAAAATTCAAGATAATCGTAACCAATAATGCCTAATTGTCCTGACATTAAACTTCTCCTGTGATTTTTTTGATGGATTAATAAAGTAAACTAATTTAACTGATTTTAGACTAAAATAAAAGAAAGGTCAATCTGATAAGCTCCGATAATCGTCTGTATCACAAATACTTAGGGTTTCCTGAAGATATAAATCAGGAAACATTATCAAGGAGTAAAAAATTGTTTACAACCAACTTTTTCACCGGTTCAAGGTTTTTGTCGGGATATTCACATTTTTTGATTAAAGGGCAGGCGGAACAGGTCGGTTTTGCCGGCCTGCATATCTCTCTCCCCAATCTGATCAGGTTAGTGTGGAACGGATGTGCAATTCCACCGGGTAGTTTCTCATTAAGAATCAAAAATGTTTTATCCGGAGTTTTTGTGTTAACCAATCCTATCCTGTTTGCGGTTCTGTGAACGTGGGTATCAACAGGGCAAACATTCCGTTCCATTGAAAACAATAGAACACAGCTCGCAGTTTTTACACCGATTCCATTATAACCTGTAAGATCTTTTAACACCTCCGGATTACTCATTTTATTTAGATAATTAAGTGAAATTTCCCCTTTGTTTCTCTTAATTTGTCTAAGAAAACCTTTAATTGCATTTGATTTCTGTCTGCCTAACCCTGCAACTTTGATATATTTTTCAATTTTGGAGGCTGGAATTTTTTCAAGTTCTTCCCAGTTTTTAAAATTATTCTTCAAATTTTTGAAAGCTTTATATGAATTTTTGTCGTTTGTATTTTGAGAAAGTATTGTGGCAATTAAAAGGTCGACGGGGTCGGGAGTTTTATTATTCTTTGGCGGGATACCAAATTTTTTTATAAGCAGGCTGTTGATTTTATTAATTTGCTCGCGGAGATTAATATTTTTCATTTTTATCATTACCCAATTCAATTTAAGCGAGAAATCAAATATTGTCTCAAAATCTGTCTTTTTGAAATTGTTAGAACCGGCTTATTATTAAATGAAAATAAAGTATAATTAAAGCGCATTCAGAGCGCATCTGAAGCGTATTCAAAGACTTATTAAACCGTTATTTTAATAGTGGTAATTAAAGAATACTGGATATTAGTTATTTTTTTTTACTTTAAAATGTCCCGAATTGGTATAATGAACTGTCCAAAATTTAATAATAACTTACAATAAGTCGAAATAATCTTATTTTTGTTTTTTGATTCGAAAATATATGCGGAGGTTTAATGTCTACTTTGATGGTTAGTATTTCCGGAATTCGCGGTATTATCGGGGATGGATTAGATCCGAACGTACTGGTTAATTTCACATCTGCATATGCTGATTTTATAAGAAAAGGAAAAATTGTCGTGGGACGCGACGCCCGGATTACCGGAGGAATGGTTAACTCAATTGTAACTGCCACCTTAAATGCCAAGGGAATAGATGTAATAGACATTGGTATCTGTCCGACTCCAACCGTTCAATATATTGTAAAAACATTGAGTGCTCAGGGGGGAATAGCTATATCAGCAAGTCATAATCCGAATGAATGGAACGCACTTAAGCTTTTAAATTCCACGGGACAGTTTATGACGCCCGAAGAAAATACTGAGCTGCTGGAGATTTTGAACCTGGCACAAAAAAAATTCAAAAGCTGGGATAAGATCGGTAAGACTACTTTCTATTCTGAGGGTATAAAAAAACATATGCATGGAGTTCTAGAAATGAGGCATATTCGCAAGGAGGAAATCGTAAAAAGAAAATTCAGGGTCTTAGCCGATTGTGTAAACGGGGCGGGTGTTTATGTAATTCCTGAATTATTAAGAGAATTCGGATGCGAAGTGATCGAATATAATTGTGAAAAAACCGGAATCTTTCCGAGAATGCCGGAGCCTGTTCCTGAAAACCTGGCCGACACTATGAAAGAAGTAAAGAAGCATAAAGCCGATTTGGGGATAGTCGTTGATCCGGATGTCGACAGGTTAGTACTGATTACCGATAAGGGTGAGCCTTTCAGTGAAGAAAATACTATTACGCAGGCGGTAAAATTTATATTATCCAGAGAAAAAGGAAATGTTGTTGTAAATCTTTCAACCACCCGCGGTGTAGACGATGTATGTGAAGAATATGACTGTAAAGTTTTTCGTTCTCCGGTTGGTGAAGCCAATGTGGTAAAAAAAATGAAAGAAGTTAAGGCTGTTATAGGAGGTGAAGGGAGCGGAGGGGTAATTTACCCCGCACTTCATTACGGCAGAGATGCTCTTGCAGGAATCGCAATTACATTACAGCATCTTGTTGAATTCGGTGGAACAATGGAGGAGCTCAAAAAATCTCTTCCCTCTTATTCCATTACAAAGAAAAAAATATTGATAGGAAAAAATAATCCTGATAAAATTATTTCCTCGTTAATTGCCAGATACAGTTCCGAAAAGATTAACACTGATGACGGATTAAGAATTGATTTCGCAGATCACTGGGTGCATTTCAGAAAATCAAACACTGAACCGATTATAAGAATTATTGCCGAGGCTAAAGACAGTGCAGCTTCCGAAAAATTAACAGAGAAATACTTAAAAGAAATTCAGAGTCTGACTCAGTAGAGCATGCTTCTTTTTTGTATGTAGCTGAACAGGGCTTTATCGAAAGGTGTGGAAGTGTCAATCAGGTTGTATTCTATATTTGAATTCAGGCATTCCTTTTTAATTGTCCCGACAAATTCTTTCATCGCCTGCTGGTAAGCTTTCTGTATCTGGTAGGGGCGGGTTGTTATTTCCTCTTCAGTTTCCAGATCTTTAAATACTGCATCATTGCCGAAAGAAAAGCTTCTTTCAACAGGATCAAGAAGCTGAAATACGATAACCTCGTTCTTCTGATACCTGAAGTGTTTTAAGGCCGAAAGAATCGAGCTCACATCATCAAAAAGATCTGAGACAATGATAACCAGTCCCCTTCTCTTAATCTTTTCCGCAATTGCATTAAGACAGGAAGCTGTATTTGTTTTGCTGGAGGCTTCGAGAGAACTTAGACTCTTTAATATTTCCTGCAGATAAGCTTTAGTTGCTTTCGGGGGAAAATAATTTTTAATTTCATCTGAATAGACCGTTAAACCTACCGCATCTTTCTGCTTTACCATTAGATAGCTTAATGCCGCAACCAGGGTCACCGCGTACTCAAGTTTGTTGATATTTTTCCCGGAACTGTACTGCATAGACTTACTGGAATCAAGTAAAATATAGCTTTTCAGGTTTGTCTCTTCCTCATATTGCTTTATATAAAACTTTTCAGTCTTTCCATAGACTTTCCAGTCGATATCCTTTAGGCTGTCCCCCCGCATATAAGGACGATGTTCGGTAAACTCGACACTGAATCCATGGTAAGGACTTTTATGAAGTCCCACCATAAAACCTTCAACTACCAGCCGTGCTTTTAATTCAAGTGAATTTAATTTGGAGACAATGGAAGGATTGAGAAAATTCTTATAATCCTGTGCAGCCTTTGCCATTATATATTTTTTTGAGTTTTTTTCTGAAGTATCTGATCAGGGCTTAAACCCATATTTTCAAGTTCCTCCTTTGCGGAAGTAGCGAGTTCATTCTGCGGATATTTTTGCAGGAAAAGATTATAAGCAGAAGTTGCCCCCTCAAAATTTTTCAGGTCATTTGCAAGAATAAACCCTGAAAGGAATAAAGCCATAGGAGCTCTTTTGTCATTGGGGTATTTATTAAAAACTTTACGGAAGGTTGTCTCGGCTTTTTTGAATGATTCTTTATCAGACAGATTTTTAACCATCTTGTTCTGATATAAAGTTGCAATCTGGAAAAGGGCTTCAGGAGCATTAGCACTTTCCGGGAATTTATTTACAACTGATTCATAATTATTAATAGCCTCTGAAATATTACTTTGCATAACGCTTTCATGCGCAGCCATCATATAATCATCAGCAGATTTACTGCTGCAACCGTTTACGAAAATAATACCGAAAAATAAAGCAGACAGAATAAAGTATTTCATTTTCTTACTCTTAGTTAATAAAAACCGGGGTAAAATTATTAAAATAGATTAGAAGTAGCAATGGAGTAATAATTGAAGGGGATCCGAAAAAATAAAAATACGCCTTGTAAAACCTGCTTTTTTAGTAAAAGACTGAAATTTTATCAACATCATCTTTTTTACAGCGGTAATTGGCGAACCATCAATTCCTGTGGCTTCCAAACGATGGAGAAAAGCTCACAATTAAGGGGCTGCATTACTTCCTGACCAGGGATCTAAAAGATTTTAAAATTACTTTGAAGTCAACTTTCAAGTTAAATTTAATAATAGTAAATAGATTCAATAAACAGGGTATCTCTTTACTAAAGGATAAGTTACAAGATATATATCAACATATACTTCGGTACGTTTACCCTTGTAAATCAATATTGCTATATAAATATTTTGATAATCAAATAAGAACCAGACAAAAAAGCCGGTTTAACTCCAAACCGGCTTATTAAAAGATACACCTTAATTATTTAGTTAAGATCATTTTCTTAACTGAAGTAAAGCTGCTTCCGTCTACTCCATTGGCTTCTATCTTATATAGATATACACCACTGTTCAGTTTTGAAGCATCAAATGTTACATTGTGAGCTCCTGCTGCGATATTCTCATTCAGAAGTGTAACTACTTCCTGTCCGAGTATATCGAAGACCTTCAGTGTAACTTTGGAATCAACCTTCAGACTATAGTTTATTTTTGTGCTCGGGTTGAACGGGTTCGGATAATTCTGTGCAAGGTTAAATTCTACAGGATTACTTACACTGACTTCTACTACCTGTGAATATTCACTGGTTCCGTCAAAGTCAACCTGTCTTAACCTGTAACTGTAATTTCCGTTTTCAACTTTTTGATCTGAATAGGTATATGAGTGCTGTTGTGTTGATGTTCCGTTGCCCTGTACAAATGCTATTGTCTGGTATTCTCCGCCATTGCTTCTCTGTACTTCAAATCCCTTGTTATTGGTTTCTGTAGCTGTTGTCCAGTTAAGTACGACGTTGCCATTTGATGTACTTGCTGTGAATGATGATAATTCAACAGGTATATTAGTATCGGAAGTATCGACGGAAATATTATAGGCTAAACCGCCATTTCCGAATGTCCTTGCATGAACTGCTTTACCTGAAGCTAAAAGAGTTGAACCATCCAGAGAAATTTTACTATCAAAGAACGACCCGCCTGTATTTATAGTAAATATGGGAGCATTCCCTTCCCAAGTTTTAAATACATATAGATCAGGAGTCGAATTATTTAGGGCTCCCCACGACGCTGCAGCCAGAACATTACCCGGTCCATTAAATGATACAGATGTCACTTCATCTCCACAATTAGTATAAATCCAGGCCGGTGTTCCGCCTCCTGAAGTTTTATAATATTTTACAGTACCATTTGTTTCGGTGGAAGAAACAAAAATTAATGTCCCTACAGCTATATAATCTCCTTCCTTTGATACATCTACCGCGCTCGCCCAGTTATAATAAGTTCCCGGCGGTTCCTGGTCCTGCCAGAGTAAATTGTAGGTAGATCCGTCCCACGCAAATACCCTCACATATCCGAAATAATTAATAGTCGCAATAACATTGCCGTCATAACTTATTCCCTGGTTTGCCTGGGTCCTGAAGTACTGCTTATCGGATTAATTGCACCCTCGAAGAGAATATTTCCTGTAAATGTTTCTATAACCCAAAATTCCCCATAGGTATTAATAATCATCAGGGAATCATTTCCCGACAGCCTTAATCCTTGGATATTACCGTAATTTGCTCCTAGAGGATCAGAAACCGTAATTGACCAGACAGGAGTTGTTGACGATGTATTAAAACCCAAAATTATCGAGGAATCGGTTAAACAAGATGTAGCAATTAAAAAATTTTCATTTTGAGCTATAGCCACGGGTCCGGCTATTGGAATTCCGCCAAGCGTGGTCAAATCGAAATTGAAAATGGGAACACCGCTGGAATTATTAAATACATAAATGTTTTGATATGCCCCGGCAGCTATTAAGTCTCCATTGTAATTCATAGAAACATAATTGACCTGGAAATTATTGACAACGGGAAATTCCCAAACCGGAGTTGAATTATTGTTATCATAAAAAGATATTCTCGGATTATTTAAACCCCATCCGACTGCACCGTATAAACCATTCCCGCTTACGGCACATTTATCTCCAATAGAAACGGGATCCTGGTAATTCCACCGAATTGTTGTCCCCATAAATAGACCATTAAAATAAATGTCACCGGATGCAGAAACCAGAGAAGGATTATAGATCTCAGGTATAGTAATGTACCCCTGCTGGTTGACGCCATCCTGCCGCATAGAAATTGAATGTGTTCCCACATAATCAGGAACTCTCTGGGCATAAATAATACCGCAAAGGAAAAAAGAAATAAAGAGTACTTTATATAAATTCTCCATTTTAATACCTCGGTTTAAAGTTGAAGAAAAAATCGAACGGAAATTAAGATTTTTAATACACCTCCTTTTTTATAAAATTATCATGAATTCAGTTTTTTTTCTTAGAATATTTTAATTTCAATTCTGATTGAAGATATTATATCACTTCTGCTATAAATAATTTTCCCTCAACATTTTGGCACTCATATATTACTTTGTTTTATTGGAATAAGCAATACTTGCCGTTCGAAATAGATAATGATAAGCATTAGAGTAAGGTATACTGAAAAGATTCCCACAGACTGAAAAAACTAACTGCAGGGCTAATAATTTTATTTGATAAATGGTTGAAGAATAAATAATAAGGGGGCTGTTTTTCAGATATAAACATAAAAAACTGTGAATTTCCAGACCGGCTTTTTAATTATTATGAGTAATTAATGGCTTACATCAGATAGAATTTATTTTATATCAGTTACAAAAAAGTTGGTTAAGTGAAATGAGATTTAACTATTGCCTGAATCTGCTTTCCATATAAAAAAAAGCCCGGTTAAAAACCGGGCTTTTTGAATACGGAAATTATTACTTAGTTAAGATCATTTTCTTAACATTAGTAAATTTACTTCCATCTGCTCCGGTAGCATCTATCCTGTAAAGATATACACCACTTGTCAGATTTGAGGCATTAAATGTAACACTGTGCGGACCAGCCAATAGTGCTCCATTAATAATGCTTGCAACTTCCTGTCCGAGAATATCAAATATTTTCAGAGTAACTTTAGAATCTACTGCAAGACTGAAATCTATTTGGGTTGTCGGGTTAAAAGGATTCGGATAGTTCTGCGCAAGGGAATATACACTCGGGATTTCAACAGAAACTTCGACGGTCTTTGAGTAAGTATTTGTACCATCAAAATCTACCTGGTTTAATCTGTATGAATATTTTCCTGCCGAAACGGTATTATCAACATAGGAATAATTATGTGATTGAGTTGATGTTCCATAACCGCTAACAAATCCAAGAGTAACGAAATCAGAACCATTACTTCTCTGAACTTCAAAGCCTCTGTTATTGGTTTCTGTAGCTGTTGACCAATTAAGGACTACCGTTCCTTCATTTGCATTAGCCTGGAATGATGTCAACTCTACCGGTATTATATTATTTACCGTATAATCATCAACATACATTTCATCAGTAGCAGCGTTTCCAAAGAAATCATTTGCTGCCAGTGATAATGCAATCGGTACTCCGTTTGATCCGAGAGTCCATTGCCACTCATAAATCATCACTCCATTATACCAGTACTGAGCCAGATCATTATCAAGATCAACAACACACTTGTTCAGTACCCAGGTATCAAAAAGATATGTAAAGGATGCGGCACCCGCTCCGCCTGCGTTTACGGATCCAGCACCTCCGGGATTGAAGTATACTTCAAGTCCCCACTCCTGTGCAGCAATGAACTGACCTAAAGTGTTGAAGTATCCGGTCTTTCCTGAAGGAATATAATTGTAGAAATCGATTTCCCAAAGTCCAGATGTTTCCGGTCCCCAGTAATGAACTTCGTCATTAGCTTGAACAACAACGAATGAATTTGGGGCGCTGTGAGAGAAGTTATTTGATACGTAGGCATCAGTTACAGGATCGCAGGGAGCCAGATTCCAGGTTGTCCAGTCTGTAGGGTTCTGGCAAGCAAGCTGTTCACCGGCTGTATATGTATCGAAATTATCAGAGAATGCAGGAGGAATAACATTGCCCGAACCTGTTACCTGCAGGTTATCTATTGCCCACCACCAGTCCCATGCGGGCTGAACTGATACAAGACGAAGCATAAATGTCTGGTTTGCAACAAGCGATGAGATATCGTAAAATTCGTGAGTATCTCTTACGCCTGCACTGAATGTTACGACGTTCATCCATGTAGTTCCGCCATCCGTACTTACATCAAGATATCCAATATCAGATGCACTAATTGGGAACCAGTCATTATCCCATTCTACTGTAACTGTTGAATACGCCGTTGCATCTATAGGTGTATTTAAAGTTATACTACCTGAAGAACCGCCGCCGCTGCTTCCGCAATGATCTGCATCAGCAGCAAGAATTCCACCGGTTGCAGTTGGTGGCATTGTATAACGACCAGTTATAGTAGGATCAGTAAATATTTGCCAGGGGCAGCCGCCGGTCGTATTTACTGTGTAATTTCCAAGACCTGATTCAAAATCATCCATAAAGAGAGTTACAAGGTTGGGATTCTGCATTGTCGTGAAATTCCAGGTGGCATTGGCACCGCAGGTATCATTTTTGCATCTGATTTTCCACTGGTAATCAGTCAGATAATCCAGTGTTGCAATTGGCCATGAAGTAATCGGAGCACCATCATAAACCTGTACCATACCGCCTTGTGGACCGAACCATACTTCATTGGCTGAGGTTCCGGCACTGTTTGTCCAGGAAAGATTCCCGATGTTTACATCGACATCCACTGCATCATCCGGAGGATTTGGATTAGTCGGCGCAATTACAGGACAAGGTGGCCCTGCTATAGCACCCAAAGTTCTCATACCTAATGCATGATAGTTCGGATACCACGTTGAATAATCATTCCACAAACCGTCATAATCACTCCATCCGTAACCAGTCTGCGCCGGAGGATTAGGTGTTTCATCCGCACCGACAAATGTTCCGGGATAAGCGGGGACATTATTCCATCTTATTCCAAGATACCAGCTTCCATCCGTTAAAGCCGGAAGTGAAGAGATATCAAATTCATACCAGGCTAATGTCGGCCAGGCAGGAATTCCAGTTGCACTTAAACCGGTAACTTCTCCTAATAGAGTTCCCGGTGCTCCGCCGGCGCCGTCATTGGCATAAGCAACTACATCAAAATCCAGATATGAAGTTGCATTTTGAGTGAAGGCGATACAAATTGTATTAAACTGCCAGGGATATTCAGCAGGTGTAACCAGCATTACTGACATCCCTACATTAACAAGTGCTGCATTCCATCCGTACCCGTTCTCGAATGTACCATCATCATAAATTAATTCACCTGTGCCGGTACATTCCTGTTCAGGATTCAGGAAGAAAGTTTTAGACTGTGGTCCAACTGAGGTTTGCTGTGCGAATATAGAAGACGAAAAGCCCCAGAATAGAAGAGACAAACAAAAGAGTAAAAGGAAAGATTTTTTCATTACGAACTCCTCTGATGGTTGAATAATTACCTTTAATTAGAAATTCAAATTTGAAGTACTGGAACTACTTGGAAAAAGAATAATCACCTCCCTCTGTTATCAAAAAAATTAATTAATCGTTATATGCTGAATTGTTATATTTATTTTAAGTAAGTTCAATTTTCCCTTATTATCTTAAATCTTTGCATTTTAAAAAAGATGTACTATAGCTAAAAATCAGCTTTAGCTGATGCAATTAAAACATCTCTGGATAAAACTAAATAAATAATTCAATTTGAAAATTAAATCTCCCATGTTATTGAGTAAGCAGCCGAAATGATCACATTTTACCCGCAATTAAAGTACAAAATCTTAATGTCAGACGCAATAATTTTTCTTAAAAACATTTATCCGGTTTACAAATTCTTATTGGGAAATGATTTAACGGGGTAAGTATAAAATTATCAGGCTTCCGGGTGGGACTTTAAAAGAAAAGGCCGATCCTTATTTCAGGACCGGCCCAATAAGGAATAAGAATTTACTTTATTTAGTCAAGATCATTTTCTTAACTGAAGTAAAGCTGCTTCCGTCTACTCCATTGGCTTCTATCTTATATAGATATACACCGCTGTTCAGTCTTGAAGCATCAAATGTAACATTGTGAGCTCCTGCTGCGATATTCTCATTCAGAAGTGTAACTACTTCCTGTCCGAGTATATCGAAGACCTTCAGTGTAACTTTGGAATCAACCTTCAGACTATAGTTTATTTTTGTGCTCGGGTTGAACGGGTTCGGATAATTCTGTGCAAGGTTAAATTCTATAGGATTACTTACACTGACTTCTACTACCTGTGAATATTCACTGGTTCCATCAAAGTCGACCTGTCTTAACCTGTAACTGTAATTTCCGTTTTCAACTTTTTGATCTGAATAGGTATATGAGTGCTGTTGTGTTGATGTTCCGTTGCCCTGTACAAATGCTATTGTCTGGTATTCTCCGCCATTGCTTCTCTGTACTTCAAATCCCTTGTTATTGGTTTCTGTAGCTGTTGTCCAGTTAAGTACGACGTTACCATTTGATGTACTTGCTGTGAATGATGATAATTCAACTGGAACAAAATCCCATCCTGTTACCTGCAGGTTGTCTACTGCCCACCACCAGTCCCACGCGGGCTGTACTGATACTAAACGAAGCATAAAGCTTTGCAATCCTACCATCGATGATATATCGTGATATTCGTGTGTGTCTCTTACATCAATATCAGTGAATGTTACCACGTTCATCCAGGTTGCTCCGCCGTCTGTACTGACATCCAGATAAGCGAAATCTGAAGTGCTTATTGCCTGCCAGTCATTATCCCATTCTACAGCAACTGAATTATAATTTGAAGCATCAATCGGGCTGTTTAGAGTTATACTTCCCGAAGAACCGCCGCCGCTGCTTCCGCAATTGTCGGCATCAGCAGCAAGAATTCCACCGGTCGCAGTTGGTGGCATTGTATAACGGCCAGTTATAACAGGATCAGTAAATATTTGCCAGGGGCAGCCGCCGGTTGTATTTACTGTGTAAGCTCCTAAACCTGATTCAAAATCATCCATAAAGAGAGTCACAAGATTTGGATCCTGCATTGTAGTAAAATGCCATACTGATCCAACTGTAGTACCTGAACCATCTGTCTCGTTTATTCTCCAGTAATAATCCGTAAGATAACTTAATGTTCCCGGATCAAAAGTAGAAATCGGAGCTCCTGAATAGACAGAAGATAATGAACCCGGACTGGTTCCCCAGAATACTTCTAGAGAAGTTGCACCACCAGGGTTAGTCCAGCTGATATCCTGATTAATATCAACGCCGGTTGCATTATCAGCAGGATTCGGGTTGGTAGCAGGGCCGGGACCTGTGAGCGGACCAGCCGTGCCATAAAGTGCAAAATACTGATCAGTACCTACTGCAGCTATACAGGTAGTAACATCTCCCCAGGTTGCGCAGGGTGTTCCAAACCCGCCACCCGGGTTTTGCCATTTAGCAATATTGCCATAGGAACCAGATACCTGGTTCCAATACCATTGTCCGCCAGTTCCGAAATCCAATCGGCACTGAACAGATACCCAGTAATCACCAGCTGGTAAAGATGCGGCAGTAGCCAGAGTTATTGTAAAGAGTCCGGTTCCGGCATCATATGTATAAGCCTGGCTGGGTGCATTGTATACTTCTGCTCCCGGAAATCCGCCACTGTTGGCATAGAAATAAATATTAAAACCAACTGCCGGACCAGCTGCACTGTACTGTCCGGAGACAATAATCTGGTCAATATTCCAGTCAGCAGTAGCTGTAAAATCATCAGCAAGCTGGTTATCGTAAATGTCGAATGATGCTTCGAAATCCTGAGAGGAATAGCCATTTGTAGTTCCACCTGCAGTTTGATCATAGAGCAGATCAGTTATTTGATCTGTCTGAGGAGTAATAACTGTCGACATATGATTGAAAGTGAGTGGATTTGACTCACCTTTTTTCCCTTGTGCAAAACTATCTGTTACCATAAAGGCAACAGCCAGAAGTAGAACAATCGAATAGAACTTGGTCATAGAACCTCCATTTTATATGGTTAGTTGATTAATTAAGGATCGGATAAATTGTACTAATTAAAGGCAGCCGATAATTATAAATCAGTTACCCATCTCCTTTTTTAAATTTGAATTATGAAATAATACTACTAAAGTATTTTAGCTCTTAATTGATTGAATAAATTCTGAATTTGCAAAATAATTTTCCGAAAACCTATGATCATCGAATGCTTTCAGTAAAAGGATGAAGAAATGTAATATGGTTATTAGTGCCGCGAGGAGGTAGAAAGTTGCGGCTTAAAGAGTACATATTTCCCCATTTAATATTTTTATCCAGATATGGAATTAGAGCAGACTCGAACCCGAAAAAGAAAACCTTAAACATGCAAGAACCTCCAGTAAATGTTTGAAGGAACATTATTTAACATGAAAAAAGGGCTTCAATATAAATCAGTAATGCCTTAACTCTGGCAGAGTCTTCTACATTGGATTATTTACTATTTACCAGCAGTCAAGGCAACAATAATTAAATTTGTTCAATATTGCAAGAAAAAAATACTAAAAATGAAATTATTATTTTTTAACAATTGCTTAACAAAAACTATTCCGTTCAGGCAGTTATTTTCTTATTCTTGAGCAAGGATGTATTCTCAAGATTCTTTTTATATTTAATTATCTTATCCAACACATTCTTATCATTTGAACCAAGAATCTGAACCGCTAATAAACCTGCATTTTTGGCCTGGTTAATTCCGACTGTAGCAACAGGAACTCCACCGGGCATTTGCACTATTGAAAGAAGAGAGTCAAGCCCGTCCAGCGATTTGGCTTTTACTGGAACACCTATTACGGGTAGTGGAGTATAAGCAGCAGTTATTCCAGGCAAGTGTGCTGCACCTCCGGCTCCGGCTATAATTACCTTCATTCCCTTTTTATGTGCGGAAGAACTGTATTCAGCAGCATATTTCGGAGTCCGGTGTGCGGAGATAATTTTTAACTCATAAGTTATGCCAAATTCTTTCAAAATATCGGCAGCGTCTTTCATAACAGGCAAATCCGAATCGCTCCCCATTATAATTCCTACCAGTATTTCAGTTTTCATTGTTCACCTTAATAATTATTATGTGTTCTTTTATATTGTTCTGGGTACAAATTTAGTCCCTGATTTCTCAGAAGACTTAATATATGCGGATGAATTTTATCACATTAATTTAATAATAATTTCTCCAATCGATTTGGCTGATTTTAATTCCATCTGATTGAAGCAAAATTCCTCCCTCCTCATCTGTCCTCAAAATTTTAGAATTAACTTCTTTTAATCTATTCAGAACCTCAGGAGAGGGATGTCCAAACTTATTCTTAAGTCCACAGCTTATTAAACTGAGATAAGGTAGTGCAGTCTTTATGAAATCAGATGAAGATCCTGTTTTACTCCCATGATGACTGATTTTAAGGACATCTATGTCAAGAAAAGATTTGTACTTTTCATAGTAGTAACTCTCCCCCCTCTCTTCAAGGTCCCCGGTAAACAAAAACGAAGTTTTCCCATACTCAATTTTCAATATCCCGCTCTCATTATTTGATGAAATTGAGCTTCCCGGTTTATAAAGGCTATCATTTAAAATAAAAATTTCTGTGTTCCCTATTTTAATTTCTCTATTTCCATAATGCTCTACTGGTATATTCTTATGTTTTAAATAACTTTCAAAGCGGACATCTTTATCGACCGAAGTGTCCAACCGGGGTTTATATATTTTTTTAATTCTTCCGTCACCAATAAGCGAAACAAAACCGCCGTAATGATCAACATCTATGTGGGAAACAAATCCATAATCGATTTTATCGATTCCCAGCTGATTTAATAATGGAAGAATTACCCTTTCACCATTATCAAAAAACGGTGTGGCCTCACCGGCATCTATTAAGGCTGTTTCACCATCCGGAAATTTTATGAGGAATGAATCGCCCTGTCCGACATCAATCATATAAACATTTAATTTATTTTCAGTGAGAATTTCAGAGTCATCCAGCGTTGAATACATCGTAATATTAAGAAGAATTAATAAAATAAAAATGATTTTTGCTTTAATTGTATTTATGGAGTTTATAAAAAATATACCCGCCAGGATGAAAAAATAGAATAATAATGCATCCGCTGAGGAATAAACATGGGTTTCGATAAAAGAATATTTGAGCGTGCCGGCAAATTCAACAATCCTGAACAATAAATCGGAGAATAGATTATTAGCTGAGGCATAAACTGAAGCAATCCATCCCGAAACAGGGAATAATAATAACGTAACCACTGCTGTCCCGGTTATAATCCCCGCTAACGGAATCACAATAATATTTGCAAAAATAGCTACAAGGGAGAGTTTATCGAAATAGTAAAGTGTGAATGGTATAGTTCCAATTTGTGCACTGATTGAAACACATGCAAAAAGGAGTATATACTTAAATAGATTATTAATCCTGCTTCCGTTATTTATCAGCCTCCTGAAAACCGGGTAAAAATATGCAATAGATATTACTGCTGAGAAAGATAATTGAAAACCGGGATTGAATAATTCTGAGGGATTAAGTGCAAGTATAATCAATGCCGCCACAGCCAGAGAATTGTAGATATTTGTTGTTCTATTAGAAAGAAATGCAAATATAATCACTATCGACATTACTGAAGCGCGAAAAACCGATGGTGAAGCTCCTGTGATGAACATAAACAGAAGTATTCCTGTAATTGTCAGAAATGAACGAAGATAAATATTAAGTCTTCCGAACAGAATATAGAATATCAAAGCTATGAATCCTACGTTTTGACCCGATACTGCAAGTATGTGTACAACTCCGGCATTAATAAACTGAGTCATCGTTTCAAAGTTTATATCAGTTCTGTCCGCGAGTATTAATCCCTTTAGCAAAGCGGATGTTTTAGGAGTATGCATCCTGGTAATTATTTTATCAAGTGTTTTCCGGGCAGTAAAAGTCAGATTCTGAAAAATGTTTATTTCTTCAGATGTTACAGTAACATCCTTCGCATTATAGATTGAGACGGTGCCGCTTATATTATTTGAATGCAGATATTTATTGTAATCAAATTCGCCCGGATTACGTTCCTCTCTTCCCTTTCTATAAGTACCGGTTACCTTTACTAAATTACCTGGAAAAAGTCTGTCAAATAACTGGTAGGTTTTCATGTCGGATATTTGACAAAGAAGATTGACTCTGGTTTTTATTTTTCCAACAGCTTCTATTGAATCCGTTTTAATCAGGAATGAAAACCCTTCCTCCTGTGGGAGGTTAATATTTTCAATTCTGCCATAAGCAGTGAAGTTTTTTACCACATAAATTGTATCAGGAATAAGGTTCTTTCCACTTACTTCCAAATTTTCAGAAGTATAACCGATAAGCATCGCAAGTATAAGTATAATTAGTGACGTTATAGCGAAAAAAGATCTTCTTTTTTCAAATATGAAAGCGATAATTAAAATTAAGATGAATATTCCGAGCAGTATAAAACTCAATTCAATACTTAAATGAAGATACCCCTGTAAAATAATTCCGGCGATAAAAAACAGAGTAAGTTTAACTACCGGAAAATCCTTCATCCGCAGGTTCCGGTTATAGCTTCTTTGATATCGCTGAGATTTTTCACCGTCCCGGATATTTCTGCTGCATGTTTTCCGGCCGTCATAAAAATAGTAGGATTTAATGTATGTGTTTTTATAGATAAATCTTCAAAATTACCGTGATCAGAGCATACGATAATAGTGAATACAGCTTTGTCAGTTTCGTGCAGCACTGTGAATAGAAATTCATCAAGTATCTGAAGAGTGGTCTGTAAATCACCGTCATATCTGCCATGTCCAAGGTGATCGGTTAAAAAATATTCATAAAGGGTAAAATCATTTTTCAGGGCAGCACGAATTAATCTCCTGGCTGCAGTCTTTGGGCTGATGACGGGGAGAGTATAGCCTAATCTTTTATTCCATCTGTCGTTTGTAATTTCGGCAGTTAATGCTTCCCCCTTCCTTACATCTGTTACCCGGTTTAATCTTAAACCGCTTAATCTTGCGCTCAATGAGGTGACACTTAATCTTGATTTCCCGGATTTAATGTAATCAAAAAATACTCCGGGATAAGCATTGGCGAAAAATGGTTTCTTTCCTTTTGCCAGGAAATCACTAAAAATATTTTTTTCTTTAATAACCGGAATGAGAGTAGAATATGGATAGGGACCAAAATGCTTTCCTATGTATTTAGCAGCATTTATACCGCAAAAAATTGAAGTCTGCCCCGTTCCGCTCTGAGGTAATCCTTCAACTCCGAGGGTTGCATCCACCGGAGTTAAATAAAATCCATTATTTGAAATATTTTGATTTTTTAAAGTAGGAATATTACCCAGCAATTCACTGAAAGTATTAAATCCATGCATTAAGAATGGATTATTATTATGATCATCTTCACCGATTCCTACCCCATCAAGGAATATCATTAAAACAGGATTCACTATAGTATTATTTATTTTGAGTCGATAATTATTGTTACCGGGCCATCATTTATAATTTTAACTTCCATCATTGCCCCAAATATTCCGGATTTAACCTTTTCATTTCCAAGGTTAAGTTTCATCCGACTGATAAAGTTTTCGTATAAAGGGATTGCTTCCTCAGGTCTGGCTGCGATTGTAAAACCCGGCCGGTTTCCCCTTGAAGCATCGCCGTATAAAGTAAACTGCGGGATAATCAACACATCGCCGCCGATATCTTTCAGGGACAAATTCATCTTTTCATTCTCATCCTGGAATATTCTCAGACTGCCTAATTTATCTGCCAAATAGCTGACATCATTTTCGGAATCTCCGGCTCTAATTCCCAGCAAAACTACCATACCTCTGCCGATCTTCCGTTCATAATTCTCTTCAGTCACTTTTACAGCCCCTTCTGAGACTCTTTGAACAACAACCCTCAAATTAACTCTCCTGATATAACCCGTTCAATATTCAGATAATCATTCCTAATTTGTATTAAAGAAAAATTGCTCTCCTCAAGGATAGTCTTTACTTCTTCTGATTGTCCTTTACCTATTTCATAAAATAATCTGCCCTTTGATTTTAGGAGTCTGCCGGCCCTGGATGTAATTGCCCGGTAATAAATTAAGCCATCCGAATCGTCTGTTAATGCCTGTCTTGGTTCATAAACTTTTAATTCGGGACAAAGTTCCTGATAATCTTTTACAGAAACATAGGGAGGGTTCGAAACGATCACATCAAAATTTATTTCCATAAATTTATCTGTAAGAATATCGTTCTGAACGAAATTTACCTGATTTTCTGTTCTGTTCATGACCGAATTCTTTTCCGCAATTTCCAACGCTTCTTTACTTATGTCTGTCGCAGTAATTCTGGAATTCGGAAGATTATGGGCCAGTGCAACCGCAATGTTTCCGCTGCCGGTGCCGATATCCAGTATATTCAGTTTTTTTGCTTCTTTATAATGATTAATTATTTCTTCAACTAACAATTCAGTCTCCGGTCTCGGGATAAGAACTGAAGAATTCACATTAAAAGGAAGTCCATAAAATTCTACCGAGCCGACGATATACTGTAGAGGTTCAAATTCTCCTCTCCTCTTTAAAAAACTTCTATATAGTGAGACCTCCTCCTCACCTAATGGTCTGTCGAAAGCAAGATAGAGATCCAGTCTTTTACAATTTAAAATATGAGCAAGAAGAAGTTCAGCATTTATCCTGGGAGATTCCACTCCTTTTTTTTCAAGGTATTCGGTAGATAATTTTATTGAATCAAGAACCGTCAGCATAGCCGGAAAAAAATATTCTGTTGAGATTATAAAACTTAAATATTTATGAGGAGAATAAGAAAAGTTTAATCGGAAAGAAAGTAGTAGATCAGGAAGCCGAAACTGACCTGTAACGCACCAAAGGTAATGCCGCTTATTAAATCAAATTTATGAGTCTGATCGAGATAATATTCATCTCCTGAGATCAGGTATTTATCGAAATTGTTATCGGCTTTTAATTTGAAGTATGCGGTTACACCCCCCAGAGCTACTATCCCCCCTACCAGGATTTTAAAAACGTTTCTTTCAAAAAAGTTCTTCCCGATGGGTTCACCTGTAAAGTTCAGTCTGATTTTTTCATTTGTTTTTAAATCAGCCTGTCTCAGAACTTTATCTTCAAAACCAGGCTTTCTGAGAACTATCTCATCTGAATTAACTTTAAGAAATAACGGGGTATGACCCACCAGTTCGCTGTCCTGGTAAACATAAACATCCTGTGGCTCTGTATTAAGATATACTTCCGATTTAAAAGAGTAAGTCAGAGTTGTGTCATTACAATTTTCAATATGTAGAGTGTCGTTGAACGACCTGGCATCCCAACGATCAGACTCATCAATAACTATAATCTTATGCTCTCCTTCAGAAAGTTCAATTTCCGCACTGCCTTTACCAATGAGATCATTATCAATGTAAATTTTTGAAGATGACAGATCGGTGCTGATATCGATTCTTGCTTTGCATTCCTGGGCGTAAGCATTTAACACCGGAAGCAGGGAGACTATAAATATTATTAGTTTATTTAAATTCATAAGCCTGCAATTCTCCACGGTCAAAACCGATAAAAAGCAAATTCCTGAATATGAGCGGAGATAATTTATTTCTGCCATCTACATGATAAGTCCTCGTAATCTCACCGTTTTTCCTGTTCACAAAATAGAATTTATGATTTAAATCAGGAACAACCAGCAGGTTATTAGCTGCGTAAGGGGTTGCATTTAATACACCGCCTGTAGAAGTTTTCCAGATCTGGGTGCCGTCATTCTTACTTATACAGAATAAGTCGCCGCCGAGATTACCAAAATAAATATCATCTGATGCAACTACTGGAGTCATAATAATTCTTGCGCCAGAATGAAATTGCCATTTTATCTCACCGCTTTTCAAATCTAATGCATAAAGATTACCATCGTCGTTGCCTGTGTATGCGACATCTCCCGAAACTGCAGTTCCACAGAAAAACGATTTACCTATTTTCTTCCTGTAGAGAATTTTTCCATCTTCATTATTTATTCCCACAATTTCCCCGTCATCATTCCCGAAGATAATTACATTTTTATTCATCGATGGTGAACTATGCACAACAGAATTCGTTTGTGTTTTCCAGATTTCGTTTCCGGTTAAATCATATTTATATATGTTACCGTTTTCCGTGTTAAAGATTACTTCATCCGGCGTGCCGATTATTTCAGTAACACATCTCCCCTCTGCTTCCACCTCGTGCTGCATTTCTCCCAGCACATAATCATAATATCTTAAATGTGTAGTGTTCTCCTCATCATCTGCTGCGGCATATATAAGATAATACTTATAAATGAAAGGAGATGAAAAGACCGCTCCGGCATTTTTCAGCTGTCCTATTTCATCCCCGTTCCCGAAGTTATAACAAAATATTCGACCCGATAAATCATTTACGAATACAAGCGAATCGTAAACAACAACTGAAGAATTTGTAAAACTGCCGTTTGCATCATTCTCCCATTTTAACGAAATGGAATCTGAAATATCCCGATCGATAAAAAACTCTCTACCCGGGTTTTTACCGAAGCTCGTATAAGCATCTTCATCCCGGTGAACAGTTGTGCGTATTAAAGATGATGCACAGCCTGCCGTAAATACAAGCAGTATGACCAGTATTGGTTTTATATATCTCAAAAATCCCATCCGAAGAAAAATTGATAAAATAATCCCGGCTGAAACCTTGAAAGATCATCTTCAATCTTTTTTCCCATATCATATCGCAAAACTATGATACCAAGCACGTTCATTCTGAAGCCGAATCCGACAGCTTCCCAGTGTCTGATCATACCTTTCATCCCAGGCACCTCCCAAATCAGTATAAACTGCACCACGTAATCCCCAGAAGCCAAGATTAATAAATGGAAACCGGATGTTAATCTGATCAATTAATGGGAAACGCAGCTCCACTGAAGATAACCAGAGTTTTTCACCGCGGATTGACCATCTCGGCCAGCCTCTCAAATCCCAGCTTCCGCCCATAAAATATCTTCGGGCTTCCTTTCCTTCGTTATAGAAAAGCGCCCCGCGGACAGCCAATGCTGAATTATAACCGATTCTGAAATATTGTCTGTAATCTGCTATTACGGTGAAGAAATTTACATTACTATACTTAACATCACTGGTGTAACCGAGAAGCAGCCTTGCTCTTACTCCGTCGAGCGGACCGGTTGGTGCCCAGATTGAATTATCAGCAACATACGAAATGCTGTTACTCAGGAGCAAAGCATTTCTTTCAATTACACCGGGAATAATTTCCTTATCGCTGTTTGCTAAAGAAACATTGGTTTCAATTCTCTGGAATGCTGACAATGGAAAATTAAGCAGAAAGAATCCGCCGAAACTTCTCTCATAAAAATATTCATCCGATTCCTGTATATCGTACCTGTTGCCGCTGAAATGAAATATACCAAAACCGTAATTGGTTCTTCTACTTAAGTCAACCCGCTCAAGCAATAGATTAAAACTTCTCAGGAAATCACTCTGAACGGTCGCAGTGTTATATATGAGGAAATAATAATTATCATCTCCAAGCAGATCGCTTAATGAAAATATTGCACCGCCTCTGGTTCCATAGATAGGATCCGTAGTGACCTCGCTCTGGGCATAATCGAGAGTATATTCCTTTTCGTATTTATACTTTTCCTTTTCTGCATAAATATTTAACCGGGATTCCACCCATTTGCCTTCAGTTGAGTCAAAATTCATAACTATTCTGAAGGTTGAATCAGCCGGGATTGAATCAATATTGTCTTTATAAATATTGAATGAAAAATTTTCAAATCCTGAAAAGGTAATTGTATTAGGATCAATAAATCTCGGATTGAATGCACTTGTTAAAAAACGTGTGACCTTCCATACTGAATCTGAAAATGTGTGATTCTCATATTTCATTCTCCAGATATTCTGAACTTTGTCGAAATCAGATGTAAAGAGGAGTGTTTTCCTATCCGGGGAAAGAACAGGTGATGAAACATCGGCCGGCAGATTGGTTATGTATTCAATCCTGTGAGTGCTGAGATCATAAGAAAACAGATTATAATATCTTGCATTTTTTCCTGCAGTTCTGTCAGATGAAAAAATAATCTGTGAATCGGTAACTCCAAACGCCGGATCTCTTTCATCATAATAATCATTAGTCAGCCGTGTCAGCTCTCCGTTTTCCGGATTATACATATATATATCACTGAACCCTTTCTGGTCGATTGCTTCGAACACCACACTCTTTCCGTCCCCTGAAAACTTTGGCGAGGTTATATTTATCAGGTTTTCATTCTGAAACTTATTTATAACCTCTCTTTCGGGAATTGAGTAAAAATGAATTGCATCCGTCGCACCTGACCTGGTGACAAATGCCACCAGCCCGTTTTTAGAAATATCGATGGAAGACTGAAACAGGTGGAATGCCTCAAACTCGGCAGTCTTCTCTCCTCTTATAACAAGCTCAGGTTCAGAAGATGATATATTTCCATCGTTTATTTTCATTCTGTAAAGTGATGAATAGCCGTCACGGTTTGCGGGAAAATAAAGCCAGGTTTCTCCATTGGTATTATATGCAACAGGGGAAAAGTTAAACCCGAAATGGGTCAACCGCTTTGCAGAATGCTGCAATGGCGCTTCATCATAAAGAAGCGGATAATATTTTCTCTTAAGATAATAAAGCCATTCCGAGTCTATTTCCTCAATTGGTTTTCCGAGGGTATGCTCAAGTATAGATGTAAAATCAGCAGACATCCAGATATTATCAATTAATAGCATGACTTTTTCAGATCCATATGTCACTTCGACAAAGTGAAGAAAACTTTGTCCTTCTTTGTACATCAAAAAAGTGCCATATATAGAATACATATCTTCCAGGTTAACAAAGTAATTGTTTAGTACAGCGTCTCTCATAACCATTTCTGCCTGTGCATCAGTACTGGTTGACATGTATTCAGCAAGTCCTTCTGTGAACCAGAGAGGAGGAAATCTGTTGGCGGGAATCCTGTGATCTGAAAAAATATTGAGGACTTTTGTCGTCATAAAAACATGCACAAGTTCATGCCTTATAACATGCTTAAAATCGTGAATTGAACCTGTAAAAGGAATAACTACTCTTCCTTTTACAAATTCAAAAAATCCGCCTACTGCATCAGGAATAAGACCGGGAGTTGTATTAGTCTGCTGGAAATGCAATGAAGTGTTGTAAAAAATGAGGGGTATCGGTTTTGTAACAAGATTATCGAACCTGACTTTGAATTCATCATATGCATCTTCAGCATATGATGCACCGATTTCTGCTATCTCCTCGAACTCTCCATAGTAATATATGTTAAAATGCTCGGTACGGAGAACTTTCCAATCGAAACTCTGATATTGAACCTTATTCCTTCCGAAATAATAAAGCTGTGCTTCGACTGTGCAGGAGAATGCTATGATTAATAAAAAAAGCAGCTTAAGGAATTTCACGGCCATTCATAAAGTTTTCAGAAATCCTTTCATAATTTCCTGGGAACTAATATGAAAGGATGTATTAAGATAATCTTTCTTTTAATATATGAATGTTATCTATCTCAGACGGATCATATCCTCTGAGGACAGCAGTATAATAAGTTATCCAATCAAATAAATAAATCAAATCCATTAATCGCACCTTGAAATCCGCTTCTTCACTTTCAATATTCATATATTCCAGACCTTTTTTAACTGCCAGTTGGGTGGTAATTTCAAATCTTTTTTTGATCTGTGGATGGTATGCTTCATCAAGGATATTAATAAGCTTTGTACTGAACTGCTTCTCGCTGAAGCTTTCCCATCCAATAATTTCGTTATGATTTAGTTCGGGAATGACATTATGGAAGGCATGCAATTTGGCGTTCTCATTTAACTGACATTTAAGGCGGTACCCTGCTGCAGAAGTTATGTCAGCTGAAGAATAAATTACCGGAATAAAACCTAGCAGCTGTTCAGCACAGTGGACTGCAATATTATTTTCCCGGGCATATTCTTCCCCTTTAGCCTCCCAGAGATTTTTGATCTTTTCAACTACTGAACTGTGATCAGCAGCCAAACCCAGTTCATAGAGCACTTTTAATAGAGAAAAGAAACTAAGTCCGAGTGCAAATCTTGGCTGGAATCCTGGTTTCATTTTAACTAAGGGAATTTTTTCCTTGTCCGCGATATCGCCCACTTTTCCCCCGGTCGAGATACACACAATCTGACACTTCCTCTTTATTCCCTCCTTAAACACGGAAATTGTCTCCTCTGTGTCACCCGAATATGATGAAATAAACAATAACGTATTTTCATCTGCAAATTTTGGTAAATTGTAATTTCTGTTAACTAAGAAAGGAAGTGATAATTCCTCCCCCAGAAAATTCAGCATTAAATCACCGCTTATCGCGGATCCCCCCAACCCTGAGAGAATTATATTCCTGAATTTTTTAGTTTTAAGTATTTCAACGTCAATCCCATTATTCCAGGCTGAATCGATCTGGGTGTAAGATTCTTTTAATACTTTGAATTGAATCCGGGGATCGTACTTAACAACATAGTCATTTATGTTCATTTCAATTCCTTATATGATATTTCTGGTGCGGGTAATTGAATTGTCTTTAAAGAATTTTTCAATTCTAATCAGGATTTCCTCCTGTGTAACAATAGAAAGGCAGTCATCAGCGAGTTTTTTCAGGTTTTCCATTGAACAGCTTCGTATTATTCTTTTGGCATACGCTATTGTTGAAGGCGACATACTTAAAGATTCCAGTCCGAGACCGACAAGCAGCGGGATAGCGAGAGTGTCTGCTGCCATTTCACCGCAAATGCTGACGCTTTTGTGAGATTTTTTAGCTTCCTGTACTATGTGATAAATTGTCCTCACCACAGCCGGACTGAACTCCTGGAAAAGGTGGGCTACGAGATCATTACCTCGGTCTACAGCCATCAGATACTGGATGAGATCATTTGTCCCGATACTTAGAAAATCAACTTCATTTGCAAATTCTTTAGCCAGTAAAGCTGCGGAAGGAACTTCCACCATTATCCCTATCTTCATATGTTTGTCGTAAGCAATTTTATTTTTTTTAAGCTCCTGCCTGCATTCATCAATTAATTCTTTGGATTGTCTTATCTCTTTAATTGTGGATACCATCGGAAGCATGACCTGGATGTTTTTGTTAACACTTGCTCTAAGAATGGCTTTAATCTGCGTCCTGAAAATTCCCGGGTTTTCAAGAAGCAGACGTATACCTCTCAATCCGAGAAAGGGATTGGGTTCTTTGTAATCAAGAAGTTTAAATTTATCGCCGCCGATATCAAAGACTCTAATTGTAAAGGAATCAGGATAAATCCTGCTTGCCAGGTTTGTGTAAATGACTGTTTGTTCGTCTTCAGATGGGAATTCACCCAATTCTTCAAGGATTTGTTCCGTTCTGTATAATCCGATACCTTCAGCACCACTTGTAATGACCAGATCAATTTCACCGGTAACATCAACGTTTGCCTGCAGTGTAATTTTCCGGCCATCTGTGGTCACAGCAGGTTTGTCCTTTAATTCCTCAAGCTCTTTCTGTAGTAGTATAAGTTTTTCGAGCTTAAGATTGAAAAAGTTTATTTGTTCTTCATTTGGGTTTATGATAATGTAACCATGAAATCCATCCACTATTATTGTATCATCTTCGCAGATATGCATAGTTGCGTTATGGGTTCCGACTACAGCCGGAATATTCAGCGATCGTGAGACTATTGCTGCGTGAGATGTTAGTCCGCCGTGGTCAGTTACAAATCCCTGCACATTACTCCGGCTTAATAAAATAGTGTCGGCAGGAGTCAACGAATCGCTGACCACAACTACATCATGCTTTATTTTAGACTGCCATCTTTTTTTCTGCAGATTCCTGATAATCCTGTCTTTGATATCCCCTATGTCGTGAGCTCTTTCTTTCATATAAGTTTCATGAGAAATCATCATCAGATCCTGATACCTGGTTATTTCATCATCAACAATATATTCCGGCTGCTTTCTTTCTGTCTCTATTCTTTTAATAATGTTTCCAATCAGAACAGGATCATCGAGTATCATTATTTGTGCTTCAAAAATTGCCGCCCTTTCATCACCCATTTTTTCACGTGCTATTCCCAGTACCTTATTAAGTTCTTTTTTTGATTTATTTAAGGCTTCCTCAAGATTCTTTTTTGCCTCTTCAATGTCTGTTATTTCTCCCTTATTAATATCCAGCTTTTCTTTTGTATATAGATAAGCTTTACCGATCACAATTCCGGGAGCAGCGGCGATCCCGGCAATTTTATTCTCTGATTCAAGAAATATTTGTCTGAATGATTTCACAATTCGTCAAATCCTCTGTTAAAATAATCTACAATTTCATGAGCCGCCTGATTTTCATCTTCACCTTCAAAAGACAATGTTACTTCGGAACCCATTTCAGCAGCAAGAGTCATTACGCCTATTATGCTCTTTCCGTTTATGTTCAGACCGTTTTTAGAAATGAAAAACTCGCATCTGTATTTAGAAGCCATTTTAACTATTGTTGCCGCAGGACGGGTATGCATCCCTGCCTTATTAATTATCTTTACTGTTTTTTCGATCATTACTTCATTCTTTTAATTAAACTATCAGCAAGCCACATGAATATTTCACGATCTTCGCTGTTTTTCAATACTTTTAAAGATCGCAAAGCCTGACTGGTATATTTTTTTATTGTTTTTTGCGCATCATTGATGACCCCGAGATTTTCATAGATCTGTTTATATTTTTTAACCTGATTTCGATTAATGCCTCTGGATCTGACGAGATTCCTTAATTCTGACCTGTTTTTTCCTGCAGCTTTTTCAAGAGCTTTTACAAGCAGAAATGTTTTTTTGCCTTCAACCAGGTCTCCGCCGATAGTTTTACCGAATTCAGTTTCATCAGCTGTTATATCCAGAAGATCATCCTGCACCTGGAATGCAATTCCGATATTCCTGCCAAATGATGATAAAGCCTTTATCTCCTCTGCTGAACCGCGGCCCAATCGTGCACCTATTGAACAGCACATCTCAAGCATTGCCGCAGTTTTTTTCTGAATCATCTTTAAGTATTCATTAAGCCTTACGGATGCCCTGCTCTCATATTCTTTATCAAGACTCTGTCCTTCACAAACTTCAACCAATCCTCTCGTAAAATCAGCCAGAATAACTTTTGAATTTCCATTGCAATCTTTTAAGAGATTTTCATAAGCTACTGCAAGCAGGCTGTCACCTGCAAGTATTGCTGTATGATTATCATATTTTATGTGAAGTGTTAATCTTCCTCTTCTCTTTTCTGCATTATCCATTATATCATCGTGCACCAGTGTAAAGTTGTGCAGCAGTTCAACTGCTGCCCCGCTATAATATGCATCGGCATATTTCCCTCCTACAGCCTTGGCAGAAAGCAGTACAAGCAGGGGTCTGAGTCTCTTGCCACCGCTTTCTATTATATAGTACGCTGGTGAATAAAGATTTATCGGTTTTCTCTTCGATAAAACTTTACTCAGAATCTGTTCAACCTGTTTTCGTTCATGCTCATATATTGATTTGAAATCCTTATTAACAGTTATATTCAATGTAAATTTCCTGTTTCGATAATTTTATTTTTTCTTAATTCCTTTAATGTTGATGAACCTGTTAAGTACATGATTTTTTTTATATAACCGAACCATTCCCTGATAAGATTTTCAACGCCTTCTGCACCGTATCTGTCGAGGGTTTGTAAAATTATTCTGGCAGATGCAACAATATCAGAACCAAGAGCGAGGGCTTTAGCGGCCTCAACCGGAGAATTTATTCCTCCCGATCCGATAAGTGTAAAATCGTATTTCTTTTTCAATTTAGAAACAGTTCTGATGCAGTAGGATGTAGGTAATCCCCAGTCCCAGAATTCTTTATCTTTTCCATTTTTATTTCTCAGAATTTCCACGCCTGCCCAGCTTGTTCCTCCGGCCCCGGCAACATCGATTCCTTTGACACCGCACTCCAGTAGTTTTTTGGCAGCTTTTTCCGAGATTCCGGCACCGACTTCTTTAACAATAACCGGAATTTTGATCTCTTTAACCATCTTCCTTATTTTTTTTAAGAATCCCGTAAACTCAGGTTCTCCGCCAGTCTGAATCAGTTCCTGCAAGGGATTGACGTGCACAACCATTGCATTTGCTTCGACAAGATCTGCGAGAAAATTAATAGAATATAATGTTTCCATTTTAATTAACTGAGCCGCGCCGATATTGCCAAGAATCGGAATTGAAGGTGCATTCTTTCTTATTATTTTGTAGGTATTATGGAAACTTTTATTTTCAAGAGCCTGCCGCTGGCTGCCGACACCAAGTGGAACATTCAGATTATTTGCAGCTGAAGAGAGCCTGGCATTTATATCTTCAGCTTCAGAGGTTCCGCCGGTCATACAGGAAATCAGAAACGGATAATCTATTTTTTTGTCAAGAAAGACAGTTTCGACGATTACTTTCGATATATCTACCTCCGTGATCGCGTAATGTTCAAAATCATAAAATTCAAATCCGTTTGTTTTACTTTTAAATGCAACTTCATCTGTCAATGCCAGCTCTAAATGTTCTGTTTTTCTTTTAGAAGTTGAATCCGGATCCTGGTTCATCGTTGAAGTACTTTATTTATAAATTTTTATATGAAACAAAATATCAAATTTTTGATAAAAATACCCGATGCTCTCTTCATCCTCTCTCTGGGGATAAGTTCACAAACAAAAATCAATCTCTAAATTTATTCCTTTAAAAAAATGTGATAAATAGTTTGTTCGTGAAATTTATCATAAGGTTTTGAATTTGATTAATGTAAGTTACTCAGGAATCAGTTAACGACATATATAATAATGAAAGGAGACACGTATGACTGAGAAAACATTGAGAAACCTGTTCGTGGATGAGTTAAGGGATATTTATGATGCTGAAAATCAGCTAATAAAAGCACTTCCCAAAATGGCCGACCACGCTCATTCGGATGAATTGAAGACGGCTTTCAGGGATCACCTTGAACAAACCAAGGAATCATGTCAAGAGGGTTGAGGATATTTTTGGACAGATCAGGGAAAAGAAGGAGAGTAAGAACTGCGCCGCAATGAAAGGCATTGTAACTGAAGGCGAAGAAATGATGAGGGAATTTTCAAAATCTTCTGCTCTGGATGCAGCTCTAATAGCAGCAGCCCAAAAGGTTGAACATTATGAAATGGCTTCATACGGCTCATTAAGAACATATGCCGAACAGCTTAAATTAGATGGAGTAGCAGACAAGCTTCAATCCACACTGAATGAGGAGGGTGAAGCGAATTCCCTGCTATCCAGACTGGCAATGCACGAAATTAATTATGAAACCATGGCTTAGTTAAATAATAAAATCAATTAAAAACCCTGCTGAATTAAGCAGGGTTTTCATTTTATATTCGAAATTTCAAGTATTTCCTGATCATCAAAATCAAGCATGGAATTAACCAACCTGAAATGTGAAAATAAATTTAGATCTTCTACAGTAATGTCCTGCAAAAAAATTCTTTTCCCGTTTAATAATCTTTCTCTTGCTGTTCCTTTTAAAAGTGGAAATTCAGGTGTAAACCATTTTATCCCATCATAAAAAATAATATTGGCAATCGATGAATCTGTCACTTTTCCCTTTTTTACAATGAGAATGTCATCACAATCTCCTCTTTCTTTCATCATGATGACAATTGGACTTCTGTCGATAAATTTATGATCATATTTAATATTATTGTTTTCAATGATTTTAAGCGATCGGACTTTAACCGGAATATATTTTTGAAATTCTACGAAATAGGATTCTTTATTATAAAGAAATCGTGCTTTAATTTTACCCGTCATATATTGATCCGGAACAACGAGTATTTTTTCTAAGTTTATTTTTGAGGACTGATGGAACTGGGATTCGTAGGAATGCTCGAACCTTTTCCGGTGCCATAGCAGGTTTTGTGGAACTCCATTTATGATTTTTATTGTTTCAACCAAGAGGTACATAAACTTTATTTACCATTTCATCGTACTCGGTTTCTGCATCGCTGAGAGCCGTAATGCCTCCTCCGCTCCTGAACTGCAAACCTTCACCTTTTTTTTCTATGTAACGGATGTTCACACCACTTTCTAAATCCGTTCCATCAAATATTCCGAATATACCTGTAAAATAACCCCTCTCCTGTTTCTCCGTATTCTTTATGATCTCAACAGTTTTCTGTTTAGGGGCACCGCTTATAGAGCCTGCCGGGAGCATCTTTGTGAGGATGTCTGCCAGTCCATGCCTCCAGTTTTTGGCAAGATTACCTCTGATCTCGGAGCTTACCTGAAGTAAATCCTTCTGGTTTGTTTGTATCTTATCTATATACCTGAATTTTGTTACCGTTACCCCTTCAGAAATGATAGATAAATCATTCCTGATTAAATCGACTATCGTATTATGCTCATATAATTCCTTTTTACTGCTCAGCAGTTTCTCTTCAGCACCCGGAATTGAGGCATCAATTGTGCCTTTCATTGGATAGGAAAATATTTGATCATCCTCTATCTTCACAAAACACTCGGGTGAAAAAACCAGAAATTCATTTTTAAATAATAGTTTGTACGGAGCTTTGGAAGCATAAAAAAGTTCTTCTAAAGTCAGATTTGTTTCTAAACCGGTAGGAAATGTGAGATTAATTAAATAAGTATCCCCGCGATTTATATGCTGTTCAACTTCATGAAAAGCATCCAGGTACTGTTCTTTCCGTACCGGAAGTTTCTTAAAGAACTCTAATCCTTTTTTCTCCTGAACAATATCAATATTATTCTTTCCTTTCACATCATATAAAATATCCTCCTTCAGCGACTCATCAAGTCTGCAGATAAACGGATTATTCATTTCAAAATCTATAACGAAAAGAAATGGAATTCCTTCAGCCGCAAAGAGGTTGATATTTTTTTTGAATTCCTGACGGGTCATTTAAATAACTTCAATGTTCAGGAAATTTTTCATCAGTTCTTTCCCATATTCTGTTATTACTGATTCAGGGTGAAACTGCACTCCGAATAGATTAAATTCTTTGTGCTGGAATGACATTATATTTCCTTCTTCAGAAAGTCCCGTTATTTGCAATCCGGAAGGTATATTCCCAACATCAATGACCCAGGAGTGATATAAACCGGCAGTAAATTTTGCAGGAATATTTTTAAATAGAACAGACTCTTCAAAAACATGTATTTCCTTCGGCTGACCATGAATCACCGAAGGAAGATGGATCAGCTCCGCACCAAAATATTGTGCGATTGCTTCATGCCCGAGACAAATTCCAAGAATCGGTTTAGTAGCGTAGAATGAATCCAGTATATCCTGCAGCACCGGGAATTCTTTCGGCAGTCCGGGTCCCGGGGAAAGAATCAATTTATCATATCTTTCCAGTTCACTTATATCAGTCTTTTCACAAGGAATTACTGTCAGATCGCAGCCGGGAATCCGCCGGATTAATTCTACAATATTATAGGTGAAGGAATCATTGTTATCAATCAGAGCTGTTTCCATTTTCCAGAGTGCGATTTATTCCTTCAGTTCCTGTATTTTTCTATCAATCATTCTGGCACCATCAGGCATCAGTTTTTTGGCTTTTTCGTAATTTTCCAGTGCTTTATCTTTATCACCCTGCGCCTGGTAAGCCTCACCTAATCCGTAATAAGCTACACCGGATTCAGGATACATTTCAATATTAAGATTAGCTATACCGACAGCATCCTCATATCTTTTCTCATCATTAAGCATTTCTATCAGTTTAACCAGCGTGTGATCGGAAAAATCATAAGTAAAGCTGCCGTAATATTGATCGTGAAGCTGATGATAGGTACTGATTGCTTCCGGTAATCCTTTTTCTTTTATGGTTGTTAGAAGAACATCTTCGAGCATAAGTGGTCTTTGATTGCCCCTGTGGCATGTAACGCATTTAACATCCATAACATCTTTTGTGAATTCTGATAACTGAGGAAGATAATCTTTATTAATCGCCATTACCATCTTCAACATTACTCTTGCTTCATCTTTTTCGGGTTTTTTATCTGCAGGAAAATCGAGCTGGTCTGTGCCTTCCTGTTCTGCATGACAGAATCCGCAATTTACACTAAGCGCACCTGTAAATGATCTCATTGTTTTAAGCAGGTCATCTTTGGAAATTAATTTAGGAAGTACCTGCAGGTTGGTAAATTTATCGGGTATCTGAGCCGAAGTTAAAACTGATGATATTATAATCAGTAAAGTAAGCAGATTCAATTTCTTAAACATTAAATATGCCTCCGGAAATATTTGTACAAATATAATTATTGGGTTAACCTTAACTTATTCTAAAAATCATTACACTTCCACCCATTTAAAAAATTTCCCGCTTTCTAATATCTATTTACTTTATTCATATACCTGCTTCGTAACTTTTTGTTTTAAATCTAAAAAAGACTAAGTTTTTGCCGTTTAAGTTTTCTTTACTTAAAGGAACATCATATGCAAAAACCCCGCTTAAGCTTCTGGCAGATCTGGAATATGAGTTTCGGATTTCTCGGTATTCAATTCGGTTTCGCACTGCAGAATGCTAATGTCAGCAGAATATTTGAAACACTGGGGGCTAATATTGATTCAATACCAATTCTGTGGATTGCAGCACCGGTTACCGGTCTGATAATTCAGCCTATTATCGGGCATTTCAGCGATAAAACATGGAACAGACTGGGCAGGAGAAGGCCTTATTTCTTCAGCGGGGCAATTCTTGCATCTATTGCAATTATTTTTATGCCTAATTCTCCCGCCCTCTGGGTCGCAGCAGGTATGCTGTGGATCATGGATGCCTCAATAAATATTTCTATGGAACCCTTCCGTGCTTTTGTTGCGGATAATCTTCCATCTGAGCAAAGGACAATCGGCTACTCCATGCAGAGTTTTTTTATCGGCATTGGAGCAGTGGTTGCCTCTGCCCTTCCTTATATGCTTACAAACTGGTTTGATGTAGCCAATACTGCTCCGGCAGGACAAATTCCGGATTCCGTTAAATTCTCATTTTATATCGGCGGTGCCGTGTTCTTTCTGGCAGTCCTGTGGACAGTAACGACTACAAAAGAATATTCACCTGAAGAATTAAAAAGGTTTGCAGAAAGTGAAGCTTCCCGGAATAAATTATTCAGGAATCCCGTCGATGTGTCGGCTTCAAAATTTTTTAGTAACGGATTTACCTGGCTTCTTGCTGGTTTAATCTGTTCGGGAATTCTTTATTTCGCTTTAAATGAAAATGATTTTGGTTTATATGTTTTGTTTGTCGGCCTGTTAGCTTTCGGTATCATACAGTTAATTGCAGGTATTATGACAAAATCCGGTAACACTAAAAATGGTTTTGTAGTAGTCACTAATGATTTGTATAAAATGCCCGCGACTATGAAACAGCTTGCAGTGGTACAGTTCTTTTCCTGGTTTGCATTATTCGCAATGTGGATTTATACAACCCCCGCTGTCACACATCATATATTCGGAGCAACTGATCCAACTTCGGAACTGTTTAATAAGGGTGCGGACTGGGTTGGCGTACTTATGTCTGTTTATAACGGATTTGCAGCTGTAATGGCCTTTGTTCTTGTATGGCTTGCAAAAAGAACCAGCAGAAAGAGCGTCCATATGATAAGTCTTGTAGTTGGCGGATTGTCTTTTGCATCATTCTATGTAATTCAGAATCCCCACCTCCTTTTGATTCCAGAATTAGGAATCGGACTCGCCTGGGCTTCTATTCTTGCTATGCCATATGCAATACTAGCAGGATCAATACCGCCTGAAAAAATGGGAGTTTATATGGGCATATTTAATTTTTTCATAGTGATTCCCCAGATTACGGCAGCAGCTATCCTTGGCTGGTTTGTGAGAGTACCCTTCGGAGGAGAAGCAATTTATGCTTTATTATTAGGCGGTGCTTCAATGATTTTTGCAGGAATTATGGTAATGTTCGTAAAAGATGTTGATGAAATCAAAGAGTGATATCTATTAACTATGATCAATTTACAATTATCAATTTATAATTTATAATTAAAGATTCTTTATCCCTTAACACTTCCCAGCGTCAGTCCGGATACAAGCCACTTGCTTAAAATTATAAATAGTATTACCACCGGGATGCTGACAATTAAAGCAGCAGCAGCGTATAAACCCCATTCAGTGGTGAGATTTGATTGAAAAGATTTCAGCCCGAGAGGCAGTGTGTAGAGTGAAGTATCCTGCAGCACCTGGGCGGCAACAATATATTCAGACCAGGCTGTCATAAAAGAAAATAAGGCTGTAATTACAAGTGCAGGGGCAGCGAGAGGAAAAATGATCTTATAAAATGCCTGCCACCTGTTGCAGCCGTCTATCCTTGCACTTTCTTCGAGACTAATAGGAATGGTATCATAATAACCCTTCATCTGCCAGACGCAAAACGGGAGTACTGTTGCGGAATAAACAATAATGATACCGAGATAGCTGTTTATTAATCCGAGTTTAATAAGCATAATGTACATTGGAAGAAGGAGCATCGTTGCTGGAAACATTTGTGTCGTCAATAACCCGAGCATACTGAACTGTTTGCCTATAAATCGAAATCTCGAAAGTGCGTAACCCGTAGTTGAAGCAAGTGCGACTCCGGTAACAGTGACAACAAATGAAACGATGGTTGAATTCCATACCCAGAGAAGGAACGGTCTGTTTGCCAACAATTCAACGTACTGTTTAAAGGTTGCGTTATCAGGAATAATTGATAGGGATGTTGATAAAAGTCTGTCGTTAGGCCTGATAGATATTGTGAATACATTTATAACAGGATATAAAGCAACAAGTGTAAATATTATCAGGAAAAGATAAGTCAATACATCTGCAAGTAATTTTTTTCGGTTCATAATGTTTTTTCACCGGCCTGTTTGCCGGATTTTAACAATTCTAAATATTCTAATTAATAAATCGATTCCGTTGCTTTAGTCCTTCGTAAGAAAGACAGACCAAAAGCCAGTAGAATTAAGAATATCACAACACTGAACGCAGCCGCATATCCGTACCGGTACAAATTAAAAGCCGCTTTATATACGAATGAAACAAGGATGTGAGTTTTGTCGGATGGTTCTCCGGCATTACTTACCAGCCAAACTACATTTATATTATTAAATGTCCAGATTACTCCTAATGTGATTGCCGGAATCATTACCGGTTTTATCAGAGGAATGGTAATCGATTTAAGTTTATGATACCATTTCGCCCCGTCAATTTCCGCAGCTTCATAAAGTTCTTTCGGAATGCTCTGTAAAGCGCCAAGTGCTATTATCATCATAAAAGGAAATCCGAGCCATATATTAGTAATAATAACTGCGGTAAAGGCTTCAACCGGCGACTTCAGCCATTCAACAGGCGACATCGAAAGGAACTTAACAATAATCAAATTTATAGCACCGTACTCATAATTAAACATTCCCCTCCAGGTCAATGCTACGATGTACTGAGGTATAGCCCAGGGCAGAATTAATAAAGTCCTGAAAATTCCTGACCCGGGAAGACTCCTGTTTATCAGAAGTGCGAGGGTAACACCCAGTACAACATGGAAAACAATATTTGTACCTGTCCAGATAATTGTCTTCAAAAAGAATTCATAAAACTGAGGTTCCGCAAAAACTTTTGCATATTGATAAAAACCGACTATGCCCCAGTCATTTATATGAGCCAGGCTCATATTGGAAACTGAGAGAATAATATTATAAATGAAGGGATACATAATGACGGCGATCATAATTATCATGGCCGGAAAAAGGAGATAATATGCAAATCTGTCGCGTTTAAAGTTTTTAAAGAAAGCAGCAATACTTTTCCTTGTAAAGAATATCAGAGCAATAACTGCAAGAAAGAAAATGATAAATACAATGGTTCTGCCAACAGGATCTACATAGTCTTCCCTGAGCTCTTTAATCTTTTTAACTGCTTCTTCCTGCATCTGTTTTGCAGCTTTTTGCGGTGTAATTGCACCTCCAAGTACTGCCTGGTAGGCAGGACGCATAGCATCCCAGATTGCGCGCATTTCTGTCACAATAGGGAGAGCTATTCCATGATCAATCTGATCCTTCGAATTTATAAAGATATCATCAGCGGCAAGTTCCGGGTTTGTATAAAGTTCTTTTCTGCTTGGAAAAGTTTTTACTTCAAGAGCGGTCTCAAGCTGCTTCTCAGGACTCATTAAAAATTCTAATAAGTCCTTTATCTCAACCAATTTTTCATCACTAACATTTTTATTTATAGAGTATCCCTTAGGTGCAACCATGGGAGTGGCATACATTCCTGTTTCAGTGATAATGGGAAGAACAGAAATTCCGTAGTTAATACCTGCATTACCATAGCTCGACCATGACCAGTCACCATTTATAATCATTCCGGCTTTTCCCTCTTTGAACAGAACATCTGCAATATCATAATCTGCTTCACCGGGAATTATCTTATACTTGTCCCGCAGATCAGCAATGAAATTAAGAGCTTTCACCATTGAAGGAGTGTTAAGAGTAGGAGTATTTGTACTATCCAGAACCCATCCTCCGAAGCCTGTGAGGAAGGGAATAAAGAAATAAGGCTCAGTATAGTTCCACACCAATCCATATTGATCAATTCTGCCGTCGCCATTCAAATCTTTGGTCAGCTTTTTCCCAATCTCAATTAATTCTTTATCTGTCCTGGGCGGTACCGGAACAAGAGCCTTGTTATAAACTAATGTCAGATGATTACCGAGTTTATCAGCAAGCTGCCATAGATGACCTTTGTAATTTATAAGGGCTTTATCATTGAAATGGGAGAGATATTCTTTTGAGAATACATTTTCCAGGGGTTTAATTATTTCCATATCTGCGAATGGTCCAACCTGGTCTGAAGGTCCGTATATAAGATCAGGTCCCTGTCCCCCAATTGCAGCAACTATATAACCGGAACGCATCTCCTCAGTCTCTTTATAAAGCTGAATAATCTTTATCCCCGGATGCAGCTTCATATATTCATCAATCTGTTCCTGCAGGATATTTTTTTCTTCGGGACGCATATTATGCCAGATTACTATCTGGTTTTCAGGTTCTTTATGCGCACATCCGGAAAATAATGTGACAATAAGGATGAGAAATAAGAGAAGATATTTCGGTTTGATCATTAATTACCTAAAAATAGCTGCGTTAAAATAGGTAAAGGATAAGAATGTTTAAAGAAAGAATTTATTGAAGATTATTGTCCGCCACCCTAATAATTTTTAGGGAAATGTATATACATTTTTACCCTTCATTTCTTAAAACATTATTTTTAGATTTATGCAGGAAATAAAAAGTGTATATTGATAGCGGGTCAAAATCTTACTTATTTTAAATTAAGCGGGGAGAAAAATGTATCACTCCAATCAGAATAACTTTTCCCGGTTTCTTCTAATCATTTTTTCTTTACTCTTATTTTCCAGTACGCTGGCACAGGTTAAAATTCTAAATGGAGTATATTATCCCCAAAAATTTAAAAATGATTCAAAACAATATAATTTACATAAATCGGTTGAAGATACTTTAAACTATAAGACTTTCGATAAGGCTGTTGAGGATTTCAACATTATTAATGGATGCGGGAATTATGATTCGGATCAAAGCAATCCGAATGTAGCGGGAACTGATGATGGTTATTATCTTTGCGTTTGGGAGGATAGAAGAACCGGCAGTATTGAAATAGACGGGCAATTGTTTGATTCTCTGGATAGAAGAATTGGTGATGTAATAAAAATCTCCGATCAATATTCAAACTGGAACTCGGAACCTCAAATTACATTTAATCGTATCAGTAGAGAATTTATAGTTACGTGGGCCGGGGTGGGATACGATATTCGCTTACAGCGTATTACTGAAACCGGAGAGAAAATTAATAATAATTATACTGTCACTCAACAAACCTATACTAATACGAATAATCCCGTATCAGCAGTGGATCAACTGGGCAACATTCTTATAACCTGGTATTCCGATAATGGTTATTTAGGTCCTATCGGATTATACTACAGGTTATTTGATAAAAATCTAAACCCAGTTACCGAACAGAGATCCATTTCCTCTACATCTTATGCAAATGTAAGCAGTGTAGGATGGGACAACCGGGTAGTAGCGGACAGCTCAGGAAATTTTATTGTTACCTGGAGCGGAAATATTAACCATATCTCACGAATAATTATTCAGCAAATAAATAATTCTGGTGATCCGGTAAATAACAATATAGTTGTCAGTGATCCGGGGGATCTGTCAAGCCACTATTTCCCAACAATTGCCGGTATTGATGAAGGATATTTTCTGATTCTTTGGTCAGATGACCGGGATCTTAAAGGAAGAATTTTTAATCCGGACAGTGGGTTTGTTTCAGCTCAATTTACAGTCAGTGATTCACAATCAACCTGGTTTACGTATTCAGTTTCTTCGGATAATAATGATTATTTTTATATAGCTTTTACCGGAACGGGTCAATTTGGTCAGATTATAAATAAATACGGAAACTTTTTAGGGAATAACAGGGAATTGGGCATGGGAAAAATGTACGCGACTTATCCCAGGCTATCTAACGTGCTAAAAAACTCCCTGTACTGTACTTACTTTGGCTACAGGAAAAATGATATCGAAGCCATGCTCCAAAAATTTGATAAAGAGTTTAACTCAAAGGGAAATCCCGTTAAACTTAATACCGACATCTGCAGTTCATATCAATCCGACCCGATAGTTAAATATAATGAATCAGGTCAATCTATTATGATCTGGATCGATAGACGGGACGGCACGGATAACCTTTATGCACAGGTATTTGATGTAAATAGTAATAAAATAGGTGGAAATTTTTTAGTAAATGATTCCACAGAAACATACTGGATCTCGAATCAGTGCATAACTACCGATAAAGATGAGAACTTTTTAATATCATATGCAGGTGGAGATTACTCCTCACGAAATATTTTCATCCAAAAAATTTCAACCGGAGGAGTAAAAGTTGGAAATGCAGTTAAAGTCACCGATTATTACTATGATAATCCAAGAAGTACGATTCAGAATAACGAAACAGGTAATTTATTATTATGCTGGATAAACGATAGCTACTATTCAAACGGGTACATTCAGAAATTTAATTCGAACCTGCAGTCCATCGGAAGTGTTCACAAATTTTTAACCGGAACTTTCTGGTCAAAGAAGATTTTCGCTTTAGCGATAAATAAAAATTTTAATATTCTTACTATCTGGGCCGATTACAATCCAAATACACAGAAAACGGAAAATATATTGAAAGGGATGATTTGTGACGAATACGGAGTTCCGGTATCTGATACTCTATACATTGATACTTTGAATGCCGAGAGAAATTACGTATCGGCTGTCTGCTCAATAGATAACGAAAATAATATTGTAATTGAGTGGAGTGATTGTGATAAATATTTTGGTTACCCAATTAATGTAAATTTTCAGAGAAGATATCTTAATAATGATCACATTCAGATTTACAAAAATTCTATTAATACTTGTAATATTTTTACCAATATGGCAATCATTAAATTCGAAAATAAAAAAGTATTTGCTGCCTGGGATTCTTTTGATTTAATAAATTCACTGTTCCTCGACGATAATAATCATACACAAATCCCTATCAGGTTAGAAATCTTAAGACCTTATTATTATTCCTGGGAATATTCCTTCAATAGTTATAGTGCAGACATCTATGAGGACAGGCTTTTATTTGCTTATGAAAGCATAATTAATTCTGATAACGGATATGATATTTGGTCAAATGTGCAGAAAATTAATCTTTTCGATTTTGATCCGGGTGTCTTTCCGCCTGCAAATGAAGCTGAAATGGAAACTGTATCTTCTCCATTTCCGAATCCGGTTTCAAATACAGCAAATCTAAAGTTTCAATTAGTTCAACCGGTTAATGTAAATATTTCGGTTTATAACATTCTTGGGCAAAAAATAATGGAAATAAAGAAAGGTGTGATGGAGCCTGGGATTTATAATCAGGAGATTAATACACAATATCTGCCATCGGGAATTTACTTTATATATTATAAGGGAATAAAAACCTATGCAAAAAAATTCTTAATTGTAAGATAGGGTCAAAAAAAATCCATTGCTAAAATGACTGAATTCCGAAACCATGCGGGAATTTCTGAATCCTGAAGACTTCCACATACGCTCCAGATACGCCTCAGATACGCTCTGCTCCCCTTCTGGTCTGGGTGCTTATTTATAAAAATCTGTAATCCTCGCTCAATACACTTATCCTTCTATATAATTTTATGATGAATAATATTACATTTGACTTTCAGCATTTGCATTTATTCTACTATAAAAATAATTTTTAAACTTATTTTTCCAGGTGTATGGCTAAGGAAACTGAAGAAAAGAATATTACTGTTAACAGGAAAGCAAGGCACGAATATGCAATACTTCAGACATATGAAGCCGGTATCGTACTTGTTGGTACAGAGGTGAAAGCTCTAAGACAGGGAAAAGCAAATCTTGTTGATAGTTATGCAAACCTGGTAAATGGCGAGGTCTGGCTTTTCGGAGCACATATTAGCGTCTATGAGCAGGGAAATATAAATAATCATGAACCAACCAGGACCAGGAAGCTTCTTTTGAATAGAAGTGAGATTAAAAAATTAATTGGAAAAGTCAGGGAGAAGGGCTTAACATTAATTCCATTAAGATTATATTTCCGTAATGGAAAAGTAAAAGTTGAACTCGCACTGGCTAAAGGGAAAAAGGTTTACGATAAAAGAGAGTCGATTGCAAAACGTGATATACAGCGGGATCAGGAAAG
Source organism: uncultured Ignavibacteria bacterium (assembly GCA_963743325.1). Lineage (GTDB taxonomy): Bacteria > Bacteroidota > Ignavibacteria > Ignavibacteriales > Ignavibacteriaceae > DATFVA01. The sequence goes on from CAVUOZ010000010.1 coordinate 681,764, forward strand.
AGGAATCAAGTATTAAAATGTACTCAGGAAATGGCTATTGATGACAAAACTTAAATTTGCGCCCGTAAATGAACAAATGGATCTTATAAGGAGAGGTGCATTTGAAATCATACCGGAAGATGAACTTGCAAAGAAATTAGAAAATTCGCTTAATAAGAGTGTTCCCTTAAATATTAAACTCGGATGCGATCCAAGCAGGCCCGATCTTCATATAGGTCATTCCGTCGTTTTAAGAAAGCTTGCCCAGTTTCAGGAACTCGGCCACCAGGCGATCCTTATCATTGGCGATTTTACCGGAATGATAGGAGATCCTTCAGGTAGAAACGTTACCCGTCCTTCGCTTTCTCTTGAGGAAACGAGACAGAACGGTGAGACTTATTTTGTACAGGCCTCAAAGTTTCTGCATAAAGAAAAGACCAAAATAGTTTATAATTCCGAATGGCTTAGTAAAATGAGTTTTGAAGACGTAATCCGCCTGTCTTCAAAATATACCGTAGCCAGAATGCTCGAACGGGATGATTTCACTAAAAGATATAAAACCGGGGAACCTATAAGTCTGCATGAACTCCTCTACCCTCTTGCGCAGGCGATGGATTCTGTTGCAATTAAAAGTGATGTTGAACTCGGCGGGACTGATCAGAAATTTAACCTGCTTGTCGGACGAGATATCCAGCGAGAGTTTGGCGTTGAACCTCAGGTTATATTAACCATGCCTTTGCTTGTCGGTACAGACGGAATTGAAAAGATGAGTAAATCCTATAATAATTACATCGGGATATCGGAATCACCCAGGGAGATATTCGGAAAAACACTTTCTATACCGGATGAATTAATTTATATATATTTTGAACTTGCAACAGATGTTTCCAATAAAGAACTTTCGGAGATAAAAAATCAGCTTGATGAAAAGAAGGTTAACCCCAGAAACCTGAAGAGAAATCTTGCAAGGACCCTGATCCGCATGTATTACGATAATCAGGCATCCGAAGAAGCAGAAAAAGAGTTCGATAAAATTTTTGTCCAGAAAGAAATACCCGACGACATTCCTGAATTCATGTTAGATAACGGGAACGAAATTGGAATTCTTGATCTTATTGTTAAAGTGAACTTCGCACCATCAAAAGGTGAAGCAAGAAGACTAATTGCTCAGGGCGGGGTAACTTTAGACGGTGAGAAAATCAGCGATATAAATGCACTGATAAATATTGACAAACCAAAAGTACTGAAAGTAGGAAAAAGAAAGTTTATTAAAATCACATCATAGCTTAGAAAGGAGATGATATATTGTATGTTCCAACAAAAATTTTCTTTACCAAAGGGGTAGGCAGACATAAAGAATATTTAGCTTCATTTGAACTTGCACTAAGAAGTGCTGGAGTTGAGATTTGCAACCTGGTAACTGTAAGCAGCATTTACCCTGGCGGCTGCAAAAAAATAAGCAAAGAGGATGGGTTGAAAGAATTATCACCGGGACAAATAACATTTGCAGTAATTGCCCGCAATTCAACCAATGAACCGAACAGATTGATCGCAGCTTCAATTGGCGCTGCACTTCCTGCTGATCCGACTCAATATGGTTATCTTTCCGAACATCATCCGTTTGGTCAGACTGAAAAAGTTGCAGGAGAATACGCTGAAGATCTTGCAGCAACTATGCTTGCTACTACACTCGGAGTTGATTTTAATCCCGATACCGATTGGAGTGAAAGAGAAAATATATATAAAATGTCCGGCAAGATAGTGCGGTCATTTAATATCACACAATCAGCCGAAGGCGACAAAAACGGATTGTGGACAACTGTACTGGCCATTGGTGTTCTTTTGCCATAATTATGCGGATAAAATTTGTTTAAGGAATTTACGTTCTGGATTGTATTTGTAGTACTTTCACTTATAATTATTATAATTGATCTCTATGTTACTGACCACAGACAGGGTAAAATAGGATTAAAGAGGAGTCTCATATGGAGCGGTGTCTGGGTAAGCACCGCTCTTCTTTTTTTTGTAGCCATTCATTTCTTCCTGGAAAAAGGTCCGCAAAGAAGCCTGGAATTTATTACGGGTTATCTCATCGAATATTCCCTTTCAGTTGATAATCTTTTTGTATTTCTTCTGATCTTCAAGACAATGGGAATAACAAATGAGAACCAGCCGCATGTTCTTAAATGGGGTATTCTAAGCGCAGTGGTTTTAAGAATAGTATTCATTCTGATCGGGGTCGGGCTGATAAATCTTTTCCAGCCTGTTATTTATGTCTTCGGTCTGATTCTTTTGTACGGTGCTTATAAAATGGCTTTCGGAGAAGATAAAGAAATAGATCTTGATAAACATCCGGTAATCAGGATTATCAAAAAATATATCAATATCCTCCCCGATTATAAAGGGAAGAAATTCTTCACTAAGAGAAACGGAACTATATATGCTACGCCGGTTTTTCTAACGCTGCTTTTGATTGAATCTTCGGATATCGTATTTGCTGTTGATTCGATCCCGGCAATTATAGCTATAACAAGAGATCCTTTTATTATCATTACCTCAAACATTTTTGCAATACTCGGGCTGCGTGCTCTCTATTTTTCACTTGCCGGAATTGTTGATCTGTTTGTATACCTGAAATATGGAGTGTCTATAATACTTTTCTATGTCGGTGTAAAAATGATGATATCTGACTTTTATCATATTTCCACAGTAGTTTCCCTTGGAATTATAATCGCACTTCTGGCTGGTTCAATAATTCTTTCATTGGTGCACAGGAAGAAAGCTGCCGGAGATAATTCCTGAATTATTTTCTTTTTGTCATTCCATATAAATGGATGAGCCCTCCGGTTAATAATCCTATAATCATTGGTTCTATTTCATAAAATATACCGTTAATAAGCCGGGCTTCTCTTAAAAAATACCAGCCAGTACTGAATAAAACCGCAGCTACCATCTCAATTACTATTATTTCATTTTTAATTCTGAATTTCGGATAATATGAACTGACTACTGCAAGTATAACTGCAGGAATACAGAGTGAACCGAGTGTGTACCAGATCTGAATAACAGAAGGTATTTCATAGGCAAGAAGTATAGAAAGGAGTCCGCTAATCACTAAACCAATGGAAGTATAGGATTTTAACTTTCGTTCATCACCAGTTTTTTTTACTCTGAAGATAAAGTCTCTTCCAACCGTTGTTCCGCTGAGAAAAAGAAAGCTGTTTGATGTAGATATTATTGTAGCAAATAAGCCCGCATAAAAAATTCCTTTTACACCCGCCGGCAATATTTTCTCTGCCAGCAGAGGATAAGACAGAACCGGTTGATCAATACCCGGAAGACTGGCTCTTGCAAATAATCCTGTTGAGGTTGTCAGGAAATCGAATAATGCCCAGAATAAAATCGAAATAATTATTCCCTTTACCGCTACATCTCCGGTTTTAGCGGCATAACATCTCTGGTGAAAGCCCGGATCTGCAAATGTCCACATCGCAATAAGGAACCAGACTAATATGAATAACGGTGAAGCTTCGCCGGTAAGCTTAAGGTGAGTCTGCGGCAGGGATTGAGAAAGATAACTATATCCGCCAAAATTTATCCCGCAGAATATCAGCATCAGGATAAACCCGCCGAACATTATAAAGAACTGAAAAGAATCTGTAAATACATTGGAACGGAAGCCTCCCTGGAAAAGATAAACCATAGAGAGACTGACAGAAATAAAAAGACTTATGATAATTCCTGTATGAAAGATTAATGAAATTAAATTTGCCGTCATTAGAACATAAGGTGCCGGGGAAACAAGTACAAAAACAAGAATCGCCGAAATCAATCCGGCAGTTTTTCCATAAGTATCCGTTATTTTATCAGGTATAGTAAACAGTGAGGCTGAACGGATTTTCTTTGCAAAGAATATCGCAAAGAGGAAAGCAAAGGTATAATAAGGGAATCCTTGTGTAAACCAGCTTGCAATTCCGTAACGGTAAGTAAATTCTCCCACACCAAGAATCCCGCCGTACCAGGCAGATACGTTTGTAAGTATAAATAGAATGAGTCCGACTTTTCTCCCTGATAAAAGGTAGTCATCGGGTTCTCCTTTTGTGTACCTGCCTGAAATGAATCCGATGAGCAGAACAATCCCAAAGAATAAAATTATTATAGTTATATCGAGGGAGTTAAATGAGATCATGCTTTTTAAGCAGGTTGAAATCTCTTATCACAAAAATAACTCCGCCCTTAATTTTTAAGTGAACTGATTGCCTGTTTGATACATTGCTTGTACTCTCTCTTCTTCCAAACGGTAGAGCAGTCTGCTTTAATTTGTATTTCAGTCCTTCTGAGGTAATTTTTGTCATATCATTAAATCCATACAAAGAAATTGTTTCCCCTTTTACTGTTGAAAGTTCCACATTTCCTTTATAAGGTGTTAAAATTGATGTATCAGAAATGATTCTTACTTTTATTTTATCAAAAAATTTAAGCACAATTCCTATATTACAAAAACTATGATCAAGCCTGTCCCCTATTGCACCGAGTAAAACAGCTCCCCTGCAATTCTTTTTGATTGCGAACTTGAGACATTTTTCCACATCTGTATCATTCTGCCATTTTATCTGAATTATTTTTGATTTGTTCCTGAAAAACTTCAGGGTTTCATCTTTTATAGAATCAAAATCACCAATAATAAAATCTGGAATCATTCCAAGCCTTTTAGCAGTATCAGCCCCACCATCAGCGCATATCAAAAATGAGTATCCTATTGATCTCAAATATTTAACTAATCCCACTGAAGGAGCCTTCCCGTTTGCAAGTATTATACATTTTTTCAATTTATTCTTTCTCTCTTATTTATCTTCATTATCCCCTCATACAGTCATACATTCATTCAACCATCCAACCATGCATTCATGCTTTCTCTTTGCCTTCTCCCTACAACAAACTATAACCCCACCTGTATCCCTGCAAGAAAATTTCTTTCTGCAGCCGGGAAAAACTCAGGACCAATTGCATTTGCTGAGTACAGATTATCAAAAATATTATTAACCTGAATAAATATTTTAGAATTATTTAAAGCGCTGAATGGTTTAAATTCATAGCTTCCTGTAAAATCCGCTGTGAAGTAAGCTTCATTCTTATTATCGGAATAAGATATAAAATCAGGGAACTGGTTCAGGTATTCCGAAATCTTATTATCATAATTATCGGAAAAGAAAGCCCCCACAAACCTGCCTGTTAGCTGTAAAAATAATCTGCTGCTGCTGTAACTAATACCAAAGTTAGAAAGGAAATCAGGGAAACCGCTTATCCTGTTACCGCTTAAATCAAGATATTCAACCGCATTTAAGTATTGCTTTCCGTCTGCAATTGTATTTTTACTTAGTGTTGCATTACCAATCAGCTGCAGCCCATCCAACAAATTCACGATTCCTGAAAATTCAACACCGGTATGAATTGAACTTTTAACATTTCCTGTAATAGGCTGCCCGAATCTGTCAACCTGGCCGTTCTTTACAATTTCATTATCGAATAACATATAGAAAAGATTCAATGTCAGATTAACATTTCCTGATTGGAAGGATGAGCCCAGTTCGAAATCGTTCATTGTTTCCGGTTTAACAAGCGGCTCGCTATAGTCATAGGTGCCGTCAGGATTTTGCCTGAACTGAGGAACAGCGCCGCCGCTTGACTCTGAAGCATCATAGTAATCTGACAACCTCGGCTCTCTCGATACTCTTGCATATGAAAGATAGATGTTAAAGTTATCGGAAAACTTACTATTAATTCCGAGTCTCGGGTTAATGAAGGTATTACTAACTGTAAAATCGTTTCCGACATATTTTTCATTATAGAGTCTGTATTTATGATAAGCTGCCTGTAATTCAACCAACAAATTAAACATAGAATTCAGGTTATATTGTTCGTTTACAAACCCGTTTATAATATCTTTACCGCCGTTATAAAAATAATAGTAATAGTCTTTCGTTAATCCCTCCGGAAGACTTTCACCATAGTTTACTGACCCCCAGTGATCTGATTTATGTTTCCTGATTTCAGCACCAACAATCAGCTCACCATTTTCATGTTTATAACTAACTCTTGGAATCCAGCCATACTGTGTATTATTAACCTGTGCGCGTATTAAAACATTACCGGGATTCTGAGTCGGGTGAAAGCCATATTGTTCAGTTAATCTCAGATATGTTGTATCAGCCCAGGAACCGTCGAAATCAAAAAAGCCATCACCGGTAACCATGAATAGTGCGGAGTTAAAAGTCAGTTTATCATTTAATATGTATTCATTTAATAATTCATAATGGGGCTGGGAGAAATTTTCTATTTCAGTCGGTTTCCTTTCAAGCGTATAGGTATATCCATTATCATCTGCTTCCCAGTAAGAATAATTAGCTGTCCTCAATTCTCTGTTCCTGATTGCAAATTTTGGCAGACCAGTATAGGCCAGACCGTCTGAGATCGGTCCTCCGTAAAAATTTACCTGGGTTGTAAGCTTTTCATCATACCTCACCGCAGAAAGATGATATGAGTTAAACTTAACCCAGGAACTCAATCTGTACCCGCTGCTTAAAATCTGAGAAAGTTTTGCATAAATGGAATATTTTTTACCGATTAACCCGCTAGAAAAAGAAACACTATATTTCCTTGTATTGTAGCTTCCCGCCGCAGCAAAGAAATCAAGCTGCGGATCATTCGTAAAAGTCGAAGTAATAATATTTATACTGCCCCCTATTGCAGGATAACCCGATGCTCCGCTTCCCGCACCCCTCTGCACCTGTATTAAATCAGTGCCGGCAAGAATGTCGGGAAAGTCAAGCCAGTAAACATTATGGTCTTCAGGATCATTCTGAGGTATACCATTTATTGATACGGAGATCCTTCTCTGGTCGAAGCCTCTTATGCTTAAATAATTATAACCTATGCCGTTTCCGTTTTCTGAATAAAATGTTGTTGAAGGAAGTGAACTTAAATATTGGGGAATATCCTGAACTGTGTAATTTTCTTTGATTTCTTTTCTGCTGATTTTATCGAAAGTAACCGGTGTAATTCCCTTTGTGCCAATACTCCCTTCAACAAAAACAGTCTGTGAAGGGATTATTTTTGGTAACAGCTTGACAATTAAATTTTCAGTGTCCCTATCACGAAGTAGAATTTCTACGATTGAATACCCCACATAACTGATTTTAAGTGTGTCATCTTTATTGAAATTACCAGAAAGTATAAAAGTTCCATCTGCACCGGTTGAAGCACCTGTTTCTTTACTTTCAATTATTAAATTGGCTGAAGGAAGAGGCAGAAGTGTTTCAGCATCCACGACTTTACCTTTGATTGTCAGATTCTGTGAAAAGAGCGGGATATTCAAAAAGAAAAAAAGAATAACCAAGTATCTCATCTAATTGCCTCCAAATAAAAATAGCCGTTTCAAGAAACGGCTAAATACTTAATTATTCCCTATGCAGGCTATTTAGCCCGTTTCCCTACGCTGGTATTACCCAGATCAGGTTTTAGGGTATGTTCTCAGTCAGCCCGATAAAATCGGAATAACACCCCTAACGGCTCAATCAAAATTTCAAAATTTACTTTTGGATTTCCTCCAAATTTCTTTACAAAGTTAAACTATGTATTTATAAAAATAAAGTTTCGTTTTTATTCAACTCTTATCTTTTGTCCCGCAACAATCTTTGTGCTGGAAAGTTTATTAATTCTCTTCAGGTTTTCAACTGAAGTCGAATACATCCTAGCGATTGAATAGAGAGTCTCGCCGCGTGTAACTGTATGTATTCCGTTTGAACTTCTGTGAGGAGTTTCCACAACATCATTTACATTAGTATCAGAATATATTTTAAGAGTTGAACCGGACATTATCTTATTACTTCTTAAATGGTTCCATTTTCTGATACTCGAAGCAGATACACCATACAGTTCGGCAATCTGCCCGATGCTGTCACCGGGTTTTATTTTATAATAATTAACATTTGCAGAACTTTTTGTTGTGTTATCACCCATCGCAACAACGCTTTCACGTGAATAAATTTTCAGGGTCTGACCATAGAAAATTTTGTTCGTATTTAATGAGTTCCATGCCATTATCTGAGAGGATGAAACATTGAATCTCTCAGCAAGTTCACTCATTGTATCTCCTCTTCTGACCTTATACCGGTATAAACTTGAGCGTGATGAGGTGGAAGTATTATCCGCTACCGAAGTACGGTCTGTATAAATTTTAAGTTTTTGTCCCGCATATATTTTATTACCGGATATATTATTCCAGTCACGGATATCGCTGACATAAACACTATATCTTTTGGCTATTGCATACAAATTTTCTCCCCTTCTTATACGATGATACACGTAAGAAGAAGATGTATTCCTGGTGGTAGTTGTTTTTGTAATAGATTTTTCTGTGGGGGTCTGGTTATCCAGGCTTGCGTAAAAATCTTTTTTCTCCTGCGGAACATAAATTACCAGTTTCTGACCTACACTGACTGTTTGTGTGTAAGGTATATTGTTCCAGTTTCTTATATCACTTACTCTTGAATTAAATAAATCTGCAATTCCAAGCAGACTTTCGCCTTTTTTAACCGTATATGTTACTAATGCTTTGCCGGCAGGAACCACAGACACTGTGGAACCATCCACGCCTGTTACAGCACTGTCATCCTGTGTAAGATTATCATCACTTTTTTCATTAACTGCAGCTATAACTACTTCTTCTGAGGAAGTATCACTGCTGATATTGTTGTTTTTTAATAAAGCCGTATAAGGTGAAACATAACCTTCGCCAGTTTCATCTGCTTCTTCTGTGTTTGTATTATAAGCGAAATCTGTGTCTGAAAAGTTTGAAACAGGGATTTTCAATGTTACACCGGGATAGAGCTTCGATCTGGCTGAAATATTATTTGCCCCGGCAAGATCCTGCGGACTGATTCCGTATCTTGCGGCAATCCGTGATAATGTTTCTCCTCTTCTGACTGTATGAACCATGTAATTTCTTTTGGCATTATCAGGTATATTCTGGAGACTGGCTACCAATGTTGCAGATGTTCCTTTTGGAATTTTCAAATCATATCCGCCGGGATAATTTCTAGGGGTGCTCATCTGGGTGAGTTCCGGATTCATATCGAGAAGAGTTTCAATATTAGTATTACAGTTTTGGGCGATATAATTTAGATCGACTGCTTCATTAACTTTACAGGTTTCGTACTCCAGCGGCTTATCAAATTGTATATTATTAAATCCATATTTTTCCGGATTCATCGCAATAAGACAAACAGCAATGTACTGGGGCACATAACTTCTCGTCTCCCGCGGTAAATATTGTCTTGCCGACCAGAAATCATTTGCGCCGGCTCTGCGTACAGCCCTTGTAATTCTTCCTTCCCCGGCATTGTATGCGGCAAGCGCCAGATACCAGTCATTTAATGAAGTGTAAAGATCTTTCAAATGTTTGGCCGCTGCTCTTGTTGATTTTTCGGGATCACGTCTTTCATCAAAATAAAATTCAGATTCAAGTCCGTACATTCTTCCAGTTGATTTTATAAACTGCCATAAACCTACGGCACTTGCCCAGGAACGTGCAACTGGATTAAGTCCGCTTTCAACCATACTAAGATAAACAAGCTGTTTGGGGATTTTTTCTTCTTCAAAAACTCTGGTCATCATGGGGAAATATCTGCCGGAACGCTGGAGCCATAGTTCCATATGTTTCCGGCCTTTTCCAGTGAAATATTCAACCCATTGTTCCACGTAGGAATTTACTTCAAGCGGAATATCGGCGGGTATGATAACCGGGTTTGTATTTTTCTTGTCTTTTAATGAGAACTGCTCGTCAGGCATATTCTTCCCCATCCATTCTTCCAGTGCAGCAAATGAAACTTCTACCGGTAGTTCAGGCAATCCATCTACGTATTTGCGGTAATCATCGATAATGGATTTTTCGAGCTCGAGGTAGGCTTCATTTTCTTCAATACCGGGATAATAGCTTAGGTTGTTAATTATCCTTAAAGCAGATTCATAATTGGAAACAGTTTCAGAAGTACTGTTAATATCTTGCTTTGCAAGTGCGGAAATATAATACTGTCTTGCCTGTTCCATCATTTCCGAGACGATTCCCCCCTGCTGTACATCTTTTTTATTGTACGAGGAATTATCATCTCTTGTTATTTCTTTATTTCCTCCGCAGGAACTAAACAACAGAGCAAATAAAGAAATAGCAATGAATGGTAGGATTTTTTGCTTCATGCACCACTCCGTAATTTATTTGATGAGTAATATAAGTTTAGAAACATCTTTTATCAAGTAAAAAGTTAGACAAACTGTATAATTTCATTTATTATAAGCACTTAAAACATATAAATCCTTATAAAGGAATATTTCCGTGTTTCTTTTTAGGATTTTTATCCACTTTAGTCTTCAATAAATCAAAAGCATTTATCAGTCTGATTTTTGTATCTCCCGGTCTGATAATATCATCCAGATAACCGCGTTCAGCAGCTTTATACGGATTTGCAAATTTGTCAATATATTCAGCCAGTTTTTTTTCGCCTTCGGCTTCCGGATTACCGGCGGAAGAAATTTCCTTCTTAAATATGATTTCAACAGCACCTTTAGGACCCATTACAGCAATTTCAGCGGACGGCCAGGCAAAATTAAAATCACCGCGGATATGTTTGGAATTCATAACGTCGTATGCACCGCCGTAGGCTTTCCGTGTTATTACTGTGACTTTAGGAACTGTAGCCTCGCAGAATGCATATAATAACTTCGCTCCATGCCTTATAATTCCGTTCCACTCCTGCTCTGTTCCGGGCAAAAAACCAGGTACATCTTCCAGAACCAGAAGAGGAATGTTGAATGCATCGCAAAAACGGACAAACCTCGCACCTTTAACCGAACAATTTATATCTAGTACTCCCGCAAGAACTGAAGGCTGATTTGCGACAATTCCAACAGACATTCCCCCGAGCCGCGCAAATCCCACAATTATATTTTCTGCATAGGATGAGTGAACTTCAAAAAAGTCACCATCATCTACCAATAATTTAATGACTTCCTTCATATCATACGGCTTATTTGGATTATCCGGTATAATATTATCCAGCTCTTTTATCGGAATTAAACGTGATCTGTCAAATTCTTTTTCAGGTGTTCTGTCCAGATAATTCAATGGTAGAAAACTCATTAGTTTACGCACGTCTAACAGAGTTTCAATCTCATTATCATTTGTAAAATGAGCTACGCCTGATTTAGAAGCATGGGTATCTGCACCTCCCAGATCTTCAAAGCTAACATCTTCATGTGTTACAGTTTTTACAACATTTGGTCCCGTTACAAACATATAGCTGGTATTCTTCACCATAAAGACAAAATCGGTAATTGCCGGAGAATAGACAGCTCCTCCTGCACAGGGTCCAAGTATAACTGATATCTGAGGCACAACACCGGAAGCTAGCGTATTAAGTAAAAAGATGTCTGCATAACCGCCAAGACTTACAACGCCTTCCTGTATCCTTGCCCCGCCAGAATCGTTTAACCCTATTAGAGGGATACCAACTTTCATTGCAAGTTTCAGCATCTTCACTATTTTTTCGGCATGGGCTTCTGAAAGTGAACCGCCGAATACAGTAAAATCCTGACTGAATAAAGTAACAGGCCTGCCGTCTATCCTTGCAGTCCCCGTTACTACGCCGTCACCGGGATAATGCTGTTTATCAAGACCAAAATCTGTTGCACGATGTTTTACAAAAATATCAACTTCTTCAAAACTTCCTTCGTCAACAAGAAGTTCTATTCTTTCGCGGGCTGTAAGTTTTCCTTTTTTATGCTGGCTTTCAATACGATCGGTGCCGCCGCCAAGTTTTGCTTTTTCTTTATTTTTCAGCAGAAGGTCTATTTTTCCCTGCATTTAACTCCACAAAAAAGATAATATAAAGACTATTTTAATTATTTATCTGCTTTGATTAAATGGAAAAATTCATGGTTCCCAGCTGGTTTTTTTTATTGTAAGCTTCTTCGATAAGCCTGCGGTATTTAATGAATTTTTGATCTTTATAATTCTGTATAAATTCTCCGGAAATCTCAAATTCATTGTAAATCGTTGCAGGATTCTTATTCATCAGGAAAACTCTTCCCGATAACCTTAAAGCTTCTATAACATTGGTTGTAGCAAGAAGGAAGTATGAATCAACTTTTTTAGAGATTTCATGAATTAAACTGTAAATTTCCTCCCTGGTAGCAGCATCCATTTTTTTGAAACAATCATCAAGTAAAAGAACAACAGGATTTAGCATTAATGCCCTGGCCAGACATATTCTAAATCTGAAACCAGAGCTGCTGTTATGAGGATAATGATTTTCATAACCGGATAATCCGACTAAATTAATTAAATCGTTTATCTCGTAACTCCCAGCGTTTTTTCCACAAGTTTCGAGCCCGCATGCTAACTCTATATTTTTACGTACATTTAACCATGGCAAAGAGGCAGATTTCTCCGGAATTAAAACTATTTTACCTTCAGCTTGTAAATATTTCTCTCCTTTAAGAATTACCTCCCCGGAGGTAGCTTTTTCAACCCCTGAAATTATTTTGAAGAGAGTGGATTTGCCGCTTCCGAATGACGCAAGAATTGACGTAATTTTTGAACAATTTGCATCGATTATTAAGGATATATTCCCAATTACTATTTCCTTTGTACCATAAACACTTGAAAAAATTTTCTTAATTCCTGATAATTCCAGAATATTCCCGGTATCACTCATTCTTCACTCCAGAAGATAAACTTGTTGTCAATATACTGCAGAAACAGATGTCCGGCTAAAATACTGACTGAAACAGTAAACATTATAAGGCACAATGCTGACAGATCGTGGTAGATTAGAGTCTGATGAACTACGGAACCAAGACCGTATCCTTTTAAAATAAATTCGAATATCAGAATTAATCCCCAGAGACGCAGATGAGACCGGGGAAGATTACCAAAAACTTCAGGCTTTACTTCATTCCATAATATATTTTTGCTGATAAAATTATCATCTGCTCCCAAAGATTTAAAAGAAACTGTGTAACTTTCATTAAAAACCGATGATTTCGATTTAATCTCAATCACCCACCATATAGTTGAGATAATAAATGAAAAAATGTATTCTGTTATGAAGGAATGAGGATACCAGAATATGAATAAAATACCTAACAGGACTGCCGGAAAGACAACTGATAATTGTTGTATAAAATTGATGAAAATTATAAATGATCCTGATTTTTTAAAAATTGACTGCCGGAACAAAGAGATGAATAAATACGCCAGTAGTCCTGGAAGATAAACTGCCGAAATTGTTGTAAAAAAATTAGCAATCAGATGATAATCTTCAAATAATGCAGGGATAGACAGAAAAACTATTCCGGGTTTTGGGAGGAAATTATTCACTGGAAGGATAAATTCAAATAAAATAATCCACAGAATAAAAAGTATGAATAAAATGTAGAAGAAAGGCTTCCTCAAAAATCCGGCTTTTTTTGCCATAAATGATAATTCTGTTTTTTCTTCAGAAATAAAAAAATAAGGAATAATAAAGTTAAAGGAAAGTATTATCTGATTCTTAGAGTTTTCAATCCAATCCGGCTTTATCTTTTTCTTTTTTTACCTTAATGGAATTCAATGAAACGAAACTGGCAGTGAAAATCGCACAGTCGGCAATTTAGCTGATTGAATTTTTATAACCTGCGTTATCTGATTTTAAAATATTGCCTTGATTTTTTCTTTTAAATCGTCATCGGTTAAAATATATTCAAGAATTTTTGGAGGATTTACTCCATCGGTAAGTATTGTTCCAAAATCAACGGAGTCGCGGTAAACTGTAATGTATTTAAGTGAATCATACCGGATCTCAAAATTTCTGTCCGATATTTACTCGGTTTTTATTTGATTCAGGCTAATGTAGGGAACAACAAGACTGGTGTAATAATAAAAGTCGTCTATTGCACCAGCCTAATCCTCACTGAATGTATCCATTTCAGTTTCTGAAAAACCAAAGAAGTAAACCTCTTTTCCTTTAACTTTATACTCATTCTGGTTTTGAGGCAGAACATTAAATGAGATCAAAACCGCCAGAATGCAGCTAAGAAATATTAATTTTACTGTATTCAGGAGATTCATTTTTATGTATTTTTTGAATTAGTTCTTTTAAACCACTTTTATTTCGGTTCATAGACCCTCGCGCCTGCAGCAATAGAAACCGGAAATTCCGCCAGTCTTAAAGCAAGACTGATCATTCTCTCTCCGGTTTTGGTAAAATTTATCACACAAATTTTTTAAAATACAAAAAACTTATTGTCTATCTCCTGAACACATCTGTGCTGAGATATTTTAAACCGGAATCTACCATTAATGTAACAATTTTTGCACCCGGACCCAGGCGTTCTGCCAGCCGGATAGCTGCAATTACATTAGCACCTGAAGATGTTCCTGCAAACAGTCCTTCCTCCCTCGCCAGACGCCTTGCCATCGCTTTTGCATCTTCTGTTTTAACAGAGATAATTTCATCAACGAGATCCGGATCCCACAGCGGGGGGATATACCCGATTCCCACACCTTCAATTTTATGAGGTCCGGGCTGACCACCCGATAAAACGGGCGACTCGGCTGGCTCAACGGCTATCACTTTAATTTCACGGCTGCGGTTCTTTAATATCTCTGCTACGCCTCTCAATGAGGCGGAAGTACCAACACATTGAACAAATGCATCAATTTTCCCATTCATCCCGGTAAGGATTTCCTCTGCCAGTGGATAATAACCTGAAATGCTGTCAATGTTATTAAGCTGGTTTGTCCAGTAAGTGTGTGGTCTTTTACTGAATTCCCTCGCAGCTTCAATCATATCAAGTATTAATTTTTTAGTAGTAAGTCCTCCCTCAGATGGAATCAGTATGAGTTCAGCACCAAAAGCTTCCATCTGGTTGAGTTTATCCCTGCTAAATGCATCTGAAGTGATAATCTGAAGACGGTATCCTCTGGCAGAACAAACCAGGGCGAGAGATATACCTGTGCTGCCTCCTGTGTACTCGACAATTACATCACCTGGATTTAATCTCCCATCCTGTTCAGCACTATTAATCATAGCCAGTGCAGCACGGTCTTTCATACTGCCGGTCGGATTTTCCCATTCCAGTTTAACATAAACTTCGGCATACCCAGGGGAAACCAATTTTTGTAATTGTATCAAAGACGTATTTCCAATAGCCTGCAGAATACTTTTAACGTTGCTCATCTTTCACTCATTCATCAATTTGAAAAGTCAAAGTTAAAATATTGTATTAAAACTAAAGATTTCTAATTAAAAAAATTGATTTTCATAATTAAAGTATCAGGTAGTGTCCTAATTTAAATTAATCTTCATCCAGCAAATCATCCACAAGATTATAATCCCTGCTCATCTTTTTTAATATTATAAATTCTTTTAATTTTATAGAATACTCTATTTCCTGTAGTGCTTCCTCTTCAGAACTATGCCCTTTTAATGGTTTACCATAACCATCTTTTGCAAGAACCAGTGCCCCGCTGTCATCAACTTCAAATAATTGGTATGTAATAATCATTTTATCTCCTTTTTATTAATAAGAAAAATTTATTGTTAATATCTGGTAATAATATTTAAGCACATTTGTCAATTTTACCAGGCAGCATCAGACTCTTATGTCAAAACTGGAATTACATCCGACATAATATCGGCTTGTATTTAGTTGTTGGCATTACCCCTTTTCCTGTTAACCAGATGAAATGAGATTATCAATCCTGCTGTAACTAAAACAATATACACCAGGATAAAACACCAGTCGGATGGACCGGAATGCCCTATTGATTCGACTCCGGCTACCGATTCTAACAGGGACCAGAGCGGAGTTAGCAAAATTGTAATGAAAAAACTTACCGGTAAAGCTATAAATGATGATGCTAAGAGAGTGAGAATTATAAAAAACCGTTTTTTCATATTAACTAATTATCAGCAATGTCTGCAAATTTAGTCTGCTGTAATTTTTTTCCTTTGTTGAGCTATTAAATTATTTAACTGAAACTCATGCCGTATAGGATGCATTACCGCGTGTTCAAGCATCGCATCAATACAGTAATCAACACCCCACCGGGAAGTATAGGTGGGTGAATGAAATTTCTCTTCTTCTATATCAGCTAAAGGTGTCTTCCATTTCTCAAGTAAATTTGACAAAAATTCGGCACATTTCATCTCGACGGAATCCGGTTCAGGAGCCTGCTCTATTTCAGGGTCAGGGAGATTCAGTTTATCGCACATCCATGTCATATATCCGCGTGCTGCTCTGAGAATGTGTCTGAGCAATGTCTCCAGGGATTGATAATCCTCATCATCAGTTACAGGTAATTTTATGTTAAGTTTTTTTGCCTCACGCCAGGTCTGAATGCACAAACGAAGGTATTTATCGTGTAATAAAACCAATGAACGTGCGCCGTTGTATTTATATTTTTTTAGTTCTTCCAAATATCACTACTCCTTTTAATAATATTATAATTTAGCATATAACAGATTTATTTTAAAATCAGCCTAGCTTAAAAAATCGCCATCAATTATTAATAGTTTAACGCCATTCTTCGAAACAGAACGATGAGAACTTAAATTATCTGAAACAATGTACATCATTCCCCTGTTTAATGAAAATGATTCACCATTTTCAAGTTCACTCATGAAATCTCCTTCCAGGCAGTGAACAATATGTCCTTTTTTACACCAATGGTCTGCCATGTAACCCCTGGAATATTCCACAATCCTGATCCGGAGTCCATCAATCTGAAGTGTTTTCCAGAATGATGTGCCTGTTTCACCTTTGTGTTCTTCAAGCGGTATATTATTCCAATTAATTGTTTGATAATTTATTTTTGACATAAAATTTTTTAATTGTTATAAAATATAGTTTTTATCGTTTCATTTTCACATGTATCCAGAGTTCTTCTTCGTTAAAGGACATTACCATTCTTTTACCTATAAATTTCCTTCCCTATAGAATCGAATCGTTATTCATCTAGGTAAAGATCGTCATCCAATTTCTTTATATCGATGCAATGAATTTATAAAAGGATTAAATAATTTATTACAACTTATTCATACAATCATCCCAGCGCAGAATCATACTTTCCTAAAGTCAAATTTTCATAAATTCCTTCTTCTTTTCAAACCTCAGGACTAAATTTATCCTTCTCTGCCATTTTGTCAAAATACCCTTCTTTCCCTTATGTCTTCTCTCTCATATATCTCTCTTTTATCTCTCGTCTATTTTGGCTTTTTAAAGGCAGAAGGAATTGTCTGCCGAAATGGCAGTAATGGTTCTTTTCTTAAAAATAAGAAATGCCGTTTTAAGAAATTTTTGATGTCTCCTGATTTTGGTCCAGATGCGGCAAAGACCTGGACGCTTTCCTGCCGGAATTGCTACAGAACTGACTGTATTCAATTTTGATGATTCCAGATCTTCCTTTTTTCTGTGAAGATTTATGACCGATTAAGAATTTTTTGTAACAATTAAATAAATTGATATTCTATTTCGATTAAGATATTTTAATTTTTTCATTTAAAATAAAGTATGCAGCAGCAAACTCCACTAATGTCCCAGTATTATAAGGTTAAGGAAGCTAATCCTGATACGATTCTTCTATTCAGGATCGGCGACTTCTTTGAGACTTTTGACCTTGACGCAAAGATTGCTTCAAAAGTTCTGGGTATTACTCTGACCAAAAGAGCAAACGGTGCAGCCGAAGATGTTCCTCTTGCAGGATTTCCCCATCATGCAATAGATACTTATCTGCCAAAGCTTGTCAGAGCAGGTTACAGGGTTGCTGTATGCGAACAGGTTGAAAATCCAAAGTTTGCCAAGGGAATAGTGAAACGTGAGGTAATCGAAGTTGTTACTCCAGGTGTTACTCTATCCGATAAACTTCTTGATCATAAAAAGAATAATTATCTGTTATCCATTTATAAAAAAGATGACTTTGCAGGACTATCGTTTTGCGATATTTCCACCGGTGAGTTCTATACATTTGAAGTCCCTTTTTCGTCAATCGCACAGCAGATTGAATCCATTTCACCTTCAGAAATCCTTGTTCAAAAAAGAGATAAAGATTTTCTGACTCAGCTTGTTCATAAGATTAATCCTTCCATAAGAATTACAAAACTGGATGACTGGATTTTTAATTTCGAATATGCCAAAGATCTTTTGCTCATGCAGTTTAAGACTGTAAACCTTAAGGGTTTTGGTGTGGAAGGACTTACGGCGGGTATAATTTCCTGCGGAGCTGTTCTTAATTATCTGCAGGAAACTCAGAAAGCAAATCTATCTCACCTGAATAAGGTTTCAATTTATAATCCATCCGAGTATATGGCTCTTGATTTTTCCACTAAAAGAAATCTTGAAATAACTTATTCAATGCAGGACGGAGGTCGTGAGGGTTCTTTAATTTCCATTCTGGATAAAACCGAAACCGCAATGGGAGGAAGACTTCTTAAGAAATGGATCACATCCCCGTTAATCAAACTCGAACCCATCTTAAAGCGGCAGGAGAGCGTAGAGGAACTTCTCAGGAAAAAAAACCTGAGGAAAAAACTCACTAATGAACTTAAAGAAATCGGCGACCTCGAGAGATTAATATCAAAAGTTTGTACCGGCCGTGCCAATCCGAGAGAAATTACTGCACTGAAATCATCCTTAAAGAAAGTTCCTGTACTAAAGAAATTACTGGCTGAAACAGAAGTTAATACACTTGTTCATTTGAATGAAAATCTTCTGCCTCTTGAAAAGCTGATTGATAAAATAGATAAAGCTATAATTGATTCGCCGCCGTTAAGTCTGGCAGATGGCGGTGTTATTAGATCCGGTTTCAGTATCGAGCTTGATGATCTCAGAGACATTTCATTGCATGGAAAGGACTGGATTGCAAACCTCCAGAAGAGTGAAAGAGAAAGAACTAGTATTTCTTCACTTAAGGTCAATTACAATAAAGTCTTCGGTTATTATATCGAAGTAAGCAACGCACATAAAGAGAAGATTCCTGATAATTATATAAGAAAACAGACTCTCGTAAATTCTGAAAGATATATAACTCCCGAATTAAAAAATTATGAAGATAAGATTCTTAATGCAGAAGAAAAAATCTATGATTTGGAGTCACAGCTATTTAATGAGATAAGACTGACAATAGCCGATGAAGCCGAACATATTCAGCAAAATGCCAGGATGATCGCAATGCTCGATTGTTTCCTCTCATTTGCCGAATGTGCCGCTGAATATAATTATACAAAACCCCTTCTTGATGAAGGAGATATGATCGAGATAACCGATGGCCGCCATCCTGTTGTTGAGCAGATTCTCCCGCCCGGTGAAAAATATACACCGAATTCCTGTACAATGGATAATGAAGGCAATCAGATAATAATTCTTACAGGACCTAATATGGCGGGCAAATCTGTTTATCTGCGCCAGCTGGGACTGATTACACTTCTTGCACAGATTGGGTCCTTTGTTCCGGCAAAAGAAGCTCACATAGGGCTGGTTGACAGAATCTTTACCCGTGTGGGTGCAAGTGATAATATCTCTGCCGGAGAAAGTACTTTCCTGGTTGAAATGCAGGAAGCCGCTAATATACTTAACAATGCAACCTCCAAAAGTTTAATACTGCTTGATGAAATCGGGAGAGGGACGAGTACATTTGACGGAATATCTATTGCGTGGGCAATAACGGAATATCTTCATGAAAATCCACAGCTTTCTGCTAAAACTTTATTTGCCACACATTACCACGAATTAAATGAAATGGCTGAAATATTTCCCAGGATTAAAAATTACAAGGTTGAAGTCAGAGAATATGAGGATAAGGTGATATTCCTTCATAAAGTTAATCCCGGTAGCGCTGATCATAGTTATGGAATCCAGGTTGCCCAAATGGCAGGACTTCCTGTATATATTACAAACCGTGCAAAGGAAGTTCTGCAGAACCTTGAAAGTAAAGAACTCACTCCATATGAAGTGAAAAAAGAAAGGCTTAAGAAGATGCAGCAGAAAGATGATCTGCAGATAAGTCTTTTTGAAATGAAAGATGATAAAATAAGAAATGAAATAGAGGATATTGAAATCAATAATCTTACTCCCCTCGAAGCACTTAACAAACTGAGTGAACTAAAAAAGAAAGTAAAGGAGAAAACCCGATGAAATCAATTATCTTACTCGTAATTGTAACCTTCTCCTTATTATTTTATTCCTGCAGAGAACGACGTACACCTGACCAGGAGCAGTACGTAAAAGAGGTAGAACAGTTCAGAAAGGAAAAAGATGATTATATGAAGAACAATTCTGCTTCTCCGTTTAATCAGGATTCGACGGCTCAGTTTAAACCATTAAATTATTATAATGCAGATCCTGCATTTGTCTTTAAAAGCAAACTTTATGAATATCAGCAAAAGGACACAATCTCTGTGTATGGAACCAAGGGTGAAGAAAGAAAAGCAATGCGGTATGGTTATGTTACTTTCGACTATAAGAATCAGACGTATAAAGTAAATGTGTATAAAGGAACTTCTTCACAGGGAGAGGAATATTACAGTATCTGGTTTACAGATAAAACCACAGGCGACGAAACCTATGGTGTAGGCCGTTATATTGATTTTGATATAAACCCTTATAATAATTATGTTTACACTATCGATTTTAACCTGGCTTACAATCCCTATTGTGCATACAGTGCTAAGTATTCCTGTGCCATTCCTACCAAAGAGGATCACCTTGACCTTGCGGTAACTGCCGGGGAGAAGAAATTTCACTAAGATGATTGCGGAGTATAATTGTGGTTATTGTTCTTGAAAAAAATGTCACAGATTCCCAGTTAGAAAATATAATCAGTCACCTTGAAGGTTTCGGCTTTTCAGTCCATAAGTCCACCGGCGATGAACAGATCATTCTTGGCGCCATTGGTGTCAAACCGGAATTTGATATACGTAAAGTGAAAATACTTGATGGAGTCGCTGATGTTTTTCGTATTACCGAGCCATTCAAACTCGCCAGCAGAACTTATAAAAATGAGGATACTATTCTGAAAATAAAAGACGTTGAAATAGGGGGTAATGAAGTTATTGTAATCGCTGGTCCTTGTTCTGTTGAAAGTGAGGAACAGATTTTCAAACTGGCTGATATAGTTTCCAAAGCCGGTGCAAAAATTCTAAGAGGGGGTGCCTTTAAACCCCGTACTTCCCCCTACTCCTTCCAGGGATTAGGTGAAGAAGGCTTAAAACTAATGCGTAAGGCAGCCGATGAAAATAATCTTGTAATGATAACTGAAGTATTGGAAATAAATCATATACCTTTAGTAGAAAAATACACCGACATTTTCCAAGTTGGTGCGAGAAATATGCAGAACTTCTCTTTGCTTCGTGAAATAGGGAAAACATCTAAACCGGTTATGATTAAAAGAGGACTTGCAGCAACAATAGACGATTTACTTATGTCTGCAGAATATATACTTGTCAACGGTAATGAGCAGGTGATGCTCTGCGAAAGAGGAATTAGAACATTTGAAACAAATACGCGCAACACCTTTGATTTATCTGCCATCCCTGTGATCCACAAAAGAAGTCATTTACCTGTCGTAGCGGACCCATCTCATGCAACAGGTATGCGTGACAAGGTATTACCTATGGCCAGAGCCGCCGTTGCCGCTGGCTGCGATGCACTAATGATTGAAGTTCACCATGATCCTGAAAATGCTCTTTCCGACGGACCTCAGGCACTTCTTCCCGAAGATTTCAATATTCTAATGAAGCAAGTAAGAGCGATCGCCGAAGTCATAGGAAGAAAGATCTGCTGATATCTTTTCACCATGAACCTGAACTTGAACTTGACCTAAACTTTCACCTGAACTTCAGCACCCCATAGTGATTCTTTTAGAAATCCTGTTCAGTATAAATTGAAAAAATAATTGGTTGAATTAAAAAATGAATTTCCTATATTTGCAGCCAATAGTCTTACAAATGCTCCAGATTATTAAATGATTAGCCATTCCAGTAACATTATCCCGGAGAACAATTGAAAGAAGAATTCCATAAATGGCATACCCAGTACCTTAACCGTGAATTCAATATGCTCGTATTTGGTCACGCCGGTTACCCGGTAATTGCATTCCCCACTTCCCGCGCAAGATATTATGAACTGAAGGATTTTGGTTTGATAGGGTCAGCATCCTCACTTATTGAATCAGGACATATAAAGATTTACTGTCCTGACAGTGTTGATTCAGACAGCTGGTATAATTATTCAATTCATCCTGCTGACAGAGTAAAAACCCATAATGGTTATGAAAATGTAATCCTGCATGATGTAATTGAGTTTGCAAAACATGATTCCGGCTTTAATAAAGTAGCTCTCGCTGGTGCCAGTTTCGGTGCTTACCATGCTGCAAATATCGCATTCCGTTTCCCGGACCGGGTCAGCTACCTTTTCTGTATGGGCGGCGCTTATGATATCAAGCAGTTTATAATGGGTTATTACGATGATAACTGCTATTTTAATAATCCGCCCGATTACCTCCCTAACCTGAACGATGAATGGTATCTTGGCAAAATAAGGAATATGGGGATAATATTAGGAACCGGTGAACAGGATATGTGTCTGCAGGATAATATTAATCTCTCCAATATTCTCAACAGTAAAGGTATTCAGCATTGGCTCGATATCCGGCGTGGTGCAGGTCACGACTGGCCCTGGTGGAGGGATATGTTTCCTGCTTATCTTTCTCAGATCCGGATTTCCGAATATCATTAAAAGCCCGATTGTAATTAAATTCAGGAATAGTTACTTTAATTCCAGGTTTACAAACACTTCAATTTATTTTACCTTTATTACATAGGAACTCTTCTATGAAGAAAATAGGTATCCTTTTCGGTCAGGAAAATACTTTCCCTTCTGCATTTGTTGAAAGAGTTAACTCAAAGAAAGAAGGAGGGATTACCGCAGAGTTTGTTAATATTAAAAAAGTTGCTCAGGGTGAAGACAGCGGCTATGATGTCATAATCGATCGTATTTCACAGGATGTTCCTTTTTACCGTGCTTATCTTAAAAATGCTTCCCTCTCAGGTACAGCTGTTATTAACAATCCATTCTGGTGGACTGCGGATGATAAATTTTTTAATAACGCACTGATGACGAAGCTCAATGTGGCAGTACCTAAAACAGTTCTGCTCCCTTCAAATCAGCATCCACCGGATACTAATGAAAACTCATTCAGAAATCTGGCATACCCTCTGGACTGGGAAGCTATGTTTGACTACATCGGCTTTCCCGCCTACTTTAAACCATTTGCCGGCGGTGGCTGGAAAAATGTCTATAAGCTGAACGACTCCGGTGAATTCTTCAAAGCGTACAATGAGACAGGACAACTGGTAATGATGCTCCAGGAGGAAATAATCTTCGATACTTATTTTAGATGCTACTGCCTCGATAGAAAAGACGTTCATATAATGCAGTATGATCCCTGCCAGCCTCATCATCTCCGTTATGTTAAGGGAACAATGAATACAGAGAAGAAAATTCTTAACCAGATTGAACAAGCAGTGCTTTCAATAAATAATGCCCTTGGTTATGATTTTAATACCGTGGAGATCGCCATGAGGAATGGTGTTCCTTACGCGATAGATTTCTGCAATCCTGCCCCTGACGCAGATGTTCATTCAGTCGGTGAAGATAACTTTGAATGGATAGTCGAAACTTCTGCAAATATGGCTATAAGGAAAGCGAACGGACACCAACCCGGGAAAAATAACTTAACCTGGGGAAATTTCCTTACTTCATTTGTAAATGATAAAAGTTTGAAATGATATCAAACAGGAAAAGATAAACAGCCATGGCTGAGCCAGGATTATTCACATTAGGTATTGAGGAAGAATTCCAGATAATTGACCCCGAATCACGGGAACTCCGTTCACATATTCAGCAGATTCTAGAGGACGGTAAAATGATCCTTGCTGAAAATGTAAAGCCCGAAATGCACCAATCAGTTGTTGAAGTGGGAACAAATGTCTGCAGGGATATTCACGATGCACGCGAGCAGGTTACTAGATTAAGAAGTGAGCTTGCCAAGCTTGCAATGAAGAAGGGATTGAGAATAGCCGCTGCCGGAACGCATCCTTTCTCACACTGGAAAGACCAGAAGATTACCGCACATCCCCGGTATAAGACTATAGTAACCGATATGCAGCAGATAGCCAGGGCCAATCTTATTTTTGGTTTGCACGTTCATGTGGGAGTGGATGACCGCGAAACTGCACTCCATGTTATGAACGCTGCAAGGTATTTTCTGCCTCATATTTTTGCTTTATCCACAAATTCTCCGTTCTGGCTCGGGAGAAATACAGGCTTTAAATCATACAGAAGCAAAGTCTTTGACCGATTTCCACGGACAGGCATACCGGATTATTTTAATAGTCTTGCAGAATACGATAACTATATCAAGCTGCTCATTAAAACAAACTGCATCGATGATGCAAAGAAAATATGGTGGGATATCCGTGCCCACCCGATATTTGAGACTCTTGAATTCCGTGTCTGCGATATACCTATGCGGGTGGATGAAACAATTGCTCTGGCTGCTCTAATGCAGGCTGTTGTTGCTAAGCTGCATAAACTTGTTAAACAGAACCTCGGTTTCAGGCTCTATAGAAGAGCTTTGATTGCAGAGAATAAATGGCGCGCAGCAAGGTATGGAATTCAGGGGAAACTTATCGATTTTGGTAAACAGTCTGAAGTTGATACAATAAAACTAATAGATGAACTCCTTGAATTTGTTGATGATGTAGTGGATGAACTCCAATCACGTAAAGAAATTAATTATATAAAAACCATTTGTGAGAATGGAACGGGTGCGGACAGACAGCTCGAAGTATGGGAACAATCTTATGATCCCAAAAACGTTGTTGACTATATAATTGACGAAACTCATTACGGCCTGAACCTGGATTGATTAAATTTTAATTTTAAAAGGAGAAGTTTTAGTGTCAGTTATTAAAGCTGCAGTCATTGATCTTTATAATAATGAGCGTAATGAGGGAATACGTTGTATTAAGGATATTCTTTATGAAGCAAAACTGGATTATAAGGTATTTGATAGCCGTTATCGAGATGAAATTCCTGGTTTAGATTATGATATTTTTATTTCCTCTGGAGGTCCGGGTAGTCCTTTTGAGGGGGAAGGCTCACACTGGGAAAGAATATATTTCGGTCTCATTGAAAAGATCTGGAACCATAATCAGAATAATCCTGAAAAGAAAAAGTATGTATTCTTTATCTGTCATTCATTTCAGATGATGAGCAGATTTTTTAAGCTTGGAACTGTTTCCAAAAGGGATAAAACTTCTTTCGGTCTTCTTACTTTTTCTAAAACTGAAGAAGGATTAAATGATCCGCTCCTTGAAGCATTGCCCGATCCATTTTATGCGGCAGATATTAGGAAATACCAGGTAACTCAGCCGGATAATATGATTTTGAATGAATTGGGTGCAAAGATACTCTCATATGAAATTCCTGCAGTCGATGTTAAAAAGGAAAAAGCAATGACTGCAATAAGGTTATCAAATGAAATAATAGGCACACAGTTTCATCCTGAAGCCGATCCTGAAAGTATGCTTTATCATTTTAAACAGGATGAACGTAAACGACAGGTAGTTGATTTGTTTGGTCCGGGTAAGTTTGAGGAAATGCTTGGCTGGTTAAATGATGAAGATAAAATTAAACTTACACGTAAAACAATTCTTCCTGGATTTCTGAAAAAGGCAGTTAATGAACTAAATTCGATCTATTCCGAATAGACTGTAACTTATGATACCTGAACTGCGTAAAGAATTCAACCGGGCTTTTTCACCAAAGAAGTATGATGAGTTTATCAGGGACATAAATACCGGATTAAAGTATCCTGCCGATTTCAGAATTTCCGAGACACCTGTGTTTCTCACAAGAGAATTTACTAATGAGCTGATAAAAGCCTCTGATGGAATAATTCAGCAAATAAAGACCGATGATTTCAAAATCAAAGCTGCAGGTGCCGTTCCGGAAGGTTTAGCTGTCCCCGCAGAAGATAATCACCCTGTTTTTCTATCTATTGATTTTGCTGTATGTAAAAATGAAGCGGGTAAACCTATCCCCCGGCTTATTGAGCTCCAGGGTTTCCCTACTGTTTATGCTTACCAGGCTTACTATGAGAGATTATTAAGAAAGCATTTTGATCTTCCTGAAGATTACACAACTTATTTTGATGGATTATCTGAAGAGACATATCTAAAGGCATTAAAAGACACTATAGTAGGTGAAGCAGATCCCGAAAATGTAATTTTGATGGAGATTGAGCCGCATACTCAAAAAACAAGAATCGACTTTGCTGCAACGGAAAAATTCCTCGGAATCAAAACCATAGGAATCTCCGAAATCCTTAAAAATGGCAAACAACTTTACTATAAAGAGGACAACAGGCTTGTTCCAATTACTAAAATTTACAACCGTGTCATTTTCGATGAGTTAATCCGGAAAAAAGTAAAGTACAATTTTGATCTTACCGAAGATTTGCAAATTGACTGGGTAGGGCATCCAAACTGGTTCTTCAAAGTCAGCAAGTTTTCTCTTCCATTGCTTAAAAGCAGATATGTTCCGGAATGTTATTATTTACACGAACTGGAAGAATATCCGGAGGATCTTCAGAATTATGTTCTAAAACCTTTGTATTCTTTCGCCGGACTCGGGGTCAGGATTGCTGTGACAAGGGAATTACTTGACGGCATCAGGGATAAAAATAATTATGTACTCCAAAAAAAGATTGAATACGCGACAATAATAGAAACTCCTGATAACGAATTTTCCAAAGTTGAAATCCGGATGATGTTCATCTGGCAAGATAAACCCGTTCTTGTTAACAATCTCGTAAGAATGAGCAAAGGAAATATGATGGGTGTTGATTTCAATAAAAATAAAACCTGGGTCGGCTCAAGCTGTGCTTATCACCCCTTTTAGCCATCACTTTTTAGTTCTTAAAATGTGAAGCAGATCAGTCTTATTTTTATTCGTAAGGGATATTTTATATCTTAATACAATATAAACGTAACAAATTCCCACTTATCAGACTGGACTATACCTTGAGCGGTATCAGAAATAATATAACGTTTGAGTTTCATACTTCTGCTGAAGCAAGAAAAAAATATAAGCTTGATGATCATTTATTTACTATAACCGGTGATCTTATTGTAGCTGATTTTACTCAGGCAAGAAAACTGGCTTATGAAATTAACCAGATAAGAAAAACTGAAAATGGACAGCAGAATCTTACAACTCCCGGCCAGATAAATGCATTAGGCCTTATTCACGAAATATTTCATTTCCTCATCGGCTTTTATGAAGAAAAAATAAATGCCGGGGTTTTCACACGTAACCTCAAACACCTGAATGAGAACTTAACTGCTGAAGAGACCGATAAAGTTCTCCTTAATTTCATAAAAGAATTCCCGCCGCTGAATGTATACAGGGGAAGTATAAAATCTGAAGATTATTTAACTGCCAGTATAGGAAATAAATCAAACAGGGAATTACTGGTTGAAGAACTAATTTTACTTCATTTGCAGAATACTAATCCTGCAGCTTCAAATCTGTCAGATCTTTATGAGGATAAAACTCTCGCTATAAAAACAAAATACTTAAATTTTATTGATGAAACGGAAAAATTCTTTATTACGGAAAAGACTTTTGGATCCGAAAAACTCCCTCTTCTTCAATTCCTGAGAAAACCAATTGTAAATAACCCATACAACCTCGAAGGACAGCTTGATTTTATCCTGAAGGAATGGGGTGTGCTAATTTTTGATAAATTCGGAAAAAGACTTTTAGGTGGTAAAGACCTGATTCATGAAGATTATAAGCTTTTTATAAAACACGGCGGAGGCGAAAAAGGAACTCCCCCTGTTCCCTCCTATGAGTTTGATGAAGAGTATTTCAGAAAACTAAAAGAAAAACTCGAAGCCGGAGAACGTCTAACTACCGATGAACTGAAATATTATCAATCCGAATATGAAAAGTTTACTACCGATATCGAATGGATGCCCCGGGTTGTAATGCTCGCGAAGAATACACACGTCTGGATGGATCAACTTTCAAAAAAATACCAGCGTTTAATTTCCCGGCTCGATCAGATTCCCGATGAGGAACTTGACCGGATTTCACAATGGAATTTTACTGCACTCTGGCTTATAGGGATATGGGAGAGAAGCACAGCATCCAGAAAAATTAAACACCTCACCGGAAATCCTGAAGCCGTATCTTCGGCTTATTCACTTTACGATTATATTATCGCAAAGGATATTGGCGGTGAAGAGGCTTATTATAATCTGAAAGAACGGGCGGCAAGGAGAGGAATCAGAATGGCAAGCGATATGGTCCCCAACCATACCGGCATTTTTTCAAAATGGGTAATTGAAAAACCCTATTACTTCATACAAAGAAATGAGCCTCCCTACCCTTCCTATTCTTTCTACGGGCCTGATCTTTCTGAAGATGACAGAGTTGCTGTAAGAATCGAGGATAAATATTATTTACGATCTGATGCTGCCGTGGTTTTCCAGAGGATTGATAAATATACAGGCGATACAAAATATATTTATCACGGCAACGATGGAACAAATATGCCGTGGAACGACACTGCTCAGTTGAACCTTCTTATCCCTGAGGTAAGAGAGTCAATTTATCAGACTATTAAACATGTCGCAAAGATGTTTCCTATTATCAGGTTTGATGCTGCCATGACCTTATCTAAAAAACACTATCAGAGATTATGGTTCCCCGTTCCGGGTACTGCCGGGGCTGTTCCGTCCCGTGCAGATTATGCAATGACGCGTGAACAATTTGATAATAAAATGCCTGATGAATTCTGGCGTGAAGTGGTTGACAGGATGAATAATGAGATGCCTGATACTCTTTTACTCGCAGAGGCTTTCTGGCTTATGGAAGGATATTTTGTCCGGACTCTTGGCATGCACCGCGTGTATAATAGCGCATTTATGCATATGATGATGAAAGAGGAAAATGAAAAGTATCGTCTGTTGGTTAAAAACACACTTGAATTCAACCCTGAAATATTAAAGCGTTATGTGAACTTTATGAGTAATCCGGATGAGGAAACTGCCGTTAACCAGTTCGGTAAAGGTGATAAATATATTGGTGTCTGTGTAACTATGATAACAATGCCGGGACTCCCCATGTTCGGCCACGGTCAGATTGAAGGTTTCGCGGAAAAATACGGCATGGAATACCAGCGTGCGTATTATAATGAGTTTGTAGATGAGAATCTTGTTCGTACACATGAGGATCAGATTTTTCCATTAATGAAGAAAAGGAATCTTTTCAGCCAGGTTGAGAATTTTGAGTTTTTTGATTTTATCGATAATTCCGGTAGTGTAAATGAATCCGTTTTTGCATATACAAACAGGAATAATTATGAAAGAGCTTTAGTCCTGTATAATAATTCCTACCAGGAATGCCAGGGATCAATAAAATATTCTGTTAATAAAGCTGCTGATTCAAGTAACAGGAGTAAATCACTTGCCGAAGCACTTAATTTAAAATCAGATCATAATGTTTATTATATATTTAAAGATTACCATACTAAGTTTGAATATTTAGCTCCCGGAAGCGATTTATTCAATTTCGGAAGATATTTTTATCTTAAAGGATATGAGTATGTTGTTCTGCTTGATTTCCGTGAAGTTTATGACACCGACGGGACTTACGCAAGTCTGAATGATTATCTCCATGGTGCAGGAGTTTACTCAATAGAAGATGCCAAACGTAAATTGACTCTTGCCCCCCTGCACCAGGCTTTTTCCTCTCTCTTTGAACCAAATATTTTTAATAAAGCAAAATCTGTTGCCTTCGGTGAAAAAGATAATACCCTGCCCGAGCAGTTCCATACAAGAGTTTATGCAGCTGTTGATGAAATCAATAAATTTAATGATATACCTCTTTCCAAAAGCGATGTGCAAAAACAACTGGAATCAGAGTTTACATCTGCCCGGATTTTCAACAGCCTGCTAAATAAAAAGAGTGAATCAAAAAGAAAATCACCCTGGCTCGAAGAAGCAAAGAATAATCTTGTTTATCTGAAAAGAAACGACGGTCATGAAATCAGTAAAAATATTCTTACTGCTTCAATGATACTGAAAGACCTGCAGGGCATAAGACCAAATTCAGGAAATGGTAATAACATCTGGGATAAATTTCTGCTGGATAGAATTATTCCTTCTAAATTAAATCAGCTTTCGCAGGATCGGTACAACGGTAACAATAATTATGAACTGATCAAAGTTTTATCAGATGCACAAATTTCAGGGAAATGGATACATGAATGTAAATTCTTCGATATGGAAAGTAAGAACAGTAAAGAGCATCTTTCAAAAGAAGCCGGTGATTTTATAACCGGTCTCTTCGATAACCAAGAGTTCCGGCAATTCATCGAAATTCACGAACATGAAACCATTACGTATTTTAATAAAGAAAAATTCGAGGAAACGATCGATTATATTTTCACGCTCTATAATCTTAATTCGTCATTAAAGTTTAATAGTAAAAAAAGAATTGATGCAGCAAAGCATGTTAAATCAAAACCAGCCCGCACTGCATTAGAAAAATATATTCTGGATGAATTAAAGAATTCAGATAAGTTTTTCGGATATACAAAAGAACTTGCAGCAAAAAATGGATTTATGTTAGAAGAATTCAAAAAGGAATTTATATTCTTTCGGGAGAAGAAAACAGCAGATATAGATAAGAAAAAACCAACAAAAAATTCAAAGAAGAAGATAACAACAAACAAACGAGGAAAAGGTGAATAGAAAAATTGTTTTACTTTTCGCAGTGATACTTATTTTTACGGGGAAGAACACTATAGCTCAGTTTACTTTGCAGCAGGCTTTTCCTAACCTGACGTTTTCCAGCCCTGTCGATCTGCAGTATGCTCCAGACGGAACCGACAGAATTTTTGTAGTCGAACAATCGGGAATTATAAAAGTCTTTGAGAACAACGGTGGTACAACTACATACAAAACATTTCTCAATATAACCGACAGGGTTATCAGCGGCGGTGAAACCGGACTATTGGGACTCGCTTTTCACCCTGATTATGCCAGCAACGGATATTTTTATGTTGATTATACTACCCCAAATCCTTTGAGAACACATGTATCAAGGTTCCAGGTCACATCCAATCCTGATTCTGCCGATAAGAACAGTGAACTCGTACTGCTTGAAGTCACACAGCCTTTTTCAAATCATAATGGCGGAAGAGTTATATTCGGGTCTGACGGATACTTATACATTGGATTCGGCGATGGCGGGTCAGGCGGCGATCCTAACGATAATGCTCAGAACAGATCTGTTTTACTGGGAAAGATTTTAAGAATTGATGTCGATAATCCTTCCGGGGGATTTAATTATGGTATCCCTCCGGATAATCCTTTTGTGGGCAACACACAGGGATGGAGAGAGGAAATTTATTCTTTTGGAATGAGGAATCCCTGGCGGTTCAGTTTTGATCCTGCTACCAATTGGCTGTGGTGCGGGGATGTAGGACAGAATGCATGGGAAGAAATTGATACCATTACAAGCGGCGGTAATTACGGCTGGAGATGTTATGAGGGAAATCATCCTTATAATCTTACAGGATGTAATGGTACAGATTACCTGTTCCCCATCTGGGAATATGATCACTCTGCAGGGAATTGTTCCATTACAGGCGGATATATCTACAGAGGTAAAAGAAAGCCGGAATTAACAGGGACTTATGTTTATGGTGATTATTGCTCCAGCAAAATCTGGAGCCTGGATTATAGCGGAGTTAATCTTTCCAATACTCTGCTCAGTACTGCAGCCGCTTCAATTCTTTCCTTCGGCGTAGATATGAATAATGAATTTTATGTTCTGTGTTCTAATGGAAAAATATATGAATACCAGCCCGTTATTTCAGCACCTACCAACCTCCAGGTGAGTTCGGATAATCCCGGAACCGTAGATCTTAGCTGGGTTGATAACTCAAATAATGAAACCGGTTTCAAAATACAGAGGAAGGACAGCGTAAATATTTTTAGCGATGTTGGAACTGTTAATGCCGGTATTACTTCTTTTACTGATAATGTAACGGACATAACTACGTATACCTACAGAGTTATTGCATATAATGATTCTGCTGTTTCTAATTACAGCAATGAAGCGGAAATCATAATAACCGAGATTCCTGTGGAATTAATATCTTTCAGTGCGAAGGTTTCAGGGAATAAAGTTATTCTTGACTGGTCAACTGCAACGGAGCAGAATAATAAGGGTTACAACATCGAAAGAAGCTTCGGAGATAACTGGGCATCGATTACTTTTGTTCATGGGCACGGTACAACTACAGAAAAGAATTTTTACTCTTTTACAGATGATTTTACTAATGATAGTTACAGGAGGACAGTTAGTTACAGATTGAAACAGATAGACTATGACGGTACGAGTAACTATTCAGGTACTGTTATGGTCGATCTCGATATTAAAACAAGAGGTTATTATCTGGATCAGAATTTCCCGAATCCCTTTAACCCATCGACAAAAATCAGGTTTAATATACCAGAACAGAGTCGGGTTAAAGTACAGATTATCAATATCTTAGGTAAAGTAGTTGAAGAACTCTCGGAAGGTGAAATCGCACAGGGAACATATGAAAAAGTATGGAATGCTTCCAGATTTGCATCCGGTGTCTATTATGTACAAATGAAGGCAGAGTCAGAGGTTTCAGATAAGTCTTATTTCAAAGTGCTCAAAATGATCTATCTCAAATGATAACTTAGTCTTATACAGGCTGTTGAAATTTGTTATATTTTCGACAGCCTTCTTATCTCTTATCTTTTTAGATAAACAGCGACAGCCTTAGCACAATTTTCTCCATCCAGCGCGGCAGAAACTATTCCGCCAGCATAGCCTGCTCCCTCACCCGCAGGAAATAATCCCTTTGTCCCGATATGCATTAGTGTTTCACTGTCCCTTGGAATGCGTACAGGTGAACTCGTCCGACTCTCGACTGCAACTATAATCGCATCCTCTGTGAGATATCCTCTCATTTTTTTATTGAACACATAAAGAGCTTCTCTCAGATATTTTGAGATGAACCCGGGTAATTCATTATGCAATGAAGAGGATGTCAAACCGGGAATATATGATGTAGACGGAAGCTGCTGCGTGTGTATTCCTTTAACAAAATCAGTAACCCGCTGTGCGGGAGCACTCTGGGTTTTACCAGCCAGCTCAAAACATTTTTTCTCTAACTGCTCCTGGAGCACGAGTCCTTTAAAAGGGGTCTCCGCATCAACATTGTTCCAGTCTTTTTCATTTACAGTAACGACAAATCCTGAATTCGCAAAAGGTGAATCCCGGCGGGATAATGACATACCGTTTACTACTATTTCTCCCGGAGCAGTAGCAGCAGGAACAATAATTCCCCCCGGACACATGCAGAATGAGTATATTCCTTTGTCATCTATCTGGCAGGAAAGTGTATAGGGAGCCGCCGGCAGGTTTTCATTTTTAATTTTCATGTGGTACTGAATTTCATTTATCAGGCTTTGGGGATGTTCAATTCTTACTCCCATCGAAAACGGTTTTGCTTCAAGTTTCCTGTTCTGCTTATGAAGCAGGTAATAAATATCACGGGCCGAATGACCCGTAGCCAGGATGACACCATCGGCGGTAAATTCTTTTTCATTATTGACTATTATTCCACTTATAACATCATCCTGAATTATAAAATCAGTCAGCCTCGATTCAAAGTGAATCTCTCCGCCATTAGTAAGAATTGTGTCTCTTATCGATTTAACAACATCGGGCAGTTTGTTTGAACCGATGTGCGGGTGGGAGTCTACAAGTATATCTTCATCTGCACCATGCTGGACGAGGATATTCAGAATCCTTCCAACATCACCGCGCTTGGTTGCTCTTGTATAAAGTTTACCGTCACTGTATGTTCCCGCTCCCCCTTCACCAAAACAATAATTCGAATCAGGATTCACCTGATGAAATTGTTGTATGTCCCGTAAGTCCTTCCTCCTGCTCTGAACATCTTTCCCTCTCTCTATGATTACCGGTTTGATGCCAAGTTCGATTAATTGTAATGCTCCGAATAATCCGGCAGGACCTGAACCGACAATAATAATCTTCTGACCGCCTGTAACAGGCTCATATTTTATTTTAGGGTGTATATCGCCCGGAGATTCATTTATATATGCATCAACCAGTAATTTGTAAACGGGTTCTTTGCTTCTTGCATCAATTGATCTCCTGAGTGGAATGACAGCTTTAAGCACCTCAGCCGGGAGTTTTAATTTTTCTGCGGTAATTTGATACAGCTTCTCTTTATTAAAAATATCTTCCGGCAGAATAATAAGCTCTAATTCCTTCTTCATAGTACTGTCCTTTGCACACAGAGAAGTGTTAATAAATCAGAATAAACCTTTGTTTAAACCGCCGTCAACATTCAGTGTAACACCGGTTATGTAAGATGCTTTCTTTGATGCAAGGAAAAGTACAGCAGAAGCAATTTCTTCAGGACTACCCAGCCTGTTGGCCGGAGTCTCCTTGGCCATTGCGGTGAGAATTTCCTCGTGCGAAAGATTTTCTTTTTTTGCTCTTATCACGGATAAATCGTATAGTCTGTTCGTCAAAGCATAACCCGGAGCCACATTATTAACTGTGATATTATATTTCGCATACTCTGAACTTAATGTTTTGGCCAGTCCCGTAACTCCGCTTCTTAATGTATTTGAAAGCAGCAGATTTTCTACCGGCTGTTTTACTGAAATTGAAGTAATATTAATCACCCGTCCCCATTCATTTGAAATCATATCGGGTAGGACAAGCCGAATAAACCTGACCGCACTCATAAGCACCTGGTCAACTGCATTCTGCCACTGTTTATCTGAAAATTCCGTGAAGTATCCCGATGGCGGGCCGCCGCAGTTATTGACGAGTATATCGATCGGACCAAGCTGTTTGTGAACAGCTTCTACTGTGCTTTCAATTTCTTTGGGTTTATTCAGATCGCAGATAGACCAGACTGCATCAATACCGTACCTCATTAAGTCGGTGGAAAGTTCCAGCAGTTCATCTTTACTCCTGGCACAGATTGCGACTTTGCATCCTTCAGCGGCAAAGCTTTCAGCGACTGCCTTTCCTATACCTTTTGATGAAGCGGTTATAAGTGCAGTTTTACCCTTTATTCCTAAATTCATAAAATTTCCTGCAAAATATTTTTTTAGAAGAGTATAATGAATAAGAAAATATTCACAGGAATTCAAATATTTTCGAGAGGTACCTGCTGCTAAACTAAGGGATTAATCAAAATCCACTGATATTATTTTTTGCTGCAAATTCAGTTCCTCAACTATTTTTGCAGTATCCAGGGCAATAACTAATTCTTCATTTGTCGGGATTTTAAATACTTTAACCTTAGAATCCCCGGATGAGATAACTTCCTGGTGATTATTATTTTTATCAGGATCGAGAGAAATACCGAGATAATCCATATTACTGCAAACAGTTTCCCGCACCATTGAGGAATTCTCACCGATTCCTCCGGTAAATACGAGAGCATCGAGCCCCCCCATAGCTGCCGTATATGCACCTACGTACTTTTTAATTCTGTAGCAGAAAATATCAAAGGCAAATTTAGATCTTTTATGCCCCTCAGCCATTGAATTCTGAATTTCACGCATATCACTGCTTTCCCCGCTGATGCCGATAAGTCCGCTGTGTTTGTTCAGCAAAGTTCCGGCCTCGCTCAGGGAAAGTCCTTCTTTTCCCATAATGTAGAGTATAAGAGAAGGATCTAGATCCCCGCTGCGGGTTCCCATTAAAAGTCCTTCAAGCGGAGTAAATCCCATCGTAGTGTCAATCGATTTTCCATTCTTAATAGCGGTCATACTGCAGCCATTGCCAAGGTGAGCTGTTATAATTTTTAATTCGCTTAATTTCTTCCCGAGCATTTCTGCTGCACGGATTGAGACAAAATGATGTGACGTACCATGGAAACCATATCTTCTAATTTTATATTTTTTATATAATTCAAAAGGTATTCCGTATAGATATGCTTCAGGAGGCATTTTTGTATGGAATGCCGTATCAAATACCCCGCACTGCGGAGTTTCAGGCAGTACTCTTTTAACGGCCTGTATACCTTTTATATTCGGCGGATTATGAAGAGGGGCAAGCTCAATATTGTCCTGCAGAACCTGCATAACTTCATCGGTTATTAAAACTGAATCTGAGAAGGTTTCACCGCCGTGCACAACCCTGTGTCCCACCGCCTCTATATCTCTTTTATCATCAATTACACCGTGGTTTTTACTGAGCATTACACCCAGTACATATTCAATCCCTATGGCATGGTCAAGAATCTCTCCTACGATTCTTATTTTATCCCCGTCATATCTCTGGTGCGTTAATACAGCACTGCTCATTCCAATTCTTTCAACAATCCCTTTCGCCAGTGCCGTTTTTTTTCCTGTATCGATAAACTGATATTTTATTGATGAACTTCCGCAGTTAACTACTAATACTTTCATATTAAATTTCCATTTAAGATTTTATATTATTCTGTAATAATTCTTCCGTTATTATCATACCTGTAAAAACCTTCACCGGTTTTTTTGCCCAGTTTTCTTTCACGCACAAGTTTCCTTAGTATCGGGCAGGCACGGTAACGCGGCTCGCCGAGGGTTTTCCATAGGGTTTCCATCCAGGCCAGTACCTCATCCAGTCCCATCATATCTGCCATCTCGAGAGGACCATATGCAAAATTATAACCAAGTTTCATTGCTGTATCTATATCTTTTGCAGTGGCAACACCTTCAAGGAGAATATACATTGCCTCATTTAAAAGAGGAACAATCGCCCTAGTGGTAACGAAACCCGGGTATTCATACACTTCAACAGGAGTCTTGCCTATCCTCGCAGCAAATTCTTTCACTGTCTTAACTGTTTTATTGGAAGTATGAAGGCATTTCACAAGTTCCACAAGCGGCACTTTGGGAACCGGATGCAGGAAATGCATTCCGATTACTTTATCCGCTCTGCCTGTACTCTCCGCCAGTTTAGTCAGACTTAATGTTGAAGTGTTCGAGACAAAAATCGTTTCCTTCTTTACGAGTTCGTCAAGCTGTTTGAATATTCCTTTCTTTAATTCGAAATCCTCATCAACAGCTTCCACAAGCAGATCAGTTTCTTCTATATCATCAAAATTTATCTGCCAGGAAATTCGTGACAATATTGACTTCTTCTCAGACTGGGTTAATGACCATCTTTTAATTTCCCTGTCAAGTGATTCAGAAAGCGATGCTTCGGCTTTTTCA
The DNA here is from genome assembly GCA_963743325.1 of uncultured Ignavibacteria bacterium. Lineage (GTDB taxonomy): Bacteria > Bacteroidota > Ignavibacteria > Ignavibacteriales > Ignavibacteriaceae > DATFVA01. Next base: position 719,206 of record CAVUOZ010000010.1, read on the forward strand.
AGTTGGTCTTTATTTTTCTCGATCAGCCGGACGTCAATACCTGAGCCTGCAATGGTCTGTGCAATGCCCTGACCCATCACACCTGCGCCGATTATCGTGACGTGATCTATCCTTTCGATATTATCATAATTTTTTGTCCTGCCAAGCAGGTCTTCGAGTCTCAGATTCTCTTCTACCATAATTTACCTTTAGAATTATTAACCGGTTTTTCCAGTTTGGTTAATTGTTGTATATCACCAAGTTCTTTTTCAGAAAGATTTAAGTGAAACCGGATAAGTCTGCCTTCCCGTTTCACATCCATTTTATCAAATATTTTTCCCAGTTTGTAGTTCTTTTGCGAAAGTATATTCATTGCAATTGCACCTTCCACAGCTGCTGCCAGCAGGTATGCATTTCCGGCACTGCTGCAGCCTAGAGCAGATTCTACATTTGCTGCGTTATTAAATTCCGCTGAAACAGAAAAATTGTCAATTGAGGAAAGAATTTCAGGTGAAAGCAGTTTCGAGTTTTTTCCTGCAATACGATCAAATATTCCGGCTGCAAATGCACCCTTATCTGTTGCCATCCAGAGACTGTTCTTTCCCCGTATATTTTTGATTATCGATATAAAATTTCCGTTCTCTTTCAGACTGTTTCCTTTATTATAAACAATGGAATTTATATAATCTTCACTGCCGGAAACAATGAGTATATTTTTCCCTGCAAGATATACCCTGGTTGCAGGCTTCCTGGTGAGAGAAAAGATTTTATCATTCGTACTCTTTTGAAAATCCGGACTTTCATCAAAGTATTTTTTTACTTTATCGTAATTTTTGTCAAACCTGACAATCAGTATACCTTTGTCATCCCGGGTGTCTGCAATAATTATTTCTTTGATCCCTTTTTAAAACTGGTACCGGTCGCTTCTTCAAACTTAGTTATCCAGTCACCTGCAGGTTTTTCCGGGAGTGAAGACATAAAGTTTTCTTCACCGTATCTGGTTTTCATCAACTCGTGAAGATTTGCATAAAAAATATATTCGGTATTCTCAGGCAGGTAGGCGAATAGCTGCCATTGAGATGGAGTGAGATTATCTGTCTCCGTTTTGGTTCCGCAGGTAGTAAAAAGAAGAAGAAAGGGTAATATTGCCGCTAATTGCTTCATCCCTAAAAATCTTTTTTTCTGAAAGATAGAATACTTAGTATCATCATTAAAATTAAAAATAACAGTGAGCTGATTAAAGGCTGAAAGTCAGCTATTCCTTTGCCTGTCGCAAGATCAGAGATCATTCTGCCCATCAGTTCAGATGTTTTCGGCACAAAATAATAAACACCTTTTATGATACTTTTAACAATATCATTTCTGAAGAATATATCTGCCCGGTCATTTGCCAGTGCCAGGACCGGACTGAGAATAAGGAAAATGAAATAGGCAAGCATCATCCCCAGCATCGATCCGCGTGTGAGTACTCCGCATAATACAATTAAAGAGTAAAGCACGGCGAATGTAAAAGTAATAATTATCAGAGACCAGAGGAATGTCGGATCCCAGAATGAAAACTTAAGTGATATAATCAGCCAGATACCTACCACAAGGAAGGCAATATTGAGGAGCACCACAAGCAGTCCGCCTGCATATTTTCCCCACAGCAGCTGCTGTCTTGACACCGGTTTGCTTAGCAAAAGATCTATATTGCCCTTTTCCAGCATATTGGGTACAAAGCTCGAGCTTGAAAATATTGCCAGCAGCAGGCCTAGTCCTGCTAACGGAGATATAATCATTATTTCAAGAGTTGATACAATGTTTCTTATGAGAAAATCATTGCCGGTTTTATTTTCTATCCCGGATATAATCGACTGTGTATCAACTAAACTGAAAATCAGGGCAGTAATTAATATTGCAAGAATGGAGATACCGATAAAGAACAGGAAAACCTTTCTTGCCATTGCTTCTTTAAGTGTAAAAAGAGTCAAAAGATAAATATTTCTCATTGCGCCGACTCGTTTTCCGCCTGCTGGATCAGGGAAATGAACATATCTTCCAGCGTGTTTTTTTCTTTAAATATGCCCGCGATTAAAACATCATGCTGCCGGAGAAAATCGATTAAAAGGTTCAGCCGTATTGTATCAGAAGCTTTTATAACATATGAATTATCTTTGAGCGGAGTTATGCTGACACCATCATGATTTTCCGGCATTTGAAACGATGCAGGGGGCGTTTCGATAGTCAGTCTGTATTCCTCTTCCTTTTCGGTTAACTCCTGGACTGTCCCTTCTCTTAAAAGTGTCCCCTTATTCAGTATCGCAACCCGATCAGTAATAAGTTCTACTTCAGACAAAAGGTGACTATTAAGAAAAATTGTTTTTGACCGGGATTTAAGTTCCAGCAGAATATCTCTGATTTCTTTTCTGCCGATCGGATCCACGCCGTCTGTAGGCTCATCCAGAAAAATAAGTTCAGGGTCATTTATCATAGCTTGCGCTAACCCCAGCCTCTGCATCATACCCTTTGAATAAGTCTTAACCTTAACTTTTTTCCATTTCGAAAGTTTCATTAATTCGAGGAGTTCATCAATCCTTTTATCAAGGGTTACTCCATCCAGTCCGCTGAGTTTTCCAAAAAATTTAAGAACTTCGCCGCCTGTAAGGTAACCGGGGTAATGGTGATTTTCAGGAAGATAACCGATTTTATTTTTAATGTTATAATCAGAAAGTTCGTGACCTAACACATAAGCTTGTCCTGAAGTGGGAAAAGTGATGCTGAGGAGAATTTTAATGAGAGTTGTTTTACCTGCTCCATTGGGGCCCAGAAGACCAAAAATAGTTCCCTGCTCAAGTGAAAGATTAAACCCCGATAATGCCAGTACCTTTTTCGCACGGGAGGTATAAAATTTTGTAAGATCCTTTGTTTCAATTATCGCCATCAGTTTGCAGTATTTATTCTAATTTGAATGATAAATTTAACTAAAATTGATATGATCTCTTAGCGGAGAGCTTTTAATTTGATTTATTTAGACAAAAAATCAGGTATTGAATGAAATTAATTATCATTCTGTTAATATTTTCTACAGGGAAATATCATTTCTAAATCTATAGTCAAATCTAATTCGAGGAGTATCGCGGCATCATACATCCTTACAAACCCATTTTATTATGTTCTCGCCTCTGTCTCTCGTCTATCTCTCTTCTATCCCGGCTTCTTATATTTACCTGTTTGTCTAACATAATGGCAGTCCGGTTAAAATCTGCTTTATTCATTTCAGAATAAAAAATCTTAATAAAAAACCCCGGTAGTTAAGAACCGGGGTTCCAAAATTTAATTTTTTTTAGTTACTTCTATTTAACCAGAACAATCTTTCGGCTGTCTTTAAATAGATTATGATTCTGCATATCTGAAACTTTAAGTGCATAGAAGTAAAATCCTGAGGCATAATCTTTTGCATTCCATGTAACCTGGTAATTACCGGGTGCCTGCACAGTATTAACCAGATCACTGATTTTTTCTCCAAGTGAATTGTAGACAGCTAATGTTACATTTGCTTCAACAGGGATCGAATATTTTATTGTTGTTGTCGGATTGAATGGATTAGGGTAATTCTGAGCAAGAGTCACCTGGTCGGGTATAAAATCAAAATCAGCAAATACCTGGTTTGAATATTCATATCCGCCGTCGAAATCCATCTGTTTCAGTCTGTAAAGAACACGCCCTGTATAGTCTGCATTCATTTCGTCATCAGTATATTTATAGGTATGTCTCTCGGTAGAAGTTCCGTTTCCTGCAACGAATCCGATTGTAACCCATTCCTGGTTCTTTAGTTTTCTCTCAACTTCGAATCCCTGATTATTTGTTTCAGAAGAAGTTTCCCAGTTAAGCACCACACTATTATCTGAAACAGCTGCGCTGAAGGCAGAAAGTTCAACAGGGAGATAAAAATCAATGTAAGCCTCATATACTCCTCTGCCATGCGTTCCCGCTCTCAGAGTATGAGTCTGGGGAGAATAATCAAGATGCATTACTAGAGTGTTCGGTATTCCGTCTGCTAATTCAATCCAGTTTATTCCGCCATCCTGTGTAAGGAAAACACCAATATCAGTGGCGGCAAAATATGTATCGGGATGTGAATTGTCCTCAGTATAAATAAAAACATCATTTACAGGCGTATCCGGAAGATCCCCGTTGACATCCTTCCAGTCAGCGCCGCTGTCATTAGTTGTATATATTTTTGACCCGCCAAGCCCGTAGTAGGAAACAATAAAAAACCTTTCATCATTCGGATGGACATAAATTGAAGAAATGCTTTTATTGGGGAGCCCGGCACTGATGTTCACCCAGTTCACACCACCGTCATCTGAACGGTATAGTTTGTAGCCTGATGAAGCAAGCATTACATTGGGATCCGTTTTACTTATTGCCAGTTCGCTGACTGCTCCGGTTCCATTTATATTTCCTGATATCGGTGTCCAGGTTAATCCATTATTAGTCGATTTATAAACCTTCTGCCGGGCAACATAGTATGTTCCGGAAATATTCGGATGATGGATAATAGGTGCAACCCAGGCCACATTTTCAGTCTGATCAATTCCAGTCATTGAATTATAGTACCAGTTATTACCGCTGTTGCTGGTCCTGGTCAACCCGCCGTTCTGTGTTTCGCCTAAAATATAATTCTGATCAAAAGGATTGAACGCAACCTCGCCTCCGTCACCGCCGAATGCAGCCGCCCATGAAAGTGATGCAAATGTCTGCTGCGTTCCGTTGTCCTGTGTTCCACCGAGTATTCTACTTGGAAGGAAGGGACTGGTTGTAATCCTGTAAAACTGTGTTAAGGTCAGATCCTGGTTCATATTGATAAATGAATTTCCATTATCGGTTGTTTTATAAATTCCGCCGTCGTTGCAGGCAAAAAATGTATTTGCATCCTGCGGATCAAAGAAAAGGTAATGCTGATCAGGATGCACAGTACCGTTGGAATAAGCGTTGGTTATATTAACAAACGACGTTCCGCCGTTAGTAGTACGGAATACATCTATGGTTCCAACATAAGCATCATTCGGATCATCAGGATTAACCCTGCAGTACATATCATACCATGCCTGCCCGTACTCAAAATCAGTCGATGCAGATACCTGTGAAAATGTTATACCGTAATCTGTAGATTTAAATACTTTAAAGGATGAGGATGTATATGCCGCGGCGTACATATAGGCAGGATTGCTGTAGCAATAATCAAAATGCGTCCTTTCTCCCAGTGTAAGCCCGGAACTGAAATTTGAATAAGTCGCGCCTCCGTCAACGGAGCGCTTAAATCCTGTACCTGAACCTGCAATGAAAACAGTATCACCTGATGGTGTGTATCTGACCTCATCACAGCGGCCTGCGAGCGCCTGTGACCAGGATTCCCCGCTGTTTGAACTTCTGAATAAACCTGAATTCCCAAGTGCGGCAAGCAGTTCATTATTATGACCGGAACGGATTACTATCCTCGAAAAGTATGTGTGGGTTGGGAACCCGGCAGTAATTTGTGTCCAGGATGCTCCACCGTCAGTGGATTTCAGCAGCCCCAGTCCTGAATATGAAGCGCCGCTGTACGTAGCCTCACCTGTACCTGCATAAACTATCTGTGGATTATCAGGATCGAGAACAATAGCACCCATCGACATAGATGGCTGGTTATCAGTAAGAGGCACCCAGTTTACTCCGCCGTTCGTTGATTTCCATACTCCACCATAAGCAGGTCCTATATAAATTATGTTATGATCCTGCGGATCGTATGTACCGGAAACAATTCTTGATGATATTTTTCCGTAGTTGAAATATTCACCCGGTGTTGGACCAAGACTAACCCAGGTAATTCCTCCGTCAGCATAATTATTTCTTTCTCTTAAAGCATTGCGCTGCTCAATTGCTTTTTCATAGGCATTCGCAGGGATATAATTATTTGGATATGCTCTTTGTTCAAAGAAACGCCACTCCCTGATAAATGCTTTTGAGTGTTTTAATTGTTCAGGAGCATTACTATAGATAGTATTTTCAAGCTGCTGTTCTCTGTACTCAACCTGGGAAAATGCTGTCTGCAGTAAAACAAATGACAAAAGAAATGTAAAGAGTTTCATAATGAAGACCTTTTTATATAATGTGAGTCGGCTAATGCATTAATGATATAATATTACGAATAATCTATAGTAATGGAATTCAGAACCTTATTTAAGTGCTTAAATAAGATTAATTATTAATTAACATTACAATTTATAAAAATTATCTTTTTATTTGTAGTAATTATTTAATTATTATTTCACAATGCATGACTGCTGCAGAAGCACTAAAAAAATACTTTTTCTTTGATTCGTTCAGACCTGCCCAGGAAGAAATTATAAACTGTATTGTTAAAGGCGATAATGTTCTTGCAGTATTACCCACTGGTGCGGGAAAATCAATTTGCTATCAGATCCCTGCCCTGATTTCAGAAAATTTCTCAATTGTTATTTCACCCCTGATTGCCCTGATGAAAGACCAGGTCGATAACTTAAACCGTGAAGATAAAATAGCTGCATTTATTAACAGCACGATGACCTTCAGAGAAGCAGAGATCGTACTGCAGGATATTTCTTTCGGAAAAATTAAATTATTATATGTTGCCCCGGAAAGACTTGAGAATATTATCTTTGCTGAAAAAATCAAAAAGCTTAATCCTAATTTTTTATTCGTGGATGAAGCACATTGCATCAGTGAATGGGGTCATAACTTTCGCCCGAGCTACAGCAGGATAAAAGAGTTCTCAGATTTCGTTTCAGTCAAAAAAGTATCTGCTTTTACTGCGACGGCAACTCCCGAAGTAGTGAAGGATATTGTTAGACAGCTTGGCCTTGGAAAACCGAGGGTTTTTGTAAAAGGTTTCGAAAGACAGAATCTCTTACTTAATGTGATTCCCGGTTCTCGGAAATTTGAAAAATGCGTTGAGCTTATCTCTGTTTATAAGACTCCGGCAATCATTTATACTTCTTCCAGGCGGAAAGCTGAAGAAATCTCGGAATATCTTTTAATGCACAGGATTAATAGTGCGCCATACCATGCAGGTATGCATCCTGAAGAAAGGAAAAGGATACAGGAGGCATTTATAAATGATGAGCTGAATGTCATTTGTGCTACTAATGCTTTCGGAATGGGGATAGATAAAAAAGATATTAGACTTATTATTCACTTTAATACTCCCGGTTCAATAGAAAATTATTATCAGGAAATCGGCAGAGCCGGAAGAGATGGTAATGACTCCCATATATTCCTTCTTCACGATGATTCTGATCTTTCAATTCAGAATTACTTTATTTCAAATGCCTACCCTGATAAAAAACTTATTCAGGATGTCTATAATGCTGTATGTGATTATGGGAAGATCGCACTGGAAAATAAAAGTGAAGAGGAAATCCCTGTCAACTTCGACTATATTTCAGCTTATGTCAAAAAGAAATTGACCAGGGGTCTTTTATATTCAGCATTTAAGTACCTGGAAGAAGGGGGTTATCTTAGGATCCTGTCGGAGTTTGATAAAAGGTCAACGCTGCAGATAAATTATAATAAAGAAGATCTAAGAAGATTCGTTGAGAACGTCTCTGATAATGTCCTTAAAGAAACCATACTATTGCTGCTGCGTGAATACGGAAGCAAAGCATTTGACTCACCTGTATTATTTTCACTTTCAGACCTTACCGATTATTTTGAACTGACAAGTTCGGAAATTGATGCTGCTCTTATTACCCTTGATAATCTGGGGGTAATCACTTACCGGAAAGCTCTTTCAAATGAAGCAGTCATACTTACTTCTCCCCGCATTTCCCAGGAAAGATTATCTATCAATTATAAAAAAATAAATGAGGGATATTTACATTCACAGCATAAGCTTGATCAGATGATTGAATATGTTTTTACGGGTGAATGCCGTTTTCGTTATATACTTAATTACTTCGGCGAAGAAGTTGAAAAATATAATTGCGGGAAGTGCGATAGATGCACACTGGGTGAGGCTGTACCGGAATCAATAAGAGAATATATTTCAGAATTAGTATTGAGAACTTTAAGACTTCTCAGTGGCAAAACGACTCAGACTGTATTATTGAATGTCCTTAAAGGGAAAACGTCTGAACCCGATTTAGTCAGGCTGGCTACGTTCGGCTCCTGCAGGAACTTTGATCTTAATGATTTGAATACTGTTATCCAGGAGCTGATTTCTCATAAGAGATTAATAAAGGAAGGATCCGCTGTACGAATTAAAGAGGAAGAATTATTATTTGTCGATGATAATGAAGAAATACCCTTTAATTCAGCACCAGGTTATGAGAAGGATCTTGAGGTATTTAATCTTCTCAGGGAAATAAGGATAAGGGCATCAAAAAAGTTTGTTCAGTCAACATACCTGATTTGTCCTGATGATGTGCTCAGAGAAATATCGCGGAGCAGGCCAAAGAATAAGTCGCAGTTATTATCAGTCAAAGGATTTACACAAAGGATGTTTAATAAAGTAGGTGAAGATTTCCTGGAAGTTATTAATACTTCGTCGGATGAGAAGGAACAGGACGAAAATAAAATGCCGTCGAACCTGAATCAGACTTATCTTTTGATGAGAAAAGGATATGATCTGGCCGGAATTGCTTCTATGCGGAAACTATCTGAAGCTGTAGTCTCTATACAGATTGAAACAATCATCGAATTTGAACCTGAAATAGAAATCAAGAAGCTGTTCCGGAACTTCAATTATGATCAGATTATGGAGGAAATTAAAAAAGGAATTACTGACATTAAAATATTAAAGGAGAGACTAAATGATGAGGTTTCTTTTCCCCTGCTTAGAGTGGCCCTGGCAAAGCACAAATTTACTTCTTCTTCTTCTTCAAAGTATCAACCCGCGCCATAACTTTATCATAAAATTGCTCCCATAGTTCAGGATTTTCGTTAAAGTATTCAAAACTTGAGTTGTACTCCTCTTCTGTCAGTCCATACCTTTTAAGTATTCTGACTTTTACCTTTTGAATACCGTCATTTTCACTTTTTAATGTATCTTCAGCTATTCGTAAATCAACATAAGCATTAACGAATTTATTACGTTCAACAGTTTCATCAGAGCAGGAAACAAACTGCAGAGAAAGCATAATAACAACAATGAAGATTAGTCCGGATAGGATAGTATGGTTGTATGAATATATGATTGTATGTTCCTTAACTGCTTAAATCTGATCTGATCCTGAACTAGCCTGCTCGTCTCTGGCGAGTCGGAGCGGATTGGCAGGCCTGAACTTAAACTTGAACGAATCCTACCTCATCTTCTTACTTGCTTCAAAAAGAATTTTCTTTTCTTTATCGGTAAGATTCTGGTATCCCGACTGGCTGATCTTATCAAGTATTTTATCTATCTGTTCCTGTGAGACCGCCCCTTTTTGATCATCTTTATCTTCATCCTTTATCTCATAATATTTTGCTTCCTGTACATTTTCTTCCTTATGCTTAAACGCATCTGAAATACCTCCGAAAGGATTGAATGGCTTCTTCACCTTATAGGAAGATGATCCTCTGAAAATACTTTTTATAGGTGCATCGATATTTTTATCAAACAAAATAAAGATGAATCCTGCCAATGCGCCGCCAAGATGAGCCAGGTGAGCAATATTGCTCTCCGGACTTATGGCAAAGAATTCAATTAAAATCAAAAAGGCGATTAAATATTTTGCTTTTATGGGTATGATGAAATACAAGAATATATACCTGTTTGGAAATATCACTCCGAAAGCAATAAGTACACCATATATTGCGCCGCTTGCCCCAATTGTTGGTGCTGCCAGTCCTGTTAAAAGAGGAGTTAAAAATATCTGAAATAATCCGGCCGCTACACCGCAGAGTAAATAATAATAGAGAAATTTTTTGGACCCAACATGTTTTCAATTTCCATTCCGAACATCCAGAGAGCAAACATATTAAACAGGATATGCGAAAAACTTCCATGCATAAATTGGTAGGTTATAAGCTGCCAGATCTGAAAGTTGTACCCAATAGGATTAAGAGCAAACCAATGATTCAGATATTCTTCTCCGCCGATACCCTGGATGGTAAGACCCTGCATTATAAGCTGCAGGAAGAAAACTACACCATTTATAATCAAAAGGTTTTTAATCACCGGGGGAAAGAAACTGAATCCGAATCCGGCTGGCCGATAATAATTACTCACAAATTTTTCCTTTATTATTCAATCAATTTTATTTTGAATCACTCAGCGCTTCAACACCAGGAAGTGTTTTCCCTTCAAGGAATTCAAGTGAAGCTCCTCCACCCGTTGAAACGTGCGAAACCTCCTCCTCGAGTCCTGCTTTCGCTATAGCGGCTGCAGAATCACCGCCCCCGATAACCGTTACAGCACCTTTCTTTGTCGCCTCCGCAAGTACTTTGGCAATTGCGAATGTTCCTTTGGCAAAATTATCCATTTCGAACACTCCCATCGGCCCATTCCAAACAATTGTTCTGGATTTTAGAAGCTCATCTGAAAACAATTTAATTGTTTCATCGCCTATATCCAATCCTATTTTGTCGGCAGGAATATTATCAATCTTTACGGTATCATAGGGGGAATCATTCTTAAATTCAGAAGCAACAACTACATCGACCGGAAGAATGAATTTCATTTTCGATTGATCTGCTTTTTTCAGTACTTCTTTTGCCAGGCTAATCTTTTCTTCCTCAAGCAAAGATTTACCGATTTCTTTACCCTGTGACTTAAAAAAAGTAAATGCCATCCCTCCGCCTATAATAAGAGTGTCGACCTTATCTATAAGATTCATTATCACATCGATTTTCCCTGAAATCTTTGCTCCGCCCAGTATAGCACAGTACGGTCTTTCAGGCTCACTTAAGGCTGAACCGAGGTAATCCAGCTCTTTCTGCATCAGGTATCCTGCTGCACACTTTTTAATGAAATGTGTTACACCTTCGGTAGATGCATGTGCGCGATGCGCTGTTCCAAATGCATCGTTCACGTAAACATCCCCCAACTCTGCAAGCTTTCTTGAGAAAGATTCATCATTTTTCTCTTCTTCCAGGTGAAATCTCAGATTTTCCAGCAGAATTATTTCTCCGCTCTTCATCTGATCAACCATCTTTTTCACTTCATCGCCAATACAATCAGGAGCCAATTTAACAACTTTCCCGAGTAATTCACTTAGTTTTTCGGCCGCAGGTTTCATACTGAATTCCGGTTTAACTTTACCTTTGGGCCTCCCGAGATGACTCATTAAAATTGCTTTTCCGCCATCATTAATTATTTTTTTAATGGTAGGAAGTGACGCAACTATTCTCATATCATCGGTAATTTTCTGATTGTCATCAAGAGGAACATTAAAATCGACTCTGACGAGAACACGTTTGTCTTTAAGGTTAAGATCATTAATTGAAAGCTTGTTCATAATTTTTCCGGTTTGTTTTTTCTTAACAAAGAAAAAAGGACGAAGCATAAATCCTCGTCCTTATTGCATCTGTTATTTTGCAACTTTTTTGATTAAATCAATAACTCGGCATGAATAACCCCACTCATTATCGTACCAGCCGACTGCTTTAACCAGGTTACCAATGGCCATTGTGGAAAGTGAATCAAAGATACACGATGCCGGGTTTCCAATAATATCAGCCGATACGATCGGATCTTCTGTATATTCCAGGATTCCCTTCATCGGACCTTCAGCGGCTTTTTTCATTGCCGCATTTACTTCTTCAACTGTTGCTTCTTTTGTCAAAACTGCGACAAAATCTGTTATAGAACCATCCGGTGTCGGTACACGAAGTGAAAAACCATCCAGTTTTCCTTTCAATTCCGGAATGGTTTTGGTTACTGCTTTGGCTGCACCTGTGGTAGTTGGAATAATAGAAACAGCAGCTGATCTTGCTCTCCTCAAATCACTATGCGGGAGATCAAGTAGTCTTTGATCATTAGTGTAAGAGTGAACGGTGGTCATAAAACCTTTCTCAATTCCGAATGTATCATTTAAAACCTTTACCATCGGGGCAAGGCAGTTTGTTGTACAGGATGCGTTGGAAATAACTTTCTCATTACCTTTCAGCACTTCGTCGTTTACACCAAGAACAACAGTGGCATCAACATCACCTTTTGCAGGTACAGTTAAAATTACCTTATTGGCGCCTGCTTCAATATGTTTCATACAGGCGTCTTTGGACCTGAAGATACCTGTTGATTCAATAACAATATCAGCACCCAGGTTTTTCCATTTCAGGTTTGCCGGATCTTTCTCAGCAGTTATTTTTATCCTGTCACCGTTAACAATAATATCATTTCCATCAACTTTAACTTCACCCTTGAAAATTCCATGCACAGAATCATATTTTAAAAGATGTGCTAATGTTTTTGCATCAGTTAGATCGTTTATTCCAACAAAGTCAAATCCGCCAAGTGCAAGGGCGCGTCTGAATACCAATCTGCCTATTCTTCCAAAACCATTAATACCTACTTTGATTGCCATTCTGAACTCCTTTAATTAAAAATTTTGATCAATTAAATTACTTAAAGGGTGTTTGAATTTCAATTCAGAATCCATTGATATATAATACTTTAAAGGTATTGTGACGGGAACTAACAAGACCTGAATAGGTTTAAAATAAAAAACCTTCGAGCCCGCCGGAGCAAGCCCAAAGGTTTCTAGTTGAGTGGGCAGCAAATTCAATCCCCTTCAGTAATGACACAGGAACTATCGGGGTTACTAACTTTCATTCTTCATTACAGATCGTATTCCGTACTATTTCAAACTCTTGTATTATTTTTCAACTAATATGCCACGAGAATACCCGGATTTTTGCACAAATTATTGGACTTTTTTGGTTAGTACCTGATTTAAAATGAGATGTTGTTTTTTTTTGAGTTGTCTAAGAATTGAACACAAATAGGCAAGATGGCATCTTTCTGAAAGATGCCATCTGATAACTATCCGGTTATTTCATAAGTATCATTTTTCTTTCCTGTACAAAATCACCAGCCTGAATCCGGTAGATATAAACACCTGTTGAGACTAAATGGTCATTATCATTTAATCCATTCCATTTAATTCTATATGAACCCGCATCCTTTTCACCATTCACCAGGGTTTTAACTTCTTTACCAAGTATATCATAAACTACCAGTTTAACTGACGTTTTTTGAGGTAACGAATAATTTATAACAGTTGCGGGATTAAATGGATTAGGGTAATTCTGCGACAAATTAAACTGATCCGGAATAGCAACAGTAACATTTATTTCATTCGAGTAATTGACTGATCCGTCGAGATCAATCTGTTGCAGCCGGTAAGTATATTTGCCTTCCTTTAAATCTTTATCAATGTATGAATAAGATCTTTGTTCTGCAGTTGTACCATCGCCCTTAATAAAAGAAATAACCTGGTAATTTTCATTCCCTGATTTTCGTTCAATTTCAAAACCCTTATTATTTAATTGGGTTGATGTCACCCAGTTGAGAGCAACATTATTCCCGTCAGGCGATGCTGTAAACGATTTGAGCTCAACGGGAACAGCGTTTAATCCGCCTGAGTAGCAGACAACCTTTCCGTCTCTAGTTCCAACAAGGAGTTCATAGCTTGCATTAAAGTCGATAGACGGGAGGGTATTTACTGTATAAATTCTATCTCCCGTAAACGTATGACTGAAGAAAAGAGGATCGCCCGAACCGCTGATACAATAGAACGTTCCATCCTGGTCGCCTGTAATCATATCATCTGTTCCGTCATTGTTTAAATCAGGCACAGAAGCAACACCGTACTGGTAGTTCATCGGGTAACTCCATAGTGCCTGTCCGTTAGCACCACTGAGACAGGTAACAACCCCTGAAAAAGCTGCTATCAGGATATCGTCTACATTATCAGCGTTAATATCCCTTATCCTCGTAATCTGGATCATCCCGGTAAACCCATAATCATATGCCCAAACCTGTGCACCGGTTTCACCGTCAATCCTGTAAACGTGTCCAAAATATTGCGAAGCAACCAAGTCCGATGTCTGGCCTGGCACCGCCAGCTCAAGAAGCTCTTTCGGCTCATAACCTGTAACAGGAAACGTCCAGACAGCCTGTCCGTTTGTACCCTTAAGACATATTACATTAAGATCCGTTGTTCCGTTATTTCCTACATCTATTACGGCATCCGGAACACCGTCACCTGTAACATCATTTACCGAAATAATTGTTTTGCCAAATGCAAGGTAAGGACCCGGATAATAATACTGCCAGAGAATATTCCCATTTACGCCGTTAAAAAGATAAGCGGTATGATACCCTGTCCCCTGCTCATTTCCATCAGCGATTGCCAGGATATCCGGAACACCATCACCATTGAAATCACGCTGACCATCGACTGCCTCAAAATCTCCAAGACTGTAATTATAGTCATCTCCAAATCCCCATATAATGTGCCCGTTCATTCCGTTTATTGCATAAACGTGCTCATTACCGCCGCCTGTTCCGATTACAACATCATTTTTTCCATCTCCATTTAAATCACTGACAATTGCAAGAGCGTCCTGTACTCCGTAATCATTGGACTGACCTATAGAGCCGGCGTTAGAACTATTAAAGAAAGTGTTTAGTGTCCACAATGTGTCCGTAATGCCCCCGCCTGCTCCGTCAAGAGCCATAATAAAATAGTTGTTTGTTGCAATTATTACATCGCTTAGGCCGTCTCCATTCAGATCATTTATAGGTTTAAGCCCTATAACACGGTACTCCTGGTAAGTTACCCTGGGATTATCGGGTACCTGGAATGACCAGAACTGATAACCAATTGCATAATTACCGATGACCCCATTTCCCGATACACTGATTTTCACAACAGGGTTTTGAGTATCATTAGATTGTATAAACAACGTGTCATTGTAATTTCCTGATTGTGCCGGAGTAAATCTCAAACGGACTGCTGCTGTTTCGGCCGGAGCAATCTGAAATGGTATAGTTTCACTTTCAAAAGAAAATTCGGGTAAATTAAAATGCATATCAGAAATTTCAAGATGAGAGTCACCGGTATTATATATGCTGAAGCTCCAGTAAGCATTTCCATCACCGTTAATCCATACATCACCAAAATTGTGACTGGTTGCACTTAATACAATATTGGGTCCATTCAGAACTCCCTGGCCGAATAAGTCAACATCAACTGCAGGTGTAGCAAAATCGTTGCTTTCAATCGTCATTACACATGTATAAAACTGATATGCACTTGGATGAAAATCAACCTGGATATTCTTACCTCCTCCCGGCGGAACCGTCACAGGAAATGAACCCGATGGTGAACTGAAAACAGAATTGTTATAAGTAATATTGGTTACTTCCAGATCTGCAGTACCGATATTAGAAACCGTCACTGCGGTGTGAGAAGTATCGCCAACCGTAGTCTGAGGAAATTCAAAAGATGTCGGATACACTGAAATATGAGGCGAACCGCTTCCGCTTAAGTCATATTTGAATAGCTGTCTGCCTGTAGAAGCTCCAACCGGTTCTGCCAGTAACCAGAAGTAAGAACCATCCCATGCTAACCCGCGGGGATTCTGCCTGCTTCCTGCTGCTTCCGGAACATGCCAGAAGAATAGTGTATCTTTAGTGGCAAGATCAACTGCATAAATATTTTCAGGATCACCTTCAAATCCATCCATAACATAAAAAAGTGTATCACCTTTAACCGTTATTCCTGTTGGCTGTACTCCGAAAACCTGAATGGTATCAATAATTTGTTTTACAGCAACATCTACTTTATACAAAGCTACGAGGTTATTAGGATAGTAAACTGATATCCACAAACCTGTTCCATCCCATGCAGCACCACCAAGATACCAGGTACCGCCAATCGACTGGATGGGTATGGAATCAAGTACGTTGCCTGACTGAGATACTTTAAATAAATCACATTTTGCAGTTTTTCTTTCAACATACCAGAAATTTGTACCATCGAAAGCCAGGCCCTGTGATGTGTGCATTCCAGGGTAATTTATATTTATTGTTGTTAAATAATTTCCATAGGCATCAACTGATTTTAAAACTCCGCTTCCCGTGGTTGAAGACTCTGACGAGATCCAGTAACTGCTGCCGTCATAGGTTAGTCCATACCCGTAATTAAAAAAAGTTTCAGATGGAAGGTTAACTGTTTCTATTAAAGATTGGGAAAATCCGGTAGAACAAAGCAAAAGAAACAAAATGAAGTATAGTTTTTTCATTTGTGTCTCCCTGATTTAGTGAAGAAAAATTACATCTTAATTTTTAAGATGTTACAGGATTAATTATTTCTGGGATTTTTAGAATACCATTCTTTGATATACCTGGCAATTTCTGTGGTAGCAGCACCTGGAGTGAAAATTTCACCTACGCCCAGTTCATGAAGCGCTTTAATATCCTCTTCGGGTATAATTCCGCCGCCGGTAAGAAGCACATCATCAATTCCTTTATCTTTCATAAGTTTCATTATTCTCGGGAAGATAGTCATATGGGCACCTGACAATATACTAATTCCGATAACATCAACATCCTCCTGAATCGCAGCTTCAACAATCATTTCAGGAGTTTGTCTGAGCCCGGTATAAATAACTTCCATACCGGCATCCCGCAAAGCAGCAGCAATTACTTTTGCTCCGCGGTCATGACCGTCAAGTCCTGCTTTCGCAACCAATACTCTGATTTTTTTATCCATTAGTTTTTAACCTTTATTAGTTACTGCTTTACGAATTATTTCAGCGAATTCTTTTATGGAACCATCAGCATAAACTTTAAAACGAGGCCTGTAATTGAAATCACTGCTGAATCTCGGTATAATATGAAAGTGAAAATGATAGACAGTCTGACCAGCAGCGGCACCATTGTTAATAATAACATTGAATCCTTCTGCATTAAGTCCTTTCTGAATTGCCCCGGACATCACCTGGGTGACCCTGCATAGTTCCACAAGATAGTCTGAAGGCAGTTCATTAAAATTACTGAAATGCTTTTTAGGAATAACAAGGGTATGCCCGTAATTAACCGGCCGAATATCAAGAAAAGCCATTACCATATCATTTTCGTATAATATTTCGGCTTCCCCCTTACGATTAACAATATCACAAAAAATACAATCCATACCCAAAAATAATCTTAATTAATTTTTAAGGCAAAGAGGAATGCTAATTTGTTGAAAGATATTCCTTCCTTCTTCCGAAAGTACCAAATATTCCCCCCGTATGAAGAAAAAGAACTTTTGATTTCCGATCCTTTTTAATAAAATTATGATAATAAGCATAGAAAGCTTTACCTGTGTATGCAGGGTCAAGCAGAATTCCCGTCTCTCTGAAAAATTTATTTATCAGCTCCAGTTTACTTCGGCTGATTTTTTTATATCCTTCCTCAGAATAACCATTTAATATCCTGAGATTATCGGGATTTATATCATTTGCAAGTTTAAAATCCATTACAACACCCTGTGCAAGCTGCAGAATCTTTTTCCTGATCATATTTTCATCGTACAGAACATTAACGGCATATACAGTCATATTTATTCCGTATTGAGACAGACCGGCTAATATTCCGGCCGCTGTACCGCCTGTTCCAGCCGCGACAAATATGCCATCAATCGGCTTAAGGTTGATTTGTTTTGAAAGCTCATCGACAAATGAAACATATCCCCATATTCCCAGGGTTGTAGAACCTCCTTCGGGTATAACATAAACATTTTTACCCATGCTTCTCAGAATCTCACTTTCCTCCTGCATAATCTCATTCACAAATTCATAGTTGTTCTTATTCATAAAGAATATTTCAGCTCCGCTGAGTTTATTCAGGAAAAGATTTCCATCTGAGTCCGGTTTATCCTTACCCCATAAAAATAACTTTGGTTTCATTCCGAGTTTTACTGCGGCGATTGCCGTTGCCCTGGCATGGTTCGATTGATCTCCGCCGCATGTAAAAATATATCGGGCTTTTTCCTTCTTCGCCTGGCAAAGCAGAAATTCAAGCTTGCGAACCTTGTTGCCTGACAGCTCAACGCCTGTGAGGTCATCTCTTTTAATAAGGAATTTCCTGCCTTCAAACTTAATCTCCTGAACAGGAGTAGGAATATTTGCTAATGCTATCTTCTTCGGACTCTTCACTCTTTTTCTTTTCGCATTCTTGAATAATAAAGGCGGGCACGTTCCAGGTCTTCAGGTGTATCTACAGCAAGATTTTCATACGTAGTCACAACAACTTTAATTTTAAAACCATTTTCAAGCATCCTGAGCTGCTCAAGTCTTTCTATCTGTTCAAGATCAGTCGGCCCGAGGCTGGAAAATTTTAAGAGGGATTCCCTCCGGTATACGTATAGCCCGATGTGCTTATAAATATCCGCTTTGGTGATGCGGTCATACATTGTTTTTGCATCGCGCACATACGGAATAGGTGAACGTGAGAAATAGAGTGCGAAATTATTATAATCGAAAACGACTTTAGTCACCGCAGGCGATTTCAGTTCTTCAACAGTTTCTATTTTTTTTGCAAGAGTTGAAACATTTACAGAAAGATCAAAAAGCAAGGGCTCTATTGCCTGGTCGATCATGATTCCCTGTATGAATGGCTCATCTCCCTGTATGTTTACGATTATTTCCGCTTCCGGTAATTGTTTTGCAACATATGCAATCCTGTCTGAACCGGTAGAGATATCTTTTGGAGTCAGAAAAACCTTTGCACCGAAACCTCTTGAAACCTGGGCCACTTTTTCATCGTCTGTTGCAATGATTACATCATGTAACAGGCGGGATGTTTTAGAACTTTCATAAGTGTGTTGTATCATTGGTTTGCCGCCGATATCTGCAAGAGGTTTTCCCATTAAGCGGGTCGAAGCAAAACGGGCAGGAATTATTCCGACTATCATTTTAATTCTCTAAAATTCAGGAGTTTTCAGGTCAATCATTTACTGTAATAATTAGCAGATATAATATCCCTTACTTTTCCCATAAGTTCAAGTTCATCATTTCGTGTTTC
This sequence comes from uncultured Ignavibacteria bacterium, assembly GCA_963743325.1. Lineage (GTDB taxonomy): Bacteria > Bacteroidota > Ignavibacteria > Ignavibacteriales > Ignavibacteriaceae > DATFVA01. The sequence goes on from CAVUOZ010000010.1 coordinate 738,185, forward strand.
AACTTTTATCGTCTGCACGGGCTCGCTGAATATAATCCTGATGGTTCCCTTATTAATTTTCAGAGAACCCTTCGGCAGTAGCTTATCGGAATCACGTATTGCAACAGGAATAATAGGATAATTTACCTGGCCCGCAAGATGAAATGCGCCTCTTTTAAACTGCTGAAGCTCGCCGTTTTTACTTCTCGTTCCTTCGGGAAAAAGAATCAACGAAACGGATTTTGTTTTCATTTTAAGCCTGGCTTTATGAATACTTTTTAACGCATTCTCAGCGTTACTTCTGTCTATCACTACATGAGGTCCTGTCAAAAGCTGCCAGCCAAACAGGGGAATCCTGGCCAGTTCTTTCTTAAATACGAAACCGCTTTTGAGAGGTATAGTAAACTGCAAGGCTATAATATCAAACTGACTGATGTGATTGGACACAAAAATGAAAGGACCTTCACCCTGGATATTCTTTAAGCCTGAGGCCTTAACTTTGACTCCGCTTATAAACAATATACCGCTGCCGTACAACTTTGTTAAGTATTTGTATGACCAGAATGATCTATCGATGAGTCCCGAAAGTAAAGCTAAGAAAGAAACTACTATTGTATATAAAACGATGAAAAATATTTTGATGTAAAACAATCTCAGCTCTCCTCAAACCTGAGATTAGCCTCCTTAATCCCGGACCGGTTTACATAATTTCGAATTGCATTCACCCTGTTTGTTATGGATGGATGACTATAAAAAAACCACTCCACAAAAGGATGAGGATTTTTATCGGCGAGATTCTGTTCAGTAAGTTTGTCTAAGGTAGAAATAAAAGCGGAAGGTTTGTTTGTTGTTGAAACAGCATATTCATCAGCTTCGTATTCAAACTTGCGTGATATAATATTAGTTAATGGTGTTTCAACCAGTCCAATCAACATTGCCCACACAGAGAGAATCGGTAATGCAGCTATCTCCTGGAGCCTTTTAAATCCGAACCAATCAAGAGAAATATTATAAAAATATGCTATAAGAAACAGAGTACCGAAACTTGCTACGGTACCAATAATAATATTTTTAATTATATGTTTTCTTTTGTAATGCCCGAGTTCATGAGCAACTACAGTTTCTATCTCATCGTTCGAATAATTATCCAGCAGGGTATCGCCGAGAAGTATACGTTTCGATTTTCCTAAACCGGTAAATGCTGCATTAGCTTTCTTTGTATTTTTACTCATATTAAACCTGAAAACATTTTCAACCTTTATTCCGGCGTCTTTCGCTAACCTTGTAATACGTTCACTCAAATCTTCATTCTCAATAGGAGAAATTTTATAAAAAATAGGTAAAATTATTAACGGTAAAAGACGTGCGAAGACAACCGAAATTATAAAAAGAATTATTGCGAATGGCAGCCACCAGAACACCCCGAATTTATTTAGTACGTAATAAAATATCAGGAGAATGGGTATTCCTACTACAAGTGAAACGACAAGGCCTTTAAAATTTTCAAATATCCACCTGCCGAATGTCTGGTTCGAAAGATTGTATTTATGCTCGAGGTAAAAATCTTTATAAAAAGTTATAGGGGAAAAAAGTACTATCCCTGCGACCCCGCTTATTAAAATAAACGAAATGAAAAGGAGGTATCCGTTATTAATATAATTATGCAGAAAATTTTCAAGTACTAAACTGAAATGGAAATAGACAAATCCGATAATTAAAATAAAACTGGCTACACTTTTAAATATTCCTATACCCAGTCTGATATTGTTATATTTTTTTGATTCCATCTTTAGAAACTAAGGAGAGGACATTTTAACTTCTACACATCTCGTTATTTAAAATACAAAAAGCTTCACTTAAAACTAATTAGGCTTCTCAAAAATCATTGTGCAAAATTGAATAGAATCGGAGCTATTCTTATAATTTATCACTAATCGAATTTTTCTTGATTACCAAACAAATCACTTTTTATCTTTCTCTAAAAGCTTGTCATCTGGTTTTTCAATAGGGTTCAGCCGGCTTAGATATTTTTGGGGATCTGCTTTAAATTTTTTCAGACATTTATTACAGCAAAATGCGAATGTTTTACCATTATATGCATATGTTATTTTGGGATCAACATCTTCCCCGGAAACGGGACAAACTGTATTTATAGGCTTTCCATCTTCAACAATCCTAACAGATGTGCCTTGATCTTTCTGAATCTCTTTAAGTGTGTCTTTTTTTTCAGTTTTTTCTTTTTCCTGTGCGTATATGCCGACTGTTAAGTTAAGACCAATAAATAAAATAGATAGTGCAAAAAGAAATTGCCTCATCATATGTCCTTTCATTTTAATTTGCTGGCAGCCAGTAATTCAAAGCTATTTTAATTGAGGGTTTCAACAAAGAGTAAAAAATTGCCCCCCGCTAAATCATTCCAAGGTCATTTTGGGGAAGCCAGCCGATTTTACCGTCTTTTAATCTTATGCGGAAATAATTATCGACTTTATCATCGATTTTAACTTTTAAGCCTTCGTGTATCACAAATGCGTCCTTGCTGTCCGGGTCAGGAGAAAGTTTAGCAGTAGCAGACTGTTGAACAACTATTCCATTTTTTATGTTGAATTCACGGTTGTATTTTATCGCGGAAATAGAAAAGGAAATGGCAAGCAGGAATAGTACAGCTATACCTGAAAAGAAGGCCATCCTCTGGTAATCCGGACGGCGGGTAAAGAAATAGAAAATAATTACTCCAAGTAAGAGAATATAGAAAATATATGTAAGGTAAACCCATCCTGAGAAAGTTAAAAGCGCAAGAAAACTTTCCCACCACTGGAATATAAAAAAGTCAGGGAGAGTATTTAATCTGTCAATCGTTTTTGAATTGGCAAGTGCAAGGTTATGCTGAATATCATCGTCTCCCGGGGAAAGCCTTATGGCACGTTCATAATTCAGTATCGCATAGCCAAGGCTGCTTTTCCTGTAATATGCATTACCTAGGTTGTAGTAAAGTTCTGCACTTTCATAACCTTCATCAAGAACTTTACTGTATGATTGTATAGCCTTATCGTACAACTGCTTCTGATAATAACGGTTCCCCTGTTCCATAAGTGTTTCGGATTGTGCAAAAAGCGATGTGCAAAGAAGTAATAATAATAAAATTAGATTTTTAAGCAGCATTTCTCTTAACTGATAATGATTTTTCAATTTCAATGATTACATATGAAAGTTCATTGTATATTTCATTCATTGCCGCAGATTCGCTTTTTTTAGGAGCAAATCTGATGAACTCACACTTATTGGCAACTCTCTCGAACTCAGTAATAAGTTCCTCATTTAAACGTCTTCTCCTCAACTCTGAGGAAGCCCTGTCAACGCTCAGCTCTGACTTGGGAATATGAAGTTTGTCTTCAAGGTACCCGAAAAGTGCAAGGGAAATTTCAGAATAAAAGGCATGATGGTCATTTGCATCCATTAAAGTCTTAGCCTGTTTCAACCTGGATTTAGCAATCTTCTGAGCACGCTGGTATCTCATTAATTGAACATTCCCTGCAAGTTTGTCTTCCTTTCTGCGCCAGACAACCAGACCAAGCCCCAGGATAAACGGAAAACCAACTGCAGCCCAGAAACCAAAGCGGTTAAGTACAAAGTTTCCTTTTTCGTGCAGAGTTTCTGTATCGGTTTTAATATAACGTATATCTTCACCTAAAAGTTTAACATCTTCCTTGCCAGCATATTCAGATGAATTATCACCTGTCCCCTGTTCAACATTCAGTGTATAAGAGGGTGAGCTAAGGGTTATATAAGATTTTTTATCTATATCATAGTAAGAAAACTTAACAGGAGGTATATCTTTTTTTCCTGCATCACGGGGAACGATAAGATATTCAGCAGTTTTTTTTCCTGATATTCTACCTGTTCGGGTAATTTGCTCGTTTACTTTAGGATCATACTTTTCAAAACCTGCAGGCAGCGTAATCACGGGCATATCAAGAAGACTGATATTTCCTGTCCCATTAATTGTGACTTTTAAAGAAACGGGTTCATTTGTTTTAGTTTGTTTCTTGTCTATCTGTGAATCCATTGAGAAGTTTCCAACTGCCCCGTTAAAGGAATCAGGCACATTACCGGAAGGAAGCGGCTGAACATTTATTTTAAGTGAGTTTGATTTTGCGGTAAAATCGATTGTCTGTCCAATTCCGAAGAAAGGATCGTTAAAGAAATCATCAAATACATTATTGTTTTTTCTTTTCTTTTGGATCTGAACGGGAACGTCAAGCTCAAAAGGCGTCACACTTAGTTCACCGGTCTGAGTAGGAAACAGCGCAACCTTCTTCAGGATACCGACTTTGTACTTCTTTCCCTCATAAGTTTCGGTTGTGAAATTTATATTATTAGATGTTTCGAGCTCTTCCGCCCAGAATCCGGGGTACTGAGGCAGCTTGCTGATTGACATCTGGGAAGCGATACTAAGCCTTGTGTACAATTTATATGTTACCGTAACCTGCTCACCCATATAAGCCTTTTGCTTATCAGCGCTTGCCCTTACGAAAACATTCTCAGCGATTTCATCGTTACTGACACCCGAGGAATTTGAATTGTTATTCTGCTGGGTACCGGGATTTGAAGAACTCTTTTCAACCTGTATGGTAATGGGATCGGTTTTATAAGAATTTCGCTTATATTGAATAGAAGCCCTGCCGATTGTGTACTTTCCTAAATTTTTTGGCTGCAGATAGAATGAGTACGAAAGTGAAGCGGATACTGCTCCGTTTATTATCTGCATACTCGTTGACTGATTGGGTCCGCTTAAAACCATGAATCCTGCAAAGTCCGGAGGAGAGAAATTACTAAGGCTGTTAATGTCATTACCTTCAAAAGTAAATGTCACCTGGAAACGGTAATTTAATCCAACGGTGGTATTATCCGCTGAAGCAGTGAAAGATTGTGCATTTATTAATCCGGGTATGATAAGAATGAATAATGCGATCTGTAAGAATATTTTTTTCATTTTAATAAGAATTACCAGTCTTTATCTGTTTTGACGGGAGTGCCTTTTTGTTTTCTCAATTTCTTCTGAAGTTCTTTTTCATTGTTCTTCAGTGCCTGGAGAATTCTCTCAGCCTCCTGTTTGGAAATCTTATTCTGCTGCTGTTTCTGTTTTGTAGCATCCTGCTGAGCAGACTGATTCTGCTGATTATCCTGGTTTTGCTGATCTTTATTCTTCTGGTTCTGATCCTTGTTCTGATTCTGGTCTTTATTTTGATCTTTATTCTGCTGGTTCTTATCCTGGTTTTGTTTATTCTGATTTTGCTGATTTTTCAGCATGGATAAGGCATAAGACAGATTATACTTAGTCTCCTCATCATTCGGATTAAGCTTCAGTGAATTTTTATATGCGTCTATACTTTCCTGAATCTGATTTGATTTAAGGAGTGAGTTACCGATGTTATGATAAACCTGCGCTTTTTCGTTCTTTGTTTTTGCCTGTGAAAGAGCTGACTGATATGATTTCAAAGCTTCATCATATCTTTTCTGCTGGTAGTATGCATCACCGAGATTAAAGTTGGTTATGAAGTTTTCGGGAGCTTTATCCAGTCCCTTTTTGAAATCAACTTCCGCATCGGCAAACTTTTTATCTTTATATTTTTCAACTCCATTATTATTAAGGCTCCGTAAACTTTGTGCATGTGCTTCCGAAAAGACCAAAAAAAGTATAAAACTGCTGAATATGAAATACTTTAAAATCATTTCACACCTTATCTTCAATTCCTAATTTCCTGTTAAGCTTATCAAATAACACTGAACGTCTGTCGGACATGAAAAATTCTATAAGCAGTAAAATAATTGCCGGAGCCAAAAAATAATAAAACCTATCCTCGTAATCAGTAACTTTCCTGACACCAAACTCTGATTTTTCCAGGGATGAAAGGTCGTTATAAATTCTGTCAAGATAATCATCATAAGTTGAAGCCTGAAAATACTTCCCATCTCCCGATGAAGCAATCTTTTTCAGAGTTTCATCATCTAGCTTAGTCAGTACAATATTTCCATTTTCATCTTTTTTATAATCAACCTGTTGTCCTTGCTCGTTAAAAACCGGAATAGGTACTCCAGTGGTTAAACCCAGACCAATTGTGTATATTTTTATTTCCTTTTCTTTCGCTCCTGCAACAGCCTGCATAATATCACCCTCATGATCCTCCCCGTCAGTGATGATTACTATAACCCTTTGAGTACTAGTTTTATAATCAAAGGATTTCACAGCAAGATCGATGGCTGATGCAATAGCTGTTCCCTGTTGGGGAACAGAGTTTACATCAACAGCTGAGAGAAAAAGATTAGCCGCAGAATAATCTGTCGTTAATGGAAACTGAACAAAGGCGTCCCCGGCAAAAATTATTAAACCGATCCTGTCTCCTCTCAATTTATTAATCAGACTTGAAATCTGGAATTTGGCCTGATCAAGCCTGTCCGGTTTAATATCCTGAGCGAGCATACTGCGGGAAACATCCAGCGCAATAAAAACATCGATACCCGTCTGCTTTACTTCCTGAACTCTGGTCCCAACCTGCGGATTAGCTGCAGCAAAAATTAAAAGTATAAGCGCAAAAAGAATAAGACCGGCCTTGAACCAGTTTTTTATTCCGCTGAAATCGGGCAGAAGTATCCTGTGAAGCTTCTTATCGGCAAACTTTTCCAGAAGCTTCCTGCGATTCATGCTTAAGTACCAGAATAATAAAACCAGCACCGGAACTGCATAAAGTGCATTCAAATATTCAGGATGTGCAAAGCGAAACATGATTAGTCAATAATTAACAATTAAAAATGTACGATTAACAAGTTTAGTATATATAATTACAACCTAAGGTTGTATTAAAGTTTTAATTCGGGTGTTTTACCTGCTTGAATCGATAAAAGATTCATTATGGAATCTTCCTTAGTACCGTGCGTGACAGAGATATCTCAAGGAATAGAAGAAATATACCGCCGCCAAGCCAGCCGTAAAACAATTCTTTAGCATTCCTATAAGAAGTTATCTCCACTCTTGTCTTTTCAAGCCTGTCTATTTTATTATAAATCTCTTCCAATGTTCTATTATCAGTCGCCCTGAAATAATGACCATCGGTTATATTCGCAATTTTTTGAAGCACTGCTTCATCTATTTCGACAGGAGCCATCTGGTACCTGATACCGAATGGAGTCTGCACAGGAAATGGTGCATTGCCTCTCGTTCCTACACCAATCGTATAAATTCTGACACCGAACGTTTTAGCTATTTCTGCTGCTGATACCGGGTCGACTTCACCTGCATTATTAACACCATCAGTCAGCAGAATAATTATTCTGCTCTTTGCGTCGCTGTCTTTTAATCTGTTTACTCCATCAGCAATTGCATTACCGATGGCTGTTCCGTCCTCTATCATTCCGCTCTTAATTTCGCCGAGTAAATTCCTTAAAACAGGATAATCAATAGTAAGGGGACATTGTGTAAATGCTTCTCTTGCAAAAATAACCAATCCGATCCGATCTGACGTTCTTCCTTTAATAAAATTATCTATTACTTCTTTTGCTGCTTCAAGGCGGTTTGGTTTGAAGTCCTCTGCAAGCATACTGCCCGAAATATCAAGAACCATTGCAATGTCAATCCCTTCGGTATACATATTTTCTCCCGAGGAAAAAGTTTGGGGACGGGCCAGGGCAACAATAAAAAGCGTAATAGCAAACAGCCGGAGAGTAAACGGCAGGTGTCTTAATCTTTCTCTTATTGTAGGCGAAAATCCCTTCAGAAACCCGAGGGATGAATATTTAAGCGAAGGCTGTCTTTTAAATCCTTTCCAGAAATACCATGCAATCATCAAAGGAATTATAATAAGTGTGTATAAAATCCAGACATTTGCAAAAGTTACATCAGTGAACATCTTCGGTCACCTCGCTCACTGCATCTTTGGTATCCGATTTAGTCTTCCTGACTATCTCTTCCGCCTGTTTCATCATCTCTTCATTAACGGATGCCAGGGGCTGATACTTTGCGAATTTTACAAGATCTGCATTGCTTAAAAAGTATTGTGTATCTTCAATTATTTTTTCAGTTCCCCTTCTCTTCTGTAATTCATTAACAGCTTCTCCCGATGTCATTTCAAGTGCGGGCAGATTAAATCTTTCTTCAAAATATCTTCTTATTATCTCCGTAATTTCAGAATGATATTCTTTTACCATACCTTTCTGCCATAATTGTTTTTCACGTAAAGTTCTTAATGATTTCAATGCTGCAACGTGCGGGGGTATTTTAATCACAATTTTTTCAGGAATATAATCTGCTTTGCTCTTCCTGTATCTTCTGTAGAAGTAATATGTAGTTGCAAGGATCAGTATACCGATTGTGATCCAGAATATGACCCACTTCCAGTCAAGAGGAATCTTTAAGGGTTCCTTAACATCTTTAATATCTTCTTTCAAATTAACTTTAACGGGACGCACGGTGAAATGAACCCCGTTAGTATTAATGGATCGTTCTGCTTTATCATCTTTAACCGCATAAAATACAGCTATTGGGGGGATAGATACGTTTGAAGAATCATATTTGGAAAAAGTGTAGCCGTAAGTAATAACCTGCTGGTTAGCCTTTGCTTCCTTCTGAGGAGGCTCCTGACTAATCAATTCCATTCCTGCAAGAGTATCGCTCACGGCGGGGCCCATAACAGATAAATTTTTATCTGCCCTGATCTGTATGTTAAGGCGGATATAATCGCCAACCTGGTAGGCTGTTGTATCTGTTAACGCTTGAGCTGAAATATTCTGGGAAAATGAATAACCTGCTACTGCAAATAATATTATCAGAACACTTAATAAATATTTTACCATCTTCTTTCACGTAATCGGAAGAATTGAACAAGAGGTTTTACGTAATCGTCACCGGTTTGTACCTCAATGCTGTCCAGCCTGCTTGATATAAATAATGATTTTCTCTGCTGTATCATCTGTCGTCTAACTTCCCTTAACCGGTTCTGGACTTTTGTACTGCTGGTGTCGACCCAGCGTTCCTCACCGGTTTCAGCATCCATTAATTTTAACAACCCCATTTTAGGCATATCTATTTCCCGTTTATCGTTTAATACCACACCAATCAAATCGTGCTTTTTACCGATTATTCTTAAAATCTTTTCATAACCGGAATCCATAAAATCCGATAGAAGAAAAACAATGCTTCTCTTCTTTATTGTGCTGTTCATATACTCAAGAGCAGCTTTTAGATTTGTAGATTTCCCTTCAGGTTCAAATGAGAGAACTTCTCTTATAATCCTTAGGACGTGACTTCTTCCTTTCCTGGGGGGAACAAATTTTTCAATCTTATCGGTAAAAAGGATTAAACCAACCTTATCACTATTTTTTAATGCGGAAAATGCAAGTATAGCACTTAATTCAGCTGCAACCTGCTGCTTGGTTTTTTCAACAGTACCGAAAATCAAAGAACCGCTTAAGTCAACCAGCAGCATTACGGTAAGTTCCCTCTCCTCCTCAAATATCTTTATGAAAGGATGACCGAATCTTGCTGTTACATTCCAGTCGATATTTCGTATATCATCACCGAACTGGTACTCACGGACTTCAGAGAATTCCATTCCTCTTCCCTTAAATACAGAATGGTATTCACCGGAAAAGACCTGGTTTACAAGTCCCTTAGTCCTTATTTCTATTTGCCTTACCTGTTTAAGTAATTCTTTTGTCAACAAATTTAATAGCCGGTTGTTTGTTGTCTGATATTTTTACCTCTGGTCACAACTCAGGGCACTTCTATCTTATTTAAGATTTCCTGAATAATAAATTCTGAAGTTATCTCTTCAGCTTCTGCCTCATAAGTCACAGCAACTCTATGTCTTAAGACATCCTGGCAGATTCCGCGGACATCCTCGGGAATGACATATCCTCTTCTCTTAATAAATGCCATGGCTTTTGCACCGAGAGCAAGGTTGATTGAAGCTCTGGGTGAACCGCCGTAAGCGATTAAATCGGTTAAATTATTAAGTCCGTAGTCTTTTGGTGAACGTGTAGCAAAAACAATATCGAGTATATACCTTTCAATTTTCTCATCGACATAAACATCATTGACCAGGTTTCTTGCTTTAAGAATATCTGCAGGAGAAATGACAGGATTTATTTTAGTTGAAACAAGATTTACATTATTCCGCATTATTTTTAATTCTTCGTTGCGTGAAGGATATGATATTTTCACTTTAAGCATAAAACGGTCAACCTGTGCTTCAGGTAATGGATAGGTTCCTTCCTGCTCAATCGGGTTTTGAGTTGCAAGAACAAGAAAAGGCTCCTCAAGGAAGAACGTCTCTTCGCCTATAGTAACCTGCCGTTCCTGCATAGCTTCAAGTAAAGCACTCTGTACTTTAGCTGGTGCACGGTTAATTTCATCGGCTAAAATGAAATTTGCGAAAAGTGGACCCTTGCGGATGAAGAAATTTCCTTCTTTCTGATTATATATCATGGTACCAACAAGGTCAGCGGGGAGCAGATCAGGAGTAAACTGAATACGCTGAAACTTTGCCTTCATTGCTGCTGCGAGAGATTTGATAGCGAGAGTCTTTGCAAGACCGGGTACACCCTCAAGAAGAATATGGCCGTTGCCAAGCAGTCCAACTATAAGCCGTTCAACCATGGCTTTTTGTCCAACAATAACCTTGCCGATTTCATTCATCAGCAGATCAATGAATGCGCTTTCCTGTTTGATCTTTTCATTAAGTGCAGAAATATCCAAGATTTACCTCATCATTTTTATGAGTTAGCGTTTTAATAAAAAATTAATGGGACCTACCTTTCCTGAAAACCAGTTTTTCAGTCGATAGGCAAATTAGACGAATTCAAACTTAAAAATGTTGCATTTCTTTTGCAAAAAGTTATGCCTGCGGATAAATTTTGGGATGATTTGAATGAAACTGGTTTTTTGATTCAAATCAGGAACCGAAAGTTCAAGATCAAGTTCAAATTTATAGTATACAAAAAATCTCTGCCAAAATGTCAGACTTAAGCTGGACTCGTTCGCTTATTACATACCTTTATCTCTCGTTCATCTCTCGTTTCTTTTCCTGCCTTAATATATTCCTGACACTTTAAAATTAACTCTGCCATTTTGGCAAAGAGATAACCTTTGGAGTTCCGTCTTTAATTATTTTCTAACGTTGAAGTCTAAACACACCAAACTTTAAATATGCGGTTTCTGGCATAGACGGTAATTCGGGGTGGTCTAATGATGCACTGTTAAAATAAACAAGCTGGATTTTTCTCCCGGATTTGACAGCTGCATGGTTTATAAACTGCATAAAATCTGCTTCGGAGATATGATGTGAACAGGATGAAGTAACAAGCAGCCCATTTTCATTAATAATCTGCATTGCAAGACGATTTAATTTTTCATATCCTTTTTTGGCGATAGGTATGGATTTTCTGTTTTTCGCAAATGCCGGAGGATCAATCATTACTACGTCGAAATCTTTCTTTTCATTTATACATTTTCCCAGATAATCAAACACATCACTTACAATAAATTCCGAATCATTGGTTAATTCATTCAGTTCAATGTTGTGTTTTACGTTTTCCATTTCCGTGGCAGATGAATCGGCAAAAGTGACAGCGGCAGCACCCGCTTTAGCAGCATGTAAACCAAAACCACCTGAATTACAGAAAGCATCTAATACTCTCTTACCTTTAATAAATCTTTCTATAAAGAACCTGTTATCAGACTGGTCAAAATAAAAGCCGGTTTTGTGACCTTTTTCAAAATCAATACTATATTTCACAAAACCATCGCTTATTACCTCGTTCTTTACTTCACCATACAATATTTTATTCTCAATGGACAGGCCTTCCAGCTTCCTGAAATACTCTTCATTTTTTGTGAAAATATTCTCCGCAGAAAATTCCTCTCTAAGAATTCCTGTTATCAAATCGAGATTCTTTTCCATCCCGAAGGAATAAACCTGCAGGACAAAAGTATTGTTGTATTTATCGATAATAAGACCCGGAAGGAAATCACTTTCGCTGTAAACGAACCGGAATGATTCGCGTTCAGGGTATAAACTTTTTCTCAAAGAAAAAGCTGCTCTTAATCTCCGGTCAAACAGTTCTCTTAAATCACTGACTTTTTCATTCGTCAGTATTCTCACAGCAATCAGTGAATTCTTATTATAAAATCCTGACCCAAGAAAATTATTTTTATAATCATATAATTCAATGCGATCCCCATTTTGAATTTCACCTTCAGTTTCGACGATTTCATTACTGAATACCCAGAGGTGTCCTGTTTTTACTCTATGTTCTTCATTCCTCCTGAGATGTATCTTTGCATTCATTGGATTGCTTATTATTTGTAATTTTGTATAGTAAGATACTAAAAATACCACGGTATCATTTATAAACAGATTTATATTAAAAAGGCAAGTATATGAAAGTATTAGTCGATTTATGTATAGTACCAATAGGTGTCGGTGTCTCTGTATCACCTTACATTGCAAAGTGCGAGAAAATACTTAAGGATGCAGGATTAAAGACTATCCTGCATTCTTATGGAACCAATATCGAGGGAGAGTGGGATGATGTTTTTTCAGCCATTAAAAAATGTCACGAGGAAATTCATAAAATGGGAGCACCAAGAATTACCACATCTTTAAGACTCGGGACAAGAACCGACAGAGACCAGACCATGGATGATAAGATTAAAAGTGTTCAGGAAAAATTAGAAGCTCTTTAATATTTCCCGCTGTAAAGAATGCACGAAACTACAAACAAAAAAAGATTCCTTTTAACCGGATGGTTCGGGATTCTGTTAATACTTTTGTTCTGGTATTTGAACTGGTTCCTTTCAGGATTGCGGACTGACTGGGCATTTTTCCCTTTGTGGCTGGGGTTCTGTCTGACAGTTGATGCAATAGTCTATATCAGGAAAGGAACTTCGCTTATAAAGAGAAATATTAAAAAATATATTTTGCTATTCATAATTTCCGCTCCGGTCTGGTGGTTGTTCGAACTCTTTAATTCATTTACCGAAAATTGGTTTTATGACGGCAGGCAGTACTTTACCGATTTTCAATTCTTTGTACTTGCTTCAATAAGTTTTTCTACTGTAATACCTTCGGTTTTTGAAGCTACAGAATTAGCCGGTACATTTAAATGGGTTAGAATTTTAAGATCCGACAGGAAATTAAAACCGACCGGTATGTTAACCGGATTATTTATTATCCTTGGAGTAATCACACTTGCTCTGGAAATTATTTTTCCGAAGATCTTTTATCCCTTAATCTGGATTACTGTTTACTTTCTGGTTGAACCGGTAAATATAAAATTGAAAAACCGCAGCTTGCTTCGGTATACAGGCGAAGGAAACTGGAACCCCCTGGTTTCGTTATGGATCGGATGCCTGATATGTTCTTTTTTCTGGGAAATGTGGAATTATTATTCTTATCCCAAATGGTATTACCATCTTCCGATGGTAAATTTTTTACATGTTTTTGAAATGCCGCTTTTGGGTTATATCGGTTACCTGCCTTTTTCGCTTGAGCTTTTTGCGGTGTATAATTTAATCATCGGGATTTTCGGGGATAAAGATGGTGATTATATTGAGTTAAACACTTAAGTATTAGCCGCGAATTCGCGAATAAGATTGGCGCATTAGCCGCTTGAAGAACAATAAATTGTTGTCTTCATCTTATAAGTCTTTATTCGTAAGTTTGAATTACTTACTTAAGTAATTTAGATACCACGAGTGCACAAAGTCACTTAATTACCCAAAAAGATTATGAATCAATTTAAGGGAATTATTTTTGATATAGACGGAACGCTTACTTCCACCAATGATTTAATATTTGCCTCATTCAATTTCATTACAAAGAAGTACCTGGGTAAAACTTATAAGAATGAGGAAATATTAAAATGGTTCGGCCCGACCGAAGATGTTATATTAAAAAAGTTTTGTGGCGACAATTACGAAAAAGCAAGGGAAGAATACTATAAGTTCTACGCCGATAATCATTATATGGCTGATATTTATCCCGGGGTTAAAGAAATCCTTGAAGAATTAAAATCGCGGGGAGTTTTACTTTCAATCTACACAGGCAAAGGAAGAGAAGCTGCATCTATAACTCTAAAGAAATTAGGCATTTACGGGTATTTTGATTTAATCATTACCGGTGATGAAGTAAAAGAGCATAAGCCGTCTCCTGAGGGAATAGAAATTTTTCTTACGAAATACAATTTGAATAAAGAGGATGTGATTATGATCGGAGATTCACCTTCAGATATTAAAGCAGCACGATCTGCAGGTGTAAAAGTAGCCTCTGTTTTATGGGATAGCCTTGCCAAATATCACGTATTAAAGATGGACAGCGATTATGTGTTCCATACCGTAGTGGAATTAAAGAATTTTTTGTTATTTCGCAACCGACCCACTCCTTAGTCTCCTCCCTCATATGTTATTTTTAGTTTTAAGGGAGGGATTTTTATATCTTTAATAAAAATCTTATACACTTTTTCTTTTATTCCATTCCGGAGTTATTACTTCCTCCAAAATCAAATGGATAAACGAAATAAACGCGTGGTTCAATTCTTTTCTGCGGAATATAATCGATTATCTTTTTATCATCATCATATGAAGGAGTGAATGTCCAGTCATAAACAAGTGCAACAACCAGGAATTCTACCGGTTTGTAACCGACTTCAAAAAACATGTACGATTTATCATCTAGTTTAAAAATTGCGGTCTCATTCCCGATATTTGTTTTATCATATCCGGCTCTTAAAAGAAAAGGCATATCTTCCGGCGCGATTTCGGAATATAAATGAAGCATCCCGCTTTCAGGCGTTTTATCCAGTCTCTGATAGCTTCCGTCTATATCAAAAATTCCGAGCACGTTTACACCAAGCTCACCAAAGATTCCGTTATCAGCATTTTCATTGAGTTCGAGCATTTGAATTTTACTGTGCACTGTACCCGATACTCCAATCTGGAAACGCTCAATCTCATATAAAGGATCAAAATATGAGGGCAGATAATGTTTCTGATTAAATCTTCTTTCAAGCTTGGCATGAGCACTGACAAATCCGAACGGATTAAGCTCACCCGATATACCGGTGGCAATTCCACTCCCATAATCTATTATCCTGGCATAATCCGCATATACAGCAAGGTTAAACATCCCGGATGAAAGCAAAGGCAGTCCGATATCAGCCCCCACGATATTTACAGAGCCTTTATCGTCCGTTGCCGTAAAATTATGAGTATCATTATTGTATTCTCCGGAAACTATTCCTGCTTTCTGATTATAATCCCCGGCATAAGACAGACCAAATTCGAAACCGCCAATAACCGGTATTTCAGCCATTGAAGTAAACTGCAGCGGACGCACATAACCTCTGAATCCCAGCACACCTGCCTCTGCAAAAGAGCTGTATATAGATTCAAAACCAAAGTGTCCGAAATCGATGTCAAGCAGAAGTCCTGTTTTCCTGGCATCAATAGAAGGACTATTATTATAAGCATACATAATACTGCCGTGCCCGAGGGTATAATAATCGAGAGCTCCGAATTTTGCATACACGGGATCATTCTTAAAACCATACCTCACATAACGGATAACACCGAGATAATCTGAGAAGGTATTGAAGTTTTCTTTCCGGAGATTTCCATTCTGATCAATATCTAGCATAAGGTCGAGTCCGACGCCAATATTTTCGAATGAAATTTCAGGAGTAAAATGAAAAGTGCAATAAAGCTCGCCATCAATCCAATTGAGTCCAAGACCTCCGGTAAGCCTTCCATGCTGAGGCAAGGGATGTTCATTAAACTGTGCTTTTGCAATAAATGATATGAGAATGATAAACAGGATAGTAAACGATTTTTTCATTACATCCTCGAATTAACTTATAGATAAACAGGGACAAATATAATTAATTCATTTGCTTTTGAAAGCGAGGCTCATCCCCTATAAAGATGATTTTATCCTAACGGACTATAGCCAGTTTTTGAGTTACAGATTCTGTTTTATCATCCTTTTTGATATACATCTTATAGAAGTAAACGCCGTTGGCAAGTCTGTCGCCATCTTCATCCTTACCATCCCAATAAATCCTGTTGAAGTCAGTATTCAATTCAGAGGGATTTTTCTGAATTACTTTAACCAGTCTACCAGCAACTGTATAAATATTTATCTTAAGTTCATCAGGTACCTGAGTCAGCTTAAACGTAAAATAAGTTTCCCCGGAGAAAGGATTAGGATAATTGTAAACATAGAGAAGCCGTGTATCGGAAAGTACAGTAAAGATACGTGTTACGCCGGCTGAATCATTAAAATTCCCGGAAGCATTTTTTGCCAGAATATTTATGGAATAATCACCATCCGGAAGATGTGGTCTGTACTCTGCAACCATTTTAGGATTAGCCGCATTGAACTGGTATGTAAGGTTTTCATTATCAGAATAGTAGAGTGTTTTATCATTAATTTGTATTGTCAAAGCCGTTGTATCAGTTATCGGGAGGTATGAAGGATCATTCAACTCAATCTTTATAACAGGATCAGACGAAACAAAATCACCGTCAAAAATCTGGTTACCATCGAAGGTCAGGTTAACGGTTGGTTTTGATGAATCCCCTTTCACATAAAACGGGATAGTAAAAACATTATTGTCTTTGTAGAGTTCAGAAATTTTATTGTCGGGATCTATTTTAATATAGAACTGATTTGTACCCGAAAGTCCCAGCGTATTATAAGTAACCGCAAAGCTTTTCTTACCCGATGCATCAAGCCGATTTACAAAATCATCCTGGACAGTCTCACGCGAATTATCGGATTTTACGACCTCAACAGTTACGGTAAAGGAATCAGCGGGAAAATCACCGACGTTATAAACATCAAAATGCAGAGTTGTGTTGTCACCGACATTAAGAGAGTCCTTATCTACCGAAGCAGCCTGATAGTTGGTACCGAGCTCTGAAAGGGCTTTATAATTAACAGCGATTGATGAAATTGAAGGAACCTGAGAGGCATCATTAGTTTGCATACCGACCAGTAATTTTATGTCGGGATAAGTTAAAGCACTTATATTACTTATATCAGCTACGCCGTTCTCTACAGTAAGGAATCCAAGAGTATCCTGTGCCGCGTTGGTTTTTATTCCTATTGGACGAATATTTGTTTCTGCTGAGGCAGGCACACTCTGGTCTATAATTACAGACTCCCATTTAGCAGCCGGACCAATCTTTGACGTGGTAAGAGTTCCGCTTGTAAACAACTTTTGAATAAGTGTATCGACCTCAACTCTTCCTTCGAAGGGTTTACTGTAAGCTTCAGGCATTGAACCTGGAACCGCCCCACGTTTTCCAATAAACGCCCAGGAACTTCTGAAAACAAGGCTGTCTATATAAATACTGCCAAATTCGTGCAGCTTTTGTTTAAGCGTATTATCTACTCTCCCTTCATCTGAAATCGCAACAAGCAGGATAACGTCTGTACCCAGGCTATCGAGAAATGCTGCATAGGCTGTCCTATCCTCAGGATTATTAAAAACATCAAATAAACGATATTCCAGAAACTCATAAGTACTATCTTTAAAGACGCAGATGTGATGTCCAATTACATTTCCAATTGGGACAAAGTTTTCTCCATTCTTCTCAATAACAGCCGTTTTACCATCATTAAATCCTGCAGAAATAACTCTGAAATCTGTTCGATTTGTATCCAGAGTGATAATATTATTTTTGTTAATTAAATGCATAAAAACGGGAGTGGAAAAACTCTCACTATCTCCCAAATAGTAATTATAAATAATCCCCGTAAATCCTGATTTATCAAATCCCGTGAAGCTATCTCCATTTATTTTTCCCCGAAACCAGATCCTTTTATTTAAGTAATCAATAGGAAAATTAAAATATGTCCTGACTGAATCCATTTTTGAATAAAAGAACGTTGAATTTGCATATTCATTATTTTCTGCGATCTCAATCACCAGAGAATCACTTGATGGTTTTACTGAAGGATTAATGATAAGCAAAGAATTATTAAGTCCATTTTCAATATCATATGACAATAAGGTTCTGATTCTCGAACTGGCTACATAAAATTGCAATGTGAATAAATTATCTGCTTCGGTAATTTCATCTATTTTGTTATTTGCATCCAAAGAAATTGTTACAGAATGTTCACCGGGTTTATTTGAAACAGGGAATGAGATTTTCAGGGAATCTTCATATCGGGGAAGTGTTTTATAAACCGAATCAATTGCAATAATATTTCCAAGGTAATTATCCTGCAGAACAAGCAAAAATGAATCAGGAATCACTTTACCCCAGTTATAAAATTTAAACAAAATAGCCGCGCTATCCGTTAGATCCGAAATATTTTCAGTTAAAACTTTTGTCCCATTCCCATCAATTTCCAAATTTGGCTTTTGAGGTATAGGAAGACTTAAAATGGGATCGCCGATAAGTTCATTCGTCAAAGCAAATACCTTGTAAGTACCTGAGGAACCAAAATCCTGTAATAATTCAAGTTTAGCTAATTTATGTGCTTCACTAATATTAAGCACACTATCCTGTAATATCTTTTTATAAAATATCCCTGGAAATGTTGTTGAAGTTGAACTAAATCCGAGAGAAGAATTTCCGATATAACTTATTGCCTGTCCGCTACTTGAGGTCAGAAAAAGCTCCGAAAATGAAACTATCTCCGGTTCTGCAAACTTTGCAGTTGAACATCCGAAATCAGTTATCATAGGAAATCGGTTCCTGGAATTATGCAGCTGAGAAGGATCAGCAATACTATTATCCCAGGTTTGCGTGCCGCTATGTCCGAGGTATGAGATGAACAGACTTCCCTGATCAATTGCATTCTGCACGTATTGATTTGAATATGGGCCAAAGTTTGTAATAGGATCCAATGTTTTATAAAAGTGATAATAATTTCCACCAATCGGAGCTGGTTCAATATAATTATCAATGACTGCCTGATTTGTTTCCCTCAATATGGTCAATTCGGTCTCATTACCCAGCCCGCCGCTGAAAAATAAATAACTTTTATTCCATTCATTGTAAGGTTGACTTATGTACTGCTGATGTCTTTGAAGATAATTATCCAGTTCTGGGGGTGTATGAATTGGCAGCCGGCCTATATTCATTTGAGGAATGTAAGCGCCGGTAGTATCCCATGTAACGAACCAGTTATCGCTGACAGGCTCACCGAAAGAAGGTACAACATCTTTAATGAGCGGAGTCCCTGTATAGATATGTTTCCAATTATAATAATCATAATTGGCATCGCCGATAATAAATACATATTTCGGCAGAGGTTGCTGCCAGTAATTAAAAGTTGACTGAAAGAAATCTTTTATACTTTCCGGATTAAAATATCCGTAAGAAAATTCATCATAAATATCATTTATATCCACAAGTTTTGTAGTTACACTGTATTCCTGCTCTATAAACTGATCATATTCATCAGCCTTTTGTAAAAATTCAGTATTTGTCAGGGTTATATAATCAGCTTTATTATCCGAACTGCGCAAGTTGACAAAATGTTTAACTTTTCCAACCAATGGATGCTTTATAGAATTATCGGTAAATACAAAAAAAGTGTCTTCTGAAGAAATAGTATCTTTTATAACAATAATATTATTTTGTAATGAGAAATCATTATATTTTTCATATTCAGTTCCTTCTTTCCAAATTGAATAATTACTTCCGGCAGCATTTATAAGTTTACAATTATATGTATTTACAGACTGGAGATAATTAAAGCTAAAAATTAACGAGTCATTACTAATACTCAGATATCTGGGATATTCTATTTCATACCAATCCAGATAGACTCCATTATGCACACTATTTGTAGCATAAGAATTAAGTAAAATATCATTATTGCCTTCGGCTAAGAGATTTGAATTTATTGATGTACTTAATAACTTCTGTTCATACCTGTTCAGTGAAACAGTATCATAACCTGTAGTCTGATTACTTAGGCTTAGTGAAAGTAAATGAGAATTGGCTGCGTCATCTGAAGCATAACTAATTACTTTTGCAAATAATTCAGCAGTCTGATCAGGATAAATATTATTAATATTTACAGTATTAACTCTGGTGCCCACTCCAAATGCAAACCAGCCCCAGAATTTATTCTCAAGCCAGAAAGGTAACTGTGCTTTTACCAAATCTGAAGTTGGGTTATCTATAAAAACATTCTTTTCATTGTGAGCGATGTCATTATAATATTTTAGTGTATCAGTAGAAACTACTGTCGATGAATTGTTCACCTCTGATACACGCAATCTTGGTTCGTCATTCCAGGTTATCCAGTAGGAAGATGAGTCAGTATATCTTCCATCGTAAACATTATACGGTTCACCTGGTAAACTTACGTCGCGGTAATTATTTCCCATATTCCTTCTGCCTACAAACTCTATGTAGTCACCAGGATCAAAAGAATGATCATCCTCGCCATTAATAAAAACAGGTATTTTATGTCCTTTATTATATATGTTAAAAGTCAATGGATCTATCTCAGAAACATTTGCACCTGTTTCTAACATATCATTATAGGATACTCTATATATCCCGTCCTGTGCAAGTTTTAATTTTACATAACTTTCACTATAGTCAATCCAGTTATCCGATGTGTCATTCTGAAGTATATGTGGATTAGTAACTGAAAATTTCCGGGCCTCCTGATAGTTTAACAGTACTGTTTTACTGAGTAAATGTTTATCTGTTGCACTAGTATTGCCTTGAAATTCAATATTTTTAGTTAAGGTTAATTCAACATGTACCTTATCTAGTTCCAGTAATTGAACTTTTGAATAGTCAAAGGAATATTGATCTATTTCCAAGTGTGCTGCGTAAATGTCATTTACCCATAAATATCCTTTTACCCTTATACCGGGTTTGTTTACTGATTTAGAAAATTTCGTTGGGAAAAAATTATAAAACAACACAGAGTCATTTACTACTTTTACCTCAGGATTGATCCCTGGTATTCCCTGAATAGAATTCTCTTTAATAATAGTACAATTAAGCGAAATTTTCGCATTAGGGGGTATTCCAATAAAAACTGATCTTCGGGGCAATGGTATTTCACCAGGTAATGATTCATCAAAATACCCTATTTGGATTACAGATTTATTTTTTTGATCAGTCTTTAGAAGTGAAACCGGATTAAGTTCGAGATCAAAGATAATTTTATTACCCCGTTCGATGTAATTGGTTAAGACCGGCTGCGAATAACCTAATCCATAACAGGTCAAAAAAATAATACACAGAAAAATTCTTTTCAATATTCCCTCAATAAAATACCTGATTTAATAGTATTTAATCCTGATTGCTCCTTAGTTCAATCTTTTTCCTGAGAAAATCTAATCCTCTGAAAGGATTTATTATACCGGAGAAAAAGATAAGTAAAATACCTTTGACAATTTTATCATTAACATAATTTAGGACACCCATTCTGTATATTCCTACCGATAACTTTATTATGCCAATTTTCAATTCTTTTAATTTTCTAAAGAAACTCAGCCGTGAGGATATATTGGTAACTTCTATTGATTCAGATAAATTAGTTATTATTTGCGGAAACATTTTAAACGTATGGCTCATTTCATGAAACCTTATCTTACAAAACAAGTCTTGAATATTAGCAAATTTACCAACAGATGCTGCCCGTAAAAATAAATCATAATCGGGATTGGGAAAAGACTTTTCAGAGTAACCTTTTAACTTTTCGAAAAGTGAACTACGTACCATTATAGTAGAATGCACAATTACAAATTTCCTTCTTTTAAGACCATTCTTAATTTCTAGATCACTAACGGGCATTTTAACTTTAATGCTTCTACCATTATCATTATCTCCGATATATTCAGCAGAAGTTCCTACAATAGATATTTCCTTATTTCCCAGAAGTATTTCTAATTCCTTTTCAAAACGTAAAGGATGACTGATATCATCCGCATCCATGATAGCAGTATAAGGTGTATCAACAAGAGATAATCCAAAATTTAACGTCTTAATCAATCCTTGTCTTCCGGGGAAATAGACTTGTATTTTATCATACCTGATTGACTTAAGATAATCTGCGCTTCCATCTGCCGAACCATCATCTATGATGACCATCCTGAAGTTTTGTTCAGTTTGATTTAGTATAGAATTGACGGCGGAAGGCAGGAACCTGATCGCATTATAAACCGGCATTATGACCGTAACTAATTTTTCATCCATTGTGTTCAACAAATTCAAATTGAATTTTACCAGAAAGTACTCTATAGAAAAATTTAGGAACGCCGAATAAGTATCTTTTCCATAATCTTTTGAAATCTGTTATTACTTTAAATAACCATTCCAATTTAAAACTTCGAAATATTAAAGGAGCTCTTTTTTTTGTTCCGGCAAGGAAATTAAACCACCCCCCCACAGAAAGAATCAGAGAAACATTTAACTTTTCTGCATTATCAATAATCCATGGTTCCTGTCTTCCGACACCCAGACCAACAAAAAGTATATCAGGTTTTGATGCATTAACTTTATTTATAACACTTTCAGTATTAAAATTATAACCAGAATGGAGTCCTGCTATAATTAAATCAGGATACTTATGTTCAACCTTAATTTGAAGGTTATTAAGTACTGTCATTTTGTCCCCAAAAAAGAAAACCCTTAGCTTAAACCTATTAGCCTTCATAAGGATTTCATCCTGCAAATCAGTGCTCACTATCCTTCGGGAAATTTTATAATCCATTATTTTTAATATAACGTTCACCGCAATAGAATCAGGGTATAATATCATATTTTGAGGGACTTTTAATTTATTATCGTACAAAAAATTGATTACGTTGAAATCAGCGTAGAGAATGCTGATTTTTCCCCCATCAGTTATTTTACCATTAAAGTAATCAACCCGATCATTTAGTTTTATAAGGTATAATTTCAAGGAGATGTATTAATTATTAATAATATTGCTTTAACAATTTTCGAGCTTTACTGGATTCTTTTGAAAAATAATTCAATAAATAAAGGAATCTATATTTTAAGACTAAAGATTTGTAGAATAATAAAAAATCATCCGTTAAATAACATAGAAAATATGCTATTAATATTCTGGGTTTGAATATTAAACCTATCCCCAATTGCAAAAAGTAAAATTTTGCCTGTTCTTTATCCCCATAAAAGAATTCCCTCCAACCATTTAATATAGCTATCTCATTTTTATCTTTGATTCCAAATTTTCTAATTCCGTCGTCAATATATAGATTTTTTTGAATTCCATAAATTTGTGAATTAGTCTGTTTAATATCTGCCCTTGAAAATGAATTTAATCTCAGATTAATTAATGTAAGAAACTTAGGGACGACAATAAGTTCTGAGTATACTATCATTTTCAACCACAGGTCATAATCCTCAGCCTTATTTAAATCTGTAGAATAACCATCCGTGTGCTGAAAAATATGTTTTCGATTTATTAAAGCAAGATTATTTATAGAATGTAAAACGAAATGTTTTTTAATTAAATATTCATCTACGGGATTTTTTATGAAGAATAAAACTTTATTTTTATCAAAATAAAAGCAATCGGACCAGACAATTCTGTCAATCTTATCTGAGATATATTCTGAATATATTTTTAATTTGTCCGGATACATAATATCATCAGCATCCGCCAATACAAGCCAATCATATTTAGCTAATTTTAATCCAAAATTTAAAGCATAACTTCTACCCTGATGTTCTATATAATGATACGTTATTCTGTGATCATTAAAATTCTCTACTACTTTATATGTATCGTCTTTTGAACCATCATCAATTATTAGTAATTCGAAATTAGTAAATGATTGGGATAATATTGAATTAATGGAATATTTTAGGAATTTGCAATCATTATACGTAGTAAGTAACACAGTTAACATGCTGAGTAATAGAATTTGTTGTTGGGAAAAAACTTAAAAGTAAAATCTTTTTTCAATTTATGTAATGATAATTTGTCTTGCGTATGATAAATATGTGACATCCAATTTAAAAATAAATCTCATGATTGCACCTAGCAAGTGAATTGTTTTAATGACAAGGAAGATCGGTTTACTTTTCGTGAACTTAAAAAATAATAATTGGCCGAGCCATAAATAATTAAAATATGCTCGAATATTTTCAAATGATGTTCCTGAATAATGTAAAATTTTTACTTCCGGTAAAACCATGCTTTTTAGTCCATAATTCTTTGCCCGCCAAGCGAGTTCAGTTTCTTCATAGTTTAAGAAAAATTCAGTATTAAAAAGTCCAATTTTTCTAAGCGCCTGTTTTCTAATAAACATATTGCACCCAATGATGAACTCTACTATCGTAGGTAGTCTAAATTCAATATGTTCATTTAAATAATTTTCACCAAATACTTTTAAGAACAATCCTTTTAGACCAATTTGCTCAGTAATGGCATCAAATATAGTGGGAAAACTTCCAGCAGATTTAACTGGCTTATTATTCTTGTTATACAGTTGAGCGCCTAAACACCAAACAGAATCATTCTCATTTTCTTCCATAAATTCATAGAAATGAACTAATCCATTATTTAACAAAATAATATCGGGATTAACTATAAATAAGTACTTCCCTCCCGCTATTTTAATTCCTTGATTGCAAGCTCCGGCAAATCCTATATTTTCTTTGTTCTGAATTATTCTAGTACTTAAATGCAAACTTTTAACAATGTTGATCGTATTATCATATGAGTTATTATCAATAAGAATATATTCAATTGAGAGGTTATCCGAGTATCTTTCAATAGAATTTAGACAGTCTTTAATGAAATCTTGAGAATTATAGGTTACAACGATTACACTTATATTAATATTTTCACTCTTAATCATATAATGCTTTAAAAGAATTTACCATATGCTGAATTTCAAATGTTGAATCGAGCACCGGATTGAGTCTATGATTTATTGAACAACAAGTTAAAATGGTCTGTGTTATTAAAGTTTCATTTATAGCTTTTAATAGGAATCCGTTAAGCTTATCCTTTATAATTTCTCTGTTACCACCTTCATTGCTTACAATCACCGTAATACCGGCAGCTAATGCTTCTAAAATCACCATATCAAAAACTACTCTTTCCGAAGGCATTATAAAAAAATCACACACTTTCATCAATTTAATTACAGTCTCATTTGGAATCTGTCCCAAAAATCTAATTTGATTGCTCACTTTTAATTGTGCTGCAAGACTTTGTAATTCTGAGGTTAAATATCCTGTCCCTGCATTAATTAGCAGAAAGTTTTTTTTGTGATCTTCCCTTAATTTTTTAATAGTTTTAATAAGAATATCAATATTTTTTAGTTCAATATGATCTGCAATGCTTAGTATCAGTCCGTCAAAATCATTTTTTTCTATTTCAAATTCTTTTAATATCTGTCCCGGCTGAATTCTTTTTATATAATCTATATCTATACCATTATATATTAGTTTAACATTCATTTTATCAATAAGGCCTAAATCTTTTAAATACATTTCTTTTGCTGCTTCACTTGGAAATGTAATAAAGGTCATACTAGCACAAGCTTTTCTTTCCCTTTCCGCGAATTTCCTGAGAAGCCTATCAAAAAAATTGGACTGCATTTGTTTTTTCATTTCACTAACTGCAGCACCTTTAGAATGAATAGTAAGAATTTTTTTTGGCTTATTAACTGATGTAAAATAATAAGCTGCAAGACTGTCGTGTATATGAATAACATCGAATTCATTAAAAAAGCGCATATATTTCTTAAAAAATCTATCTCTTTTTCTAAAGTGAATTTTTAAATACCAGGGGCTCGAAGTTATGAGACGGTAAACTGGAAAATTTTTATATAAATTTGCACCGGTTCTTCTAATTAAAAATCTTTTGCCCTGCTGATCTGAATGCAAATCGTCTGGGGAATTGTAATGGATCAATGCATCGTAAGAAAAAAAAGAGGGACTAAATATTGAATAATCCAGACGTTTTATAATTTCATAAATTATCTTATTCGAGCCGCCAATGTTTGGATTAGGATAACCCGAATATGCAACAAACAGAATTTTAATCATGTTTAATTCTATCCGAAATCTTTAATGCGTTGGCAACAGCCTGATCCATATTAAAATATTGATATTCAGCAAGCCGGCCACAAAAGAAAACATTATCTAGTGTCTTGGCAAGATTCTCATACTTGAAATAGATTACTTTATTAGAATCAGTGGGTATCGGATAAAATGGATCTCCATTCTCGGCAGGGAATTCATAAGACAGAGTGGTGCTTTTCGATATTTGAGAAGTTAAATATTTATATTCTGTAACCCGGGTATAATCGACTTCATTCCCGGTATAATTGTATACTGCTGATTCCTGCAGAAGATTTTCAGTATAATTCCTGAATTCAAACCTTATCGATCTATAAGGAAGCTTTCCAAATTTATAATCAAAAAAATAATCAATAGGTCCGGTATAAACCATTTTATCAAACTTTACTGATTCTAAAATATTTTTATAATCTGTGCTTAACATTACTTCTATGTTTTTATGATTCAACATTCTTTCAAACATTTTAGTGTATCCGTGTCTGGGCATAAACTGGTATTTATCGGTGAAGTAACGGCAATCGTCATTTGTCCTTACAGGAATTCTACCACAAACTGTTGGGGAAAGCTCTTTTGGCTCAAGATTCCATTGTTTATGGGTAAAGTGTAAAAAAAACTTTTGAAATAAATCATAACCAACCTGATTCACAATTATATCTTCTGAATTATGGATTGGAAATCTTTTCTCTTTAACTTTATCAAAATATTCTTTAACTGCTTTTTCAGTCGATAAATTCAATCCATAAAGCTTATTCACTGTAAGACGATTTATTGGAATTGGATACAATTCATCTCTAAATTTTGCCATGACTCTATGTTCATAAGGCAGCCACTCTGTGAACTGTGATAAATAATTAAATACATTTTTACTGTTCGTATGAAAGATGTGAGGACCATATCGGTGAACAAGGATTCCGTAATCGTCACATTCATCATAAGCATTACCAGCAATATGACTTCTTTTCTCGACGACCAGTACTTTCTTATTCAACTGCGAGGCTATCCTCTCAGCCATCACAGATCCTGAGAAACCCGCTCCGACAATTAAAACATCATACTTCATTAAATCTTTCCTTGAAATAGGTCTTATTAAAAAGAAAGATAAACATCATAAGTGTGACAAGCATTTCAGTTATTAAAATTGAATACGCAGCTCCTAAAACTGTTAAATTAATTATCAGTGGGTATGCCAGAATCAAATTGATCAAAGCAGCAATTGAAACAATACGTAAAAATTCTTTTTCTTTTTTCAGCGGAAGCATAATCTGGATTCCGAGTGAATTACTAAATGTTGTGATAAAAGGTAGAAAGGCCAAAATCTTTAATACTCGTGCTGATTCAACAAACAAATTACCAAGAATGACTTTTACCAGTAAATCTGCAAAAGTAAAAAGTAATGAAGATAATATGAGTGTAAGCACCCCTCTCAATTTCATAAGCTTAATATTGAATCTGATAAATCCTTCTTTAGAATCTTGGAGCAATTTATTAACATAAGGATAAACCCCGGTTGATATAGTGGAAAGAAAAGAAGAAATAAGATTTCTGATTTTGTCAGCGGCAACATAAATTCCTACTGCTGTATTTCCTACCAGTAATCCCAATAATATTGAAGCTGAGGATATATATATGTTTATTGAAACATTTGACAGGAAAATTTTATAGCTAGTTGTTAACTGCTGTTTTATGCCCTCCCTTGACGGTTTGCTTATTTGTATATCATTCTTCTTTATTGCAAATAAGAACCCTGCAAGCCCTGTAACAATTTGTACTGCGCTATAAATTATAATCAGTTCAAGGTAGTCTCCCGGTTTGGTGACAAATACAAAAATCAGTACCGTCCCAACCGATCTTGGAATAAAAAAAAGTCCCGGAAGAAATGCCATTTTTTCTGTTCCTTGAAAATACCACATCGGGAAGAGAGTTGCACCGACAACATACCCGAAACTTATCAGGTACAAACTTATATCACTTTTAAATTTATTGAAAGAAACCAGAATAACTAAATAAAGGATCAATGAGATTAAACCCAGAAGTACTTTTGAAAAGAATACATTTGAGAAAATACTGTTAACCAGCTCTCTATCATCCCTGTTAACTGAGACTTCCCTGGTTGCAGAGAGATTAAAACCGTATTCACTTAATGTTAAAAAATAAGTTGAGAAAATTATAGCGAAGTTTACCAAACCATATTTCTCGGGTCCAAGAACACGAACCAGATAAGGCAGCGTAATTGCCGGAAAAAGAATGTTCATTAGTTGAATAACAGAAAGGGAAGAAATATTAATGAACAGGCTTTTTAAATGAAGATATCTATTTAAGATAGGGTGCTTCAAGACAGATCTTAGATATATTGATTTCTGCTTTTACTTCTTTGCCAGCCATATTTCGGGATTCTGGTTTTCGCGGGAGTTCCAGATTTCGAAATGGAGTATTTTGCCTTCGATACTTTCGCCGATCTGTGCTATTACATTCCCGGGCTTAACTTTGTCGCCTTCATTAACATAAATTTCTGAAAGGTGGCTGTATACTGTTCTGTAATCTCCTTTATGTGTGACTATAATTACACTTCCATATCCGGGAATCCAGTCGATCGCTGAGATTACTCCCTCACTAACCACTTTAACATTGATATCTTTTGATGCTGCTATATCAACCCCGTAGTTCAGCATTATTGTATTGGTCTTACTGTTTTTATTCTCACCATATTTCCTTACAATTTTACCGTTGGAAACCGGCCAGTTCAGTCTTCCTTTTAATGTCGAAAAAGATGCAAATCCTGAAGTTGATAAATTGATATCATAAGATGTGGACTCAACATCATTGTTTTCAGATTTTATTTCAGGGATATTATTTCCGGGACTTACATCACCCTTTAATTTTTCCCGGGCAAGTCTGTCTGCTTCTTCCTTTTTTTTCCTTTCCGCTTCTGCAATTAGGTTTGTTATCATATTTCTTATTTTTATCTCAGCCTGTTTCTTGGCATCTATGTCTTTCTTCAATTCCGATTTGTCGTGCTTAATCACATTAAGGATTTTCTTTCTCTCGTCAAGCTTGGTCAAAAGACTTGACTTTTCTTTCTCCTTTTCAGCGGCCAGTTTAGCCTTTTCTTCTTTCTCTTTTTTAAGGATTTCCCTGGCTGCCATAAGCTCCTGTTTACTCTCTTTTAACTTGCCGATATCCCTGGTTCTTTGTTCTGAAAATTTTTCAAGATATTTAAATCTGAGTAATGCCTGCTGAACAGAAGCCGAATTTACAATCATCTCGAGCTCATTCGGCTGTCCATGTTTATATATTGCTTTTATATACCTGGCATAATTATCTTCGAGAAGTTTAATATCATCTTCAAGCTGTTTAATCTTCTGCTCACTACCGGTGATCTGGTTTTCTTTTAAACTTTCTTCAGTGCGGTATGTTCCTATTAATTTGTTCAACAGGAAACTCTGCCGGTTGTAATTCTCAATCGCAGAAAATGATTCCTTTTCTTTCCGGGTTTTACTTTTTAATTCTGTTTCAAGGTTGATTATTTCATCTTTTATTGATGAAAGTTGCCCCTGATGCACCTTAATCTCCTCTTCCTGTGGAAATAAATTTCCTGCAGTTAAAAGAATTATTAAGACTGGCACATAATATTTCCGGGAATAAATGCTCATCAGATTTTTATTACTGCCGCATCCTTCGGAATGGTAAAATCAATAAATATATCGGAACCGTTTGCTTCCATATTTTTATAGTCGATACTTATATGCTGGTTCTCCTGGGCTCTGTTAACTTCTATTTTGTAAGGGACGGGAACTCCCTGCATAAGATCAAATTTCGAATAAGTTCCTTCGAGTGTCAGATCACCATTACTGTTCCAGAGCATATATTTTGTTATTCCGAGTTCCCTTACATCAACTTTGTACTGCGTTTTTGTATTCATAAAGGAATCTACGTAGGTAAGCACATACTGGTCGTAATCCACTTTATAGTCGTTAGGAATTTTATAAAGATTTTGAGTAAGGTTTACTGAACCGACAAATGCATCAATTATATCATTAAAAGGCAGGTCGATATGGAAAATGTCCTGTAGCAGATCGTTGCTGGGGATTCCTTCATAAGCAGTATTTTCAAGAGCATCGTAAAAAACAAAATTATCCTTTGTAACAAGAATCTGTGCAAGTTCAATTCCGAAGGCGCCCATAATGCTCAGATAAATGGAATCGGGTTTATGAATAATTACCCTGAAGTTTGCACTGTTATTCAGCTTGGGTGATTTAACTGCAATAGTTCCGTATCCCTCAAAGCTTTTTATTCTTCTCCGGTTTACTTCAAGTTTGTTTATAAGTCGTTCAGAGGGAAGGAGCTCTATATCTTCAGTCGGTTGTGATGGAACACATCCGTTAAGAACAAAAGGAATTATCTCAACAAGCAGAAGAAATGGAATTAAATATTTTCTCAAATCTCTCCTTTTTCAATTTTAATTTTAACACGGTTATTTGTGGAATCAAGACTTAATGATTTTTCCCATAAATTTTTTGCTTTATCCTTATTACCCAGCATATATGTAATGTCACCCAGATGTTCGAGCATCACGGAGCTTTCTCCGCCGACTTTAATTGCTTGTTCAATATACTCCTTTGCTTTCTCGTAGTCGCCTAATTTAAAGTGAACCCAGCCGATGGTATCCAGATAAGATGAATTCAATGGATCAGCTCCGATTGCAACGTCAGCCATCTTTAAAGCTCTGTCCAGTTTAATTCCTCTTTCAGAAAGTGAATATGCATAATTGTTATTAATAAGCGCATTTGTCGAATCCAGGCTCAAAGCCTTCTCATACGTGCTGTCGCAGGCTTCCCAGTTTGCCTGCCCGTCGTAAATCAAACCAAGCGTACCAAGAAGATTTACGTTATCAGGGGAAAGTTGTAGAGCCATCTTTATATATTTTATCGCTTCGTCATCCTCCTTAAGCTGGTTCAGGGTAAAACCATAAGCAGAAAGTGCATTAACATCCGTGGGATTGATATCCACAGCTTTCTTGAGGTATGGTTTTGCCTCACTGCTCCTGTTGCTCTGAGCAAGTGAAAGTCCCAGTATCAGATTCACTGTAAAATCATCGGGAAAAAGCTGAATGGCTTCATTCATTACCTTGACCGCATCATCATATCTCTTATTATCGAAATAAAGACCGCCCAATCTCACCCATGCCTGCACATTCCAGCCGGCCATTTTAGTAACCTGTTTGAAATGTTCTATTGCCACTGAATCCTGATGCTGATTTATGGCGATGGCGCCAAGATACATTTTAACTTCCCAGTCGGTGGTATCCTTATCCATTTCTTCAAAGAATTGTTTTGCAACAGGCGTTAAGGTAGAATCTTTTAACGACTGCATAAAATATGCGGTACCGATTCTTATTTTGGCATCCAGGGTAACTCCCGGCTTATCCAGTATATAAGAATATTCTTTAGCAGCCGATTCCCAGTCACCTTTATCGAGATAAATCTGTGCTTTTCTCTCTCTTATTTCAAGATCACCGGGATTGAGCTGAAGGAAATCATTCGCTGCCCCGAGTGCTTCATCATACCTTTCAGCGCTTGTATAATAATCAATCAGCAGTTTATAAAGTGAAATGTTTCCGGGATCAATTTTAAGAAGCTCATTTATCGTATTCGCCGCATCATCGATGTTCCCCATTTTTTCGTACAGGTCGGCTATTCTTGTAAGCACATTCCACTCGGGGCCGATAATATCAGTAAGTTTTCTGTATATCCTTATCGCACTTAAAGGTTTTGAGTTTTCATAAATTCTGGCAAGACGATAATAGGAAGTAAGTGAAGTGGAATCCTGTGCAATCATTTCTTCGAGTACTGCTGCAGCTGAGTCGAACTGGGAGGCAGAAGAGAAAATATCTGCCAGCAATGATTTATACTCAATCTGATCCGGATTTAAGGCTACTGCCGTTTTTGCGTTCTGTAAAGCCTGGGGAGTTTTCCCGAGATAATAGTAATTTTTACTTATGGCATAGTAAATCCCGGCACTTTTATCAAATTTTAAGGCATCCTGAAATTCAAGTATGGCTCCTGCATAGTCACCCTTTGTCTCAAGAACAGAACCATTAATAAAATATTCCATAGCCTTGTCTTTGGCTTCTGCGGGACTGGTTGTGTCACTTATTTGTTCATCATTCTGAACTTGCTCATCCTGCTTTGCTGTTTTTTCCGAAGATGAACATCCTGTAAACAGAAACAATATTATTGCTGAAACCAGAACTGAAATTTTAATCATATTATCCAGGGTTAATTAGGAAAAAATATTGCTCTCTGCATTTAATTACAAGGCACTTGTATATATTCAGATAGAGATAATAGTGCCTTGATATGATTTTCTTGCGTACAAATATACTAAACTATATCTTTGTAAAAACTGTTGAGGGAAATGGAAATTTTTGACCTTGCACTTGCATATGTATGGGAATATGATGCCGATTTTATAAATCTTGTAGAAGGCAAATTCCAGGAGGCAGGGCTTTCTACTTTTATAATTTCCGGGTACAATATTAACGAGGTACTCGATCTGGTCATGAGGCGAAAACTTAATTTTAATTTTTACCTGGATCGTGCCTGGGATGTTGATGAAAGATATGAAAACCTCGGCAGGATTTTAACCCGCCGTAAGAGTCTTCTTTTTAATCAATATAAGAACGTACTGCACGCAATTGATAAAGCAAGCATGCACCTAGAATTTATTACTGCGGGTCTGCACGTCCCCCACTCAATTATTATCCCTCCACACAGCGAAAATGAGGATTTATTAATATCCGTTGAAGACCTGGCAAAGCTTGGGCGTCCGTTTATTATTAAGCCATGCAACACTACAGGTGGCGGTATAGGGGTTGTAACCGGTGCCGAAACATTAAAAGAGGTTCTGGATGAAAGAGTAATTAATTTTAATGATAAATATCTTCTCCAGGAAAAAATTTATCCTAAAATACTTGATGGAAGAAGAGCCTGGTTCAGATCTTTCTGGGCATTCGGGAAGGCGATTCCTGTCTGGTGGGACGACCAGACGCATTTATATGACACCATACAGCCCGAGCATTACAAGAATTTCCGGCTGACAAGACTGAGACAGATTACAAAAAAAATAGCTGAGCTGACCTCCCTTGATTTCTTTTCAACTGAAATCGTTCTGACTGAAGATGATAATTATTTATTGATCGACTATGTTAATGATCAATGCGATATGAGAATTAAATCCAGGCATTATGATGGAATCCCTGACAATATTGTAGACGATATAATTAAAAACATGCTTAAAACTACACTCAGAATAAAATCATCCTAATAAAGATGAACAGGAGAAAAACAACTATCATCATTATAATTTTAATTCTTTCGATATCAGCTATTGCTGTATATAATTATATGTTAAGCATTTATGAAGTGATTTATACTGTTTTACCAGCTGATTTATACGCAGACAATAAATCTGAAGCAACAATTATGGCAATACCTATTAATGCAATAGGCAGAAAAGCATTGTTCCGTTATGTCAAAGCCAGTTATATGATCACAGAAGGAAGAGAACTGGTCGATATAGTAGAAACTGATAAATCTAAAGGATTATTAAGAATAAAGGCGAAAGATAAAACGGGAATTGTTAAAATTATCGCAAAATCTCCATACGCATTATTACCCTCCCCAATAGATATCCATATATACCCAATCATCGCTGCTGTCAAGGAAAATCCAGTAACTAAGGAAAAAGGTCAATAACAGATGGTTTTGGACAGACTAGTATTCAAATTCTCCTGATAATTCGGGTACTTCACCCGGCAATTATGAATTAATTGCAACAATTAGAACAGTCCATCCTTCTGTCTGTCGTTTCCACATACGCTCCGGATACACTTCACATACCCTTTGAACACTTCCTGTCTCATACCAAAATATTTATATCATTCATCTACATATCAATAAATATAAAATCATATGACCCAATTAAAGATTATATCAGATAACAATGTATTCACCCGGATATAGTTGAAGTAAAGTATGAAGTGAATGGAATAATATTAAATAATTACTATATTTGCATTTGAAGAATAATACCTTCGAGGTAAAATGAAATCTTTCATTATCGTAACGCTCTTAACTATAATTTTTTCGGTTT
Source organism: uncultured Ignavibacteria bacterium (assembly GCA_963743325.1). GTDB lineage: Bacteria > Bacteroidota > Ignavibacteria > Ignavibacteriales > Ignavibacteriaceae > DATFVA01. The sequence continues at coordinate 772,422 of CAVUOZ010000010.1, forward strand.
TAACGTTTTCTCAGGGAACGGCAGGAGAAAACGCAAAATTCGAGTATAGAACCTTAATTGATATGCCGACAGCGGGAATATTAGAAAAAGGCTTCGTTGGGGCAACAACAGATATACTCCCAAATGGAGTTGTGATTGAAAAACTTGAGGTTGGGGCTTTTGACAATATCAGCTTTGGCATTTCATACGGAGGGGCAAATATGATCGGTAATGGAGACATTGACTGGTACAACTTTCCCGGTGTCAATATTCGTTTCAGGTTATTTAATGAGGCTGTAACTTTTCCTGCAATTTCAATAGGTTTTGATTCCCAGGGAAAGGGTGTTTACCACGATTCATTTGGAAGATATGATATTAAATCGCCGGGCTTCTACGCGGCAGCCAGCAAAAACTTTGCTTTTCTCGGGTATTTAAGTCTCCATACAACCGCAAGCTATTCACTCGAATCGAAAGACGGAGATAATTTTGTTGATTTATATGTTGGTGCTGAAAAAACTATTGGAAGCTCCGTTTCTTTGATACTGGAATATAATTTTGCTTTCAACGATAATGAAACCAAATATTTCGGCAGCGATAATGGTTACCTTAATATAGGAATCAGATGGTCAGTCGGAGCAGGTTTCACTCTTGAGTTTGATTTGAGAGATCTTTTAAATAATAAAAAGATAAATCCTACCGCAGCTGACCGGGGATTAAAAATAGAGTACATCAAATCTATATTCTAAATCACCTTTGTTTGTAGAATATACTATACAAATAAATCTAATATTCTATACATCCTCCCCCGAATGAAACTTTCGAACCATTAATTTTGTCTATAATATAGAAATTTAATCCTTTAATTAGGCTTGATATTTGCCGATATTTGGGTAGATATTTTTTTGGAGGACAGGTAATGAAGAAATTTAGTTACATATTATCACTTTCAGCGATAACAGCACTTTTGTTTACTGGCTGTTATACGCAGGTAGCGACCAATGATGGAGGGTACCCGGACGGCAGTAATCAGGATACCTACGGCAGTGACCGGAATTATCAGGATCAGAACCAGAATTACTCTTACGACGATTCCTCGGAATATTACGGGGACTCTTACGACAGCACAGATAACAGCGGGTACAGTAATAACAGTGATTATTATGGAGGTTATAAATCACCTTATTATTATGATGACTTTTATTACTCATATCCATATTACAGCAGATATTTCTGGGGCTATTATCCATCATTTTCAATCGGATTTAGCTGGGGCTGGGGCGGCTTTTACTATGATCCTTTCTACTATGGTTACTGGGGCAGCTGGTACTACCCCTCATACTACTATTCACCGTACAATTACTACTACCCATACTCATATTGTGGTTACGGCTACTACTACGGATGCGGATACCCGTCTCATTATTACTACACTTATACGGAAAGATCGAGAGATATAACGAGAATCAGGAACTTTGATGGTATGAGAGGAGGCGGAGGCAGAAGTGTCCTTACCACAACCAGGGAAGGCAGTACAGGCAGAAATCTGACTGAACGTCAGCCGCAGGATACTAGAATATCAACAAGAACAGGAAATACAGTACCGGGAGTTACGAACGGAAGAAATCGCGATGTAACCAGTTTGACTAAAGATCTTACGCCTGGTACAAGAACAGGTACAATAAACAAAGAAGGACAGAGAATAAAACGACCTAATGAAAGAAAATCCCCATCCGGGTATTTTGATATAAGAAAAGATCGCCAGCGCATTAATAGAAGGAATGAAACCGCTCTGAGAGACAACAAAAATTTAAGTCCGAATGAAAGAAGACAAAATTCTCCTTTTCTACGAAATCAAAACAACAGAAAAACAACCAATGGGAGTATAAGACCGCGTACTTATAATCCTCCCCGGAGAGAGTACAATTCTTCAGGAAGAAGGTCATTCAATAATTATATTTCTCCAAATAGAGATAATTCTCCAAGAAATTACTCCTCGCCTCAAAGAAATAGTTCACCGCGGAATTATTCATCTCCGCGTTCCTATTCTCCTCCGCAAAGGAGTTCAACACCTCCCTCATCTGGCGGAGGCGGTCGCTCTGGCGGAAGTAGTTCAGGAGGAGGGAGAAGATAGGAGCTTTTTAAATGAAAAAGTTATTGTTCAAATTAGTACTGATTGTAATAGTCACATTAAGTTTAACTGGTTGTTATACGATTGTCTGGAGCCCTGGTTCAGAATTTCCTACCGAGGATAATTCCAGTACAACTGTGTACTACGACGATGCTTACTATGGAGATTATTATTTCTTCTATGATTCTCCATGGTGGTGGGATATTACCCCGCCTGTTTCCTCTACGTTCCTTTCCGGCCCAAGAGATGAAAACTCAAATATAGAGACTCCAAGAAATTCAGGCGAGAGAGGAACTCCGGGCCGTGTTCTTGACGTTCAACCGCCGTCACGTAATGCTACTCAATCAGGAACAAATAGTAACGGCACCTCCGGTAATTCAGGCAATACCTCTTCAGAAACCAGAGTAAATAATACTTCTTCATCCAGTTCCGACAGCGGGAGAGAGAGTTCATCTAATAGTGGAAATACAGTAAGAAATAACGAAGGCGGAAGAAGTTCGGGCGGGAGGAGATAACAATGATAAGCTTGACCTCTAAATTTTCAAAGCTTGCTTTATTTCTTGTTTTTATTAGTACTTCAGTCGTTTATTCACAGAATATAAATGATGCATTAAGACTGGGACTGCCTGGTTTAGGGGCTAATGCGCGGGCACTCGGAATGGGAAACAGTTATATCGGATTAAGTGATGATGCATCAGCAGCGTACTATAATCCCGCAGGGCTGGGTTTGTTAAAAAGGCTGGAATTTTCAGGCGGGCTTGAATATGTTGACTTTGGTAATAAAACGACATTTATGAACGAGCAGACCGATTATTCCACAAGTTCAACAGATATGGACAGGTTAAGTTTTGCTTTCCCTATTCCGACTTTACGCGGAAGTCTTGTGTTTGGTATATCATTTCATACGACAAAGGATCTTACAGGTGCAGTAAGTTTTGACGGTTTTAATAATTCAAATACATCCATGATCCAAAACCTGCTGGACACCGATATTCCCTTTGATCTCTATTTAACCGATGATAACAATAATACAATAATAAATGGCAGACTGAATCAAAGCGGAACAATAATAAATTCAGGAGCTGTTAGAAACTGGGCATTTTCCGGAGCAGTCGAAGTATCAAAAAATGTATTCGTCGGCGCGACTTTTAATCTTATTGCAGGCAGTTTTCAATCGAATAATGATTATTATGAGGACGACACACATAGTCTTTATCAGGACACAACAGCACCGGGTTATCCGGAAACCTATGATTTCAGAAGTTTTTACCTGAACAGAATATTACACTGGGATTTAGCAGGCTGGGATGTAAAAGCAGGATTCCTTTACCAGATAAATGACATTGCCAGGATCGGGGCAACTGTACAATTTCCCAAAGTCTTCTCCGTCCATGAAAATTTTGATGTTGACGGCAGCAGCACATTTGGTACAGGCGCAGCTCATTATCTGGACAAGGCAAAATACAGTGACGCAGTTCATTACGACATTATAACACCGTTTTCTCTTGGTCTGGGATTTTCAACTAATTACTATGGATTTATATTTAGTGCGCAGGGCGAACTTACCGATTATTCACAATTGCAGTTTGATCATCCGGGAGAAGGGTTATCAATTCAATACATTGAAGACCAGAATAAAATTATTAATGACCTGTTAGGTTCGGTGTTCAGTTATAATGTTGGTGTTGAATATACGATTGCACCCATTGGTCTTCGTCTGCGGGGAGGATACATGGTACAGCCATCACCTTATAAAGATGATCCCCCGGAATTCAATCATAAATATGTAACCGGCGGTATTGGATTTCTTGCCAATGAAACTATTGGTCTGGATCTGGCTATTGCACACGGCTGGTGGCAGGATATTGGTGATAATTACGGAACAAATGTTTCAAGGACATATCAGGATATCAGCGTGAACAATCTTATTCTGACAGCTATTTACAGGTTCTGATCACCGCTATTCAATAATTGCTAGAATATTTAAAGCATCTTATCTTTCGGTAAGATGCTTTATTTATTTTAAATAGGAGATATTATCAAAGGATTCGTTTTAAGAGCTGAGAGTAAAGATTATTATATATACTGCGAAGAAAGAAATGAAGTAATCAGAAGCAGTCTCAGGGGGAAATTCAAAAAAGACTTCAACCTCAAAAAGGATAAATTATATTTAACCGATATTGTTGTCGTAGGTGATGTTGTAGAATTTAATTTGAACAGGGATGGAACAGGTTTCATTCATAAAATCGATAAAAGAAAAAATTATCTGTCAAGGAAAGCCCCGCGTATAAAAGGTGCGGGATTCCGGGGTGAGCGGCTTGAACAGGTTACAGCGGCAAATATAGATGAATTGTACATTGTAAGCAGCGTATTTGAGCCGGATTTCAATAATAAAGTAGTGGATCGGTTTCTTGTTACAGGAGAAAGTTCGCACATAAGGGTAAACATAATAATAAACAAAACTGATCTTGATAAAGAGAATTTTATAGATGAATGGGCGGATTTATATGAATCGATTGGATACAATGTTTTCATGACCAGTGTAAAAAATAAAGAGGGTCTTATCGAACTAAAGAATAATATGAATGGAAAGATAAGTCTGATGTGGGGACACTCTGGTGTAGGCAAATCCTCACTTCTCAATAGTATTTATCCTTCGTTAAATCTCAGAACCGGAATAATCAGTACTTTTACGGATAAGGGTACTCATACGACAGTTACGGCAGAAATGATTAAAGTTGAACCAGGGACCTATATAATAGATACACCCGGCATTCGTGAAGTCGAACCATATGGAATGAGAAAAGAAGACCTGGGCCATTATTTCCCGGAATTCCTTCCTTATATCAATGAATGCAAATTTAATACGTGTCTACATAATCATGAACCCGGCTGTGCTGTTATGGAAGCAGTTGAAGAGGAGATAATTTCAGTTTTCCGCTATGAAAGCTACCTCAAAATGCTGGATACTATTGAAGATGATATTATCTTTAAGTAATCTATAACACAGGTTTTTGTTGAAATTTTAATCTTTTTATCTGAAATTTATTAATATTGTAAAAAGCAAATTTTATTTAATGGAAGATCACATTTTTGGTTTGTTAGAAGCCTCTTTTACTGAATTTCTGAAAAAAAATGACAAATCTCTTAAATCATATCAGGGGCAATCATTAATAAGCTATATATTCCCCGCTGATCGGAGGGAACTATTCGGTAGAATTAATAATCTCCGGAGAAAACAGGAAATATTGTTTTATTCAGAGAAGCCATCAGAAAATAAATTCTTCCTGGGGATAAATTCTATTTTAACACTCACCGAAAAAGGAGAAAGGCGTTTCTCCTCACTTGAAAAAAGAATTAAAGAAATCGGTGGAAATTTCATTTCCAACAGAAGAGACTTTGAAAATCTTTCCATTCCATTATTTATGGGGGGAATGAAATTTACAGTAGAACATTCAGATGAAAACTGGAAAGATTTTGATGATTCGGTCTGGTTTATTCCCGAACTCCTCTATCTTAAAAATAATGACAATTATTATTTCGTTTTTAATTGTTTCACTTCAGCAAAAGTAAAGACAGAGACTCTCCTATCAAAACTTGAAAATGTACTGAAACTATTTTTTACGGATACTGACCGTGAGGATGGGAAAGAACCAAGAGTTCTTAAAAAAACAGGGGTAGAACCCAAGGACAAAAAGAAGTGGAAAAACCAGGTAAACCAGGTACTTGAAAAAATTGATGACGGTGAATTACAGAAGATTGTACTTTCGAGAAAAATTGAATTGATATTTACTTCTGATATCACAATTGAACCAATTCTTCAAAGCTTAGTAAATAATTATCCTGAATGCTCATTATTTCTCTTCCACATAGGAAAATCATCCTTTGTTGGTGCTTCACCTGAAACATTAGCACGAACAAACGGCTCGCAGATGATTCTGGAAATTCTTGCGGGTTCGGCAGAGCGGAGTGAAGATGGTGCCAGAGATGATCAGATTCAAAATGAACTTCTGAAGAGTAATAAGAATCTGAACGAACATGAGATTGTTATTAATTACATTAAAGAATGCCTGCCAGGGTCTATTGATGAAATAGAAATCAGTGAACCCACAGTTAAAAAATTAAGAAACATCCAGCACTTAAAATCAATTATAAAACTAAATCTGAATGAACATAACTCGTTTATAAGTATTATCGGGAAAATTCATCCGACACCCGCTGTATGCGGATCTCCTCCGGATACTGCTTTAAATATCATTAAAAAAACGGAGAACCATCAACGGGGATTATATGCAGGTTTAATTGGATGGCTTAATCTCCAGAATGAAGGGGAACTTGTACTTGCGATTCGTTCAGCTCTGGCTGTAGGAAATAGATTAATTGTTTATGCAGGCTGCGGAATTGTAAACGGCAGCAATCCTGATGATGAGTACAATGAAACCGAATTAAAACTCAAACCATTTCTGTCTATCTTCAATAATGAAAATTAACCGGAATATTTTCTGGACAGAAAACTTCTTTAACAGGTTGTCTGTTCTGGGAGTGAAATATATTTGTATTTCTCCCGGTTCAAGAAGCACCCCGCTGACTCTTTCAGCCTCAGCAACTAAAAAGTTTAAATGCTTTGTTCACATCGATGAAAGAAGCAGTGCTTTTTTTGCACTGGGACTTGCTAAAGCATCAGGAAAGCCTGTAGCGATTGTAACGACTTCGGGAACTGCAGCGGCAGAGCTTTATCCGGCTATCATTGAAGCATACCAGCAAAGAGTTCGCCTGATAATTTGTACAGCTGACCGCCCTCCTGAATTGATTGGACGCGGGGCAAACCAGACAATTAACCAGGATAATATTTATAAGAATCATATACGATTCTACAAAAACGCAGGACTGCCGTCGGTATCTGTATCCGGCATTAGAAAAATCAGGAAACTCGCTGAAGAGGTTTATCTGAAGAGTGAAGAAGGACCGGTTCATATTAATTTTCCTTTCAGAAAACCTTTTGAACCAGATTCTTATACTGATGAAATAAGCGAGCAAGACTTAAAATTATTCAATGCAGTGAAGTCAAAAGAGACTATCCCGCAAAAAAGGAATGAAAAGTTAAATAAGAATTTATATAAAGAAATTTTGCGTGCCGTAAATGATTCTGAACAGGGTTTGATAGTTGCCGGACCAATGAAGTATGACAATGATGAAAAAAAGAAGATCCTGAAATTTGCGGAAATATTGAACTATCCGATTATTGCCGATGCCTGTTCTCAATTAAGATTTGGAAATGAGTTAACAAACGTAATTACAAATTATGAAGGATTTCTAAAAAATAGCGCCTTTATAAATTCATATAATCCTGATTTAATTATTCAATTTGGAAGAACACCTTCATCAAAAGCCATTGAGACATATCTCGAAAAGATAAGTACAAAGAGATATATCATAAATGAATCCGGTGATTTATTTGACCCCTGGAATAGTGCAGCGGGAGTATTCAGATGTTCCCCTTCCCTTTTCTGTGAAATTATATTAAACGATACCAGCGCGAACAATAATTCAGATAAAGCAACCTGGTTAAATAAATTTAAAGATGCCGATAACCTTTCTCAGAAAAGAAAAAATAGAATTATAGACCATTCAACTTTCCCCAATGAATGCAGAATCATTCCGGAAGTAGTTAATTCCCTGCCGGATGATACACATGTTATGATATCGAATAGTATGCCCATTAGGGATTTCGATTATTTCACACCCCGTACTGACAGAAAAATAATCATTCATTCAAACCGCGGTGCAAGCGGGATTGACGGCATTTTGTCAACTTCTCTTGGAATACAAAAAGCAATCAATAAACCTACTCTACTGATAACAGGTGATATGGCTTTTTATTATGATATTAATGCATTATTAACGGCTGAAAAATATAGACTTCCGTTAGTCGTGGTACTTATAAATAATAATGGAGGCGGTATATTCGGGATGCTGCCTGTTTCAGAATACGGGAAAAGTTTCAGGGAATATTTTATAAGTCCCCATGATCTCGATTTTGGTTCTATTATAAAAAGCTTTAGAGGGAAACATAGATTAATCAGAAGCTGGAAAGATTTAAGAAAATCTATTACTGCGGCTTTGATGGAAAATCGATTTATGGTACTTGAAATAAAGACTGATATAAAAACTTCTGTCAATCTCAGGAGAAAATATTTTAATGATGTCGGAAAAGTTGTCAGCAGGTACTTAAATGAGAATTAAATATTCAGATATATATCTTAATGCTAACGAACCACAAAATTTTAATAAATCTTCGTACAGCATATTTTTTCTTCATGGATTTACTGGTTCCTCAGATGACTGGGATCCGGTTCTGCCAAAGATAGACTGCGGGTTTAATAAATTTACGGTGGATCTTTTGGGACATGGAAAAAGTGATTCCCCGAATGATCCTGCACTTTACTCGTGGGAGCTTCAGGTTGAACAGCTGGATAAGGTTATAACTCAATTTACAGAGGAGAAAATTATATTGGCCGGATATTCAATGGGTGGAAGACTCGCTCTATGCTACGCCCATACTTACCCCGAGAGAGTTCTCGGGTTAATTCTTGAAAGTGCCTCGCCCGGTATTAAAGAAAGAATGCAAAGAGAGAAAAGAATAAAAGAGGATGCAGAACTTGCCAAATATATTTCAATGCATTCAACAAGGGACTTCATTGAGTTGTGGGTAAACAGGGAAATTTTTACTACCCAGCTCCGCTTCTCTGAAGAAAAACGGGAAGAAATACTAAAGAGAAAGCTGAGAAATAATCAAATAGGATTAACCAATTCATTACTTGGTTTCAGTACAGGTAAAATGCCGGATCTTTATTCCAGACTCAATGATATTAGTGCAAAAACACTGCTTCTTACCGGAGAACTCGACACAAAGTTTACCACTTTAAATAAAAATGTAGAAAAATTATTTCCCTCTGCAAAACACAAAATAATTAAAAATGCCGGACACACAATCCACCTGGAAGAACCCGAAAAATATTCAGCGGCAATTAACCTGTTTCTGAAAAATTTTATTTCCAATAATTGAATATTTTACACTTGCCGCTGTATTGGATAATATTTGTTGTTGGTATATTTATTCTAACTTTCACAACTTTTAGATATTTTTATATGATACTTCTAATAATTCGAGGTAAATGATGTCTTATAATTGGAAAAAAGCCGGGAAATATGAGGATATTATCTATGAAAAAATGGATGGAATTGCAAAGGTTACAATAAACCGCCCCGAAGTGAGGAATGCATTTCGACCCGAAACCGTTATTGAAATGCATGATGCTTTTGCAGATGCCCGTGAAGATCAGAAAATCGGTGTGGTTCTGTTAACAGGGTACGGCCCCGCGAAAGACGGGACGTATGCATTCTGTTCAGGAGGCGACCAAAGAATCCGGGGAGATCAGGGATATGTTGGCAAGGATGGCGTTCCCCGGCTGAATGTGCTGGATCTCCAGAAGCTGATAAGAAGTATGCCGAAACCTGTGATTGCACTTGTTGCAGGTTATGCAATCGGAGGCGGTAATGTTCTACACGTAGTTTGCGATTTGACGATTGCAGCCGACAATGCAATCTTCGGACAAACCGGTCCGAAGGTTGGGAGCTTTGACGGAGGTTTTGGTTCAAGTTATCTTGCAAGAATTGTTGGACAAAAGAAAGCCAGAGAAATCTGGTACCTGTGCGATCAATATAATGCGCAGCAAGCATTTGATATGGGATTGGTGAATAAAGTAGTACCGGTTGAAGAACTTGAAAAAACAGGAGTTGAATGGGCGAACAAAATTCTGGAAAAAAGTCCGCTTGCAATCAGGTTATTAAAATCGGCATTTAATGCCGAACTCGACGGACAAGCCGGGATTCAGGAACTCGCGGGTAATGCAACATTGTTATATTATATGAGTGAAGAAGCACAGGAAGGTAAGAAAGCTTATATGGAAAAAAGAAAACCTGATTTTAATAAATTTCCGAAACTGCCATAAAAGAAGGATGAATGGAATCACAATCAGACAGACCAACTAAATTAGAAAGCTGGATAATTGCAAGCAGACCGAAAACTCTTTTTGCGGCAATAGTTCCTGTATTTGTAGGCTCGGGAGTGGCTATTAGCGAAGGCATTTTTATACCGCTCTACTCGCTTGTTGCCCTGCTCTGCTCTATCCTCATTCAGATTGGAACCAATTACACAAACGATCTTTATGACTACACTAAAGGTGCTGATAATGAGAAACGAAAAGGCCCGCGGAGAGTCCTTGCAAGCGGTTTAATTTCAGTCAATGAAATGAGGTTCGCTATAGTACTTACATTCCTTATTTCATTTCTCCTTGGTCTTTATCTTGTGCAGGTTGGCGGATGGATAATACTGGCAGTCGGCGTGTTCTCAATTATAGCCGGTATTGCCTATACTGCAGGTCCCTTCCCTCTTGCTTACAATGGACTGGGAGATATTTTTGTATTCGGATTTTTTGGAGTTATTGGAACTGTTTTCACTTACTATCTTCATTCACATCATTTTAATTTCGTTTCTCTTCTTGCTTCAGTTCCGGTGGGTTCTCTAGTTACTAATATTCTCGTGGTTAACAATTACCGTGATATTGAAGAAGACCGTGCGGCCAATAAGAACACTCTTGCCGTTAAAATGGGAAGAACTTTTACCCGTTATCAGTTCATCTTCCTGATCGTAATCTCATTCCTGACTCCCCTGGCTCTCTTTTTGTTTTTTGATTATAATGCATGGATTTTCCTCCCTTACTTTACTGTTCCGTTTGCCGCTAAGGCTGTAAAAATGATTACTACTCTTGAAGGAACTGACTTAAATAAAACTCTTGAGCTTACTGCAAGATTATCCGCCCTATTCGGTATTCTGTTTTCTGCCGGACTTGCATTGTGACGAACCTTGAACTGACATATTCACCATATAGCATCAAATTAAACAACCCATTTAAAACCTCTCTGGGTGAAATCAGAGAAAGAAAAGGGTTTATAATTTCATTAAAGAGTTCATCAACAGCAGAAGGGATTGGGGAAGCTGCCCCCCTGCCTGAATTTGGATCTGAGAGTTATGAAGATGACGAGAGAGTCTTAGAAGATATTCGGCTTAAGCTTAAGCTGGATTTAAATAACCTGGTTCCTTCAATCGAGGAAAGTCTTTCCGATTTTAATCATCTTCCTGCATTACGAAGCGGAGTTGAACAGGCAATACTTAATTTAATATGTTTGGAAAGAAAAACTACTCTAAGTGAACTATTTAACGTCCCGGTCGCAAGGAATATAAGCGTAAACGGCATTATAGGATTATTGGACAAAGATGAAGCGGTAATTAAAGCTAAGGAATTAAAGGCTGCGGGATTCCGCACCATAAAAATAAAGGTTGGGAGAAAGAATTTTGAAGATGATTTTGAGATAATCAAAAATATAAGAATTGAAACGGGGAAGAATATTAATCTGCGCCTTGATGCTAATGGTAAATGGAATACTAACAAGGCTGCCAGCTATCTGAAGAAATTGGAACAATTTGATATTGAATATATTGAACAGCCTGTAAATTCAATCAGTAATTTTGCTGAGATTAGTAAAGGAACTGCTATTCCGCTGGCTGCTGATGAATCTCTGCGAAGCTATAAGGATGCTACAAACATTATTAATAATAACCTCGCTCCTGTATTAATTCTCAAACCAATGATGCTGGGCGGTCTCACTACTGCAATGAAAATAATTAATGAGGCAGAAAAAAAAGATTTAAAAATTGTAATAACTTCATCATTTGAGACCTCCATAGGGAGGTCTATCGCCGTGTTTACGGCAGGCATACTAAAAAAGCAAACAGCCCACGGACTGGCCGTTACAGATTACTTTAAAGATACTATAGTAAATGATCCCTTCCCCGTGAACAACGGGATCATAAAGATCGGATGAAAATGACGGTAATTGAAGAAATCCGTAAAAAAGATTTAATGGCGGAAAACAATCACCCCGCCATTATAACATCTTTGACCACTATTTCTTATAAGGAACTTAAGAATAAAATTCAGGCTACGGCAGCATATTTAAATTCACTCGGTGTAAAACAAAATACTAAAGCAGCAATTCTCAGCGGTAATAATCCTGATTGTGTTATATATATTCTGGCTATATGGAGTTTAAATGCATGTGTCATTCCGCTTAATATTCAATTATCAGACGCAGAGTTAACTGATATTTTGAATTTTTCCGATGCAGAATTTCTTTTTTTGGATAACGATGTAAAAAGAAACATTCCGCTGAAAATACCACGGGAAGCTTTCATTCAGGCTGCCGGAAAACCAAAATACTTTAGAGGGCCGGGAATGAATCCGGATGGAATTTCGCTGATTATGTATACTTCCGGAGTAACCGGAAAGCCAAAGGGTGTAATGCATACACTCAATGATCTGATAAACAGTGCTGATAATAGCCAGTCATTATTATCTCAAACTCAAAAAGACAGGTGGCTTGCCAGTCTTCCGTTTTACCATATTGGCGGCCTATCTATTTTAAGCAGGACATTCAGGTTTGGTTCCACACTTATTATTCCTGATTCGCTAAAGCACACAGATCTAAGAAACGCATTGGACAATTTTAATCCCACTCTTTCATCAATGGTTTCAACACAATTAAATAGATTAATTGAAACGAACTGGAAACCGGGAAAGGAATTAAGAAATATTCTCCTTGGCGGAGGATTTGTTGATGAAGAATTGATTAAGGAAGCGGTTTCAGCTGGTTGTATTATTTCGAATGTTTACGGCTCTACTGAAACCTCAGCATTTGTTACCGCAAACAACCCGGAAATGGTTAAGCTCAAACCCTTATCAGCCGGAAAAGCGCTCGGAGAAAACAAAATATTTATTGCCGATGAAGAATTAAATCAGGTTGAACCGGGAACACCCGGTGAGATTCTTGTAGAAGGAAATTCTTTATTTCATGGGTACTACAAGGATGGAGAATCCACAGGTCAGAAATTAATTGACGGCAAGTATCGCACAGGTGATATAGGATTCATTGATGAAGAGGGAGATCTTTTTGTTCAGGCCAGAAGAACAGATTTGATTATTACCGGTGGTGAAAATGTTAATGCTCTTGAGGTTGAAAACGTCTTAAATAAAATGTCCGCTATAGGTGATAGCTGTGTGTTCGCTTTGCCCGATAAAGAATGGGGACAGATAGTTGCTGCAGCTGTGGTTTTGAAAAATAAAATCTCACTTATTGAGATAGCAGAATTTATGAAAGGAAAAATTGCCAGTTACAAAATCCCTAAAAGGTTTTTTCCTGTCGATAAGATTCCAAAGTCATCTCTCGAAAAAATAATGAGGGAAAAAGTTAAAGAGGAAATTGAAATTTTAATAAATCTTTAAGTTTAAGGAATAATATTACTTCGGTAACCTCAAAGGTTAACGGAAAGATGTTTGGATAGATTATTTTTCACATCGGGATCAATCGGGGTTTTCTTCCATTCCTTCTTATCTACAAATATATGAACAGTTTTTACCTCATTAGTTACCTTATTGCCTTCATTTTTACAGATGTACTTAAGCTCAAATGAACTTTCTTTAAGCTGACTTACAGAAACCTCAACTGTAATTATATTTCCCGGCTTTAAAAGGAAGTAAAAATTCGCCTTCGGTATGGATTATAGGCACAGCATAGTTTTTATTATTCCAGTAATCGGATTTTAGATTAAATGATCTTATCAAATCTTCATAAGCGGAATGGCAAATTTCGAATATCCTTGCGAAAAATATTATTCCTGCGGGATCACAATCATAAAAGTTTATAGTCTTTTGAAATTTATGCATGGTTTTCAGATTAGTCTAATATCATTTAAAAAAGGAAGATTATTTTTAACTTCATCTGCTTTTTCTTTAAGCACTTCAGCCGAAACAATTTTTTCTTCCGAGGGAACAGAAATAATTTCATTGCCCATTGGATCTATTATGCTGCTGAAACCGGGATATTTCAGCTTCGGATCATCCCCCACCCTGTTTACGCCCAGCACGTAACACTGGTTTTCTATTGCTCTTGCTCTTAGTAAGGTTCTCCAGTGTTCAATCCTGGTATCAGGCCAGTTGGCAATTACCACGATCATATCGACTTTCTTCTTAGCATACTGTCTGTATAGCTCAGGAAACCTGAGATCATAGCAAATCGAAAGTCCCGTGCTGAAATCATTGATTTTTGTAATTACTGTGTCCTCACCTTTTGAATAATTCTTATCTTCGGTTGAATATGAAAAAGGATGCATCTTCCTGTATGATTTCACAAGCTTGCCTTCGGGACTTATATGCAGGAGTGCATTGAAAAATTTCTTTTCACTCTTTTCAATAAAACCGGCAAGGATATGCGCAGAATATTTTTGTGCGGTCTCAGAAAAAAAGGAAAAACTCTCACCGGTAAGTTCTTCGGCAAATTCTGACGCTTTCATTGTAAAACCTGTGAGTGTCATCTCAGGAAATACCAGCAGATCCTGTTTCTCATAATTATGCGATAAAAGCCAGGTTATTTTATCGCTGTTCATCTTTTTGTTTTCCCATTCGGGACTATATTGTACGAGTCCTACTTTCATGATTTCCAAGCTCACTTATCTTTTAATTTTTTTTGATTAATTCAACATTTTATTCCATGTTCAGAATGTAAATTACATTTTCTGTTAATCTAAAAAAAGAGAAAGATATTATAGTAAAAAAAATCTTTATCTATTTAGTCATTCCGAATGTTTTTCTTTAATTGTTTAAAGTGCAAGTGTACATATGATTAAGACCCTGATGAGTAGTGAAAAAGTAACTGATATTTTTTCATTTAGCTTTAATGCAGATAATCTGCCATAGATAATTCCGATATTTGAACCCGAAAATCCTGCTGAAGTAAACCGTTAAAACGGTTAAGCTGAATAGGTATGCTTTATCAATCGGATAAAACCCATCGAAAGTAACCCGCTCCACAATGTAATTGCATTGGTATTTTATTATTTTAACACATTAATTTAATAATCAAAAATTCCCTGGTTTATAACTTATGAGTTCTGATAAAATTCCCGCTGTTGTTCTTGGTGCTACAGGGAGTGTGGGACAAAAATTCATTTCACTGCTGGCTAATCATCCCTGGTTTGATGTAAAAATGGTTGCTGCCTCAGATAAATCTTCCGGAAAGAAATATAAGGACGCCGTAAACTGGATTCTTAATGATCCCCTTCCTGAAAAAATTGGTGAGCTTGAAGTTCAGAATTGTGTGCCTGATAAAAATATTCACGTTGCATTTTCCGGACTTGATTCAAGCGTGGCGGGTGAGATTGAAGAGGACTTTGCAAATGCCGGGTATACAGTAGTTTCAAATTCTAAAAATCACCGGATGGATAAGTTTGTTCCTCTCCTTGTGCCGGAAATAAACCCTGATCATCTTAAATTGATAAAGAAACAGAAGTATAATAAAGGCTGTATTGTCACAAATCCTAATTGTTCTGCAATCGGTCTCGTGCTGGCACTGAAACCACTTGTTGACAGGTTCGGAGTTGAATCAGTGAATGTGGTTACTATGCAGGCGGTTTCGGGGGCCGGATATCCGGGAGTGTCCAGCCTTGATATAATCGATAATGTGATCCCGTTTATCGGCGGCAGTGAAGAAGATAAAATTGAAACCGAACCTAATAAAATTTTTGGGACTATCAGTGAAGACGGAATAAAATACCTCGACATAAAAATAAATGCACAATGCAACAGGGTCAGCGTGGTGGATGGACATACGGAATGTGTCCAGGTAAAATTTAAAAAGAAAACGGGCATTGCAGAAATTTTAGATGCATGGAATTCATTTTCAGGAGATGCACAGGAAGAGAATCTGCCTTCCGCCCCATTAAAGCTAATTTATTATTTCCACGAAAAAAATTACCCCCAGCCTAAGATTCACAGAAATATCGACAAAGGAATGGCAGTTTCTATTGGCCGGTTAAGGGAGGATAAATTTTTCGACTACAAATTCGTTATACTCTCTCATAATACTATTCGCGGAGCTGCAGGAGGTGCACTTCTTTGTGCTGAATTGATGAAGGTTCAGGGCTACATCTGAAAAACAGCCGAAAAACACGAATTATTTCCCTCACTTCTCAGGATTGAGAAAAATTATTTGTATTTTTACTATCCAAAAATCGATATAGGTTTGTGCTGTTAAAATTCCCTATAAGGTATTAAAGTAAATGTTAAGAAAAGAGCTCCTGGAAAAAACTTTTAAATTCGATTTTGATCTTTTCAATAGTCTCCAGGATATGTGTTTTATACTTTCCGAGACCGGTGAAATTCTGGATGTTAATATTTCCGGTGCTATTAAACTCGGTGTCCCGTTGAACCAGATTGAAGGGAAAAATTTTATAAATGTGATAGAGCCTGAATACATAGAGGATGTTAAGAAAACATTTCAGTATTGTGTAAATCATAATAAAAGCGGAAATGTAAATGCCAAATTTATCTCCCCTGAAAAGAACGTTGATGTAAATATTGTTTTCACTCCCAGTCTTCAGGTGGTAGACAAAGAAGAAAAACTTTACTTCTTTGTTATAGCTCATGATATCACCGCTGAAAAAGAACGTGAAATGGATCTGCTGAGATTTTACAACATAGCAGAAAACACTGTAAATCCTCTCCAGATTACTGACCTTACCGGTAGAATGATTTACGTTAATCCCGCATTTGTGCAAACCAGCGGATTTTCCAAAGAAGAACTGCTCGGTAAAAATCCAAGTGTTTTCGGCAGCGGGAAAAACTCAAAGAAATTCTGGAAACATATGTGGGATACTATTAACTCGGGAAGAGTTTGGGTAGGTGAAGCTGAAAACAAAAGAAAAGACGGCGAACCTTTTTACACTCAGCTTCTTGTTTCCCCTATACTTGATCCGCATGGAAAAATATGGGGATTTTTTGGAATACATCGAGATCTTAGTGAAAAAAGAATGATGGAAAAACAATTAATCCACACGCAAAAAATGGAAAGCATAGGAACACTTGCAGCTGGCATTGCACACGAAGTAGGCAATCCTCTCGCTTCAATTTCCGCTCTTGTACAGGTGGTGCTGAGAACTACAAATGATGATTTCGTAAAGGATAAGCTAGGACTGGTAAGAAGCCAGGTCACAAGAATTTCAAAAATTATCAGGGACCTGGTTGATTTCTCCCGTCCTTCTGATTACGAACTCCAGGTAATGAGCATTAATGAAAGTATTAAAGAAGCTGTGGAAATTGTAAAAGTAGGTGCCCGAGCTAAAGACGTTGATTTCATGATGGAACTCGAACCTGATATTCCCCTTCTCCCATTAATATCCGATCAGATACAACAGGTTTTCATAAATATATTGATAAATGCAGTTGATTCGATGACTGAAGATCCCGTGAAAACGAAGAAAAAGCAGATTAGAGTTAACTCGCATCTGGATAGTGATAAAATAATGCTGAAATTCACGGATAACGGTCCGGGTATTGAAGAACAGAATTTCTCTAAAATCTTTGAACCTTTCTACACAACTAAAAAACCTGGTAAAGGTACGGGGCTCGGACTCTGGGTAAGCTATGGAATTATCAAAAGTTTTCAGGGGAACATAGAAGTGGAGAGTAAACCGGGAGAGTCTACAACATTTAAGATTTCCCTGCCTCTTAATACTTAAAAAATAACAGGATTATAAAAATGAATGAAAGAATACTTGTAGTAGATGATGAAGAAATAATAAGAGAATCTCTTTCTTATGTTTTAAGAAAAGAAGGATATAGTGTTCAGGAAGCTGAGAACGGAAGGGCCGCTTATGAGATGATACTGAAAGAATCATTCGACCTTATTATCACCGATCTTGAAATGCCTGAGATGAAAGGAATACAACTCCTTGAAGAAATAAAAAAACTTGATATTCATACAGTGGTGGTTGTAGTGACTGCATACGGTTCTCTCGATACAGCTATAGCTGCATTAAGAAGCGGGGCAAGTGATTATATACTTAAACCGGTTGAGTTTGATGAAATGCTCATAAAGATCAGGCGCCTGCTTGAGATGAAAGATTTGCTTATTGAAAACCGGGTGTTAAGAAAAGAAATTCAGAGAGAATATGACTTTGATAATATAATCGGCAATAGTCATGCAATAAAAAGAGTCTATGAAATGATTGATACGGTTGCCGATACCGACAGCACAGTATTGATCACCGGTAAAAGCGGCACCGGAAAGGAGCTTGTTGCAAGGTCGCTTCATTATAAAAGTAAAAGAAAAAATAAACCATTCATAGCAATAAACTGCGGTGCAATTTCTGAAAACCTGATTGAAAGTGAATTATTTGGACATAAAAAGGGATCATTTACCGGAGCTATATCCGATAAAGAAGGACTGATAAAAGCTGCCGAAGGAGGGACTTTATTTCTTGATGAAATAAGTGAATTGCCGATACAGCTGCAGGTAAAATTCCTGCGTGCATTGCAGGAAAAAGAATATACGCCAGTTGGAACAACTATTTCTCTTCCTGTAAACGTAAGGTTTATTGCTTCGAGCAACAGGGTCTTAAAGGAAGAAATAGCCGCAGGAAAGTTCAGGGAAGACCTGTTTTATCGTCTGAACGTAATTGAGATAAATCTTCCGGCACTCAAAGAAAGAGAAGAAGATATACCTCTTTTAGCAGATCACTTCCTTGATAAGTACCGCAAAGAAATGAATAAGAACATTAAAGGAATTGACAGCGAAGCTATACGGGCATTGATGAACTATGAGTGGAGGGGTGAGATAAGGGAGCTTGAGAATGTGATGGAACGTGCAGTCATTTTCTGTAAAAGTGACTTTATAACTTTAAAGGATCTGCCTGCAGGATTTAAGCCGAACGATGCACCGGTTAATCTTTCAGGAAAAATGTCACTGGATGATGCCATAAGACGTTACGAAAAAGATCTTATTATGAAGACTCTTGAAGAAAACAAATTCAACAAAGAAAAATCCGCGGAAGATCTTCAGGTAGGATTATCAACCTTATACCGGAAGCTGAAAGAACTGGATATTAAAACCTGATAAGGCTTTCTCATTAGTTGAAAAACGATTTTATTCTTCTTTTATTAACGAGAAATTCGGAAGATTTTCAATCGAGGAATTTCTAATCTCCTTACCAATAAACTGTTAATAATTATATAATTTATCGGTTTTTCTTAAAAAACGACCATTTGGCACGTTTATAGTGCGTGGAATGCAACCCGGAACAATTCGGGGCGGGAAATTTTATAAGAAAAACCAGAATGAAGAACGTTCTATTTTACAGTCGCGATTTTAATCTTTGCTACAGTCTCCTGATGTATCTGCAGGAATCGTATTCAGTTACAGCAACCACGAATATTAAAGCGATAGGCTGTTTCGCCCAGTCATCGAACTTTGATTTAATTATACTGGATGACTCCCCGAATAAAGAAGTAATTGAGTTGTGCAAAGAACTCAAAGAAAAAAAACCGCTGATACCTGTTATCATTACTTATGTATTCGATAAGAAAATTAAAGATGCTGAACCCTCGCTCAGGCAATACGTAACCTCAATTTTCTACAAGCCTTATGATCTGAATGAAGTCACCATGAAAATGGCTTCACTGATGCTCTGAATCTCTCATCCGTTCTTTATTATCACATTGTTTTTGTCTGAAAACTTGTAATTTAAAGTTATAATCTAATTTTAACATTATTACAGGATTGAATTTGGATGAACTAAATGATGTTCAAATCAGCACTGATAAATCACTACTCGACATAGAGGTTATATTTAATTTTCTTTCCACTTCGTACTGGGCAAAAGGAAGATCCCTCCAGGTTATCAAAAAATCAATCCAAAACTCTCTCTGTTTCGGAGTTTATCTTGGTAAAAAACAGGTTGGATTTGCCAGGGTCGTCACTGACTATGCAACATTCGCATATATAGCAGATGTTTTTATTCTGGAAGACCACAGAGGCAAAGGTTTTTCCAAAAAGTTAATGGAAATTATTATCGGGTATCCTGAGCTGAAGAACATCAGAAGGTGGATGCTTGCTACTAAAGATGCCCATAATTTATATAATAAATTCGGATTTCAGCTGTTGAAAAATCCCGAACGGTTTATGGAAATTGTAAACCCTTCTGTGTGAACGGCTGATATTCAATAATCCTGAAGATAGAGTATAAAAAACACGCTTTTAGGAGTTCAATAAAGCTCTTTTTGATTCTAAATTTTGCGAAGGGTCTTTTCTTACTCTCCCATTACTGAGAATAATATCAAAGATATGTTAATTTTTTCAACTATTTGCCACAGATATTTATGGTATTATGTTTGAGTAAATCTCAGTGAAATTATGTAACTCATTTTTAGGAAAATAGAATAATGAAAAATATTGTACTCTATTTGCTTTTTATAATGTCGATAGTGGCTTTATTTGGATTTGCATTTTCTATGGCCCAGGAAAAGGTTCCGGCCGGTCAAAAAATATTTTTAGATAGTAAATGTACTGCATGTCATTCTGTAACATCAGCCGGAACAACCTCCAATAAAATCGATGCGGTTGATCTTTCAAACACAGGTGACAATTACGAAACTGATTTTATAGTCCAGTATCTTAACAAAGAAGCAAAGCTGAATGATAAGCTGCATAAAACTGCATTTAAAGGATCTGCAGAAGATCTCAAAACGCTTGCTTCCTGGCTGACTTCACTGAAATCATCTAAATGAGTGTTCTTAAATTTATTTCATTAACCGTTACGCGGCCCGAGCTGCAGATTAACAATAACCGAGTAGTTACAAAGAGATGATGATGTTCCTTTCCAGAGTTCCTGTTTACCGGTTGTTCATTTTACTTTTTGTAAGCTTGTTCTTTACTCCGGGATCAGTCATCGCACAGTCAAATGATGATTGCCTGATGTGTCATAGTGATGAGACTATGACAATGGAAAGGGATGGAAAAGAAGTTTCCATTTATGTTAATCAGGATGTTTTTCAGCACTCCGCCCACGGGAAATTAAAATGTCTATCCTGCCACGCAGGATTTGATCCGGAAGAGATACCTCATAAGGAGAATATTACTCCGGTAAACTGCCTTAACTGTCATACAGATGCAAAAGTAATTCACAACTTTCATCCGCAGATGGTCAGGGCAAATGGCATGAATGGTACACCGGATATATCCTGCAAGAATTGTCATGGTACACATAATGTGTCATCTATTTCAAATCCGGGCGGCAAATGGAGTAAAAAGAATTTAATTGAATCCTGCGGCAGCTGCCATAAGGAGCCAAAAGAAAAATTTGTTCTTTCAGAACATGGAAAAGCTTTTGCGGAAGGTGTTGAAGGAGCGCCCAACTGTATATCCTGTCACCAAAGCTCGATAGTATCTGTAAACAAAGGTAAAAACTCCCTTCAAACAAAACTAAACCAGCAGAAACTCTGCCTGTCATGTCATCTCGACGATCCTAAAATCCGGGCCAGAACAACACCTTCCGCAGGTTTTATTACGGCTTATGAACATAGTGTCCATGGAAGGGCACTATCTGAAGGAAATGACAAAGCACCCAGTTGTACAAATTGTCATAATCATCACGATATTGAAGCACCGGTTTCGGGTCGTTCATCCATAAATAAGTTGAATATTCCGAATACCTGCGGCAAATGTCATACTGATATTTCAGCACAGTATAAGGAAAGTATTCACGGAGTCGCACTGCTGCAAAAAGGTGTAACTGATGCACCTTCCTGCACCGACTGCCACGGAGAGCATAACATACTTGAAGTTACAAACCCTAAATCACCCGTCGCATATAAGAATGTTTCTTCACAGGTATGTTCTCCATGCCATAGTTCAGTAAGCCTGGCGGAGAAATACGGCATACCTACCGAGAGATATAAAACTTATGTAGATAGTTATCATGGTCTAGCATTAAAAGGTGGTTCTACTGTAGTAGCAAACTGTGCAAGCTGCCATGGCGTTCATAATATTAAACCGTCAAGTGATCCGACCTCACTTACAAATAAAAACAATCTTGCAAAGACCTGCGGCACCTGTCACCCCGGCGCAAATCAGAATTTTGCCAAAGGCAAAATTCACATAATAATGACAAAACAGGATGAACCGGTACTTTACTGGATAGCATCAGTTTATATCATGCTTATCGTAAGCACAATTGGCTTTATGCTGCTGCATAATATTTTTGATTTTATTAAGAAAGCTAAAATCAAAAAGATGAAGCAAAGAGGCCTGATTACTGAAAGTAAACATGGTCATGCTCTGTATTTAAGAATGACATTAGATGAGCGCATCCAGCATCTGGCTCTGACTGTTAGTTTTATCACACTGGTGATCACAGGTTTTATGCTTAAATTTCCTGATGCATGGTGGGTATCCCACATCAGGGATTTAAGCAGTGACGCATTTGAATACCGCAGTATATTACACAGGATAGCTGCTGTCATTATGGTAACGGCAAGTGTCTATCACCTATATTACATATTAATCACCAAACGCGGCAGACGGCTTGTAAAAGATCTGCTTCCGAAATTCCAGGATTTGATAGATGCCATCGGTATTGCAAAATATAATCTGGGAATATCAAAGGACAGACCGCTACTCGATCGGTTCAGTTATGTCGAAAAAGCGGAATACTGGGCATTAGTTTGGGGAACAATAGTAATGTCTGCTACCGGATTTATAATGTGGTTTGATAATACGTTTATCGGATTGCTGACAAAACTGGGCTGGGATGTCGCCAGAACAATTCACTACTACGAAGCATGGCTTGCATTCCTCGCTATCGTGGTATGGCACTTCTATTTTACAATATTTAATCCTGATATCTATCCGATGAACCTCTCCTGGATAAAAGGTACCATTACTGAAGAAGAAATGGTTGAGGAACACCCGAAAGAACTCGAACGAATAAAAAAAGAAAATCAGCCTGAAGAATGATATTTTATGAATATAGTGGATTATGCGCGGGGAGAAATTATGCCGTATCGAATTATAACATCTAACCTGTTACTCATATCTTTCTTTTTTTTACTATCATCTTTTTCTATAAGCAAAGCACAGGAAAACAGCGACTGCCTGATGTGCCATGCAGACAATACGCTGAAGGGAAATAAAAACGGGCATTCATTTTCTGTATTTGTCGACGAAAAAAAACTAAGCGGTTCAGTTCATTCTGATGTTGATTGTATCAGCTGCCATCAGGACCTTGAAGGATCGGATTTTCCACATACAGAAAATGTTCAGCCGGCAAAATGCAATGCCTGCCACGACGATATTCAGGCCAGGTATGATAAGAGTCTGCATGGCAGGGCAAAAGCCCGGCACGATAACCTTGCACCTACCTGTCAGACCTGTCACGGTTCACATGATATTATATCAGTAAAAAACCCTAAGTCTCACGTTGCACCTATCAATATTCCTTATGTCTGCGGAAAATGTCATAAAGAGGGTTCACCTGTACAGCTGCAGCGAAATATTCCTGAAACTCATATTCTGGAGAACTATTCGGAAAGTATTCACGGTGAAGGTTTATTAAAAAAAGGATTATCGGTTACAGCAACCTGTGTATCCTGTCATACATCCCACGATATACTTCCGCACACGGATCCCAAATCTTCTATTGCCAGAAAAAATATTGCGGCTACCTGCTCAAAATGTCATTCGGAGATTGAACTTGTTCACAGGAAGGTTATTAAAGGTGCACTCTGGGAGAAAGAAGCCAATGTACTTCCTGCCTGCGTTGATTGTCATCAGCCGCATAAAGCAAGAAAAGTTTTTTATGATCAGGGAATGGCAGATTCAGACTGTCTTACCTGTCATGCCAAACAGGACTTGAAATCCACTAAGGATGGAAGGTCACTTTACGTAGATTACAATCAGGTTAAAGGTTCAATACATACACAGATTGCGTGCAGCCAGTGTCATTCCGAAGTAAACACTTCCCATGTAAGGCCCTGCGATAATATTACTCAGAAAGTTGACTGTACGAAATGTCATGAAGCAGTCGGACAGGAATATTCACAAAGTATGCACGGACAATTGTTCGCTAAAAGTGATCCTAACGCGCCAACCTGTACTGAATGCCATGGAATGCACGGAGTACTCGGGAAAAAGAATTCAAAGTCTCCGACATTTCCAACAAATATTCCGACACTATGTGCAAGATGTCATAGAGAGGGAGAAGAAGCTGCTGTCAGGTACACAGGAACAGAAAAAGATATAATTTTTAACTATGTGGAAAGTATTCATGGCAAGGGATTAATGAAGAGCGGACTTACAGTAACTGCAACCTGTACGGACTGTCATACTGCGCACCGCGAGTTACCTCATACGGACAGCACTTCAAGTGTTTACCAGGGAAACATTGCGAAGACCTGCGGCAACTGTCATTTCGGAATTGAGGAAAGCTTTAATAAAAGTGTTCATTCTCCCCTCGTTACAAAGACAAATAAGAAACTCCCGGTTTGCAATACATGTCATACAGCTCATACCATTAAACGAACCGATCTTGCTGGATTCAGAATGGAAATTATGAGTACCTGCGGAAATTGTCACAAAGAAATTGCAAAGACATATTTTGACACCTACCATGGGAAAGTCTCCCAACTGGGATATTCAAAAACTGCAAAATGTTATGACTGCCATGGTTCACACGACATACTTCCTGTAACGGATCCAAGATCTCACCTGAGCAGAAACAATGTGTTGAAAACCTGTCAGAAATGCCATGAAACAGCTACGCGGCAGTTTGCCGGATATTTCACACACGCAACCCACCACGATCCTGAAAAATATCCCTGGCTTTTCTGGTCCTTCTGGGGGATGACAGGATTACTGGTCGGAACATTTTTCATTGCGGGCATACATACTTTATTATGGCTGCCGCGGTCACTTCAGTACAGAAGACAACTAAAAAAGAAATTAGCCGAAGCGGAAAAGAACGATAATCCCGAGACAAATAACGAAAATTCTGAGAGTTGAATAAGATGAATGGTATAAAAGACGATCCCGGCAAACTGCAATATCAAAGGTTCACAAGGCTGAACCGGGTTCTGCATATTCTTATGATAGTGAGTTTTCTCAGCCTTGCCCTAACAGGAATGACATTGAAGTTTTCTTACACAGGCTGGGCAAAAATACTTTCACATCTGCTTGGAGGATTTGAAAGTGCTGGATTTATTCACAGGTTTGCGGCTGTAATTATGTTTGGTGTGTTCATCTCCCATATCATCGATCTTTTGATTCAGAAAAAAAAGGAATCAAAATCGTTTATTAAAATGATCTTCAATCCTGAAGGACTTATGTTTAATAAGAAGGACTGGCAGGATTTCAAAGCTTCGATGAAATGGTTTTTAGGCATGGGTGAAAGACCTGAATACGGAAGATGGACATACTGGGAAAAGTTTGATTACTTCGCTGTTTTCTGGGGAATATTTGTCATTGGCTCAACGGGATTATCTCTCTGGATGCCGGAATTTTTTACAAGATTCATACCCGGATGGTTTATAAACGTTGCTACAATAATTCATAGTGATGAAGCATTGCTTGCTACAGGATTTATTTTTACGGTACATTTTTTTAATACCCACCTGAGGCCCGAGAAATTTCCCATGGATATTGTTATATTTTCTGGTCGAATGCCCGTAGAAGAATTACAACTTGACAGACCGGAAGAATACAGTAAGCTGGTCAGTACCGGAAAACTGGACCAGTTTATGGTTGAGCCCTATCCGCCGATTGTAATAAAAGCAATTAAAATATTCGGATGGATTGCATTGTCAACGGGATTTAGTATTATTGTATGGATAATTTACGCAATGATTTTCGCTTACAAATAATATTCAATACACTATTGTTCTATGAAAAAGAAACTATTCCCCGATACTTTCTATAACACCACTACTCTTGTTGGAGTCTCACTTGCCCTTCTTAGTTTTGGACTTATTCTTTTTCTGACCGTAGTAGAAGCTTTTACCCCTGAACCAAAAGCATATGCGGGAATAGTAACCTTTATTATACTTCCTGGTTTTCTGATTCTGGGATTGATCTTAATAGCCGCCGGTGTATGGAATGCAAGGAAAAGAAAACACGCCGGTACTTTCCATGAAAAGAATCTGCCGAGTATCGACTTAAATGATCAGAAGCAGAGAAGATCTTTTATTATATTTTTCATAGGGACGATTTTACTTCTTTTTTTCACTGCATTCGGAAGCTTCAAAGCATATGAATACACTGATTCAGATGAATTCTGCGGAACTATATGTCATAAGGTGATGAACCCCGAGTACACAGCTTATAAGAATTCCCCTCATTCCAAAGTTGGCTGTGTAAAATGCCATATTGGATCAGGCGCAGGGTGGTTTGTAAAATCCAAGATATCAGGTTCATACCAGGTTTATTCAGTTTTGTTCAATAAATACTCGCGTCCTATTCCTACACCTATCTGGAACCTGCGTCCTGCCCAGGGAACCTGCGAACAGTGCCACTGGCCGAGAAATTTCTTTGCAGAGAAAAAAGTTGATTTCAATTATTATCTGTCTGATGAGAACAGTACAAAATCTGAAATAACAATGCTTTTAAAAGTCGGCGGTGGTAATAGTATTCTTGCAAAACAGACCGGAATTCACTGGCATATGAATATAGATAATGAAGTAACTTATCTGGCGGCTGATTCCTCAAGACAGGTTATAAGTTGGGTTGAGGCGAGGAATCGTGAAACCGGTAAGGTCACTGTGTATAAGAAAAATGGTGTGAAGTTCGATGCAGACGAAATGAGAAAAAAAGGTCTTCTCCGTACAATGGATTGCATTGACTGCCATAACAGACCTTCACACATCTACAACCAGCCTGACAGGATGGTTAATGTTTTTATGTCAATCGACAGCATAGACACCACTCTGCCGTATATAAAAAGCACTGCAGTTGAATCTCTTGAAAAACCCTATACTGATAAAGCGACAGCCCTGGACAGTATAGAGACTTTTGTTAAAAACTTCTATTCTGTTTATTACCCCTCTGCAAATACTGCGGCTATAGATAAAAGCATTCGTTCGATTAAAGAAATTTATAATAATAATTATTTCCCTGAGATGAATGTTAGCTGGAAAAAATATCCAAATAATATCGGACATATGTATTACAGCGGTTGTTTCAGATGTCATGACGGCGAACACTACGACGAAAAAGGAAATGTATTAACAAAAGACTGCAATCTCTGCCATACTATAATCGCACAGACAATTAATGGTAATACTAAAGTTAACCTGGATGGCTTAACATTTCAGCACCCGGTAGATCTCGGCGAAGATATTCAGGACCTGACCTGCACCGACTGTCACTCGGCAAATTAATACCTCAATTAAGAATTCAAATCCAATGCACAGGATCCTGTTCCTGGGGAATACCTGTTATATTCTGGTAAGTGAACCAGTATGGAAATTTAGCAGAGAAACATCGTAATCAGAGCTGAGGTAGGTGAGGTAAATTTAATCTTGTATGAATTGATTTTTCCGGAAGGGCGTGAAAAGATTTGAGAACACTGAATGCTTTGAAAATATTCGGGTTTTTATATAAAACGTCACCGGTCCTTCGTCCGTAAAGATCAGGATCTTCTAAAAGAAGAGGGCACTTTTTTTCGATGATCCACAGTATTAAAGAACTCGGGGACGTTTAATATTTTCAATATTTATGAGGCTGCCCCGGAATTCATTGAGAATATAGAGGAGATATGCCGGAGCAACCCCGAACTTATTTCAGACTTTGCTAAATAACCATCTGCACCTGATTTTATTGATTCCACTCTGTATTCAGGATTATCGTTAAAGGATAAGAGAAGAATCCTTGGCGCATTATTTAGAGATTTTATCAATCGGGTAGTTTCAAAACCGTTGATTCCCGGCATTTTTACATCCATAAGTACCAGGTCAGGTTTCAGCTTATTGCACAATCCGACTGCTTCTTCACCGGAGGAAGCTTTGCCGACTATACTAACGAAGGTGAAAGTGCGTACATATTTGATGAGCGTATCCAGAAAATTTTCATTGTCATCAACAAGCAATACCCGCACTCAAATCTCCTTGATCTCCGGTTATTATTTATAATCTCAGTACTCAAATTAGACCTGATTATTATGCAGGTCAATCAGGGAAAACCTGATTTTTTATTTTTTTCTCTCACTCTTGCAAAGATTATCGGATGGATTGCTTAATGCTGATTGAAGAATATTTACCGGGATCTAGAGTATTAACTTTACACAATTTTGAGGAGACTATTTAGTACTATATAAAAAATCTGTTTCTTTTCTTGTTCCCCGTAATTTGTCTATTACCCTTTTGATTACAATGAACAAAAAGTAAAGTCGGATCCTTTATAAAAAGGATGTAGTTAATATGCTATTCGGCAATCATCATTCATAAATCGTCAATCCCAAACTATTCGTCAGGGAAAATCAATCCCTTCCTAATTGCATACTTTACCAGTCCCGGAACGTCATTTATTCCCAGTTTTTTCATTATCTGTGAGCGGTGTGTCTCGATAGTTTTTACACTTACAAAAAGTTTTTCAGCAATTTCCCTGGTCGAGTTTCCTTCTGCGATCAGCTGAAGAACCTCTTTCTGTCTTGATGACAATTTCTCCCGGCTGATAAATAGTTCTTCAGCAGAGGATGCCGTTTTCAGTCTTCGCTGGTAATCATCTATCATTTCCCTGGGAATTGCAGGACTGATATATATATTTCCCTTTATAACTGTATCCAGAGCTAACCTGAGTTCATTCGGAGCAGAATCTTTTAACAGATATCCTGATGCTCCTGCATTTAAAGCATGTACAACATATTCCTCATCGATATGCATAGAGAGAATTATTACCTCAACTTCGGGGTAATCTTTTTTAATCCTCACCGCTGCCTCCAGTCCATTTAATTCCGGCATAGCAATATCAAGAAAGACCATGTCGGGATTTAATCTTCCTGTTAGTTCTATGGCTTCCCTCCCGTCACCTGCTTCACCAACAACGGATACTCCGTCGGAATTCTCAAGGAGAGATCTTATTCCCGCTCTTACTAATTTATGGTCATCTGCTAAAATGACCTTGATTGATTCCATTTATTTTTATACCTGGCATGTGGCTTTAACTAATGTTCCTGAACCTTCAGTAGATTTGATCCTGAAACTGCCTCCCAATAATTCGGCCCTTTCCTGCATTCCGAGCAGACCAAGACTTTTACCCTTCGCTGCCTGCTTTAATGCTTTTTGTAAATCAAATCCTTTCCCGTTATCCTCAATCGTCAGAGTAATTGCACTATTATTCTGATTTAAAGTAATCTTAACATACTCAGCTTCTGAATGTTTTGCAATATTTGTGAGAGCTTCCTGGCATATCCTGAATAAGGTAATGGCACATTCGGCCGGCAGTACTTCTTCTATCTTTTTGATTTCTGTTTTTACCGTTATGCCGGTCCTCTGTGAAAACTTATCAGCGTACCATCTTAAGGATGCCGCAAGACCCAGATCGTCAATTATTGAAGGTCTCAGCTCCAGTGAAAGATTCCTTACAACTGAAATCGTTTTTTCTATAAGTCTGGTACAGTCATCTGTAACTGCACTGATTTCACCGGGAGAAGGATTATCTTTAATTCTCTGGAGGTCTATCTTTATTGCAGTTAACATCTGTCCTATCTCGTCGTGAAGCTCCCTTGAGATATTCCTTTTCTCAGCTTCCTGTACGCTTATTAATTTTGCCGAGAGAATCTTTAACCTGTTTCTTGCACTGCTGATCTGCTTAAACAATTTTTCTCTTTCCTTTTCGGCGATTTTCTTATCTGTGACATCGATAAGGAACGAAGAAATACCTATAGGATGATGATCGGAATCAAACAACGGAGATGCAGATATACTGACGTTAATTTTTTTACGGTCTTTTCTTACCCTTACGACTTCCTTCCCGGTAAATGATTCACCTTCCATG
The DNA here is from genome assembly GCA_963743325.1 of uncultured Ignavibacteria bacterium. GTDB lineage: Bacteria > Bacteroidota > Ignavibacteria > Ignavibacteriales > Ignavibacteriaceae > DATFVA01. The sequence continues at coordinate 802,519 of CAVUOZ010000010.1, forward strand.
ATTATTCTCCTTAGTTGCAGATGTTCTTCTGCTTTATCCTCGGGAACAAACGGAAGTGTTTTCCCAATGATCTCCTCACTGCTCCATCCGAAAATTCTTTCACTTGCGGGATTCCAGAGCTCGGTCTTTCCCTCTTTATCAAGTATTACTACACTTAAGGGAGAATAATTTATCAGCGCCCTCAGCATTTCATTGGTACGGTGGAGTACCGTTTCAGCTTTTCTCTGCTGCGTGATATCTGTAATAAGTGCTAATCCTCCCTTGTAATAATTATTTTCATCAAATATAGGAACAGCATTGCTGACCACCCACCTTTCTGAACCATCCTTGTGCTTCAACCTGAATTCAAATGTTTCCCGGTTCCCTTCCCTATTCTGGCTTATATAATTCAGAGCGCTTTCTCTGTCCTCCTCGAATAGAAAACCAAGCACTGAACGGTTTTCTACTTCATCTCTTTTATAACCGACTATGCTGGCAAGTTTAGGATTCACAAAAGTTATTTTTGACGTCTGATCCAACAGCAGTATACCTTCATTAGCATTTTCAACAATTATACGGTATTTATCTTCACTCTCCTTCAAGGCTCTTTCTGCTTTGACGGTTTCAGTTACATCATTAGCCAATACTATCCTTGACAGTCTGCCGTTAATTGTAATCTGGTGGGTAGTTACATCAACGTCTATTATTGTTCCGTTTTTCTTCCGGTGTCTCCATTTTCCAAATCTGTTCATTCCCGGATACTGTTTCGTAAGAATGTTAACCAATGCGGGAACATCTTCTTCAGGACGAATATCCTTAATTGTCATTTTTAGAAATTCTTTTTTCGTGTACCCGTAATGAGTTATCGCAACTTCATTCACAGCAACGAACCGGTATGTCTCTTCATCGTAAACAAACATCGGAAGGGGATTTCTCTCAAACAGCACACGATACCTTTCTTCGCTTTCCCGAAGCCCTTCCTCCGCCCGCTTCCTCTTAGTTATTTCCCTTGCTATACCGACAACAATTTCAGGGTCTCCCGGGATAAGAAAACTTTCTCCTTCCACCCATAACCACTCTCCTATCTTATTTCTTACACGGAACTCTATTATTCCACTTTCCCGCCATTTATTCAGGGCAGGTCTGTCTTCGGGGTGAACCAGTAAACCCGGACCTATTTCCTTTATTTCATCAATAGAATATCCGAATACCTTCTCATAGGAAGGACTTACGTATATGTATTTTTTATCAGACACCATTGCTATCAGATCGCTGGTATTATCTGCAATCAGCCTGAACCTTTCTTCCGTGTTATGAAATGATTTTTCAAAGTTTACTCTCTCAGTAATATCCAGACAGATGCCAAGCATTCCGGTCACTTTGTTACCTGCTTTTCTGACCGGGACAAAATAATTATCAAAATATCTGCCTGTCCAATTGGTATGTCCTGCAATTACTTCACCATTCATCACTCTGTGAATTACTTTACTTACGGAAATTACTTCACCGTTATGCTGTGTAACATCCAATTCTCCTGCTATTTCAAGTGCAGATTTTCCGACAAGTTCATCGGGTTTAATTTCCAGACCAGCTAATGCTTTTCCTTTCTCAAGTATGAACTTTCCTTCATTGTCCAGTTCAAGCAGAATCATTGGCAGATTCTCAACAATTGTTTCAAGCTTTGATGAAGAATCATACATGTTCTCTTTGGCTTTTTGATTTTCGGTTATATCATTCATTACAACGAGCCTTGCATCAAAGCCTTTGTAACTGATAGGAGTTGATGTGTACTCTGTATATATTCTCTCAGATGATTTGTTTATGGTGTAAAAAATTCCAGCCTTTTTTTCCTTGCTGTTTTCTGCTGAAATTTCACTGAAAACCTGTTTTTCCCCGGGGGGTAAAAGTTCCGGAACTTTCATCATTTCAAATTCTTCCGCTGAATACTGATATTTGTTGATTGCTGCTTTATTTGCTTTAATTATAGAATAATCAGCTGTTTTATAGATTATAATCGGAAGAGGATTTTCATCAAATATCTTTTTGTATCTTTCTTCGCTTCTTTTCAATTGCTCAAGGGTTTCCAGCCTGGCAGAAATATCACGATTCACAGATACAAAGCCTGAGACTTTCCCGCTGCTGTCGTGAATGCTTATTGTACTGGCTTCAATGAAAACAGGGCTGCCGTTTTTGTGTCTCCTAGTTATGACCTGCTGTACAGAACCCTTAGTCTCAAGATCAAATAAATATCTTTTTCTCTCAGCTTCCGTCATTTCAGTCCGGAGAAGGCCGCTTATATTTTTACCCAGTGCTTCGCTTTCGGTCCAGCCGTACATTCTTTCCGCAGCTTTGTTCCACGAAATTATTTCCAGGTTAAGATTAACGGCTGTTACAGCATCATTAAGTTTATTAATCAGTTCTGCATGGAAATCAGGTTTTAATAAATTCCGTTCTCCCTCGAATGATATGAGAACAGATCCCCCGTCAAATTCATCGGCAAATAATTTATGCCTGATTAATCTTCCGTCCTTTAATTTAAAATGAAATTCGCCTTCGTTTATCTTTCTTTCAAGCAGAGAATGCAGATTCTCCTTTTCAGAGGGAGAAGTGATTTCGAATAAGTTTTTATAGCTGAAATCATCTCCCCCGTATAACTTCCGGCTGAAGATCTTGTTGGAAAATAATATCCTGCCCGATTTTCTCTCGGCAATAAATACAGCATCGGGATTAGCATCTAACAGTTTTTGTATTTGCACATTTTCCATAAAGCGGTCTAAATTTTAATTTTTCATACACCAAAGATTTGAATATAATCCATTCAATTCAATTTATAAATCAATGGAAGGATACACGGAAGGGAATTTACAATTCGGAATTGAGATCTTTACGTATTAAACCGGTATTTGCTATTATACACCTGGCGCCCGGTTTTATTGCCGGAAGCTTATACAATACCCTGTTGACCATTTACCGCCCAAAAATCTGCAGCCGACCTCTTCCCGATAAATGCATTACCCCCTCTCCTTAAAAACTTCCGAACTTAAATGTCAGCCCTCCCGAGAAGCCGGCGAAATCACTATTCGACATATTATCGAGATTCACACCTGAAATAAACCTGTAACTGAGTCCTGCACTGACTCTCATAAAGCTTGCAACATTGAGTTCAGCATTAACCGCGGGTTCGAATACAAAGAAAGCATCTTCCGGTGTGTTCCAGTCACCATCATGATGATCGCCCCACAGGTCATTCCTGTAAGATACTGATCCCGCTCCAATCAGAGAGTAAACGAAAAAATGAAGTAATCTGTCGGACTGGATTATGTATTCCAGTTCAACACCGCCATAACCGAAATTTATATAGGCATCATAACTATTCCCGTATATATCGATTACCGGGGGAATGCCGGTTTTAATATTATTCACCAATCCGTATCCTCCGCCGCCCAGGACAAATGAGTGGTTTATAATCCATCCGCCGCGTCCGCCTACCAATACTCCCGGCTCTCCGTTAACCTGCACATATTTTACAACTGGTCCCCCGAATCCGCCATTGGAAATTTCACCGTCGCCCAGCAATGTCTGCTCCTGTGCATGTGTCTGGGAAAAAAGTAATATTATTAATGTAATTATTGATAAAAAGATTTTCATTTTAGTCTCTCCTATTTTTCTAAAATGTCACAACAAAACTAACACAATAGATCAGAATATAATAACAAAATTAGGTTAAACGGTTCCCGGGGAAGATGGAGGGAAAAATTAAGGTAAAAGATTAAGATTCTCTGGATGATTGGCTGATTGAATGATTGATGAGGCTTACAGGAGAGAGAGTTCAATTCACTGATCTTGGAATTTGATAATTCAGCAAGAAGTTTTTTCTTCGAAATTGTATGATGACAATTAAAAAAGCTGCTGCGCCCAACAAGTCCCTCCCTTTGTATGAGAGGGACTATATGGTGATTTCAGATATAACATTATTATTTATAGAAATATGGATCCAGAACGCTCACTTCGATAATTTTGTCTACAGGTAGTCCGTTGGCTTTAGCAGATTTTCGTATTGCCTCCGGCGATGGTGCATCATAAATGCAGTAAGTTTTTTTCTTGTCCATTGTTACATAAGAATGAACCCACGTAACATTATCTTGTGCATTGTTGGAGACCACGGTAAGGCACAAATCTTTTCCTACCTGGTCTAATGGTATATTGAGTCCGTCAGGGAAAGTCCGTTCTACCAGGTAGCGGTGCATTTCCAATTTGCCCTGGCTGTTTTTTTCCTGAGCGTAGACGTTCATGAATGATAATGATATCATTACAAAAGACAGCATTATCAAAAAGATGTTTCTCATTTTATCCTCCGATATATTATTAATGAATGTTATAAGTAGAAATATGGATCTAAAACACGTACTTCAATTATTTTTTCAATTGGTAAATTATTTCGCCTCGAAGCTCTTCTGACTGCTTCAGGAGAAGGTGCGTCGTAAACACAGAATGTCTGTTTTTTATCTTCACTTACATATGAATGTAACCAGGTAACCTCATCGAGCAGATTATTGTTGACCACTCTCAAACATTCACCTGCGCCTTCTGCATTAACAGGAATATCCAATCCATCCGAAAATGGTCTTAAAATTAAATAGCGGGGCATATCACTGTTCCTGTCTGATTATGAAATAATTAATTTGTCCGGTGCTAATATTGTGAATGAGAAACAGAAGGAAATCGGGAACATTCCCTATATTATAAAATTAGACTCCCTATTTTGTGGGTAGAGGGGTATGGCACAGAGTGGAAGATTGCATGGCTGCAGGATTGGGGGAAGGGCAATTCCTGCGTAGGAACTTAAAATGAGAATTTGATAAACCCGCTTGAGGCAGGGCAGGTCAAATTCCTACGTAGGAACATCATTTATGTATGTTCATCACCATAGCATTCATGCAAATCTACTCTCTAAGCATTCCATTCCCCTGCACAAACGCAGCCGCTTCCGTTCTGGAACGAAGATTAAGCTTTGCAAGGATTGCAGAAATATGATGATCGACTGTTTTGGGTGAAATATATAAGTTTATTGCAATTTCTGAATTTGAAAGCCCCCTGGACACTAGTTTTAATACATCAGCCTGACGCCTGGTTAATCCCGCAGGATTTTCCTTCGTAGACTGTCGTGGCCCCTTCGGAATACTTTTAATTCCTCTTTCTCTCATTTTCTGTTTGATAAGCTGTGATGCTGCCGAGCCGCCAAGACTGTCAAATATTTCAACCGCTTTTTTCATAGACTCTTCGTTTCCTTCACTCAATGCAAGGGCCTGCTCATATGGGCATCGTAATTCTTCCCATATTTTAGCAGCGGCTTTCCAATCGCCTTTAATCTGAAGAAGAAATGGTTCCGCTATCTTTTCGGGAATTTCATCCAGATGTCCCGCTTTCCATAACCAGTAAGCGATTTCACCGATAGCCCAGATGTTGTTTGAATTTATGACCTGTGCGTAAATTGATTTTAACTCATCAACGATTGCATGGAGTTTATTCTGCAGCCAGAAATATTCGGCTCTTGCGGCTTCGGTATATACTATTTTTTCTTTCTCACCCATTCTTACCGCAAGATCAACAGACTCATCAAGAAGTTCCATCGCGCCGGGATCATTCCGCCTTGCTCTGACAATGCCAACAACGGCAACAGGAATTAATGTATTTGCTATAGGAAGGTTCTTTTTACTCAAAACATATTCCGCTAATCCAACAGCTTCATCCCAGCTGCCATAATGTAATTTGACTTTCGCATGATGTCCCGCCAGGCATAAACTTAGGGTATACAGATCTTTTTCATTACCATACTCTGCACCCGCAGAATAGTAATTATCGGCTTCGTGCAGCATCCGCTGCTGTAATTTTATTCCCGCATAATTGATATAAGCTCTTACTGCATGTTCATAGTAGTTGTTCTTAAGAGAAATCTCAAGACTTCTTTTCAGGTCGCTCTCACCTGAAGTATCACCCGTAACCATTTTAGAACTTCCGATATTATTTAAAGCATGTGCTTCAATTTCCGGATCATTTAATTTTCGCGACAGTTCTAAAGCTTTTGCTCCCCACTTAATCGCAGGTTCAATCTCTTCCCTTATCATATAGGTCTGTGATTTGTTGCTGTAGGCCATTGCAAGGTGTCTGCCGGGAGGAAGCTTCTCGAGTATATCGATTGCTTTGTCAAGATACTCCTCCCCTTTCCTGTCCTCACAATTGTACCAGAGCATTCTCGACATCCGCCTGTAGTTTTCACCCTCGTGTTCAGGATTAGGGTGTTCTTTAAGAAGCTTTATAATCGTTTCACCGGATTTAATTGCTTCTTCAATCCTGCCATTTAAATAACATTCATAGGCTTTACCTTCATAAAGTTCCAGCAGTTCTGCAGGTTTAAGACCTGAAGCAAATCCCAGGGCATTCTGGTAATGATCGGCCGCAAGGCTGTGAGCACCCAGTGCAGAAGCCTGTTTAGCAGCCATGGGGGCATATTTTAAAACGTTATCCCTGTCACCTGCCTGAATAGCGTGGTGAACTATGCGGGCCAGGAGTTCCTGCTGATTTTCATTCTCCAGCAGGCAGTTTAAAACCTTCTGATGTATCCGCTTTCTCCTCATTTCGGGAATTGAATCAAGTATAGCCAGCCTGGCAAGTTCATGCCTGAATGATACCAGGTTTTTATCTGCTATTAATATTTTTTTGTTTATACAGTGATCCAGATTTTCTTCAACTCTACCTGATATTTTTCTGAGTAGTTCTATTTCCGCTTTGGTCGGGATTACAGAAATAATTTCCAGCAATTCTTTTGTATCAGTATTTAAATTTAACGTCCTGGCAACTACAGCTTCTTTAATGCTTAGGGGTAGTCCATCATTTTTGTGGGCTAATACTTCAGTGACATAAAACGGGTTGCCGCCTGTTCTTTCATACAGGTCATCGTTCTGAATGCCCGCTTTTTTCATTAGTGTGCTTACTGCATTTATCGATAAAGGATAAAGACGGATTCTTTTAATTTCAGACTGCGGGAGATCACCGAATACTGAACGAAGGCGGCTATTCTGTTCTAATTCCTCATCACGATAGCTTAACACCAGGATTGTTTTTGATCTGTTTATTCTACGGATTAAAAATTTTATAAGATCAAGAGTTGCTTCATCCGCCCAGTGGATATCTTCTATTACCACAATTTTAAGATTAGATCCGCTTTGCAGGTAATTAAGGAGGACAGAAAAGATAGCCGTCCTGTTATCCTCATTTTCAAGCTTCCGAATCAGGTCTGATTTTACCTGGTAAGCAATATCATAAACAGGTCCCAGTGGTCTTGGGGTAAACAGATCATCGCATCCACCCCATAGAACTTCACTGCCCGAATTCAAACTATCGGTAAAACACCTTATAAGTGATGTCTTCCCTACACCCGCTTCACCTGAAACGAGGAGGGTTTTTCCATTGCCGGAAGATACATTCACCGCCAGCTGTGAAAGCTCATCCAGGAAATCCTGCCGTTCTAATAAATCCATAACTAATTAAAGAAATTTTCTCATAATCATCCGGAGAGATTATGATGTGAGAGATTAAATGGGTTAACAATTGCATAATAAGTAGTTTTTATCAGATTTCAAAAGAAAAAATAAATCATTATGCTTTTGGGCAAGGTTATTCCGCAAAACTTTTCCGCTAATAAAACACAGGATAAATAAAATGAATAATCCCCCAGATTTTCAGGAATCCAACACTGCTCTGCTTTACTGCTTACTCCTTGCTTCCTACTCCTTACTAATCCATATTCCATCATCTATCATACATCACACATCAAACCTCTCTACAGGTAACGGGATGCTGATTTCTTATGCCGTAATATCCCTGAATTTTCCTGTCAACACACGTCGAATCTATTGCATAGCATATCAATTTGTATTAGTTTTGGAACTCAAAAATTAACATTAAGATTGTTAATTGTGCATTTTTAATTGTTAATTAATTGAATGCTGGCGTAGCTCAGCTGGTAGAGCAGCTGATTTGTAATCAGCCGGTCGGCGGTTCAAATCCGTCCGCCAGCTCCACATTTTGAACGAAATCGCAAGAAAGCAGCCGATCTTTCTTTGATTTTAGACGAAAGTGACTGAACACTTACTGAACACTTTCAAATTGATGTACAGTAATCTAAAATCAAAGGAGGTCAGTATGTTTCTTTGTAAAAGGTCCTACGGAATTTATTTCATCGAATTCTTCGATGAAAAACAATTCAAAACCCGCCGTATTTCCACCGGTGCACTAAACAAAAAACTCGCAACCCAATTTCTCAATGAAATGGAGATTAAGAAGTTCATACCCTCTATTGATAAGTCAATTGACTGGAAAAAAAATATCAAAATAAAAACTACCATAATTAGGATATTCCCGGTCGAACTCTTTATATATCACGAACCAGGAGTGTCGATTAATGAGTTCAAAATTGGATAGAATGATGATAATTATACTTTCGTAAAACTGGAATTAACTTTTCAATCTTCCGAATCGTTAGGAGGCGAGTGCCAAGTTTACATAAACCAACGTTATGTGGCGCCGATAGAAAGACAATGTTATTGAAGATGTCTTAGTTAGTTGCATAATCTTTCTTATATAAGATGGCTGACAGTGTAAAGATGAAGTGATCCCAAATATTAAGTGGCCTGGGAATAAATTCTAGTCTACTTCAAAATAATTATATGGATGGTATTGCTTAAATGAGGAAATATTCAACATTAATAAAATCATTCTCATGTCTTCTATAAACTCTATCAGGGTTTATCGTAATTTCCAGGACAAATTCTGGCTATAAAATTTTATTGATAGGATATTATTGCGAAATTGTGCTAAAAAACTTCTAAAAGGAGCTAAAAATAATTCTTTACGAACTCCGTAATTATACTGATGCAATGGTGAAATATTTTTTGTATATTTGTAATAATAATTCTCGACTTCCAGAGGGATAAAAGTCAGAGTTAAAGATTGTAGTACCATCAGAAAAACACACAGAAATCTCTCCAATTTAGAATAATCATTGTTTTTTAAATATAAATTATCGTTTTCTCAAACGAAGGAATTTATGATTTAAAAAAACTTTGATTGGTTTTGGTAAAGAAAGCGTAGAATTTATTAAAAGCGAAGCTGGATCATATTTTAAATTAACGTGTCTTTTATTGATAAGTTATTTTTTGGTTTATAATTATTTATTTCCCAAGAGTGCCGATCTTATGTTTTAATATCAATTAAAGGAGATTTAAATGTATGAAAAAATAAGTTCAGCAAAAAATATGATAAAAATGTTTAAGTCAGATAATGAACTTCTGGAAAGACTAAAAGAAAATCCCATAGCAGTATTGCAAGAGACAGCACCAAAAGCTGAGGAAATGAGCAAGCCACGTTATTGGAGTGATTTATTGCTCTATCGCATCGCAGTTATTGTACTTGGTTCACTAGCATTAATTGCGGCCGTCGGTTCTATAGTGCTAGTATCTAATGGCGAAAAAACACCTGAAGTTCTAGTTTCTTTGGGCTCTGCTGCGGTAGGTGCTTTGGTTGGCTTATTTGCACCGTCACCGACGGGTAAACAATAGTGTTGGCTGAAGAAAAATTGAGAACTCAATCAGTCATTGCGTTTTAACATAATGGCAGTTAGACATTATTTAAAAGGAGGGAATTAATTATGGCAATAAAATTATTTTCTTCAATCAGTATCGGGTCCCAGTCGCTGTTGGAAAAAATGAGTGAAGAACTCAATAAGACTGAAATAGATTTTTCCTTAAGATGGAATCCGGGTAAGAATATTGTTTTGTTTCGTTTAGCAGTTGGTATTGATGGTAAACCCGTAGAAGATTTACTTGATCGCCCAATAGGAGAAAATGATGGTGACATAGTTTATCCAATTGGAAAGTATTTAGAAGGGATAAAGCTTAAAATACAATACGAGATATTTCCATTAGAAAATATCGATAAAATTGCAACGTTTATTGTCGAGAGCAAAAAAATAGTTTCTAAACTTTCTCCTTTTCCACCACCACCAGATTTTATAAAACTTAAATCCAGGGAAATACTAAATGAATCAAAAACTTACATAGTTAAAGGCACTAAGAATTGAAAAGTGAACTTATATGAAATCAATAAAAATATTTTTGTTACTCATAATAATTCCTGTTTCAGTTTTCAGCCAATTGCTCAAGCCGTCAAATTCCATAAATTCTTCTATTACAGGTGTCAACTCAGAACCTGATCTATTCTATAATGTTAGTTTAACCTCTTTTCAGATGTTAACAGCAAGCCTTAGAATCGATAAACAAAAATTAGTTTTCTCTCCTTTGAAATTGTTAGAAAAGTGGCATGATCCTTTATCAACCCTAAAAATGAATCTTGCACAAGAAAATAACATTACTACTTTTGGAATAGGAATCAATTTTGGAGAGACTCCTTCCAATTCTGAAAAAGCCAAAAAAGTATTAAATGAAATTCATAATAAACTTGATAAGTGTTATTATAAAATAATAGTAATAGATACAAATAAAACGAAACGAGAACAATATCTAATAGATTCCATCTATATACCGTATTGGGAAAATTTACTTAAAAAAATAAATTTATATTTACACTAGGTGCAAACTCAATGATTTTTGACATTGTTGGTGGCAATGAAATAGATTCGAATTTAGACGGTAAAATTGACAATGAATTTTGGTTTAAAGGATATGATTTAAGTCTAGGGTTTTTATGGACACCATCACAATCTTTCGGTGTAAATTCGACATATCATTATATTTATAAGAGAGCTTCCTCAGTAGAAGGACAAGAGCTTGCTCCCTATTGGGGATTTTCTTTTTCACTTGGTTATATGTTAGTTATTTTAAATGACGATTATAAATCCTCAGACGATTACTTAGAAAGTATGTTTATTCCTTCTATAGTCTCAGGTTTATCTCTAGAGTACCAAAAATACAATGGTTCAATTCAATATGTTGAAAATAATTTAAGAGAAATTTTGTCGATAACACCTTTTTTAGATTTCAAATTAGCACCTAAAAGTCAATTTAGGTTAGGTATTCCCATTAAATTCCAAAAGTCAATTAATCAAAAAGCTATGACTGAGTTAAATACTTTTTTTCAATTCAGTTTAGAGTTTACAACAATTGCAAAAGACTAGAATGCCTGACAAAGTTTTGTGTTTAAAATCAACACCTAATTAGAAAAATATTTGAAATGAGTTAAAAATGGGAAGTAGCATATTTTTAAAGACATCATTAAAAAACTTTTTGCACTAAGTAGTTATACTGATGCGGATTCCCAAATTGTTTTGTATATTGTTTACAATAATTCTTTACTCCCAGAGGGATAAAAGTCAGAGTTAGTTGCACTCAATCCTGGGAAACACACAGAAATCTCTCCAAGCTGATATACCATTCCATATACACTTTAAGTTTTTTCAGATGAAAGGCAGGATTCTAATGAAAAGATTTTTGTTAGTATTATTTGTTTGCATTTTTTCACTAATAATAGCAAACCCGGCATCTAATAATTATTCATCATTTGCATCCGGGGATGCTGCTATTTCAATATGTTCTTTTAATATTCAATTTCTTGGGCAGTCAAATGATAGGGATAATGACGCATTGGCTAAAATACTGAAAGACTTCGATATAGTAGTTATTCAGGAGGTTTTAGCTCCGCCTTATAAGGGTACTTATCCAGATGGAACAAATTATAATCCTGATAAACGGGTAACGGGATTCTTTGATAAAATGAGCGCAGAAGGATTTGATTATGTGCTCTCTCCTGAGGATACTGGCCCCGGTAAAGAGAATCATAAAAACAGTAATGCTACCGAATGGTGGGTTACATTTTACAAGCCTGAAAAAGTAAAAGCTGCTGTTGATCTGCCGAATGGCTTTTTAGAAGAGGATCGGACTGCAAATGAGTTCTATGACCGTGTTCCATACGCATTTGCTTTCAGGACTTTAGATGATAACCTTGATTTTGATCTGATATCTGTTCATTTGCGACCAGATAACAGCAGTGAAGATAAGCTCCGACGAAAAGAAGAATTGACAGCCATAAGAGATTGGATCGATGATAACGATGAAACAGAAAAGGACTTTATAATATTAGGTGATATGAATATTTCAGATTATGATGAGCTGAGAGATGTAACACCGGGCGGATTCAGTTCCCTTAATGATGAATGCAGAAGCACAAATACAAATGTAAATGGTCCTAAACCTTATGACCACGTAATGTATAGATCGCGGTTTACCAAAGAGGTTGATAAGAAATTTGACTTCAGAGTATTCAATTTAGTAGAGGCTATGAGACCTTACTGGATTTCAGAGGAGCCATACCCTGGAGGTGCTGTTAATCCCATTGAACAGCCCGAATATAATCACAATAAATTCCGAAAATATTACTCAGATCATAATCCCGTTCTGTTTAGACTGATTATCCCTGATAAAGATGATGATTAAAGGATAATATATGGAACTTCAATTAAAACCCGCAGATATATTTTTAACACGGGGTAATAGCTTTTTAAGTAAGGCTATTCGTTTTTTTTCAAGAACAATTGGTGAGAGCAGGACTAAAGTAAATCACGTGGGAATGACAGTGGATGAAGGATCCCTACACGACTGCAAAGTTGTAGAAGCACTGAGTAAGGTAAAGGAACATACACTATGGGATCAGTATGGCCCACTTAAAACAGATTTGGTTGCTGTTTTCAGACCAACAAACCTTACACTGGAAGAAATCAGTCTCATTGTTAAGACAGCAAAAAAGCAAGTCGGGCGGAAATATGGATATCTGAAGATAGTTGCTCACTTATTAGACTGGATTTTATTAGGAGCCTATCTCTTCCGTCGATTGACTAATGATGGTAATTATCCAATATGTTCCTGGTTAGTAGCTCACGCCTATTCAAAAGCAAATAAAGATTTTGGTTGCGACGTGGGTGCTGCAGAACCTGATGATATATGGGATTTTGTCATTAAAAATCCTGATAAGTATCAGGAAATTTATCATTTGGGATCAATTTGGAAAAATCCAAATCTAAAAAATAATAGTCAAAAAACGGAGAAATAAATGCCTAGTGCAATTACACATATTCTACTTGTTAAAAATCTACAAAGCAGAATCACTAATAATACTCTAAAGGCTATGCTTGCCGATGGTAAATATTTTTTGCAGGTAGGTGCAGTAGGACCAGATCTGCCGTATTCTAGTATAGTCGACAATGATTTAATATTCAGTGATCAGAGTGATCTAGCAGATAAATTTCACTATGTAAATACGAATCAAATTCCAATAAAAGCACTGGACAAAATTAAAAACCTCCCGAATTCGAAGAATAAAGTAAAACGATACGCCTTTAATTTTTTTGCAGGATATATCTCACACATATTGGCTGATGGAATAATGCATCCATTCATCCGGGATATGGTAGGTGATTATTCAAAGAACAAGACTGCTCATAGGACGTTAGAAATGAGACTTGATGTTCTAGTGAATAATTACTTTACAGCAAAAAGCGGCAGGCCGACTGAGTATAATTACACAAATATGCACAAGGAACTTAAAAACATCGGGGATTATAAAGAGGTGAATGCAGTCGTGGGATACTTTAAGGAATCAATAAAAGAAGTTTATAATATGGATTATGAAACTGATTTGATTCTTGGTTGGGTGACAGGACTGTACAGATTACTCTCTGTGGCAGAAGGGCATCACCCGGCAATATACAGAAATTTAAATATACTAGATGGAATTATATATAAGAATTATAAAGAATTAGAAGATAAAAAAGATACACTCTTAGTCTTAGAAAAGCCCATTGATGGTTTGGACAGAAATTTTCTACGCACTGAAAGAATAAATTTTATAGATGATTGTATTCCCCAATTTTATGCAAGGTTTATCCCAATTTTAGAGAAGGCTTATAACTTTACTTTTATGGAAGGTGAGTTAACTGCCGCAGATATTCCTCCGATAGATTTAGATACCGGACGCCCTTTACTTGCTGCGAATGATCTGGATTTAATCCCAACATTATGGAGCTGAGAAATGAAAATTATATATTCAATAATTTTATTATTCCTATTGATCCATTTTGATTGTAACGACAACAGATACATCAATGACGACTTTCTCGAGGATCTATCAGCCGAGGATAATAGAATGTGGGGTGAATTATATCTAGATGTCTTTAATGGAGACTTCCATAAATTAACATTTAATTATTATATGGCATACTTAGATAGTACACAGCACACTTCTGCAGAAGGGTTATCCGAGAAAATTAAAGCAGCAGATTTAATATTGTTAAAATCAGAGAATGATACATTCTGGATACTACTATATTACAAAAATGAGAATTTAATAATTGCGGATAATGCATCTACAGATATAGGAACAGCTGATACGACAATCATTTATACAGATAAAACTGTTGTTCCGGATTTGAGTTTTTATGCTAAAAGTATAATTAAAAATTAAAGGTTGTTAATTATGTCAGCTCAATCTATTATTTACAAAATTTAAATGCTTAGTAGTTAAACAACATAAAGGACATTATTATGAAAATGAAAATTATTCTTTTAGTATTTGTATTATCTCAAACATTTATTCTTCCGCAGGATGATAATAAAAATCCTTATCTGATTATGCAAGACGGACAGCTTAAGTCACATCCGGTACGTGTTTTTGTACGGGATGCCGAAATAACCAGGAGGATGAGACCTATACTTTGTCTTGTGGCTATAGATCAGGTTACACGTAAAAAATATGATGAAATATGGTGTAAGGGTCCTTCATTCAGGCCTTTTGAAGTTGCCTCAGGGCAGACAATGGCTTATAAAGTCGAAGGAACTTCTCTCACTTTAAACGGAACTATGATGTTATTTGATATCGATAGTTTAATAATTCCCTACTATAAGACAGGTATGAGAGTTATCCCGGTTATCCACTGGATTTCAAAAACTGAAACTCTTCCGGACAGCGGGGTAAAAAATGAATATTCTAAAGTTATTGGAGAAGATGAGATTTATATAGGAAATGGTACAGGAGCATTTCTCTGGACTACTTTGATAGTAGTATTATTTATCGTAATTGTAAAGCTTATGGCCTTCTGGGGAGATAAAAAGTTTTTTGATCTGATAAAAATATACGACTCGGAAAATGGAAAACTTTCCTTGTCGCTAACACAGATGTTACTCTGGACCCTCGCAATCGGCATAATGGTAATGATTTTTAGTCTTATGTATTTACAAGTTCCTCATATTCCGGATTCTTTGGTAGCATTGATGGGGCTGTCAGTAGTTACCGGAAGTATCGGTCATTACCAGACAACCAAAATTGATAAACAGAAGAAGAATGTGCAGCCTGAAAATATCGTAGAAACAAAGAAAGGATTTCCTAAGACATTATATGATTTAATTGCTATTGATAAAAATGATGGGCAGGTTTACCCATCAATCGCTAAAACACAGAATTTGTTCTGGACTATTATAACGCTTATCCTGTTTATATGGAAAAGTTCTGTAGATGGACAACTATGGGAAGTACCGGGTGAACTGGTAGTATTAATGGGTATAAGTCAGACAAGTTATCTGATAAGGAATCAAATGGAAATAAAACCAGAAAGTCTTAATACAACTAAACCATGACGATTTATTTGAAATTGCTGAATTTTTAATTGATAAATCAGGATTTGATTATTTGTTCAAAAAGTTTAGAACTGTAGTAAGTTATAAAAGTCTTATGAGGTGGCTGTATTCTTTTTGTCTGCGAAAAAGAAAGTATTAACAAAAAGTTGACTTGATAATAAGGACGCTGATTGAACATATATCATATATGATTTTGGTGCTGATACTCTTTGTAAACTTTAACGAGCAAGCTGATCTTGAGCAGAATGAATCCAAAAGCGAGCAATTAATATTAATATTTAACGGAATAAAACCTAAATGTATTGAATTCAGAAGGCGATAATAAAAATAATAAGGAGTTTTTTATTATGAAGACTCGAATTATCATTTTTCTATTTTATGCAGCCGTTTTGACGATTTCAGGCATGGCTCAGTTAAATAAATATTGTACTCCCCTCCCAAAACCTAATCCCAGAGCACCGGAACCTTTTTTTCAATTACCTATGGAAGTGGGCGACGGTGTTAAATTCTACCAGAATAGCGTTGATCCTTATTTTGCATATTTTAACATTTTGCCGACCTTATCAGTCTGGGAAAGAACTTTGAAGATCGGTATTGGTCCGGAAGTAATGTGGTCAGATGAAGTGCCGTGCGTTACTGGAAAGTTAAAAGCATCTTTCGATCTTTGGGATATTGCAGTTACATCCTTTAACAATATTCCAATTGGCTCGCTTCTCTTTTCTTTATGGGGAGGCTGGGGCATCCATGCACCAACTTTTGGTGCGGGATTTTCATTTGAAATAAACTGGTTTATATCGGCAGGTGCCGGGACAGATTATTTTACTGATAAGAAATCCGCTTCCTTTATAAAACAATTAACTCTGAACCCATTTTTTTATAGAGGGAAGAACGAACCCGTATCATCAGCAATACCGTCGAATCAAAATCTTGAAGATCAATACTATATGGCTTTTACCAACACATCCCGTTCTTTCCTGCAGTCGGATTCTACGCTTCTTAAATTAGTCAGAAAAGCAGCTGACGATAAAGGATGGAACAATATTTATAATATTAGTACTCTTGAAAATTATATGAATAGCCTTGCGCCGGGTAATGGAGCTTCCTTCATTTCCCGGATTATAGAACAATCCAGGAATCTAAATGAACTTGACAATATAAAAATAACGGAAGATGAGCAGAAAGTAGTTTTTGCCATCCTTAAAGGAATTTGTTTATCAGCTAGCGGAGGCAGCAATGAGTAAAAGAGCATTAGTAATTAGCGGAGGAGGATCAAAGGGAGCGTTTGCAGTCGGAGTGATCGAATGGATGTTGTTGAATCTTAAAGATTCGGCAGGCGACAATATTAAATTTCAGCTAGTTGCAGGAACCAGCACCGGCTCTTTAATATCTCCTGCAATTGCATTACATGCACTCGGTGAGCCCGGGATAATAGGGCAGTTGATTAACGTCTATACAACAACAACGACACAGCAGGTACTCACAATTAATAGTCCTATAGATATACTTACGCATGATTCATTTTACGGAACTGACCCGCTTCAACAATTGATTCGGGGGTTCTATACGGAAGCACGTTATGATAAACTCCAGGCAAGTGACGAAGTTCAGGTTATTATTACAACAGTTAATATGACTACCGGATATACGGAATATTTTTATGTCGGCAAACGTATTACAGTACCCCCTGCCGGAAAAATAATTACTAGAATTGCGAACTATGAACAATTTGTTATGGCTATATTAGCATCTGCAAGCGAGCCGGTAATGATGCCGCTTGTAACAATCCCGGGTCGAAATGGACAATTTACCGACGGTGGCGTTACCGATATAATTCCTCTTTCCGTAGCTATTGATTTCGGAACAGATGAATTATTCGGAATATCATTATCAACAGCCGGGAGGGCTCCATGGGGTTCGCCGAATCCAACAACTCCCGATGTATTAATGAGACTTCTGGATGTTCTTCTTGATGAGGTATTGGAAAATAATATCACCGAAGGAGAGAAACAAAAACCCGGATTACTCAAGGCTTTAATCCGCCCTGAAGAAGATATAGAAAAGAAAATCAGTCTAAGTGCGCTGAGTTTCGATCCGCAAAAAATGATGGATAGCCTTAATTACGGACGTGAAACTGCACGGATATATTTTAGCACTCATACTATTACGTTAGTATAATTCAAGAGTAATTTTATAGTTGGTTTATTAAATAAATCTTAGTTCGAATTAAAACGAAAATAACAATTTCCTGTAAGTCGTTTCATCAGAACATTTTGCTTTAATTCCAGTAATAGAAGGAGGATTTCTAAGTAATGGAAAATGGTAAAGATTCTGGTTGGTTAATCGATAATATTGCAGAAACATCAAAAATTTCTCGCAATATTTTTCTGCTTTATATTGGTTTTCTTGCGTATTGTATTCTTGCAATTATCAGCACTACAGACAAGAAGATTATACTCAATGATACAACGCATCTTCCCATAATAAATATTGATATCTCAATTTATATTTTCTTTATAGTTGCGCCAATTTTGGCCATAGTCATCTATATCTATATGCAACTACATATACACTGGTTAAAAGAATTAAAGGTAGCATTTCAACAAAAATATCCTTCTGAAACAAAGAATCGCTTTTATCCCTGGATATTAAATTTTGCAGATGATAGTGACACTGACAGTATAACATTTCTGCAAAAATTTATTGTCAATTTTTCAGTCTGGTGGTTATTACCCCTGGTTTTGATACTTTTCCCTTTAGGGATCCTGAGAAAACATGACCCACTACTTTCGTATTGTGTAGGGTTTATACCGGTATTGGGGACTGGAATAGTTCTTTGGTTCTGGTATAGCTACTACTCAATTAGTTTCAAAAAAATCCTTATAAATAATCCCGGGAAAATCACTTTGGTTACAATAATGATAATCTTTTTCATATTTTATCTTTTTTTTATGATACCCTGGTCATTCAAGGGAAATGATATGGGAATATTGAATCGATTACTTTACGTTGATTTAAGTTACCAGATACTGATAAATGAACAGGATGAGGAATATAATACCCTGAGCTGGGGAACTCTTAATAAGCAACATTTAGAAAGAGCAAATCTTACTGGTTCCATACTGAAGAAAGCTGATATGAGGGAAGTTAATTTAATTAGGGCAAATATGACCAGTGCAAATCTGGAGGGAGCCTGGCTTAATTCTGCAAATTTAGAGGGGGCAAATCTTCGTTATTCTCAACTTGATTTAGATAAACTAAATAATGCTAATTTGAAGAATTCATTTCTTACAGGAGCTAATCTTAAATATGCTGATCTTAGTGGAGCAAATTTAAGTGGGTCAGATCTTATTGAAACTAAACTTAAAGGAGCTACACTAAGATATGCGATATTATATGGTGCCGATTTAGAGTATGCTTGTCTTGATAGTGTAAATATGTTTAATGCCAGACTTGATAGTGCTGATCTTAGAGGAGTCAATTTTTTTCATGCCAGACTCGATAGTGCAAATGTGTTTATGGCAAAGTTTGATGATGCAGACCTTACCGAGGCTAGTTTTTACGGAATTAAAAATTTAACAATTGATCAACTTTCCAAAGCAAAATCATTATATAATGTTAGAAATCTTGACCCTACTTTAATGAATCTTATTAAATCACAATACCCACAATTATTAGAACCAAGGAACATATATCGTAATAAGTGTGAATAATTATTAATTTCACAATCATATCGACTGATAAAATATCAGTCGTTGATTATTTCTCATTAAAATCTACTATCTGCGGCTTGTTGAACTAAATTCGGAAAAATACTGCGCACTCGTCATTGAGATTTTCTAAGTGAAACAGTGATCTGAGAGTCACAATTAAATACTCCGACTGAAAAATCAGTAATTATACTGATGCGAGTTAGAAATATTATTAGTAAATATAAAACAATATTCGGCTCCAGTTTTGATAAAAGCCAGAATCAGATCCATGAATTCCAAAGTCGACCTGAAGAAATCTCTCCGTAACCTGAAAAATTAAAATTTTCTAATCCTTTTTAAAACTTCTGCCAATTGTAGAGACTTTGGCATTCCTTTCTGACAGAGAGCAAGGTGTCCAAGGTCAAATCAACGTAATTTAATCAGTATTTAATGATCTGGAACCGGAAAGTTTATGAAGTATCGAAATATGTATAAATACTTGCACGCTTATATATTTTTTAGGCTAATAATTACGTACAACGATTCAACAATAGCTTAACAATCAAAAAAACTAAAAAGGAGGAGATAAATATGAAAAAAAAAGGGTCGATCAAGAAAAAGGTAACGAAGAAATCTCTTAGTAAAAAGAAGCTCCCACCGTTACCACAATTTTTTAAATCCATCGGGATCAACAGTCCTTATACACTTTACTCAGCGAACCTAAAAGGACAGCTGGAATCTTATGCCAAGCAAGCCGATATGAAACTAACGGAGCTGAAGAAGCTGGTCAATCAAATTGCTGCAGCTATTCCAGGGAAAATCAAAAAAGCGCTTGAGGTGGATGCCAAAAGACCGATAGTCACGGGACATATTGATTGGACAGATGAACGACAGAAACATTTTTACGAAAACATCGGGATTAAGGAAAGGAAACCACTAACCCGGAAAGAATTTGAAAAGGTACATCTACGACCACTTTTGCCTTATCTCGTTCCCCGTGGGCCAATCAAAGCTGTAGATCTGAGGCCGTTTCTAGGCGATGCTCGCGATCAGCAGAGTCGAGGTACTTGTGCTGTTTTCGCAGGTACAGCAGTAGCTGAAGCTTTTGAATATTTCCGGGATCGAAGGTCAGGACCAATTGATCTCGCTGAAGAATTTGTGTGGTGGTATCGGGGAGCTGGTCAGCGTTACAGCGCTGGTGGCTACGATTGCGGAGCTGCTATTGACGACATCCGCGATGTAGGAGTAAGTGAGGAATATATACTCCCTTACAACGGCACACAAATCAATGACAACCACACTCAAGTCCCAATTGGTGATACGGCCATCGATCGGGCACAGTTTTATCGTATCGGTGATGCAGTCTCTCTTCCCTGGGGTGACGTAGATGCGGTCAAGCGGGTAATAGAAAGCGGCCGTTGTGTCTGCTATGGCAGCAACTTAGATGGCTGGAACACTGGCACAGGAGAAATCGCTATGCCACCGGCCGGTACCAAGCTGGGTGGTAGTCATTGCACGACCATCGTCGGTTACATAGACCGGGATGACTTACCTGCTGACTACGGTGGCGGTTATTTTATTATTAGAAATTCCTGGGATGGGGCTGGTTCAGCAGCTAACGTTCTTGGACCTGAATACGGTGGACATCTTTTGATGCCTTATGAGTGGTATCGTCTCTACGCCGGATGGCCGCACACTGCTGTCGACAAGAATGATAGCAAACACAGAAGTCAATGGTTGGTAGAATATTATGATAACCCCGAACTACGCGGTGCGCCACTTGAAACAAAGTCAGTGACTGTTCATGTGATTTTCTTCGATTTCAATATCAATGTAAGCATATCTCAGGAGGTATCTGGCGTCGATTTCGATTGGGGCACCGGCTCTCCCATCAAATATATGCTTCCTTTATGGTTTGGGGAAGTAGATGTCTTACCTCCAGACAACTTTTCGGTACGCTTTTCAAAGGTGATTCGATTCCGTGAAGGCTGGTATCGTTTCCATTTACGTGCTGATGACGGAGTGAGGCTATATGTTGATGATCGTCTTGTGATTAACGAATGGAAAGATCAACCTGACACTGAATTCTCGGCTGAACATTATCTTACCGGTGGCGACCACATCATTCGAATTGAATATTATGAAGCTAAAGGTAAAGCCGATGTACATTTTGGAGTTGAACCTATTAATTGGTATTACGAATTATTTGCCAACCACACTTTTGGTGGAACTCCAGAAGCATCCTTTGATGACACTCTGACACAGTTAGAATGGCGTCACGCATCACCCATCGCAGCAGGTACGGGCTTGACCGAAGGTCAGTTCGGTCTACGCGGTACAGCTAATCTTAATTTTAAAACCGGTGATTACCGCTTTCACAATTACTCAACTGGGAGGTTGCGCGTATACTTGGATAGTGGGCTCGTTGCTGATCTAGCCAACGACGGTGATTTTCAGCAAGTAGCAGTATCGGGGGGATTACACCAGGTTAAGATCGAATTCTTAAACAACAGCACTGTACCAGCGTTAGGAAGTCACAGTTATTATAAAGCATTGTGCAAATTCGGCTGGAGCGAAGTTGCCTGGAATGGGAAATTTTACAAGAATGATCGTTGCGCATATTATGCTGATCATTGGTCAGAACTGCAAGCCAACCCTGATCACGACTATATCTTTTATCGTACAAATGGGCTTTCAGGACATATTAAGTACGAGCATGATTATCCCGAAACAGGAGCAATGACCAACAATCTTTATTTCAACTCCTGGGATGATTTCAAAGCCGGATTATCTGATTGGCCAGCAGATTTCGAGATGCGTTTTTGGGGCGTGTGGATCAATCGGAAGATCGCTGTCGCCGCGGACGGCTTATACAACTTAAAACTGGACGCGAATGACGGATTCCGTCTTATAGTGGATGGTAAAGAAATCGTGCAAAACCAGGTTGGCATCGGTAGCAGTCCTTATAATCAGGACGTCTTTCTCGAGAAAGGTGTACACGACATAAGCATCGAATATAATCCAACACAATGGGGAGGAAACTTAGCCTTTGAGATTCAATCTGCACTCTGGCGAGTGGATTACTTCGGCAATATATCATTGCAGGGACCAGTAGCAGCTACGCGATTCATCCCAGTATCAGATGTGGTTAAAAATGCGCAAGCTGCTGTCGGCAGTACGAGTAATTACTCAGCCCGCATTTTCCGTACTCTCTTCCTTCCTCTGGGAAAATACGCGTTCAATGTTAAGACTGATGACGGCGTGCGTGTGAGAGTAAACAAAAGGCTTTTGATAGACGCTTGGTATAATCAAGCCCCTACTCCATACTCTGCAGCCTATGATCATCAGGGCGGCAATGTATCGATTGAAATTGAGTACTACCAGGCCGGGGGTGGTGCTCAACTTGATTTCACCCTGGCTCCGACTGATTTCTATGCAGAATACTACAATACCCAAGAGCTCAACACAATGCCCGTTGGCGTTGATCGGCCTCGTGTTACGCCAATTGCTTATCGATATGATGGAGACATCAACTTCGATTGGGGTTCGGGTAGTCAATTACCCCGGGTTGGTACTACTAACTTTTCGGTACGTTGGCGTGGTAAGATGCATTTACCAGTAGGTCGATGGAAAATTCAAGCATCATCTGACGACGGCATCAGGGTCTATGTTGGTGGACGGCTACTGATAGATCATTGGTATCCTCAGTCCCTGACGACTCACGAGAGAATGATTGATCTTGTTGGAAGATATCAGGATATAATGGTGGAGTACTTTCAAAAGACCGGTCTAGGAACGTGTAAAGTAAAATATATTCGTATAATATAGCTACTTGGATTAAAGCTGATCTAAACTCTCAATTACTGCTTTTGGAAAATTATGCTTCACCCTATCCCCAACTCTGTTGGGTTCAAGCCATCCGGGAACGGGTGGAGCATTTAATTTTTCGATCCTAAAGTTTAACATCTTTCCTGAAAATTGTGAGTAACTAATATCCTCACAGGTATCAACTGATAAATTCTCAGCCGACAAGGGAAATTCAGGGAATCTTTGACAATAATTGTCAAGTTTATAGCACATAAAACTTGACATATATTCTAAATATTTTACAATACCTTATTGCGAGATATTATGTAGAAATATTATATAACTCCTTGCTATTAAAGATAATATCATTATATTTGCACAATATCATTCAATATGATATTGTGCAATAAATATGATATTATGAAAAATTAGAAATGACTGAGATAGAAAAATATTTATGTGATAATTTTGGAGCAGAAACAAAGCTGTATCCAATTAAAAATTCAGATAAGTCTAAGTTACCAGTTTATATGCGAAACTATGACTTAAAGATCGTAGAAATAAATAATCAAAGAATCATAGTAATAAAACCCGAAAATCCTACAGAATTCACTACAGAAAGATTTAGACAACTAGCAGATATAGTTGAGAATTTACTCGATTGGCCCGTTGTTTTTGTTCTGAGAAATTTAGAAGCGTATAAAAGAAAGAGACTAATAGAAAAAAAAATAGGATTTGTAGTTCCTGGAAAGCAATTATACATACCGCACTTATTTATTGAGTTGAGAGAAATTAAAAATCAACAGCAGAAAAAGAAAGAAAAATTTAGTCCAGCAGCGCAGTGCCTGCTGCTTTATTATTTACTGGATAATAAAGTTACCGGATTAAATTTCAAAACACTTGCTGAGAAATTAAATTACGGACAAATGACAATAACAAGGGCTGCATATACATTAGCGCATTATTATTTATGTAAAATTGAAGGCGGTAAGAACAAGAGCCTAGTGATCGATGGGGATAATAAGCAAATATGGAATGGAGCTTTGCCATTTTTGAGTAGTCCGATAAAAAAAGAAATTTATTTAGATGATATTAAATATAATAATGACTTTTATATAACCGGAATAAATGCCCTTGCACATTATACGAACATCGCTGGGGACAATAGTAATTCATTTGCGATATATGATGTTAAAATTAAAAATCTATTACATAAACAGAAAAAAGGTGATACTGATAGAAGAGAAGGAAATTATTTGATTCAGGTTTGGAAATATAATCCGGGTCAATTAACAGACAACAGATTTGTCGATCCTCTTTCGCTTTATTTAAGTTTAATGGATGATGAAGATGAACGAATAAAAAAGGAACTGAATATTTTGATAGAAGAGTTATGGTAAAAGGACTGGATAAATTTGAAGATTACTTCAGAGATCTCGCTGAAAATTATATTCTTATTGGTGGTGCAGCTTGTGATAAGTTGATTGGGAATGCGGGTCTTGATTTTAGGGCAACTAAAGATCTTGATATTATTTTAATAGTAGAAGTCCTTTCGCCAGAATTTGTTACAAGGTTCTGGAAATTTATTGAAGAAGGACAGTATGGACATAGGGAAAAAAGCAGTGGAGAAAAAAAATATTATCGATTTACCGATCCCAAAATAGAAGACTTTCCATTTACGAGGCCAAGTCGCTTCTCGAAGTCCTGCCGAGCTTGCGTCGACTTGATTTGCGCGGGGTGGCAGAAACCTTTGCCTGCGGCAGTGTGCTGCAAGACAGGACGCTTTTCGCGGGCATCTCGCTGCTCCCGGGCGGCTCAAGGTGGTCCTTCGCTCCGAACGGACATATCAGCAAGGAAAGGTACTTCAGTCCGCAAACCTGGGAACGACAGCCGACGATGGGCAACGTCGAATTCTACGATCATCTGAAGGAGACCTTTGCTCGGATCCTCCCGAAATACCTCGGCGGGGCCAATTCGGTGGCCATGTCTCTGACGGGCGGGCTGGACGGTCGCATGATCATGGCCTGGGCCAACCCGGCGCCCGGGGCGCTGCCCTGCTACACGTTTGGCGGCGCGTATCGCGCGTGTGCCGACGTGAAAATAGCGCGTCGCATTGCGATGCTTTGCGGCCAGTCTCATCAAACGATCGCTGTAGGGGCGGACTTCCTTGCTAATTTTCCGAGTTTGGCCGAAAAGGCGGTATTCATTTCTGACGGCGCGATGGATGTGACGGGAGCCGTCGAGCTGTACGCAAATCGCATCGCGAGGCAGATCGCTCCCGTTCGCCTGACCGGCAATTATGGCTCTGAAATCCTCAGAGGAAACGTCGCGTTCAGGCCGGGGAAGTTGACGGAAGCCCTGCTGGAGCCAGAATTCGCGCAATCGGTACGAACTGCCGGTGCGACGTACCAAGCAGAGCGCAATGGCCACCCGTTGTCATTCATCGCATTCAAGCAGGTGCCTTGGCATCATTATGCGCGGCTCGCGGTCGAACAATCGCAACTCACGCTTCGCTCACCTTATCTCGACAACGATCTCGTCGCGCTGATGTACCGCGCTCCTTCCGAACTACTTTCGAGCAAGGAGCCATCCTTGCGGCTGATCCATGAGGGCAATCCCCTATTAGCCAAGATTCCGACGGATCGCGGTCTGGTTTATCGTGAGGCTCCGATTATCGGGAAGGTTCGCAAGCTCTCCGCGGAATTCACCGTGAAGGCCGAATACGCCTACGACTACGGGATGCCGCAGCGGCTCGCAGGGCTCGACCACCTGCTAGCGCCGCTGCATCTCGAAAGGATGTTTTTGGGGAGGCACAAGTTCTATCACTTCCGCGTGTGGTATCGCGATCAACTCTCGCAGTACTTGAAGGAGCATATTGCTCGACTCGCGCGCGCTGCAAAGGCATTACCTCCAGGGACAAATTCTGGAACGTATGGTCGACGCCCATACGAAGGGATGGCAAAACTGGACTCAGGAGATTCACCGCGCGCTAACCCTCGAACTGCTCCAAAGGCAATTGATCGAGCGATGGTAGACATAGCGTCAAGGTGGAAGCGGTCGTGGGCGGTAGCGCTGCCCATGCGAACGGTTCCGCGCCCGCCGTCAGGGATCTGACACTTGATCTCGTGAAGGGAGCGCTGGTCGTCGTCATGGTGGTGTACCACGCCATGAACATCTTCTCCACCGCTGGCCCCGATGAATACGCGTACGTGCGATTTGTCAGCGGCTCTTTCATCTTGATGTCGGGCTACATCGTGGCGAGGTTCGATGAAGCCGGATTCAAAGCAGACTGGCGCAGCACGTCCCGGCGACTGGTCGTGCGGGGATTGAAGCTGTTGATGCTGTTCACGCTGCTAAATCTGCTGATCAACCTGACGGGCATAGGAAACCCCAACAAGGTCCAACTTGGCATTCAACGTTATATGAGCACTCTTTTCGAGGTCTACGTTTCCGGGGAGCCGAGGTATGCCTCGTTTCAGATTCTCCTGCCGATCGCCTATCTGCTGGTCGCGGCGCCGGCCTTCCTGATGCTCGGCAGGCTGAGCAAATGGCTTTTCGTGGCGAGTTTCGCCATGGCGTTTGCTTCTTCGTTGTTCGGGATCGAATCGGTCAATCTGGACTTTGTGGTGTTAGGGGCGATTGGGCTTTCCGGCGGCATGTTGACAAATGCAATGGAAAAGCCATTCGCAATGAGGGGCATATGGAGCATAGCCGGGGGTCTTCTGGCGAGCGTGATGCTGATGAAATACCTGAGCGCGAATCTGGCGACCTATGCATTGGGAACAATGGTCATTCTCAAGCTGCTCTACGATCTGAGCAAGGCTGTCGGCCCGGGGAGCCGTCTCGCTCGGGCATCAATTTTACTTGGGCAATACTCGTTGGTTTGCTACATTGCTCAGATCATCTTCATGCAGGCGTTGTCCAGGGGACTCTCGAGACCACGATGGGAGTTGGGATACGAGACGGTTCTCGTCGTATTCGCAACAGTCGTTTTTCTGCTGGTGCTCAGCGCTGGCCTGGCAATGCTGTGCGACCGCTACAGATTTGTGGCCAAGGCGTACAAGCTGATCTTTTCGTAGAGCAAGATTTGCTTGGCGAGAGCTATCTCAGTTACATTCGAGCCACGCTTGCAGTGCGGCGCTGAGGCGGGGACGCAGCCGGAGCGCCAGCGTGGTCAGTTGGCGAAGAGCAGTTGCTCTGTTTCGACTTCGATAAATCGCTCAAGAGGACCGAGCCGCCGCGGACTGTCACTGAGCTGAGACGCAGGCACTCGATCGGATATCATTGCCAATGCTTCGCCACTGTCGTCTGCATGCTGTTCATTGTCTATCTGTTCTGGACGGATCTCAGGCGGCCCGACAGTCCGTCCAAGGCGCTTATGGGTGCCCCTGGCCTGGATGTTTCTGGCTGGCTCGCGATGGGTGTCGTCTTGGCTGAATCTTGGTCCCACGTTTGCGTCAGCCAACGACTATGCGGAGGGCAGCCCCGTCGACCGCGCGGTCTTCTTCGCCCTCATCGTGGCGGGAATTCTGATCCTTGCCAGAAGAAAGATCGATTGGCAAAGATTGCTCCTCAACAATAAGTGGATCGTACTCTACCTCCTGTACTGCTTGGCCAGCATCGCGTGGACCGATGAGCCTACTATTCTCATGAAACGGTGGGTCAAGGATTTGGGGAATCCGATCATGGCCCTCGTGATCCTGACAGAGCGGCGTCCTTATGAGGCAGTCGGGGTCGTCCTTCGGCGTCTCGCCTTCCTGCTGCTACCGTTGTCCGTCCTGTTCATCAGGTATTACCCCGAACTGGGGAGAGACTTATCACGTCGATGGTTCGCCGATGTTCACGGGAGTGGGCCATCAGAAAAATGACCTGGGGTTGATGTGCCTAATGGCCGGTATCTATCTGTTCTGGGAATTGCTGCAGAGGCGTGAAAAAACTCATCCCGCGTTTATTCGGCAGCACAAGATCATCGCTGTCGTCCTGACCGGCATGCTTGCTTGGCTTCTGCATATGTCCGACAGTCAGACGTCCTTCGTCTGCCTGGTTGCCGCCGTCCTGCTCCTGCTGCTGGGCCGCACGCCGTTCATAGCGCGGAGGCCCGCGCAGGATATTTGGCGTGCTGTTCTGCGCTGTCCTGGCGATCTGGCTTCTCGATGAAGTGCTACATGTGAAGGAGCTTGCGCTCAGTTTCTTGGGGCGTGATCCCACCTTGACCAATAGAACCGATGTTTGGCAGACGCTCGAAGGATTCGAGGTGAATCCAATTGTCGGGGCCGGCTTCATGAGCTTCTGGACCGGAGCGCGGTTAGAGGAAGTGTGGAGGCTGCTTGGCGCGGGAATCAATCAAGCGCACAACGGATACTTGGAGCAATACTTGAACCTCGGATACATCGGCGTGGCCTTCATCGCGGTCATCATGCTGTCCGGATTGCTCAGGGTACGAAGGCATCTGAGCGTCGACCCGGCGGCGGGTATGCTGCGTCTTTGCTTCATTGTGTCCGCTGTTCTGTACAACTATACGGAGGCATCGTTCTACGGCATGAACAACATGTGGATGCTGCTGTTGCTGGGATGCCTCGAAGTCCCGCGGCAAAGGCAACCGCGAGCCGTCGACAATAGTCCGTCGAAGCAGCCAATGGTGCAAGGCAAAGCTGGCGTCAGATACCAGCAGTGGCCATCGCGATTCCATGCCAAAGGCCACAGACGGAAATGTGAACAAGCCAGGAGGCTTGAAATGCCGCCCCTCTCCAAACCGACTGCCGCGGTACGGCTTATCAGAGTCTCTGTCGACGAGCGAGCATGCGCGCCGAACGACCCCTGCGAGATGCAACTGGTCATCGCACTGCGTGCCAACGGGTAGCGCGAACAGACGATTTCCCGATTGGCAAACTGTCGCCAATCAAGCGATCTTATCATCGTAAACACCATCTCTGGTTGAGCAGGTGGGCACGGAGCCCGATCCGCCTATATCAACCGGGCGTTGCTGCGGCATCGCAATCCATGCTTATAGTTAACGCGGACGACCTGGGTAGATCCAAAGCTGAGACCGACGCGGCAATGGTCTGCTATGCCAAGGGCCGGATTACCTCAACGAGTGCCATGGTGTTCATGACGGACTCTGAGCGGGCATCGGAGGCAGCTTCAGGCGCGGGGCTCGACGTAGGGTCTGCACGTGAATTTTTCTGAAGAATTCTCGGCCGGATTCGTTCCGGAGCAGTTGCGTAAAGCGCACGATCAGATTCGCCGTTTTCTAACGCAAACAAATATGCGTTGCTCATTTTCAATCCCCTATTGATCCGACAATTCGAATTCGTGTTCGCGGCGCAGCTGGCGGAATTCAACCGATTGTATGGTCGGCCACCGTCACATCTGGACGGACATCAGCATATGCATCTTGCCACCAACATGCTGGTCCAACGCGTGTTGCCGACAGGGACCAAGGTGCGCCGGAGTTTCTCCTTCCGCCATGGGGAAAGAAGCTTCGTGAATCGTTGCTATCGGAGCGCGGTGGATCGGAGTTTGATGCGCCGACATCGCGTGACCGACTATTTTTTCTCACTTTCTGATCATCTCGCGCCTGACAGGCTCGAACGCGTGATTTCGCCTTGCAAGGGAAGCGGACGTGGAACTCATGGTGCACCGGCAGCGCCCAGCCGAGTACGCCTTCCTGATGAGCGATGTTTATGTCGAGGCGCTGTCGCACGTACGGCTGGCTGGTTACGACGCGCTGTGAGGACTAGGGTTGGACAACGCAGTGGACAAAAGCGCGGCGCACGCGCATCGACGCATGACTGTTGAACAGAAAGACATCAGCGTCTGCATTTGTACCTTTCAACGGCCGGGCCTATTGCAGAGATTGCTGGAACGTCTGGAGCAGCAGCGATCGAACGGTCGGTTTACGTTCTCCGTCGTTGTCGCCGATAACGATTCCAGACGAAGCTCGCAGCGCGTGGTCGCCGAGTTCGTGGCGACGAGTAGGATCGCGGTGACATACAGCTGTGAGTCGCGTCAGAATATTGCCTTGGCGCGCAACGAGGCTCTGAGTCACGCCACGGGCGATTTTGTGGCATTCATCGACGACGATGAATTTCCCGAGAATGGCTGGTTGGCGGCGATGCTCGAGGCGTGCGAGAAATATCAGGCGGCCGGGGTGCTGGGCCCTGTGCGGCCCCATTTCGAGGAGCCGCCTCCGCGCTGGATTATCGACGGGCGGTTTTTGCGAGCGGCCGGAACATCAAACCGGGTGGGTCATGGACTGGGAGGAGTGTCGCACCGGTAATGTGTTGTTTCGCCGGGGGATTCTGGAGGGCGTACAGGAGGTTTTCAACCCAATATTTGGAACCGGGGGCGAGGACAAGGATTTCTTCATGCGTATGACGCGCTTGGGTCATGTTTTCCGCTGGTGCAATGAGGGAGTTGTGTATGAAACGGTTCCGAAGGAGCGCTGGAAGCGCAGTTACATGCTCAAACGCGCAATGCTGCGTGGACGAAATGTTCTCAAGCACCCAATCGGCCGAGTTGGCTTGGTCGCCCGATCGGTTATTGCTGCGCCGGTCTACTTAATGGTGCTGCCCTTTGCGCTAATGCTTGGTCAGCATGTTTTCATGAAATATTGCATCAAGTTTTGTGACCACGCCGGTCGGATTCTGGCGCTGCTTGGGTTTAATCCTGTCCGCGAGCGGTGACGCTGCATGGCTTTCCGAGATACCGATTTGTGGGAACAATAACTCCAATGGTCGTCGTGACCATCGGATTTGCCGAGTCATTGTCGGCGCCGGAGGTGGCGTGGAGTTCTGGTGGACGCCGGCTTCAAAGTTATTGCTTTTTCGAGGAGGGCCGGACAGCGGCTCTTCGTCACAGTCATCATGTCGCAATCTTCGAAATTGCAGCGCCGGAGAAGGACTGTGCGGCCGCGCTTAGGGAGCTTGCCGCCGTTCTCGATTTGCAGCATGCTGAGCATATGGTGCAATCAGTGCTGCTTCCGCTCGACGACGCGTCGCTGTGGCTGTGGAGCTGCGTGCAACCCGCTTCGCGATGGATCCTCGCTGGCGCCAGCGGCCCTTGTGCGGAGTTGGCAATCGACAAGCGAAAGCAGATACAGGCGACCACGGCGGCAGGGTTCAGAGTTCCGCCGACGTCGTTTGTCGCCACCGCGGACGGATTCCTCGATTGCGTAAGCGACTATCCGGTCATTC
>CAVUOZ010000011.1:0-404202 GCA_963743325.1 uncultured Ignavibacteria bacterium
TGAATGTCAGTACTATTGTTTACGCCCAACTGCCGGCTTTCGATCTCTTTGAAGAAATTTTCAAGCTGCTTCTGCTGATTGCAACCTTCATATTTACAATCGTAAGGATCCTTGTCCTGCTCAGGAATAAGCAGAAAGATAAGGATACAGGTTGATCAGGTAGTCAAAATCAATATTCACTATGGAGATATCAGTTGAACAATGATCTCACACTTGCTGAAATGATCGGTTCTCTGATTTTGCAGCACTTACGCTCCCTGAAGCTCATCGATGAACTTGAATTAAGAGATTTTCAAATCCGGAATGACTATAAGGCTCTCAGGTTAATTAATTCTTCCCCTGTATGTGTGCAGCTTCTGATGGAAAAATACTCTCTTTCCGATTCTGCTATCAACACAATTCTATTTCGTAAA
The DNA here is from genome assembly GCA_963743325.1 of uncultured Ignavibacteria bacterium. GTDB lineage: Bacteria > Bacteroidota > Ignavibacteria > Ignavibacteriales > Ignavibacteriaceae > DATFVA01. The sequence goes on from CAVUOZ010000011.1 coordinate 414, forward strand.
AAAGATCCTAAATCTAAAATTCCTATAGTCTAGCCATCCCCCAACAAGTCTATAAACAGTCTATTACCAGTCTCACTTGCTGAAGAATACAGTGACAACCATTTTTCTCTTTTTTACAATTGCACCGCAACCTTAAACAAATAAAGGAGAACTAAAATGGCTGTACTAAAAGGTTCTGTAATCGGCGAATTAAGCGGCAAATTAGGTAATCTTGCCGCCCGTATCATAGATGGAAGGACCATCCTTGCCCAGCGCCCGGTAAGTTTTAACGTTAGCTATATACCCACACTGGTCGAAATTCGGAAGAAATTCGCCGTCACTGGTACTTTCGTTAAAAATCTCATCACTCTTTCTATAGTGTACGAAATCTGGATGAAAGTTAAAGAATCGGGAATGTCCGCATTCAATTATGCTTTCAAGCAGAATTTCGCTGAATCCTCTGCAGACAAACCCACGGTTGATAATATAATTACCCCGGCTGATGGCTTTGCTTTTAATGTTACAGAGGCCATAGTCGACGCAGATAGTGTGAAAGTTGTGATTGCTCCACTTAACACTACAATGATTGGTGATGATACAGTAGAAGCGGATATTGTACCAAATGGATTATTATGCTACTACGATCCTCTTGATGTTGAAGATGCTCCTTTTGCAATAACAACTATTACAAAAGCCCCTGTCATCTTCGATCTCCTCAATCCCATCACTTTCGACATTCCTTTGAATGTGGTTCAGCAAGCTATGGCTGCAAAGTACCAGCATTCAATCCTGTATTTTGCTATGGCAACCCGAAACGCTGATGAGGAGCTTATACAATACTCTTATACCTACTCTAAGAACACCTAATCCTGGAACTTTCTTAAAGTAGTCCCGGGCTTCCTCCTCCCAGGGGGGAAGCTTTTTTATTGTAATCCAACTTTCCATCTATTTTATTTCTCAAGTTCATAACATACATTTGTATGGTATGGGAAAAGATAAATTCTATAGCGAATTATTCCGCCGGGAAATCCACAAACCAGAACCGGAATACAAGCAAAAAGCTATTGCTGAAGCTCTCTACCGTTTGTACAAACTAGAAAAAGAAAACTGTACTTGTATGGTATGTCAGCAGAACCTCAAGAAATTCAAATCCTTCCTGGAACTAAAACTGGATAATAAGTAAGTATAGTCATTCTGTCGAACCTATCACTCTGTTTCACTCCATTCCTTCATTCCGTTTCGCTCCATTCAGTCATTTCGTTCAACACAGTTCGGTTTTATGTCGATACATAAGCGTCAGGGAATGTAGCTGTTCGCTCCCGCTCACAACTACAGAAGCCATTATGTCCTTTTGTATTTAATCCAATCGATTTGTTGTCATTCTGCTTAAGTCCAATTTTTGCCCCTTAAAATAAGATGCGGTAAGGCGCTCCTCTCTTAATATCATAGTTATACATTGGTTAATCATTCTGTCTTTAGCATGGTAAAGGCAAAAAGGTGTACCAATTAAGCTTTGACCAGGCGGCACATCTTTTCGCCTTTACTTCTCTCAGTAAATCTAAATCTAAAAAAAACATTAAGGGGCAAAAATTGTTTTTTTTTGCGGGGCGGAGTGCCCTGCTTGGACTAATCAAAAAAGGAGACAGAGATGGAGAAAATAAAATCACTTTTCGACCAGTGCCAGGAAATGGACTGGGTTCCCGGGCATAACTGCAGCCGGAATAAAATTATCCTGGTAGAGACTCACTCAGTTAATTCACTCCACAATATAGTAATCTACCGTAAAGCAAAATGCAGAATCTGCGGGAAGATTATTGAACAGTCCGATCCGGAGGGAATAAAATGAGAGTATATAAAAGCTTTATCCCAAATCAGAGGGACTGCAAAAAAGTTCCGCAGATAAAAATTAAAAATGAGCAGCTGCTTAATTCAGGTTTTGAGATAGGGAAAGAGTTTGCAGTAATTTACCAGCCCGGGAAAATTACACTCTTACTTGTTGCCACTAAGGAGAACAATATTTAATTTATAACATCATGCTTTTCAATCTAACTAACCATATCAACCAATCATTTATCAAAAGGATGTACCGGAAAATAGTCGGTACAAAGTCGGTACATTGTCGGTACACAGTCAGTGGGATTTCAGGCCAGTCTTTAAAAGTAAAAAGCCCTAATACGGTCTGTATTAAGGCTTTTTTTGCGGGGTCGACGAGACTCGAACTCGCGACCTCCTGCGTGACAGGCAGGCGTTCTAACCAACTGAACTACGACCCCGATTATATAAAAAGACCATCATTTTTAATTTCTTTTAAGAAATTAAAATTTAATTATTTCTCCCCGTCAGGCGTTCTAACCAATCCGTCCCGATTTGTCGGGACGAGACCTCGTCTTCGCTCTGCGAGACGGGCTGAACAATCAACCCCGACTTATCTTATGAACTTTTTCAAAAAAGAGATTCAAATATATGCGAACACTACTCTAAAATCAACTCTTAAATATGAGAAAATCTTATTGTTATTGTCCGAATGAAATACCTACGGCTTTAGCAGCAAATACTGCTTCAGCATCCGGATTTACAAGTTTTTGCCTCGCAATTGCATCCTCTATACTGACATTTTTAATTTCGTTTCCTTTGAGAGCAACCATCCTGCCGAATTTTTTCTTACTGGCAAGATCGATAGCAAATGCACCAAATTTTGTCGATAGAATTCTGTCAAAAGGAGTAGGACTTCCGCCTCTCTGAAGATGACCAAGCACCGTTACTCTTGTTTCCCGTCCGGTGTTCCGCTGAATTCTATCCGCAACCACCTCACCGATGCCGCCAAGCTGATTCGGATCGTGTCTTTTTATATCCTGTCCTTTAACAATTAGTTCCCCATCCTGGGCCTTTGCTCCTTCTGCAACACATACCAGGCTGAATTTTTTCCCGAGGAGTTCACGTTCTTTTATTTTGGTATAAATCTTTTCCCAGGAGAATGGTATTTCAGGTATCAAAATAATATCTGCTCCTCCTGCCAGCCCTCCGTTCAAAGCTATCCACCCGGCATATCGCCCCATCACTTCGACAACAATTACCCGGTGATGAGATGATGCAGTTGTATGAAGTCTGTCAAGAGCCCACATAACTACGTAAACGGCTGAATCATGCCCAAAAGTCATATCTGTAGCTTCGAGATCATTATCAATTGTTTTGGGAACACCTATAACATTTATTCCCATCCCGGTAAGTTTATTACAGATATGCATAGTACCGTCGCCGCCGATTGCAATCAGTGCATCAAGGTTCCATGCCTGGTAATTTTTCAATGCATCTTCCGATTTATCAAATATTTCAATTTTACCATCACGTTCAACCGGCCAGTGAAAAGGGTCACCTTTGTTCGAAGAGCCGAGAATTGTACCGCCTCTTGCAAGTATACCTGAAACGTCATCATTCTTTAGTTCTCTTGCTCTGCCTTCAACAAGACCTTCGAAACCATCCAGAATCCCGAATACTGTCATTCCGTAATCCTGTGCGGGTTTTGTTACTCCCCGAATAACAGCATTAAGGCCGGGACAGTCACCTCCGCCTGTTAATATTCCAATTCTTTTTACCTTGGTTACAGGCATTTTTCTCCTTTACTATTTACAGTAAATTCTTGTTTAAAAAATTGATTATTAATAAATATAATACTTTTGAATGACGTTTGAATGTAATAGAAGGAATATATTTCATTATTTAGTGTTAATAATGATCTTCATACTGAACTTTTCCATCCTCACTAAATTTCTTTTCATATGTCAATCTGCCTTTATCATATTTCTGGATTCGTTCGATTTTTCCATCCTCGTAATACCTGCTTGATTCCCCGTTAACAATTCCTTTGTCGTAATGGGCAACTATTCTTAATTTACCATCGGGGTAATAGGCCTTCAGATCCCCCTCCATCTTATCATCCACATAATTTACAGTAGAAGCAACCTTTCCATTTTCAAAAAAATAATTCTGAATTCCGTTCTTCTTTCCGTTCTCAATTGTCGTTGTAGATTCAAGTTTCCCGCTGTCGTAATAGGTCTTTTCTAAATTACCGTTTTCGGGTTCCTTATCATTTTCCTGGCAGCCCGCAACGACAGAAAATACCATAAACAGAATCAGAAAATGCAGAGATATTTTTATCATCCTGTTACTCCATAAAATTCTTCGAATAGTTTGAAATATTAAAAAAATACCACTGGAAATTAAAGGCGAATAATTCTTCGAAGTTAAATATTCAGATATTCATTCCATATTTTATAAAGCTGATATGTGGCATAAATATCCCCGCCGCAGTAAACAGCAATGTCTTTTACCCGGCCGGCTTCATAAAGATTTTTTACTTCCATCCCGGAAATTCCTTTGGACTTGGGAGATTCAATTCCAAAGGCATTACAGTAAAAATCAAGATTGAATTTTCTTGTTAATCCGAAATATGTAAACTGTTCAAGCAGATCAATATGGGATGATTGATCATATTTTTTACCTACAAGATTTTTTGAAGGTTTAATTTTAAGCATTGCTGATCTGAGCATAAGGAATGGTGCATCAAAATATCTTCCATTGAATGTTATAACCTGGTCAGCTACATCAACTATTCTCCAAAATGATGTCAGCATTTCTTTTTCTGTAACACCCTTGTACTGGATTTTCTTTTCATCGGCTGACCATTCTTCTCCGGAAGTATCATTAAAGTAGACAAATGATTTTTCTTTTTCTATGTCAAATATCCCTATTGCTACTACACTGGCAGTAAAGGGGTACAGGCTCGTAAACCTGACTGCCTCCTCCCTTTTTTCCATACGTAACTCTTCAGTTTTTTCTTTTTCCGCATACCGGAGTATATACTCCTGCTGGCTTTCAGTCAGAGAATCAAAAGGATAACAGCAGGTCTCAATATCAAAAACAATTCGCCTCATAATTTCCCCTAAGGATTGTTATTATTCTTTGATTATTTTTACAGTTCCTTCAAAAGCTTTGACTTTTTCATAAAAGAATTCCGGCAAAGGTGTCGATTTACTCGTCTTCGGATCAACGTGGACCACGACACCGGAACCGTCCACAATAATCTCTTTATTTCCGGAATTTTCTATTATGTGTTCAAATCCGTATGATGAATTTTTAATATAGGAAATCCTGGTATAGACATTCAATTCATCATCATAACGGGCGTGGCTTCTGTAATTTATTTCATTTCGTACCATGAAGAATAACCTGCCGTCAGAAAATATGCCGCCTTCAGGCATAAGGCCTGCGGCTTTGATATACTGAAGCCGGGCATGTTCAAAATAATTTATATATACTGCATTATTACAAACTCCGAGCATATCTACTTCATTGAAACGGACTGTTACTGTAATTTTATGTTTGAAATCAGAGATTTCCATTTTATTTAAATACTTCCCTTATAATCTTGCAGGCTTTTTTAGTTTCATCAAAGCTTACATCCAGGTGAGTAATTGCCCTGAGAGAATCAACTTTGCCCACGGATATTAACAATCCTTTTTGTTTGCAGGTTTCAATTGCTTTTTCAACTGAAATCCTTTTCGGTCTGAAAATAAGAATATTCGTCTGAACAGCTTCCATATCTATTTCAAGTGAAGGAATTTGTGAGATAGTCTCTGCCAGCAATTTTGCTTTTCTGTGATCTTCCTCCAGTCTTTCAATATTATTTTTCAATGCGTACAAACCGGCTGCTGCAATTATTCCCACCTGTCTCATTCCCCCGCCCCACGCTTTTCTTACACGAAAGGCAGCCTTAATAAACTCCCTTGTCCCGCCTATTATTGACCCGACCGGGGCACCAAGCCCTTTTGATAAGCAGCAGGAAATAGTGTCAAAATGTTTTGCATATTCTTTTACCGGAACACCTGAGGCAACAGACGCATTCCATATTCTTGCTCCGTCCAGATGATAGAAGAGATTATATTTTTTTGCCAGTTTACCGAGGGCAGCAATATTATCAAGCGGATGAATGGTTCCACCTGCCCTGTTATGAGTGTTCTCCACTTCAATCACTTTTGTTTTTGGCATATAATATGCACTTGCAGGACGAATAAACGGCTCTACCTGTTCTGGTGTAATAACTCCGTATTTCCCGTCAATTGGTGAAAGCTGAATACCGCTCAATGCAGCCGGTGAACCCGATTCATAGTTAAATATATGAGAATCCCTCTCACAAATCACCTCGTCGCCAGGATTAGTCAAAACATTAAGAGAAACCTGGTTTCCCATTACACCGCTGGCAACAAATAGTGCAGCTTCTTTGCCAAGCAACTGGGCAGCATATTCCTGCAGCTCATTAACCGAAGGATCCTCCTGGAATACATCATCTCCCACTTCGGCTTCATACATAGCTTTACGCATTGCCTTCGACGGCCGCGTAACGGTATCGCTTCTTAAATCAATAAATTTATTCGACATTTTTTGCTACGGTTTTGTTATAATGATATTTAGCTAAAGTTTAAATTTTTCTTTCATCTTTTTAAGTATGATTAATCCAATCAACCAGAGAGAGAACACAGAACATAAAACCGGTATAACAGAATGGGTCTTTGTATAAACAGTCTCACCGGTCTCAATAGGCACATCTTCTGTAATAATATCTTTTGTGAACATCCCCGATTGCACTTTGGTAATACCTAGTGGATTAATATAACAGCTTATTCCGCCGTTTGCAGCACGGAGCACCGATCTCCTGTTCTCAACTGCCCTGAGCACTGACATTTCTTTATGCTGATATGGTCCGCTTGAGTTTCCATACCAGCTGTCATTTGTTACAACTGTTATTAATTGTGCGCCTTTCTGAATAAATGATGCTACAAAATCAGGATAAATTGATTCATAACACACCAGTCCGTTCAGCTTTAATATATCTCCCTTTCTGTTTTCATTTTTAATATTCAATAGTACATTAAAAACAAGCGTATCTTTCCCGACATTCCAGCCTGTAATTCCGACGCCCCACTTAATTAAATCACCCAGGAAAGGGAAAGTATCTACAAAAGGAACGCGCTCACCGAAAGGAACGAGCTTCATTTTACCGTAACGCTGAATCTGCCTGGTGTAAGGTGAATAAAGATAGATTGCATTGTACGTTCTGTAATAAAATTTCCCAATTGTACTGTACTTTGAATCTGAAGGCATACCAGGGTCTTTTTCATCGTATCTTATATCGGGCATTCCTGTCAGGATATAAATATTATTTTCCTGTGTGAAATTGTATATAGAATCAAGCGCATCTCTGTACATTCCGCTCATTATAAAAACAGGAAGGGCAGTTTCGGGCCATACAATCAATTCGGCTCCTTTTTTTACAGCCTGCCGGGACATATCAAGATAATTATGAGTTAATTGCTCAATGCCGCCGCTATTCCATTTTTCCCATGGGTCAATATTTGGCTGGATTAAACCTACACGAACAGTCTTATCTGAAATTTTAAATGTGTTTAACCTGTAATCCCCGTATATCAGAACAATTATAATTAAAGATATTCCTATCCCTAAATTGAAATAAGAGTATTTTTTCTTAAATGTATAGGCTGATATGCCTTTATAAAAAAGGACATTAATCAATACAACAAGGAATGATAATCCCAGTGTACCAATGATATCAGCGATCTGAATAAACGGAGTAAAATGCGGAAGTCCGTTTCCTAAAGTCAACCATGGGAAACTCAGGTCCGTTAACATATAAACATATTCATAGCTGACCCAGAAAAGAGGAAAGAGATATAAGGTAACTCCTGCAGGAAATATCTTCCTCGAAAAATATAGTAATGTTGATGGAATCAGGAAGAAAACAGGATTAACAAAAAGTAATAATGCCCCTGAAATCATTAGAAAAGGATCCGATTCTTTCTGCCAGCTTCCTACCCAGTAAATGGTTATAAGTCCGAAAACAAAAGCCATAAGGTATGCAGCAGAATTTATTTCAATTAGTTTCTTCCGGTTTTCGATAACTTTGAAATAAGGAATTAATCCAATCAGCATTAAGATGGTGAAGGGAAAAGGAAATGGAGGAAAAGATATCCCGAGAAATATTCCGCTTAATATTAAGAGGAGCCTGTCCTTTCTTCTGAGTCTTTTTTCTTCTTCAGTGATGTATGATCTGTTTTTCCAGAAGAAAATTTTCAATTTTGTAATTTCCTTTTTCTTAGTAAAAATCTCAGAGCTACCACAGCGGCAATTAGCCCGGTAAGTATCCACGCAATATTGCTGTAAGTAGAAAGATATTTGTCTATAATTTCAATATTAGTACCAAATATAATCCCGAGGTAAATAATAATTGCATTCCAGATAATTGCACTTATTGATGCCAATATCGCAGTTTTCTTAAAATTGAGTTCGCTCAGGCCCGCAAAGAAAGAAATTACAGAACGGGTGCCGGGAAGGAACCGGTTTGCCAGTATTATCCAGTATCCCCATTTCTTAAACCAGAGTTCAACCTTTGTTAATCCTTCAATGGAGATGAATTTTATTTTACCCGCCTGAATTACTTTTCTGTCAAGCTGAGTCCCTATAAAAAACAAGGTCATAAATCCAATTACACTGCCGATTGTAGTTATCAGGAGGGTCGGGATAAAATGCAGCTCTCCGGTGCCGATTAGTGAACCACCGACAACTATTACTAGGTCGCTCGGTGAAGGCGGAAATACATTTTCCACAAATGAAAAAAAGAATAACGCGATGTATATCCAGAAAGGAGTTAACTCAGAAATGAACTTGAGTACATGTTCAATCATACTTAAATATCTTTAATTAAAAGTACGGTTGAAAAAACTGCAATTCCCTCTTCTCTTCCGACAAACCCTAACTTTTCATTAGTGCCTGCTTTAACCGAAACCTGGTCTAATGCCGCACCAAGGATTCCCGAAATATTTTCACGCATCTTAATAATGTGCTTCGCTATCTTAGGCTGCTGCAGTGAAATCATTGCATCAATATTTCCAAGCGAATATCCTTTCTGCCTCACCATTTTATAAGCCAGTCTGAGAAATACTGAACTGTCTGCATTTTTATACTCTGATTTTGTATCGGGAAAGTGCTGACCAATATCTCCCAATGCCAGCGCTCCCAGCATTGCATCAGTGATTGAATGAAGCAATGCATCAGCATCAGAATGACCTAGTAAACCTTTGGAATTCGGAATTTCGATTCCGCCTAAAATTAACTTACGGCCTTCAGTGAGAGGGTGTACATCAAAACCAAAGCCGGTTCTGAATTGTTGATTCAATACCTTATCTCAAAATTTGTGAATTCGTTTTTGCTTTCTCCCCACTCAATTCTGCAGTTCCTTACAGCAGCATGTGAAGGACCTACTCTGATTCTTTTGAATAATTCTTCAATTTTTGCTCTGCTACCCTCAACCACTGTAAGAACTTCTCCTGAAAATAGATTTTTCACATAACCATTAAGTTCAAGATTTTCAGCGTTTTTAATCACAAAATACCTGAATCCTACACCTTGAACCAGTCCTTTTGCAAGTATTTCTGCACGCTTTTCGTTATCGCTCATACAACTTGTTCATTTTTTTTGTCAATCAACTCTGAAACAAGGATACCGGAAAATATAAGTGCGCCTCCAATAAATCCAAAATTAGAAATTTTTTCCTTCAACACAAAGAAAGCAACTATTGCAGAAAATATCGGCTCCAGGGAATAAATTATCCCGGCCCTTGCCGGTAAAATCAGCTTCTGGTATTTTGTCATTATAGTTGTTGTTACGATTGTTGCAAGAATCGACGTATATCCCACGGCGAATAGTAAATTTGAAGTGAATTCCAGATGCGGGGATTCTAAACCAAAAAATGACAGGATAACGGCAAATGCAATCCCGCAAACGCCTGTCACTGCTATCTGCAGAAACACTAATGGCTTAAAGTCAAATTTTTTACTTATAATATCCAGGTACACAACATAAAGAGAGAAAAAGAAAGCACATAGCAAAGTGAAGAAATCACCCAGATTAAATCCTTCGCCGATTTCAGAAAATACTGATAGTAAGGAAGTCCCGCTGCTGGACAGAAAAATCAGCCCTGTAATTACCAGAATTATTCCAACTACACTTCCTTTAGACGGAGGTTTCCTTTCAAGTATGATCTGAAGAACCGGGGTAAATAGTACAAAAGTTCCCGTAATAAAACCTGATTTGGTAGCTGACGTATAATTTAATCCTATGGTCTGTGTTGAAAACCCCAGAAAATAAAAAATACCAAGCAGTACACCGCCCATTAAAACTGGCTTCGTAATATTCTTCAGAACCTTGAATAAGAAGGGTAAAAGTATTAATGCTGCAACTGTAAAACGCAATGAAATGAAAACCAGGGGTGAAGTATCGTGCAAAGCACTTTTTATAATTGTGAATGTGGCACCCCAGATCAGGGTAGCAGTTAAAAGAGCAGTCTCACCCTTAAAATTTTTCATTGCTGCCGGAGATAATTTGAAAGAGCTTACTCACCTGTCTCCTTTTCGTGTGAATAACCAAAAGACCGCAGCATCTTTTCATCTGTGCGCCAGTTTTTCCTTACCTTAACGCGCAGCTCAAGATATACTTCATGCTGAAGGAAATCTTCTATAGCTTTGCGGGATACTTCACCGAGTTTTTTTATAGCTGTTCCCTGCTTCCCGATGATTATTCCTTTCTGACTGTCTTTCTCAACTACAATCTCGGCTTCGATATAATCTTTATTCGCTTCTCTTTCTTTGAAATCGTTAATGAGTACCTCCACTGAATAGGGTATTTCCTCTCTGTATAATTCCAGAACTTTTTCACGGATTATCTCCGAAACAAAAAATCTTTCATTTTCATCAGCTACAATACCATCGGGGTAAAACTTAGGATTTTCGGGAAGCATTTCTACTATTTCCACAAGAACTTTCTGAATATTAAAATTCACATTTGCAGCCAGAGGAATCACACTTTTGAATTTCCCCTGTACTTTCGAATTTTGAAAGCATCGCTGTTACGACTTCCTGCTTAATGAGATCAACCTTGTTTAATACCAGTATTACCGGAACTCCTGATTCCAATACTTTTTTAACTTCAGGTATAGAAAAGAGTTTTTGACCTTCGGGATCGTCAAAAGCATCAATCATCAGAAGGAAAATATCTGCATCTTTAATCGAACGATTCACATCGTCCATCATTTTTTCCTGCAGGAGATAAGTTGGTTTTAGAATGCCCGGAGTATCAAGAAAAATTATCTGGTAGTTTTCTTCAGATAAAATGCCGAGGATTCTTTTCCTTGTAGTCTGAGGTTTCTCATTTACAATCGAAATCTTTTGCGCCAGAATTGCATTTAATAAAGTCGATTTACCAACATTCGGCAATCCCAGTATTGCTACATATCCTGCTTTTGTATTCATTATTTCTTTTCTAATTATTCGATAAAACTGCTTTTGCAGCATCTTTCCCCTTTTTAATTAAATACACCTGATAAAATAATAAAAAGGTAAGAATTTTCTGTGACACTGGCTTGCCACGACCTTCAGTGACTTGCCACGTGACTTGCCACGACCTTCAGTGATTTGCCACGACCTTCAGGTCGTGGACCACAAGCAGATACAACCCTCCCGGCTTTAGCCAAATTATTAAATAAAACTCAATTTTAATTTTGGTTAAAGCCTGGGTTGACTTTTTATTCCACGGCTTAAAAGCCGTGGCAATTCAGCCGTTACAATTCAGCCGTGGCTATTCAGCCTTGGCAATTCAGCCGTGGTTAGCTAACTGAGGCTAGCAAGTCGTGAATAATCGTCTGTTATTAGTCAGCCAGGTCTGCTCAGCAATGCCAGGTCGCTTGCATACATTGCTTCTAATTTCCACAATGAATCTATTATTTAATTACTGTTTAAATCCAAATATCTTTACGAACTCATTATATTCCTCTGAAAAACTCTTTAATCTATGATGCTCTTCCTGCCTCTTTATATATTCCCTCACTTTATTTATTACTGATTCACTCACGGAGACAGCTATGTATTCGTCCTGCCATTCAAAATGCCCATTTATAAATTTATTTTTGTTAACCCAGCAAGAAGATTCACCCTTAATCAATTGCATAACTTTGCTGGGCGATTGGTCAGAACCAAGTGATACTGTCATATGAATATGATCTTCTATGCAATTGATATAATCAACGAAGATATTCTTCGATACAGCATTCTTTTTAATATGCTCCACTAATAATGGTTTTAAATCGCTGGAAATTATTTTTTCCCTGTTTTTTGTTGACCAGATAAAGTGAATCCAGATTCTGATGTAAGGCATGTTACCTCCTATAAATTCCCTAAATGCTTAACAAAAGTAAAAATAATATTCCTTTTTTACCAAACAGTAGTCTGATTTAACTTGCCACCATCATTGAGGAATTGCCGGATCTTACTGACTTACCAGACTTGAGTGATTGCCACGACCTTCAGTGACTTGCCACGTGACTTGCCACGACCTTTAGGTCGTGGGCCACAGGCAGATACAACTCCCCCGGCTTTAGCCAAATTATTAAAAAAACCCAATTTTAATTTTGTCTAAAGGATGGTGTTGAAAATGTCTTTTTATTCCAGTGAGTGTAGAATCAGAGTTCAAAGCTTCGTTAGCTTTGCTTTGGCCTGTTTGTGGCTGTCAAAGAAGAACCATGCCGATATAATTATCGCAAAGGAAAAGATAAAACCAATTAAAGATACATTTCCGGCAGTGAAGAAGGTTTTAATCGCGTGAACAAGTTGTTCGGCAAGATAAATAAGATTATTTACACTGTTATTTCCTTCGGATGAATCACTTCCCGTTGATAGAATGTATGAGGTAAGATATCCGATTATGGTGAGACTTATAAGAATAAAAAATGAAGATACTGAGAAAATAAAATATCTCTGCCCTTTGGGTTCAGGTTTTCTAATAATTTTCTTCATTAATATTGCCGTGAAATCAGGTGAGGTCTTTCTTTCCTGATAAATTTTTAATTCATTGTGTACGAGCTGCAATGCAAAAAGTCTTCTCTTAGCTTCCTCCGAGTTCTCAAGAATTATCTTAACTTCGTTTAATTCCCCCGGACTTAATTCACCGTCAATATATTTATTAAGAATCTCATCTGTCAATTCAATCATAACAACTCCATTGTGTAATTATTCTTAAGGACAATATCCTTAAGAGCATTTCTCGACCTGTGCAGCAGCACCTTCACGTTTGAAACAGAACGGTTTGTGACCTCGCTTATTTCTTCGCACGACATTTCTTCAAGATAAAACATTGTAATGACCGAAGCATAATTAGGAGGGAGTTTATCGATCAGTTCATTAAGAAATATATTCAATTCCTTTTTGTCAGACTGGCTTGAATAAGTCTCATCGGAAATATTTAATTCTTCATCTATTGAAGTCATCTCTTTTTCAATTTTTCTTTTCTTTGCCGATAATTTTGTCAATGCCGTATTATATACTATCCTGTAAAACCACGTTGAAAATTTAGATTCCTGCTTAAAAGTTTTCAGGCCATAATATGCTTTTAAAAATGCATCCTGCAGTACTTCTTCTGCTTCCATCGTATCCTTTAACATATTGCATAACAGCGAAAACGCCTTATTCTTATATCTATCCACCAGAATTTCAAAATCAGATTGATTTCCTTTCCTGACAGATTCAATTATCTCTGTATCGGTTAATTCTCTCATCTGATCATTAGACCTGATATATTGAAATTAGGTTACAGATCTTCATTTAATACCAGCTATAAAATAAATAATTCTAAAAGGCATTACAATCTGCCTTCAGGTGTAACCTTTGACCGGCAGCTTAAGTCTGAAGCGCTAGAAGCAGTTAAAATCAACTGTAACCAATTGACAAAATAACCTGTCTTAACAGAAAAATAAAAAAGGTAATAAAATGGCAAGTGAAGTAATTGCAGTATTCATCCCGATAGTAATGACTCTGGTAGCAGGGCTCGTGCTTGTAACTTATTACTATTTGCGCTCAAGGGAACGGCAGATGCTTATAGATAAAGGTTTAAGCGCAGATTCAATAAAAGAATTTTTCGAAAGTAAAAAAGACCCGTATAGAATGATGAAAATCGGTATTATATCCGTAGCCTTTGGAATATCCCTTGGATTGGGATTATGGCTGCAGGATGTAACCAATAGAGATTACTGGACACCGTTCTCAATATTTACAATTACAGGTCTTGGTTTTGTAATAGCAAATATTGTAGCAAATAAGCTGGCATTAAAGAAATAAATTCGGGAATTCTTTCTTAAAAAGGATCAGCCTGCAGAAATACAGGCTGATTTTATTTTAAAAAATACTTCAGAAAAACTGATCACCCTATGTCGTCCCTACGGGACTTTGGATTTTCCACTTTGTTTCTTTTCTATAGATATTAAGTCCCTAAAGGGACTTTCAAATGAAATTCTAACTGATAAATATTAAATGCCGCTCCATGTCCCGTTAGGGACAAAATATTTATAGACACCACACCCACCACCATTCAGAGCCCCATTAGAGAGGGGATATAACCAGCTGCGAACATCAATAATATTTTACATTTCACAGGAAATATGATTTCTTTATGTCGTCCCTACGGGACTTTGGTTTTTGTTGTATTTTAATTTTCTATAGATATTAAGTCCCTAAAGGGACTTTCAAACGGAATACTAACTGATAAATAAATGCCGCTCCTTGCCCCGTTAGGGACAAAATATTTATAGACACCATACCCCACACAATTCAGAGTCCCTTTAGGGATGAGATATAACCAGATTCGAACATCAATAATATTTTACGTTTGACAGGAAATATGATTCTCTATGTCGTCCCTATGGGACTTTGGTTTTTGCTGCATTTTAATTTTCTATAGATATTAAGTCCCTAAAGGGACTTTCAAATGAAATTCTAACTGATAAATATTAAATGCCGCTCCATGTCCCGTTAGGGACAAAATATTTATAGACACCACACCCTCCACAATTCAGAGTCCCTTTAGGGATGAGATATAACCAGCTTCGAACATCAATGATATTTTACATTTCATACAAAATATGATTTCTCTATGTCGTCCCTACGGGACTTTGGTTTTTGTTGTATTATAATTTTCTATAGATATTAAGTCCCTAAAGGGACTTTCAAATGAAATTCTAACTGATAAATATTAAATGCCGCTCCATGTCCCGTTAGGGACAAAATATTTATAGACACCACACCCCACACAATTCAGAGTCCCTTTAGGGATGAGATAGAAATATGCTTAGAACATAAATCTTCTTCATTAATCTTCTTAAGAATTTTATGTACACCGATTCGATGAATCGTTCCCATCATTAAATTAATTGACTAAATTGAGCGAAACGCCGTTTCGCTCTACATGAGGGTTAACTTTCCTGGGCTTCCAGCCAGCGCTCGGCATCAAGAGCAGCCATACATCCTGAACCTGCGGCGGTAATCGCCTGCCTGTAGTTTTTATCAGAAACGTCTCCTGCAGCAAATACACCCGGAATATTGGTAAAGGTGGAACCTTCCTTTACTTTAAGGTATCCTGTTTCATCCATATCAAGTATGCCTTTGAAAAGTTCGGTATTAGGTTTATGTCCTATTCCAATAAACAATCCATCAGCCGCCAGCTCCGATGTGGAATGGTCTTTTGTATCCTCCAGGAGTACACCGGTCATGACTTTCTTACCTTCTTCCACTTTTCCAAGAACTTCTTTAACAACCTTGTTTGTCATGAATTTAATTTTGGGATTTTTCTTAGCCCGGTCTATCATAATTTTAGAAGCACGGAATTCCTCTCTTCTGTGAATTATCGATACTTCCGAAGCGAATTTCGTAAGGAAGTTGGCTTCCTCCATCGCCGTATCGCCGCCGCCTACAACTATCACTTTAAGATTTTTAAAGAAAAATCCGTCGCATGTTGCACAGGCGGAAACACCGTAACCCATAAAGATTCTTTCACTTTCAATTCCGAGCAGCTTTGCAGATGCGCCTGTTGCAACAATTACTGCATCTGCTGTATATACTTCATCGTAAGATTTCAGGACAAATGGTCTCTTCGAAAAATCGACTTCCGTAATCTCTTTGTAAAATGATTTGGCACCGAACCTGTGAGCCTGGTTGCGCATAACATCCATAAGCTCAGGACCCATTATCCCTTTTTCAAAACCCGGATAATTTTCAACTTCTGTTGTAATCGTCAACTGTCCTCCAGGCTGCATACCTTCAAAAATTACAGGGTTTAACTCCGCTCTGGCATTATACAAAGCGGCTGTGAATCCGGCAGGACCCGATCCAATAATAATTATTTTATGATGATTTTGATTTTTTTCTGTATCTGACATTTCGGCTCCGTAATTACTATAAATAAGAGGTATATATTAGATTACATTTTGATTGAAAAGTTTCGAATTTTTATAATCTGAAGTTCAAATTTAATAATTACTATTGTGAGTTTTAAAATTTTTTAATACCCAAAAGAAAGGATGCATTCCTTTTTAATCCCGAAAGTTTAGTCCTTTTAACTGGACTTTCTTTAAACCTTCTTTTAAATGTGTCCTCATCCATTGCCCCAACTTCAGTTAATGAAATTCCTGTCTGTCCATCTAAAGGATTAAATTCCTGCGTTCCGCAGCTTTCGCTGAATTTTATATTCCACGGACATACATCCTGGCAGATATCGCATCCGAATATCCATTTATCGAATTTGTCTTTATATGACTCCGGTATTTCATCTTTGTTTTCGATTGTCAGATAAGAAATGCATTTATTCGCATCAAGGATATATTCTTCGACTATAGCTTTTGTGGGGCAGGCATCAATGCATGCTGTGCACGATCCGCAGTGATCTGTCATCAGTTCAGAATACTTAAATTCATAATTAGTTAAAATGCTGGCGATAAAAAACCAGCTTCCAATTCCGGGATTTATAACATTAGTGTGCTTCCCCAGCCAGCCGAGTCCTGCTCTCACTGCCCAGGCTTTGTCCATTATGGGTCCTGTATCAACATATGAAAGTGACTTAAAAAAAGGATCTATTTGTTTCAATTCATTTTCCAGTATTCTAAGTTTATCCCGGATTATAAGATGATAATCCTTACCCCATGCATAACGCGAAATTTTACCCTCATCTTCTTCAGGAATATGCTGATCAGGGGTATAATAGTTCAACGCCAGCGAAATTACACTTTTTGATTCAGGAAAAACTTTCCGAATATCTTTCCTCTTATCAATATTCCGATTCATATACTTCATCCCTGCCTGGTAACCCTTGCTAAGCCACTCTTCCAGATGAACTACTTCTTCATTTAATATATCAGCTTTAGCAAATCCTGCCAGTTCAAAACCAAGTCCCTTCGCTTTTTCTATTACTATTTCATTACTCAGTTTCATTTTACTTACTTCTTGCTCCTTACTATTGCCGCTGCTTCCTCTTCCTCGTGCATCCATACTATCATTCATTCATGCAAACTTTTGACTTTTATCTTCGCTTCCTTCACCAATTCAAAACTTTCTTAAATACCTTTACAAATACATCCCCATTTTCAACCCTCACCTCAAAAGAATTAAGACCGCTTTGTCCGGTTGGTGTTTTACCGGTTTCCAGACTAAACATCCAGCCATGTGCAGGACAAACAACGCATCCGTCTTCCAGGAAACCATCATAAATCAAGGGTGAATGCTGGTGGGGACAAACATTGCTCAATGCGTAAATCTTTTCATCAACTCTAAATATTGCAACATCAACATCGTCAATAATAAATCTTTTGCCCGAATTATTTACAAGATCATCAGTGCTGCATACTCTAAAAAATCCTTCCATCAGAATACTTTAAACTTTTCTTTTATCCGGATTCCCTTTTCTGCTGCTGTTAAAACTGCATAAGCAGTCTCAGGATCGTGTTCGAAGAATAACTTCCATCCTCCATCAAGTGCAGTCTTAAGGATTCTCTTTTTTTCATCAACAGTAACAAGCGGCTGAAGGTCATAGCCCATTACATAAGGAATAGGAATATGTGCCGTTGTGGGGAAAAGATCGCAGCAGTAAAGAAAAGTATTTGCAGAATCGGATAACTTAAGCAGCTGTTGTCCGAATGTGTGCCCGTTCACTATTATAAAATCGATTTCATCATCAAATTGTTTTTCACCCTCAAAAAGCATGAGAACACCTGCTTCTTTAAGAGGAACGAAGTTCTCTTTAATATAGCTCCCTCTGTCCCTCTCTGACGGATTTACAGCCCACTGATAATTCTGTTTTTGAACATAATATGTAGCGTTAGGGAAAGCGGGTTCCAATTTATCATTATTCAATACAGTTGAGCCTCCGGTATGGTCGAAATGAAGGTGTGTTAATATTACATCTGTTATGTCTTCCGGCTTAAGATTTAATTGCGAAAGAGACCGGTTAAGAGAAGCCGATTCCTGATCCACCGAATAGATTTCTCTATTCTTATCACTCCATTTATTTCCCATACCCGTATCAACCAGTATCTTTTTAGAATCAGATACCAGCAGCAGATTCCTGGTAGCGAGTTTAATTCTGTTCATATCATCCGCAGGTTTGCTCAGTTCCCATAATGGTTTAGGAATTATACCGAACATTGCGCCCCCGTCAAGTCCGAAGTACCCTGATTCGATAATATGGAGAGAGTATTTGCCTATTTTCATATTAATCCGTGATTTGTAATTATTCTAAAAGAATTTAAAGTTAAAGAAGATTTGATAAAGGTGAAAGGAAAAATAGAACACAGGTGCTACTGATTTTCAAGTTTATTAATTAATTTTCTTGTTCATCAGTATAATCAGTGTTGTCCGTGTTCTATCAGAAATTTGAATGCTTTAAACAGAAAAAGGGCACCACTAAGGTGTCCTTTTCCGTCCCCGATGATATCTTTTTTACCTGGTGCAACCCCCACAGCAAAACTCCCCTGAACAATTCCCCAATAGAGTTTTTGAGCACTCCCCTGGCCGCAAACTCCCCTGGGTCCCGTTGTGTTTCCAGTCTCCCCTGGCCACATCCCCAACGTTTTTTCCGCTACTCCCCTGCAGCAAGAAAATTTCTAAGAACTAACTATCCTTCAACTTTAAGTACACTGTCTACCGGACAGACAGAAACACACTGAGGTTCATCATGAAATCCTTCGCATTCAGTACATTTATCTGGAACTATATAGAAATAATCATTCGAATAAAATCCTGTTTTACCTGATGGTGCTGCAGCGCCCTCTCCATAAGCTTTACTATCTAATTCCCATTCGTGTCCGCCTTCATAAATGGCATTATTCGGGCATTCGGGTTCACAAGCTCCGCAGTTGATACATTCTTCATTGATCCTGTATGCCATTACTTTCTCCTTCTGTCTCTTTTTAATGTTTTACATTATCTTTAGGTGATTTGAATTAAACCAAAAGTATGCCATTTGGTATACTACGGATTTCCTCTCAGATTAGTGTAAAAAAAAGGATAAAAATGATGATTTATCTATTTTTACAAAGAAATTGTCTTTTCAGAAAAGAGAAAGGGTAAGCCGGAATTCTCGGAATTGGTTAAAATTTGTGATGCGGGTTACAAAAAAGAGATACTAGCGCACCTCTGAAAATTCTAATAATAGCAATAATCATCGCCCAAGCTGATCCAGATATTCTTTTTTCTTAAGGAGAGCAGCTTCATCTTCTACATGATTTGGATCGGGTATGCAGCAGTCAACAGGACAAACGGCGGCGCACTGGGGTTCATCGTGAAATCCTTTACACTCTGTACATTTATCGGGAACAATATAGAAGAAATCATTCGAATAAAATCCTTCTGCCCCGCTCGGAGCGGCAGTACTTTCACCGTAACTCTTCCCGGCAAGTTCCCACACTGCTGCACCTTCATAAATTGCAGTATTAGGGCATTCTGGTTCGCAAGCTCCGCAGTTTATGCATTCTTCGGTTATCATTATTGCCATAATAATTTCTCCTGTTGTAAAAACTTTAAATGGATTTTCATGGTATGAAAAAGAGTTAATAATTTTTTTGAATTAAATTCAAATGAATCCAACCAATGTTACTAAAAGAGAACCAGAACATCAATGAAGTTCTCAATAAAGAAAGTTTTATTTTTACCAGCCTCCGCTTGCACCTCCGCCGCCGAATGATCCGCCGCCTCCGCTGAACCCGCCGAATCCGCCTCCTCCCCCTCCTCGTGAACCACCGCCGAAACCTCCCATGCCTCCCAGCATTCCGCCGTAAAAAATGAAACTGCCCAAACCTCTCCTTCCCCCTTTAAGAAAAAATATAATAATGAAAAAGATGATCATCAGAATCGTACCGATAGGAGTCTTCTTTTTCTCATTGTCCGGATTCTTCACCGCAACGTATTCTCCTTTTACGGCAGAGATGATCGCATCAAGTCCTGCTTTAATTCCCTGGTAATATTGTTCATTTCTAAAATATGGTTTAATTACGTTTCTGATAATTGAACTCGCAAGTGCATCGGGCAGAGCCCCTTCCAGTCCGTAACCTACTTCAATTCTCATTTTCCTGTCATTTTTAACCACGAGAAAGAGTACACCGTTATCATGTTCTTTTGTACCGATTTTATTTTTTTTAGCAACATCCATTGTATAATATTCAATCGGATAATTATCCAGAGCCGGTATCATTAAAAATACAACCTGGTTGCTTGTCGTATCCTGGAAGGTCTTCAGCTCATTATCTAAAGTGCTTAATTGATTCTGATCCAGAGTGCCTGTGAAATCATTTGCCCAATTTTTCAGCTGCGGTACCTCAGGCTGAGAATACACGGCCGGAATAATAAGCAGGAATAAAAATATTTTTCTCATTAAAGCTAAAACTCTACTTTAGGCGGTGTTTCCGCTCCGGGAGTTGACTGGAAATACTGCTTCTCGTGAAATCCGAAAACTGAAGCAAAAATTGTATTAGGGAATCTCTTTATTGTGGTATTGTATGTCTGAACTGTCTCATTAAATTTACGTCTTTCTACTGAAATCCTGTTTTCAGTGCCTTCAAGCTGTGCCTGCAGCTGCAGAAAGTTTTCGTTTGCTTTTAATTCAGGATAATTTTCTACGGTCACAAGTAATCTCGATAAAGCACCTGATAACTGACCCTGTGCCTCCTGGAATCTCTGGAATGCCTGCGGATCATTAAGAACTTCAGGAGTTACATTCATCTGGCTTACTTTTGCGCGGGCTTCTGTTACATCTGTAAGTACTCCCCTTTCAAAATTAGCATAACCCTTTACGGTATTAACAAGATTCGGTATTAAGTCTGCCCTGCGCTGATACTGGTTCTCCACCTGGCTCCAGCTCTGGTTGACAGATTCATTTAATGTAACCAGGTTGTTGTAGGCGCTTATTCCCCATATCACCATAATTGCGATAACAACGAGAATAAATCCCCCCACTGCGCAGCCGATTACCATACCTCTTTTCATTAAGAACCTCCATATCGTTGAAAATAAAGGGGGAGTCTTCTCCCCAAGTCAATAAATCACAGGTTTAATTTAAAATGAATTTGTCTTAATATCCAATGGATCCGGACATAATAAAGTTGAATTTATCAGCCGAAAACTAAACAAGGGGATCCTGGTAAATATTTGGGACTAAAAGGTTAACACCGGGATCTGCCTACCGTCAGGCTGAAAGGTTAACACCGGGATCTGCCTACCGTCAGGCTGAAAGGTTAACACCGGGTTTCTAACCCGGTGGATTAGAACGTAAGTGGAAGAAGCAAAACTGTTTTAACAGTTTACCTTTATTTTTATATTTGTATAACTCTTTACAAAATACGGGGACACTATGTCACTTCACTCATATACAAAAATCTGGCTCCACTTAATTTGGGAAACTCATAATAGAGAAAAACTTTTGATTGACACGGCCGCAAAAATCGTTTCCGAATACCTTTTTAATTATGGAAAAGAGAATAAGATTTTTATGAAGGTTAACTATGTTAATTCAGAACACGTTCACTCATTGATTGATTTACCATCAAATCTGTCGGTGGAAAACTGTTTAAAATTATTTAAAGGAGCTTCTTCTCATTATGTGAATGAAAATCATCTAATAAATGGAGGATTTTCCTGGGGCAGAGGTTATGCTGTTTTTTCTGTATCTGAATCACAGGTGGATAAAGTTGTTCTATACATTAAAAACCAAAAAGAGCACCATAGAGTAAAAAGTTTTGCAGAGGAGTATGACGAATTCCTTAAGAAGTATAATCTGTTGGTAAACCGTTAAAACGGTTACAGATTGGGTTTTTATTCTGTTTTATTCACCTGACTAAAGTCAGGTGTTAACCTTTGGCTGCACCGGGTTTATCATTTGCCCTTGGGGCATTAGACTGATAAGCTGCAAAGTTAATACCTGTGTGCCAATCCATCTTATGGTGTTAAAGGTTAACACCGGGTTTCTAACCCGGTGGATTTAGAACGTAAGTGGAAGAAGCAGAACTGTTTTAACAGTTTACCTTAGATATCGGCATCTTAATCTTATAGAGAAAGAAAGAACCCTTTAGTATTAAAAACATATAGTGTTAATAAACCGTTAAAACGGTTACAGATTGGGTTTTTATTCTGTTTTATTCACCTGACTAAAGTCAGGTGTTAACCTTTGGCTGCACCGGGTTTATCATTTACCCTTGGGGCATTAGACTGATAAGCTGCAAAGTTAATACCTGTGTGCCAATCCATCTCATGGTGTTAAAGGTTAACACCGGGTTTCTAACCCGGTGGATTAGAACGTAAGTGGAAGAAGCAGAACTGTTTTAACAGTTTACCTTAGATATCGGCATCTTAATCTTATAGAGAAAGAAAGAACCCTCTAGTATTAAAAACATATAGTATTAATAAACCGTTAAAACGGTTACAGATTTGGTTTATTATTCCGTTTTATTCACCGACTAAAGTCAGGTGTTAACCTTTGGCTGCACCGGGTTT
Source organism: uncultured Ignavibacteria bacterium (assembly GCA_963743325.1). Taxonomy (GTDB): domain Bacteria; phylum Bacteroidota; class Ignavibacteria; order Ignavibacteriales; family Ignavibacteriaceae; genus DATFVA01. The sequence goes on from CAVUOZ010000011.1 coordinate 23,315, forward strand.
ATCATTTACCCTTGGGGCATTAGACTGATAAGCTGCAAAGTTAATACCTGTGTGCCAATCCATCTCATGGTGTTAAAGGTTAACACCGGGTTTATCATTTGCCCTTGGGGCATTAGACTGATAAGCTGCAAAGTTAATACCTGTGTGCCAACCCATCTTATGGTGTTAAAGGTTAACACCGGGTTTCTAACCCGGTGGATTAGAACGTAAGTGGAAGAAGCAAAACTGTTTTAACAGTTTACCTATAGTCCCACTGTTGGTTAACCCTGTGGTAAACCATTCAAATGGTTATAGAATGCGTTTGTTTTATTTTATGTCACCTGGCTAGAGTCAGGTGTTAACCTTTGGCGGCATCTGAGTTATGCGATTTGTAAAAGTATTGGATTGATAAGTCGAGAGGTTGACGCTGTACGTCTATGAACCTTATGGTATTTAAGGTTAACACCGGGAACTACCTACCGTCAGGCTGAAAGGTTAACACCGGGTTTCTAACCCGGTGGATTAGAACGGAAGTGGAAGAAGCAGAACTGTTTTAACAGTTTACCTTAGATATCGGCATCTTAATCTTATAGAGAAAGAAAGAACCCTCTAGTATTAAAAACATATAGTGTTAATAAACCGTTAAAACGGTTACAGATTGGGTTTTTATTCTGTTTTATTCACCTGACTAAAGTCAGGTGTTAACCTTTGGCTGCACCGGGTTTATCATTTGCCCTTGGGGCATTAGACTGATAAGCTGCAAAGTTAATACCTGTGTGCCAATCCATCTTATGGTGTTAAAGGTTAACACCGGGTTTATCATTTACCCTTGGGGCATTAGACTGATAAGCTGCAAAGTTAATACTTGTGTGCCAATCCATCTTATGGTGTTAAGGTTAACACCGGGTTTATCATTTGCCCTTGGGGCATTAGACTGATAAGCTGCAAAGTTAATACCTGTGTGCCAATCCATCTTATGGTGTTAAAGGTTAACACAGGGTTTCTAACCCGGTGGATTAGAACGGAAGTGGAAGAAGCAGAACTGTTTTAACAGTTTACCTTAGATATCGGCATCTTAATCTTATAGAGAAAGAAAGAACCCTCTAGTATTAAAAACATATAGTGTTAATAAACCGTTAAAACGGTTACAGATTTGGTTTATTATTCCGTTTTATTCACCGACTAAAGTCAGGTGTTAACCTTTAGGATACAACCTAAAAGTATTACGGTTTTTTGCCCTTGTACTGGTATTGAAGATAGTATAACGCCTTATTCGCAATATTTAAATTGTCCTCCTTTGCAAATTTTTCAGCGTTTTGAATATTTCCTACGTAAAATCTTAACCATAAGAAATTCCCTATTATCAGACCGTCAAATATTCTTTCATCTGCAAAGGCTTTCACGGTTAAATATCCCCAGAGAACATTCCAGCCGAGAGATAGAATCCCGCTGAAATAATGACCTGTATAAAATTGTCCCGCCCCGGGAATTATATAAGAAAGAATCTTTGCGGTAGTCACATTATATTTATCCGCAGAAACATTTTTACAGAGGCTTTGTAATGAATCATTTTTTATTTCTGCAAACTGTGCTGCGGCCTTATCCCATTCATCTGCAAAAATGTATGTCCAGCCGCGCCAGTAATTTATTTCATTACTTCTATTCTTAAAACGGTTATCTCTTTGAAGCACGTCCAGCTGTCTTTGCGCCTGTTCAGTGGTTCTCCTTAAAATATTTATTCTTACCTGGTTAATTTTTGCTTCGTACAAATCCGAATCATTAACAGCATTTATCTCCGCCAGTGTAAGATATTTAAGCGCGTCGGAATATTTTCCGCCTTCCTTAAAAGATAATCCTATAAGTAGATTTGACTGAAAAGCATAATTTTTTTCATTATCGAAAAAATTTAATCTTTTAAGCTCTGTAACAGCTTCAAAATATTTCTCCTGATTATATAGGTTCAGGGAATAATCATATTGTTCCTTCAGAGTCTCCTGGCATAACAGGAAAGAACTGTTCAGAAGAAAAATTATGCCGATATATTTTATGTATAACGTCCTCATTTGCAGAAATTATAATCTCCTGCCAGGTAATGAAAAGCATCAAGAAAATCGTGCAGTTCCGCTTCAAAATTAAAACGGATCTTTGCATTATATATCTGTGCCGAAGCTGATGAGCCGTAAATATTTCCTGCGTAAAAGAACGCTGTAACTCCCGTAAATATCCATGCTCTTGTCTGATGATCGGCTTTAAAGTCGGTGTAGGCGATGTAACCGAACACTCCTGTAAGTAAAGCGGCAAATAGTGCATCCGTGTAATTTTCAGTATAGACTTTTCCGAGTCCGGGTATTACAGCGGAAAGAATCCCTGCAGACAAAGGACTTTTATACGGTGGATCATTCTTCCAATCATAAAACTTTTTTATATAGTTTTTTTCGTCCCCGGGGAAAGATGATATAAATGAATATTCCGAAGGAAGAATTTCATCGGAATAAAAGTATGTAATCATGTTCAGTCTGTTGGCAAAAGGATAATTACTTGGTGAAGAATCCGTCTGAATGAACATATTATGCAGTGCTGCATAATCATTTTTCAGAAAAAGCGTTCTTGAATATTCATTTTTTGCATATGAATAAAGTTCTGAATTATCGGGTATATGATCGAACTGCTGCAATGCTGCATCATATGAACCGATTCTCTGAAGAGCAAGTCCTGCTTTAAAATCCGCTGAGTCACTATAAATTTTAGTAAGATATGATTTGTACTCGTCATAAGCGCGCAGGTAATCCTGCTGGCAGAATAAATAATCAGCAAATAATTTTATGTTTGAGGGAGAATGAAAGTCAACTTTATTTTGTGAAAGGATCTGCCGGATTGAAAACAAACAGCAGATATTTAATATCAATAGAAATTTTGTCATTCATCATTAGCTGAGGCAAAGGGGGGGATGTACTTAATGTCTTCCGTTAGAAGCTTATAATTTGAAGGGATATCATAAAGCCTCCCGTTTTCTGCAAAGGGATAATGAAGCTGACGGTCAATAAAATTTGTATCTCTTGTCAGCCTGTCTGAAAACATCAGGACGCCCTGGACTATATTTGTTTCTTTCACGGCTTCCACAAAAAAAGAAGAGCAGGTTGGACTGAATGCACAATTATCACCGTCAACATCTGAAATAAATATCCAGTAGGCATTGGTTAAAGAGGAAACAAACACATCACTCACTGAACCCGATTCAACACCATAGCTTCTGCCGGTGTACGGGGATTTCATCTGGTAGGAGATATCAGACTTATCCCCTCTTTGCAAATCAGTCTGGGCATAAATAACAACTGATACAAACAAAAGAATTAGGATTATTTTCATTACATTCCAATTATTCCGTCGGCATTCCGCCTGTAGAGCGAAACGGTGTTTCGCTCATTTCATGACTACTTTGTTCAAAAAATCTAAGATTACAGTGAGCGATTCATCGAATCGCTCTACATAATGTACTCTTTGCATCTTTGTGTGATACTAATGATCTTAACCACAAAGGTGCTAAGTTAATTTCTATTTCCCATCCAGTAATGCGCGTGCAATCACAACCTTCTGAATTTCGGAAGTTCCTTCATAAATTTCTGTGATCTTTGAATCGCGCAGGTATCTTTCAACGAGATACTCTCTTACGTAACCATAACCGCCATGGATCTGAATTGCATCAAGAGCATTCTCAACAGCAATGGTAGAAGAATAAAGTTTTGCCATTGCAGCTTCCTTCCAGTAAGGTTTCCCTGCATCCTTCAAAGCAGCAGCACGAAAAGTAAGCATTTTTGCGCCGTCCACTTTCATAGCCATATCTGCAAGTTTAAACTGGATAGCCTGGAATTTAGAAATTGGTTCTCCGAAAGCTTTTCTTTCCTGTGAATACTTCAACGCAGCTTCAAGTGATGCTTCAGCAATTCCAATAGCCTGTGCGGCAATACCGATTCTGCCCCCGTTCAGAGTATTCATCGCAAAGTTAAACCCTTTGCCTTCCTCCCAGATAAGGTTTTCTGCAGGCACTCTGCAGTTTTCAAATGTAAGCGAGCATGTATCGGAGCTTCTTATTCCGAGTTTGTCTTCCTTTTTACCGTGATCAAAACCGGGAGTGCCTTTTTCAACAAGAAAAGTTGAGATACCTTTATGACCTTTTGATTTATCCGTAGTTGCCATTACAAGAGCATAATCCGAACTCACGCCGTTAGTAATCCAGTTTTTAATTCCGTTCAGGACGTAATGATCGCCATCCTTATCTGCCATGGTTTTTTGTTTAGTTGCATCACTTCCTGCTTCCGGTTCAGATAATGCAAAACAACCGAGTTTTTGTCCTTGTGCCAGGGGAATAAGATACTTCTGTTTCAGATAATTCGAGCCGTACTCTTCAAGTCCATGACATACAAGTGAATTATTAACTGACATTATCACACCGACGCTGGCATCAACTTTAGAAACTTCAATCATCGCAAGTACATAACTCATAGTATCAAGACCGGCACCACCATATTCCGGCAGGACCATCATCCCCAAAAACCCAAGTTCGCCGAGTTTCTTAACTATTTCAGCGGGAAATTCAGCATTAATATCCCTTTCTACTGCAGATGGAGCAATTTCAGCCTGTGCGAAGTCACGTGCTGACTCCATTATCATTTTCTGGTCCTCTGTGAGATCGAAATTCATTTTTCTTCCCTGATTTTAGTGATGAGAATAAACCATTAATAAATTTAGTTTTAAAGATACTTTAATCCTGTTTTTATAGCAATGTTAATGATGTGGGTAATTTCAGGATTCTCCTGATTTGTTTGCCGCTAATGCGCTAATTAAATTCGCGCATCCGTGGCTTCCTTATCATACAATCACACAAATCATACATACAAACATATTGTTTTCTTCAAATCCCTCTGCCAATTTGTCAAAATCCCTTTTACTCCACTCCCGCTTCTCTCTCGTCTATCTCTCGTCTAATTCCCTACCTTCTCATAGTCCTAATTCGACTGACAAAATGTCAGTAACAACTATTTTCTTAAAAATAAATAATGCCCTTTTGAGGCCATTTTTAAGGTTCTTTTATTTCGCTTTAATTGCGGTCTAATTTCGTTCTTCTTTCGTCTGAACTTTTGCTTTATTCACTCAGTGCTTATCAGTCTGCAATATTGTCAGTAATCGTCTAAAATAACAGGGTACTCCGGGTGTTTCAATTTCAATTTTATAGAAAAAAGCATATTCGTATATTTGTTAAATGCGTAACAAAAATGAAAATATTCTCCCGGAAGAAGCTCCGCCGCCTTCAAGAAAAATAAGATTAAAAGGCTTAACACTGACTGAACTTCAGGATTATTTTTTAGATACCGGCGAGCCAAAGTTCCGTGCGGAACAGGTTTTCAACTGGATGTACAACCACCTTGCTGATGATTTTGCTGAGATGAAGAATCTCCCTAAAAATCTTCGCACGGCCTTGAGTGAAACCGCAGAAATAAATACTCTTTCTTCTGCAGGCTCAGAAGTATCCGATGAAACGGGAACTAAGAAATTTATATTTGAGACGAAAGAAAAGCATATCATAGAATCTGTAATTATCCCTGAAAAGAAAAGAACAACACTCTGTATTTCAACACAGGTAGGGTGTCCCCTTGATTGTAAATTCTGTGCAACAGGACTAATGGGTTATAAGAAAAATCTCACAGCAGGCGAAATATTCGATCAATATAAAATGGCCGCTAAAGACTACGGCAAAGAGAATATCACCAACATTGTCTATATGGGAATGGGTGAACCTTTACTTAATTATAGAGAAACAGTTAAATCACTTGAGATTTTCGGAGAGGAATTGACAACCGGCATCAGTCTTAAAAAGATTACAGTTTCAACTGCAGGTATTGTCCCTAAAATAACTGAACTGGCAGATACAGGATTAAAAGTAAAGCTTGCTTTTTCACTCCATTCCTGCTTTGAAGATATAAGAACGAAAATAATGCCGATTAATAAAAAATATTCACTTGAACAGAACGTCGGGGCAATGCAGTATTATGCTAAGAAAACCGGAACCAGGATAACCTTTGAATATGTTATGCTAAAGGGGATTAACGACAGGGATGAAGACTTAAATGCCCTGGTAAAACTCTGCAGTAGAATTCCATCAAAGGTAAACGTAATTCCTTTTAATTCACTTAAGCATATGGATCCGACCGGGTATTCCGCGTTGCTTGAACCAACTCCCCGAAAGCGAATAGATGAGTTTTGTCAAAGATTAAGAGATAAGCATGTAACTGTTATTGTACGCTATACACAGGGAGAGGATATTGCTGCAGCGTGCGGTCAGCTTGCAGTGAAATACAACTGATTATGAAGAAACTTACCCACGATGAAATCTCTGAAAAGAGATATACTTTAGATAATCTTCACAAGACTACAAAGATACCTGTTTACGTTTTGCTTAACAGCATCAGAAGTAATTATAACGTGGGCTCTATATTCAGGACTTCAGACGGGGCGATGATTGAAAATCTTTATCTCTGCGGGTATACTCCCCATCCGCCGAAACCCGGCGAAGAAGCTAAAGGAGACATTTCAACGACAGGAAAAAAAGAGATACTAAAGACTGCACTCGGTTCAACTGAAAGTGTTTCCTGGGAGTATATTAAAGACCCTATTGAGGTTATTAAGAATCTGAAGAAAGAAGGAGTAAAAGTCTGTGCCCTTGAATTAACTTCAAAAAGTAAGCTTTATTCTGAAATCACCAAAAGCGATTTTCCGATTTGTTTAATTGTAGGCAATGAAATAACCGGAGTTGCCCAGGAACTGATTGATCTGTGTGATTTTTCAATTGAGATACCCCAGTATGGAATAAAGCAGTCTCTTAACGTAGCTGTAGCTTACGGTATAGCTGTATTTGAATTAAGGAAAATATTTGATCAGCACTGAGGATGTCTGAAGTCAAATAACTGTAAAATATTCTTCCCCGTTGTCTTTTGTATGAATCATCAGCAGGTTTGCCCTGACCATTTTAACCAGTGTCCTCGAAGCTCTTCTTTCAGAGATATTCACTAGCTCACTCAGTAATTTGACCGAAATAGTTTCGTTATTATTTAAATAATCGAAGACTGATTTTTCATTGGATCCGATAGTATACTTTTTCAAACTTAAATCCTGGCTCTGTGCCCGTAGTATTCTTACCATTTCCTTACTTGCCTGGATACTTTTATCGTTTACACGTACAAGCACAACAGATTTATTAAGGTCAAGCTCTTTCAGATAGTCCTGCAGCCTGTGGGGCTTTGTATCGGATTCCGGCACAGACACTATAACCACTTCCCTGCCGTATACTTCAAGGAAATCAATCTCATATTCTACAGGGGGTTCACAATAGTTTAAGGCTGCATCTTTAACCAGCTCCGCTTCTGATTTTTCACTTTCCACACCTACTACCTGTTTATCATCATCAACTCCGAATATAAGATATCCTCCTCTTGTGTTTGCAAATGCAATCATTTCCCTGGCAATCTTTTCAGCAGTCGAAAATCTTCTTTTAAACTCCACCTGGAGACTTTCGCCTTCTTCAATTAAATCAAAAAAATCTTTCCTTTTCATTTTTCATCCGGGAACAATATTATATCATTCAGCCTGCCCCTGATAATGGAGGATCTTCTTAAAACATAACGCGAATTCCTGTCCGGCGGATGAATAAGCGGCGACGGTAACACCGCTGCCAGTCTTGCACTTTCACTTACATTCAGCTCGTCCGGTTCCTTATTAAAATATTCTTCGGATGCCGCACCGACCCCGAAAATCCCGTCCCCCCACTCTGCTGCATTTATATAAGCCTGAAGAATGGTTCTTTTGCTTAATTCTTTTTCCATTCTTAACGTGGTTATTAATTCTTTTCCTTTTCTGAATATTGATTTTTCGGTCGTAAAGAATAAATTCTTTGCAAGCTGCATAGTCAGAGTGCTGCCGCCGCGGTAAATTCTGTTTCTCCTTCTATTCTGTCTCAAAGCCATATTTAATTCTTTCCAGTCAATCCCTTTATGAGAAAAGAACGCCCCATCCTCTATTGATATTATTCCTTTAAGCAGGTTAGGATTTACATCATTTATGTTGGTCCATGATTGACGGGGGTAATACAACATATAATTATCAATCGCTCTCTGCTCCATAAGCGAGGTTATTCTGAAATGATAGTATTCAAAATAAGGAATCTGAAAAGCGGGAAGACTGAAATAGAGCAGTGATAAAAAATAAAAAGCTATTGTTCTGAACTTATGCTTTTTATAATATGGTAAGATCCTGTCGAAGGCGTTACCTAGTTCATTTTCGGGGAATTGTAAAGATGAAATCATAATATCCCTGATCGTGATCTTTTCTCTGAAGAACAATTATTTTCTTCGCTTATTTTCACCCGAAAAAAGCGAATCTTCTTTATTCCCCGATTTCTCCTGAAGTCCTTCAAGTTCCCGGTCCTTATTACGGCGAAGGCTGTCTTTTACCTGCGGAAAATCATTCTTCAGAGTATCTATACCCCTGTCGCCGGATTTTATATCAGGTCCATCGATTTTTTCGGGAGGTGCATTCTTTATTGATTTTAGTGTATCCTCCTGCTGGGATTTATTTCCCAGAGAATCCACCCGGGCAAGAGAATCAAGTTTCAGTGTTTCAATCTTTTTAAGTGAATCTTCACGTGCCTTAGCTATACGCTTCTGTTCCTGATTATAAAGATTTACTTTTTGAGAAATTTTATTTGCGTAAACAGTTGTCGGGTATTTCAGTTTGAGCGAATCATATAAGGCAGCAGCGGAATCAAGTTTATCAAGTTTATTCTCAAGTATCCACCCGGACGCATAAAGAGCTTTTGGCGCAAGAGGTGAATTCGGATATTCATTATAAATAACTTTGAACTTTACTAAAGAAGAATCGTAGCTATCGCTAAACATTTCTTTTTCGGCAGAAGCATAAATATCCACCGCAGGGTCAAAATTCAAATCCAGTAACGGTTTACCAAGTTTATTAGCAGCAGCATTTACTATACTCTGATCAGGATACTCATTATAAATGACATTGAAGAGACTATCCGCCCTTACAGAATCATTTTTAGTAAGATAATAACTGCCGAGCGCATACAGTGTTCGTGATGTATAATTTGGACCAGGGTTTGAACCAAGGATATCCGTGTAGTACACATAAGCAGAATCAGGTATATTAAATTCAGTAAAGAACAGGTTCCCAAGTTCAAATTTCTCCTTCAAAATCAGCGCCTTCAATGAATCGAGAGGCAGGTCAGGTTTTTTCGGGGCTTCTTTACCATGCATCAGTTCCTTCACCCTTTTTTCAAAGTTAGGAGATGTTATGGATGAGAACATCTGGTTCTTTTGTTTCAGACTGTCAATCGGATTAACTATCACTGTATCAGGAACGGTAATTTTCTTCCCGAACGTATCATATACTATGTTTCCGAACCGATCAAGGCTGTCTCTCTGGACAACTGTTGTATCTATTTTCAGCCCGGTTGTATCCTGAACAAAGAGAGCGGAATCCATTTTTGCTTTTACCTCAGCGAATTCCTGTTCGGCTATAACCTGTTCTTCAATATCCTTTCTTTCCTGGAAATATTTCGATGAATCGCTGGTATATTGTTCCGGATTCTCTGCATAATATCTTTTTTCCTGGTTATCTTTTAAAGAATTTCTCAATTCCAGATATTTCTTAAATAGCTGTGCTTTCTGGCGGGAATTCGTCAAGTACTCCTGAGGAGCAGCAGAAGCTGCGGCATGGGTATAATAAGTATTTGCACTGTCAAAGTTCTGGTAGTGAATTTCAAAGATTTGCCCAAGCTCATACCTTGCCATCCCTGCATTTATAGAAGTTTTATATGTCGTATCAACCTTTACAAGTACATTCACAGCTTCATCGTACTGGTTCAGCTTTACAAGTGATTTACCTTTTTCCAGGTTAATTTCATCAAAATGGTCAGAATATTTATCCTGTGAGCTCATCCCGTCAAATACGTCAAGAGCTTCGTCATTATGATCTGCCTGCCGTAAAGCTTTACCAAGTTCCAGCCTTGCCGCGTATTGTGTATCGTATGAAGGTGAATAATCAAATACTTTTTTGAAAGCTGTTATTGCATTCTCAAGGTCATTCACCTTTTCGTATAATTTACCCAGTTCAAATTCTATTTCAGCATTTATTTCATCATTATCTGACTGCTTGAGGTACTCATTGGATGCAGTGATTGCTGCCGGGTAATCTTCCTGTGCGATTTTATATTTAATCTCTTCAAGAAATGCCTCTGTTACGAAATCCTCCTCGCCCTCTTCAATAGATTTATTTTTTACCGTTTCAAGCATGGTCAGACCATCATCATACTCTTTCAGCCTCATCTGGGTTTTACCAACCCATAGTTCAGTCTCAAGTATCAAATTACTTTCCGGCCGGGTAGCAATAAGTTCCTGGAATTTCCTGAGAGCTTTCAGATAGTTTTTCTGATAATAAAATGATTTTCCGAGCATCAGAAGTGCATCATCCACATAAGCGGATTCTGAATGGAACTGGAGAATAGTAGAGCATTTATCTATTACTTTTGAAAGCTGCTGATTGACATTCCCTGCAGCAACAGGTTCCTCGGTTGAGAATATATCTTTCCTTTGAGTCTGGACTGCCTCTTCCGCATCCTCAAAAATATCTTTAGCATCATAGTATACGTTAAAATAGGTTGTAAAGTCCTGCCATACGCCGCACCCGTTAAAGGAGATGCCTCCTGATAACAGAAGGAGAACAAATAATCCGGGATTAAATCTTTTGAAATGCATAATTCAAGCTAAAAAAGAATAAAAAAAAGTAAAAGGTAAAAGATTTTACAAGGCTTCTTTACCGGATTCTTCTGTTCTGATCCTGATTACATCCTGCACATCGTAAATAAAGATTTTTCCATCCCCAACCTGTCCTGTTTTCGCTGTACGGAGAATTGCCTCAATAACTTTTTCGGCTTTCTCCTGTTCTACGATAACTTCGATTTTGATCTTGGGAATGAATTCTATCCGGTACTCACTTCCCCTGTATGTTTCCGTATGCCCTTTCTGCCTGCCGTAGCCGCGCACCTCGGTTATGGTTAAACCCCTGACACCTTCTTCAACCAGAGCTTCTTTAACCTCATCCAGTTTAAAGGGACGAATAATTGCTTCAATTTTTTTCATTTAGAAGCCCTTTTTATTTACCGTGACAATGTTTGTATTTTTTTCCGCTGCCACAGGGACAGGGATCATTTCTTCCTACTTTATCTGCAACCTGCACCGGCTGAGGCTTGCCGCCCTGCTCAGGTGATGATTGTCCGGCTCTGCTTGCAGATGATGCAAGTCCGATATTAATAGCACTCTGTTTGCTTTCAGTTACCCTGGCAGGTTGGCGTCTTCTCCTGTTCTGAACTTCATCCGGAGCCTGCGGGAAGAATTTGAATGCGAATGACACAACTTCATTTCTTATATCTTCGAGAAGTGCAACAAACAGTTTGAAAGCCTCGCCTTTATATTCAATTAAAGGATCCTTCTGACCGTAGGCACGGAGTCCTATACCTTCTTTCAGATCATCCATTTCCCTCAGGTGTTCTTTCCATTTCTGATCGATCACGCTCAGCATTGCATAGCGTTCCAGTCTCGCCATCAGGTCTGAGCCGATTATTTCTTCTTTTTTCTTATAAAAAGTACGCGCATTTTCCATTATACGGTCTTTAATGCCTTCTTTACCAAGTGTTTCAAATTCAGTTGGTTCAAGCTTTACTTCAACAAGGAGATTCTGAAGAATTTCCTCCCTTATAATTTCTGCCTGTACCTCATCAAAATTCTGATCTACTACTTCTGTTACAAACTCATCGAGGTAATCGAATATTTCGCTCTTCAGTCTGTCGCCTGCCAGTGCTCTCTGGCGACGGGTATAGATTACTTCTCTCTGCTGGTTCATTGTATCGTCGTATTCGAGCAGTCTTTTTCTGATTGCGAAGTTATTCTCTTCGACTTTCTTCTGGGCTCTTTCGACTGATTTTGTAATGAGCGGATGCTGAATCACTTCTCCTTCTTTAATACCTATCCTTCCCATAACAGCAGAAATCCTGTCGCTGCCGAATAAGCGCATAAGGTCATCTTCAAGAGATAGAAAGAATTTGGAAGTACCGGGATCACCCTGTCTTCCCGAGCGCCCTCTTAGCTGGCGGTCAATTCGTCTTGATTCATGTCTTTCAGTTCCAAGAATGAATAACCCGCCGCGGTCTTTCACTCCCGCTCCAAGTTTAATATCGGTACCGCGACCGGCCATATTGGTAGCTATTGTAACTGCACCTATTTCTCCGGCATGGGCAACAATTTCTGCTTCACGCTGATGCTGTTTCGCATTCAATACATTGTGAGGAATACCTTTTCTCTTTAACATCCTTGAAATTGTTTCGGATACTTCAACTGAAGTTGTACCGACGAGAACGGGTCTTCCCTCTTTTCTCAAATCTTCTATTTTATCAATTACTGCATTATATTTTTCACGTTTTGTTCTGAAGATTGCATCATCCTGGTCATCCCTTACAACTATTCTATTTGTTGGAACAACAGTTACTTCGAGTTTATATATCTGGAAGAATTCACCCTCTTCGGTTTCAGCAGTACCGGTCATTCCGGCAAGTTTGTTATACATCCTGAAATAATTCTGCAGAGTAATTGTAGCAAGAGTCTGACTGTCGCGTTCAACTTTCACATTTTCTTTTGCTTCAATCGCCTGATGTAGACCATCAGAATATCTTCTGCCAGGAAGAACACGTCCTGTGAATTCATCTACGATTGCAATTTTTCCATCCTCGGTAACGACATATTCATCATCTTTTTCAAATAGTGTATATGCCTTTAAAAGCTGATGAATTGTATGAATCCTGTCGCTGCTTTCGGAATAATTATGATAAAGTATATCCTTTTGTCTTATTTTTTCTTCTGGAGAAACTGACTCATCATTTTCAAGCTTGCTTATTTCAGTTCCCAGGTCAGGCAGAATAAAAAAGTTTTTCTCCATTCCGCTTCCTTTAGCCAGCTCTTCTCTGCCTTTTTCTGTTAGATCAATAGTATTGTTCTTTTCATCGATAACAAAATAAAGCTCATCATCGATTATATGCATGTTCTTCGCTTTTTCCCTGAGGAATTCCATTTCCGTTGACTGCTTAAGTTTTTTATATGCAGGTTCACTTAAAAGCTTTGCAAGCCTGCTGTGTTTGGGTAAGCCTCTGCTTGCACGGAGCAACTGGACCCCTGCTTCAGTCAGGCTACCTTTCCCATTGCCGTCTTCGGTTAAGTTAGCTTCAGCATCCTGCACAATTTTCGAAACGAGATTCGACTGCAACCTGTATAATTTCTCAACCTTAGGCTTCATCTCACTGAACCTTTGATCGTCAACCTCAACAGCTCCTGAAATTATAAGCGGGGTTCTGGCTTCATCTATTAAAACAGAGTCAACTTCATCGACTATTGCATAATTATGCGGCCGCTGTACCTGGTATTCCTTGTCGATTGACATATTATCACGCAGGTAGTCAAATCCGAATTCATTATTTGTTCCATAGGTGATATCGCAGGCATACTGTTCTTTTCTTTGTTCGGAATTCATTGTATTCAGAATACACCCGACTGTAAGCCCATGAAATCTGAATATTTCACCCATCCATTCGCTGTCACGTTTTGCAAGATAATCGTTAACAGTAACCAGGTGAACACCTCGTCCCGTAAGGGCATTCAGGTACATTGGCAGAGTTGCCACAAGAGTTTTACCTTCACCAGTAGCCATTTCTGCAATTTTTCCCTGGTGAAGGACAACACCTCCCATAAGCTGAACATCATACGGAACCATATCCCAGGTAATTTTATTGCCTGCAACCGTCCACGATTGACCCAACAATCTTTCACAGGTTATTTTAATTACCGCAAATGCTTCAGGAAGCAGCTGGTCAAGTATTTCTTCGTATTTATCATTAAGCTCCTCCTCGAGTGCATCAAGACTGTCATAAGCAGCATTTCGATCAAAATCTTCATCTGATTGTAATCTTGTCCTTATCTCATCAATTTTACCTCGTGTTTCAGCAGTATATTCCTGAATTTTTGTCCTAAATTCCGGTGTTTTAGCCTTTATTTCCTCGTCAGAAAGACCTTTTAATTTATCATATTCCTGGTTTATTTCATCCGCAATAGGCGATAATATTTTTACATCCTTCGTGTGTTTATCACCAAAGACTTTCTTAATAATATTTAGCATTTATGCATTTTCTCCGTTGGTATTGAACATCAAAATTAAACATTGGATGTTTGAATTGCAATTTAGGAAGCTCCCCCTATCCATCGAATTCCCGGGTAAAGTTCCTGTGATAGAAATACTTAGAACAAGCCGTAGAGTTTCCAGTCAGTTTTTCATAACACAATCCGGAAATCACATGTGATTTTGAAAGGTTGACTATCTGTTCATCTTTTGTATTATAGCGGGTGAGAAATTTTTCTCATAAATATAATTTATTTATAATCATATATGAAAGGTATGCATATGCTAAAGACTAGTTTGTGCAGGGTAGTTGGTTCTGTATTGATTGCATTTATTCTCACATTGGGAGCCAATTTATACGCGCAGAGTGATGAAATGAGCAAGACTAATGACTCTTATAAGCAGAATGCTGAAAAATGGACAACCCAGTTAAACCAAAAAGTAACCCTGACAGATGATCAGCAGACAAAAATCGAAGGAATACTTGTCGACTATCAAGGTGCAAAAGCAAGTGCAGATATGAAAAGCCTGGATCAACTCCAGACGACCTATAACACCAAAATCGAATCTGTATTAAATGACAATCAAAAGACAATGTACAAAGACTATAGCAAGGAATGGTGGAGCGGCATATCCAAACCCGCAACTATATCCACCGAAAAGAATAAATACTAGTATTTATTAGCCTGTCTGATAAAGCATACCAGGTTATATCCGGGTATGCTTTATTTGTTTTAAAAAGGATTTGTCGCCCACACCATAAACTCAGGAATAAATCCCCTGTCATCCATCTCAAGAGAAGAAACAATTGCGTATGCGATTTCCTCACTTCTCAGCCTGTTACTAACTTCTTCAGTTTCTCTGCCTCCGAATGAGGTTCTTACTTCACTGGGGTTTATGCACATTACTCTGACATTAAATTTCCTCAGTTCTGCCTGCCAGCATAATGTCAATCCCCGTAAAGCAAATTTGGATGATGCATAAACAGAACCTCCTGCATAGCCTTTGACACCGGCCGTAGAACCAATATTTATGATGTTTCCATATCTCTGTTTCTTAAATATTTCAGCAGCTTTTTGTGACATTAATGCTGCACCAAACACATTCACCGAGAAAACCTTTTCAAAATCATCCCATTTTAATCTGTCTACCTCACCACCGCCGGCAATACCTGCATTGTTTATCAGGCAGTCGAGTCTACCAAATTTCTTAAAAAAGGAATCGTAAGTTTTCTCAATATCGCCGGGTTTTGATACATCTGTATTTATAGGATATGCACCGATTTCCTCTGCTGTTTTTTCCAGTCTCTGTTTTCCTCTCGCAGTAATTGCTGCTTTCCCTCCTTTTTCAATGATCATTTTCGCCGCAGCTCTTCCAATGCCTGAACTACCGCCGGTTATCAGAAATGTTGAATCTTTAATCTGCATGTAATCCTCCTTTAATCTTTGTCGAATGTAAAATTTAATAAAATAAAATTCTGCATTGAGTAATATATTTATAATTTAATAAATGACTTCAATGTTTTAGATTAGTGAATAAAATAATCAATTTTAATTTGTCAGTAAGAAAGATAAAAATATTGTCGGAAGATTTTGTTCACAGGATTGTAGAATTTTCCGGCGGTTACTTTAAGGAAGATGAACTGTCAAATCTATTTTTCCTAATAGAAAACGAAGCCAAGAGTCAATTTTTTACTCATTCATCGGAATCAAATTTATTGAGGTTTATTTCAGGTACATATGATAAGCTTTCTTTTCTCTCAGACTGTCTTAAATATCCCCATTATATCGAGCTATTAATCAGTATTACCTCAAACAGCAATTATCTGACAGATATAATTGTAAGGAATCCTGAATATTTTTATTTAATTGCCAATCCTTCTAATCTGGAAAAATCAGTTGACGAAAAGGAATACCCTGAATCAGTTGCTGCAGCATGTCTGGTTTTTAATTCTTTTGGTTCAAAGCTGAATGCCCTCAGGAGATTTAAGAGAAAGGAGATACTTAGAATCGGGGCCAGGGATATCTTCCTGAAAAAGGATATGGAAGAAATAACCCGTGAATTAAGTTATCTCGCCAAAGCCATTGCCGCGGAATTATTTAGCTTGTGCTACAAATCTATTCTGGGTAAATATCATTTAGATTTATCAAAAAAAAGATTCTGTCTCGTTTCGCTTGGAAAACTCGGGGGAAATGAGCTTAATTACAGCTCTGACATTGATTTAATCATCTTTTATGATCAAAATGAAATCCTTTCAAATAAAAAAGAATTTCAGGAAATACTAACGGAAGCAGCCCTGCTTTTTATTGAATCGGCTTCCTCCTTGACGGAAAACGGATATATTTACAGGGTTGATTTCCGTTTAAGGCCTGATGGTAAAAATTCCCCTCTCTGTCGCCAGATAAATGATTATCTTATCTATTACGAGAGCCGCGGTGAGGACTGGGAAAGGCAGATGCTAATCAAATCTGATTTCATTTCCGGAAGTTATGAGCTCTTTGAAAAATTCAAAAAATATCTTACTCCGTTTATCTTTCCTGTTTCCTTCAAAACATCTCCTGTCGAACAGATCAGGAAATTAAAGTCAAACATTGAAAAGAATCTGAAGGATGAAGCAAATATTAAGCTTGTCCCGGGCGGGATAAGAGATATTGAATTTTCAGTTCAGGCTTTACAATTAATCAACGGCGGAAGAATTGAGTCTCTGCGAACAGGCAACACAATAGCAGCTTTAAGGGAACTGCAGAATAATAACCTGCTTACCATCAATGAAACTAAAATATTAATGAAGGCATACAAATTTTACAGGAAGATCGAACACTACCTTCAGTTAATGAATGACACACAAACTCATTTGATCCCTTCTAAAGGTGAACTGCTTGATAGGTTAAGTCATTACCTGGTGTTTCCTAATGTTAAAAGTTTTCTTCAAGAAGTTGATGTAAACAGAAAACAGGTCTTAAAAATTTATAGGTCCGTTACGGGCAAAAATGAAGCGGGAATCGCTGACACAATTATTTCAGATATCAAATTTTCCAAACCCCGGACAGCAGAAAGGGATATGGTCTATCTTAAAGAGGGAAAGGGACTCCTTGGCAATAAAGAATTTGATAAACAGTCAATTGAAGCATTTGATAAAATCAGCGGTCCTCTTATTAAGTTTCTTAAAAATTCAGATGATCCGGATATTGTCTTAAATAATTTTGCAAGAGTAATAACGCAGGCTAAATTTCCATCAATCTGGTATGATGAATTCCGCGATAATAATTTCTTCAAAGCATTTCTGACTATTTGTGAATTTTCGCAATCAACCGTGGATCTTTTTTCTGAGGACAAAACACTTAGAGAAATTTTCCTCTCAAAAAGAATATTCGGCAAAGTGTCCATTAGGGAGGATATAACTTATAAAGAATTTATTTTTTTACTGACTGCTCAATTCACACTCGGATTTATTAAACCAGAGAAGGTTTCGACATTATTGTCAGGTTATTTTGAGAAAAGAATTAAAGATATTTCATCACCGCTTAATGAAAATCCGGATCTTTATAACCATTATTTGATAGGTGCAATGGGAAGCATGGGATCAGGGGAGATGACTTTTGCTTCAGATATCGATTTAATATTTATCACAGATAACCTTAAGGATCATTCTTCAGAACAAAAAATATTTATGGAATTCTTAAATAAGCTCAGAGAAGAGTTCAAACCAGTGGCTGTTGACTGCCGACTTAGACCCGAAGGTAAGAGTGGACTGCTCGTCTGGGATGTTAATTCTTATGTCAATTATATTATATCAAGAGCAAGAATATGGGAACTTCAGGCTTTAACCAAGCTCCGGTTTATTGCAGGAAATAAAAAAATTTTTAACACGATAACCAGGGCGGTTATTAAAAGGATAACGAACGAAAAACCTGATCGTATTAAGTCTGAGTTAATGGAGATGAGAAAGAAGATGCTTCCTGCTGCAGGCGGATTTACAGGGATGCTTAACATTAAGAAAAACAGCGGAGGTATTACAGATATTGAATTTATTTTACAATATTTCATACTTTGCAATCCACATTTATTTCAAAAATTCAGGGCTAAGAATATTAAGGCTATTATTAAAGGATTGGTTAGACTGAATCCGGAAACTGGAAACCCTTTAAGTCAATTGGTTATGAATCACCAATTTCTTAAGTCGCTGATTCTACTTAATCAGAATATATTTCACCAGAGCAGTTCTATAATTATCAAGGATGAATTTAAGTTCGCAAAACTTGCGAAGCGAATGGGATACAAATCTGAATTGAGTCTTGAAAAGAAATTACATCAGGTTATGAAAGATACTTCCTATTTATTCACAAAATTTTACGGTAAATAAATATGGGTTTTCTTAAAAAGTATTATGCAGTGTTAACAGGATTACTGATCTTTTTAATTTATTTAATTACTATCGCCCCGACCATCATTCAGATTGATTCAGGAGAGTTAACCACAGTTCAGGCTCTATTAGGTATTGCACATCCGACAGGATACCCTTTATTTACTGTTGCCGGTTTTCTCTTTTCGAAAATACCATCACCATTTTCGACAGCCTTTCAATTAAATATTCTTGCTGCATTATGGTGCAGCCTGGGAATCGGTTTGTTCGTCTACACGTCAAAATTTATTCTTGATAACCTTGACAAATTCGCTACTGTAAAAAAGGTTAGTGCTAAGAATGCAAAAACAGCAAAGCAAAAAGAAAAGGTAAAGTCTTCTGTTAAATCCAGTCTGATGCCTGAAGCTGTTAAATTCACTGCGTCAGCCGGCGGAGGTATTCTGCTTGGATTGAGTAAAACATTCTGGTTCCAGAGTACCTCGGTAGAAGTATATTCTATGCATATATTTCTCATTAGCTTAATAATTTTAGCGATTATAAAAGCATATACATTTTCGGGGGAAACAAAACCTGCTTCATTAAAAAACCCTTGGATGATTCTGGCAATAGTGCTGGCACTCGGTTTCAGCAATCATATGACTACTCTGCTAATCCTTCCCGGAATAGCTTATCTCTATTTTCTAAAAGAGAAAGCAAGTATTACCAGCATTAAACAGATTGGATTAATGCTATTAGTATTCTTCCCCCTGCTGATAATATTATACAGTTATCTGCCAATCCGTGCCTCGCAAAATCCTGTAATTAACTGGGGTAACCCCGTTGACTTTGAACGGATAATAAGACACGTTAGTGGAAAGCAGTACCAGGTATGGCTCTTCTCCTCATCTGAAGCAGCAAAAAAACAATTGGCTTATTTCTTTAATAACCTGCCGACAGAATTTACATTTACTCTAATTGTAAGTCTCGTTGGTTTATTTACTTCTTTCGCAAGAGCAAAGAAACTGGCATTATTTCTATTAATTACATTTGTTTCCACTGTTGCCTATTCTATAAACTATGATATAAATGATATAGATTCTTATTTTCTGCTTGCATACATAGTATTGGCATATTTTGCAGTATTTGGAATCATTAAGGTTTATGAGATTGTTAAAACTGCCAGGTACAGATTTGCTGCTGCTGCAGGGCTTATTGTCCTTTTATCCTTCGGTGAATTCTTCATTAATTATAGGGATGTTAATCAGAGCGGTACCTATACTTTTGAGGATTACACCAAAGCTCTTATTTCAAGTACAGATAAAAACTCTGTGGTATTCAGCTATATCTGGGATTACTTTGTTTCTGCTTCCTACTATTTTCAGTACGTTGAAGGATACAGAAAAGATGTAGCTGTCATAGATAAAGAACTTATGAGAAGATCCTGGTATTACAATCAGCTTAAAACAGATCATCCCGATGTAATAGCCGGGCTGAAAACAGATATTGATCTTTTCAAAAATGCACTTATTCCATTTGAACGTGACGAGAATTATAATGCTAATCTTCTCGAATCCCTTTACCGCAGACTGATGACCGGCCTTGTTACGTCAAATATTGATAAGCGGAGTTTTTATTTCCCTCCCGAGATTGCCGAGAATGAATTAAGAAATGGCCAGTTCAGTCTGCCAGCGGGTTGTACTTATGTGCCCGATGTGCTTCTCTTCAAAGTGGTGAAGACAAACGAATATGTCCCCGCGGCTGATCCTGATTTTCACATCAGATTTCCGGAATATGGTAACAGATATACGGATTTTATTCAGAATTTAGCAGGTTCAGTACTGGCATCAAGGGCATTATATGAATTGCGCTTTAATAAAGTTGATAGGGCTAAGGTTTATATAAATAAGATCAGATCTGATTTACCGAAGTTTAATCTGCCTGCAAGTCTCAGAGGATTTTAAGCAGCAATTATTCCTTTTTATAATCTTCAGCAGCTTCTATTAAATCCTGCTTTTTATCTTTTTTTACCTCAGATTCAGTCATAAAAGACTGTAGCAGAACATCCATCTGCTGAATCAGATTTCTTTTATAATATTTAGGGGCATAAACAGATCCATCAATCATATATAGTCTGTTTGTCTTTTCATCCAGGAAAGTGTAATTGATAAAAGGACCCTCCATTCCTTTCGTATTCAATTCCCATAAACCCTGGGTAAAGATTGCGAACCGTCCATGAAAGTTTACTTCGCTTGAGGTATAATAATCGGATGCAATAACCACGAACAAACTGTCTTCCGTCGCCCAGTAGTATTTTTGGGTCATCCTGTTTCTGACAGCTCTTACCGAATCCTCATTCAGATAAGCCGGTGAAGCATTATCAATCCAGTGAATAAATACCCATCGTTCCATATCGCTGCCTGGAGATGTTTTCAGCCACACAAAATTATCCTGAGATCTGTCGAGAGCAACTTTAAAATCAACCGGTATATAGATCAGCCAGCCGTATTCTTTAAGAAGTTTACCTTCAAGGGGTTCCTGTTCGTAGGCGGCATTATAAAGACTTTTCTCCAATCTTTCATCGGAAACCTTTTGGAAAGCATCAAGAAGATTATTTTTTGAATTCTGAATTTTAAATTCAAGCTCGGGGAATGTCGGAGCAGTCAGAATCATAACAAGCTGGTTTGTTGCCCATAAATTCTCTTTTTTAATGACAAAATCGTTTTCCTGCTTAATCTTTTGTATGGCATCTGAATCAACAACAGTACGGATGAATTGTGACGTTAGTGACCTTGAGTCTAACGGGGCAATAATTAGAATATTTTTTTTATTCCGATAGCTTTCAAGCTGGTCAGGTGAAACTCTAATCAGTGTGAAAAGTTTTTCAGGCTGGGGTGTATAAATAATTTTTTGAAAGGTGGAGTCCAGTGCTGCAGATAACCCGGCAAATTCAGTCGAGTCAGCAATTACATATATCTCATCCTCAAGCCCCTGTGCAGGTTTATCCGGAGGTTCACAGGAAATAAAATAGAAAACAGAGACCAATGAGACGATTATTATTAAAATTCTTTTCATTCTCTACCTCGGTAGTATTGGTAATACTATTTGAAGTTCAGGAAGTAAAACCATATAAAGCAGCCACATCGTGAATCCAATTGAAATAGGAATTGCAAGGTTATCATCGGCAAATCCGAATGAAACATTCTCAACAATTGCTCCCACAGCCGCAGCTATTAAACCGATTAAATATTCAGCAGGGAGATTCTCAACCTTCGGAGTAAAAAAAACGACAATACTTGCACTTATAAAAAATGCCAAAGTTCCCTCAAAACTCTTGGATAAAAGCTTATGTTTTCCGAATTTTCTACCGATAAGAGCAGCCATGGAATCGCTGATGATAAGAATTGTAAATGCTGTAATAAAGAGCACCTTGGGAAAAAGGATTACGCAGATCAGTGCCGAGATGAAAACATACGTGGCGCCGTTCAGGTTCTTCTTCCGGGCGTCCAGCTCATGTCTTCTCAGCAGAAATCCGAATATTTTATAAAACACTTTTCCTACTGCCGGCGAAAGATACCTGGTTAAATCCAGGATCAGGGCAATGAATGTAAGTATACTGAGAATCAAAATAGCATCGTTGCGCGGGATAAAATAATAAATTATTGGAATTGATAAAGAAAAGAGATGAATCAGTTTTCTAACTAACTCATCTCTGTAATGAATTGTGCCGTTATCAGTTGGAGTCATCTTTTGGAGAAGATTCTTTCGGTTTCCTTTGCTCCATTAATTTCTTCACATGTTCGGGAATTGCTTCAGGACTGCTTTCAGAACTGCCGTTCTTCTTGATAGGTGGAAGCGTTTCTCCTCTAATTATTGCATCAATTTCGTGAGAATCAAGAATTTCTCTTTCCAGTAATTCCTGGGAGAGCTTATGCAGCAGATCAATATTTTCGGTAAGTATCTTTTCTGCGCGAACCATTGCTTCATTTACAAATCTTCTAACTTCCTCATCAATTTCAATTGCAGTTTTTTCACTGTAATCCCGGTGACTCTGAATTTCGCGTCCCAAAAATATTTCCTCTCTTTTTGCACCGTAACTAAGAGGACCAAGTTTTTCACTCATTCCCCATTCACAAACCATTTTACGGGCAATTCCGGTAGCTTTTTCAATATCATTACCAGCACCCGTTGTAAAATGATTGAAGATGATTTTCTCAGCGGCCCTGCCACCGAGAGCATAGGTTATAATAGCTTCAAGGTATTCTCTTGAATAAGTATGTTTCTCATCAATCGGAAGATAACTGGTTACGCCTAAAGCTCTTCCTCTCGGAATTATGGTAACTTTATGCACCGGATCAGCCTCAGGAAGCATTCTGGCTACCAGCACGTGACCAATTTCATGATAAGATGTCGTTTTCTTCTCTTCTTCAGTAATGATAAGACTTTTTCGTTCCATCCCCATCATTACTTTATCTTTTGCTTCCTCAAAATCAACCATCTCTACACTTTTCTTATTCTTTCTTGCTGCGAGTAAAGCGGCTTCGTTTACCAGGTTTGCGAGATCAGCGCCGGCTAATCCCGGAGTTCCTTTTGCCAGAACATCAAGCTTAACATTATTTTCAAGAGGAATATTTCTTGTATGCACTTTCAGGATTCCTTCTCTTCCCTTAACATCTGGCCGGTCAACCACTACCTGCCGGTCAAATCTTCCGGGTCTCATCAATGCAGGATCAAGTACATCAGGTCTGTTAGTTGCGGCAATAATTATTACACCGCTATTCTGTTCAAATCCATCCATTTCAACAAGAAGCTGGTTCAAAGTTTGTTCTCTCTCATCGTGTCCGCCGCCAATCCCTGCTCCTCTATGTCTGCCTACGGCATCAATTTCATCAATAAATATGATACAGGGTGCATTTTTCTTACCCTGTTCAAAAAGATCTCTAACACGGCTTGCCCCGACACCGACAAACATTTCAACGAAGTCGGCACCGCTTATAGAGAAGAAAGGAACACCTGCTTCTCCTGCAACAGCTCTTGCAAGAAGAGTCTTACCCGTTCCCGGAGGTCCTAATAAAAGAACGCCTCTTGGAATTTTTCCACCGAGCTTCTGAAACTTCGTAGGTTCTTTTAAAAATTCAATTATTTCATGAAGTTCAAGCTTGGCTTCATCCGCACCGGCAACATCACGGAAAGTGATCCTCTGCCCTGACTGAGTAATTAATTTTGCTTTACTCTTTCCGAAAGAAAATATACCGCGTGTACCGCCGCTGGCTCCCTGCATTCTTCTCATAATTATAATCCATACAGCAATTATAATTATCCATGGAAGAAACCCGAGAAGGACATTCAGCCATTCATTTGAATCTTTCTCAAATGAATAATCAATACCTTTTGCTTTCCATACAGCTTCCTGGTCTTTAATAACAGGTTCAGGAAGGTAAACAGAAATATATTTAACCTTTTCGGCATGATTATCAATATTAAGAGCCTGTTCAGAAGTGAGGACAGCTTTAAAGTAGTAATCGTTTACATCCTGTTTTGTAATTTCGGCGGATTGAATTTTACCTTCATCAATCAGCTTTTCGTACTGATTATACGAAATGCTTACATAATTCTGCGTGCCGGTCTTAAAAACCTGCATAACAATTACGGCAGCTACAATCACTGCTCCCCAGCCGAAAACTAATCTTATTACTTTAGACCAGTCAAAATTATCATCCGGTTTATTCGGACCGTTTCCTTTCGGAGGTTTTTGAAGCGGTCTGTTATTTTTATTATTATCTGCCATTTCCGTTTATTTAGATTTTAAAATTCTGTTCTGAATTATTATTCTCAAGAATATAAATAGATCTAAGGTTTCTGTACTTCTGGGCATAATCCAAACCGTAGCCTATAACAAATTCGCTTGGAATATCAAAGCCAATATAATCAATTTTCACATTATATTTAAGGCTTTTAGGTTTAACCAGGAGAGATGCTACTTTCATACTGGAAGGAGTATGACGAGCAATGTGCTCTTCAATAAATTTAATTGATAAACCTGAATCAACTATGTCCTCAACAATGATAATATCTCTACCATTTACATCACAATTTAGTTCCTTTATAAAGGTAACTTTTCCCGAAGAAATTTTTGCATCTCCGTAACTTGAAAGTTTAAAAAAATCAATCTCACAATCTATATCAACATTTTTCACCAGATCTGATAGGAATAGGAAGGCACCGTTTAAAACCCCTATAAAAATAGGCGTTTTCCCTCTGTAATCGCTGGAAATTTCTTCCCCCAGTTCCTGTATTCTTTCCTGAAGCCTGCTTTCTTCAATAAAAGGAACAAAAACATCATTTTCAATTAACAGTTTACCATTTTTTAATTCAGGCATAGTTCCAGTATTTTTTGAGTTGAAGAAGTTATTTTAAACCTGTCATCGATGCGAAGTCCTATCACCCACACTACTTTATTCTCATTCAACAATATCAGATGATTTTTTTTGCCGGAAGACTCAACTTTCTGTTCATTCAGGAAATCCGATACTTTTTTAGACCCCCTCATTCCGAGTGGATAAAATGAATCTCCTTCCTTCCATCTTCTTATTGTAAATTCGTCACTAACAGCATCTGCTGAAATATACTCTTTATTTTTATTATTTGAATAAACCGGTGAACTTCTGTCACATTTTTTTATAGAAAGTTCTCCTGCGGGAGTATTTGTATTTTCACCGATACTTATTTTTACTGTATAATCTTCAGCATTATGAAATCCCGTTATAATTTTGAGATACTCCCTTTCCCTGAACACCATTATTCCGCCCGAAAGTTCAATTTGTTTTCCTGCCTGAGCATTAACTAATGAAAAAATTTTCTTTATATCATTTGAGAAAATCTGAATATTTAATTCCCTCTCAAGCAGAGTTTTCAGGAGAAATCCTCTTAATGCCACTTTTGTACTCTTCAAATCCTCAATCCAGATCCTGAGATTGCCGGATGAGTCCTTTTTAATATTCTTAAAAGTTTCTGTTTCATTGACTAAAATATAATCTTTAATACTTCTGAAATTTTCAGATGAAATCAGTATAGCAGAATCAACTGAAGGATTCAGTCTATCTTTAATTAATGGAAGTATTTTATTCCGCAGATAATTTCTTTCAAAATTGAATTCTTCATTTGACTTATCAATCCTGAATGAAATCTCATTTCTGTTCAGATATCCCAGAATATCTTCTTTTGTAAAACATAAAATGGGGCGTATAATGTTTTCTCTTTTAACCGGAATTCCGGAAATTCCGTCCAGTCCTGTTCCTTTTATCAGGTTTAACAAAACCGTTTCAGTGTTGTCGTTTGCATTATGCGCAGTTACAATCTTATCAAGATTCTTCCGTTTTAAAGCTTTATTAAATTCCCTGTAGCGTAGAATTCTTCCTGCTTCTTCAAGGGAAAAGCTGTTTCTTTTAGAAAAGGATCTCACATTCTTTTTAACAGATTCAATGTCAATATTCCTGTTCAGGCAGTACTCCCTGCAGAAATTTTCATCTTCATCAGCATCCTTACCCCTTAATCCATGATTAATATGAATTGCGGATATTTCAATCTTTAATCTGCTTCTGAATTTATTTAAGAGATGAAGCAGGAATACAGAATCAGGTCCCCCGCTTAAACCGACGAGTAATTTCTCACCCGGGCTAATTAAACTCTGGTCATCAATAAACTTAAGGAATTTTTGTTCGGTTCTTTCCATCAATTTGAAAGGTTTATTCTTTATTCTCCATTATTCTTTCAACATATTTTCCAAGTACGTCGAATTCAAGGTTAACGGTACTGCCGATTTTTTTTGTTGAAAAAACAGTTTCCTGCCAAGTGTGAGGAATTATCCCGATACCGAATACATTATCTTTAAGCTCGGCGACAGTCATACTCACTCCATCGATAGCGACCGAACCCACATAAATAAGATACTGGCTGAATTCCTGCGGGAAACGGACTTTCATAAAATGACTGTTTGACAATTCTTTTATTTCAACAACTTCGCCTTTTGTGTCAACATGTCCAAGCACGAAATGTCCTCCCAGCCTCGCATCAGCTTTTAAGGGACGTTCAAGATTAACACGATCTCCGATATTTAAATCGCCGAGATTGGTTTTCTTTAGTGTTTCCTCAATTGTGTCCATAGAAACTGTATCTGATTTTTTCTCCACTACGGTGAGGCAGCACCCATTAACACTTATACTGCTCCCGATTTCGGTATCTTCCAGGATTTTTTGAGCTTTAATTTCAAAGCGGTAACCGTCACCGGTTTTTAATTTATTCACCAGGGTTCCTTTTTCTTCAATAAGCCCTGTAAACATGATATTACTCCGGGTTAAATTTTCTAATTTTTGAATAATAAAGTTACAAATATTTTGCAGAGAGTTGAATAGATGAAAAGAAAATCCTGGAGATTATTGTTCTAAACGAAGCAATAAATCGTCTCCGATCAGATCATAACTTTTAATTTTGACATTGATAGTGCGTTTAATATCCTTTATTCCAATATTCCCTATAATAGGAATTCCCTCACCAATAATTTTGGGAGAGATAAACAGGAATATATCATCGTAAAAACCACCTCTTACAAATGAGGAGAAAACCCTGCTTCCCCCTTCGACGAGAACGGACGCAATATTATTTTTTGCCAGTTCCCTTAAAACGTTTTTTAAATTGAGATTTCCGTTTCTATCCGTCTTGACGAAGAGTACATGCACCCCGAGTGTCTCAAGTTTCCTGACCTTTCTCTTTTCTTTATTGTTCTTTGAAGTAATCAGAATTGTTTTTCTATCGGAATTTCGTGTAAATAATTTTTTATCGGTTTTGAGGCTGAGTGTGCTGTCGAGAATGATTCTCCGCGGGTTTCTTCCGTCTGTTAATCTGACGGTGAGCGAAGGATCGTCCTTTGCAACTGTGCCCGCACCAACCAGAACAGCATCATAATTCGCTCTTAATTTATGAACAAATTTCCGGGACTGTACAGATGTTATCCATTGAGAGCCTCCCCTGGAATCTGCAATTCTTCCGTCGAGTGTCTGTGCGGCTTTCAGTGAGACGAAGGGTGTTTTGGTGGTAATATATTTAAAGAAAAACTTGTTAAGGTTCACACAGTCATTTTCAAGAACACCGACTTTTACATCGATCCCCGCAGATTTTAATTTTTTTACCCCGTTTCCGCTGACAAGAGGATTCATATCCAGAGTGCCGATTACAACTCTTCTTATCCTTTTCTGGATTATCTGATCGACGCATGGGGGGGTTTTGCCGTAATGGCTGCAGGGTTCCAGGTTGACGAATAAAGTGCTTCCGTCAACGGATTCTTTGGCATTTTCAATGGCATTTATTTCAGCGTGGTTTGCTCCGAATTTATGATGATAACCAGCTCCGATTATTCTGTCATTCTTTACAAGAATACATCCTACAAGAGGATTGGGACTAACTTCTCCTATACCTTTTTTTGCAATCTCTAATGCTAATTGTATGTAGGATTCATCAGTCAAATTATTTAGACTGTTGAAAATTATTTAATATTTAAAATTTCAAATTCCAGCATTCCTGCCGGTGCTTTTACCTTCACTTTGTCGCCAATTTTTGATCCCATCAGACCCTGCCCGACCGGGGACGTTACCGATATCTTTCCGGCCTGAAAATCTGCTTCTTCCGGGGAGACTAAAGTATATTCAATTTTTTTCTGATTCTTCAGATTTATTATGCTTACAGTTGAAAGAATATGCACTTTATCATTTTCAAACTGGTTAGCATCAATCAGTCTGGCGCGTGAAACAATATCTTCAAGCTTGCTTATTCTTAATTCAAACATACCCTGCTCTTCTTTTGCCGCATCATACTCGGCATTTTCAGAAAGGTCACCATGAGAACGTGCTTCAGCTATTTTCTGCGCTATTTCTTTACGACCATTAGTTTTTAATTCTCTTAATTCTTTCTCCAGTTCAACCAGCCGTTTCCTGGTTAAATAGACAAAATTTCCTTCCGCCATTTCACTTCTCAGTTATTGGTGAATTTAAAAAAAAATTGCCACCGCATTTCCGCAGTGGTCAATTCGAAAATAAAAAATTAAAATCAGGTTGTCAAGAATAGATTACCAGGTAAATCGGTAAATACATTAGCCGCGAATGCGCTAATTCTAATGCTATTTTGTCATATAAATGCTTACTTCGCCAGCAACATCTTCCTTACCTGCGAATACTTCTTCGTTGTTAGTTTGTAAATATAAACTCCGCTTGCAAGTGAGTTTGCATTAAAATTGATTTCATATCTTCCCGGGTTTTTTAGTTCGTTGCTTATCAGCGATTTAACTCTTCTTCCCAGTATATCATAAACCACAAGATCTACAGATGTTCTCTCTGGTATTTCAAAACTTATTATGGTCATCGGATTAAATGGATTCGGATAGGGATCATACAGAGCATAGCCCAGAATATTATTATTTTCATTCAGTACATCGACAGTACCAGTATCCCCTAATACGCTTGTATCCCCCTTGAATATATAAATGTGTCCCACATCGCATTCATTTATAAAAGGTCTTTCACCAATAACAATATCATTCACATTATCACCATCTACATCTCCTATATTCGAAATAACACTTCCAAAACCTCCGGATGTTCCATACCAGGTTCTATTAGCCTGGTCATCCGATGTATACGGCATATTTCTTCCCCCAACCCAGAGTTTTACATTTGGATATCCAAAGATTAATGTTTTTCCGAAGAAGTCATTATATCCGTCTCCGTTCACGTCTCCTAAGGAATAAGTTTCACCGAGCCCCTCATTCTGCGTATTTAAGCCTAAGGCAGGTATTGTATCAATTGGAAAGCTGCCGTGTAAAATTGCATTCAGGTAATAATAAGGATAGAATCCGTAGTCGTGAATCAATATATCATCTTTATGATCTCCATTGATATCATTTATGATCTGCCAATTATCAGTATCAAATGTATGTTCGTTATCATAGTATGTAACTGCAGGGTCCAAGTCAAAATTTTCATTCCCGAGATAAAAACTTCTAAAGCCTATATTATTTGTTGGTGTGCCAATATACCCTCTTAAGGTAAAGTCTGTTTTTCCATCGCCGTTAATATCACCTGATGAGCCAATATTAAGATACCTTAATAAACTAGCCGAATCACCCTTCATAATATAATAGGGTATCGTATCAAACTGAGCCTGTGTATTATAAAAATAAAATGTCCCGTACTGTTTTCCGCTGTAAGGGAGATTAGGATCATAAATAATAAGCTCGCTCCTCCCGTCACCATTGAAATCCTGCAGTATTCTGATTCCCCCAAAATTATTGCTTGCCCCTTCAGGTGCTTTGAAGATCAAATCAGGCAGAGTATCTATTACACTTCCACCATAATATATTCTTACGTCACCCGGGTGATAATAATATGAATAGTATTTAATGGTTGTTATAACGATATCTTTTACCCCGTCATCGTTCAAATCTATAAGAGCAATCTCCCCCCTTACATTAGTTGTATCAAAAAATTTAATACTGAAATCAGGGATAGTATCTACAGGATTTCCCCCATAAAATATATAACCCCTCTCCTCATTGCAGTCATAAAGTAAAAAATCATCATAACCATCACTATTCTGGTTACCCAGCGGATAGATATCTCTGAAAGAGAAATTCAAGTTTAAAGTTTTATGAAATATTAAGGAATCAAACTGGGCGTAACTAACAAAATTCAAAATTATTATTAACCAAAATAATTTAACCATCAGATACCTCTATAATTAAACTTTCTGATAAAAAGATAATGTTCGAGTTAAAGTTGGATAATATTAGAATGAAGAATTAACAGCTATATAATTCTTATCATAGATCCCCACTGATTATCTAATATAAAGCTGATAAAAATTAGATTTAATGTCAAATATTTTCCATTTTAATTCCTCCAAATGTAAAATCACATTAGAAGTGTCATAAATGTACATATACTTGAACAAACAGGGAATTACAGATTTGAAAACAGTCTACCTCCGCAGATAAATTAAAACGGTTAGCTGGGTATGGGGGTGATTAAAACGTTGTCCACAGTATAAAATCCTGTGGAGAACCATTGCTGCTGGTGCACAGGTTCTCAATCGGACCCGCCTCTACCGACCCGCTCCGACTTGTCTACCTTGGCAGGTTCGTTGGAGCCGAGGCAAGCAGGCAAATTAAGGAATGAATGCGTTTAATCGATAAACTAAAATTTGTATTGCCTATATATCAATTTTGTACTAAGTTAACTACGAAATATGCTGGGAATTCCGGGGTGATGAATAAATTAAGCTTCTGCAAGGGATCTTCGGGCCACAGGGATACAGATAAAACAAGATTCAACAAAAATGAGAACTCATCTTATAATTACTTATTAGTTTGAAGGTAGAGTAAATGTACAATAATAAGCTCATTTTATTCCAAATATTTTTCACTGTATTCATTATCCTCATTTCAGGGTGTTCATCATCAGAAAAAACAGGCCTAAAAAAAACAGAATTCCCAGTAACGGTTTATGTAAGCAACCAGTATGGCCGTCCTGGCTCTGTTCATCTTGTTGTAAAGATAAGCGGACCTAGATCTCCGGAACATATAGAAAGAACGATAGCTAATGAGGATTTTGAATGGAAAATAGGACATTATCATAAAAAATTTGAGCAAAATCTACCCGAAGGTCAGTATCAAATTTTTGCAGAAAGTAATAAAGGGAGTGCTAAACTTGATGTGGTATTTACTGTCGATAAGCCATTATGGCTAATCGTAACATATATAGATGAAAATCATTTCCAGTTGAATATCAGTCAGCATTCTCCGGTTTTTGGTTGATACATGTGTTTCCATTTATAAAACTAATATTTCGCATCCAGCAGTCTGTTCTGGGCTGCGGGTTAACGTCAACGTCTGTCGTTATTTGCACAATAAAATCAGAGGGAGAAAATATGAAATATCTGGTTGTTCTAATTTCTTCAATTTTATTTTTATCTTATTCAAATGGACAGATAATAAATCCGGTTTTATTTCCTCTTGATGAGGTAACGATTGGGGTCAAAAGCAAAATAGTATATCCTTCCCTCGATTCAACCCGGATTGTCAGCAGAGAAGATTTTGAATACAATAACGAAGGAAGATTAATAAAGAAAAAATATTATGGCGGTGATAGAGCCATACTATATCATTATGAACTATATAATTATGCCCCCAACGGGGATTTAATTTATAAGCTTAATTACCATAGTAATATGAATTCCCCGACAGGTTTTGTTTTACTGGATTCAACCAATTATTTATATGCTGGGAATTTTCTCATCGCTGAAAAAATAATATTTCCGCTTGTTAAATATTTTGATCAATACAAATATGAGTATGATAATAATTATTTAGTTAAAAAATCAAAATATCATAAAGAAGAATTAGAATATTACATTACTTATGAGTACCAGGACGAAAAAGTTTCTAAAGAAAAGTACAATGGCGGGAGTGAAATTAAAGAATACATTTATACAGATAACCTGTTAACAGAAATATTAGAAAATGGAGCAAGAAAAAGAAATTACAGCTATAATGGAAATGGCAAATTGATTTTAGAAAAGGTTGAAGAACTTTCCGTGTTTAGCTCAATGACATCTTATGTTGTAAAATATATTTATTAAAGTAGCGTAGTAGTTAGTAAAAAAGAAATGTAATTTATTAATATAATAAATGAAAACGATCCTCTTATTTTTTGCATTCACTTTTCTGATTTGTTCGTGTTCAATTTTAAGAGTAATAAAGAATATTATCCTTATGAATATCAGGAATATTATCACATGCCATTTCCCTATTTACACAACTACGGTAATAATCTTGAATTGAAGATGATATCTTTGAAAGATACTATTGATTACAATAAACCCTTAATAATCACAGTTATGCTAATTAATAAAAGTAAAATAGATTCAATTTATTATGAATCTTTTAATAAATATTATGACTTTGACTTACGAGATTCAGATGGTAAAGTATATAAAAGAATTGCTAATAAATATGCTGTGGAGGATATTATTGAAACACCCAGAGATAAATATGGACGACCATTTACTGCATTATTTCATTCAACGAGAATTATATACCCTGGAGATTCACTGGTATTATTTAACGAAGAATTTCTTTATTCAGAATATCATCATAATAAATTTCGAAATGGAGAATACTATCTAACTTGCAAATTAAATCATATAGAATTTGATTCCTTATATAATCCAATTGAAACTTTTATTAATTCAAATGAAATTAAATTTGTAATTTCTACTCCGACAAAAAATAAAAATTGATTATAGAATTTATTAGCAAAAAGTTTAGTCTTTATTATAAATTAACTGTCTAACCCGTGCTTCAAGTCGACAAAATTTTTAACCTAAGGGAGAATTATTCATTCTCCTTTTTTATTTACAATTCTTATACCTTGAATAATATTAACTTTCTGGCATTCCAAGATCTTTTTATTGGGTTATCTATCTTTTATCTTTTTGTGTCGCTGCTCTGCAGCTCTGTTGTTTTTTGTTTGGTTATATCTACTAAGGTCTCTGCCGCGCTGCGGCCGAAAACACAATACTACCTGAACACCGGATATTGTTAATGCATTAAGCCGCAGAGCGGCGATACATAAAATTATCATTTTAACTTAGGTCAAATAAATTGAGATAAATTTTTAATAATACTGAATTAAGAGATAGAATAAGTTTAAGCGGAGATCTTTCTTTTTTGCAGCTTTTTTTTTGTCGCGGTACGAACCGCGTTGAGGCAGACGTGGTAGCCGGAAAGATATTCATAAAAATTGATTTTGATCCCTGTCTAGAAAACCGTTGAAACGGTTAGCTGAGGATGGAGGATTGTCAGCCTTGTCCCCATGATAAATCCTGTGGAGAACCTGACTAATTCAATTTTCTAATGCTATTTTACTCTATTCAAACTACTTCACCACGACCATCTTCTTTGTAACCTCGTAGCCGGGAGCAGTTAATTTATAATAATAAATTCCGCTTGATAGTGCGGGTATATCAAGTTCAACTTCATATATCCCAGCGGGTTTTTCTTCATTAACGAGAACAGCAACCTGCTGTCCCAATGAATTGTACACGGTCAGCTTGATGGGGACAAATCCTTGCTGATTTACAGGTACTTCGTAACGTATTGTTGTAGAAGGATTGAAAGGATTCGGATAGTTCTGCTCAAGAATATAATTTTCCGGTTTGGTTATATCTATTGAATCAGTTATCTGAACTTCTTTCATTATCCAGTTGTTGGGATCAAAAGTCAGGTATTCCGGCTGCCCGGTAACATTAAATTCAAATTCCTGATTGCTTTGATCGTTAAAGATCCTGACAATTGTATCTTTATCAGTTGTATGAATTTTTATATAAACAGGCATTGTGAAAAATGCGGGCAGGGAATTAATATCCTGTTTAATCTTGAAATTTATCTGATAGATGTTGGTTCCTGCTTTCCTGAAATTCCAGCTGTAACTATAATGAGGAAAATTTTCCCCGTATACCCATTCATCAAAAAAATAACCGAGGTCCCTGCCATAAATATTCTCAGCAATGTTCTTAAAATCATCAGTGGAAGCATTATTATACTTTAGTCCGGGGGAGACGGCATAAGATTTCATTATATTGAAAAAGACTGAATCCCCAACTACTCCCCGGAGCATATGCAGAACAATAGCTCCTTTCGCATAAGTGCTGGCATAATTAAATATGGTTGTAACAGAACTGATATCATCAACATAAACCGAACTCTTTGCTGTTTTTGCATATGACATCAACGATTCAATATAAGGCGCATAAAATGATTTATCCTGTGCCTCGAAATAAACTGCCTCCGAGTACGTCGCAAAACCCTCGTTCAGCCATATCTCATGCCAGTTCTTACAGGTTATCATGTCACCAAACCACTGATGGGCAAGTTCGTGAGCAATAAGGGACTCGCTAAAACTGCCGAGTGAAGTAATAGTCTGATGCTCCATTCCGCCCGACCAGCCGAATTCTGCATGTCCATATTTCTGATCAATAAAAGGATACAATCCGTATTTCCCGGAAAATATTTCTAGCATATCGACTGTTTTATCAAGAAATGGTTTTGCATTATTAAAATTTTCGGGATAAATGTAATGGACTACCGGCATCGAATCATCAGGTGAATAATGGAAGTAATTTTTATAAATGGTGTAATTTGTAATTGCCATTGAGATCAGATAATTGGCAATAGGATACTTATTGTACCAGAAATAAGTATGAGTACCGTCCCCGTTATTATTTATTTTTTGAAGCACACCATTTGAGACAGGAATTAAACTATTTGAGC
The DNA here is from genome assembly GCA_963743325.1 of uncultured Ignavibacteria bacterium. Lineage (GTDB taxonomy): Bacteria > Bacteroidota > Ignavibacteria > Ignavibacteriales > Ignavibacteriaceae > DATFVA01. Next base: position 58,291 of record CAVUOZ010000011.1, read on the forward strand.
ATGTCAGGTTTACCTGTGAGGAATCGGCTTTATCGTCAGGATTATCCTTACATGGCCACCAGTCCCTTGCCCCATACGGTTCGCTTAATGTCCATATAGCGGGAGTATTATCGTGCGACCCGAACTCAAAGCTTCCAAAGCCGTTTGAACCCGGTATTCCCTCATAATAAATAATAACAGAAAATCTTTCATTCTGCTTATAGATACGGGATAGATTAATATTCAGTTTATCATCCTGATGTGTAAAAGTAAGTGCGTTATTATCAGAAATAACTGAATCAACCCGGAGGTCATTACTTAGATCGAGAAAGAAAGAATTTAGTGCTGCCGAAACTGGAACAGCATCCACCTGAACAAATCCTTTAAGATAATCAGGTGAATTAGTCAAAGTTAGATCAAGCTTATAATATTTTGCGTCGATACCCTCATCACCCGGGTATAGAACTTTCGATAGCGCAAATGAATTTTCATACTGACGTTTTTCTATTTCTACTAAGGAAGGATCGACAGCCTGGGATAAGGTTCGTATCGTTGAGAACAGAAAGATTAATATGATAAGGTATCTTGACATTTATATAGGTAAAATAATTATTTATGTTAAACCGAACCAGGGAATTAGGGCAATCGAATAATGGAAAGGTGGAATATTGTAATATTGAAATCCATTCCTCCATTATTCCATTACTCCATTCCTCCATCGCTCTCTTCCACCATCGATCCATCCGAACTTCCAATCTTCCCAACCTCCTATCTTCTCTTCCCCCCTCTTTACCCCACTTCCTGAATCCTGCAGATCGATCTGAAGCTGCAGAAACGGCATGCTTTCTCCTCTCTTTGATCAATCTGTGAAAGTCTGAAATCTCCGCGGCTTATTCCATCTACATATTTTTGTACTGCCTGCAAACAAATTTTAATTAACTCTTCGTACTTCTCCGTTATTTCATCATCACTGATATTTTTGCCAAAGTTTATTTCTTTTCTCCCGAAATCAGATGAATTGTATTTTAATGAATAAATCAAAGCGGCTGCAGGTTTGTAATTTTCATTTAATTCCGATTTAATAATTTCTTTCGCGGCGTACAGGTACAGCGGCAGCTGAAGTTGAAGTCCGTCATACATATCCTGTCTGTTAAGCCGGCTTTTTCCGGTTTTATAATCAAAAACCTTAAAAGCATTTTCTTCTTTATTTAAATCAATTCTGTCAATTTTTCCCCTGACCTGAATTTCGCCTGCCTTTAATTCCTCAAGCAATACTTTCTGATGCCGCTCTTCTTTTACATGCCCGAATCCCGCCTCAAAGAATTCAGGGATAAAACCTTCTGCATTTTCCCTTTCCGACAGGAGAAATTTATAAAGCACGGAATTTTTCCTGCTGCCCTCTATTCCGAATATCTTTTCCCTTTCAAAAAAGGAAAGAGGAGAATTGAAGTTAACTTCTTTTACTCTGGCTTCCGCTGTCTTAAAAAGTATTTTTTCTGCTTTATTAAACGTTTCATTGCTGCAGTTACCAAGAACTATATTTTCTTCCTTTAAAGACGAATAAAAATTAAAAAGTATTGAATGAATCAGACTTCCTAACTCAAGAGCTTCTATTTCTTCTGTTGGTTCCTCGAAGACATTCAGCTTCAGCACTCTTTCTGCAAAATATCTGTAAGGACATAACGCATAAGTCTCGAGCTGAGAAATAGAGAATTGGCGTTCTTTCATTTTTTTCAGTTTATCTGTCCCTGCTTCCGATAGTTCTGCAGAAATAAACCCGCTATAAACCGAATCTGCGAAAGGCGTCTCAATTCTCGTCCGGTCAACTTTCATTGACTCCGTTATTTCATCTTTGTCAATTCCAAAGGAACTTAAATCTAATAGTTCTTCAGCCTTTGGAATCCCGTTTTTACCTATAAAAGTTAAGAGCTTTTCTTTTGTATAAATCGAGTGCTCGTATTCCCTTTCATCACCCGGTGTGATTTCAAAAGTATTCATAAATTCACGGAGAAAATCAGACTGAACAAACTCCCTCCTTTCATCCCTGCGGGGGAAAGTTAAGTATAACTTTTTATTCCAGGTGCAGAGCGACTGATAGAATAAATATCTTTCTTCGGTAGTATGGTTATTCTCTCCTCTTGAAATTGCCATTGATCCCGAGAAAAAGATCTCAGGCGAAAATCTTGTAGGAAAATCACCATCACATAAACCTGCTATAAAAAGATAACCGATTTTCAGTCCCCTGATTTCATTCATCGTCGTTATTTGAACACCATAACCCGGTTTTTCTTTAATGTTATACCTGGATGAACTTACAGCCATTCTCAGGTGGTGAAGGAAAAACTTCAAAGGGAATTTTTCCTTTTTACCGAACTGGTCCTGAAGAAGTGAAATGATCTCTTCAACTATTTCAACAAATATATTTACCGACTTTATATTTTTCTCTGCCTCATCTGGATCACCGGCCAGGATTCTAACGGGAATTTCAAGTTTATTAATCAAGGTTTCCAGGTTTTCCCGGAACTCAGGAATGGCCATTTTATGCATGAATGGATCAAGATACATACGTATTTTATCAATATCGTTTAATGCTATATTGTACGACTCTATTTTTTCAGCCAGATCGTAAGAATCCTCCTCGCTCTCTTCCATTGATATTATTGAATTGTTCAGAGTACTCTGCCAGTTATCATATCCGGATATAATCTTTAGGTTAACAGATGCCCTTAAAAGATTTGTTATGTTAATCCCCTCGATTTCAAAAATACCGCCGCTTAGAGCCCTGAATATATTCTTATAGTAGAAATCATTTTCTGCGATCTCGAGAAAACTTAGTAAAGCAACCACAGGTGATGCGGTGTCGAGAGGGAATCTGTCTGTCAGATTGTAAGGCAGTCCATAGATAGGAAACAGATCACGGATGATATTTGAATAATTACTTATCAGGTTAAATACGACATAAATTTCTTCTGGTTTGACTTTCTGATTCACAATTAATTCTTTTATCTCTGAAGCAATTAATTCTATTTCCTTTTCCCTTGTGGAAGCGGAGATAATTTTAATTTCACTTTTATAATTTCTTATTCTTGAATTATCTTTCCCCCTGAAGAGATTTTCCCTTATTTCATCCTGGAACCGTGTAAACAATGAGGCTGATTTATCGGGTACTTCTGCAAAGCCCCTCGCTGAAAAATTAGCGTAACAGGAATCGAGATGCGAAAATATTAGTTGATTATACCTGTAGTAGTCGAAGCTCAGAAAAAGCTCCGAATAATTTATCCGTGATAACGCGTCTATGATTTCAACCTCAGGAAGAGTAAATTCATCAAAGCCCATAACAATAATGAGCTTCACTTCAGGATAGAGGGAGGCAAAGTTCTGATTAAAAATATTATCATCGAGTTCAATTAATGAGGAGTATATATCCCCCGTTTCTTTTAGTCCGGCTGAATTTATCTGCTTTTGATATTCTTCATATACATCTGCGATATCAAGAGCTTTGCTCTTTTCAGAGCCTGATAATGACTGTGCTTCAGTTCGTATTTTACCAGGGGTAATTCCATGTCTCTTATATTCTGCGATAACATTTCTGATTCTTTCTATTGTGCCTTTGGGAATTTCACCATTATAACCGGAAAAATAATTTAACTTTACTTTACTAAAACTCTGCTGAAGTATTACTGAGGCAGCAGCGTCGGTTATTATATTTGTTTTTATTGAATCACTGTTAAACAACAGCTTTGATGATACAGAACCTATAGTTTCAAGATTTAATTTCCCGGTTACTTTCCCGGGTGATCCGGAAACCATTTCTCTTGTCAGTGCCCTTATCCTCCGGTTGGTGGGAACAATCATAAGCAGCGAATTCAGATTGCGCTGCTTCATTTTCAGGTTGATTTCAAAATCAATGTCGAATTCTTTGCGGCCGGTTTTGGTTAAGATCATTTTCTTTTCTGCTCCAGCATCAGATCCCTGTATGATTTCCGGATCTCGTTCTCTTTATTAAGAGACAGCAGATCAACGATTTTTTCAAATCTTTTACCTGCATCCTCTTTTCCATTTACCACTAAAGTTTCAAGCTCAAGGAAGGAACCAAGACCCTCCACAGTATCTATATGGATCCTGGTATTATCATACAGATATAATAGTCTTTTCTTTTCAACTACCGTCTCTACTTCGAAAACATCTTTTAAATATTCCCTTGCATCATTCCTCTCAAGGGATATTAACTGGTAATCAGACCATCTGTTGCCGGTTTTTTCATTTCTAAAATATTTAATCAGGGTCTGACTCCCATTTTCAAGCCGTAATTTCAGAAGACCGTTTTTAATCTTATAATAAATATCAATCTGTCCCAGCTCACCCTTAAATTCTGCATTAATTTCATTGAGCATCTCTATCATTTCAACCGGATTATCAACTTTAATTTTTAATTCAAGGTTGGTCGGCATTTGAGTTTCGCAATTCCTTCTTTAAATAAATCTGGAGGACTTCTCTTCCCTTTCTCGGTTTAATTGAATTGATTTTTTTTGAAGAGAATAGTAATGAAAGATGCCGTGAAACCAGATCATAAAATTCCTGAACATCGACAGCAAAAGGTGGCCCTCCTTCCCTGTGCTCCACCGGGAACAGAAGAGCAATAAGCCTTCCTCCCGGTTTTAATAATCCGGCTATTTTTTCGGCATATTCTTTTCTCCTTTCAGGAACAATAGCACAATATGTAACATAGTCATAAATGTAATCAAAATAATCTCTGTAAATCGAATCCAGTCTGAAAACATCTTCAAGAAGAAAATTAACTTTTACTTTTTCTTTTTCTGCTAAATCCCTGGCAATCTTAATTGCCTCTATTGAGAAATCATCTGCGTAGACATCATAGCCTTTTTTAGCAGCAAGAATGGCATCATATCCTTTTCCGCATCCGGCGATAAGTATTTTACCCGGTTTCATAAACTTCCGGGCATCCATCAGGGCTTCAAAAACCGGGGTAGGAGTTCTTATGTCCCATTCTGCCAGATTATTACGGTAAATATCATCCCAGAAGGATGCTGATTCGGGTGCTGTCATGATTGTCTACAAAATAGGATGTTGAATTTGATACAGACTTCATTAATTTTGAAGAATAAAAATAAAGCGTTATGAAAAAGTTATTGCTACTGGTAATAATAATTATTCCCCTGCTAAATGTAAATGCACAGGAGATCGGGGAACTCGCACCTGATAAAAAACCGGAGGTATTCCCTGATAATATACTGGGTCTTGATATTATGTTTAGTGAGGGAGGTTTTGGTTTAGGAGGATTTTACAGAAGACAGTTCTCCGAGAAAATTACGGCTTTCGCCGATGTTTCAATTTCAGAGGCAAAAGATGAACGGGAAATTGAATATTATGACTATTACACTAATCAGACATATACAGTCGGGAAAAAGAATCGCGTTTTCCTTATTCCCGTTAACTTTGGCATTCAGTACAGACTTTTTGAAAACGTAATTTATGATAACCTCAGACCATATTTAAATGCCGGGGTGGGACCTTCCCTGGTGCTTACAACTCCTTACTCGGAAGAGTTTTTTAAAGCCTTCGGTTATGCAGAACCTAAAGTTGCTGCAGGCGGATATTTTGGATTCGGGGCTAATTTCGGAATCGATAAAAGCAGTCTCGTTGGAATAAATATAAGATATTACATCATTCAGTTTTTTGATCAAGGCGTTGAAAGTCTTACCGGCAAATACAATAAGACTCTCGGCGGATTCTTTTTAACCATAAATCTGGGAATGATGTATTGAGCCTTGCTCTTCCCCCTTTTAAAGGATTCAGTAAAGATATATTTTCTTTCCTGGGAGAGCTCGAAAAGAATAACAATACAAAGTGGTTTGCAAAAAACAGGGAACGTTACCAGGAAAATATAGTACTTCCGGCAAAATCTTTCGTTGTTTCAATGGGGCAATTCTTTACACAGTTAAATCCCTCCATCAGGACTGAACCTATGTTTAATCAGACTCTTATGAGAATAAATAAGGATATGCGATTTTCAAAAGATGCGCCTTATAAGAACTATTTCCTGATTCATTTCGGAAGATTTAAGATGGATAGTGAGTTTTATCTTTATTTTGATAAACAGGGTGCCGACTACGGCATTTTCTTAAATGCGGATACCGGGGACGAACTTTATTTTGAACAGAATCTCGAACAGTATCCACACGAAATACTAAAGACTTTTGATAAATACAAATTAAATAACCGCTTCGACTTCCACGAGTTTAAGAAAACTCCGCAGCTTGTACAAAAGAAATTTAATGCCGGTAAACATTTTGATTTGTTAAAGAAGAATAAATACATCCTTTTTGAAAAGGAAATTCCACGCGACAAAAAATTGCTGTACACAGCGGACATTTTAACCGAACTCGTTAAAAATTATGCCTCCCTTTACCCACTGTATTGTTTTGCTATTTCATCTCAGCCTTTAAAGCTGCTCGATAAATTTGAAGAGACAATGGGTGTCCCCGTCTAAGATATTTCAGATTTCTTCCATTTTATTGTACAGCCTATTGAAAACGTCTCGGGTATAGATATCTCGTCACTATTAATCAATTGCGATAATGCATCTTTAAGATATCTTGTGGTTACTCTTTCGGGTTCTTTCCAGTTATCATCAATTTTTCCGTGATAGGCAAGTTTCCTGTTTTCATCAAAAACAAAAACCTCAGGTGTATGTGTTGCATCAAACTTTTCTGCGATTGTCTGATCTTCATCCCTTAAATAGGGAAAATTGAATTTTTTATCCGCCGCCCTTTTCTTCATATTTCCAAAGGAATCTTCGGGGTAACCCGAATCTTCGTTAGAATTTATTGCGATAACCTGCACACCTTTACTCCCGAATTCACGCTGTATTTCTTTTATTCTCTCTTCGTATGCCTGAACATATGGACAATGATTACAGCTGAAAATGATTACAAGTAATTTTTTATCATTATATAAGGACGGGGAATAAAATTTCTCATCAGTGCCTCTCAAATTAAAATCAGGTAACGCTGAACTGATTTTCAGATTATTCGTAGCCATTTTTTACTCCAGTTGTTATTCAAATACATTTAGTAAATAAAAATTGTTATAGTTAAATTACAAATAAGATGATCAAATTCTTTTTTGTAATCATTATACTAAACTCCCTTGTAATGGCGCAATACAAAGATTTTACCAGCCAGCTTAATAATACTTATGAGGATTTCCGCGAGAAATCACTCACAAACAGGCGATTTAAACATTCCGATATAAAAATTCTGATTAAAAAACTGCAGAACAATTCATTATTTACTGTTAAACAACCCGGTGTTTCTGCTCAGAACCGTGAAATATATCTAATATCGGTGGGGAGCGGCAAAACGAAAGTATTTCTATGGTCGCAGATGCATGGGGATGAATCGACCGCCACAATGGCATTGTTTGATATTTTTAATTTCTTCTCAGGAAAAAATCAGTTCGGAGAATTAAAAAATCAGATACTGAAGGAACTTACGCTCTATTTCATCCCGATGGTTAACCCTGATGGAGCGGAAGTATTTGAAAGAAGAAATTCGTACCAGGTAGACTTAAATCGTGATGCGATCAGGCAGCAGACACCCGAAGGTAAAATCCTTAAAGATACCTTTGATTCATTAAAAGCAGATTTTGGTTTTAATCTTCACGATCAGAGCATTTATTATAGTGCGGGCAGAAGTTTTAAATCTGCCGCAATTTCATTTCTTGCTCCGGCTGTTAATTATGATAAAACCGTTAACCCTGTCAGAGAAAAATCTATGCGGCTGATCGGGCAGCTCGTGAAGGTTTTAAGCGATTTTATCCCCGGCCATATCGGTAAATATACTGATGATTATGAACCCCGTGCATTCGGGGATAATTTTCAGACCTGGGGAACAAGCACAATTCTGATTGAAACAGGCGGCTGGAAGAATGACCCCGAAAAACAATATTTACGAAAACTTAATTTCATAATTCTGCTTACAGCTTTTAAAAGTATAGCGGAACGAGGCTACCTGGATGAAAGCCTTGATACGTATGAAAAAATCCCCTTCAACGAAAAAGATAATATGATGGATCTGATCCTCAGAAACCTTATTTATAAAATCGGCAATCAGAAGATTGTAATAGATGTGGGAATAAACAGGACTGAATTCAACAAAGACTCAGCCAGATCATTTTTCTCAATCGGAAGGGTCATCGATTTGGGAGATCTTTCGGTATACAGCGGTTATGATGATTATGATCTTTCCGGCATGGAAATATCAATAGGTAAAACATATGAGAACAAAGCTGCTTCGATGGATGGATTATCAAAATTAAATTTTTTGGACCTCTTTTCCAGGGGCATTACTAATGTTATCACTGACTTTCCGGTAGAAGAAAAATATTGTGAATTCCCTATCAATCTTGTTCTTAAGAAGCAGACACGTGACAAGATTGAAATTGATGGTCCGGCTAATTTTTGCATCTCGGAGAATGGTAAGGTAAAATTTGTTGCTGTTAATGGGTTCCTTATTGAGATTGAAACACCACATTTAGCGGGAGTAAACGGGGAAGTTATTCCTTGATCGTTTAATAACTGGTTTAATTTTAATATAATTGTTAACAATAAATACCTGTAATCGGATTAATAACCATCTAATATGTTTCCATTTCCAATTTTGCTGGCAATAATTGATAATCAAAAACAGCTTTACGCTGATTTTGAGAAAGAAGCAGTTCCGCATATGGATGCGCTGTTTAATTTTGCCCTGAGAATGACAGGAGATAGTGATGAAGCCGATGATCTTGTCCAGGAAACCTATCTTAAAGCGTTCCGGTTCTTCGATAAATTTGAAAAGGGAACTAATTGCAAGGCGTGGCTGTTCAGGATAATGAGAAATACTTACATAAACTCCTACAGGAAAACCTCTAAAGAACCTGATAAAATTGATTACGAAGTTGTAGAGAATTTTTATGAAAATATAAAACCCTCATCCACAGACAGCGCTCACCTTGAAAAAGAGATGTATGACAATCTGCTTGATGACGAACTTTCAAATGCTATTGCGTCCCTGCCTGAAGATTTCAGAACGGTAATTATTTTATGCGATATCGAAGGATTCACCTATGAAGAAATTGCGGATTTTGTTGATATTCCTGTAGGTACTGTTAGGTCACGACTGCACCGTGCAAGAAAAATGTTATTTACGAAATTATATAATTATGCTGCTGATAAAGGATATATCGATAAGACAACTGATGCAGGCGGATGAAATTTATGAAGGAAAACAGAGATTTATATTATATAGCAGCACTTGTAGACGGAGAAATTAAAGATCCTTCTGAAGAAAAAAAACTCCGGTACGAAATAGAAAATAATCCTGATCTGAAGTTTGAATACTTTGTTCAGTCATTCATAAAAAATCTTGTCTCTGAGAGAATGAAAATATCACCAGTCCCTGTAAAAGTCAGAAAACGGCTGGAAAGAAAAATCTCACCTGGGCGTAAATCTAATCTTATTTCCAGAATACTGCCTGAAATATATTTTACCAAACCCATGATTGCCTGGGGAAGTACAATTATTCTGATCGTAGCCATCCTCCTGATAATTTTTAGTCGCCCCCCGAGTCCTGAGTATAAAAATTTTGCCGGTGAACAAAGAGGCAGCACGAATATGTATATCCAGGCCAGACAAAATTTTGAAAATATTTTAGCCGGAAAGCTTTCTCCGCAGTTTACATCCGCCGATCCTGACAAAATAAAAGATTTTTTCACGGAACAAGGGGTGGCATATCCGACATATGTACCAGCAATAAAAGATTGGAAACTCGTTGGGGCAGTTGTATCAGTCGACCACGGGAAAAAGTTTGCTCATCATGTTTATTCAACTGCTGACGGTAAGCTGGTTTATTTGTTCCAGGTGGATGTATCTGAAATTAAAAACAAAGATTTTCTTACGCTGACCGACGATTTAATCACATATCTTAATTCGGGCAACTGTTATGAATATACTGAAGGAAAGCTTGTTACTCTTTTAACTATGGTAAAAGGAAATATTTTAGCAGTAGTGTCAAACAGCACTCCCGATGAGGTTGAAAATAATCTTTGTCAACTACAGTAAAGATAAAATTCTGTTTAATCTTAAAAACAACATATTGATCGTCAATTTCAATAATAAATGTGTAATTACTCATCAAAAACAGAAATAAGGTGTATATTAATTTGTTGATTATACCTACTTCTTTTGCTATATTTAATGTCTGCAAATTTAAAAAGGTATTATTATGGCTAGAATTAAAAATGTAGAAGCTTTTTGCGGAATTTGTAATACAGTACGGAAAATGGAACTTTTAGGAGAGGTCTCTTTAAGTGAAAATAGCGCAAACAAAAGATGGGCTAAGTGCAAGAAATGCAAACAGACTATGATTATCGATCTCACAGAGGATGTGAAGGAGACAAAGCCATCTTTAGAAGGAATTGAAAACGGAGATTGCACAGTTTATTCTCCTTCAAAATCATTTGCAGTCGGAGAGTCTATTTATCATCAGAACTGGGATGATTTTGGGAAAGTTGTGGGAAAAGAAGTAATCTCCAGCGGACATAGTTCAATAACAGTAGAATTTCAGAAATCAGGAAATAAAAAATTAATTGAGTCAATATCTCATTAAACCGCCATTTAAAGCGAGGTGAAATAACTTGGTTGGTATTACATTAGGCGAAAACGAATCAATAGATAAAGCATTAAGAAGGTTCAAAAAGAAATACGAAAGATCCGGTGTGCTTAAGGAATTTAAAAAGAGAACCTTTTTTGTAAAGCCTTCAATTAAAAGAAGGATGGAAAGGCTTAAAGCCGAAAGACGTGCCCACAGAACCGATATTATGGAATAGTCATAAATAAATTGTTAAAATAAGACCGTCTTAAAAAAATATTTTGAGACGGTTTTTTTATTGTAATCTGGTCTGTCTCATTTCAATTTAACTGACAAAATGTCATAAGTTTTTTATACGTTCCACACAAACTTCTCTCTCGTCCATCTCCAGTCTTTATCACCTCTTTCTTTACACATAAATCCCGTACTTAATTTGTCAAAATGGCAGACTGCTATTTATTCAAAACCGGACAGATATTTTAAGAGATTTTCTACTTTAATTGAATTTTAGGCTCTTCCTGTCTTTTCTCTGTCTCTTTCCTTAAATAGTATTTTTCGAAATGCCTTGTTACCTGGGCAAACACTTCATCAATGTCATTACAGAATGAGAAAAGATTCATATCGGAAGGACTGATAACCGCGTTTGCAATAAGGGCATCAAAATTAATTATATTTTTCCAGTACTTTTCATCATAAACAATAAGCTGCATTTTCTTTTTTATTTTATTGGTCTGGATCAAAGTAATTATTTCAAAAAATTCATCCATAGTACCAAACCCGCCCGGAAAAACTATAAGTGCTTTAGCAAGGTATGCGAACCAGAATTTCCTCATAAAAAAGTAATGGAACTCAAATTTTAAATCGGGACTAACATATTCATTAACAAATTGTTCGAAGGGAATGCTGATATTTAATCCCACTGAATACCCTCCGGCTATTTTTGCTCCCTTATTTGCTGCTTCCATAATACCCGGTCCGCCTCCCGTACAAATTATAAACCGGTTTCCTGATGTATCAAGATTCAGCGACCATTCGGTTAACCGCCGGGAAAGTTCCACGGCATCTTCATAATAACGTGACATCCTTACCATATGCCGGGCATTTCTCAGGGCATCAGCAAGCTTATCATTTGATGCATCTATAGGGTCAATTGATTTGAATTTATTCAATTCAGCTATGGATTTTTTCTTTGACATTAATCTGGCTGATCCGAAGAATACAATAGTATCAACTATTTTATGTTTCCTGAACTTTGACTGCGGTTCCAGAAATTCTGAAAGTATCCTCAAAATCCTTGCATCGGATGAATTTAAAAAGTCGAGATCTTCATAAGCTTTTAGTATTGGTTTCTTTCTTGCCATATCTGCCTTTAAATTATTTTTGAAAGTGAAGCCGGAATGCCTTTTAATTAATTTTAAATTACTCCATTTTTGCAGTAAAAAAAATAAGGATTATATTAAAAATATATTAAATCCCTTTTAGAGCATAAAAATAATATTACCTGTTAATTAAACAAATTCAGATTCAGTTAGATTTAAAAGGATGGGCATGTTCAAGCGTACGATATTTGTTCTATTATTTTTTGTCCCTGTTTTATTTGCTTCCTCTAAGGAAGAAGTGGCTCTCAGAATCCGCCAGATACTTTTAAATCTTCCGTCATCCACACACGCTGCAGTATTAGTTTTCAACCCTTTGACGCAGGATACCATTTTTTCTCTGAATCCTTCGGAATCAATGATCCCTGCTTCCAATACAAAACTTTTTACAACAGCAACTGCACTTTCAGAATTAGGGGGGGATTTCGTGCTTAAAACCTCCCTGCTTACGGATGATTCAAATATCGGGGATGGAATTATTAACGGCAATTTATACATAAAAGGGTACGGGAATTCCCTTTTCTCACAGGAGGATCTTGAAAAATGTGTCACTGAATTGAAACAGAGAGGGATCATCAGAATTACCGGTAATATTATTGGTGATGACAGCTATTTTGATGATGTATACACAAGAGACGACTGGATAAAGGATGAAGTGGCAAATGTTAAGCTGCCCCCTATTTCGGCTCTGGTGCTTGACCGAAACCGGAAGGTTATTTATAAAAAAAGGGGAAGAAGGACAAGACGATATCTTGTTAATGTTCAAAACCCTCCTTTAAATGCTGCCCAAATACTAAGAGATGAACTAATAAGCAGCGGTATCGAGGTAAATCTTGATGCGAAAGAAGGAATTACTCCGGGCAATGCAAATGAGCTGACAAATTCAGGAATTGTTCTTAAAAATCTTTTGCAGGATATAAATAAACACAGCGATAATTTTCTTGCTGAATGTTTATTTAAAACTCTGGGTGCTGAAACAAGCGGAGAACAGGGAAATGCGTTTTACTCGACACAGGCAATATTATCTTTTATAAAAGACAACGGGATTTTTTCCGATGGTTCATCCATTGTTGATGGTTCAGGTATTTCCCGTTTTGATCAGATAACTGTAGGTGCCCTCGCCGGTGTTCTTGAAAAAATGTATTTCGATCTTGCACATTTTGACGATTTTTATAACTCACTAAGCATTGCAGGAGTCGATGGAACATTAAAACACAGAATGATAGGCACCCGGGCGGAAAATAATTTCCATGGGAAAACAGGAACTCTCAATGGAGTAACCTCCTTATCAGGATATTTAACCACCGCCAGAGGCGATGATTTAATTATCAGCATTATTTTTGAGTTTGACAATAAAGGTGCGAGATTTCACCGTGTTATCCAGGATGATATTATCACATTGCTCGCAGACTGGAAATAAAAAAGCCCCGTATGAAACAGGGCTCCTAAATCTGATAATTTAATTCAATTATTTGTTCTGATTTCCCTGTGTAGGGACATTAGGAGTTTGCTGTGGAGGCAAACCCGGAGACTGGGGAACATTCTGCTGTCCCGATTTCTGTATAATACTCTCACGCTGCTCCGCCGAAGTCTGGCCCGGCAGAAAGAACAGATTTATTATAATTGTCAATATTGCGAGAGATCCTGCAAGCCACCACGATGCCTTACTCAAAAAATCTGCAGTTCTTCTCGTTCCGAACATCGTGCCCATACTTCCGGCACCGCCGAAAGTACCGGCTAACCCGCCGCCTTTACTTGACTGAAGCAGAACAATAATTATCAGTAATATTGCTATTATTGTTGTTATAACTATCAATGTTGCGTACATAATTTTTTCTCCTGTAATTTGTAGCGGGGGAGGGATTCGAACCCCCGACACGTGGATTATGATTCCACTGCTCTAACCTACTGAGCTACCCCGCCAAAATTCACAATTTAGCCTGTAAATATAGAAATTAAAAGATTTTTATCAAAACATTAACCAAGCATAAATATTTAAACATCCCGGGCAAAATGGATCTATAACAGGATTTCTTTTTAGCAGTTTTGAGCAATCAGGTTTAAAAGCACTCAGTGAAATTTATCCAGAACATTCTGCTGATATTCATCATGAAAAATTCCCTCTCCCGTATCATCATAACTTTTTATCGGAATATTTAAGTCCCGCAGCCTCTGCTGTGTACTTGCTATCCTGTTAATCGGATCAGGATGAGTGGATAGGAATGTAGCAATTGCATCTGCATTTGAACTAATCAACCCATCATCTCTCATTTCTTCAAAGAAGAACATCACGCTGCCGGGATAGAATCTTGTATCCGTTAAATAATTAACCGAATATTCATCAGCCTGGTCTTCGTCAGACCTGCTGTTTGCCAGAAAACCAAGGCCGACAAAAAGATTAACCGCAATCTCTTCAAACTGTGAAGGGTTTTCTCCTAAAATTATGTTTAACAGAATTGACACACCATAATATGCAGTCATTCTCTGGGTTGCATGCCTTAATTCTGCATGCGCAATTTCATGTCCAAGCACTCCGGCTAAAGCTGCAGAGGAAGTCAGGTATTTTATCAGTCCCGTGTAAACGTACACATATCCTCCGGGCAGAGCGAAAGCGTTCAGTGTTGAATCATCATCAATTATTTCCACCTGGTAGTTAAAAACATCTCTATGCTGGATCTGCGGTGTGGCTAATATCTGGTTAAAAATCTGTGTTGCAATATAACTTTTAATTGACGGATCACCATGAAATATCGGGTATTCCTGCGGATCAGTTTGTATCTGGGCATTTAATTCCTGACCAAGCTGTGCATCATCTTCAAGAGAAAAAATATTTATTCCTGTATCGCATGAATATATAAACGGAAGAACAGTCAGAAATAAAACTAACATGCTTCTTGTAAGGATTATTTTCATTTGCACTCCGTTAAATTCTGATTGAACCTTAATATATTAAAACAGAGTCTCAGGGAAGGTAACAGCAATCAAGTATCTTGATTTTTTTCCTTTTCAATCATATCCCATAAAAGATCAAGGAGTTTTCCGATTCCCGTACCGGTTACAGCGGATATAATATGAAATTTATTTTCCAGTCTCTTTATTTTTTTCTTCAGCAGTTTATTTATTTCAGATTCCTCTACCAGATCAGACTTGGATAAAACCAGGAGCTTTGGTTTTTGAGCGAGCTTCTTGCTATAACTCTTTAATTCATTCTGAAGGACTTTATAATCATTCTCATAATCTTCCGAAGTTACATCAATCAGGAAAACAAGGACCTTTGTTCTTTCGATATGCCTTAAAAATTTTAGTCCCAGTCCTTTTCCCTGGTGGGCGCCTTCAATAATTCCGGGTATATCTGCAACGGTAAAACTATGATAATCTTTATATTGAACGATACCCAGATTAGGTTCCAGAGTTGTAAATGGATAATCAGCTATTTTTGGACGAGCAGCAGAGATAGCCGAAATTAGTGTCGATTTACCTGCATTAGGAAATCCCACGAGTCCTATATCGGCAATGAGTTTTAATTCAAGAACAATGTCCCTTTCTTCACCCGGTTTGCCCGTTTCTGCATACCGGGGGGCCTGGTTTGTCGGAGTCGCAAAATTACTATTCCCTTTCCCTCCCCTTCCCCCTTCTGCAGCGATTACTCTCATACCATCTTCATTAAGATCAAATAAAACCTTCTCAGAATCTGCATCTTTGACAATTGTACCAACCGGAACCTTAATTATAATATCTTTCCCATTCTTTCCGTCTTTCCGCGAATTTCCCCCGATTTCCCCATCGTCGGCTTTATATTTTTTTTTGTACCTGAAATCAAGTAAAGTGGATAAATTATGGTGTGCCTCGAGAATTACATTTCCGCCGTCTCCTCCGTTACCTCCTGAAGGACCCCCTTTAGGCACATACTTTTCCCGACGAAAAGTAACCGCACCGTCCCCCCCTTTTCCGGCACTGATATTAATTTCAGCATAATCAATGAACATTATTTGTCCTGATTAAAGAAATTGCTTACGGCATTAGTAAGCGTTACAGCATCTTTGGAGTATGGATTTATTTTATATGAAAAGAATACGGCTTTCAGAATTTCAGTTGCATTATCATAGCTTGCCGATTCTGAAATCTTTTCCATTGTATTCACAAAATCTTCTTCATCTTCATTAAATACATTGGCTACGATTTTTTCCATCTCCTTATCAGTGATGAATCCCAGGATGTCATTATTTCTTTTTTCAGATGAAACTGACTTTTGTTTTTTCACTTCTTCATCATCAAAGGGATTAAACTCTTCCTCCTCTATTATTAATTCTTCGGAAGGTGTCTGATCATAATCTGAGTCAGTATCCTGAATGACCTGTTTATCTGACATTATTTCTTCGAATGTCAGGGATTCCTCCGTATTCAATTCCTTTGTTTCTCTCGTCTCTTCAGGTTGTTCAACTACTTTTTCCTCATCCAATTCATTAAAAGAAAGGTCAGCTTCTTTGCCGAGATTGATTAACTGAGCTTCAAGTTCTTCAAGTGACTTTAATTCAGTTTCATACCTGGACAGAAATTCATCCTGCGGTACCCGGCCGGTCAGTGGTTTATCTTTTTCATTAGATAGTTCAGTTTTTTCAGTGGCTGCTTTTGGTTCATTCAGTACTCCCTCATCTTCATTTTCATGTCCGGTCTCTTCAGAAAGGTTTTCTTTCCGGGTCTTTTCCCTCATAGATTCAAATCCGGAATCTGATTCCTCTTCTGCTGTTTTAAACTGTTTTGAGGCAGCTTTTTCCGAAACATCTGCCTTCTTATCTTCTGCCTTTTCGACTTTTACAGCTTCTTTTGCATACAGTATTTTTCTGATTTCTTCTATACTATATTTCTGTTTATCTTCTGAAGGAATCGAACGCTTTAGTTTGAATAATGCCTCCATAAGATTTTTTTCTTTAAGAAAGATCTCAACTGTCTGAGGGGAAACCTGTGTCTTATTTAAACCACCTTCATTAAAAAAATCACCAATTGATACGAGTGCATTGTCAATTAAATCCCTGGTACGTTCATTGAACATCTGGCGATCAATCTTTCCGAGTATCATATCGAATTCAACTTCGCTCAATGAAAGAATCTTTCTCTTGGAAAAATAACCGAAGAATACATTCTTCACATAATCATAATAATAGAGATAATTAAGCATCATCCTTATTTCATTTACATTCCGGGTCTTCTGTTCATCAAAAATCAGTTTCGAAAGTGTCCAGTTTGGTCGTACAAGATAATTGATATTAAATGTAACAGCATGCGTTACAAGAGTCTTTACATCCTCGAAAGCGAGTCTCTTGTTCTTTTTTATTTCTTCACCGATAAGGTTGAAATATTTTGATATTTCACTCCCTGAATAATCAAAGGATGAATTCTGCAAAAGCTTTTTGCGGTCCTCGTAAATCAGGTATTCCAGTTGTGCTGAAATATAAAGTATAATCGCCGGATGAACTTCAGCAGAAGCCAGCTTTTCAAAAGTAAAAAAGGATCCTAATTTATTTATTCGGTTTAATGTGAAATCAATTATGAATTTAATTTCTTTTTCGAACATTCTGCCCTACTATTATTTATTTCCTTGCAGAAAATAAAAAAAATCCCGATTAAAGTGTTAGCCGGGATTATTTAATGCATCAAATTTAATTTCATCATGAAGGTTTTTCCGGTTTGAGAGGAATTTTGATTGAATCCGTGCTGACAGTATGTACTATTCTGTTACTTATTGTAAAATTATAGTTTAAAGCCGCTGTCAGACTATCAATTTGCCGAATAGATATATTTTTATCCTGGCTTTCACCGGATGGAAAATTGATACTGCTAAGCTGACTTCTACCGTTATAGCTGTAGAAATCAAAATAAATAATTACCGCAACAAAAAGAATCAGGATTATAACACCAAGTGCTTTTTTCATCCTGTAAATTCCTGCTTATTATCACATATAATAAGCGAATTATTTTCCTTTTATACAAGATGCTCTGTAATATTCTCTCCTTAGCTGTGCTATGGTATCCATGGAGATCTGTTTCGGGCATTCAGCCGAACAGGCTTCTGTATTGGTGCAGGTACCAAAGCCTTCAATTTCCATCTGTTTTACCATCGCAAGGACTCTTTTCTCTCTTTCAGGCTTTCCCTGTGGAAGTCTTGCAAAATGCGATACTTTTGCTGCAACAAATAACATTGCAGAAGCATTTTTGCAAGCGGCTACACATGCCCCGCACCCGATACATTGAGCGGCATCCAGGGCTGCTTCCTGTTCATCTTTGGGAATTGGAATTGCATTGGCATCAGGTGCTCCGCCGGTATTAACAGAAATAAACCCGCCGGCCATAACTATTCTGTCAAATGCTGACCTGTCAACAACCAGATCTTTGATGACAGGAAATGCTTTTGCACGCCATGGTTCAACTACAATAGTGTCACCATCTTTAAATTTCCTCATATGCAGCTGGCATGTCGCTACTCCTTCCTGAGGTCCATGGGGTCTTCCATTTATGAACATAGCGCAGCTGCCGCAAATACCTTCACGGCAATCGTGATCAAATGCAACGGGTTCTTCACCTTTCTTTATCAGGCTTTCATTTAAGACATCCATCATTTCCAGAAAAGACATTTCAGGAGAAATATCCTCTAATTCATATTTAACTAATTGTCCTTTGGCGTTATGGTTTTTCTGACGCCATATTTTCAAGTGTAAATTCATTCCTTTTCCCATTATTTATAACTCCTTTGAGAAGGTTGGACGAACTCAAAATTCAGGTCTTCTTTGTGCAGGTTTGCTTTGTTCCCTACACCTTTAAATTCCCAGGCAGCAACATAAGCGAAGTTAACATCATCTCTTTTAGCTTCATTTTCTTCTGTCTGATGTTCTTCCCGGAAATGACCTCCGCAGGATTCTTCCCTGTGAAGAGCATCTTCGGCCATCAGTTCACCGAGTTCCAGAAAATCTGAAACACGGCCCGCTTTTTCCAGAGATTGATTTAGCTCTTCATTTTCACCGGCAACAATTACATTCTTCCAGAAATCATCCCGGATCTCTCTTATCCTGGAGATTGCTTTCTTTAAGCCCCCGGCATTACGGGACATTCCAACGTAATCCCACATAACCTGCCCGAGTTCCCGATGGAAGTCATCGACTGTTTTTTTACCTTTGATTGACAGCAGTTTATCAATTTTCTCTTTTATTTCTCTCTCTGTCTTTTTGAATGCTTCGTGGTCAATAGTAAGATTATCTATTTTATGCTGAGCAAGATAATCCCCTATTGTATAAGGAATAACGAAGTAACCATCGGCCAGGCCCTGCATTAAAGCACTGGCTCCAAGTCTGTTAGCACCATGATCAGAGAAGTTACATTCGCCAAGTGCATACAAACCGGGGATGGTTGTCATAAGATTATAATCAACCCAAAGACCGCCCATGGTATAATGCACTGCGGGATAAATTCTCATTGGCGCTTCATAAGGATCTTCTGCAGTAATAAGTTTATACATATCAAACAGGTTACCATATTTATCAGCAATTTTATCCTTACCGAGTCGTTTTATTGCATCTGCAAAATCGAGATAAACTGCATTCTGAGCGGGACCTACTCCCTTACCTTCATCAACCATCTCTTTAGCATTTCTTGAAGCAACATCCCTCGGGACCAGGTTGCCAAATGAAGGATATTTTCTTTCAAGAAAATAATCTCTCTCACCTTCAGGAATTTGTGCAGGAGGTCTTTTATCTTTTGGATCTTTCGGTACCCAGACTCTTCCGTCATTTCTTAAGCTTTCACTCATAAAAGTCAATTTTGACTGATAGTGCCCGGTAACCGGTATACAGGTCGGGTGTATCTGAGTAAAGCAGGGATTTGCAAAGAAAGCACCTCTTCTATATGCTCTCCATATTGCGGTAGCGTTACATCCTTTCGCATTGGTTGAAAGATAATAAGCGTTTCCATACCCCCCCGTTGCGAGAATTACTGCATCAGCAATAAAAGATTTGATTTCGCCGGTAACCATATTTCTTGTTACAATACCGCGGGCTTTTTCATCAATCAGAACAACATCAAGCATTTCGTAACGTGGATACATTTTAACATTTCCTAATCCAACCTGTCTCATTAATGCATTGTATGCACCGAGGAGAAGCTGCTGTCCTGTTTGCCCTCTTGCATAAAAAGTACGGGAAACCTGTGCACCGCCGAATGAACGGTTATCCAGAAGGCCTCCATACTCGCGTGCAAAAGGAACACCCTGAGCAACACATTGATCGATAATGTTTGCGCTCAATTCTGCAAGGCGGTACACATTTCCTTCACGGGCCCTGTAATCACCGCCTTTAATGGTATCATAGAAAAGCCGGTAAACGCTGTCGCCGTCATTCTGATAATTTTTGGATGCATTGATTCCTCCCTGGGCAGCTATACTATGTGCACGTCTGGCGCTGTCCTGAAAACAAAAAGCATCTACTTTATAGCCCAGCTCAGCAAGTGAAGCAGCGGCAGAACCGCCTGCCAGACCTGTACCTACAACAATTATATTATATTTTCTTTTATTTGCCGGGTTAACCAGTTTCATATTAAATTTGTGGTTAGTCCATTTTTCTGCTAAGGGTCCGGCAGGAACTTTTGAGTCTAATTTCATTTTATTTCCCTCCTCCCAGTATGAAGTATAAAGGAATGATGGCAAATCCGAGACAGATAAGTATTGAAAATACTACACCAAATCCTTTAATGAACGGAGTATATTTATTATGTCTTATTCCCAATGTCTGAAATCCGCTCTGAAAAGCGTGCACCAGATGGAAAGCAAGTAATATCATTGCTACAATATACATTATTGACCACCAGGTATTACTGAATTTCAAGATGGCGCTTTCATACAGCGTTAACGAGGGATTTCCAAACCTGGAGGGAATAAAGAAATCAAGCAGGTGAATAACAAGGAATATCAAAATCACGATACCGCTCCAAATCATAAACCTTGAATAGAATGTACTGTTAGCTGAAGGATTTTTTGTTTCATAATCAATGCTTCGCGCAGATTTGTTAATAAACCACAATCTGATACCATTTATTATATGGTAAATGAAAGAGATAAATAACACTATCTCTATGATCCTGACTGGTATATTAAGTGATGCCGCCATAAACTCCGCGTAAGCTTCGAAAGCATCCGGTGTGCTTCTAAGCAGCAGAAGGTTGGCAATAAGGTGAATGATCAGGTAGATATATAAAAACAAGCCCGTAACAGCCATTATCAGCTTTTTCCCCAGGCTTGAGTCGATAAACGAAATGAACCAACCCATTAAATTTCTCCTTTGCAAAAACGGTAACTTATTGGTAAGCGAGAACCGAATGTAATTTTAAGTAACAATATTCTAACTAATACAATATGTTTTTTTTGGTGCGTGAATAAAATCGCACAAAAGTACGACAAAATTATTCATATCAAAGACGAAAAGCAATTTAGATTTTCAAATAGATTACTTATTTGGATAGAGGAGCCACTTAAAAGTCTTCTGGAGAATTGAATTAAAATAAAGAGGAATGACAAAATTGAATATTTCAGATCAGAACGAAAGCAGAGCGTATCTGAGGCGTATGTGAAGTGTATGTGGAAGGTTTCCGGATCTCATTCAGGAGGGTTAATGAAGAGCGCAGGATTTGGTGTTCACCGATTCCCCTAAGGTTTTTATTTCAATCATTTATAAGCCGGATAGATAGAAATTTTTAAATATTCAATTGTTATTTTGATTTTTTGATGTTTGAGACTATCTTTGACCTGTTCTTTCAAATCATTACGGTGTCCCGGTAAGAACGGGAATTATAGGGAATCCGGTGAGAACCCGGAGCTGACGCGCAACTGTGAGCGGAGCAAAAACTAATGAACAATTATCAATTAACAATTGTTAATTATAAATTGTTAAATGCTTCGCCGAGCCAGGAGACCTGCCGTATTCATATTAAATCAACCTTCGCGGGTGAGGTTAGATTACGAATAATATATTTCAATTCGTTTAATCCCCCACGAAGTTACTTTTAATCGTTATTTCCAGGAGTAACTTCATGTATTTTAATAAAATTTTCTTTGCGGGACTGGTATTTGCCTGTCTCCCTTCTTTCATCCATCCCCAAAACAGCATAATTCAAAAGGGCGATTCTACAGGTTTTTATAAAATGTCTGATGTTGTAGTTACTGCAACAAGAACAGAAACACCCTTAATAGAACTTGCAAATTCAATTACTGTGATAGATTCGGCAGAGATTACGGCTTCTAAAAAGAATTCTGTAATGGACCTCCTCAGAAATGAGTATGGAGTGGATGTCGTACAGCAGGGCGGGCCGGGAAAACTGGCGAATGTTTTAATAAGGGGGGGTAATGCCGCTCATACCCTGGTGCTTCTCGATGGTATTGAAATGAACATGCCCAGCGATCCGGGTAATACATTTGATTTCTCAAATCTGCTTACAGATAACATTCAGCGGATTGAAATACTAAGGGGACCACAAAGCACAATGTACGGTTCTGATGCCCTGGCCGGCGTAATCAATATTATTACCCAAACGGGTACAAAGGGACAAAAATATTCCCTTTCTGCTGAAGGAGGAACTTATAATACTTATAAATTCAACGGCGGCCTGAACGGAACTTATGACAATTTTAATTATCAGTTGAATCTGGGCAGAATGAAAACAGATGGTTTTTCTTCAGCATCAGAAAAATACGGCAATACTGAAAAAGACGGTGCTTCTAATTTTTCGGGTTCAGTAAAAACAGGATTTAACCTTAATAACAGGTTCAAGCTGAATCTTTTCTATCAGCATACAGATGCTGATGCTGATCTTGATCAGTCCGGCGGAAGCTTTGGGGACGATCCGACTTATTTATTCAACCTCGAAGAAAATTCGTTCAGGCTGGAAACAGTGTTCTCTAATGATGAAAATACCTGGAACGGGAAAGCAGGTGTTTCCTATTTGAGGAATGTAAGGAAATACAGTTTTGATTCAACTGCTATCATTCCGTTTTCCTCAAACAGTATGTATGATGGAAAGAAAGTTAAAGCAGATATTCAAAGTACATTCAATTTTTCAAAACCGTTATCATTCACAGCAGGTATTGAACAGGAGACTGAAACAGCCTTTAGCAATTACTATGAATTTCATACAGACTACACTTTTGAAAGTACTTTCCCATCCAAAAAGTCCACCACCCGGGGAATTTTTATTGAAGAGCAAAGTAATATATCGGATGTGTTCTTCTTCAATCTCGGTATAAGATACGATCATCACGACAGATTTGGCGGTGCCATCACCTACAGGGCAGCACCTGCTTTTATTATCTGGACGACAGGAACAAAACTCAAAGCAACTTACGGAACAGGAATCAAATCCCCGTCACTTTACAATTTATTCGATCCCTTTACGGGAAATGAAGAACTGAATCCTGAAAAAAGCATTGGATGGGATGCCGGCATTGAAGAGTTTTTATTAAATAATAAGATTACAATCGGGTTAACATATTTCAAAAATACTTTTGAAAATTTATTTGGTTTTAATGCGAATTATAAAACTATAAATATTAATAAATCCGAAAGCCGCGGTTTAGAAACATACATTACTGTGAAACCAACCATAGGGTTGGAAATAAAATCAAATTATACTTATACAAAGACAACGGATTTAAGTGAAAATTCTTCCGATAAAGGCCTGCCTTTGCTCAGAAGACCGGAGCATAAAGGCGTGGTAAGTGTTAACTATTCATTCCTTCAAGATTTCAATGCTTATTTAGATGCAATCTTCGTCGGGAAAAGAGATGATAAAGTCTACAGCGGAGGCCGGGTAAACAGAGTACAACTAAATAGTTATGTTTTAATAAATTTTGCCGCTTCATACGATATTTTTAGTTACCTTGAGCTTTATGCAAAAGTCAATAATATCTCGGACACTTATTATGAGGAAGTTTACGGATATGCGACCCCGGGTCTTTCTTTGTACGCAGGCTTCAAATTAAAATTATGACGAAGAGCAGGATTTTGAACTGCTGATGTTTTATCTTTATTTTTAATAAAAAGTAAAAAAGAATTTTAGAGTACAGAAGTTTAATAATTGAAAGGACTATTTAATGAATTCCAGATTAATTTCACCAAGGTTCCTGGTTTTATGTGTAATGATTGCAGCAGCAGCTTTTACCAGGCTTATCCCCCATCTTCCAAATTTTACTGCTATAGGAGCAATGGCCTTATTCGGAGGTGCATATTTCAGCAATAAAAAACTTGCTTTTGCTGTTTCATTAATAGCAATGTTCTTGACTGATCTCATTCTCGGATTCCATTCAACAATTCTCGCCGTTTACTTTGCTTTTGCGTTAATAGTTGTAATGGGTATGACAATGATCCGGAAGAAAAAAGCTTCCAACATCATCCTTGCTTCATTAGCTGCAGCAGTCTCATTTTACCTTATTACTAACTTCGCTTTCTGGAGTACAGATACTCTTTATCCGGTTACTTCCGCGGGTCTGATAAAGTGTTACATTGTAGCTCTTCCTTTCTTCGGTTATAATTTATTGGGCAACCTGTTTTATACAGGCGTAATGTTCGGAATATTTGAGTTTGCTAAAAGTAAGTTCCCGCTGCTTGTTCCGGCTGAGGTGTAAAACCCGGTTTGCTTTTAATATAGAGCGACCTGCCCCGCCAACCCGCTCCGATGAGTCGGAGGTGAGGCGAGCAGGCGGGGACGATGTTTCACTCATTTTAAGCCTAATAATCTTCAATATTATCTCAAAGTAAGAGGAGCGATTCACCGAATCGCTCTACAATTAATGAAAACTAAAATTCCAGTCCTGATTGATTTCGATGGTGTAATTAAACTCGGTGATAAAATTGCCGATCATGCCGGGGACCTGTTTACTTTCCTCTCCAGAAATAAAATTCCTTTCTTTCTTATCAGCAATTCAACTCTGCGCACTTCTTCGGCAATGATTGACTTTATCCGGTCAGCCGGAATTGATACTGAAATTCCTGCAATGACTGCAGTAGATGCCACTTTAAGTTATGTTAGAGAGAATTACAAAAAAGTCTCAGTTTACTGCAGAAAAAACATAAAAGTTCTTTTTTCAGAATTTGATACCGATGAAGATCCTGAAGCCTTAGTCCTGGGAGACATTGCCGACAGATGGACTTATGAAACGATGAATGAAATATTTAGAAAAGTATTTAACGGCGCAGACATTATTGCTATGCATAAAAACAGGTACTGGCAGCCTGATGGTAAAACATTAACGATGGACGCAGGAGCTTTTGTAACCGCAATTGAATATGCAGCTTCAAAGGAGGCGGTGCTGATCGGCAAACCATCCCCAATATATTTTCAGACTGCATTAAAAAAGCTGGGATTTGAGCCAGACTCAGAATTTATTATGGTTGGAGATGATCTGGAATCAGATATTGAAGCTGCTCAAAAAATAGGGGGAAAAGGAATACTCGTTTATACCGGGAAGACAAAGTATCCTCTCCCGGATAATACGGTTAGACCTGACTATGAAGCAATAGATTTGAAGGAGGTAATAAACATACTAAGTGAAACAAGTTTGAGTTCAAGTTCAAGTTCGAGTTCAAGTTCAAGTTCGAGTTCAAGTTAAAGAACAAGTTCAAGAAAGTTCTGAGCAAAGTTTTAATTGGAATAGTCAGCCCGCCTGGAATCACAAAATTAATTTTAATTACCAGACAGTCTGCCTCTTTGTCGCGCTAAATCTATGATTTTTTTTAAAGTTTCTATGTAACTATAACCGGCAGCTTCTGCAGAACGCATAAATCCGGCGCTTTCAGTAAGATCGGGATTAGGGTTTACCTCGAGAACATACAGCTTATTATCAACCGAAAGTCTCATATCTATCCGTGCATAATCTCTGCAGCCCATAATTTTAAAGACATTTAGAGCGATTTGCTTAGCTTTCATTTCGATTCTTTTAGGAAGCTTAGCTGGACAGCTTGGAATAGTTTTATGATAAGCTTCGTGATTGGGATCCCACTTGGCCTGGTAACTGACAATATTGTACAGATGGTCGGGCATCTGGCTGAAATCGATTTCACTGATTGGCAGCGCTGCCGGATCATTATCCCCGAGAACTGCTATATTCAACTCTCTCCCTTCGATATATTCCTCAACAAGTGCAGGCTGTTGAAAAAATGACAGAGTATAATTCACTCTTTCGCGAAGACTTTTTGAATCCTCAACAATTGAATTGTTTTCAATTCCCACACTCGCATCTTCGAAAGCCGGTTTTATAATAAGTGGGTATTTTAAGTCATGATCATAACGATTCGAAACCTGTCTTATCAATATATACCTGGCAGTTCTTATTCCATAGGAATTAAGAATCCTCTTGGCAAGCACCTTACTCTGACAATTAGCCAGAGCCATTGGGTTTGCGCCGGTGTATGGAATCCCAAGAAGTTCCAATAAGCCCACAATATTCATTTCCAACCTGGCATTTTCCTTATAAAGCTCCATAAAATTAAAAATTACATCAGGCTTATTTTTAGTGATATCTTTAACAAGTATTCCCAGGTCATCGGAAATATTCAGAGGGTATGCTTTAAAACCGCTTTTGCTCAGTTTTTCTGCCATGAGCTCATATTCTTCAATAGGAGTAAGCTCCTCAACTTCAAAATACGGAATAAAATCAAGTTCTTTAATTTCGTGCTCGACAGATTTTACATAAAAATCAGGCTGAGCTTCATTAAATACTATTGCAACCTTTATTTTTCTCCTACTCATAAAAATAAAAATAAAGAAAATTGATCTGCTCACAAAATTATACTAATGATTTAATGAATTGTATTCGTTAAATTGGGTTACAAAAATTTACTGAAGTATGAGTTTTTATCCCCAACCTTATAAATACCAGTGTGGTCCTTTCGCTCTGAAATATGCCCTCGTTATGCTGGGCAGATTTGAAAATGAAAGAGAGATTGCAAAACGGGCCGGCAGTACGTGGTGGTATGGTACTGATGAAATCGGTTTAGCAAAGGCAGCAAAGACATACGACTGCAAAATGAAATATTTCAGGAGGGAAACTCCCGATGAGGCAATTAAGGCTCTAAGCGATCATCTGAAATCAGGATTTCCCTGCATACTGAGCGTGGATAACTGGGAACACTGGTTTACTGTAATTAATGAACAGCAGAGTAAATTTATAGTGGTTGACAGCGGACTGGATAAAGTTATTGTTATTTATTCGGCACGTCAGCTTATAAAACGATGGAAATATATTGATGATGAGACCGGGTTTGTAAGCTATGACGGTTATGCTCTTTCCTCGAAATTCAAACCCCGCACTAAGGCAAAATTTTCACTGGAGAAAGCCAGGTATGTAATGCGAGACAGCAACCGTCTGCTTGCCGAAAAATGGGATACATATTTTAATGACCTTATAACCATGTGCAGACCAAGAACATCCCATATAACAAGGTCGATCTCCTTTCCTGAATTTTTAAGAAGACACGATAAACTGCTTATAGAAGAAGTTGCAAACTGGCACGGCCAGCCTACTTATGAAGAACTTAAAAAAATATTAAAGAACATGAGGTTTGTTTCCGAAGTTTATAATCTTGTAATCCACACCGAAGATCAGAAAAAAACTTTGGTTGATCTGGCCGCTTTACTTATGATGTATGCCTGTGGTAAATATGGAATGGACCCCATTTACTAAAAATTAAAGGTGTATTATGGAAACAACCGTAAAATACAATGAAAAGATTTTAAAACGTGACACTTCTGCTTTACTTCTTATAGATATTCAGGAAAAAATCCTTCCCGTAATGGATAAACCGGTACAGGTGGTCAATAATAGTCTGAAATTAATAAAGGGATTCAAAATTCTTAATATTCCAATCTTTTATACCGAACAGTACCCTAAAGGACTCGGGAATACTTCTGCCGCGCTTCTTAAAGAACTTGAAGGTTTAAGTGCCATACAAAAAATGACGTTCAGCTGTTCCGGCGCGGGAAATCTTTTCCCGCGTTTAAAGGATAATAATGCGCTGCAGGTCGTAGTTGCAGGGATTGAAGCCCATGTTTGTGTTCAACAGACTGTTCTGGACCTTCTTGCCAATGATTTCCAGGTAAATGTTGCCGCTGATGCAATTTCCTCAAGAAATGAATTTGATTATAAAACGGCCCTGGACAGAATGAGACATCATGGTGCTGAGATAACAACAACAGAAGCAATACTCTTTGAATTACTTAATGTTTGCGGTACAGATGAGTTTAGACAGATATCGAAAATCGTTAAATAAATTGAAATTTATATCTATCATAGAGAACTTTAAGTTAAATACAGTCTTCAATCTGGCCTTAGGCCGTCCAACCACTATAAATAAAGCCTGATACACATTTTCATCCTGAAATAAAATTGTTTCATTTGGCAACAGATCTCATTTATCATCTCAAAAAGCCACAGTAATTATTTCCAGAATCAATAGTAATTCCTACCGAAGTTTTTAACGCTAAAAATTCGATAAGTAACATTTACAAATGCCAATATGGCATAATCCTTGGCATTCTTCATACAAATATTTCAAACAAAGAATTGAAAGTGAAAACAAAAATTATAACAATAATAGAAGGGCGAGAAAAAATGCGGAAGTTATCCTATTTAGCTGCTTTACTGTTGCTTTCATATATGGGGTGTATGCAGGAAAGTAACATTAATGAACCAATTAATGCTGTTGAAAAAAGTCAGACTAAAACTATTATTATGCTCCCGGAAAAAGCAGATATCAGTGTAGAGGATGTCTTTTCAGCCTCACAAAATATTAATGGCGTTACCGGCGGCGTATTACACATGGTTAAAAGTTACCAGGCATCAAACGGACAGACTGTCAATATAGACTGTAAATTAACAGTGCCGGCAAATTCATCGTTTGGTGATACCAGGAATATTACGATGCAGATAGGTGATCAGGCAGGAGTAGATTTTTACCCTTCGATGACATTCAGTCAGCCTGTACTCCTGGACTATACAATTACCGGTCTAAATCTGAACGGTATTAATCCTAGTGATATAAAATTCTACTTTGTAGATCAGAATGGGAATACGACACCTACAGTAAATAACGGAGTTTATGTTAATATTGGCTCAGGCACTTTAACAGTTGTTAATGTTCAGCTTCCACATTTCTCACGCTGGGCTTACGCGAGATAGTCGCAAAAGTTGAAAAAATGATGTAGAAAGGATAACTATACCAGGGTTATCCTTTCAGATTTTAAAACTATTTTTTATTGAAGAGAAAACGTGGCAGCAAAAGTTAAAAAATATATTAATCTTCAGGAAGTTTTAGCCGGTTTTTTTTCAGAACAGGAAATTTCAGAACTGAAAAAAAATATCTTTAATAATGGCTTAGCTATAAATGAAAATTTAAAGTTTAAGCCAACTGATCAGAAACAAATTGATGTCAATATCTCAGAATCCTACCTGCAGGAATTTCAATTCCAGATCATAATTACCCTCGCAGAACAAAAACTGGACAAGACCCGGTATATTGAGTTTCTTCTGACTTTTGGGGATTATGCCATTGCTTTAGGTGAGTATGAATTTGCAATTGAAACTCACAAGAGAATCCTGAATGAGAGCAAATCAGATATAAATCTTAAAAACCTTGCAGCCAATGCCAGTTATTCAATTGGTGAGATTTACAGCCGGGAAGCTAAATGGATTGAATGTTTTGAGTATATTAAAAAAGCCTTCAATTTATTTAAACAGCAGAATGATATTAAAGGCTGTGCAAAATGTGAAAATCTATTAGGAACAGTTTACGGGGAACAGGGCGATTTGAAAGAGGCTGCAAATCATTTTGAGGAAAGTCTGCGATATCTTGATGAAAAGAAGGATGCTGTACTAATTGGTAAGATAGAAATTAACCTGGGGATTATTAATAATATATACAGCAACTATGACCAGGCATTATTTTATTACAACCGTGCCCTGATAAATTTCCAGAGACTGAATGATCACCATAAACTTGCCCAGATCAGACATAACATCGGTATTACCTATCTGAAGAAAAAAGAATACGCGAGGGCGTTGAAGGAACTCGATAAGAGCATAGCCATTTCACTTAATGACAGTATATATTCAATACTGGGAATATCGTATATCACTAAAGCATTCATCTTTGCGCAGATGCAGGATCTGGAATTATCCAAGGCTTTTGCTGATAAAGCCATGGAAATATGTTATAAAACAAATGACAAACTTTCTGTAGCAGAAATTTACAAAGTTGAAGGTGTAATTAAGAGAGTTCAGAAGAATTATGTTGTGGCTGAAAATTATTTGAATACAAGTATGAGAATAAATAAGGAATATAAAAACCTTCTGAACCGGGCGGAAACCTCACTTGAACTGGGAATACTCTATAAGGAATGGATGAAAACCGAAAAAGCCAGAGCAAGTTTCAGCGATGCCCTGAGATACTTCAAAAAAATCAAGGCTGTTCATGAGATTGAAAATATTGAACAGCATCTTGCCGGATAATTCCCCCCTGTTTAATTAAAATATAAATTAGTATTTTCTAAATAGCTTATACATCTCCCTGTTGTACTCTTTTTTTATAAATGTGATAATTCCGTTACATTCTGTCGTTATTTTAATGGGAATAAAAGAAGAAGTTTATATTTATGAAAAACGTACTTGTAATAGAAGACGATAAAACAATATCAGATTTGATAAATATTCATCTGAAGGATATGAGCTGTACTGTTACGCGCGTTTATGACGGAAAAGACGGGTTAAAGGAAGCAATTGAGAACAATTATGACCTTGTTGTGCTCGATCTTATGCTGCCGAATCTGGATGGATTGGAGATCTGCAAGGAATTAAGGAAACAGGAGAATTATACCCCGGTTCTGATGCTCACGGCAAAGTCGGAGGAATTCGATAAAGTACTTGGGCTTGAACTCGGCGCGGATGATTACCTTACGAAGCCATTTGCCATCCGTGAATTTACAGCAAGGGTAAAGGCAATTTTCCGTAGAATCGAAGCTCTTCAAAAAGACCAGGAGCAGAAAGATGATATTACAGCCGGTGATCTATCCATTGATGTGACCAAAAGGAGGGTCACCTTAAAAGGAGAAAGAATTGAGCTTACCCCTAAAGAATTTGAACTGCTCCATCTGCTGGCTTCTCATCCCGGAAAAACTTATTCGAGAGAACAGCTTTTGAGTATTTTATGGGGTTATTCCTATAGTGGATACGAACACACTGTGAATTCTCATATAAACAGGCTGAGAGGAAAAATTGAATCCGATCTTGCTCATCCCAGATATATTATAACCACATGGGGGGTCGGTTACAGATTTAATGATCTTGAGGAAATAACAAGGAAAAGACATTTTGAAAACAAAATTCTTTGACAGCCTGTTCTGGAAAATTTCAGCTATATTTTTAATTGTGCTGGTAATTTTATCAGCAATCTACATGTACATATCGGTTCATACTGCAGAAATGTATTACCAGGAAACCAATCAGAAACTTGATGCTGATATAGCACCCCACATTGCTGCAGAAAACCGATGCTTTGTAAACGGAGAAGCTGATACTGAATACCTCAAAGAGGTGTTTAACAATATAATGATAATTAACCCTAATCTTGAAGTTTACCTTCTGGACAGGCAGGGAAAAATTTTAACTTATTATGCTCCTAATAAAATTGTAAAACTTAAGTTTGTGCCTCTCGAACCGATAAAAGAATTTATTTCCAGTAAAGATAAGCCGTTTGTGCCCGGTCCTGATCCACGAAATGCAGATAGAAAAAAAGCCTTCTCTGCTGCAAAAGTTTATGAGGGTGATATCTTTCGCGGATACATTTATGTAATACTAGGTAGTGAAGAATATGATAATGCCACACAGCTTGTATTCGGGAGTTATATTTTAAGACTGGGGATAGGATCAATGGCAATTACTCTTTTCGGTGTCGCAATCATAAGTCTTATCGCGCTGGGATTCATCACCAGAAATATGAGAAGGATAATTTTTGTAATCAGGGAATTTAAGAACGGTAATCTAAATGCAAGGATTAGTTTGAAAGGGCGCGGCGAATTCAATGAGTTTGCCGATTCATTTAATGATATGGCAGATACTATTCTACGTGATATCGAAGATATGAAGACTATGGATAACCTGAGACGAGAACTTGTAGCAAATGTATCACACGATCTGCGAACCCCTCTTGCTGCCATACAGGGCTACGTAGAAACACTACTCCTGAAATCCGAGACACTCTCTGAAGTTGATCGGAAGAATTATATGCAGACAATACTCAGCAGCACTGAGAGATTAAAAAAGCTTGTCGAAGAATTATTTGAACTATCCAAACTGGAAGCACGTGAAACAAAACCTGAACCTGAAGCATTTTCTGTAGCCGAACTGGCTCAGGATATTCAGCAGAAAAATCAGATCATTGCTGAAACAAAAAACATTGACCTCCGGCTAAATTTCCCTTATGATCTGCCGCTGGTTTATGCGGATATAGGAATGATGGAAAAGGTGCTTCAGAATCTTCTCGATAACGCTTTTAAATTCACTCCTCCGGGCGGATCTGTAACAATCAGGCTTCAGAATACAGATGACAAGGTCATCGCTTATGTTAAAGACAGCGGTTCGGGAATAAAAAAAGACGAATTAAAATATATATTTGACCGTTATCATAAGGGAAGCGGAAATTCATCTGCTGAGGGATTGGGACTCGGATTAGCCATTGTGAAAAAAATCCTTGAGGTACATAACGTCAATATAAATGTCGACAGTACTGAAGGAACCGGCACGACATTTTCATTTGAGATACCCGTATACAGGGGGAAATCCAAAAAAGAAAAAGAGATTCCCGCTGCCTGATATCCCCTTCTGCTTATCAAAACAAATTCCGGCAATCACTAAAATGAGTATTTGACTCTTATATACAACGTGCTTACATAATCACCATATTCCGTCAGGTGTTCACCATTGAAAAGAAGAGCGATAAGTGCTGCATCCAGGATTTCAGTTTTGTTGGATTCTCTTATTTTTTCAAATTGTTCTTTAGTTCTTGGTGATGTAATAAATTTATTGACTGAACATTTGTTCAATCGTAAATAAAATACAAATTGATATCAAGCCAAAATTCTTGTTTTCCATCAAATCCTTTCCTTATTAATATCTTTAATTTGAAATTCTAAAAATTCAAGTCAGAGGCAATAATGAAAATTGGATTTATTGGGACAGGCATTATGGGCAGCAGAATGGCAAATAATCTTTTAAGAAATAACTATAATTTAATTGTTCACAACAGAACAAAAGAAAAAGCAGATATTCTAATAAAAGCTGGCGCCGAATGGGCAGACTCCCCCGCTGATATTGGAAAAGAAGTCGATATAATTTTTACAATGCTCAGCAAACCTGAAGCGGTTTATGAAGTTGCAATTGGGGAAGGAGGATTTTTAAACGGAATGAAACATAATGCAATATGGATCGACTGCAGCACAGTAAACCCTTCTTTTTCTATGGATATGTCAAAAAAGGCATACGGTTACGGAATAAGGTTTATGGATGCTCCTGTTGCAGGTACAAAACAGCCCGCTCAAAACGGAGAGCTTACTTTTTTCGTCGGGGGTAATAAAAAAGATTTTGATGAGGTCAGACCAATACTCGAAAAAATGGGAAAGAAGATAGTTCACCTAGGTGAATGCGGTAAAGGCACATCGATGAAAATGATTGTTAACCTTATGCTCGGTGCTGCGATGGCCTCTTTTTCGGAAGCCCTGGTTTTGGGTAAATCACTCGGATTCGATAAAGAGACAATCTTTAATATTCTCTTAGGCGGTCCTGTAACAGCTCCATATCTTTCCGCCAAAAAAGAAAAATTTATAAAGAATAATTATGAAACGGACTTCCCTCTTAAATGGATGCATAAAGACCTTCAGCTGATTTCCGATACTGCCGATGAAACAAAAGTTACACTTCCAACAACCAGTGCAGTAAAAGAAATTTTTGCTATGGCAAAACAACAGGGATTTGGTGAGCTTGATTTTTCTGCACTGTATAAATTTTTATGTAAAAAGAATTGATTTCGTTTTTTATTCGTGTTGAAACTTCTGTAAGTAACTTTTAATTTAATAAGTATTAAAATATTTAATAGGAACAGAAAATGGCAGATCAACTAATTGCACATATTGAGATTCCTTCTTCGAATCTTGATGAGATAAAAAGATTTCTTAATAAAGTCTTTGGCTGGGAATTCAAACCTTTCGGTAACGGCTATATGCTTTTTAATAACCACAAAGGAATAATGGTTGGAATCAGGAAGGTTGAAAAAGTGAACAGTGGAGATACAACCGTATTTCACATTAATGTTCAGAACATTGATGAAACATTAAATGCCGCTAAGAGCAGCGGCGGCAGTATATTTAAAGAAAAAACTGTTATTCCGGCAATGGGATGGTATGCTTTAATCAAAGATCCCCAGGGAAATATTATTGGTTTATATCAGAAACATTAAAATACATATATAGGCAAAATCTAAATTCTAATGTAATATTGTCCGGGTTTAAAATGACAATTCTGCTGCTGGTTCAATAAAACTCCGGCATATATAATCCTTCGGACAATAATATCCTTTCAATTTAATGTCTGCCATTTTGTCATAAATTCTTATGTGAGATGCTGATCTTAAATACCCTTCTCTCTCGTCTATCTCTCTTCTATCTCTCGTCTGTCTCCCTGCCTTTTCATCTCCAAAATTAATATCCGAACCGTATGACAAAATGGCAGACTTATCTCTTTGCTAAATACCCAATATTCCAAAACTCAGACGGCGATTTCTTCATTTTTAACAATTTTATAATAATGCGTGATCTCCGCGGCTTTTTCAAGCATTTTTGTTACCCCACAGTATTTAGACTGCGACAGCTCAATAGCTCTTTCTACCTCCTTTTCAATAACATCATCCCCATAAAACACATATTCAATATCTATCTTCGTGTAAACCTGGAGATGTTCCTCTGAAACACCAGTATTTATATTTATTTCAAATCCATCAATTTTTACTCTCTTTTTATTAAGAATACTTACAACGTCGCTGCCAGTGCATCCACCTAAACCGAGTAGTAATAATTCTTTAGGCCTTATTCCTGCATTGCTTCCGCTGAATTCCGCAGGACCATCCATAACGACCCAGTGATTTGAATCTGTTTTACCGGCGAAGGTTATCCCTTTAATCTGTTTTATATAAGCTGATTTTTTTGGCATGTTTCTTCCCTGAATTTTTCAAATTATTTCCCATTGGATGTTCAAATCCTAAGCCGGATTCTATTGTAATAAAAATAAATGCATAAAGACGAAAAAATCTTTATTTTGTCGGTCATTAATCCCTCATAAACTAAATTAAGGATAGAATTTTTATGGGAAATCATGTTTATAAAATGATTGAATTGACCGGATCCTCAGAAACAGGTATTCAGGATGCAATTCAAAATGCTGTATCAAAGGCAGCTCAATCTGTAAGAAATATGAGATGGTTTCAGGTTACGGAAACGAGAGGTTACATAGATAACGGACAGATCCAGCACTGGCAGGTAACAATTAAAATAGGATTTACGCTGGAGGATTAATTAAAATCGTAGGGAATTTCCTTAGGAGGCATAACAGCCTGATTAAATATTATGGAAAAAGTTGTGCCTCTGTCTTTTTCACTCTCCACTTTTATTTCTGCGTTTAACAGATCAAGATAATTCTTTACGAGCGCTAACCCCAGTCCATTCCCTTCAAATTTCCTGGTGTAGCCTGTTTCTTCCTGGCTGAACGGTAAAAATAATTTTGGCAGATACTTTTCTGAAATTCCGATTCCCGTATCCTTTATATCGACTTTAACTTTATTATTCTGCAATACACCCACATCAATTTCTATCCTCCCTTTGATTGTATACTTCAGAGCATTATTCAGAAGATTCTGAAATATTTCAGTTACGAGGTAATCATCCCCAAGAATTAAAACAGGTTCATCCGGAAGTTTAAGCTTTAAATCTAATTTCTTTTCTCTTGTCTGGAACTCAAACTCCCTGCTCAGCGTGATCAATATTCGACGGATATCAACAGCATCAAGGGTTACATCAATAATACCTTTTTGAATGGCCGCCAGATTAAGAATCATATCAATTGTTCTTAACAGTCTTTTCCCGGCGGAATCAATCGAATCAAATGATAGTTTAATATCTTCATTAATTGACTCCGACAATTCATCCTTTAAGAATGTGTTATAGCTTAGAATTACATTTAAAGGCGTTCTTATTTCATGAGACATCTGGGAGAGGAACTCTGATTTCATTTTATCGGATTCCTCTGCTTTTTCTTTCGCAATCAGAAGATCCTGCTGCATCTGCTTTTTATCAGTAATATCTTCCTTTATGGCAATGTAATGAGTAATGTTTCCTTTATCATCACGTATGGGAGAGATTGATGCCTGCTCCCAGTACAATTCACCATTTTTTTTCTTATTAAGAAACTCACCCCGCCACTCATTTCCCGCTGAAATAGTTTCCCAGAGCCTTTTATATTCAATTTCAGATGTCCTACCCGATTTTAATATTCTCGAATTCTGTCCTAAAGCTTCCTGAACGCTGTAACCCGTGACTCTGCAGAAATGGGGATTCACATATTCTATATTTCCATTTAAATCAGTAATTACAATTGCAGAAGGACTCTGCTCAACAGCTCTTGAAAGCTTACGTATTTCTTCTTCTACCTTTTTTCTTTCCCTGAGGTCTCTGAATATACCCTGAATGACATCCCTGCCTTTCAGGGAATATTTACTATTGCTGATTTCAACCGGGATTATGTCACCGTTTTTATGCTGAATGAATACATTATCAGGAGAAATCTGTTGGTCGAGAAGAACGGCTTCGCTGAATGCTGATGAATAAAAGTTACTGTCTTGCGTGGGGTGCAGGAAGAGATAGGATTTTCCCAGCAAATCTTTTCTGGTATGACCTGTCAATTTTTCACTCTGTTTATTTGCATCGATAATCTTCCCCGATTCAATATCAACTATTATAATCGCATCGTTTGCAGACTCTATGATGGTTCGATATTTTTTTTCGGATTCTTTTAACGCCTCGTCTGCCTCCTTTTTTTGTGTAACATCAAGCAGGGTTCCTACTACAGCCGGTTTGTTTCCGATTTTAGTTCTTGTTCCAAAAACATCGACATAAATTACAGTATTATCTTTCTTTATTCCCCTGAATGAATAGGCAATTGAATCCACCGCACCGGATAACCTTGAGGCTACGTTATCATTGACTATTTTTCTGTCATCGGGAAAGGTCATATCGGCAGGACCTTTTATATTTATTATCTCCTCGGGTATATAGCCAAAAATTTCAGCCAGCTTAGGATTGACATATTTAAAGACACCATCCTGAATAATATATATACCCACCAGGGATTTTTCAGCAAGTTTTCTGAACTTCTCTTCGGACTCCCTGATTGCTATTTCGGCTCTTTTTTTCTCTGTAATATCCCTATAGATTCCCTGGTAAACCTCCTCACCATTCCATAAAATCTTGCTTACTTTTACATCAAGGTCTATTGTACGGTTTTCCTTGGTTATTCCTTTCAGTTCATAGGCCGATGCATCAGGCTTTTCAGTTATATTCCGTGAAAATTTATTAAATATAAATTCTTTGTTCTCAGGAGCCACGATTTTCATTATATCAAAGTTTTCCGATAGAGCTTCTTCCTTCGAATAACCAAACAAAGTACACCATGCTGAATTAACCAGCAGCAGCTTCCTGTCTTTTAGTACATAAATCGCATCGGCTGAAGACTCTATAAGAGACCTGTACATTAAGTCTCTCTCTTTCGTAGCCCTCTCAGCCTGTTTTCTCAGAGTAATATCCTTAACGATCACAACATAAGCGATGTGTTCACCAGAGGAATCGCGGAAAGGAAATACTGAAGTCTCAGCCACACCTTCATTACCGTCTTTTCTGATTATTTTGGTTTCACCGTTCCAATGGAGAGTCTGCTGAATCGTTTTACTTATTTTCCCGAAGTATAAATCAAATTCCTGTTGACCGAAGAGTATTTTTACGAATCTATCAACGATTTCTTCCCTTTTATAACCGAATATTTTTTCTGCAGCTTTATTCCAGCTTTGAATAATTCCTTCCAGATCAGTAATTAGAACCGCATCGTAGAGATTTTCAAATATAAAGGCTTCTCTCCTCAAGGCTTCTTCAGTCTGCCTTACGGATGAAATATCTCTTGCAATAAGAAGAATCCTGCGTCCCTCATCTATTTTTTTAATACTGAGGGTAACAGGAATTTTTTTATGGTTTTTTGTAATGAACTCACTATCGAGAAAAGTTTCGTTTAAGCTCAGGGAATCGTTGATGTAATTTTGACGTAGTCGTGAATATTCCTGATCGGTAAATATATCTTTGGCAGCCAGCTTTAGCAGATCTTCTTTTTTATAATCTAAAAGCAAAAGCGCGCCTTTATTTGCTTCAATTAACTTTCCATTTACTGCAGAAATGATAATAAAAGCATCAACAGAATCTCTGAATATTGCCTCATAATCAAACTGGTAAGAATCTGCCATTACGTTTTTCAGAGCGGGAGTTGTAATTGCTGTTTTCTTTTTCCGGCTTCCGGATGATTTTTTCATAGAGATTTATTTTAACCAATCAATTAATTTATCAATTACCAGACCATCATAAAAAATGTCCGAATTCTGCCATAATATAACCCTTAAGGAAATTTTTTCTTAATAAATATTGAAAATAACTCTCAAAAATGGTTTCGATTGATTAACGCTTCATTTCCGGGAGTAGATTTCTACCGAGTTGTATTGTCCTGATATAACACAGGCAGAAAAGTATGAGTTTAAAAATTCTTTACCCCGGGTAAATCTTTCATAAACCGGTCTTTCAGGATAGTCTGCAACAATATAGTCAGGATGATATTTTTCCACCAGACCGGTGTAATTTTGTTTTTTCAGGAAATCAATTATTTCCGGATTTATTAGTCCGAGCAAATCGATCACTTTCCCATTGGTATAGTAAAAACCGAAAATCCCGATCTCATCTATTAACACACTGGATCCGACTTTGGATTTATTCAAAAATGCGGCAGTATGCAGATATGTATTATATTTTGATTGCCAGGGATTGAACAGGGTCTTAATTGGCAGAACAAGACCTGTAATCAAAATAATTATGAATATCAGAAGCCCGGATTTGGCATAATGCTTTGATAATAATGTTTCCGTTGAAATTGAAAATACCATACCAAAAGGAATTACAAAAAATGTATAATACCAGGGATAGCCTGGCGGGTTCAGAATAAATCCATAGCAGATAAAGTACAAGACTGACCATGCCAGAATAATCCTGAAAAAATCTTTTGTCAGTACCATATTTTTATTTATTATCAATTGTGCTAAACATAAAACAAACAATCCTAAAAGAATGAGTGAAGTATAAATTCCTCCGGGTACTTGTGTAATGAATCCTTTAATGAACAATAATCCATTTCCCCAATATTCTAGTTTATGCTGCTGCATTTTTATCCAGAGGGTAGATGGTAAAAGATTATTGAAGTAGAAGTAACTGAAAATGAACCAGGGAAGAACTATGCATAGAAATAAGATTATTGAAGCCGGTCGTGGAAGCCTTTTGTGAATAATACAGAAATGTACAAAAATCACAATCATAAGGAGTATATTATCCAATCTCGCTAAACACGATAATGCTCCGGTAATTGCTGTCAATTCAAATCTGTGTGTTATATAAAAAAAGATGGTCGCCATTACTAACATTAAAGCGAATTGGGTTTCCATTCCTGCAGAGTTCTTTAAATACGGATTCACCAGAATAAGCAGAGCAAAAAGATATCCCGAATATTTAAATCCGGAAACCTTCATAATCCGATAAGAGAAATAAACTAAAAGTATTAATGAGATAAAATTAATCGATTTTCCTATAAAAGGTATTTTTCTAAATTGTGCGGGGTCGGAAATATAATTTATTGAAGCAATTAATAGGGTAAATAAAGGAGAAGTTGTCGCATTGATTCTTTCTCCCGGATTAAAAGTATATCCATTCCCCTGACTAATATTTTTTGCATAAGTGTAAAAAATGTATTCGTCATCAGTGTTAAGTCCATTATAGGATATCGAAATGATTGTCACCATAAATGCTAAAGAAATGAAGTAAAACAGTTTCGTTTTGTGGCTTAAAATATGTGAAGGCTGTATTTGGTCAGAAATATTATTTTGTATCCGAATAAATTTCATTTGATTTTTCAGCTTTTGATACCTGTGAAAAATAAAGACCTTAACGATATAAAATATAATAATATCACAGAAGGATTTTCATTTTACTGTCCGCACAAGTCTCTCTGCTTCTTTCCTGATTAATACCCAGGCATTCCTGACATTTTTTTCTTCAGTTCTCAGGCCTGAAATGGAAACTCTGATAAAATATTTCCCATGAATCTTCGAATGTGAAATAAACAGTCTTCCGCTTTCATTAATTATATTTAAAAGTTTTTCATTCAGTTCATTCAGCCTGTTTTCATCATTTATATCTGCCGGATGAAATCTGAAACAGACAACCCCAAAATTAACCTGTGCCATTCTTTCAAATTTCGGATGAGCCTCAATCCAGTCTGAAAACAATTTAGCAAGCCTGAGATGTTCACGAAGAATGCTTATTATTCCCTCAACTCCGAAATACCGGATCACAAACCATAACTTTAATGAACGGAATCTCCTTCCCATCTGAATACCATAATCCGTCAGGTTTTCTGCTTCGGCATCCTCATTTGTCTTCAGGTACTCTGCCACAAGACTGAAAGCTCTTTTTAATACATCAGGCTTTTTTGTATAAAATGCACTTATATCAATGGGATTAAACATCCATTTATGAGGATTGACCACTATTGAATCAGCCAGCTCAACACCATCAAGTATGAATTTCATTTCTGGTACTATTGCAGCGATGCCGCCATATGCTGCATCGATATGAAGCCAGATGTTCTCCTTACTGCATATCTCGCCGATTTTCCTCACCGGGTCGATACTTGTAGTAGATGTGGTTCCAATAGTAGCAATGGCGCAGAACGGCAGCCATCCTTTCTGTTTATCTTCTTGAATGGCCTTCTGAAGTTCATCGGGAATCATTCTGAAGTATTTATCCACGGGAATCTTTCTGATTCCATTAAGACCAATGCCCAAAGTTATTGCTGCTTTATCAATTGAAGAATGTGCCTGATCCGAACCGTAAATTCTTAAACGCGGAAGGTCATTTCTGCCGGACATACCCCTTTCCCGGATCTCAATACCGGGTATCTGTTCTCTGGCAGCGGCAATTGCATGGAGAGAACTGACTGATGCTGTATCATAAATAATTCCCCAGAATTCATCGGGAATACCGACCATTTGTTTCAGCCAGTCGAGTGTTACTCTTTCAAGTTCAGTGGAAGATGGGGATGTACGCCAGAGCATTCCATTAACATTAAATGCTGCACTGAGCAGTTCTGCCAGAATGCCCGGGGAGCTGGATGTTGAATTAAAGTATGCCATAAAATCTGGATGATTCCAGTGAGTCATGCCCGGCATAATTATCTTATCAATATCGGAAATTATATCATCCATTGATTCTGAAATTGACGGCGGATGAACCGGAAGCTGTTTTTTTATATCTCCGGGATTTACTGATGGAAGAACAGGTTTATCTTCAAGATTTTCAAAATACTCTGCGATCCAGTCAATCATCTTATAACCGTATTTTCTGAATTCCACGGAAGACATTTCTTTAGCAGTTTTAGCTGATTCCATATCCATATCCTTTCTGCGATAATTCCACACACAAATTAATAAATACTTTATTTATTTATTGGAAATAATAGGAGGAATGAAGAATCAGTCTTCAGGCGGCATTTGAAGATGAGTAGTGGATTGTAATCCTTTTGAGACCTCGGGAATTATCCCTTTTTCTACATAGACCGGTTTTATTAAAATTCTTAATGATGGGACTACTTTAGCAAAAATAGCCGCGGCAATTAATATCGTAATACCACCGAGCATCAGTGTTCCAGGAGTTCCCAGTCTGCTTGCCAGACTACCGGCTATCAGACTGCCGAATGGAGCTGTTCCCGCAAATGCAGTTACATAGAGACTCATAACACGGCCGCGTTTGTCATCATCTACAATTGTCTGCAGGACGGTATTACAGGATGCCATCTGAACCATCATCCCGAACCCGGTAAAAAGCATCAGGAAAATGGATAACGGAATGCTCCTTGAAAATGAAAATAAGATAATACTTATACCGAAGACAGCCGATGCATAATATATCCATTTTCCCAGACCTACTACCGATTTTCTTGAAGCAAGATAGATGGCCCCCGCTACTGCCCCAATTCCAACTGCACCCATTAAGAAGCCTAATGTGCTGGCATTGCCCTGAAGCACATCCCGTGCAATTACAGGCATAAGGATTGTATATGGCATACCTGCGAGACTTACAACCGCTATCATCAGAAGTATAGCCCGTATTGGTTTGAAGTTATAAGAATACTTTATCCCCTCCTTTAATTCAGATAGAACTTTTTTCTTTAATGCAGGTTTTTTCTTCTTTTTTATCCTCATAGCAAATAATGCACCGATAACTGCAATATAGCTTATAGCATTTAACAGAAAACACATACCTTCGCCCACAGATGAAATAAGAAATCCTGCTGCAGTGGGTCCGATTAACCTTGCAGAATTGAACATCGAGGAATTTAAAGCGATTGCATTCGGAAGATCATCTTTATTTTCCACCATCTGGATTACAAAGTTTTGTCTTGTAGGCATATCAAATGAATTTACGATTCCAATAAAAACACTGAGCACAATTATATGCCAGATAGTTATCTGGTGACTAAGCGTCAGATAAGCAAGTACGAATGCCTGGATCATCGCAAGAGTCTGAGTACCGATTATTATTTTGTGGTTATTGTATTTATCAGCAAATACTCCCGCGAAAGTCGCAAGAAGAAAAGTTGGGATCTGAGTTGCAAATCCCACCACTCCAAGCAGAAAAGCAGAATTTGTTAGTTTATAAACGAGCCAGCCTAAAGCGACCTGCTGCATCCAGGTTCCGATAAGAGATACAGCCTGTCCGCTGAAAAACAATCTGTAATTCCGATAGCGGAATGCTCTGAGTATGAGTTTGATTCCTGATGACTGTGACAATTTTTTCCAGAATTTATAAACCTGTTTATTTAAAATATATAATTAAATGAGACAAACAGAATTGATTGATACCTTCTTATATAAATTAAATTTTTACGGAGTAAAATTAAGCGTCTGAGTTTCCGCCAAATTCTGAACATTGCCACGGGTCAAAATACCTGATACCGGTATAATCCGTTTTATCACTTACATATTGCAGCTATTTTGTATAAGTTTCTGGTAATAATCAAATCATTTAAAGATAATAAAGCATGAGAGAGATAATAATTCTTCTTGGGGTTGTAATTATATTTTCCGGATGCGGAAATAACTTTGATCTGGATCAAAAGGTTACCGGAAAACAATTCAAACTGATTAATC
Source organism: uncultured Ignavibacteria bacterium (assembly GCA_963743325.1). GTDB lineage: Bacteria > Bacteroidota > Ignavibacteria > Ignavibacteriales > Ignavibacteriaceae > DATFVA01. Next base: position 101,929 of record CAVUOZ010000011.1, read on the forward strand.
AGGACAGCATTGAAGTAAAATATCCTGATATAATAAAAGATAAAGTCGCCATAATCGGATTTATCTATACTCATTGTCCGGATATTTGCCCCATGACTACTCATAACATACAGCTTGCTGAAGAGAAGTTAAGTAAAGAAGAGCTTAAAGCTGTAAAATTCCTGCTTGTTTCGTTCGATCCCGAAAGAGATAGTCCATCAATATTGAAGAAATACGCCATCGTGCGGGATATGAATATGGATGACTGGGAACTGCTGACGGGTAGTAAAGAAAATATAAATCCGTTCCTTGATGAATTCAGTGTGAGAGCTATTCACGATGATACGACTTATAATGATGAAGGTGAAGCAGACTATTTCATCATTCATACTGATAGAATTTCTTTAGTCGATGAGAATGGTAATCTCAGGAAAAATTACAGGGGAAGTACTGCTAATCCCGAAGAAATTGCCAATGATATTAAAAAGTTATTATAAAAAACGGAAACATTTATGAAATATTTTTTAATTTTTGCTTTAATCTTTTTCCAGGGCGGTGAGAAAATAGCTATTAAAAACCCCTGGATAAGACCCGCTCCTGAAAAATTTAACACTGCATTTTACTGTACTATAAAAAATAACAGCAATGAACCCGATACTTTATATAAAGCTGCATCAGATATTTCTGATAACGTGCAGATTCACGAAACCTATAAAAAAGGCGACTTGACAGGAATGAAGCAGGTGAAAAATCTTGTAATCGCACCACATGACTCATTAGTGTTTAAACCCGGCAGTTATCATTTTATGGTGATGAATCTGAAAGAAAATGCTGTCGTCAACCAGACCATAGAGATGGTTTTGTTTTTTAAAGTAGCGGGGAAAATTATGATAAAAGCTGAAGTAAGGAAATGATAAACTAATAGAACACCAAGGGAGAGACAAAAACCTTCGGGGCATTTTATTCAGCTATACGAATAGCAGCCCCAAAGGATTTCAATAAATATTATCTGACAAAAAACTCTGCAACAATTTTATTCCAGTTGGAATCGTTTAGTTTTTCTAACTGCCCAACGGATAATCCATCTTCAAGATATTCATCCCCTTTCTTTTCGGACTTCAGTACTTCAGTAAATACTGTTTTAAATTTTTCAATATCTTCCTGGAAAAATGAGACTGCCGATTTCCCTATGTACATTTCTTTTATCTCATTATCAAGATTTTCAGCATCCATAGCACAAACCCAGTTTCTTTCATAAGGTGTACGTTCAAATGCATTCACATTATCTTCTAATATGGTATTTATTTGTGAAACTTTTCCACTTATGGGGGAATTAAACGTTATTGACCGGTTCCCCTGCCTGATAGTAAATAAGGGCTGACCGGCTTTAATATTCATACCAAGATTCGGGAGTTCAAGCGAACCAATTTTCCCAATCATTTTTTTAGCAAAATCATCTATTCCGGTTTTGGCCATCCCTTCCTGATTGATACTCACCCACGTATGATTTTTTGAGATAAACACTCCACCGGGAATTGAAAACTCGCCCTTTGTAAAATCATATGAAGCGGGCACATCAGAAATATGTACTTTAGGTTTAAGTTGTCTTTGAATTTTATCCTGTCTCTTAATATATGCTTTCTTCACAAATTCAATCAATTCATCTTCAGTAAACGGTTTTTGAACATAATCCATAGCACCAAATTTCATCGTTTCAACCGCTGTTTCTACGGAAGCATAACCTGTAATAATAATCACGTCAATATCCGGTCTCAGATGTTTAACAGATTTAGTAACTTCAACTCCATCCATTAATGGCATTTTAAGATCAGTAAAAACAAAATCATAATGATGCCTTTGAATCAGGCCAAGTGCTTCCTGTCCGGATTCAACGGTATCTATTGAATAACCCTCAAGAACAAGTATTTTTCTAAAGCTATCAAGAATCACTTCTTCATCATCTACGCATAGAATTTTTGCTTTAGGATTCGCAACTTCTGCCCGTTTCAGAGTTTTAGCTTCGCTGGTGAAATCAAGTTTTAAGCTCTCGTCTAAAACCAGTCTGCGTTCTTTCTTTAGTTTTTGTTCTGTTAATCTTTTCCCAATCATACGGATAAGCACATCCGCAATGATGAAAATGATTACCGCAAGTATGAATAATGCCATAATTTTTTCTCTCCTAAAGATTTGAATTTATATCTTCCTGAATAATCTAAACTATAATCTATCCGAACTGCATGGGACTAAATTTTTGCATTCATAATCAAAATCTACCGGGATAACCCGATATAGCCAGCCATCGAAAAAGGGATCTTTTTCAATCAGGCTGATGTTCATTTTCAAGGCTTCATTTGCTTCTACAATTCGACCTGATACAGGGGATAGAATTTTGTGCATTCTGTCATCAACTGATTTTATTGTGGTACAGCTTATTCCCTGCATAAGCTCATCCTCAGATCCCATCAATTCAATCTCTTTTACTGAATCAATTGTTTTAAGAAAAAGATCGCATACACCGATTAAAACAGATCCCTCCCTTTCACTGAACAACCAGCTTGAGTAACCGAGCCGCATATATTTTGCAGGACAATTAACATAAACTAATTCAGAATATTGATTTTGTAATGATAATTCTTTAACCCGTTTTGTTATCTGCAAATATCTTCTCGCACGGAAAACTGAATTTAACAGCTCATCCACAGTAAAAGGTTTGGGAATAAAATCTATTGCACCTTTATAAAGTGAATTAACAGCATTTTCTACAGTAGAATACCCTGTCATCATAATTACAGCGCTATCAATATTCCTGGTGCGCAGTTCGTCCAGTATTTGAAAGCCATTACCATCCGGCATCATAATATCACAAACAATTATCGAGTAATAATTCCGGGATATTTTTTCAATTGCAGTTGTAATACTTGATGCAGAGTCAACAGTGTAATCTTCAAATGAACAAATTTTTAGTACTGCATCAATAATCACTTGTTCATCGTCAATGACTAATAATTTTGGGACTTCACTCATTTTTATCTTTGTTGTGTTATTGGAAGCCTGATAGTAAATGTTGTTCCTTTACCTACTTCGCTCTGGACATTTATTGTTCCATTATGATTATCAATTATCCCCCAGATAACTGCTAAACCGAGTCCATTTCCTTTTTGCCCCTTAGTTGAGAAGAATGGATCAAAAATCCTTGATAAATCTTCATTGTTAATTCCACAGCCAGTGTCGGCAATTTTTATTTCAATATATTCTTTCAATCCGGCCTCATCAACAAAGTCCCATTTCTCCCAGTTGGTATTTTCTGATGAACATACTTCATACGAACCCTGTCCTTCAACTTCAAATATGAGCACGGGTGAACCGCATTTGGGACATACTTTATCCTGATGAATAAGTGAACTGTTACAATCCGGACATACAAACTTCGAATCTTTCCCGACTTTAAAATCGAGGTTGAATGAATTGCGATGTTTGCCATAGACAGGATCAAGATGAATAAGTCCTTCTTTATTATCCGATAAAACTTTAACTTTTATCGAGGGCAAACCATCAATTTTAAATTCATTATCCATTAAACTATGACGCTTTGGGCAGGTTGCTTTTTTAATTTGTGTACTACCGTATGGTGATAGTGAAATTCTTTCTGATTTTATACTTATTGTTCCGCCATTTTTTCCTATTGCATCTGAGGCATTAACAAACAGATTAATAAACACCTGCTGCATCTGGTTTGCATCCACAGTCAGATTTGGAAGATTAGGTTCCGCTTGTGTTACAATTTTTACATTATTTAATGCAAGCTGGTTATCAATAACGCCGATAGCTTTATTAATTATTTCATTAATATCCGCGGTGCTTTTTTTAGGAACAGATTGTCTTGCAAAATCCAGAAGACTTTTGACTATTTCTCTGCTGCGTAATGTTTCTCTGACTATGACTTTAAGGTCTTCCTGGAATTCCGGGTTATCTTTGGTGCGTTTAAGCAAAAAACTGCTGTAAGTCAGAACGCCGGTAAGTGGATTATTTATTTCATGAGCAACTCCTGCCGCTAACCTTCCAAGCGAAGCCATCTTATCAGATTGGAATAACTGCAATCTGGCTTCGGAAAGTTTCTTGGTCATATTATTAAATGACTGACCGAGTTTCCCTATCTCATCATTACCAAGATCTTTAATCGCATAATTTAAATTACCTGCACTGACCTGTTGTGTCCCGCCTAATAAATCATTAACGGGAAGCGATACCCATCTCCTGACAAAAAAACCAATTAATAGCCCGACTGCCAGAATTGCAACAACAGCAAACAATACTATCTCCCATTCGCTTTTCAGAATTGTTTTATCAACATCTGCAAGAGAGATTGAAACATCTAAAACACCAAGTACTTTCTGATTTTCAGGATGTGCATGGCAATCAGATTGCCAGCAGGATTTTTCATTATAGATTGGAGAAATTATGCCTATGACGCGATTTGAATCCGGATCAACCCTGAAAATTCTCGTCCTTTCAGTAATGGAGATTTGCTCCAGAGGCTTATCTTCAGCATGACAAGCATAACAGGCTTCAGCACGCTTATCTACCATTTTATTTATATTTGTTGAATCAGATGAATAAATAATTTCACCGATTTTATTAATAATCCTGACATCCCTTATTTGAGGCTGAGTGCCAATGGAATTAATTGTCTCTTGAATACGCTCTCTCTGATTAAGCCTCATATCATAACGCGTGCTTGATATTACCGTTTCGGCAAGTTGATTTGCATGCCTCTCAACTTCGGAGATTAAACTATTGCTTTGCGATTTAATATTAAAGTAAGCGAATACACCGATTATCACCAATGATGTCAATGCCACAACAAATATCAAACGAAACCCAAGTTTCTTAAACATAAGCATTATTTTGCCCTGCTATAATTATCATCTGCACTTTCTACAATTAAAAAATTTTCAGAACCGGGCTCTAATCTATTTTCCAATTTGCTTTCCCGGTTTTTGTTTTGGGAATGAATAATTTTCGTGACAATTATCGCAACTCGGTTTTGCATTAAATTTCATATCTATATGGCAATCTTCGCAATTAAGCTCCAGATGGGTTTCATTAAGTTGTAAACCCGTTATGGAATGATTAAATGTCTTATTATTCCATCCCTTATGACAATTTATACAACTATTATCCAATTTTTTAAAAGGAATGTTTTCACCATGACATTTATTACACGATAAATCGAGATGAAATCTGTTCAGTGCCCAGCCAGTCTGCTTTTCATGGTTAAAAGGCTCTTTTTCAGTATCGCTATGACAATTAACACAATTATCATTCCTATGGCAGCTAATACAATTTTTATGTTGTTCTTCAAACGATTTTTTAGATACCACTGGTTTCGGATTAGTATTATCAATTTTATTTACATCATGACAATTTGAGCAATTTTCCTGCTTGTGACAATTCGTGCAACTAAGACCAAATTTCTTTGTGTGATCGCTATGGAAGAAAGTTACAAGTTTTCCTTTATCGGAAGTAGTTTTGTAAACTAACCTGGCTGGCTCCATAACTGCAGGGTGATCTTTGCCTGCATATTTTTTTTGTAGATTTTCATTTTTTTCATTCTTAACATCGTTTTTCAAAATATGGCAGTAATTACAACCTGTTTCGTGACTCCATTCACGATGACAATCCATACACTGTCTATGGAAAGCACCCGTCAAATCAGGCACGCTAATATCTTCACGTTTTCTGGAAGTTCCATGACAGCTATTGCATTTTAGAATCGGACCCGATGTATTATGATGATGACAATTTTCACATCCACCGGACATAACAGACATTTGAGCATGAATTTTATGTGAGAAATAAACCGGATTATACCTATTACTTAAATTATCAAGGATAATCATTTCAGGCGTCTTATCGGGGCTTTGATACACAGTTACAATTTTGTCTCTTGGGCAAACAACAAGGCAGGGATCACCCTTTGTCGGAACATCACAAGTATGACAGGTTTTACAATTAATGTTTAATTTCGAATGATTTTCTCCCGGACTTTGCTGCCCATTTACTCCGGCGTATAAATTAACGATCAAAAGAAAAGTTAATATTTTTTTCATCACTTCACTCCTCTAATAGTGTATTTAGACTGAGGAGCCGTTTGCTTACCCGGGATACTTATTACAGGGAAATTCATAACTATAAATCTGTATGCAAGAATTAAAAGCGCTGCAAACCCGACTGTTACAGAAATTTCACCAAATGCCGGGAAATAGGAATGTATTGAATATGGAGGATTATATGCCACAATAAAATTGTTTATTCTGTTTAACAAAACTCCAAAAACAACTAATGCCGATGCCGTAAAAAGCAAGGGGGGCGATTTTAAAACCCTGGGTGAAAGAAACATTCTTAGTGGAATTATCACTCCGAAAAGAAGCTCAATCGTGAACATTACGCTCGCCGTGTTAAATACTGTTAAATAGACAAAAGTTTCACGTATAAACATATCGCCAATCTTGAATGCAAGATAAATTCCCAATAAAGGAGCAATCATCGATCCTAATCGTGATAGTATATGCATTTCTGGTTTTAATCCCAATGAGCGTGACGCTATTAGGGACTCAAAAATTACCATTGGAAAACCGATGGAGATTGCTGAAAGTAGAAATAGTAAAGGCAGAATCGGAGTCTGCCATAATGGATGCATCTTTGGACCCGCGATTATCATTAAAGTTCCTAAAGAGGATTGATGCAATGTGGAAAGCACAACCCCTGCGATAATAAAAATGAACATCGTTCTTGAAAGCCCGCGATCAAGCAATCTTAATATTTTATCTACAGGTTTATTTAAACCTGATAGAAACCCGGGTAAATTAACTTTACCAATAAATCTTTCAGTAATAATTGGAAGAAATTCGATATAAAGGACACTCAAGTAGATCATAACGCAAATGCCAACTTCAAACAGCGCGGAGCTCCCATTCCACATAATCAAAGGATGCCAGATAAAATACCATCTTCCTATATCTACAAGAACCCCCATCGCAACAAAAGTATAGCCAAGCATTGCTGTTAGTAAAGCTGGTCGAACAATTACTGCGTATTCTTCCCTATGCATTACATGTCCCAGTGCAGCCGTGGTAAATCCACCGGCAGCGAGTGCGACACCGGCTGCAACATCAACACCAATCCAAAGGCCCCAGGGATATTGATTGTTCAGATTTGTAACTGCACCTAAACCAAAGAAAAACCTCCCCATCAAAAATACTATACCATTTAATGCTATAATAATTAATACGATGACACCCGGAGTAAAATATTTACGTTTTAATGGTGCGGGATTAATAAATTCATGATTCATTGTTTTTCTTTCTCCTCTGCTTCTTTTCGACGTTTTGTAATCCACATAATCCCACCAAGCAAAGCATATAAAGAAACTGGTGGAACAAAGTAAGCAAAGATTCCATGCTGAATGGACTCAGAAACACCGGGAGCAGGCTTTTCACCGAGTTTCGGAAAGTCGAGTTCTCCAAAATCTTTACCCGATAAATACATCCAGGAAGTACCACCCACTTCATACTCACCCAGAATATGATCCACATAACGATCAGGATCTCTTCTTATTCGATCCCGTGCAATTTTAATAATTTCCGTTCTTGGTCCATATGTAAGGGCTTCAACAGGACAAATTTCCACACAGGCAGGTAGTTTTCCTTCTTTTGTTCTCTCAAAACAAAAATCACACTTCATTATCCTGGGGTTAAGTGCTTTATCATATTGGAAAGTTGGAATCTGGAATGGACAGGCAACCATACAATAACGGCAGCCAATGCACATGTCAGTATCCCAGGTAACTGAACCGTTTTCATTTTTTGAGAATGCACCAACTATACACGCAGAAACGCAAGCCGGGTGGTCACAGTGCATACATTGAACTTTAACATCAACAGGCAGAACTGAGTTTTTCCCGGGAGGATACTCATTTACAACAGTTAGAGCAGTTTCACCGGGTCTTCTTTTTGTTTTAAAAATTTTACGATCTTCATAGGAATCCAAATCACCGGCTGGTAAATTATGAGCACTCTTACAGGCCCATTCACAGTTACGACATCCAACGCAAACTGTAGTATCAACTAAAACTCCCATCCGGTCTTCGGATAAAATATTTTTAGGACCCGCTTTCGTGGTTGACGTGGAGAGCCCGGTAATTCCAGCTCCGATTACAGCAGTTGTTTTAAGGAAGTCACGACGGCTTTTCCCAGACATTTTCCCCTCCTTTCAAAAGATGTTGCGAATTTTGTTATTCATATTTTTTAATTACCGCAATTTATGATACAATATCGTACCATTTTCCGCTCAATTTCGAAGAATTGAAAAATATGCGAAATTATTGAATAGGATAAGAATTGCAGCTATCAAAATAAAATTTTACAAACTCCTAAATCCGGGAAATTCTCAATGATGGTAAGTTGTAATTTTTTTTTTTAGGATAGAGAATAGACTGAGTATAAGTTAAACGGTAGAAATTTCAACAGGTGTAAAAAACAACAAATTTACCTGGATCCAACTTATAAATTATTCAAAATGTAGATTAATTCTACTCATACCTTGATAATGACGGGTTTGTTAATTACGTTTGGTTATAATTTTTGGGGAGATTCGGGGAGTTTATGCGCCCCTCATTCATTAATAGGTTAAGTGTCAAGCTTACCTTAATTATTTCAGGTATACTGCTAATTAATTTAGCTGTTTATACTTTTTACTCTCTTTCAGTTCTGAAAAAAGATCTGAGCGCAGCTTCATCCCAAAATGCATATAATATTAGCGATGTGATTAAAAAATCCACACGTTATAGCATGCTGCTTAACCGTCGTCAGGATATTTATGAAATTATAAACACTATAGGGAAAGAGGCCGGTGTAGAAAAAATAAGAATTTATAACAAACAGGGCAGAATAAGTTATTCCACTGATTCGACAGAAATAAATAAAACCGTAAATACAAAAAGCGAAGCCTGCAATGTATGCCATTCCCGTCCTATCCTGCCGACAAATCTTCCTCATAACGAGATGATCAGGGTATTCACTTTTGGGAAAGAACGAAAGGTTTTAGGATTAATAAATCCGATAAAAAATGAACCCGATTGTTCAAACGGCAGCTGTCATGAACATCCTGCAAATAAAAATATTCTCGGTGTTCTCGACGTTATTTTATCTACTGAAAAAATGAACCGGATTATAGAATCCAACACCAAAAGTCTTATTACAAATGCCATTATTCTTACAGTCCTCATGTCCGTTTTCAGTGGATTATTTATAACCATGCTTGTTAACAGGCCTCTTAAAAAAATATCAAGAGGAATTGAAGAGATTTCTAATGGGAATCTTGATTATAAAATTGATATCAATTCAAAAGGAGAGCTGGCAACGGTTGCAAAGGAATTCAACTTTATGTCAGCAAGATTGAATACGGCTTACAATGATATTAAAGAATGGTCTGAAACTCTGAATCTTAAAGTTGAAGAAAAAAATGAAGAACTGAAAAAAATATATGAGCAGATAACTCAGGTAGAAAAACTTGCATCACTGGGAAAGTTATCTGCAACAGTTGCACATGAACTTAACAATCCGCTTGAGGGAATTCTTACGTACAGCAGGCTTATATCTAAAAAGCTTACAAAAATGAGCAAAGATGATGAATTTAAAGATATAATTGAATTCCTGAACCTTATTTCCGATGAATCATCACGATGTGGAAGAATAGTAAAGGACCTTCTTTTATTTTCACATAAAGATGAAGGAAAATTTAGTCAGAATGAATTATCAGGAATTATAGATAAGAGCCTGATTCTTATTAACCATCATCTTGAAATCAACCACATAAATTTAATCAGGACATATAATTCAGAGCACTTGATTATAGAATGCGACCCCGACAAAATTGAACAGGCATTGATTCCAATTTTTATAAATGCGATTGAAGCAATGAATGACGGACAGATACTGAAAGTTATTCTTGAACAGAAAGAAAATACGGCGGTTATCAGAATAGCTGATCAGGGTAAGGGAATTTCTGAAAAGGATCTGCCTTATATTTTTGAACCTTTCTATTCTACAAAGGATGATAATAAGGGAACCGGCCTGGGGCTTGCAGTAGCATACGGGATTATAAAACAACATCATGGAAAAATCCTTGTTGAGAATACTTCCATGGAAGGAACAACCTTTAAAATAATTTTACCAATTAAGCATATTTCTCAAGAAGTGAAAAATGAAACCTAAAGCAAATTTACTTGTAGTTGACGACGAATTAATCGTCCGGCAGTCTTTAAAGCACTGGTTTGAAGAAGATGGATATCTTGTTGATACCGCAGACAGCGGTGAATTAGCCTTGAAACATTTTGAGAAAGGCAAGTATGATGTAATGCTTGTGGATATGAAAATGCCCGGGATGAGCGGTCTGGATCTTTTAAACAGGGTGAAGGAGTTTGATGAATCTGTAAATGTAATACTTATTACCGCATTTGCATCTGTACCATCAGCTATTAAAGCTCTGAAAGACGGCGCTTATGATTATATAACAAAGCCTGTCGACCCGGATGAACTTTCGCATATAATTGAAAATGCGCTTAATCAGAAAAACCTGAAATCGGAAAATGAAGCACTCAAAGAAAATATAGATGAGATAATTAAACCTAATAACCTGATCGGGGAAAGTACGGAAATGAAGAAAATATTCTCCCTGATTAATACCGTCTCTCAGACAGACACGACTGTTATGATCAGAGGTGATAGCGGAACCGGAAAGGAACTGGTTGCAAAGGCAATTCACATGAACAGCAGAAGAAAATATTATCCTATAATCACTGTAAACTGCGGAGCTCTGGCCGAATCACTGCTTGAGAGTGAGCTTTTCGGGCACGAGAAAGGGGCATTTACCGGGGCACACTATAAACGGAAAGGCAAGTTTGAAATGGCAAACGGCGGTACAATATTTCTCGATGAGATTGGATCAATATCTGCTAAAATGCAGGTTGAACTTCTGAGGGTGATTGAAACCAAGCAATTTACACGAGTTGGCGGGAATGAAGTTATAAAAAGTGACTTCAGAGTCATAGCCGCTACGAATGAACCGCTGGAAGATCTTGTTAAACTGGGGAAATTCAGGGAAGATTTGTATTACAGACTTGATGTGTTCACAATCCTGATCCCCCCGCTCCGTGAGAGAATTGAAGATATCCCGATACTGGCTTATTACTTCCTGAAGAAATTTTCAACAGCGATGAACAAAAAGAAAGATACTATTTCCGCTGAGGCAATGGATTTCCTTGTAAAATACAAATGGCCGGGTAATGTCAGAGAGCTTGAAAATGCAATAGAGAGGGGTGTTGTTGTCAGCAAATCAAATATAATTGACGTTCTGGACCTTCCTTTCCAGGTAAGCTCAAATAATCATTTTGATAAAGATGATAAAAGTATTGCCGCGATGGAAAAAAGACATATTGCACTTGTATTAAATGAAATGAATTGGAATATTTCAAGGAGTGCTGAAGCTTTGAAAATAGACAGGGTTACGTTGTACAACAAAATAAATAAGTATGGTCTGCAGAGAAAATAAAAGCAGGTTATGTGTATTGCTCCCGTTCATCTTTCAAATAAAGAACTGAATCAGAAAATAATCACCGGATTCAACAGGTAATTATTTTTAAAGTTTAAATCAATTTATCTGGATTGAATCTTCTGCAATCATCCGGTCTCAGGTTTCGATAAAATCAGTATTTTTAAGATGATGACGGATATAAATTCTTTTCCTTATATAATGATCAAGGAGCCATGCGGCTGATATCCAGGTAAATCCTATCGCCCATCCTCCAATTACATCATTCGGTGAATGTGCTCCTCTTAGTATCTGGCTTATTCCAATTGACACACTTAAAATAAATGCAACGGTTGTTAAATAGTGGTTTAGGTTACTTGAAGGATGTGCTCTATATATTAATCTTGCGGTAGTAAAGTAAAATACAACAGACATCATAGCATGTCCGCTGGGAAATTCTTTATCATCCGCCGTGATCATATTCAACCAGTTGTACCAGGCTTCTCCTCCAAAAATATTCTTCAGGAAAAGATGGAAAATGCCTGCTCCGAACACAACCAGAAAATAAGTTATGAATATTGAATATTTTTTTCGGATAAATGCATATCCCGCAAAGATAATTGTAAATAATGTTACAAAAAGACTACTTGCCAATGCTGAAAGATAATCCATCAATTTTACCAATGCGGATGGACCATAGGAATTACTCCATTTATTTGTTTTCCCCAGCCAATCGAGTAATAAAGCGTCATAATCTCCGGTCATTTCGGAAATAAAACCACTTGCACATAAAATAAAAATGAATAATCCAAGTAAAATTATAGAGAATGAAGTGTATTTTTTATATCTATTGGTTCTACGGTTTTCCCTGTCGATTGAATTCATCCAAGTCCCGGAATTATTAAAGTATGAAATTACACAATATTCGTAATTTAATTGATATTTCCCAAATATCTTCTCAATACTTAGAATAACAAAATTTCTGCTTTCTAATTTATGGTAAGAATACCCGCCTAAACTGCGAAAAAAAGAGAATATCATTTATAAATATTTTCTGGAATGTTATTTGTCATTTATAATCAATTCTGGCAATCGCTCCTAAAGTTGCTTAACAAAATTGGAAGGACTTTATGTATAATTCCATAGTTCTGGTTAAACAGGTTCCTGATACAGCCAATATCTCAGGGAAAGTGATGAAGGATGATGGAACTGTTAACCGCTCAAAACTTCCCGCCATTTTTAATTACGAGGATAAAGTTGCGCTTGAATTCGCCCTCCAGATAAAAGAAAAGTTCGGCGGAAAAGTAACAGCTGTTACTATGGGTCCTCCCCGTGCCTCTGATACTCTTCGCGAATGTCTCTACATGGGTGCTGATGAAGTTTATCTTATCACTGACAGAAAATTTGCCGGTGCAGATACACTCGCTACATCATATGTGCTTTCCGAAGCTATCAAAAAGATCGGAAGCTATAATTTCATTTTTGCAGGAAGACAGGCAATCGATGGCGATACAGCGCAGGTAGGCCCTCAGACCGCCGAAAAACTTGGTATTCCGCAAATTACTTATACAGAGGAATTAATTGATGTAAAGAGAGACAGTATCGTAATAAGACGTAAAATAGACGGCGGTTATGAAATTGTTGAAAGCAGTATTCCGGTGCTTTTAACTGTTTTAAAGGATGCTGTTGATCCCCGCCCATTCAGCGCTAAACGTGTAATGGCTTATAAAGGAGCAAAATCCCTTCTTGATCTGGAAAAGATGACGGAAGAAAATTCTCTTCTGTATATAGATAAGCTCGTTCACGAATATGAAGAAAAAGGCCTTCTGATTAAAACTCTTACCACAGATGACCTTGATGTTGATCCCGAAAGATGCGGAATTAAAGGTTCTCCTACAAAAGTTCATAAAGTCGAATCGGTGGTTCTTGCCGGAGGAAATCACACAAGAGTTGAACCTACGAAAGCTGCTTTATCAGGTTTGATAGATCAATTAATGACAGATCATATTTTTGGCTAAAGGAATTATCAAATGAAATTTTCTAATGAAGTCTGGGTTTTTATTGAACAAAGAGATGGGAAGCCGGCCGACGTAAGTTTTGAGCTGATCTGCAAGGCTCATAAGCTTGCACAGTCAATGAATGGAATCGTTAAAGCGGTTGTGATTGGAGATAAAGCTGAAGGAATTGCAAAAGAAACATTCCGTTACGGTGCTGATGAAGTTTTGCTGATTGATCACCCATCCCTCAGATTTTTCAGGACAATACCTTACAGCAGAGTTTTTATCAAGCTAATCGAAGAATTTACGCCCAGAATTGTACTATTTGGAGCTACTGTAATCGGCCGTGACCTTGCACCAAGGGTTGCTTCGCATACCAAGAGCGGGTTAACGGCTGACTGCACCGATCTGCAGATTTCTGATGTAACATACCTTAAAGAGCAATTTCCAAAACTTCTTCTTCAGATTCGTCCCGCATTCGGTGGGAATATCATTGCAACAATTATTACTCCGGATGTGCCTGTACAGATGGCAACAGTGCGTGAAGGTGTAATGGAACTTATACCTCTTCCGAAACCCAATCCGGTAAAAATTAACAGAGTTGATTTCCATCCTGACCCTGTCGATGAAATGGTCAGAATAATCGAGCAGCACCGGGAGGAGAATAAAGTAAACCTGAAGGCTTCACCGATAATTGTTGCCGGTGGTTATGGCCTGGGGACAAAAGAGAACTTTAAGCTTGTCGAAGAGCTTGCTCATACTATAGGAGGCGAAATTGCAGGAAGCCGTGCCGCAGTTGATGCTGGTTTTGTCACCCCGGACAGGCAGGTCGGACAAACCGGTGTAACTGTACGACCAAAACTTTATATCGCTGTCGGGATTTCAGGTGCGATTCAGCATAGAGCAGGTATGCAGGAATCCCAGAAAATAATTGCAATAAATACGGATCCTGAGGCACCAATTTTCGATATAAGTCATTACGGTATTGTTGGAGACGCGACGGAAGTTATCCCTGCATTTATAGAAGCTTATAAAAATAAATTGAAATAAGGTTTATTATGCCAAATTTTTTCACCGATAACAGCGATATTCAGTTCTATTTTAATCATCTCGATATTCAGGAAATTGCATCAATTCTGGAAGATGACTACAGCCAGGCTAAAAAATTTCGTTACGCCCCTGTTGATTATGAAGATGCAATCGAAAACTACAGAAAACTACTTGAAATAGTCGGGGATATTGCAGGCAACTTTATAGCAGAACGCGCGGCTGATGTTGATGAGGAAGGAGCATTGTTAAAGGATGGCAGAGTAAGTTATGCAAAAGGCACTCAGGAAAATCTGAAAAGGCTTGCACAGGCTGACCTTATGGGATTAATATTCCCGAGGAAATATGGTGGACTGAATGCCCCTTTTATGATTTATATTATGTCTATTGAACTTGTCTCACGCGCTGACGCTTCATTGATGAATATATACGGACTCCAGGATATTGCGGATACAATCAGGAAATTCGGTAATGAAGAGCAGAGACAGGAATTTCTACCAGGTTTCTGTTCAGGTATATATACCGGGGCTATGGCTCTTACAGAACCTGATGCAGGATCGGATCTTCAGGCAGTTAAACTACATGCATACCAGAATGAAAAAGGGAAATGGTTCCTTAAAGGAGTTAAAAGATTTATTACAAACGGCAATGGTAATATCCTTCTGGTTCTTGCAAGAACTGAACCCGGCACAAAAGACGGCCGCGGTTTAAGTATGTTTGTTTGTTACGGGAATGAGACTGTCAGGGTGAGAAGGATTGAACATAAACTTGGAATTCATGGTTCACCAACGTGCGAACTGCAGTTTAATGATACTCCTGCACAGCTCATCGGTACCAGGAGATTGGGTCTGATTAAATATGTTTTTGAATTAATGTTCCGTGCAAGAGTGGGGGTATCTGCACAGGCAATGGGAATTTCACAGGCGGCGTTTGAAATGGCAGTTAAATATGCCCGTGAAAGAGAACAGTTCGGGAAACCGATTATTAACATCCCTGTGGTTTCTAATATCCTTATCGATATGAGAACTCTTCTTGAAGCAAACCGAGCACTACTTTATGAGGCCGCAAGGAGTGTGGATAAAAAAGAAGTTCTGGAAATGCATATTGAAAAACTTAAAGAGGAAGGTAAAGGTACACAGGAGGAAAATTTCCGGCTTAAACAATTAATAAAAGAAACCAACATCCTTACCCCTATGTGCAAATTAGTCCTCACTGAATCAGCAAATAAGATTACTTATGATGCTTTGCAGATACACGGCGGAACCGGTTATATGAAAGAGTTTAAGATTGAAAGACTTGCACGTGATGCCAGGATAACAAATATTTACGAGGGTACTTCACAGCTTCAGGTAGTTGCAGCCATTGGCGGGGTTATAAATGATGTGCTGGGGTACCGGTTTGATGAAAAAGAGAGGAAAGAGTACAGGGGCGGCGTTGCTCCCCTTGTCAATCACCTTATTGAGATAAGAGAAATATTTAAAGACTGTATTAAATATGTAACCGACAAAAAGGATCCGGCATTCCAGGATGTTGCAGCCAAAGATCTGCTTGAACTCTATACCTATCTTGTTGTCGGCTACCTCCTGCTTGACCAGGCTGAGATTGAACCAAAAAAAGTATTTACAGCAAAACGTTACATTCTTTATTCACTTGCAAATGCCAGGAAAAATGCAGAATCAATAAAAAACGACTTATTCACTGATATCCTGCATGCGGAAAAAATATTAGCTTAGAATAATTCCATAAAAAGGTGAGATATAAAATGACCAATAAACAAATCTTCTATTACAAAATCTTTGATGATAAAGAACGGCTCAACTATATGAAATCTTCGCTTCCTCACAAAGAACTTGAAGATCTTCTGAAAGAGTATGAGAGAAATCATCAGAAGTACTTTAATCCGGAGTTCGTTCAGTTCCTGAAGGAAAAGGATATCGAAGCGGAACTGATTGAAGTCTGTGATATTTCATATTAAAAATTTCCATTGATTCCCGGTCAATTTATCCTGCCTCATTTAATTAACCGGGAATTACTATACATGCTTAAATTTAGTTGATTTTCTGTTTTATTCATTTTCCTGTTCTAAAAAAGTCTTTTGCTCAGAAATCTTTTTAATGATTTCGGGTTTTAAATACTTAATCTGCACAGGCCGGACTGCCAATATGTCAGACGGATCATAATTCAGGTGAAAATGATATGAGAAAATATACTCCGGTACGACTCAGATACGAGAGATACAAGAATTAAAAACTTGCTGAATTCTCAATGTTGATGTCCCTGGATTTCTAAAATAATGACAAAATGGCATCAATAATCCTCAAATAATTACCATCAGAACTAAAACTCTTCCCCTGAAATTTTATACCAATGAGGCTTAACTTTAATTTAAAATTTCCATAATTTTTAGAGTTAATTTTTCTGTAAATATTGTAACAAGGATAGAAATATGAAATACTCGATTCTGGTTTTAATCTGTTTCCTTGTATCTCTTTTTTATATAAATGTCTCGGCACAGGTAGAAAAGGATAAAGGAATTTTTGTAGAGCCTAAAAAAGGATTTTACGATGAAATAAAAGAAGCAACAAAAGAATACAACAACCCTCCGAAGGAAAAGAAGGAAGAATTCAGAGTTGATATGAGCACTATTAATGCTCCAAAATCAGTGGATGAATTCACAAAATATTGGTACAATGACCCTATCTCACAGGGAAATACCGGAACCTGCTGGTGTTTTTCAACCACTTCTTTTTTCGAATCTGAAGTGTATCGCCAGCAGCAGATAAAAGTTAAATTCTCTGAAATATTTACCGTTTACTGGGAATACGTGGAAAAAGCAAAAAGGTTTGTCGAAGAAAGAGGCGACTCTCATTTTGAGGAAGGATCTGAAGCAAATGCAGTTAAAAGAATTTATCAGGAATATGGAATCGTTCCCGAGGAAAGTTATGCTTGTAAGTTAATCGGACAAAAATTCCCTGATCACAGTTTCATGATTAAGGAGATGAGTGATTATCTTAATCACGTTAAAGAAACAAATGCCTGGGATGAAGAAGAAGTAATCAGGGTTATAAAATCTATCTTAAAACATTACCTTGGTGAACCTCCGACACAGGTTACTGTTGACGGAAAGACCTACAGTCCAAAAGAATATATGACAGAATATCTTAAATTAAATCCCGCTGATTATGTAGATGTTCTTTCATATATGCAGAAACCATACTGGCAGCAGGTTGAGTATGAAGTGCCTGATAACTGGTGGCATAATGCAGATTACTATAATGTGTCACTTGATGATTTTATGAACGCTCTCAACAATGCGATTAAGAACGGCTATACTATGGCAATCGGAGGTGATGTATCGGAACCGGGTTATGATGCCTGGCATAAAATTGCTATTGTGCCTTCCTTTGATATACCCGCACAATATATTGACGAGAACGCTAGAGAGTTCCGTTTTAATAATGAAACGACAACCGATGACCACGGAGTTCATCTCGTTGGTTATACAAATAAAAATGGTGTAATGTGGTACCTGATTAAAGACTCTGCTGCAGGTTCAAGAAATGTGGATCCTAAAGGGTACTATTTTTACAGGGAAGATTATGTAAAGCTGAAAATGATGGACTTTATGGTTCATAAGGATGCAGTAAAAGATTTGCTTGCCAGATTTAATGTGAGTTTAAATCAGAAATAAAGTTCGGGAATATTGGAGGATGGAGTAGTGGAATAATGTTTCTACTATTCCATTTTCTACCATTCCATTTATTAAATCCCAAGTTTTGAAAGTAATATTATTAATAATATTTCGCCGTTTGCAGAATCTCAATTAATTGGGATAAATTCGCAGGAATTAAGTAATCCGGCAAATAAGGGCGAAACGGGGTTCCACTGAGCAAAACTAAAATTTTATTGTGAAACAATCTCTTATTAAAATAAAATTATCCTTTTGTTACCTAAAGATACCCGCCTCTGGCCGGGGGTAAGCTCAGATATTCCGGTTTCGATTCAATAATCGAAATAATCAGATCATTTATTTCCTTTAAATCTGCTGCTTGCGGATCATTAGAATTTAAAGGGTATTCCCATACGACAGTTTTATCATTATTAAGATATTTTATTCTCAGCGTCTGTGAACCGGGATCAGGATATAATTCTTGTGGGGGATATGGTTGAAACACATCCGGGAATAAAAAGAAATTTATTTCGCTGGCTTTTTTAAGTATTATATTCTGTTCACTTTCAGTAAAATGAAATTCGGTCGTAATAGTTCCATCCATAACCAGGTCTTTTTGATAAGTTTTATTAAAAGTATTTAGTTCATTTCTAAAACCATATTTAAAATAAATTTGAAGAAATTGATTATCCTCACCGGATTCCTGGCAGGAATAAAAAATACTCCCTATAAAAATTGTGAAAAATACAAGTAGATATTTCATAATTTTCCCTCCCTGTTTGAATATAAATTTATAATTAAACCGGATAATCTGCAAACAGGTAATGACTGGGTTTCTTCTAAATTTATAATAGACCTGTGCTTTTTACTTACCGAAATTCATCTATTCTGTTTATATTTCTTATTCAATTTTTTCTAAATATTATTCTTTTCTTCATATGGACAACTTCATATTCAAACCTTTCGCAAAGATGACTGATGAGGATTATGCCAGGGTTGGTTTCAAATCGGGGTTAGAGATTCATCAGCAGCTGTTAACAGAAAAAAAACTCTTTTGCAGATGTCCCGCCGGCAAATACAGCAGACACTACGATGCTGAAATTCTAAGACATATGCGCCCCACTCTTAGTGAGCTTGGTGTTTATGACGGCACTGCTCTTATGGAATTCAAAACAAAAAAGGAAATTACCTACCGGATTAATCGGGAGACTGTATGCACTTATGAAATGGATGACACTCCTCCCTTTCTTATAAATGAGGATGCCCTTGATATTGCCCTGGGAATCGGTATGCTCTACAACTGCAGCCTGGTTGATGAACTACATATTGCACGTAAACAATATCTCGATGGAAGTATCCCGACAGGATTCCAGAGAACAGCTATTTATGCACTCAACGGGAAAATTCCTTATAAGGATCGCGAAGTTAAAATTGTGCAGATGTCCATTGAAGAAGATTCCTGCCGTGAAGTGGCTGATCTGGGCCATGACAGAATTTATCTGACTGACAGGCTGGGTATGCCCCTGATAGAAACAGTTACCGGTCCTGAATATGCTAACTCCAAATGAGGTAGCAGAAGTTGCCAGGTTATGCAGTAAGCTCGTGCGCAGCACTAATAAAGTCCGCAGAGGCATGGGTGCAGCCAGGGAAGACGTCAACGTTAGTGTTACCGGGGGAACAAGGATAGAAATTAAGGGTGTTCCCCAGATTAAAGATATTCCGCTTCTTACGTATAACGAAGCAATGCGTCAATGGAACCTGTTAAGATTGCGGGAAGAATTGAAAAGAAGAGGCATAACCGGGGAAACTTTTCAGGCAGAAATTTTCGATATAACCAATGTTCTGAAGAATCCTCATTTCCTGCCGATAAAAAATTCACTTGAAAATGGGGCACAATTAAGATGTGTTCTTCTTAACGGCTTCTCGGAACTTCTCCACTGGCAGACGCAGACAAATACTTATTTCTCAAAAGAGATTTCTGACAGGGTGAGAGTTATTGCCTGCTTAACTAATATTCCGAATTTGATACATTCGGACAGTAAAGGCGATACAATAACTTCATCAGAATGGCAGAAAGTTAAAAAGTTTACTTCGGCTAAAGATGACGATACAATTGTCATTGTCTGGGGTAATGAAGAAGATACAAATACGGCCGTAAATGAAATAATCATCCGTGCAAAGGAAGCAACTATAGGCATTCCTTCTGAAACAAGGCAGGCATTGAGCGACGGGACTAACGGTTTTGAAAGAATTCTCCCGGGCGCCGACAGAATGTATCCCGATACAGATCTCCCGCCAAAACAAATCCCCGATGAAAGAAGAAAACAAATCAGGAGCTGGGTTCCGGAACATTTCTGGGATAGGGAAAAATGGTATGAAGAATTAAAAATTCCTGCAGATACAATAGAAGAATTATCGATTTCTGCTTATGCCGGATTGTTTAAGAAGGCTGTTAAGGAATGGAAAATTAATCCTGTCTTTGCTTCTGTTCTGCTTATTCAGTTTCCAAAAAGATTAAAGAAGAAAGGCTATGATATAGAAATTCTGAATGAACAAATCTTTTCCGAAGTTATTTCTGCTTATAGGGAAAACAAGATCACCCGTGATGGTATCCTGCCGCTTCTTGAGAATGTAATTTCACTTGGTATTTTCTTTGATGAACTCCTGCCTCTTCCATGTTCCGATAATGAGATGGATAAGACATTCCGCGAATCCAGGAATCAGTTAAATAATATCAAGCTTTACAAAGAGGAAAACTGGGCTAAAGTTTTAATGGGATTCGCAATGAATAAATTAAGAGGGAGAATCCCGGGTAAAGAGGTCCTAAACTTTATAAAAGATAAAGAAAATTCTCTTACTAATAATGCTGAAAAGGAGAATGCATAAATTGGCTGACAATAATAATGATTACAAAGGCTACCGCGGCCAGGCGCTTGAAACACTAAAGAAATTTGATGCACTTGTATGGAGCAATGTTGATATTAAAACCAGTGATGGAACTTATAGCGGAACAATACTTCCCCGCTCCGAAACAGAGGATGAATTACATATCGTTTTAAAAATACCTGTAGGTTATAATCTTGGAATTGCGGCAAAAAAAGTAACCGGGATCAAAGTTCATAGCAGAAAAGAAGCTCACTATAAGATTCCTGAAAAAGATTTTCCATATGAACCGAGCAAACCAAGAGTTAAGCTGTTAGGGACGGGCGGAACAATTGCAAGCCGGCTCGATTACAGAACAGGTGCGGTTATTCCAGCATTTTCACCGGGAGAACTTTACGGCTCTGTCCCCGAGCTGGCCGATTACTGCAACCTTGAAACAGAAAAACTGTATGGAGTTTTTTCGGAAAACATGGGCCCTGATCAATGGAAGGGACTTGCAGAAGCTATAGGGAAAGAAATTGAAAAAGGCGTACAGGGAATAGTAATTGGTCACGGAACCGACACTATGCATCATACATCTGCTATTCTTTCTTTTATGGTTCAGAATTCTCCCGTACCGATTGTAATGGTGGGTTCCCAGCGTTCAAGCGATCGTCCTTCTTCTGATGCCGCATTAAATTTAATCCACAGTGTTAAAACTGCAGCAGAAAGTGATATCGCGGAAATAATGGTATGTATGTTCGGTCCCACTTCCGATGTTTACGGTTTACTCCATAGGGGGACGCGGGTCAGGAAGATGCACTCAAGCTACCGCTCAACATTCAGAACTATAGGCGATATCCCTATTGCAAAGGTTAGCAGAACAGAAATCACTCCCTTGCGTGATGATTATAAAAGAAGAAGAGATGATAAAGATGTAATCGTTAATCCTGCTTTTGAAGATAAAGTGTCGATAGTCTATTATTATCCGAATATGTATCCGGACATAATCGACTCCCTTGTAGATAATGGTTATAAAGGGATAATAATTGCCGGAACAGGATTGGGTCATGTCAACCGCCCGATGTATCCTGCTTTAAAACGGGCATATGAAAAAGGTGTTGCGGTTTATATGACTGTTCAGACTTTATGGGGATATGTGCAGATGTACGTTTATGAAACAGGCAGAGAGATTATGGAACTGGGAGTTATTCCTGCTGCAAATATGCTTCCTGAAGTCGCCTATGTCAAGCTAGGCTGGGCTTTAGGACAAACAGATGATTTAGAAAAAGTCAAAAAAATTATGCTTACCCCTATTGCAGGGGAAATTACTGAACGTGAACCAAGCAACGGATATCTTATTTACCAGGGCGGTTTACCTGAAGTTGAAGAGTTTATTTCTAAGTATAAGAAATAGCCGATTACAAGATTGCAAGATTACGAAATTGCAGGATTGTTTTATTTCGGAAACCTGACTTTTTAATCTTTTTACTTTAATCTCTTATATTGAAAATTGACAGCCGCTGAGTGCTATCTTAGTGATGATGTCCGTCTGCTCCATGCACATGCCCGTGAGCCAATTCTTCCCTGGTAGCATCTCTCACATCAATAAGTTCAACATCGAAATTCAGATTTTTTCCTGCCAGGGGATGATTAAAATCTATTGTCACATCTTCATCCTTAACCGCCTTAATTACGAAGGGAACCGGTTTTCCGTCGGGAGTTTGAGCCATAAATTCCATTCCTTCTTCAAGATTCGCTCCTTCAGGAAATTCATGCTTTTTTACCTGCTGAACTGCATTTTCATCATAATCACCGTATGCCTCGGATGAAGTCAGCCCTATATTCTTTTTACCGCCAATGATCAAACCGTCAATAGCTTCTTCAAGTTTGGGTAATATCTGGTTATTTCCGCTTAAATAAACGAAAGGCCCATTCTCATGTGTTGTCTGAATTATATTTCCCCGGTCGTCTGATAATTGATAATTCAACGTTACAACCTTATTCGCTCCGATTGCCATTATACTTCCTTTTTATTTAATATTTTGGATGTCAATTATAAGAATTTATCCGGGCAAAATAAACCGAATGAGATTTTTCTCGGGATTTGAAATTGTTGTGCAGGTTTAAAACCAGAAGAGACGCAATCCCGATAGTATCATACTAAGCGGGTGCGCCTCTACCAGGTATAAAATTTATGTGAGGACTATCTCTTATGACTGTAGCAAATATGGTTGTTAATAATTAATATTTGCTTAATATTAGATTAATAAATCTTAATCTTTGTAAACCTGACAACTTTGAAAACCGGCCATGATTTAGTTATAAATTTAATTCCAAATCTCTGTGGTTCTTATCGCTTAAAATTTTTATTAGATTTGAATAAGACAATCTGTAATATAAATATTGAATTTAAGATAGGAGTGTATTTTGCCGGATCATATCAAATCATCATCAGTAATTAAGGCTGAAGGAAATAAACCAAAAATAATCAATGAATTTATAGGAAGAGTAAATTCCAGGACAACGGATGTAAGCATTGCTAAAATGAAAAGTCCCGAAGGATGGATAGAATTCGGTCAGTCACCCGGGTTTGATGAATATACAGTAGTATTGAAAGGATTATTAAGGGTAAAAACCAAAGATAAATCATTTGATGTAAAAGCCGGGGAGGCCATTATAACCCGTAAGGGAGAATGGATCCAATACAGCACTCCTGAGCCCGGGGGAGCCGAATATATTGCTGTTTGTCTTCCGGCGTTTTCAACCGGTACTGTGCACAGGGACGATTAAATTTTTATAAACAATTATCAGGTTGCCGGTTATGCTTAAAACAACACTTTTTCGTTCTATTGCTTCGTGTGAAATGAATGCCTGGCAGGATATGTACAGCGCTGCGGGAAAAGACATTTCTGAAAAATTCGGCATAAAAGTTTTCTCTATCGGTTCTGCGTGTGTTTCTATTGTAAAAAAAATTGATATACTTGGTTTTAATCGAGTTATAGGACTTGGATTGCTTCAGACTGCAGCGGAACAAATGATTGATGACATTATTTTCAAATATAAAGACGCAGAAGTAAAAAGATTTTTTATACAGATTCATCCCGAGGCTTCACCATCACAGATGAAGGAATGGTTTGAAAAAAGAAACATACGTCATTATAACAACTGGATAAAACATTACCGGACGGTCGAGAACCTTCCCGCAATCGATACTGAACTTGAAATAAAAGAAGTCGGGAATAAGAGTGAAGCAGAAACATTCGGAGAGATAATTACGAAGAGTTTTGATTGGCCTGATGAAATGAAATACTGGTTTGCAAATCTTGCGGGTAGAAAATACTGGAAGACCTATCTTGCTTATGATGGAAATCTACCAGTTGCCTCTGCCTCTCTGTATGTTAAAGACGATTGCGGCTGGTTATCATTCGCAAGTACTCTGCCTGATTACAGGGGAATGGGAGCACAATCTGCACTTATTGCCAGGAGAATTGAGGATGCATCGGAACTTGGATGCAGGGTTATAACAGCAGAGACAGCAGAAGATAATGAGCAAAAAAGATCCCAATCACTTCAGAATATACAAAAGATGGGATTTGAAGTTGCATATATACGACCGAACTTCATCTGGAAAGCCGAATAATTTTAATAGCCCTGAAGGGTACAAAGTAATCTGGCAAACGCCCGGATACTTTCTGCTATCACCGCAGTCTGTTCATATAAAAAATCAGGATTAAACCATAATTAATGAATAATTAAACAAATTGCCCGGCAATTTCATTATGCTTTAGGTTCAGCAACAGATCGTTTACTGTAATACTAATTCCTGTCAATTATCTCCTGGGCTTTTTGTTTATCTTCTGAGAATGTAAATGCATTAATTATCTTGAATGAATTGTAATTATCGACAACAAAAGGATATGTTGTTTCCAGCGCTTTTAATTTCCAGCTCGAAAAAGATGATAAATCCAGCAGACCAATTATCTGTTCCACGCTGAAATAATTATATTTTGCTGAAGCCTGCAGTACTGCTAACTTATTTTCTTCAAATGATTCATTATTTATGCTGTTCACGAGCTGTCTGTAATCCGGTTCCGGCATTGCAACAATCGGAGGATCCACCTCAACAACCTGCTGATTCTGCAAATCTTCAATCAAGTGATAAATTTTATCTAAATCTCTTTTTGCGTGCGTGTATTCCTTCTGGTGCAGCCGCGTAAGATATTCAGCATCAAGATCATTGAGTTTTTCCTTTATTTTATTGATTAGTTCCTGGGTTCTGTCCATAATTATTGGGGTCTTCCTGTCATCATTGTCCTGATGTTGCTGCGGAAATATAACTGCCGAAATTGCCACTGAAAAAAATGCAGCAAGAAGAATTTTACTAAATGAGCCTCTCAATTTTTCCTCCTGAAAGATTCTGAAATATTAGCCATGAAATACGAACAAAAAACCTGCCTGAAACAGGATGTTAAAATCATACGAAATAATGAATTTTAACGGGAGTGAATTTATCTGAAATATGGGATAAAAGAAAATTTTACCTTGGAGGATATGAAATGATATTCCCCGGAAATTATTACAAATAATAAATAATTGTCTCACACTCTGGATTTAAAAATCTGGTTTTTAGTTCAGGTATCCCATCCAGATATCCGATTCTTTTTCTTCTTTGATAAGATAGATTGATTTGTTACCGGGGGAAAAGGCAAAATAAGACCATTCCGGCAACAACTGCGGGAAATTATAAACCAGCCGCCTGTCCCCGGTAGTTATGTCAATCACATATAACTGACTTTTGTCTGTATACAAAATTCTTCTATTGTCTAAAAACCATTTTGGTCCCTGACCTGTATCTGAAAGCTTTGTATAACTTTTTGTAATTAATGAATATATTATGATACCTACATATTTTCCGGTGGTTTGTTCCATCCTGTTTCCCGCAATATAATTTCCATCCGGAGAAACGGAATGAACAGCAAACATCATCCCCTTCTCATTCATTTCCGGCAGGTATTTAAATTGATTGACATCGGTTGAATCAGATTTATAAATGACGTTATCTGAGCGTGAATAAACACTCGCTATTGACTTACCGTCAGGGAACCATCTTGCCTGAGTAATTAATTCAGGTGCATGAGTTAATTGTTTAAGATTACTACCGTCAGTATTAATTCTCCAGATTTCATATTTACCTGTCCAGTCTGAATAAAAAATAATACTTTTTCCGTCAGGTGCCCATTGCGGGTTTCTGTCTTTAAAAACGTCATTCGTTAGCTTTAATAATTCCGAACCGTCTGTACGGATTATGTAAATATCTTCCTGTTGTCCGGCACTCGAAACAGCTATCCATTTACCATCGGGAGATACATCAGGATAGAGATATTGTTTTGATCCTTGCGTTACCGGTACTGGGAGATTCGTTACCTTCTCGGTAAAAGGATCAAAGTTTACTTTGTAAATATTATCCCTAGTCTCACCCGAGACATAAATTATCTTTTTACCATCCCGGGACATTCTTGACATTGCACTAAAAAAAGCGGGCGTAATTACGGGCTCCAATCCTGATAAAATTTCCCCTGAATTATCATCAACTTTCACTCTCCATAAATTCATGCTTCCACCGCGGTTACTTGAAAAATAAATGAATTTTCCGTCTGCAGACCAGGTCGGACTCCAGTTTATATAATTGTCATCTGTAATATTTATCGGATTTCTGCCCGAAACTGAGATCATCCAGAGAACTCTTTTGCCTGTACCCTTTGGTAGTCCCCAATATGCAATCCATTTTCCGTTCGGCGACCAGCTGGGCTGAACTGCATCTCCATCATAAATTTTTTGGGATTCACCAGTTTTGATATCTGCTGTCCACAACTGGCTTGTAGTTCCTCTTGAGTAAGGATGTTCAACCGATTCTGTGGCAAAAAGTACTTTGTTTCCATCGGGTGACCATACGGGATTAAAACCGAAGGTGGTTAGTCTGCGTACTGATTCCCCGGTTGAGCCCATTAAAAATATCCCTCCCCCGTCGCGATCTGAACGAAAGGCAATCATTTCACCATCGGGAGAAAAAGAAGACTGGTAATTATTAATACCCGGATCTTGTGTCAAATCGATTGCATTTCCACCTCCGATTCTTTGAAGAAAAATGTGCTGAAAGCCGCCGACTGATTTTGTGTATGTGATATAATTGCCGTCAGGTGAAATATCGGAAAATAATTCTTCCCCCGATTGTTCGGTTAGTTGTTCAAACTTTATAAAAGTATCTTTGGTTGTGGAGCGATTCCCAAACACTAAATAGATAACCACTCCTGATAGAACGATTATCAGGAGCCATGGCAGGTATTTGAATCTGAATAATTTTGTCAGATCAAACCTGTGGTTTAATAGTTCAACAGAAAAAGAACCGGATGATTGGGAAACCCGGGTTTGATCCGGTTGTGTTTTAAATGTATTTGTATCAACATTATAAACTTTGCTTTTCCTATGCCCGGTCGTTTTTTTTATCTTCCTGAGATCTTTCGCTAATTCCTTAGCCGACTGGCATCTTTCATCTTTATCTTTTTCCAGGCATTCTAATATGATATCATCCAATTCCGGTGAAATGTTTTCTTTGACAGCAGACAGCGGAGGGGCTTCAACATTTACTATCTCGTACATTATTGCTGTTTCGTGTATTCCCTTAAAAGGCGATTCCCCGCCAAGTAATTCATATAGTACTACACCCAGAGAGAAGATATCCGTTCTGTGATCGACATCCAGGCCCTGAACCTGTTCAGGCGACATATATCCTATTGTTCCCATCGTTGTGCCGGCTTTTGTAAGGCGCGATACGGTTTTATCTGAGAATAATTTTGCAAGGCCGAAATCCATTATTTGTACGATCCCATCTTTGCGGACCATTATATTTTCAGGTTTTATATCCCGGTGAACAATTCCCTTTTCATGTGCGGCAGCCAGACCTTCTGCAACCTGTATGCCGATTTCAAGTATTTGTTTCTCGGAGAGAGTTTCTTTTTTATCCTTCAGTGTTTTACCATCCACGTATTCCATTACTATGAAAAGCTGACCATCGTTTTCCTGTATATCATAAATGGTACAGACATTCGGATGGTTCATTGCGGAGGCTGCTTTGGCTTCCTGTATAAACCTTGATTTATCATCTTCTGAGGATGTTAATTGAGAAGGGAGAAACTTCAGTGCCACATAGCGGTCGAGTCTGGTATCCTGGGCTTTGTAGACTTCTCCCATTCCCCCCTCTCCGAGTTTTTCTAATATTTTATACTGAAGAATTGTGTTTCCGATCATTTCTTTGTAATACCTTCCAACTTTTGAACATTAGCTTTTGCATCACTTATATCAGGCGAATTAAAATCGGCATCTTTCCAGATTTCCAAAAACTTTTTGTATTCATATAATGCTTTTTCTTTATTACCCTGTTTCTCATATGCAATCCCAAGCCAATAGTGTGCTTTAACGGCCGGAATAGGCCAGGCATATCCGGCTCCTGGAATAAAGCTTAATATAAAATTGTCACCGTTCTGAGGCCAATAAATAATCCTTTGAAATTCTCCGATAGCTTCTGAAATTTGACCCGTCTTCAATAATGCAATAGCATAATAGAAAATCGGTTCGCGATTCGGAGGAAGTTCCTGAATAACTTTTCTGAATTTTTGCATAGCCAAATCGTTCCTGCTTTCTTCCAATGAGCATAGAGCAGATGAATAATCTGCGGTTACCTGCAGAACCGGAGCAACATTTTTAACATCTTTTTGCATTTCATCCTGAATGCTCTCAACCTCTGATGATCTGCCGTTTTTAGTCAATGCCCAGGCAAGGTAATCCCTCCCGCAAATTTTATCTGTAGGGTCTTTCTTCGCAATTACTAATAACTGTTTTGCACCCTGAAGCATTTCAGGGTATTTCCCCATTGCGTAATACAGATGAATAAGTATGCATAATCTGTCGTAGGAAGAAATTTCAGAATCCGGTAGCCCTAATAATTTTTTCTGCGCACTCTGAAGTTTTCCCTGGTTTATCTCTATGAACGGCAGAGTACTTCCGCCTTCCTGAAAATAATTTTGTGCATCCTCATATTGTTGTCTTAAAATTGCATGGTAGCCGAGTTTATTCGCTGAGGAAAAATCCGTGCGGAGCTGTACTGCAGTCTGATAAGATGAACGGCTTGA
This sequence comes from uncultured Ignavibacteria bacterium, assembly GCA_963743325.1. Lineage (GTDB taxonomy): Bacteria > Bacteroidota > Ignavibacteria > Ignavibacteriales > Ignavibacteriaceae > DATFVA01. The sequence goes on from CAVUOZ010000011.1 coordinate 131,262, forward strand.
ATCGTACTCCATGAACCATGCATAAATATCTCCTCTGGTATCGTAGGGATTTGGCTCGGCAGGCACCAGGTCTATATATTTATTGACACTTTTAATCGCATCCTGTCTTCTTTTAGCCCAGGCATACGAATATCCCAGCAGATTCCATATTGTTTTTGACGAAGGTTCAATTTTTAAGCCCCGGTTGAATACCTCTATTGCTTTATCCGGATCCAGCATAAGCCTGTCATACGTATTATAGCCTAATTGAACGTACGAGGTGATTTCATGCGGGTATCTTTTAATGATTTCTTCATAACCTTCTATTGCTTTAGGCAGATTGTTCTGCTGTAAATAATTTGTAGCAATAATCTGAAGCCGTTCATGTTCCGTGGCATTATTGGAAAGATCAACTGCTGTTTTTAATGACTTTTGAGATGCCTCAATATCACCAAGTCCTTCCTGAGCACGGGACAAATAATAATAAGCCATGGCAAAGATTTTATCCAGCTGGATTGCACGTGAAAATGCTGCAATGGCTTCTTTCCAATAAATTTTGTCCATTAGTTCAACCCCTGCCAGATATGCACGATAAGCCTCAGGGGATTTGGTTGTAACTTCCGCAACAGACTTAATTTCCGCAGATGAAGTGGAGGCAGACAGGAGACTGTTCTGAATTAGAGCCGTGAGAGAGTCTACAAGGTTGAAGATTTGATTGGCCTTAAAATTTGTCACTTGCTGTGAGCTGATTATTTTACCGGATTGAACGTCTATTAAACGGGTAGTTACAGCAAGCATTGGAGTCTCCTGGAGAATACTTCCAATCAGCATAGTAGTAACTCCTGCATGCCGGGCAATATTATTTGCAAATGAAGCTGAAATTGTTTTATCAGTTTGTCCAAGATCTTTTTGAATGTCGAGTAATCGCTCACGGCTTATTACTTCCAGCCCTTTCGCCTGGGAAAGTGAAGTAATTAATAAGTTGGTCAGCATTTCACTATTGTGGTCTTTGTCGTCAGGATCGGGAATGTTTTCAAAATACATTACTGCCAGAGAGTTTGCCGGTGTGTCCGATGACTGGTTTTCAATAAAAGAGGATTTGAATGGATTAAAAACTATAAAAGTCCAGGCAAGCAATCCCAGTATAGCAGCAGTAATTATCAGTCTTACAACCTTTTTGTTTTTCTTAACTTTTATTCCTGAATTTTTTTCAGGAATCATCTGTGCAATTTCGGATGATTTAATGTATCCCGACCGAGCATATTCAAGGTTCTTTCTTTCTCTCCTGAGATCAGCAAGCATATCTTCAACATGCTGGTAGCGATCTTCTTTATCTTTTGCCAAAGCTTTGTAAACAATACGTTCAAGATCCGCGGAGACTTTATCGTTGAATCGCGCCAGAGGCTGGGGGTTCTCATTAACAACAGAATAGATTAGCGCTGCCTGGTGTTCACCGCGGAAAGGGAGACGTGCGGTAAGTAGTTCATAAAGAACAACTCCAAAAGAAAAAATATCCGATCTGTGATCAACATCCTCCCCCTGGGCCTGTTCCGGTGACATGTAAGCTGCTGTTCCTACAGTAGAGCCGGCCTGTGTCAGGCGGGAAGCGCCCTTTAGTTTAGCAAGTCCAAAATCCATAATTTTAGTTTGTCCTTTGGGAGTCAGTATAATATTATCGGATTTGATATCACGGTGTACAATTCCTTTTTCATGAGCAGAGGCCAGGCCTTCACTAATCTGAATTGCAATTTCCAGTACCTTCTTTACAGTAAGAGATTCACTTTCCTGTTTTACCAGGTCTTTAAGAGTCCTGCCTTCAAGATATTCCATCGCAATAAAAATATTTTTTTCGTGCTCACTGATTTCATAAATGACAGCAATATTCTGGTGGTTAAGTGATGCAGCGGAACGTGCTTCGTGGTAGAATCTTTCTTTTTCATTCGGATCTGAGCTCAGGTACTGGGGAAGGAACTTTAAAGCTACAGTCCGATCAAGCCTGGTATCGTGGGCTTTATAGACAATGCCCATTCCTCCCTCGCCTAATTTTTCGATTATTTTGTACTGAAGAATTGTTTCACCAATCATTTAATACCTTTTCTAGTATTATACGTGCAGAAATCATATAACCTTTATAAAGCACTAATTGAATCATTAATCAATAGAATATTTTTGGATAATGGCTTTATAGCCCGGCAATTTCCTGAGCGGATCATAAAGCGGATCCTTCTTCAAAATTCCTACCGTAAATGTACCGGGAATTGAAAGAATAAAATCGATTTGTTTTAAGGCATTATTATAATCGCTGATCAATGTATAGATTATCGCAAGATCCCACTGGCGGTAGAATCCCCGGTAAGCTTCCTTTTCAAGTGGTAAAATTTCAATGCCCTTCTTTCCTTCATAAACTGCTTTATCATTTAAACCTAACCCTGCATATGTTATTCCCAGCGAACTGTGTAACCGCTCATCCATCGGTATATCTGTAAGCATTTTTTCAAGTTCTGTTCTTGATGAATCAAAATATGTTTTTGATAATACAGGTTCATTGCTATATTTATAAATCAGACCAAGCACCTGGTATCTTGGTGTATATCGGAATTGTCCTGTTTCATAAGGTTTGACCAATGATTTCAATTCTTTAGCGGCGTTATCATATTTTCTGTCGAGTATATCAATATAGACAGGAAGGTTTATCATAACATCAAGATAATTATCATCGTTACTTTCACTAATAATTCGTCTGGCAGTTTTCGTATCTCCATTCCAGAATAAATAATTCTGGGCGAGTTCTGCTTTTGGAAGACTCATATCGGGACTGAGCTCTATTACTTTGTTATAAGTTTTAACTGCATTATTAAAATCCTTTACCAAACCATAAGTTTCACCAAGATTACGCGAATATTCAATAGACAGAGGATCGAGAGATACACTTTTTATATTGTTTTGTAAACTAAGATTGAAGTTACCCATTCTACGGTATACTACTCCCAATCCGAAATAAGCTTCTGCATTATTCGGCTGAATTTTTAATGCCTTGGTAAATTCTTTTATTGCTTCATCGTACTCCAGTCTGCACCAATAGTTATAGTAACCAAGGGCCAGGTGAGTTTCGGCGAGGTCAGGATTCAGTTCATATGATTTTTGCGCATTATCATAAGCGGCCTTTACATTCTCTTCTGTTCTGTCAAAATAAAACCAGAACATTGAGGCCTGACTTTTAGAAAGATGAGCATAAGCTAGGGCAAACTTCGGATCTAATTTTAACGCTTTTTTATAAAGATTAATACTATTGGAAATATCCGACTTCGTGAAGGAACCACGGTTTTCATAAGACAATCCTCTTAAATAAAAATCATATGCTTCAAGATTTTCCGTAGGTGCATTTTGCTCAATTTGTTTAGCAACCAGCGATCCCCCTAACTGGTCTACGACTTTTTGAGCTATATCATTCTGTACAGAAAAAATATCATCAAGTATTTTATCATAAGAATCCGACCAGGTAATTGTATTATCTGAAACTCTTGTAAGCTGAGGGGTGATTCGTACGCGGCTTATTTTATCGCTTCCTTTGGCCCACCTGATTGTCCCGCTTAGTATATAATCGACGCCTAATTCTTTTCCGATTTCTGCAGTACTTTTGTTTGAGTTTGCCAGTTTCTCTGCACTGTTGCGTGAGATTACACCTATATTACCAATGGATGCAAGTTTGCTCGTTATTTCCTCGGTAACACCATCAGCGAAATAATTATCATCCTTTGATCCTAAGTTTTCAAAAGGGAGAACTACAATCATTTTTCGTGTATTATTCGCTTCTGCTTGTTCGCCGCTATTTTTTGTGAAATAAAACCAGCCGGCAATCAGTAATACAATTATAAATGCAGCTCCGGGCCAGACCCATCTTTTTATTGAACTTCCCCCTGCCGGTTTAGAAATAATTCGTGACTGCGTTATACGTGAACCGGAATCACCCTTTAACACCAGAAGGTCGGAGTACATCTCGCTTATCTGCCCGTAACGATCTTCAGGATTTTTAGCTGTTGATTTTTTAATTATCCTGTTAAGTTCAGGCGGGATTCCTTTTATTTCGGATAATTCATCATTTAATATAGAATAAATGATTGCCTGTTCATATTCCCCCTTAAAAGGAGTGTTTCCGGTGATCATCTCATAAATAATAACTCCAAGGGCCCAGATATCCGTACGCTGATCAACCATTTCTCCCCGGGTTTGTTCCGGAGACATATAAGCTGCAGTTCCCACTGTTGAACCGAATTTTGTTATCCCGGCTGATGCTTTGGATTTAGCGAGACCGAAATCAACGATCTTTACTTCTCCGAATCTTGTAATCATTATGTTGGCAGGTTTAATATCCCTGTGAATAATACCGCCTGTGTGTGCCCGTTCAAGACCGGAAGAGATCTGAACCGCAATATTTATAGCCTCATCAACAGGCAGTGCGCCCCGGCTAATTTTTTTCTTAAGTGTTTCTCCCTCATAAAATGCCATCGCTATGAAAAGCTGGTCATCTTCTGTCTTGCTGATATCATAGATTGTACAGATATTAGGATGATCCAAAGAGGAGGCAGATTTAGCTTCGGTCATAAACCGTTTTTCTGCTTCTTCATCATCAAGAAACTGGGGAGGTAAAAATTTCAGAGCAACAATTCTGTCAAGTTTTTCATCTTTAGCTTTATAAACTACACCCATCCCCCCGCCACCTGATTTTTCAAGTATTTTATACTGATTTATTTTTTTGCCGGTCAGATCAGTCATTTAGTCTGCTTCCTAATAATGCTTTGTTAATTAATTGATTTATGAGAAAAGTAAAATACTTTATGAATTCTACTCGTTATCAGGTTATTGCTGAATTCAATACAAAGACCGGGAGCGGCAATTATATCCGTTATAATTGCTGTGCCTCCCCATGTACATCCGCGTATATTGATCTTTTGGGGTGAAAGTTTCTGCCTGTCAAACCATCCGCCTGACACGAGGTATTCACCCTCATTTAAAACTTTAATTATATACACTGAATTCAATGTCTTAAGATAGACCTGATCTCCGCATTCAAGAGTGTGTTTGTAGATTTTCAACAATTTATCGCTTGTATCCGCTAAATTTTTAAGTTCGAATCCTGTTTGCATGAGAGTTCTGATAATTATTAATAAAAGTTTTTTCCTGTGACTAAATTGTAGCTTTCTACTTTCATATCCTCCGAAGTCTTAATATTTGCATCGTAGTCTCTTTCAAGAGCCATTTTCCATCTGTAAAACTGGGAAAACGTATAAGAAGCTTTGTCTACAAGTTCTTTGAATTTGCCCGAGCTTTCATAATTTTCAGCATCCTCTTTGCTATCCCAGATTGTCACCGAAATGAACCCGCTGAGGTCCTGAATACTCTGCGTTAAATATGCATATTTACATCCCTGTGTCGATAACAATGCAGGAATAATTTCAGCCGTATAGATTTTTTTAAACTCATCTTCTTTCCCGTCCTGAATAGATAGAGATACGATTCTTACATACAGACGTGAATCAATGTTATTTCCAGCTATTTTGTCTGCCTGTGCCTGTACTGAATATTTTTTAATGACTGGTTCTTCGGCTACGGGTTTATATTCCAGCTCAAGATTTTCCGAAAGTTGTATTTTCCATTCTGATGAACCTTGAAGATACGGTTTTACCTTTCCAAGTAATTCTGAGTATACTCCGCTATTTTCATAGTCTTCAGCCTGTTCCTGAGTGTCCCATAGAGTTAGAGAAATAAATTCACTTTCTTCAGTTCCGCTTTCAATTAATCCCACAAATCTGCATCCGGATGTTTTGTGCAGCCTGTCAATTACTTCTTTTTGATAGACAGAGTTGAATTCAGATTTATGCTGTGCCTCCACATTTAATTGAACTAATCTCATGAACATACTTCATATTCTCCTTCCAGTACTAAAATATCCTGCTTATATAAAACTTTGTACTGCCTCGTCAACGGAATTATAAGTTTCAAATATCCGGTTCAGCTTGGTGATAGATAACAGACCTTTCATCTTGCTTGTTAAATTTGCAAGTTTGAGTGTGCCTCCTTTATCTTTAACTTTTGAGTATCCGCTTATCAGTATTCCCATACCGGAACTGTTTATGTGTGTAACACTGCTCAGATCAACCACAATATTCTTTTTTCCCTGATCCAGAAGATTATTAAGCGTCTGGTTCATCCGTCCATTTAAAGAACCTCCAACCAGTTTTCCTTTTAATTCCAGGATTACCGTTCCGTGCTGCTCTCTGATATTCATTTAACCCTCGCTGTAACAGGTTAAAAACTATTTTATACGCTTAACAATAACCATGGTTATATCATCTGACTGAGGAGCACCACTGGTAAAGGTTTCAACATCTTTAAAAATTTCCTTAATCATTTCTTCAGCGGTGAGATGCGTATTTTCTCTTATTGATCTTTCAAGTCTTTCTTCACCAAATTCTTCTTCTGCAAAGTTCATCGCTTCAGTTACGCCGTCAGAGTAAAGGACAAACACATTTTCTCTTTTGAATTCGACTGAATCTTCCTCATAACTGTAATCAGGAACCATCCCTATAATTATTCCGCCTTTGCTTAATCTGATAGGTTCTTTATCCGGGGAAAAAAGATACGGACTATTATGGCCGGCATTACAAAAGACAAGTTTATGCTCATCTTTATTCAGAATGGAATAAAACAAAGTAGCATACCTGGTGGAATCTGTATTGTGGTACAGAATGTTATTCGCAAACGATACAGAGTTTTTGCATTCACTGCCCATAAATGCCTGTCCTCTTAAAGAAGCCTGGAGATTTGCCATAAGCAGTGAAGCGGGGATTCCTTTACCCGAAATATCACCCAGACAGAACGCAATTCTTCCGTCCTTCATCGAAATAAAATCATAGTAATCGCCGCCAACTTCTTTTGCAGGTATGCTTTTTCCTGCAAACTGATATGCCTCACATACAGGTACCTCCATTGGAAGGAGATTTTCCTGGATGTTTCTGGCGACCCTCATTTCTTCCTGCATGTGCTGGAAAGCCTGCTCCTCAAGGTACAGTCTTGCATTTTCAATTATCTGGGCCGACTGAGCGGCAATTATGGAGAGCAGTCTCTGATCATTCTGCGTAAACCCGGAATTATCGTGCTTGTTAAATACATTAATTATTCCTGTCATTCTTCCTTTAAGCATTAAAGGAACACCCAGCAAAGATCTGATGGAAATCTTTTCATCCGGTGACAATTTAAATCTGTTATCAGTCTTCAAATCATTCACCAGCAAGGGTGATTTATTTTTGAGCATCCAGCCGGTAAGTTGTGTATCAAGCCGGTACGGTATTGAGCTTATTATTGAGTCCTGCTTACGGATCATAGTATGAAAAGGTTTATTCATATCCTTTTCATTAAGAAGCATTACCGCTCCCTGCTCTACTCTCAGGTGTTTTACGCATTTGTGAACTATCAGGTCCACAATCTTTTCAAGCGATTGCGTTGAACTGATAGCGGTGGCTATATCATTCAGGATTGATAGTTCTTCCACTGCGGCACGAAGACGGATGTTTTCTTCTATCAGCTGATCAACATTTTTTACCTGCTCCAACACTATTTCCTTTATATTTCTAACATTTAAGGACAATGTACTGTCACAGAAAATATCGGTAGAAACAAGGCGGATTATTTTCTAAAGAGTAATTATTTATGGGTATGAATGAAGATAAGCAGAATTTTGTTTCATATCAAAATTAATATTTCCAGCAGTCTATTATGTGATCATTCACCATTCCGGCCGCCTGCATAAAGGCATAACAGATGGTGGAACCGGTGAATTTAAAGCCTCTTTTTTTCAATTCTTTGCTCATTGCATCTGAAATTGGTATTCTGGCCGGGATTTCCCCCATGGTTTTAAAATGATTCTTAACAGGTTTATAGTTTACAAACTGCCAGATGTATTTGTCAAAACTTCCGGATTCTTTCTGCACATCAAGAAAAACCTTTGCATTTATAATGGCAGCTTCTATTTTAAGCTTATTCCTGATAATTCCACTATCCTTTAATAAAGAATTAACTTTCCGTTTGTTATAAGCTGCAATCTTAGCAGCTTCAAAATTATCAAATGCTTTCCGGAAGTTTTCCCTCTTCTTGAGGATGGTTATCCAGCTCAGACCTGCCTGGAATCCTTCCAGAATCAGCAGCTCAAATAATTTTCTGTCATCATGTAAAGGGGTACCCCATTCTTTATCGTGATATTCTAGATACAGCGGATCACCTAAGCTCCATTTACATCTTTTTTTTTCTCTCAATGAATTTCCTTTCTTATATCAGGATAAGAAATTAAATACTTCTAATATTTGTTTCAAATTTATTTTTATTTATTTCCCGTTCGGTGATAAAATCTTATTTTTATAAAATAAACGCGGTTAATTATGCAAAAATTATCTTTTCTAATCCCGATCCTGATTGGTTGCTTTTTCATTGTCCCCGGGCTTCTACCACAGGATAAAGAGCAAAATATTGAAAAAGGAAGATCTGCTGAAATCGTCAAAGAGGAGTTCCTTCATGCCTGGAAGGCATATAAAAAATATGCATGGGGACACGATGAGTTAAAACCGCTTAGTAAAACCGGATTCGATTGGTATGGGATTTCATTTTGCATGACTCCTGTCGATGCGTTCGATACGATGCTCCTTATGGGATTGAAGGACGAAGCCAAAGAGACAAAAGATCTCATACTTAATAACCTCGACTTTGAAAAGGATGTTTTCGTTCAGAATTTTGAAATCACAATCAGACTGCTTGGGGGATTGCTTTCTGCCTATGAATTTGATGGAGATATGCGATTTTTAGCGCTGGCTGAAGACCTGGGTAAACGATTACTTCCGGTGTTTAATTCAAAAACCGGCATGCCTTTTGTTTATGTTAATCTTAAAACAGGTGAGACTAAAAATGAAATAAATAATCCTGCGGAAATCGGAACTCTGATGCTGGAATTCGGAACACTAAGCAGGCTGACCGGGAATGATGTATATTACAATAAAGCAAAGAATGCCATAGTTCAGGTTTATAACCGAAGATCAGAAATAGGACTGGTTGGAACTACCATTAATGTAAACACGGGCAAATGGGAGAATACTGAAAGTCATATTGGCGGAATGATTGATTCGTATTATGAATACCTACTGAAGAGCTGGCTGCTTTTTAAGGATAAAGACTTTAAGGTCATGTATGATTCATGCTTAACCGCGGTGAACATCTTTTTACCGGATACTGTCGACTCAAGATTATGGTACGGCAAAGTTGATATGAATACAGGTCAAAGAAAAGAAACAACTTTTGGTGCCCTTGATGCATTCCTGCCTGCACTTCTCTCACTCGAAGGTAATTTGAAACAAGCTGAATATTTGCAGGAATCGTGTTTTTATATGTGGAAGTATTATGACATCGAGCCTGAAGAATTTAATTATAAAACTATGGAAATAACTTATCCTGATTATGTTTTAAGACCCGAGAGTATAGAATCTGCTTATTACCTATACCGATTTTCCGGGGATTATAAATATCTGGAAATGGGCGAAGTTTATCTGAAGAGCATTATTGATTATTGCAGACTGGATGAAGGCTATGCTTCACTACAAAGCGTGGTGACAAAGCAGAAATCTGACAAGATGCCGAGTTTCTTCCTTGCAGAAACCCTAAAATATTTATACCTGCTTTTCTCGGATGAAAGCATAACGGATTTCGATAAAATAATCTTTAGTACCGAAGCTCACCCGTTAAAAAAAGCATTTAATTGAACTGAATTATTATATAGCCTGATGAAGCTGATAAAAGTAATGACCGATGTAGTAAGGCCATAAAATTATCCCGATAACCGCATTCCAGAATGACAGGTCAAGGAATCCTATTGAAAACAGCCAGCCTATCAGCCAGATGATGCCGCACGTTTCTGAATGTACTTTTACTTTTTTATCATTACTCATTTTACTTCCCCAAAAGCTGTTTATTAATCATAGCAAAAACTTAGTCAATACTTCAGGCATAGGCAAGAAAAAAGTGCGAAAAATACTACTATCTGAATTTTTCCATGGCAACTGACCTTTGATTATGATAAAAATTCAATTTAATTTTTACAAACATTTATTATTCAATATTCGGGGAATTAAAATGAAAAATCTAATCCTGGTTCTTACTCTTCTTTTTCTGTCAACAGAGGTCTTTCCGCAATTCGACATCCTGAAAAAAGTTAAAGATAAAACCGAAGAAAAAACCGAAAAGAAGGTTGATGAAGCCATCGATAAAACCTTAGATAATACGGCTGATCAGGAAGAATAAAGATGCCGCTGCCACAGACTCAGCAAAAATCCAAAACGAAGAAGCGAACACAACTTCAACGGCCGAAGTAAATGAACTTAAATCATTCTCAAAATTTGATTTTGTTCCGGGTGAACAGGTGCTTTTCTTTGATGACTTCTCCCAGGACAACATTGGCGATTTCCCTGCCGTGTGGAATACAAATGGCTCGGTGAAGTGGTTAATACCAATCTATTCCCGGGAAACTGGCTGCAGTTTTCAACTAGGGATGCAATCTGGACAGATAACCTTTTAGATCTGCCTGAAAATTATACAATCGAATTTGATGTTGTCCCGATTAAAGGCGAAGAGGGCGGTATGGCAGGCTATAGTTTCAGACTAATGCAGAGCATAAACGCTAAGTCTTTTGATTATGGTTCCGTTCCCGGAAAAGCCGCAATATCATTTTTTGTTGAGTATTTTGGAAGACCGGGTTATAGGTCTTACATAAATGGCAGCGAAGGTGAGGGATTAGGGTTAAATGGTATTAAAGAAAATAAAGCATTATATCAAAAAGAGAATCAAAAATATCAGATTTCAGTATGGGTACAGAAATCCAGAGTACGTATTTACCAGAACGAGACCAAAATGTTCGACTTACCAAAAGCCTTTCCTGTACAAAGTGTAAAAATGGACCGCATAAGATTTGAAGATGGAGCTGCATTAGTTTCAAATATCAGGATCGCTGTAGGTGCACCGGATATGAGAAGTAAACTCATAACAGAAGGTAAATTGGTTACTAGAGGAATCCTCTTTGATGTCAATTCAGATAAAATTAAACCTGAATCATACGGGACACTAAAAGAGATCGCAAACGTTCTTTCAGAAAATGCAGATGTGAAAGTCAGGATAATCGGACACACCGACAGCGACGGATCAGATGAATCCAACCTGGACCTTTCCAAAAGAAGGGCTGCTTCAGTAAAAAATTCGTTGTCATCAGAATTCGGCATTGATGCTGCAAGAATGGAAACAGACGGAAAGGGCGAATCAGAACCCTCAGCGGATAACAACACTCCTGAAGGAAAAGCGAATAACCGCAGGGTTGAGTTTATTAAGTTATAACATCTTCAGCTTATCGACCTTTTATTTCGGCCTGCAGGATTTTTTAAAAATTCTGCAGGCAGTTTTTTTGCAACTGCCTGCAATTTGAATTTATCATTTTAAAAATCCAGGAAATATGTGGAATGATTTAAAGTATGATAAGAATGATAAAGGTTTTTACTAACAGTCCTGACTTTTTCACTACTATCGAATTTAGCTGAACCTCTCAGACGATAAATTCCTATCCCGCTGTCAATGTTATAGAGTGCAACAGCAGCCGCAATTCTTTCTTCATCTGTGGTTCCATAATCAAGCATATTGAGAAGAGGGATAAGAGTTGCTGAAAAATCATCAGGTTTTATAAGTGCATTTTCAATAACCTCCGTCATAACTACAGCTGAACTAACTCTCAATCCTTGGTTATCGGATTGAATACCAGACATCAGGTTTTCGATAATAGCACCTTTGTTAGGAGAGGTGGTTAAATCAGCCCCTGCAGCCGAGAGTGGGGCTATCATTAAGGAGGAGAGTAAAAGTATTGATACTAACGTTTTCATATCAGCCTCCGAATTTAAGGTTTTTATATACTTGCCGGGAGTAAGCTACAATGTAAAGACGGAACCTGTCCATTGAATTTATATGAATGGAATAATTAATATTAAGACTGGTAATATTTAAGGTTGATTCTTTACAGCAATATAATTTTTAAATGGATCTTCCCGTGTCTCTTCAAAGAAGGGTTTGTATGATTCTTTACTATCCATTTCCTGAACCCATCCGTTCTCAAGTCCGAATTTGTCCAGTAGTTCTATCGCTCGTACGTATTCCGAATAAGAAATATTACGGCTTATTAAAGGATATTTTTCTGCTTTGTTTGCCGGGTAATACTGGGCCATTAATGAAATATGTACCTGTTTATCCAGTTCTTTGGCAATAAACCTGAATACATTTTCTGTTTCAGCGAGACTGTTGGGCATTACAAGGTGCCTTATAATTAAACCCCTGACTACCACACCATCTTTATAAATTAGTTCGCTGCCAACCTGCCTGTACATTTCTTTTATTGCAGGTTTTACCGCATCGAAATAATCGCTCACTTTCGAATATGTTTTGCCGACAGAATTCTCACCATATTTAAAATCAGGCAGGTAAATATCAATCACTCCATCATATAGTTTCAGCATCTCCACACTGTCATATCCGTTTGTATTGTAGATAATTGGAAGCCTTAATCCTTTTCCAACGGCAAGATAAATTGATTTCAGAATCGGGGCAGTAAAATGAGTAGGTGAGACGAGTCCTATATTATGACAGCTTCTGTTCTGAAGCTCAATCATAATCTCTGCCAGTCTTTCATGAGAAACTTCATTTTTTCTCTCAGCTTTATAATTCTGGCTGATTACATAATTCTGGCAGAATACACACCGCAGGTTACAGTTTCCAAAGAATATATTTCCAGCTCCGTTTGTACCGCTCAATACAGGCTCTTCTCCAAAATGAGGAGTGTAGGAAGAAACTATGGGAAGATCCCCGCTCTGGCAGATACCATATTCTCCGCTGGTTCTGTCTACATTACAGTTTCTGGGACAGCTCGTACATGACTGAAGTATTTTGGCTGCTGCAGGTAATTTTTTCTCAAATTCACCTGAATCATAAGTACGTAAATAGGAAGGGACAAAGTCCATCTTAAAGCATTATTGATTTATAAAAAATATTAATCTAAATTAAGTCAATTAAATGTCAGGGTAAATATATGAAAAGGAATCCTGTTTACCACTCGGAATCAAACCGTCAGATGCTTTCCTATAACTTTATTCAAAGGAGGTAGAATGGTATGAAAAATTTTTATTTTCTAATCCTGTTCCCTTTATTTTTAATATTTGAATTTCCTTTCCACAATTTGTACGCGCAAAATAAAATTATTGAGAAAAGACATCACACTAAAGTTGAATCCGATAAAGTTCTATCTGACCCTACACAGAGTTTAATGGATATTAACAATATTACTGGTTGGGTTGCAATGACGGGTTTTCACGATTGGCTGGTAGATGACAGCTGGAACGGTGTTTACCCTAACGGATTTTTTGTTGGCCTTGTTTTCAATGAGGGAATTGTATGGGGAGGATTGGTTAATGACGGCGGTTCACAAGTTGTGAGGGTTAATGGAAACGCATATGGAACCGGCTGCAGACCTATAACAAGATTGTTCAGAGTAAGAACTGATTTTCAAACTGCTGACCTGACTTTAGATGCCTCAAATTTTTTTAATATACCTATAGGACAAGTAACTCAACAGCAGATTGATGAAATAAGAGCGCAGTATCAAACGGACTGGAGTGAATGGCCTGCGGCTGAAGGGGCCCCATTTAAGGATGTTGATGAGAACGGCATTTATAACCCTGATGTTGATGTCCCGGGAGTCACAGGAGCCGATCAAACGTTATTTATAAAATATAATGATGGAATAAGTGATTCATTATATTCGTCTCAGCCAATAGGACTCGAAGTAACTGAAACTTATTGGGCATACGCAGTTTCAGGTACATTGGGGAATGTAATTTTTAAAAAAGTCGATATTAAATATACCGGAGCCCAGGGAGTGCCGCCAGGTTCTTACATTGACAGCATGTACATATGCCAGTGGAGTGACCCTGATGTTGGTACATCTAACGATGATTATGCGGGGTGTGATACCATCCTGAATCTGGGATATGCATATAATGCGGAAGCCATTGACCCGGCTTATAACAGCATTGGTTTAGTGCCTCCGGCAATAGGTTATTCTTTTTTACAAGGTGTTTCTGCTTTTACGGGAAATCCGAATGACAGTGCAATAATTAACTTTAAATGGCGGATTGGTTATAAATATGTAAATACTAAACCAATGACTCGTTTTATTTTCCATGGATCAGGCGAAACCTGGAGTCCTCCTACCTGGCAGAGCTATGATGGGACTTTAGAATTTTATAATTACATGAGAGGGTTTTTACCATACCCTCATTACCCAGTCTCCTGGGTATTCCCCGAATCTGTTACAGATTATACGGATGACGGGGTATTTCTCCTGGACGGAGATCCGGTAACCGGAATAGGCAAAATTGATGGGTTACTAGATGGTCCCGGCAACCGGCTATTGTTTACAGTTACCGGCCCTTTTAGATTAGCGCTGGGAGAGTCAGCGGAAGTTGTAATAGCCAATATTGCCGGATTAGGTAATTCTTATCTGAATAGTATAACCAAATTAAAAGAAAATACATTTGCAGCTGATACTACGTACTCAGGCTTAGTAAGTTTAGAGCAGGTTCAGGTAGTAAATATCAAATCCGAATCATTAAATGAGTCAATTCCCGAAAGTTTTATTTTATATCAAAACTACCCCAACCCGTTTAATCCTGTTACAACAATAAAATATACTGTTCCTTCCGTAGGAACTTCATTTATGAAGTTCTTACAATTAAAAGTTTACGATGTCCTTGGTAATGAAGTCGCCACTCTCGTCAATGAAGAAAAAGCAGCAGGAGAATATGAAGTTACTTTTGATGCGTCGAAATTATCAAGTGGAATCTATTTTTACCAGTTGAAGACTGGCGCTTTGATTAAAACAAAGAAGATGATCCTTCTGAAATAATCTCCCTGTAAAAAAACCCCGGCTGTTTTTAACCGGGGTTCTGCAAACCTTCGGGATCAGCAAGATGTATTGGATATGGTACTCTCGAATTTTGTTTAATAATTTTACCGCACTTCTAAAGTCGGGATCCTTCCCGGTGTCCACGGGGCGTTATATTTTTCCAAATCGTCTTCCAATGTCTTCAGATCATAGTTGTATAAATTCTTCAACTGCTCAAGCACGGGCGGGAATTTATCCATCAGTATTTTATATGCATTCTTTTCGTTCTGCGTAATGTTTGAAGAAGAACGGTAATGCGTGTATGAAAGCACTGCTAACCTTTCATTGAATGTGACCGGAGAAGGAGGGTTTTCCTCTGTACTGGGGAAATTTGATTCGCGGTTGAACTTCAATGAAATATCTTTCAGTGTGCTCCAGAGATTATCAGCTCTTACCATTAAATCATTGGGTGCTTCCGGAGTATTTATAAGCGCCTGTTTAATGTCTGTTACCTTTTTCATCATGTCATCAAGGAAGCGTTCGGTTCCGCTGATAGTCCTTGCAAGCTGGTTAGCTTTTTTCTGGAAATTAACCAGCTCACTGCGGTCAGCAATCGGTAATGTTGAATTGTTCAGTGCAGCTACATTGAAATCAACAGGTCCGTACAGCTGTTTCTCTCCATCCCTGGTTATCATTGCCATTGAAACAGTATACTTACCCGGAAGAGCAGGTGTGCTCCCGTGATCTTCTGCAGTAGGGTTGAATTTATCCTTTAGTTCAACAGGAGAAGTGCTCTCATAACGTAAATCCCAGTTGATCCTGTTAATACCTTTTGCAGCAGATTTTGTCAGTTTCCTGATAATATTTCCAGCATCATCCTTTATCGCAAATAAAAGGTATGGGGCAATTTCCTCCTGCTCTGCACGAAGCTGCGCATCGTTTGGCTGAGGGATTGGTTTGCCGTCTTTAAATAATTCTTTTTCTTTTTCTTTCCGTGTGTCCTTAAGTGTTTTGGGAACTTCTTTAATATAGTAAGTAAAGACTGCTCCGAAATCCGGATTAGGAGCCTTAAAATATGTTGCACCCTGGCCGTATCTACCGCCTGTTTTGTGAAACATCAAAGCATCCTTAACAGGAAAGATATATGAGTCTTTATCGAGCATAGTTTTATTTATTTCACGAAGAGGTGTGAAATTATCAAGTATATAAAACCCTCTGCCGAATGTTGCTACTACTAAATCATTCTCTCTTTTCTGGATAGCAATATCTCTTATCGCAATAGTGGGTATTCCTGATTTTAATTGTATCCATACCTTGCCGCCATCGGTTGTGAAAAAGAATCCGAATTCTGTTCCTGCAAAAAGCAGATCGGGATTAACATAATCCTGTTGAATTGAATGAACGCTGCCGTTCTCAGGTAAATTGCCTGCAATAGACGTCCACGATTTACCTTTATCACTGCTCTTCAACAAATATGGTTTGAAATCATCCCTCTGCAGATTATTAAACGAAGCAAATACTACATTCTCATCGAACTTTGAAGGACAGATATCGCTTACGTATGTGTACTGAGGAACCCCGGGAAATTCGTCAATTTTTCGCCAGGTCTTTACATCTTCCGAAACCTGGATTAAACCGTCATCGGTTCCTGCATACAGAAGATTTTCTGTGACAGGTGATTCTGTTAAAGAGACAATCGTCCCGAAAAGTGAAGTTGACTGATCTTTTGCTACTGCATCGACACTCCAGTATTTGCCCATAACTGGCCACTGGTTCCTGTCGAGTTGGGCCGTAAGATCAGGACTAATTTCCTGCCATGTGTCTCCCCTGTCATCACTTTTGAAAACTTTATTGGCGGCACAGTAAAGTCTTGTATGATTGTGTGAACTTACAAATAAAGGCGTATCCCAGTTCCATTTATATGTCAATTCGTCTTCCATTGGTTCAGGGCGAATATCAATTGCTTCCCCGCTTGCTTTATCATAACGGACCATATTTCCGTACTGTGCTTCCGCATAAACAATATTCGGATCTTCAGGATCAGTTGCACTCCAGAAACCATCTCCGCCGTTAGTTATAAACCAACTGCTGTTTACGATTCCGTCCTCGCTTAGTGTAGCGGAAGGACCGCCCATACTGTTATTATCCTGAGTTCCACCATATATATTATAAAATGGTTCTGCATTATCCACCGCAACCCGGTAGAATTGGGTGATCGGCAGATTCTCTTTAAAGTCGAATGTCTTTCCGTCATCATAAGTTTCATATACTCCGCCGTCTCCTCCAATTAAAAAGTGATCTGTATATTCCGGGTCTATCCACATAGCATGATCATCGACGTGTCTGTCTTTATTACCAACATTAGTCCATGTCTTTCCTCCGTCAAGAGTCACCACTGAGAATGTTTCAGCGGAGAAAACTTTATCTGCATTTTTCGGATCAACATAAATCTCGTTAAAGTATTGTCCCGAAGAGGCATAGTCGCTCATTTTATCCCAGCTTGCCCCCCGGTTTGTGGATCTGAAAAAACCGCTCTTCCCTTCCGCGGCTTCAACAATTAAATATAGAATATCAGGGTTGGAAGGTGCATATGCTATATCCATTCCACCAAGATCGACATTAGGCAAGCCTTTCATTATCTTTTCCCACGTTGCTCCGGCATCGGTCGATTTATATACTGCAGACTCCGGTCCGCCTCCAATCTTTGTAAAAATATGTCTTCTTCTCTGCTCTGAGGTTGCATACATAATATCAGGATTTCGCGGATCATAAATGATATTATTAACTCCGGTGTTCTCACTAATCTCAAGCACCTTCTTCCAGGTTTTCCCGGCATCTTCTGTTTTATATAAACCTCTGTCACCGCCGGGTCCCCATACAGAACCCTCTGCAGCGACAAAAACTATGTTCGTGTTTCTCGGGTCAATTGCAATTTCACCGATCTGGCGTGAATCTTTTAAACCCATATTTTTCCACGACTTTCCGCCGTCAGTAGTTTTATATATTCCGTCACCGTAGCCGAGTGCTCTCTGGTGGTTATTTTCCCCCGTACCTGCCCAGACCACATAAGGATTATTCGGGTCTATTGCAAGGCAGCCGATTGAATAAGCACCGTAATTATCGAAGACAGGTTCGAATGTTATACCATCATTTATAGTTTTCCAGATGTGCCCGCTAGCAACTGCGACATAATATTCGGCATGATTCTGAGGGTTAACTGCAAAATCAGCTATTCTTCCGGAAGTGAATGCAGGACCAATGCTTCTCCATTTTAAACCTGAAACAACTTCTGCAAGAGTTGAATCTTTCTTATCCTCATCCTGTGCAAAGATTACAACGGATAACAGTACAGAAAGAATCAATGAAATATTGATAAATCTTTTCATAATAAATTAGAGAATTGTGAGTGAATAATTTGATTTGACATTTGAGTATACGTAGTTATCAGCTATCATATTATCTAAATTAAATATTCCCCTTATATACGGGCTATAACTTAGTAAACTTATAATTTTTATTCTACACTAAAATGATGAATGGTTGATAAATTATATGGGAAAAATTGTATTAATGGTTGCAAAAACAATTCCTTTTTTCAAGCTGCTGATATTCAGAAAGCTTAGGTCTTCTGTTCCTCTTTTTTACTTCTCCCGATCTGATTGCGTTTTGAATGCGTCTTGAATGCGTTATGAATGCGTCTTAATCTCGGTCAGATCGGCAACTCATTTAATCGCTTTATAAAGTTTATAGGGAAATGATGTAAATAATTTCGCCGACTTTCTAATTTCCACTTTATAAACAAAAACATTTAATCCATATCTTGAATATCTAAGTGTATCGTCTAATAATACCGGGGAATGATTTATGTCACCAATTTATATCACTCAAAGGTGTAATTAGATTATATAGAATAATCTGAATAAATGGAACAGTAATGTCAGAAACAATAGTAGAATTAATTAAAGATTTATCTGACCCCGACGGCATCAAAAGACAGAAAGCCAGGTATGCCCTCGTTAAAATGGGAAATCCCGCACTGGATTCCCTGGCGGAACTTCACGATTCTCAAAAACATCTGGCAAGATGGGAAGCGATTAAAGCTATAAGTGAAATCGGAACGACAGCCTCAATCCCAATTCTAATTAATGCACTGGAAGATGAAGAGTTCGATGTCAGGTGGCTCGCAGCAGAAGGTTTGATTGAAATCGGTCATTCTTCAGTTTATCCTCTCCTGAAAGCCTACATCTCAAATGGAGATTCTATACATTTGAAAGAAGGTGTCCATCATGTTCTTAAAGGGTTGGATATCAGAGGTCTTTTTGAAGATAAATACGAAATAATTCAAGCACTTGAAACTTTTACAGCACCTGTAAAACTTAAGCTTAAAATAATTAATATGCTGAAGGATGAGCTGGCCGGTGTAGGGAGTTAACACAAAAGCTAAGTTTGACTAAAATATTACGGATGAGTTTAAATATTTCTTTAAACGAAGTTGAATTATGAAGAAAAGAAGATTGGGAAAAGAAGGACCGGAGGTTTCTGCTATAGGACTAGGCTGTATGGGAATGTCGGAATTTTATGGTCACGCTGATGAATCTGAATCAATAAAAACAATTCGTAAAGCTTATGATTCGGGCATCAATTTCTTTGATACTGCAGATATGTATGGTCCGTATAAAAATGAAGTACTTGTCGGCAAGGCATTAAAAGGAATCAGAAAAGAAGTAATTCTTGCAACCAAATTCGGAATTGTACGCGGGGAAGATCCGCAGTCGCGTACTATAAACGGTAAACCGGAATATATTAAATCTGCATGCGATGCTTCCTTAAAAAGACTAAGTGTAGATCATATTGATCTTTATTACCAGCACAGGGTTGATAAGGACACCCCTATTGAAGACACAATAGGTGCAATGGCTGATCTGGTTAAGGAAGGTAAAGTACGATTTCTCGGTTTGTCCGAGGCTTCGGCCGATACTATCCGGCGTGCAGATAAAGTCCATAAGATTACAGCGCTTCAGACTGAATACTCACTATGGACGCGCGATCCTGAAGTTCAAATCCTGTCAACAGTAAGGGAACTCGGGATCGGTTTTGTCGCATACAGCCCTCTCGGGAGAGGATTTCTCACCGGCAGATTTCATAGCCCCGATGATTTTGATGAAACGGATTTCAGAAAGTATTCTCCGCGTTTCCAGGGAGAAAACTTGCAGAAGAATCTTCAGTTAGTCGAAAAAGTTAAGGAGATTGCCAAGAATCAGGGAGTCAAACTTGCACAATTAGCTCTTGCCTGGGTATTAAGCCGGGGGGAGGATATAGTACCAATTCCGGGTACAACCAGGATTAAACATATCCGGGAAAATAGTAAAGCAGCTGAAATTGAACTGACTAAAGAAACACTTAACCGGATTGAAGAAATCTTTCCGATGAATGCTGCGAGCGGACTGCGATATCCAGAAAAAACTATGAAATCCGTGAATGTTTAGCCTTAATCCCTGATTTAGGGTTATTTTATATAATACTTTTAAATTTCCGATAATAGAACCTGCCACCGGGAGTCCAGTACAATGCAGTTACTTAATTATTTAAATTAACTTTTAATGAGAATTGTTAAAAGTTTACTGCAACACTTAAATGGACTTTTTCTTTTATTTCCATATTGACTCATATCAATTTAATTATGATTTTCCAACAGAGTTTTAACCAATAACTAAAAAAGGAAATAATGCTATGAGAACATTGTTAGCGCTGTATCTATCATTTCTATTTTTTTCATGAGCAACCATTTTAGCTCAAATTCCAAATAATGGTTTTGAAAACTGGACAAACGGCGAACCCGATAACTGGCTGACAGATAATGCTACTCCCGTTTATACTCCGGTAACACAAACAAGCGACGCCCATTCAGGTTCATCGGCTGTCCAGGGTACTGTTGTTTCCTTTTCAGGTACTCCCGTAACTCCCACTTTAATCAGCGGTCCAGATGGATCAGGCTTTCCCTTTACTTCACGGCCTGCCTCAATTCATGGATACTATAAATTTACTCCTGTAAATGATGATTATTTTGAACTAGTCGTAGGATTCACCAAGAATGGAGAAACAGCCGGCGGCGGCGTAATAGTTCTGGGAGCCGCATCATCTTATACAGAATTTTCAACCGATATTTCATGGGTTCTTCCTGATAATCCTGATACGGCACTTATTGTTATTTTAGTGAACAACAATAGCTCTGTGACAAACGTCGGATCAACGTTTTATCTCGACGATTTATCATTCAGTAACGCTACTGCAGTACAATTTGAAAATAATCTGTCTGCTGAATTTAATCTTGCGCAGAATTATCCGAATCCTTTTAACCCTTCTACAGTAATCAGCTATACTGTTCCGAAAGAATCATTTGTAACGTTAAAGGTCTATAATCTTTTAGGACAGGAAGTCGCTTCACTTGTCAACAAGGAACAACCTTCCGGAAGTTACAAAGTTGAGTTTTCAGCATCAGGAATAAGCGGAACAAACCTCACGAGCGGAATCTATTTATATACGCTCACCGCCGGCAGTTTTGTACAAACCCGCAAAATGATGTTATTAAAATAAAGTAACAACTTGCAGAATAGATGGTAACCTGAGAATACACTCCTATTAATTTTATAGGGCACGCATTATCGTGCCCTTTAATTTTTAAATAAACTGATATAATCACTATTTATAATAAGCTTTAAAAAAGTGATGAGTATTATTTATTATTTAATTATATTTAGTACAAAATATGGAGTTAAATTAACAGAATTAACTAAACAGAGAGAGGTCATTATGATAAGAAAGTCACTTTTCATTTTTTCTCTGATGTTTGTGATTTCTTTGATCGGGATGATATCAGAATCATATTCACAGCAGAAAAATCCTTTAATTGAGTTTTGTACAGGTACCTGGTGCCAGTGGTGCCCATGCGGAGATGTTACAATTGAAGATCTGATGGTTACATACCCTAACCTTATTCCGCTGGCTTATCACGGACCTGCCGGTCAGGACCCCTACTCAATTTTCCCGGGAAATGAAATAATTAGTTTAATGGGATATACGGGCTATCCTACTGCCACTGTGAATAGAGCCAGTGGATTGGGAGATTATACAAGCTGGACGGCAAAAGTTGCTGCACAGGCTAATGCTACTGCGACTGTGACAATCGATATTCAAAGAACGTTTGATCAGACAACCGGACAGCTTGAAGCAACTATCGATATGACTGCACTCCAGAATTTAACAGGCCAGTATAAATATAATATTGTTCTAACCGAGGACAGTCTTATTTACAACCAGGTAAATAATGGTAATTGTGTCGGAGGTGGTTCAAACTGGGTACATGACTGGGTTGTACGTTCAATGATAAACGGAGCATCAGGTGAAAATTTAAATACGGGGTCAACCTGGAATTCCGGCGATATGATAAGTAAAAATGTATCTTATACCGTTCCTTCTGCTTATAATTTTGAAAAATGTAATTTAGTTGTATTCGTCTACAAGCAGAATTCCCCTATGTACCTGGCTGAAGTACAGCAGGCGGAACAATACCCCCTCATACCGGTTGATTACCTCGCTTCGGCTAATCAAACGAGTTCCGATGTTATTGCCGATAATATGACAATTGCAGATTTTAATGTGGTTATACATAATATCGGAGCTCAGACAGATAAATACGATCTGGATCTTTCATTCGACGGACCCTCAGGTTGGGGGCTGGAGTATACAGATGCGAACGGAACTTTTCCGATGGGTGAAACTGATTCGGTTGAAGTTGCTTCCGGAGATTCAACACTGGTAACGGTACATGTTAACCCGAACGGAACCAATGGTTACGGTATCTCCACACTCAACTATACTTCTAGAATCGCTCCATCCAACCACGGTTCTGTTAAGTTAAGAAATGTTACAACTACCGGAGTGAATGTGCTTGTTGTAAATGCAAATGAGAACGAATATGAATCATACATCGATAGTTCTGTTCAGAGAGTTTATACAGGAAGTTATGGAATAGTTTCCAGAAATGCACTTATTAATTCGATCCCTGACCTTTCACATTTTTATTCTATCATCTGGTCTGCCGGTATAACAAGACCTGTTTTTTACCAGCAGGATGTTGATGCATTACAATCGTATCTTGATTCGGGCGGCAACCTTCTTATAAACGGACAGGATATTGGAAGTGATGTTTTTAAACCTAACGGCCAGAGCCAGTTTGCCCAGGGTTTTTATAATAATTATCTCCACGCAGTATTCGTCAAAGATACAGCTAATGGATTTTATATAAATGGAATAGCGGGGGATCCGATCGGTGATGGAATATCATTCGTGCTCTATAATGGTGTTCACGTAAGATCCCACGATCAGATCAGTCCTTATGATGCAGATGCAACTCCCATTCTGCAGGTTGGGACTTCAGGCGCAATCATAGTCGGATTGAAAGCAGATGCATCAAGCTATAGAGTTGTATACTCGGGAATTGGACTAGAACAAATGCCGCCTGCAATCCGTGACAGTGTTACGGCAAGAAGCCTCAGGTGGCTGATGGAAAATATCGTAGTTGGAACTGACAGAAATACAGGTAATTTACCCAATTCATTCTCTTTGGATCAGAATTATCCAAATCCGTTTAACCCGACTACCAAAATTAAATATTCAATCCCCTTAGCATCCCAGACTACTTTAAAAGTATATGATGTCCTGGGGAATGAAGTTACCACGCTTGTTAATAGTGATAAACAGGCCGGTAATTATGAAGTAGAATTTAACGCTGCTTCAGTTGCTTCAGGAGTTTACTTCTATAAGCTTCAATCATCGGGTTCGATGCTTGTCAGAAAAATGGTAGTTCTTAAATAACCTGATATTTCATTTCAATTTATCCCGGTTAACAAAAATGTTAACCGGGATGATACAAAGCAACACTCTGAGACCATTTCTCTCCTTCGAATAACAACTGATTAAAAATTTATTTTTTTCTTGCACTAATTATTTTTTTTATATATATATGGTAATCATCGAACACAAGAATTTTTCTGATCCCCTTATAGATGGAATAATACGATCATAGTTATAGAAATTTATTTGGCCCTCAAATAATTAATTAACTTATTTATCAATCGGAGGTATCATGCGCAATAAGACATTTACGTTTTTCCTTTCGCTTCTTGTAATCTGCTGCTTCTCCTCTATTTACAGCCAGTCATCTGGTCCACAGTATGACAAATATGCATCTTTCGTAATTAATCCCCACCCTAATCCAATTGGCAATAATATTGACTCTCCAATAGAAGAGGTATTTGGTTCAAATGCTTTCATTCTTGGACCTTCCGGGGTTAGAGGCCGAGGCAATATGTTCCATTGCACAGTTGCAAGAAAACTGGTTGAGCATAGAATGTATCTGAATCCCAGCTCCGCTGCAAGTATGCAGTTTCTTGTATACGAGGGAGCTGCGTTTAACGGAATATATAACCTGGTGAGCTCCATAGATGTATCTCCCCAGGGTCCCGGTGAGGGCTGGTATAGTTCCGGAGCCATGGACTATGACCTCCAGGCAGGTATGTATTATTTAATCTATGCGCAATGGGATATTAACTCTAACTATTATAATAACCAGGGCATTACCCCTTACCCTGTTCCCTGTTCTTTTGGCGAACAGGTTGCGGGTATAGGCTGGGACTGGGTTCCTGTTTACAGTGTTCCTCCCCCTGCAACACAAAATCAGGACGTTGGACTACTAAATACAGGCGTCTCATATTATCAGACAATTGTAACCGATGACCTCATTCCTGTGGAAATGTCTTCGTTTACATTTAATATAAGCGGAAATACTGTCGTTCTTAACTGGAGAACTGCTACTGAAACAAATAACAGCGGCTTTGAAGTTCAGAGAAAAACTTCCGGCGAGTGGCAGACAATAGGATTTATAAATGGCTCAGGTACAACTACACAGCCACAGGCTTATTCTTATACGGATGCAGGTCTTGCTGCGGGAACATATACTTACAGGCTGAACCAGGTTGATTTTGATGGCACCTCTCATGCATCCAGTGAGCTTGTTATTGTAATAAATAAAGTTGATAATTATTCTCTTGAGCAAAATTATCCTAATCCATTCAACCCCACAACACAGATAAGTTATTCAGTTTCACAACGCGGAAATGTTAATCTGGTTGTATATGATCTGCTTGGCAGAGAAGTTGCTAACCTTGTTAACGAAGTAAAAGAACCGGGTTCCTACAAGGTAAATTTCAACGCTGTCAATCTACCTAGTGGTGTGTATGCTTATAGAATTCAGTCAGGTAATTTTGTTCAGACAAAGAAAATGATGTTGATGAAATAATTTATTATTTCTTCACTTTTTAGGGAGCCCCGGGCTCCCTTTTTTATTTTCGGGCTTTATAGATGCCGGCATATTGTTTTCAGAAAAAAATTACAGGAATTTTCTATCGTTTACTGCCCTTTACATTGCCCCAACCACGCATAATCACTAATTTAGTTCCGTTAATAGCAATCTGTGTATGAAAATATTATCATTGGTGCTCATCACTCTGTCAGGATTTGTCACGTTATCTGGCCAGTTCAAACCAACTATGAACGGATTAAAATTTGATAATGAGAACCTGTTACAGACTAATTCGTCAACGTCAGCCGATCAGTCTCCCGATCTTTTACTGTTCGGCAACTTTGGTAACAATATAGTAAATAGTTTCAAAGGAGATAACCTTTACTATCATCTTGCCGGTGTAGCTTCAACTGTATTAATTGTAACTACTAATACTGATTATCACGTTCATAAATTCTTTTATGAGCACGAGGAATTCGGTGAAGTTGCGATGCCGATAATCCGTGCAGGAATGTTTATCCCGTTTGTCACAGGAGGCTCTCTTTATGTTTATGGGAAATTTGGTAAAGATGAACGTGCAGTAGCTGCTTCTTTTGCCGTGCTTCAGTCAAGCCTCATTGCATTTCTCTACAACTCGCTGCTTAAAGCTGTAACCGGCCGGCCTAATCCTGACTGGCAGCATTATTCAGATATGAAAGAGCTGAGTAAAACTTTCAGGTTTGGATTTATGAGGGGAGGTATTTTCTGGGGCTGGCCTTCGGGACATACTTCATCGGCTATGGCAGTGGTTTCTTCATTGACAAGTTTCTATTCTGATAAGACCTGGTTGAAAATTGCCGGATATTCGCTTGTTGCATATATGATGTACGGAGTCACTTCTCTCCACCGCGGAGGTATGCACTGGTTTTCTGATGCTGTTGCTGCTGCTTTTATGAGCTATGCAATCGGATCAACAGTTGGTAAGTATTACAGAAGTAAATTTCAGCCGGCGGATAATTCCGGCGGAACACCGCCGGGAATGGAGATGCCTTTGTTTAATATACAATTTGTATTTTAATTGAATATTTAAATTTTATGGGTTTCAAATGAAAAATCTTTTAATTCTTCTTTCTGCTGCAATGATTCTTGTCAGCTGCTCAGCAGGCAGTAATATTAGCAAACAGACCCTTGACGGAACCTGGGTAATGTATAAAATGACAGGTATTGAATTTAATAAGAATCAGTTAACAAAGGGAATGCCTGTGTTCAAATTTGATTTATCAAAGAAGAAATTTTCAGGATATGCAGGATGTAATCAATTAGCTTCCGTTATCGCTATAACTGATAGCAGGATTACATTTGAAAGAATAATCAGAACAGAAATGGCTTGTCCGGATATGGAAGTAGAAAATGCTGTAATAAGCATCCTGAATGAAAACACTTTACATTATGAAGTGGCAGATTCAGAATTAACTTTAACCTCACCAACGTGTATTGACATGCAATTCAATCACAATACTTCTGACTAAACTGCACATCATTTGTCACTTTTAAAATATTCTTCCATCGGCTTAAAGTAAAAATCCTCCCAGCCTTTCTTATAGTTTTCGCCCTGGCCTTCAGGTATATTTTTATGGACCATAGTCAATTTTGTCCCCTCCTTAGTTTCCTTTAGCTCGATCTCCAGAATAGAGTCGGGAGCATCATCGGGAAATTCAGTTGTACGCCATTGCTGAACGATTTTCTGATGGGGTTTTAGTTCTGTTGTCTTACCTGTGATATATCCGTCCCATGCAGAAAATGAAGAGTTTAATTTTTGATTAACTTTTGCTTTACTCCCGGTCATTTTGCTGTGTTGTTTACTGTTAAGCCAGGCAGAATATATTACTTTGGGATTTACTGCAAAAGTCTTCGTTAGTTTTATTGATTCCATCTTAACTCCCTAAAATTTATTTAGCAAATGTAATCCGGTTAATTGATGTTGTAAATAGCAAAAATCACATAAATAAAATGATCAAAAGTAATTTCAAGAGCTTTATATTTATTTGAATTCAATATATTGCGGAAGAAATGTATCCGTACTCCAGAAAATCTTATATTTGTAGCTAACAAGCTCTAACCGTTCGGGAATAACCTTAATCAGAATCATATCCTTGTCACGATCCGGGTAATAGCTTTTCCAGTATTCCTTCCAGTGTTTTTCTTTTTCCTCATGGCTGTTCACTAATTGGGCTCTCCCGTTTATTGAGACGTAGCTCATAGCTTTTGTATCATAATAATAAACTGCCACATTGGGATTATTCTGAATCTGTTTTACTTTCCTGGTATTTGGATTTGTCCCGAACCAGATGACCATTCCCTCCTCCGGTGTAAAAGGATCCATTTCCCTGACGTGAGGTTTACCTTCTTCGTCCACGGAGACTAAAACCCTGCACCTGGCTGAATCTATAATTATATTGGCGACTTTGAGAAGACTATCACGGCTTAGTCCAGCCGTTACAAATTCGTTTTGAGCAAAGAGTATATAGGGAAAAAGAAATGATGCTAAAACCAAATACATTGTATTTGGAAGTAATGCATTTTTCATTTGATTCCTCCATTCTGAGAAAATTAATTTTAGAGAGAATAGTTCTATGAGAGTATCCGAAATGTTATCCCGATTAGTATCCGCAATTCAACCCTGGCTTCTAACTCCCACAAAGCAGAGAAAAATTACTTATTGCAAATTAATGAATATTAGGTATATTATTTAATTAATTGTTTGAAAAAATTTTGTAAAATGGAGTCAGTTATGGAGATCAACGGTTATCCTTCCAATCATAAAAGCCGCAGACAGTTCATAAAAACCAGTGTTTTCGGAAGTCTTGCCGCCCTGTCATTGTCATCTCTGTCTTTTGGTAGTAATTCCAGGCTAAGAGGAATACACCATATCAAACCATTTGAACTCGATGAAATTACCTTAGATGAATTATCAAACGGATTTAAGTCAGGAAAATTTACTGTTCGTTCCATAACAGAACAATATATAAACAGAATTAACGAAATTGATAAAAATGGTCCTGCCATAAACAGTGTTATTGAATTAAATCCGGATGCCCTGATGATTGCTGATGCTCTTGATAAAGAGTTAAAGGAAAAGGGACCACGCAGCCCATTGCACGGGATTCCTGTCCTGATTAAAGACAATATTGATACAGCAGATAAAATGCAGACTACAGCAGGCTCTCTTGCACTTGCAGGGTCGGTACCTCAGAAAGATTCTTTTGTTGTAAAACAGCTTCGTAATGCAGGGGCATTAATCCTCGGGAAAACAAATTTAAGTGAATGGGCTAATATCCGCTCAACTCATTCGACAAGCGGCTGGAGCGGACGGGGCGGACTTACTAAAAATCCTTATGCTTTAGACAGAAATACATCCGGTTCGAGTTCCGGCTCTGCTGCTGCAGTGTCTGCCAACCTTTGTGCTGTTGCAATCGGAACTGAAACCGACGGTTCCGTTGTCAGCCCCTCATCAGTTAACGGAATAGTTGGAATTAAACCGACTGTAGGATTGGTTGGCAGGTCGGGGATCATCCCTATTTCACACTCTCAGGATACTGCCGGTCCTATGGCGAGAACTGTTCGTGATGCCGCGATTCTTCTTGGTACAATTACCGGAACGGATCCTGAAGATGAAGCTGCTGCAGATAAGAATCGGAAATCTTATACGGATTATACAAAGTTCCTTGCCTCTGATGGATTAAAAGATTCAAGAATAGGAATTGTACGCAAATATTTTGGCTTCCATCCCGACGTTGATAGGGTGATAGAAGAAGCACTGGATATATTGAAAAAGAATGGCGCTGTATTAATAGATCCTGTCGAAATTGACTCAATTGGTAAATTTGATGATTCTGAAATGACTGTTCTTCTTTATGAACTTAAAGCGGATATGAAAGCATATCTTGACCGCCGTGGTTCAGGTACACCTGTCCATTCCCTCGCGGATCTCATTGAATTCAATAAAACCCATGCTGCTGAAGAAATGCCTTATTTCAGGCAGGAATTATTTCTACAGGCAGAGGCGAAGGGAGCATTAACCGATAAAGAGTACACTGATGCATTAGAAAAGAATCATCGTCTCACTCGTAAAGAAGGGATCGATGCTGTGATGGATAAATATAATCTTGATGCACTCGTAGCACCTACTGATAGCCCTGCCTGGATGACGGACCTTGTAGATGGTGATCATTTCCTCGGGGGGAGTTCTTCATTGGCAGCAGTAGCCGGATATCCTCATATAACAGTTCCTGCCGGATTTGTATACGGCCTGCCAATCGGGATTTCATTCTTTGGAAAAGCCTGGAGTGAGCCTGTGTTGTTAAAAATTGCATACAGTTTTGAGCAGACAGCGGAAGCACGAAGGAAGCCCGAATTCCTTTCAACAGCCAGATTGAAGTCATGAGTTGAAAGATATCTAACAACCTTTAAACGGCCTTCAGACGGCCTATAATCAGTAACTCATAACGGATTCTTCCTTCCGTTAGATACATTCAAAGCTTTCAGTAAATTTTTCCGGGATTACGGGTTAAGATTTATTAAGAAATGGAATTCGCTGTTTATAATTCAGCTCTTCTCAAGCATATATAACTGCCAGAGGTCCCGTGGTACTGGTATGAAGGATTGGTGATATTGCAAGCTTTCCAGTCTGTCCTATGCTTTTTTCAAGAAATTTCAATTCCTTGAACTTATCCCGTGTTTCTTCATCAATGGTTACGGGAACGCCGGCCTGCTTTAACAACAATACACCTTTAGCCTGGATTGATAATTCAATATGGTTCCTGATATAAGCTATCATATCTACAATTACTTCTGCCGAAAAGTTATTCTGTAATGAAGTCAAATACTGCCCGATATGTGATTCTGACAATCTCCCTTCATCTATTTGCTCAAGAAGATCAACATCGGAGTCCATACCGGATTCCAGCCAGTTCTTCATTATCGTTTCACTTCTGTAAAATACATATACGATAATAATTGGGAGTATGATAAGCTGTAAGATCGTTAAAATTAAAGGTGCAAGCATAAAATGATTAAAGAATGAGTGTATACCGATTGCAAAAATGAGTCCCGGTAAAAGATGATAAAATATAACAATCAAGAAACCGGGAATTATCTGATTTAGTCTAAATTCACTCTTCCTGTCCATCATGTTTTTGGTTATTATAGCAAAAATTGCAGTGGTTCCACCGTGCATTACTGCAGTACCGAATCCCCTGATAAACCAAATCATTAAATTCGACTGATCTATAGCAGTGAGATAGTATATGTTTTCTATAAATGCAAACCCGGTACCTACTGCAAAGCCGTATATCGCTGCATCTACCATAAAACCAACTTTTTGTCTGGCAAGTAAATAAATTATAAATGAAGCTTTAAGCGACTCTTCGATCAGCGGGGATATATACATCGTATAGGAGAAATGTTCTATGGATAAATTCTCAAGGAGGTAACTATTGATGAAATAGCTAATAATTGCGGCACCGATTCCAGCTATTATGGTTTGTATAACTAAAGAGGTTTTAATGAGCTTAAAACTATCTGAATAAATAAGTGCACTTAGAAATACGAATACCGGAAGAAGACTGATTAAAATTCTGATCATTCCTGATTATAATATTTTAAGTGAAAACATCCATTCATCTGATAGTCTCATATTTTGTTCAAATGCAGCCGCATATCCTACCGAAAAAGTCATTTTTAGATGATAAAGTAAAATAAAACTGAAATCGATCTGAGAGCCTACATCGAGTAAGGACCGGCGATAATCTTTGGAATCAACATTTGTAACGAGTGCCGTAGAAAATAAAGACGTTCTTCCATAATTTAAGAAAAATGAAGTAAATCCGATATTACTGAACCGTACCGGCGGCAGGTTCCATTCCGCCATCAGCTTACCATAATTTGTTCCGCCGATTTCGTTTAATTCAACCCCGGGAAAGCTGTAATATTCTCTGTATCTCTTTTCATTCTGGTCATCAATATAATTGTTTCCGAATCCGCCAAAGTAAAAATTAGCAAAGGGTTCCAGACGTTCCCCGTGGGAATACCCTGCGGAACTTCTCAGCCATACCGATGAATGATTAATAGGCAGGGCAAATCCCAGGTCAAATTCATTATGTATTCGCGGATATACCGTCTTTATTACGAAATTATTATCCAGGTTGAAATGCCAGTTAAACCCTTTTTCTTTATCCACTGCACCTAAAGAAGCAGCTTCATATTTATAACCGAAATCTGCACCCAGATTAAAAAAATTATCGTATGAGACTGCTATATTCTGATAGGAAGGAAGACGTTCAAGATTGCCGTAATAACCTGAATAAATAGAATAATCCATAAAGAGCGGTTTATCAAAAATCAGGTTTTTATGATATTCCAATTCAAACGAATACCCTTTCCGGCTGACCTTGGTAGGACCCGCTAAATCATAAAAGTCTGCACGATTTAATGTCGATTCAAATTTCCAGTCCAGGTACGAATAAATAAAATCAAGATGCAGTCTTTCATTCATCTCAAGCTGCTTATAAGGACTATAGGTCGCCATAAAATTAACATTCTGAAATCCGATAGGATCGGCAAGATTAAAGCGTAATCCATATGAAAAATAGTCTTTGTAACCAAGCACAATAGGATAAAAAGATACCAGACCAAAATGTTTAAAGACAGTATAATCATCCCAGCCCGTAATCATAGAATCAATATTAACGGAAGAAGGCGGCGGAGCAATCCAATCCTGAACTATCGGATGCGCTTCCACAACCTGTTGTCCCAGAAGATCTATTGCACTTACCCGTGAAACAGGTTTATTAGCTATCATAACAGGCTGAAATCCCTGGGCCGTATACTTAAAAGCCAGGAGTGAGTCTTTTGAAACAGGAACAGGTCTGAAGAATCCTGTTTCGGCATTGCTCATTATTTCAATGTCCTTATTATCGAGGTCATATCGGTAAATATTGGAAACCCCTGAATAATAGGATGTACCGTATAAATATTTTCCATCATCAGAAAAACAAAAATTTGCAGGTATAGAATTTTCAAAATTGAATAGAGTATCAAATGAGAAATTTCCGTTCATCAGGCTGTCAATATCCATTTTAACCAGCAGCTGCTGTCCGTTTATTTCAGCCAATGCAC
This sequence comes from uncultured Ignavibacteria bacterium, assembly GCA_963743325.1. GTDB lineage: Bacteria > Bacteroidota > Ignavibacteria > Ignavibacteriales > Ignavibacteriaceae > DATFVA01. The sequence continues at coordinate 163,763 of CAVUOZ010000011.1, forward strand.
CTGTAATGAATTTTCCGTTGTGTGATAAATCAATATTGTACAGGTCCTGTCCGAACGGCCATGAATAAATCTGGTTCCATTCTGTGTAAGGATAAGGAATCCTCACGATAGTTGACTGACCATTATAATGCCTGATCCCCCACAGGGATTTATCAGTATGGTTAAAAACAAGATCCCCTATTCTCTGTTCCTTCAAAAGGAGTTTTGCATCGCCGGATTTGATATCAAGAGAGTAAAGACTTCTCCATTCATTATTGTCGGTTGTATAAAATAATGTTTTGGAATCGGGGTCAAAGGCTAATGATGTTACATAGTATAAAGCCTGGCTTTTAACATCATGAATCCTATCTACCGCCCCTGTTCTGGTATCCATTTCAACAATTTGAGCAACCTGTCCCGGGTAGTCGATTGCACAATAAATTTTATGATCGGATAAATCATAAAATGCTTTAGATAATCCTCCTAAAGGATTTGTTGATAAAGGCCTGTAAGCCGTTACTGGATTTCCCCTTATTTTTTCTAAATTTTTTTCCTGAAAACCATTTTCAAATTTAATCCACTCATCCCATGCATCTGATAAAGGCAGATTATAAACCTCATTAAAATCAGTAGCAAAATAGGCGGCACTTCCCTCGTGACGTGAAGTCCATCTCAGTAATTTTTCAGGACCGTATTTCAAGGCGACATAATTCATGAATCTTGTTCCATATAAATACGAATTAGCTCCCACCTGAAAGTCTGTCTGAGTCCCCTCCGATTCAAGACTCAATAAATCATAAATTGGTTTTTTCTCATCAACCATAGTTCTGAACACCATTTCATCGTACCCTCCCATTGCACGGCCAATACCTCCCGCCATCCAGGTTTCAAGGAAGACAGCTATTCCCTCCTTCCACCATCGGGGTGTGCTTCTTCTCGGATCTGTAAGAAATGCATAAATGATTGTTCCGGGATCATCAGACGATTCTGCAACTTTTCCCCCGAAGATTGACCTGAAAAACCTGTCCTGCGAAGTCGACTGATCAAGAGTGACCATGTGAACGAGCTCGTGGTTGAATGTTGTATTAAATCTTTCGTTCGCAGGGGCAGTTTCATATTCGTAGTCAAGGGGAGCAATAGAAAGCACAATATGGTTACGTGGTATTGTGCCTGTTCCTGCATTTCCAAAATCATTCAGATCATATACAAGCAATGTCGTTTTTTCCTCGGTATTATAATCATAAAGCTTACTGTTTATTTTTAGGGCATTTTCGTAACACTGACCTACGTACTTGACAAGATATTTACTTGCCTCCCCGTTGTATATTAATCTCATATTCGGGGTATCATATTCATACAATTGAGCTACGAGTTTGTATTGACAGAAGAAGCATATGAATAGAACACTTAATACATAAATAGGGGTATTCCCCTTGGTTTTCTTAAAATTGCTGCCCATATAAATTTGGTTTTAAGATATGATTTAAAAATACTAAAAGGAGAAGCAGTTTTTTTCAAAACAGCTTCTCCTCTTTAAGGGAATTGTTACTCGTGAATATTATTACTAATTGGTTCTCTGAGCTTCAGTATTTCTCTGAGATTCAATGTTCCTTTGTGATTCAATATTTCTTTCGGCTTCGGTCCTGAAAACCTCGGTCCGGAAAGCATCATTGTTCCAGTATTTGCTTAAAGCATCATTTTGAACTGCTTTCATAAAACCATCGCTTGAAACAGCATTTCTGAACATTTCCTGTCTCATTGCCGTCTGAAAAGCACCATCCTGGTATATATTTCTTGCAGCTTCTGTTCTGAAAGCATCTGTGAACTGACGGTTATCCAGTAACTGTCTCATAGCTTCACTGGTAAAAAGTTGTCTGAATGAAACATCACGCATTGCTTCGGTAAATGAAGCATCACTTGATATTTGTCTTAAAGCCTCATTTCTTAAAGCTACCTGATAGTTTGCACCGCCTAATTGAGTCCTTAATGCTTCATTTCTCAAAGCCATCTGTAAAGAACCGTCTGAGATTATTTTAGCAAAAGCACCGCTCTCAACTACACTTCTGAAGCTTTCATTCCTCAAAGCTTCAACCCAGTTTCTGTTTGACATAGTGTTTCTGTACACTTCACTTGTAATTGCCTGTCTGAATACCGGATTCCTGTTAAATTCATTTCTGAATGCTTCATTATTTACAGCCTGCCGGAAGTTGGGATCGTTTATAAGAACCTGGATCTGATCATTCTGCAGAAGCTGCTGAATGTCGCCGGTTTCCACAGCTACATCATGCGATGTAATCTGTTCTTTTTGATATTTCTTAACCTTCTCCACTCCGCCGATTGTTCCCGATATATCATTGCTGATATTCGGCCATGGATAGAATACCGTGAAGTATAAAATAAGAACAGCCGCAAAAACAGATCCTCCTATCAGTACTTTTGTCTTCTTACCGAATCGTTGTTTGGTTCCTGACATAACAGACCTCCATAAATTAATTATTTATTGATTGTATTAATTTCCACGTTTAGTATAAATACATTTGAAAAAAGGAAAAGTTGGTAAAAATCCTGACTATTTACCGGATTATTTCAATAGTGAAGATTCCACATAGTAATACTGATTTTTTTATCTATTCAGCGATAGTTCACATGTATACAGTGTTTTTCCAGATTGTAATAATCTAAAATGCAAAGGTGAAGGAGTTATATCACTTTTTGTGAACATAACCGAGTATTGCTGGGATCCGGAATTTGTAGTTTTAATATAATTTTTACCACTGGATAGATTAATATCTCCGGATTTTCCTGGTTTAATATTCTCAAATTTTACCTGATCAGGGTACGTAATGACAAAATCAACCGGCTGCGAAGAGTTTGAATAAATGCTAAACCAGAAGCTTTCTCCCTGTTCTTTTATTGTAATGGTTCCCTGCATATCGGGAAAATTCAGGGGTATTTCTTCAATTGTTTTAGCATTGCTGATAATTCCTATTGTACCGGAAATATCATCCTGATTAATATTGCCGGAACCCATAGTAAAAAGTGAATAAATAAACAGCCCTGCTATTATTCCAGCTGCAAATGTATATGCATATCTAAATTTAAAAACCCATCCATAGCTGCGTATACTGCTATGTCTGGCTTTTGGAGAATATTTGCTGAAATCTATCGAATTTATTGTCTGCTTTTTTAGATTCTCTGAAGGTTCGTGGTCAGGCAACTGATTCAGTGAATCGCTGGTAAGCAGCAATTCATCATAATATTCTCTTGCTTCCTTGTTCTCTGATAAATAACTATGAAGTCTGATTTTTTCATCCGGAGTAATCACCTGATCGATCTCCAGATTCATTAGTTCTATATATTTTTCATCTATCATTTTTATAAACCTTATTTTTAATCAAAATATCTTTTAATTGTTGTCTTCCTGTAAATAATCTTGATTTAACTGTTTTTTCAGGAACACCAAGCATTTCGCTGAGTTCTTTATATGAGTAATCTAAAAAATGTTTAAGAACCACCGGTACTCTGTACAGCATATCAAGCTCCATTAAAGCGAATTGAATTTTATCTCCAAGCTCACTTTTATCATACATTTCATCAGGATTTGCTTCTGTTGTACTGTATTCATCACTTAATTTTTCTGTATAACTTTGTTTTTTAGAATAATTTAATGCTTCATTAACAGTAATTCTGTATAACCAGCTGAAAAACTTAAATTTCGGGTTATATGAATTAAGATTCTCATAAGCTTTAATAAATACAGTTTGAGTAATTTCTTGTGCATCATCATCATTATGTAATAATCTGAAAGCTAGCCGATATACTACTTTATAATATTTTTCAACAATTTCTTCAAAAGATCTCCTGCTTCCTTCAAGGCATTCTCTTACTAAATCTTTATCATCTTTATTCATGATAAATACAATTTAGAGGATAAAAAGTTGGTAGGTTTTTAATGATTTTTTTTACTCCACAATTGTAAAAACACCGTCCAGTTTCGAATATCTGAATACTTCCCGTACATGTTTGTTTAAATTTTTCAGTTGTACCGAATGTCCGGTGCTTTTTAATCGTGTATAGAAATGCAGCAAAGAGCCAAGACCTGCACTGGATATATACTCAAGGTTCTCAAAATTTATTGTGCAATCGCCGGCTATATCATCCAGAACACCTTTAACTTTATCAGTCTGGGCGGCATCAAATCTGCCTGATATAACTATTTGATTTCCGCTTTCAAGAATTATATTGAACATATTTATGCCTTATATGCGAGTTTACATAGATATTTTATTGGAAAGGACACTTTATTCTACGACTTAACCGGACAATGAAGTCTATTACCCGGTTCTCGTTTTTTTCTCAGTTAGGGGGAATAATAAATAAAATCTACTTTTCTTTTAAATCAAAGTCAATTTATATTATTGAGAAACTCACTTCAATTCTCCATTACTACATTACTACATTACTACATTTAATATAATGATCAATTTTTTAAACCAGACAAGTCATTGAGGCTACTTTCAAAGCAAATTTTTATTTATTATAAGATATCAATTTAAAGGATAATGAATGGCTAAATCGAAGTATTATGAAACTCTCGACCCGGCTAACTGGGAAGAGATGCGTAACCTGGCTCATCGTATGGTAGATGATGCATTAAATTACATTGAAACGGTTAATGAGAGACCCGTATGGCAGCCGGTACCGGAAAATATACAATCCAGATTTCATTCTCCCGCTCCGGTACAACCCAGTGATCCGAATATTGTGTACAAGGATTTTCAGGAAACAGTATTTCCTTACCCAATGGGTAACATTCATCCGAGGTTCTGGGGTTGGTACATGGGCAGCGGTACTATCTTTGGCGCACTTGCAGAATTCCTCGCTGCGGTTATGAATTCTAACCTTGGTGGGGGTCATCACGCCGCCCCATTTGTTGAAGAGCAGGTTATAAACTGGATGAAGAAAATGCTCGGTCTCTCCGAAAAATCGAGCGGCCTGTTAGTCAGCGGAGGTTCAATGGCAAATTTTGTAGGACTGGCAGTGGCAAGAAATACTAAGGCAGGATTCAATGTCAGGGAATCAGGAATGCAGAACGCTCCGCAGCCTCTTAAGATGTATGCCTCAACCGAAGTCCACAGCTCCAACCAGAAAGCATTAGAGTTACTCGGACTTGGGAAAAACTGCCTCCGCTACATTCCTGTAAACGCTGACTATACTATAAACCTGGATGCATTAAAATCAGCTATAGCTGTCGACCGTGAAGCAGGTTATAAGCCCGTATGCATTATTGGTAATGCAGGTACAATAAATACAGGTGCCATAGATGATTTAAAAGCATTAGCTGCCATATGCAGTGAAGAGAACTTATGGTTCCATGTCGATGGCGCAATCGGGGCTGTTGCTGTCCTTTCAAAAAATGTGAAACCTCATCTTGAAGGGATAGAGAAAGCCGACTCTGTTGCACTCGACCTGCACAAATGGATGCATATTCCTTTTGAAGCAGGTTGTGTCCTGATACAGCACGCTGATGAACACCGTTCCACATTTTCATTAACCCCTGAATATCTGGCGCATGAAACCCGCGGTCTGCCCGGTGCGAATCTCTGGTTTTCGGATTTCGGTTTAGAACTTTCCAGAAACTTCAAGGCACTTAAGGTATGGATGTCTATTAAGGAACACGGTTTAGACAGGTTCGGCAGAATGATTGACCGGAATATCGAACAGGCCCGTTACTTTGGAAAATTGGTTGAGAATGATCCCTTTATGGAACTCATTGCGCCGATCGGATTGGACATAGTATGCTTCCGCTTTAATCCCGGAGGAATGGATATTGAAACACTTAATTCACTGAATAAAGAGATATTATTCCGGCTGCACGAACAGGGAATCGCAGTGCCTTCATATACAACTTTGAATGGACAATACTGCTTAAGAATCGCAATAGCCAATCACCGGAGTAAATTCGAAGATTTTGACCTGCTTGCCAAAGAAGTGGTAAGGATCGGGAAGGAAGTTCATCAATCCCTATAACAGTAAAATTGAAAAGGTGCTTAAGATATTATTAGCATCTGCTTCCGGAATAACTTGCCCATTTATAGAGTAATCTCCGGATTTTCCCGGAGACTACTGTTATAACATTTCCCTTCTAAAAATTTTGTTAGTATGATCGATCTATCAGCTAAACCAGTTAATCAATTGCTCTCATCTTATAGAAAGAACGCCATGCAAAATATAAGCCTATGATAAGAACAAATACTCCGACATATGGAGCTGAATAACGGAATGTTTCCGAAATAGATATCTCCATAGCTAACAATCCGAACAACGTTGTAAATTTAATAATGGGATTAAGAGAAACTGATGCAGTATCTTTAAACGGATCACCGACTGTATCACCGACAACCGTGGCAGCATGCAATTCTGTACCCTTTTCTTTTAATGTTACTTCCACAACTTTTTTTGCATTATCCCATGCACCTCCTGCATTAGCCATAAAGATAGCCTGGAAAAGTCCGAACGTTGCAATTGAAATTAAGAAGCTTATAAAGAAGGATACCGGTTGCACAGAAACTGCAGGGGCGGATAGTAATGCAAATGCAAGCGCAAATGAGAAAATGGCAACGAAAATATTAAGCATTCCTTTTTGAGCATACTGTGTACAGATTTTGACTACTTCTTTAGATTTTTCAATCGAAGCACTCTTACTTGCAGATTCATCAAGCTGAATATTTTTCTTGATATATTCTACGGCTTTATAAGCACCCGTGGTAACGGCCTGGTTGGAAGCACCAGAAAACCAGAATACAACAGCACCGCCGGCAATAAAGCCCAGACTTGTATAGGGATTGAGCAGACTGAGAATAGTTGCAGGATCAATCCCTAATGTCTGCTTCAATAAAAGAATCAGTGAGAAGATCATCGCTGTGGCACCAACGACAGCCGTACCAATTAATACAGGCTTAGCAGTTGCTTTGAAAGTATTTCCTGCCCCGTCATTGGCTTCGAGGTAGTATTTTGCTTTTTCAAAATCAGGTTTAAATCCGAAATTTGCTTCAATGTCTTTATCGACATCTTTTATTTCTTCAATTAAGGAGAGTTCGTAAATGGACTGAGCATTGTCTGTTACCGGTCCATAACTATCAACGGCAATCGTAACCGGTCCCATGCCAAGGAATCCGAATGCAACGAGACCAAAGGCAAAGATGGAAGGATAAATCATTATATCTCCGAGCGCACTATAACTCGTCAGGTAAGCAATGAACATAAGTAAAACGAACGCCAGGCCCATCCAGAAAGCGCTGAAGTATCCGGCAACCAATCCTGAGAGAATATTTAGTGAAGCACCGCCCGTTTTTGAGGAAGAGACTATTTCATCAACATGTTTGGATTTCGTACTGGTAAAAACTTTTGTCAGTTCGGGAATCAGCGCCGCACCTAGTGTTCCACAGCTTATAACTACGGATAAAATTAACCACAGCTGATTAGGCAAATGCTTTATAAGCAGGTAGCTTACTGCAAAGGTCATGATAATTGAAATTATTGAAGTAATCCATACAAGTGAAGTAAGGGGATGTTCAAAATCTATATCATCTTTCTTTGCATATCGCACCTGTGATACACCTCTGTTTATAGCAAAAGCAACAATCGAAGTGATAATCATCATCACACGCATCGTAAATATCCAGGTAAGCAGTTCGGTTTGATATGCAATATCAGAAACGGCCAGTACAATTAAGCTAATTAAGGCAACCCCGGTTACTCCGTAAGTTTCGAAGCCATCTGCAGTCGGTCCGACACTGTCTCCTGCATTATCCCCCGTACAGTCTGCAATTACTCCGGGATTACGAGGGTCATCTTCTTTAACCTTAAAAACTATTTTCATCAAATCCGAACCGATATCCGCAATTTTTGTAAAAATTCCTCCTGCCATTCTTAAAGCACTCGCGCCAAGTGATTCACCAATCGCAAATCCAATAAAACAAGAACCGGCATATAACCTCGGTATAAAAAGCAAAATGATAAGCATCATTATTAATTCAACACAAACCAGCATCACTCCAATGCTCATACCGGCATCGAGGGGAATATTTAAGAGTTTGATAGGCTTTCTTTCCAGGGAGGCAAAAGCCATCCTGGAGTTTGCGAGCGTATTCATTCTTATGCCGAACCAGGCAACACTATAAGAGCCAAGTATACCGATTACTGTCCACGATAAAATTAACAATACTCCGCTGAATTCTACTTTAATGAGATACCCGAAATAAAAAGAAACACACACTGCAATAAAGATAAAGAGAACGATCAGCAGCTTACCCTGCTGTATAAGATATGTTTTACACGTTTCAAAAATAATTTGTGCCACATCGAGCATTGACTTATGCGCCTTTAAATTCTTTACTTTAACATATTGATAAATCCCAAACACTATTCCAAGTGCACAGATAAATAATCCTAATATTAGAATAAATTGTTGATTACTGTTAAGGGTAGGTATTTTTAGATCAGCTTCGCTGGCAAATACATAAGACCCGTTAAAGAGAAATAAGAAAAGTGGCATAATTTTCTTAAGCATGTAAGTATCCTTATAATGTTTTCAGATATATATTAAATTATTTTAAATTCTTTTTTATTAAAAATTGATTAAGCATTATATTGAAACCTCAAACTGAGACCTGTCTTCAGCTCGCAGTTATCACCCTGTTTAATTTTACCTCTGATAAATTTATTTCTATCTTCAAATTCCTGCCTTATCACCGTTTATTTTTTTAATTGATCTGATTAATTTGGCTTGATATTTCTTTAAAATCTTAATCTTCATTCTTACAGGATTTTGCCTGTCCTCTCTAAACCGGACTGCAAATATAACCAATTAATAATTCAATTTTAATAATATAAATTTCCGGAAAGTCCGGGATAAACAATAGTTTACAGGTGCAATGCTGCAAAACTAATCTGGTACTATGACTTAAATATTTATTATATTTTCTGAAAAGAGAATAGAAAAGAAGAAATATAAAATTGAGGAATACACAGCACAGACTTATTTATCTATCCCCCATCAAAAGATTCCCTGATCGCCAGATTTACTTCACCCCTTCTCGTCCCTTGTCATAATTATTACCTTATTAAATCCGGAAATTAAAACGGTGATTTCAGCCTTTTTTAATGAATTTTATTCTCATATATGAGTCGTCTCAGAGTTGTCTACTGTCCACAATTGTATACAATTTTTTCGTTTAATTATCAAATAAGTTATCTTATAATCTTTTCCTCTATTATAGCCATTTTTCATCAAATCCGTTCACACAGTTATCTGACGGAACAGTAGCCTCCCGGAACTCCGTTCCTGGATAAAACAATCTGCCACAGCTGATTTTTATTTCTTGCACGAAATGCTCCTGCGCTTGATAACAGAAAGTATTTCCACATCCTGAAAAACCTTTCGCTGTATTTATTCTTCAGCATATCCCAGCCCTTCGTAAAATTCTGATACCAGGCCATTAATGTTTTATCATAATCGGCGCCGAAGTTATGCCAGTCCTCCATTACGAACAGTCCCTCAATTGCTCTGCCAAGTTGTGCAGCGGACGGAAGCATCCCGTTAGGGAAAATATATTTGTGAGTCCATGCATCAGTATTTTTAGTTGAACGGACATCCCCTATAGTATGAAGCAGGAACAATCCGTTTTCATGTAAATTCTTTGCAGCCAGGCTGAAATATTCCCGGTAATTCCGATATCCCACGTGCTCTATCATTCCAACTGAAACAACTCTGTCAAATTTTTCATTTACATCCCTGTAATCCTGAAGCCTGATTTCTACAGGCAGACCCCTGCAAATTTCTTTCCCCAGTGCAACCTGTTCCTTTGATACGGTAATTCCCACTACCCGGGCATCATATTTTTCTACGGCATATTTACCGAATGCACTCCAGCCGCAACCGATATCAAGGATTCTCATACCCGGTTTTAAGTATAATTTCCTGCAGATAAGATCGAGCTTGTTCTCCTGTGCTTCATTTAGTGAAGAGGCCTCTCTCCAGTAAGCACAACTATAGTTCATCCTTTTATCAAGCATCACCCTGAATAAATCATTTCCAAGGTCATAGTGTTTCTCCCCTATAATAAAAGCCCTGCGTCTTGACTGCATATTAATCAGATAAAAGCCTGCAAGCTGCAAAGCAATTTTATAATTATGTTTTATCTTGTTCTGCAAATCAGCAAGGATAACTTTATAGATTAGTTCATCAAGCTTATCTGCATCCCACCAGCCATCCATGAATGACTCCCCCATTCCAAGCTCGACTTCCGTGACTGCCCTTTTATAAAATCTGTCGTCGTGAACCCGGATATCAAATGCACGGTTGCCATTAATTTTTATATCTGCCAGGTTCAGCAATTGCTCAACCAGTTTTCTGTACTTTTCGTTTTTCATTACATGCCCTCCTCAGTGTTTTTCAAAACAAAAATACCTGTGCAAAACCAGCACCTAATAATGTATAAAATAATCTAATCAATCTCAGTGATGGTATATTTTATTCAGGATTTATAAAGATCTGCTTATCTTTAAGTGAATTATTTTATTAAATAACCTTGAGTGAAATATGGAAATCAAGACAATAGCTCTTGTAGCACATGATAACAGGAAGAAAGATCTTGTTGAATGGGTTGAGTGGAATTACAAAGAATTGCAGCATCACACTCTGGTTTGTACCGGCACTACAGGCAGTCTTGTTGAAGAAGCAATTATGAGAAAGAATGAAAATAAAGATCCTCTGAAAATGACAAAATTAAAATCAGGTCCCCTTGGCGGCGACCAGCAGCTCGGTGCTTTAATTGCCGAGGATAAAATAGATATTATCATTTTTTTCTGGGATCCGATGGAGCCTCATCCGCATGACGTTGATGTTAAAGCATTATTGAGAATTTCTGTACTTTATAATATCCCGACAGCCTGCAACAGGGCAACAGCTGATTTTATGATATCATCTCCTCTATTCAATACGCAATATACACCTATTGCAAAAGACTACAGCAGCTACATTAAGAGAGATATTAAAATGGATTGATGTTAGATTGGGTTAAACGGGAATTGATTGCTAAAGCAGATTACAAAATCCTCTTTAATATCATTGAAGTTATATCATCGCTCTGCGGCTCCCCTTTTACGTAGATACCGACATCGGACACAATTCCATCAATGAAATCAGGAGCCGGTTTATCTGAATTATTCAGGAAGAACTCAATCATTCTCTCATCAGAATATTCAACTTCATCTTTATTCATTGCTTCCGGTATTCCGTCAGTATATAAAAATAGTTTATCTCCAGGATTTATGATTAATTTCTCTCCCTGGTAAGGTATACCAAAATCAAGCATTCCCAGCCCGATTCCGCCGGCATCAATTTTATCAAGTTTACCGTCTTTTCTTAACAGCAAAATAGGATTATGCCCTGCATTTACAACATCAAGCTCGCCGGTTTTTGAATCAAGTACGGCAATGAAGAATGTAATGAATTTATCGGGCGGCGAAGAATTGTAAATGAGTTTATTAAGTCTGTCAGCCATTTCTGCCAGCGGAAGGTTAAACTCAAGGTAGGAATATAGTGCCGCATTCAATGTATTTACCAGAAGGGCGGCTGCAATACCCTTACCTGCAACATCTGCAATTATTAAAGCATATTTTCCATGGCCGACATTAATACAGTCATAATAATCCCCTCCCACTTCCCGTGAGGGAATATTCTTTCCCGCTAATTCATAACCTTCAATCTGCGGTAATTTATCGGGTATTATCTGCTGCTGAATAGAAGCTGCAAGGAGCAGTTCTTTTTCAATACGTTCCTTTTCTAACGATTGCTTAAGCAGGAAATTATTTTCAATAGCGGTCTTCACCTGTCTTGCAATGGCATCCAGCAGCATCTTATCCAGTTCATTAAAATTTATTATACCTTTGCGGGTTTCTTTTTCAGCAAGCACAAACAGGTATATCTTTTTGCCGTACTCGAAGGAAGACTCAATTTTATAAGAGCTGTTCAATATACCTGATGCAGGAATACCCTCAGGGAAAGTGATCTGTCTTTCAGGAATTTCAGCAGAGTTGTCAAAAATATTTATTAATGCAGCCGAAGCATTGGTTAATGTTACTATTCTTGCGAGTGCCATTTCAAAAAGTACACTTTGATTTTCAAATTTCGACAGCTCAATCCCCGTATCAATCAGATTATTTAACTGCAGAATTTTTTCATTCAGATCAAAGATTAATTTCTTTTCTTTCTTCTGACTCAGGAATGACTCATATGCACTTGAGAAAACCTGCAGGAGGATTTGTAAAGTAATTTTATCAAGGTCCGTTAGCCGGCTCCCGTCAAGCTTATTCCCTATTAATATTCTGAGAAATGATGAATCGGATAATGGAAGTACTACAGCAGCATTATATTTCTCATCACTGAAATAAGTTATGAATTGCTTTTGATTTTCAAGAAAAGCCTTGTCAGATTCAATAGACTTGTTCGGCCCGACAATTTTCCATTCTGAATCTTCAGACTTCCTGTAGAAAAAGTGCAGTTTTGTAATAATGAAATTTGCACGCAGAAGATGCCCGAAATTTTTAACTATTTCTTCAAATGAATCAGACTGCGTAAGGATTTTAAATCCATCCTGGAAGGATTCAGCCTGCAAAGAAAGTTTTTCAACTAACAGATTCTGTTCCAAAGTGAATATAGTTCAGATTTATGATTATAAGAGCAAAAGTGAATATTTATTTATGACAGTTCTTTCATCGCTGAATCAAGAGATTCAGAAACCTGGGCAAACTGGAATAGACCCATAATCTTGAATGTTTTTTCAATCGAGGGATCAAGATTCAGGAATATTATTTTCCCGTTTCTTTCGTTCAGCAGCTCTATTACTTCAAGCAAATAAGAAATTCCTATTGAATTTATGACTTTTGATTTCTCGAGATCAAAGATTGCATTTTTAATTTCAGTATTGGGGTTCTCAGAAAACAGTCGCGAGATTTTTTCCCCGGCTGTATTGTTAATATATCCTTCAGTTTTAATCAGGAATGTATTATCCCTGATTTCTGTCTGGATATTAAATTCTCCACTCATGACTCATCCCTCTAAGTTAAATTTTTTATTATAGAAATTTTTGTACCGGATGGTCCTGACTCAATTGTCAAATCGTCTGAGAGAGATTTCATTAACTTGATTCCCCATCCGCGTTTATTCTCACTGGTGATTTTTTTCGAAATATCGGGCGTTTCCACCAAATCAGGATTGAATCCTTTTCCATAATCCGTCACCAGAATCGTAAGTTTTTCTTTAGTCATCAGGAACTCAACATTTACATAGGGGGTTTCGATTCCGGAGTGCTCAAAACCATTTATAATTGCCTCAATAACTATAATTCTTGCCTCGCCTATTTTCTCATTTGTTATTCCTAAAAACTTCCCCATTCTTTCCAGTCCCTCAATAGCAACTAACTCAATATTTGGTATATTCGGAAGCTTGATTTTCAGATTAAAATTTGAATCCATATAATAAATAATTGAAGTTTTAGTGAATATAATACTATTTTAACATTAAATGTTAAATGCTGATTTAAAGTCTAATTATCTTTCCGGAAATTGATGAATCAGACCGCAGTAAGTGCAAAAAATTATTTCATTCTGATTACAATAAAAGTAATGTCATCGGCCTGAACCACGTCACCCATCCATTCATCACCTGCTTTTATCAGGTTTTCAATAATTGTATCAGGAGGACATTCCGCAAATTCTTTGAATTTTGATTTGACGCGTGAATAATCAAACATTTCCTCATTTTTATTCATTTGCTCGGGAAGTCCATCTGTTAATAGCAGCAAAGTATCTCCGGTTTTAAGTTCTTTTTCCACAACTTTATAAGAAGATTTTTTCATTGCACCCAGTGGCATTCCCTGAATGAGAATTTCTTCCACTTCATTAGTCTCTTTGTTGAAATAATAAACTGGTGGCATGCCGGCGCTGGTTAGTACCAACTTATGGTCCATTATCCTTAAGAGACTAAATGACATCAGGATTCTGCCAAGCTTAATCTCCTTTATCATTGCCGTACAATGACTCATAAAATCATTCAGTTCCAGCTTAGCTGCATCTGATGTAAAAAATCCTTTCATAAGGGTGACCATAGTCCCGGCCTGTAGTCCATGTCCCGTAGCATCACCAAACCCGATATTAAGAGGACCTCCGTCATGAATTATGAAGTCATAATAATCTCCGCCTACCTCTGTAGCTGTCCGCATAAATGCCCCGATTTCCAGGTTGGGGAGTTCAGGTAGAGTTTTGGGCAGCATTGATAACTGCAATTGCCGCGCTTCTTCAAGCTCTTTGGTTTTGCGTTCATTTTCAGCTTCTATAACCCGTTTTTCAGCTTCGGTAGCTTTTAACTTGAGTTCATTTTCCCTTATTCTGGCTTTTTGTTCTCTCCTGTTTAATTCGATTCTTCTTGAGAAATATAAAATCCCTACGAAGATTACTGCGTAAATCCCGTATGCAATATTCGTCCGCCACCAGGGTGGAGTTACCTCGATGAATAATCCCGCACCGGTATCATTCCAGATTCCATCATTGTTTGAACCAATAACCTTCAGATTATATTTCCCGGGAGATAAATTCGTAAATGTTACGGAATGAACATTCCCGAGCTGAATCCAGTTTTTATTGAACCCTTCGAGTTTATATTTATAACGATTTTCAGAGTTATTATAATAACTTAAACCTGCAAACTGCAGATTTACGATATTATCTTTATAGGTAAGGAACAGACTATCTCTCTCCGAAATACCTTTTTCATAAATCGGCTTGCCTTCTTCGTCATCAGTATTATAACGGGTATAATCTGTAAAAACTATCGGAGGAACATAGGTGTTGTCTTTAATTTTGTCCGGATTGAATACATTAAATCCATTATTACCTCCAAATAATAATCTGCCCGTCTTTTTATCTTTAGCATAGGCACTCTGATTGAATTCGTTTCCCTGCAAACCATCCTGGTAATAGTAATTTTTGAAAGTTTCTGCCATAGGATTAAATCTGGAAAGCCCTTTGTTAGTACTCAACCATAAATCACCTGTGTTATCCTGAAGAATCCCATAAATGGATTCATTCGGCAAACCATCTTTCTCACGAAAATTTTTAAACTTATTTTTAGCTCTATTATATCTGCTTAATCCTTTAGTGGTTCCCGCCCATACATTATCTTTATCATCAATAAATATCCTGATGACGTTATCATCCAGAAGACTGTTCGGATCATCGGGATTATACCGTAGATGAACAGACTTACCATCAGCCGGATTAAATATATTTATTCCTCCGCCGAAGGTGCCCAGCCATATTTTACCTGAAACATCAATAGCCACAGACCAAACTGCGTCAGAACTGATTGAATTAGGATCGTCTTCATTATGCATGTACCTGGTAATTTTACCTGTAGCGGGATCAAGTTTATTAAGACCGCCGCCGTATGTACCTATCCATAAAAATCCCTTTTTGTCTTCAGCTATCGAGTAAATCCTGTTATCAGATAGTGAATTTATGTCCGCGGGATTATTTTTATAATGCCTGAACGTTGAGTTGCCAGGATACAAAGCATCCAATCCATTGCTGAAAGTACCTATCCATAATACCCCCGACCTATCTTCGAATAGTGACTGAATTGAGTTACTTGATAAGCCATTGGGTACAGATGGATTGTAGGAGTAGTTTTTAAACTGATTTTTGCTGAAATCAAATCTGTCGAGCCCTCCCTTCATCGTACCTATCCAGTATATGCCATTTTTATCCACGCACATTGAAAGAATGGAATTATCACTCAGGCTGTTCTTATTCCCGGGATCATTTGAGAAGCGATTAAATACCTGTGAGGACGGATGGAAATAATTAACTCCTCCGGCATTTGTGCCAACCCACAACATTCCGCTCCGGTCTTCATGTATTGAGAAAATAAAATTGTCATTTAAGCTGGTGGGATCTGAGGAATCGTTTTTATAATTTATAAAAGTTTTTTTCCACGGATCGAACCTGTTAAGACCGCCTTTAACAGTCCCCACCCACAAATAACCCTGTGAATCCTCATAAATCGGCCATACAAAATTATCGGACAGACTGTTTGAATTACTCGGATCGTGCCGGTAGTGAATGAACTCTCCTGTTTTCTCATTTAAATTATCCAACCCGTTAAAGGTACCAACCCATAAATTCCCCGAATGGTCTCGGTAAACAGAATAAACTTTATCATCACTCAAGCTTGATGGGTCAGAAGGATTGTGTTTATATATCTTAGTTTTGCCCGTATTTAAATCGACACGTTTTAAGCCTGTGCCTGCCCCCAGTCCGCCTATCCATTGAATTCCGTTTATATCTTCATAGAATGCACTAACAGTACTATATTTTGCTCTTTTAAGATCAGCCTTTTCTTTTGGGATTCTGGAGAAAGATTCTGTCAATGGATTATATCTTTGAAAACCGCCTCCCTGGTTCTCAATGTATAGCATCCCTGCTTTATCTTCATAAATAGAAAAGATAAAATTATTTATAAGGCTGGTTGTATCAGTCGGATCATTCTTAAAAACTTTCAGGTTATAACCGTCATACCTGTTCAATCCGTCCTGAGTACCAAACCACATAAAACCTTTTTCGTCCTGGAATATACAAGTAACAGCACTTTGTGATAATCCGTCCTCGACTGTTAAATGATTAAAAGCAATGTGATTTTGTGCCTGGGTGACCGATAGGAAAAGTAACGGAAAGATTAGTACCAAATGCCTGATTTTCATCAGCAACGTAATTCTCCCTCAGAATATTTTTATACCTGGTTGATATAATATTTTTTTAAGTTTAAGAGAAGTCGATAAAATATACACAAAAAGGTCCCTGAACCTGTAAAAAGTTCAGGGACCGAAGATTTATTTCATTAAGATCATTTTCTTTGTCGAAACAAATGAACCTGCACTTAATCTATAAATATAAATTCCGCTGGCTAAACTACTTGCATCCCAATGAGCGGAGTGATAACCAGCTTCCAGCTCCTGATCCACTAATGTTGTTACAAGTTCACCGAGAATATCATATATTTTCAGAGAAACATGTGTTTTTTCAGGTAACTGATAATTTATTGTAGTTGTAGGATTAAACGGATTAGGGAAATTCTGCGCTAGCGCTATTTTATCGGGAATTATTGGTTTATCATTCACTTCATTTTGTGGGTTCAGTGTTCCTTTGTTCATTGCATTTTGGATGCAGTAAATCTTACTGCTACCACCTATACTGATATCGCTAGCTGTCCACAAAGCACCAGTGATAGTGCAACTGGTACCTGTAGTAATTTTCCCCGATGGACAAAAGATTATTCCCTTCCAGCTGCTGCTTCCACCTAAAGTGAAATTACCGTGTGTTTCTAAGTAAACATCTCCGGGATTTCCGTTAAGAACGGTTGATTGCACACTGGTACCTAATGTAACATTTCCTGTTACGAAGATATGAATTTTTCCACCGTTGACATTTAGATTTAAGTTACAGCTACCACTCATTGAAAAGGAATCAAAATAATAATCACCGGAACTCAAATTTAGAGTTTTAGATGTGCCAAGATTGACTGAACCATAAGAACCAGGACTAAGCGTACAACTCGTAGTGATATTATTTCCGCCTGAACTAAAAGTAGTTGGTGGAGGTAAAGTTACTAAACTATAGGTTTGAGGCGATAATGGCACACCATGTTCAGTAATTGTACCGTAAACAATTGTACTACTAGTCTTAGACAAAACTCCCGAGGTGGTTAAATTACCGTATATTTTTACTGAGGTACCCAGTGTAACATTACCTGCCGCATCCAGATTTCCACTTACTTGTGTACTGCCACTGAGCTGCACAATATCACCAGCAAGAATACTACCACCAATTATGGCACTTGTACCGCTTTGCATAGACGATCCGCTATTAATGTCACCGGAAATATGACTACTGCCACCTATATTAACGCTTCCATTGAATTTTATGTGGTCGCTGTTTACGCTTGTACCACCGTTGAATGAACCATTGCCTTCAACACCTCGTTCAATATTAGATGAACCGCTTATACTTATATTTGAATTACTGCCAATCGTGCCATCATATACCCGGACACTTGTACCTAAGGTTACATTTTGATTTGAAAAAACCGGGTATGGAGGAAAGACAGAAACAGGTTCTACAGGTTCTTCATTAGGCGAAATAAAAAAGGAATGTTGTGCTGTAATGACATATTGACTATTATTAACGCTGTCATTGGGAACATTATCAGAAGCAATCACGCTGACATCATAATTGCCTTCTAATGTAGTACTAAGCACTATACTATAGAGACCATTACCGGCTGGTGTTAAAAATCCAACAACTTTTTGACTATCTGGAGAAGTAACCTGTACGCTTACTAATGCATCATTAACCGGCTCACCAACAGTCTTAGTATGTTCATTGCTAATACTATTATCACCACCCTGAGTTATTCTGGCTTCAAGTTGTACAGCAACCGGGACAGGGTTACCATTTTGATCTTTTGTCAAGATGTATCTTTCCTGATCAGATTTAAAATCCAGCACTATATCAGAACCATTTGCCATATAAACCCGGATAGGCTCAGGATTAGCAGGTGGGGTATTCTCTATTACAGCATAGGTCCACGCACCAATCCCCGGATTGTTTATTTTGAAATATTTATAGGGTGCTACTGATCCTCCGCTGTACCCATTGAAAAATTGGATATCATAAACTGCATTTGCAGCACTTAAGTAATTATCCTGAGTAATAGCTGCAGCTGGCAGGTTGGGAGGGTCTGTAATAAATACACCTGGTGGTAATAAAACCAGTGAATATTCGCTTCCCTTCCACGAAATTCCCATATCAAGTGCAGCTCCCTGCCAGGAAAGTCCGCCTTGCCAGGATAAACCACCTTGCCAGGATAAACCACCTTGCCAGGATAATCCACCTTGCCAGGAAAGTCCACCTTGCCAGGAAAGTCCACCTTGCCAGGAAAGTCCACCTTGCCAGGAAAGTCCACCTTGCCAGGAAAGTCCGCTTTGCGTATTAAAAAACTGACTATTAATATCATCAGATAAATATGATATTTCTAAACCGAGTAATCGCAACCATATTATATTTACTGCAGTCGGGATTTCATCGGAACTAGCGATTGCATAATATTCTCCATGAGTTTTGTTTGCCAGATAACTCATTAAATCCTGTTCTTCACTTAATCCTTCAAATCCCAGAGTGTAGATTTTTATTGCAGGGTCAACATTCAAATCTGTAATCAGAGTAAATGGAGTTATTTCACCAGCACTGAATAAAAGAATAACTTTCTTGTTAGTTGATGATCCTGCTAATAATTGTTCAGCTGCTGTTATTCGATCTGCAAGATTTCCTGTTGTATTAGGTGACAAAAGATTCAATTTTGTCAATTTCGCATTGAAATCATCTCCTAAAGGTTCATTAACTGAGCCATTAATCCACCCGATCCTGTCACCATTTCTTAATTTAGACAAAAGTTCTAGAGCAGAATTTTTCGAAGGAACAAAACCATTTAAAACTTGCGGAGATGTAAAGTTGGTTGTTCCATCAAATACTAAGACTATATCATAATACACGTCGTTAAGGTGGCTGTACATATAATTTATACCCCCGACATCATAAGTAGTTACATCAGCTTGATTTGAGTAAGATTCAGGATGTAAATAACGTTTGTTTGTTTCTCCTTTATTTATTCGACCGTACATCGTGGCGAATTGATTATTGTTCTTCAAATCGATTGTATAGTTAATATCACCCGGATTATATAAATCAGCCAATCCCGAATAATGTCCGATTTCATGTGTGGCTACATTTTGTATATCCAGTTTATCAGGATCCGGATTATTCGGATCAGCATTAGAAGTCCATAAGAAATGTTCTCCGGTTGTCAATGAGATAGGGTCGCCATTAAATGCAATATCTATGTCAGTCATTTCACCGTTCAGTGCATTGTATCTGACTCTTGTGACTGCCAGAACATTTGTTGGTGCTCCCGTTGTATCTTCCCACATAGAAGAAACCGGAAACCATACTATATTATTAATACCATCTCCATTACCTCCCCACTTTTCTGAGTTCGATAAATCCTTACGGGTATATGCTAATTGTTGTAAACTATTCCAGGTATTAAATCCATTTTGGATTTCATCATCAAATCCTTTGGTAACTATTGATGATGCAATCTGATAATTACTTTTACCATCTTTCCAGTGCAAAGGTATACCGGCAATAGTAGTATTTACTTTGTAATGATTGCCTTCATCTTCAGACCTGTTTATAAATTCGGAAAATTCAGAGGTATTCAAAGGATGATTAGAGTTATCTAATTCGGTTGCGGTGGCACTGACCACTTCCCCGGTTGATAAAACAACATCTTTAAAATTTGCAAGGAAATCAGCTTCTCCGGCAATATCAGTAGTTACTCCAATCTCACCAAGGAATTGCCGTCCCTCTCTGGTATTAGTTACTGAATTAGAATAAAATTGTATCTTGTAATTTTGTCCGGGCGTGCTATTAAGAATACCTTGTATAGCCGTACCCCCTCTGATATCAGGTAATGCGGTTTCATCCTGCCAGGTATAAAGTGTACTTAGGGTTGGATGCTGCTGAGATTCATTCGCATTTGTACTTAGTTTTATGCCCAAGTCAGTATTATTATAAATTGAATTATATAGTATCGAATTGTTATTACCTGATTCTATAAAAATACCTGCGTTACTATTATTAAAAACTGTATTACTGTCCAGAGAATTACTGCTGCCATCTATAATTACACCACTATTTGAATTTCCTGAAATTGTATTTCGTTGGAATGTTGAACCGTCAGATGAGTTTAAAGATACACCAAATGCTAAATTTCCATTAACTGTATTACCATTAAAAATTCCTGTACTATTATTTAAAGAAATTCCGCCCAGATTATTGGTATTGATTGTATTGTTAATTACCTGATTACCCGTACTGGAAGCGACTGATATTCCGAATCCTGAATTTGCGGAAATATTATTGTTTTCTAGTATGTTGTTATTACCGTTTATGGTAAAGCCATTATTTGAATTCCCTGAAATTGTATTTCCCTGAAATGTTGAACCGTCAGATGAGTTTAAAGATACACCAAATGCTAAATTTCCATTAATTGTATTACCATTAAAAATTCCAGTACTATTATTTAAAGAAATTCCACCCAGATTATTGGTGTTGATTGTATTGTTAATTACCTGATTTCCTGCACTGGAAGCGATTGATAATCCTAATCCTGAATTTGTGGAAATATTATTGTTTCCCAGTATGTTGTTATTACCGTTTATGGTAAAGCCATTATTTGAATTCCCTGAAACATTATTTCCGGTTAATGTATTACCGTTAGAAGTACTTAAAGATATTCCGCCTAAAGCATTAAGAGTAACATTATTGTTTACTATAACATTATTAGTTACCCCATTAAGAGATATTCCAAAACCTGTATTATTAAGAATATTATTGGCACTTAGTACACCTATCTGATTATTAATTCCTCCGGTGATTAAAGAAATACCGCTGCCGATTGAATTTTTAAAAGTATTTCCATTAATGTTATTTGATGACGAACTAATTGTAATTCCTGAGATAAGATTAGATATAATATTATTTCCGCCACCTACAGATAGGATAAGTCCGGAGCCAGACGAACTGTTCAGGGAAAGACCTTGTACAGTGCTTCCACCTGCTGTTATCGTAATGCCTCCAAAATTTCCCAAAGTATTTATTAAAGGCGTACCGTTGTATCCTCGTTGAGAAGTGCCATTCAGAATAATTCCACCACTTATTACTGGTAGGGAGGATGTGGGCTGGATATTAAATGGTCCTGCACCAGGTAAATAAAAATAGACTTTTTGCACACCTGTTAATGCATTTGCTTCCTGGATAGCGGATCTTAACGTAGCTACTCCATTTCCAGCATTTGCAACTCCATCTCCAGGAATTAAGTCGGGTAAATCCTGAGTTGAATTGACAACAAAAAAAGGCAAAGGATTACTTGTAATAACTTCATTTATATCAGTTACTCTTAGATAATTTTTCTTTACAGATAAATCTTTTAATACAAGGATGCCATTATAATTTGTGATTTCAGTAAAGGACCAGCGTCCATACAAATACTGGGTTAATGATGAGGGTATTGATGAAGAAGGATCCCCGTTTCCATTACAGCTATTTATTTCGCTTGAACTTAAAGCTGTATCAAAAATTCTAACCTCGTCAATCAAACCATTGAACGGTTTATCCTCAAAATTACCGATAAATAATCCTTGTCCATTTGTATAGGTTTGATTTAAACTTTGGGAACGACTTCCCGCCAAATTTCCATTATAATAAATCTTTAAATTCTGACCATCATATGTTCCTGTTAATCGAATCCAGCTAAATGCGGGAAATGTATTTGCGGTACTGACGGGGTTACAATTTCCAACAGAAAAAAAAGCTGTTCCGTCTTTAACAAACATCGTAAATGAAGAACCACCGGAAACTGATCTTGTTATTATGGTCATTTGCTTTCCCGGATTATCTCCAAGAAGATATATCCACGCATCAACAGTAATCTTTCTATTAGCGGAGGAAGATGTACTATTGAAATATTTAAATCCAGTCTGGTTTGCATCCCCATTAACCGGTGCACCATCTAATATTTTTAAAGAACTGGTCGAACCATTAAATACAAACGATTTATTAATATCATTTGCAAAGGAAATGTTGCAACTGATTAAAAATATCATCAAAGATATGAAGCTAATATTTGTGTTATTTAATATTTTCATTTGTTTCTCAAAATTTTAATTGATTAATAATTGATTCGATTCACATATCTCGTTTTAGGTATTATTGTGTATTGATATAGGATTGAATTTCTTTTTTAAGGGAGGAAATCTTTTTATTAAAGGATGTAACAAGTTCGCCGTTTTTGTCACGGTATAAAGTCAGTTTCCCTTCTTCACCGTTCAATACTTTGTAATTCTTATCTTTTTTATCTCTCTTTACAAAAACCAATACTTCCTCTTCATTATTGAATCTCGGCATGTGCGAATATAATTCGCCAACGTCTCCAACTTCTCCTCCCGGCGTGGATAATGAGAGGGTCTTCTCAGAATAGTTACCCTTTAAATATTCATCTGCCTGAACTACAACATTGGTGTATATCCTTGATCTGTCATTATTCCAGGAGGAATTTTGTCTTATAACCTTCCCGGTTAAAATGACATCCGCATTTTTTGATAAAATTTTGATCTCAGACTGGAGTGTCTGGGAATGATTATCGAACTGTAAAAAGATGACAATTAAAACCAAAAAGATAAAAAAGTTACCTTTGAACCTCATAGTACTGCCTCCTGATGTTCTTTAAAATTATATATATAAATTTAACATTTAAGTTAATCTAGACGTTAGGACAATTCGAGCATTAATTTGTACTTTTAGAACAAAAGGCTGGAAAAGTACAGTGCTGATCATCTCAACTTAGTTAAATAGGGGATTGTGTGATATAATAACTGAAATATTTACAAAAAGCAACTGTTTATAACTGAGAAATAAATAATTTAGATGTTATGTGTGATTAATATTTACTATTATATTTCAGCTTAGCTTAAAATGATTCCGGTGAATCAATTTAGTACAGGTTAATGAAAAAATTCTCATTTTAATTAATTTATAGGCTGGTCAATGAAAGTCTCAACTACTGAAAAAGAGCAATTTGGTATTCTAAAATTTGAGATAGATAAAATACTTGGAATTGAAGCCGGGGAATTTCAGGAATCCATAGTTAAACTTCTCGATAAAAATATCAGGATTATCATTATTGATCTCAGGAGGGTAAAATTCGTTTCCAGCTGGGGTATCGGAATGTTAATGCATGGAATGGCAACTACAAAAAATCGCGGCGGTGAGTTTATGGTGGCAGGACTAACTGAAAACGTGGCGAAGACGTTTAAGAAATTAAAAATATCTTCCGTACTTGATATATACCCATCTGTAGAAGCAGCTATGGTTTAATAAAAACTAAATACTATCCATAGAATTTTTTATTTCTCTCTTTTTTCTACATCAACAACCTTATTCTTGTCATTCAAATAAGTTACATCACCAGTTTTGGTTTCTCTTTCGGCTTCGGGTAAGATTTACATGCACACACTGCTGTTGGTCCGACTGCAGTATATTCCCTTTGAATTTTTCCAATTACATCTCACGCTAATTACATTAAACATTCAGATAAAGATTATGAGTAAACCCTAAATAAAGAGAAGCAATAAATCCTCGCTTGAGAAAAAACAGGAAGACTTAACAAGCTTATAAATAGAATAATAAATAGTTTATGCATATTTGTGCCTAATAGAAGATTTAAAATAACATATCCCCAAAATGATCCATTCAATTACCCTGTTCCAACAGGGTAATCATATATGTCAATGTTATAAATGACCATTTTGGTAATTATATTGTAAAGAAATTTATTCCTATAATAAATAGTAGTAAATAGGTATTTAGTCCTATCCGGGTATTTCATTGAATTACATACCGGGACTATTATATAGAATAATTTCCGCATTTTTCAAATATACCTCATACAGGAAATTCGCAGAAAATGACTTAAGTCAGAGTATTTCTTGTTGTCTTGTGTATTTTTGTAATATAATTTTTAAATAATGAGAGGGAATTGGTGATGAAATTTAAATATTTGCCAATCGTTTTACTCGTTTCATTTCTTGTATTGATAAGCAGTAATATTTCAGCACATTGTGATTCAGTTGAAGGGCCGGTGGTTAAAGCCTCACAAAAGGCGCTTGAAACAGGGAATATGAATTATGTTTTAATCTGGATAAAACCGCAAGGTGAGCAGGAGGTCCGGAATCTGTTTGAGAAGGTTCTCCATGTCAGGACTCTTAATGATGAGGCAAAACAAATCGCCGATAATTATTTCTTTGAAACTGTTGTAAGAATTCATAGAATGGGAGAAGGAGAACCTTATACAGGATTAAAACCGGCTGGCTATAAACCCGGTATAGGAATTGAAACTGCTGATTCGGCAGTTGATAATAATTCCATTGAACCTGTTCTGTTGATCATCGATGAAAAACACCACTCTGCTGTAACAGATCTGTTTAATGATGTGCTGTCCAAAAAAAATTATGATCCTGATGATGTACAAGCCGGTCGTGAATATGTCATATCATATGTTCATTTTATTCATTATGTGGAGGAAATTTCCGGAGGTGAATCGGAAAATCATCAGATGGAATAAACTAGATTCATGCCTTTATTTATAATCGCGATAAAGAATTTATTCTCTTTATTTATATAATAAAAGAAAAGGAAAAAATGAGTGAAATAAAAAAAGTTTCTCTTAAAGACGAAATCAATTACCAGGAAGGATCTGTCGTAAGCAAGCAGATAATTAAAAAGCCGAATGGAAATATTACTCTGTTTGCGTTCGATAAAGGTGAATCATTAACCGAGCATACTTCACCTTACCAGGCAGTGGTTTACATGGTTGACGGTGAGATGGAAATTAAAATAGGCGGGAATCCACATAATGTTAAGACAGGAGAAATTATATTATTGCCCGAAAATGTTCCGCACGGACTTATAGCAATACAAAAATCCAAAATGCTCCTAACCATGATTAAGTAAGATGGGATTATAGAAAATTCATCCACTGAATTTTTGTAAATACCAGGCAGTAGTTAACCGGCATTTTGGTGAACAATTTCTCCGGACGTCATACGCTGACTTCACAAATAATTTATTGCCCCCCTCTCCGGTTGTACTTCTTTTAATACAATCAGTGATTTGAATAAATTAAAGAAGGAACTAAAGCGCATTCAGAGCGCATTCAAAGCGCATTCAGAGCGCATTCAAAGCGCATTCAGACCGGGAGAGGACCGGCATCAGGGAGCATCGACAAAGAGTAAATAGATGAATAAAGGGACGAGAGGGAAGTGGATAAATTTAAGCTGTGCGTGGATAAAGAAATTCGAACGAATATAATTTTAATTATAAAGTTACTCCTCAGCTGATATCGATTCGATATTATTAATCACATAATATCCCCAAAAAAGGATTAAATTAATACTAATAATTAAGTTTTTATAATTAAATCCGGAGGATATAATGAATAAAAATTTATTGTTCAGCACTATCCTTTCTTTAACCTTTCTGATATTTTCTAATATTACCAATGCACAATGGTTCTGGCAGAATCCGCTTCCCCAGGGGAATGCACTTCTGGCTGTATCTTTTGCCGATCAGGATAATGGATGGGCGGTAGGCGGCTGGGGAGTAATACTGCATACAACAGACGGCGGATATTCCTGGGATATACAGACAAGCCCTACAACAGAACCGCTATACGGGGTATGTTTTACAGATGTTAATAACGGATATGTAGTAGGCGGAAATTTTCTGCCTAACGGTGACGGTATAGTTCTTCATACTACAAACGGCGGAAGCACATGGTCTTTGGATACCGTTTCAACCGATGAACTGAGAGCCGTTTCATTTTCAAGTGCAACTACTGGTACTGTGGTGGGCGGCAGCGGAAAAATTTTCCGTACCACGGACGCCGGTAACACGTGGATCAATCAGACAAGCGGAACTACTAATGAGTTTCTCGGTGTTTCTTTTTCAGATGATAATAACGGGACGGCTGTCGGCTTCTTCGGTGAAATAAGGAGAACTACAAACGGTGGCCAGACATGGTTCTTCCAAACAGGCGCAACTTCCAACGATTTTCTCTGGGGAGTTTATTTTACAGATGCAAATAACGGAACGATATGCGGCTTTACAGGCAAGATTCTTACAACAACAGACGGAGGCACTACATGGGTTTCTCAAACAAGCGGAACTAATCAGAATCTTTACTGTGTCTTTTTCACCGATCCGAACAATGGATTAGTTTCCGGAGAGGGCGGAAAAATCCTGAAGACAACTGATGGCGGGACTAACTGGACTAACATAACCAGCGGAACAAACATAGCACTATATGGAGTATGTTATGCCGGTTCTAATATCTGGTCGGGGGTCGGATACTCCGGAGTTATGATAGGATCGACCGATGGCGGAAACACCTGGTTTAATGAGTCAACAGGTACTCACGCCACTCTGTTCGGAGTCGACATGGTGGATGCAAATACCGGTATTGTTGTCGGAGACCCGGGAGTAATACTGACAACAACAGACGGAGGAAATAACTGGGTTACACAGAACAGCGGCACTTCCGTTCAACTTTACAGAATTTCTTGTCCTGATGCGGATCATGGAACAACAATTGGTCAGAACGGAACAATCCTTCATACAACGGACGGCGGAACAACCTGGGTCAGTCAAACGAGCGGAACAAGCACTATACTACGTGCCGTAAGTTTTATTGATGTAAACACCGGCTGGGTAGTAGGCGGCAGCGGAAAAATTCTTAAGACCACAGATGGCGGGAATACCTGGGCGAGTCAGACAAGCGGAACCGGCATAACATTCTACGGAGTCTCATTCTCAGATGCGAATAATGGGACCGCCATAGGAGGATCATCAATTTACCGGACAACTAACGGCGGAACAAACTGGGCTAGTCAAACAAGCGGAACCGGCAATTTACTCTGGGATGTTGATTTTATTGATGCAAATAACGGATTTGTTGTGGGAGATGCAGGTACAATTCTCAGAACAACCAACGGAGGTAATAACTGGATAAGTATAACCGGTGTAGCAACAAATATTCTTGAAGGTGTCTCCTTTACCGATTTAGATAACGGTACAATTGTCGGAATAGGCACTATATTAAGAACAACCGACGACGGAAATACATGGATAAATCAGCCGGCTCTGACTACAAATATTATTTTCGGAGTTTCTTTTTCTGATGCTGCAAATGGTACGGCTGTCGGTGGTTCGGGAACTATACTTAGAACAACTAACGGGGGTGGTGTTATACCGGTTGAACTGATTAGCTTTAATGCCTACGCGGGAGAAAATAAAGTAACCTTAAGCTGGCAAACGGCAACAGAGACAAATAACAGAGGATTCGAAATAGAAAGACATGCAGGCAGCAGACAGGGTACAGGAAGCAGTCAGTGGGAGAAGATTGGATTTGTTGAAGGATTTGGGACAACTACAGAATCAAAATCATATACTTTTGCAGATAGAAATGTTGTTTCAGGATCATACTGCTACAGACTAAAGCAGGTGGATTATGACGGAACATTCAAATATTCAAATGAAGTTGAAGTTGCGGTGAATATTGCGCTGCAGTTTGCATTAGAACAGAACTATCCCAATCCGTTTAATCCTGTAACCACAATAAGATACACCATACCAAACGATGGGGCTTCATCTGTTAAGCTGGTGCAATTAAAAGTGTACAATACACTCGGTGAAGAAGTTACAACACTTGTAAATGAAAACCAGTCTGCAGGAAGTTATGAAGTCAAATTCCCCGCCTCAGGGGAATCCGGCTATACGGGAAATGTTAAAGAATTACCAAGCGGAGTATATATATACAGGTTAAGTGCCGGGGATTATACTGCAGCCAGAAAGCTGATACTGCTTAAATAGTATCATATGATACTAACTATAAGTAATTATTTAATATTCCAGGGAGAAAAGAGGCAATTGTTATAATATTCAGTTCCCCTGTCTCATTCAGTTTACAACCCCGGCAATAGCCGCCGGGGTTTTATATATTAAGAATGCATCCCATTTAATTAAAAAATCATATCTGTTCAACTCTAATTTATTCCCTCTATGCGAAATAACTTATCCTAAATGAAAGTTTGTATTTTTGACAAAATGGCAGACAGGTTATCAGAATGGTTAAATAGAGCAGAGATAGACGACTCTGAGAAGACTCAGATAACTAAAATACTCATCCTGTAAAACATCAAAAATCGGCTTTTTTAGCTATTGAAGTATTCAACATATGCCAAAATGTCAGGTGGTGATTCTGCAGCCAATTAAAATTCTTCCGGCAGTTCTTTTAGTTGTTCATATGTAAAAACAGGACCATCCTTGCAAACATAAACACTTCCGATATTGCATCTCCCGCATTTACCCAGTCCACATTTCATTCTGTTCTCAAGTGTGGTTATAATATCTTTTTCACTGAAGCCAAGTTTCAACATTACGGGGATGGTATATTTTATCATTACAGGCGGACCGCAGATTATTGCCACAGTATCCTTTGCAGAAGGAGCTACTTTTTCGACTATTGTTGGTACAAATCCAACTTCACCTTTCCAATCTGGTGTTTCTCCACCAGGATCAACAGTAACAATTGTTTTAATATCTGCCATTGATTTCCATTGCTTCAAGCTCTTTTTGTATACCAGATCAGCTTACTGTTCTTGCACCATAAATGATTGTTATATCTTTAAATTCTGTCCTGAGATCGAGTACATTCCAGATTATACATCGTACCGGAGCTAATCCAATTCCACCAGCAATAAATACAACATTCTTTCCTTTCATCTCTTCAAGCGGGAAAATAATTACCATATGGTCCCCTGAGACCCATAGTATCACCGTATTAAGTTTTCGCATTGCGGTAGTGACTTTACCGTAATAGTTTGAATGAACATTCAAGAAATTCGGGTCGTGTTGGTGATGAAGCAATACAGAAAGTACACTCCCCTTCGCCGAATACCGAGTACTCGGCAAATTGTCCTGCTTGAAAAGAAAAGCTCCTGTGCAATTCAGGATCTTTAAACTGGAGACTGAAACGTTTTTATATCCGGTGTTTCATCAATTATTTCTTTAATCTCAACTAATTCGGGTTTATAAATATTCATTATGTCTGTATTGAATTAGTATATAGCTTTCCTGCAAGTGAATTTATTTCAGTCAAGATATTTCCTGATATCAATTGAAACAGGACAACCTCTGATACATCTTCCACAGCCGGTACAAAGTATTTCATCAAACTTGTCTGTGATAGTATTTAAACTTATGTGAAATTCTTTGGCGGTATCTTTTATCCTGTTTTTCCTTGGATTATGTCCGGACGCATGTTTAGTAAAGAATTCAAACTGGCAAGCATCCCAGTTCTTAGCTCGTCTTCCGCAGGTGTATTGCATTCTTCATCAACAATATCAAAGCAATGACAGGTCGGACAAACAAATGCACATTGAGCACAGCCGAGGCATAATTCACCCGGCTCTTCCCAGAACTGATTCATGAAGTTATTATCCAGCCACGTCTTCACAAAATTATATTCAAACTTTTTCAAGGGCTCATTTGTATTCTTTGAAGTGAATTCAGATACTGCATTTTGTTTCAGATAATTAAATTTGTTTAAAAACTCTTCCCCCTTCGATCGTTATCATATGAATAACGTATCCATCTTTATCTTCATAGAGAAAAAGATCTGATCCTTTTTCTGAAGCGGGGACTAATCCTACTGAAGTACAGAAGCAATTCTCATCTTGTAACTGCATTCCATACCAATGATGACAGAATTCTCAACCCGGTTATTAAAGAAATCATCATTGTAGTCCCAGTTAAAAACTTTCTGAAGTACAGGGATTGAAGCAGCATCGCAGGGTTTTACACCAATGAATACATTTTCCCCGGTAGTATTTATAGGATCAATTAGTTCAATATTCGCCATATCTTTTTTATAGAAGAACAGGGGCTCGGATTTGGGGAAAAAGAATTCCTTAATTGATAGATTAACAGGTTTTGAATTTTTCTCAATTTTCAGCTGATCTGCTGTGTTGATTTTCTCAAATTTTTTCCTTGTTCCGGATTCACAGATTACATTAAAATTCTGCTCAATAAGGTCTGAAACAAGAGTTTTTAGATGATCGTTTGAAATAAAGTAATAACTCATAGTCAGCTCCTTATTTAATAAAATCTTCTTTGTCGGAAATACTGTAAGTCCCAACAAGTGTAGACTGGTCGCAGGCCATACCGTGGGCATAATTAAACTCCTGTTTAAGCAACCATTCCCATTTTACGGTAAGGAGAGTGATAGGGATATCCATTGGACAGGCACGTTCGCATTCATGGCAGCCTATGCAGCTTCCTGACAGGTGGAATGCTCTTATTATGTTCCATGCAAAATTTCCTTTTGCAGTTGCACTTGATTCAATCCATCTTGGCATCGATTTGTCGACAATGCATTGTTCGCAGTAGCATAATGGACAAACCTGGCGGCAGGCATAGCATTTAATACAATCGGTCAAATCAGCTTCTTCGAAGAAATCCCATCTTTCTTCCGGACTCATTGCTTCAAGCTTCTGCATAACATTTTGCTGATCATCATCCGGAAGTTCAAATTCAACGAGATCTCCCAGAACATAATCAGCATTCTTCGGAGTTCTTAGCTGACAGTATTTACATTTTATCTGCACATTTTCACGTTTCCATTCATCGGATAAATCATTTACTACACCATTGCAGTTCATACCGATAATAATAATATCATCCCGTTTTACCTGGTTCTCCTGAACTAAAGCAACAATAGCCCGGATATCGCATCCCTTGGCAACAATGCAGATTTTTCCTTCTTTGGGTTTATCGAATTTTTTAAGATATACAGCCAGGTTATTTAAAGCATGATGATTAAAAATCAGCTTTTCCGCATCCACAGTATTCCTTGCTATAAATGGCTTTATTCTTCCATCTCTATTTTCTGCATAACCGATAATATAGGCTGCCTTTCCTGAATTCAGCAGTTCCTTTGCGGTCTCAACAAGCTGAGTCATTTGTAAACTCTTTCTTTTTAAAACTATTTAACAGGTAATTCGACTTTTTCATTCATCCTTTTATAGCGTAAAAAAGGTCCCTGTTTTCTTATAGTATCAATTACTCCATTTACTACATCCACCCATTTTTTCCCTTCAGAGGCAGAGACCCATGAGAAATGTAATCTTGAAGAATCAATACCAACAAAATCCAGCAGGTTTTTAAACATTATCCATCTTCGTCTTGCATGGAAATTACCTGCATTATAATGGCAGTCGCCCGGATGGCATCCGGATATTAGAACCCCGTCCGCTCCGTTTTCAAAAGCTTTAATAATAAACACCGGATCAATCCTGCCGGTGCAGGGAACTCGAATAAGTCTTGCATTAGCCTGCTGTTTCATACGGCTGGTACCTGCAAGGTCGGCACCCGTATAAGTACACCAGTTACACACAAACGCAGCTATTCTCGGTTCGAACTGTTTTCTGTTTTGCTCCATTTATACCTCTGCAAAGCATTTATCTGCGCAAAAATCTGATCATCTTTAAATCCGATAAGCTCAACTGATTTTGAGGGACAAGTTGCATTGCATGTACCACATCCCTGGCATAAACCTGAATTAACATAGCGCAACAACTTTTATAAGATTACCTTGTCTGTTTCTTATTTCTTTTCTTTCAATTGCATTGTAAGCGCATACCTTCTGGCAATAGAAACATCCGGCGCAAGTAGTTTCATTCACATATGCAACAACAGGTTCACTTTCAAGCATATCGGAACCAAAAAGCACGAGAGCTTTTGCCGCTGCTGCAGATGCCATTGCTACTGATTCAGGAATATCCCTTGGTGAATGACAGGCACCTGCAAGGAAAATACCGCCGCTGCTTGTTTCGACAGGGCGCAGCTTCGGATGAACTTCCTGCAGAAAACCGTGTTTATCATACGATACACCCAGTATTTGTGCAAGCTTTGGGGCTTCCGTCTGTGCAATCATCGCAGTTGCAAGCACAACCATATCCGC
Organism: uncultured Ignavibacteria bacterium; assembly: GCA_963743325.1. Lineage (GTDB taxonomy): Bacteria > Bacteroidota > Ignavibacteria > Ignavibacteriales > Ignavibacteriaceae > DATFVA01. The sequence goes on from CAVUOZ010000011.1 coordinate 196,554, forward strand.
ATCAATTTCAACCTTCATTCCGGCTATAGTATCTTCGCCTTTAACTATAAGCTTTCCATTATCTTTATATATTCTTGAAACCCTGCCGCGGATATACTTTACACCATCCTCTTCAATAGCCCTCCTTACAAACTCTTCATACATTTTACCGCCTGCGCGGATATCCATATAGAAGACATATGCATCTCCGTCATGAACTTTATGCTTGTACAACATCGCATGTTTTGCTGTGTACATACAGCAGATTTTACTGCAGTATGAGAAACCTTTCGATTCATCTCTTGAACCAACGCATTGAATAAATACAACTTTCTTCGGCACCGATTTATCAGAGGGGCGAAGAATTTCCCCTGATGTTGGTCCTGAAGCACTTGCTATTCTTTCAAACTGCAGTCCGTTTAAAACATCCTTAAATTTTCCATAACCGTATTCACCATATCCGGTATATGGACTGCCCTCAGGTTTTTTATCTATTGTATAAAGTTTGTAGCCTGTTGCAACTACAATAGCCCCGACCTCCTCTTCGATAAAACTGTCCTGTTGATCGAAATCTATTGCTTCACGGCCGCAGACTTTTTTACACATCTGGCATTTACCGGTTTTATAATATGTACATACACTCCTGTCAATTACAGGAATATTCGGAACTGCCTGCGGGAAAGGAACATACACTGCCGGCCGGGTAGCAAGACCTTCATCGAATTCATTAAGAGCATTTTTCTTAATAGGACACTTCTGTATGCAAAGACCGCATCCCGTACAAAGATCTTCTTTGATGGAACGGGCTTTTTTCCTGATCCTTACTTTGAAATTGCCGATAAATCCGCTTACGTCCTCAACTTCGGAATATGTTAAAAGTTTTATGTTTGGATGCTGGTAGACTTCAACCATTCTTGGTGTAAGAATACACTGAGAACAGTCCAGTGTAGGAAATGTTTCTGAAAGCTGGCTCATATGCCCGCCGATTGAAGGTTCTTTCTCCACAAGAACAACCTCGAATCCCGCATCGGCTATATCAAGTGCTGACTGTATTCCCGAAATACCTCCTCCAATAACAAGAGCGCGTTTTGTAACAGGAACTCTGATCGGGGAAAGCGGTTCATTGAACTTTACACGTTCAACAGATATCCTGATAAGATCAATTGCTTTTTGAGTAGCGGAAGAGACATCATCATGAATCCAGGAACAATGCTCACGCAGATTGGCTATGTCCACCATATAAGGATTAATACCTGCGCTGTTGCATGCTTTCCTGAACGTTCTTTCATGCATATGCGGAGAGCAGCTGCCCACTACCACGGCATCAAGCTTTTTTTCGATTATCGCCTGCTTAATTAAATTCTGCCCGGGATCGGAGCACATATATTTATAATCTTCTGAATGAACCACACCCGGAATCTTCGCCGCAGCTCTCGACAACTGCCGGACAGTCAACAGTCCTGCCGATATTTTCACCGCAGTGACAGGTAAATACGCCTATTCTCATACTGCGGCCTCTTTCATAATCTTACTATTTATTAAAGGTACCGGGTCGATATAATGCAGGTTCAGGCCAAGCTTTTTATAATCTATACCCATTGCAATTCCTATGAGCTGGCTGATATATAATACCGGCATCAATTTGTGAGCCGGATTATGCTTTTTAATAGTTAGCTGCCTCATATCCAGATTTGAATGACACATCGGACAGGAAACCACAATAACATCTGCACCATACTTTGCCGCATCATCAAGAATTTTTTTACTTAATTTTTCTACAATGTCCGTACGGGAAATGGAATGTGCAGCTCCGCAGCATTCAGTCTTATAGTTCCATTCCACCGGAACTGCGCCCATGGCCGAAACTATTTCTTCCATAGAATGCGGATTTTCTTCATCGTCAAAATTGAGTATATCAGCTGGTCTTACCAGAAGACAACCATAGTAGCAGGCTGCTTTTAATCCGCTTAAATCAACATTCTTCTGCTCTTTTATTTTATCAATGCCGATTTTGTGGAAAAACTGAATAATATTCATAACATCTATATTATCCGGGTATTTGTCTTCGATAAGACTTTCTACCTTCGTACGGATTTTTTCATCAAGCTTCATTTCATGCTGTGAAGTAACAAGGCGACTGAAGCAGGCAGCACAGGGGGCTACAACTTCATTCAATCCCTGTTTTTTTGCCAATGAAAGATTTCTTGCGGGAAGAGCAACTGAAAGCAGGTGACTGTTTATATGAGCTGATGATGCGCCGCAGCAGCACCAATCCTCAATTTCCTCAAGTCCTGTATCCAGCTTTGAAAGAACTTCTCTTAAAGATTTATCAAATTCTTTTGCCGTGCCTTCAAGGGAACAACCGGGGTAATAACCAAAACTCATTTTTTACCCTCATTTCTTGAAAGTCGGAAAATTTTGTTTACGGCACTTCTATTTTTAACTTTATTCGGAGTAAAGCCCATTTTCCCTTTCATCAGGGTTTCAGGAGCCAGGGTCATATCCTGAAATAATTTACCTGAACTCATTTTATAATCTTTCAGCATACCAAGTTCAAATGAGCGTCCATAATTTTCAATCTGTTTCAGAAATGCTTTATGAAACTTAACAGTATTGGTCTCAGGCGGTTTAATGCCATGCTTTAATGCAACCTGTCTCAGTGCATCCATAAATTTTGTTAATTCAAATTCCTGAGGACACCTGCTTGTACAAGTCATACAACCTGCGCAAAGCCAGGGAGTTGAAGAATTTAAGGCTTCATCATAGAATCCAAGCTGTACAAATCTCACAACCCTGTTTGGAGGCATTTCCATAAAATCCCGGACAGGACATCCGGCAGAACACTTACCGCATTGATAACACATTGAAGGATTTTGAAACGTAATCTCAATGATCTCAGCCAGGATATGGTCTAAGGCTGGATTTAACATTTTTTTACCTTTTGGTGATTTAGTAGAAGAGTAGATACTGGCAAATAATCGCACTAACAAATATTTAAAAATTTACATATTAAAGTTATAAATTATATTCATTCTCTCCAAGAAACAGTATCAAAAATCTGCTTAAAATCAACGAAATTTCGAATTATTTTGAAGCAGGTGACTTTGAAAAGATAAAATATATGATTAAATCCCTTGTAAGATAGAATAGAATAAAAAGCCTAAGAAAAAGGACGATAAAGGTGAGTTAGAAACTCATTTCTGGGGTTACGGGCACTTCGAACCTGCTTTTCTATTACTAAAGAGCTTTACACCTATCAATACTTTGTGAAAATGCCGGCCGGGAGCTGATTTACAGCTTTAGTTTCTTTTATTTTAAAATTATCATTTTTTTAGTCACAACAAAAATTCCTGCTTTTAGTTTGTAGAAGTACACTCCGCTGGGAAGATTAGCTGCATCCCATGTAAGCTCATATGTACCCGCAGCCTTTTCTTCCTTAACAAGGGTTTCTATTTCATTACCAAGAATATCAAATATTGTAATTTGCACAGGAGATGATTCAGGAACAGAATACTTTATTTTTGTACTCGGGTTAACAGGATTTGGGTAGTTTTGAGAGAGAGAAAATTCGGTGCTGGTAACTTCGGCTTCAGCAACTGAAGAATATTTATACCTTCCGTCAAAATCTATTTGTTTTAACCGATAATAAAGTTTATCAGAATTAATTCCATCCACACGGTCAGTAAAAGTATAATTATGAATTTCTGTCGTTGTTCCGTTCCCTTCCTTAAATCCGATGGTGGACCAGCTGATTTTATCAATGCTTCTTTCAACTTCAAAGCCACGGTTGTTGTTCTCAGTTGAAGTCTGCCAGTTTAATTCTATAATCTGATTGGTATATAATGCACTGAATAATGTTAACTCTACAGGTACCGTGGATAGGGAGCTTCGCAATACTCCACCGTTTACTGTGCCAGCGAATAAATAACCGTCTGAATTTACAGCAAGGTCATATACATATGGATCTGTCAGCCCGCTGCTTATATCCTCCCATGTATTTCCATGGTCAGTTGAGATAAAAACTCCTCCGATTGCCCCGGCAAAGATATCCCCCTCTATATTACTGCTTAATGCGAAAATATCGAAGGATGTCAAACCGTCATTCACCTGTGTCCAGCTAAAGCCATCATTTGTTGAGCGAAAAATCCCGTTGTATAGTGTACCTGCATAAATATTATTGTAACGATCAATGCGTAAGGCCCTTATGTCAAAAGGACTAAGAAGGCCATTATTTACAGGCATCCAGTTCTGTCCGTCGTTAGTTGATTTCCATACTCCGTTTCCTGAGGTACCAGCAAAAATTATATTGTTGTAGTTTACAGCCATTGCGGTAATATTATACATTACTCCCCCCAGGAAAATTTCAGTCCAGTTTGTTCCATTATTAGTAGAACGAAAAACACGGCCATTTATAGTTCCTGCGAATATATGTTCATCCGACGTAATTGCAAATGAATAAATATAATTGGGAAATGTCAGCCCGTTGTTAATTTGTACCCAGCTGTTGCCGTTATCGGTTGAACGGAATACTCCGCCCCCCGAATTAGTTCCTGCAAAAATATATCCGCTTGAGTTTGTTATTAAAGATAATACCGAAGTGTATGTAAGACCGTTATTTACCTGTTCCCAGTACTCCCCGTTATTAGTAGTTCGGAAAACACCACCATAAGTTCCTGCGAAAATATTATCTTCCCGGCTTATTGATAATGATAAAAGGTAAGTTCCGGTAAGGCCGGTGTTTGTCTGTGTCCAGTTATCTCCATTATCGGTTGAAAGGTAAATCCCTTTACCGTATTTGGTTCCGGCAAAGATGTCGTCTTCTGCATTAATCCTTAATGAAAGGAAGTAAACGGTAGAAAGTGAATTGCCAATCTGGATCCAGCTCTCGCCGTTATCCGTCGATCTGTAAATACCCCATATCGTTCCGGCAAATATATGGTCGCTAGAATTGATAGCCAGGGATTTGATATTAGGATAAGTAAATCCTGCGTTAAACTGGACCCAGTTCTCACCGTTGTCAGTTGAACGGAAAACTCCGCCCCCCCAGCCTCCGGCGAAAATATGTCCCATTGAATTAATAGCCAGGGACACGATGCTGCTCTCAAACAGAGGGATCCCATTATTTATTTCAATCCAGTTTTCACCATTATCTGAAGAGCGGTAAACAGAGCCGAAAGTACCATTTATATCTATCCCTGCAAAGATATCCCCCTGTGCATTAATTGCAAAGGAAGATATCGAATATTTAGCGTTCCCCTGAAAACCATTATTAATCTCAACCCAGCTTTCACCGTTATCGGTAGAACGAAAAGCACCTGATGTTGTGCTTAGAAAGAGATCATTATTTGAATTGACTGCTAAATTTTCAACATAATGTGTCCACAATCCGTTATTTAAACTTACCCATGTAACACCGTTATCTGTGGAACGGAAAACGCCCCCACCGAAAATCCCGACAAATATATGATCATTTGAATTTATAGTCATTGCCCGGTTATAAACCATGGGGAGTTCATCATTATTAACCTGTTCCCAGTGCTGACCGTTATCCATGGATTTGTAAGTGCCCGAATAATCGGTGCCGGCAATTAACCAGCCCTCCGAATTTATGATTATGGATCTGATGTCGCCACCGTAAGGACCATTTGTCGGTTCCCAGAATTGCTGACAAAAGGAAATACTGTTTACTAGCAGCGATAGGACAAAAGAAAACCAGAATGTATTTTTCATATTAATACCCTTTGGAGATAAATTATTCATTATCAGATTATAATCTTCTTAATAACCTGACTGATCGGGGTATCATTATACATATTCCTGAAGAAAACAAAATCGTGGCTCACCTGTTTTAACCCTCTGCAATTCAAAGAGACTACCCACTATAATATGCTATAATTAATTGACAGAAGCAATAATCATAAACTAAATCACTTCGCTTACGGGATTTCGTCCGGCAGTTACCGGACTCGAACCTGCATCCCGGGCCTCGTGATATCTCTCTTTTCACCGTAAACTCTTTTTCAATTATGTTCTCTTCCTATCGGCTTAAATTGAATTCCTCAATTAAATTGTATAAATTTTATTATTAAAGAAAATAGGGCGAATAATTTATGGCTCCTCAAACACTTAATTGTTCAACATTGCACATTTTTCAGCATACCAAATTCACTCGGATACAGACCATAATTAAAAACGCACACTATGACTCTACTGAGTGAATATGAAAAACCCATAAAGCTGCATTACGAAATTCTTCTAATGAGCTGGGCAGGCTGGGTTTTTGATTTCTACGATCTCATTCTATTCTCGTTCATTCTTATCCCTATCGGTCAGGAGCTTCATCTTTCTAATGTCGGCCTTTCGTACGTCCTTGGGGCATCACTTGCAGCAACTGCTCTTGGTGGTGTTATTTTTGGAATTCTTTCTGACCGATTTGGACGCAAGACTATTCTTCAATGGACAATACTGACTTACAGTATAGGAACATTTCTCTGCGGATTTGCTTCATCAATAGTATTACTATTGATATTCAGAATTATTACCGGTCTCGGGGTCGGAGGGGAATGGGCGACCGGTCAGACTTATGTTGGTGAATCATTTCCGCCAAAAGTCAGGGGTAAATATGCTGCAGTAATGCAGACAGGTGCTCCTTTCGGAATTGTTCTCGCATCAATTATAGGCGGATTTGTTGCACCTGAGATTGGATGGAGAGCGTGTTTCTTTCTATCAATTCTTCCGGCTTTACTAGTAGTTTTTATCCGAAAGAGACTCCCTGAATCCGATGTGTGGCTTGAAAGAAAACGATTGATTCGTGAAAATAAAATTTCAAAGGAATCAATCGCACAGGAACGACACGGTAAATTCATCCAATTATTTTCTTATGCGTACCGGAAAATATTTATCAGATGTCTGATCCTGGCAATCTTCGACATGTCGGCTTACTGGTTTACATACAGCTGGCTGCCGGGATATCTTCACCAGCAGAGGCAGTTCACTATTGCAAAGTCAGCTATCTGGATGCTCGTAACTCAGGCCGGGGGGCTTCTGGGTTATCTGACATTCGGTATGCTGGCTGATTCATGGGGCAGAAGGCCTGCGTATTCAGTCTACTCGTTCGTTATGGCTCTTGGACTTATTATGATAACAATACTGTGGGATGTGATTGTCATCTATCCTTACCTTGCATTAGCCTTTATGTTCCTTGTTGGATTTGGAACCGGAATGTTCAGCGGTTATGGTCCGCTGTTTGCCGAGCTTTTCCCTACATCAATAAGGAATACCGCAATGGGTTCGGCATTTAATTTAGCACGCGGGATACAATTCTTCACACCCGTAATTATTGCACTGATAGCAGAAAGTTATGGACTGGGCGGAGGCATAGCACTCGCCGCTTTATTCGCACTATTAACCGGTGCCTGGATCTGGACATTTCCTGAGACAAAAGGCAGAACTCTCGATTTGTAATTAAATATTAATTCAAGGAAAGTATGCAACGTAACTATTACATCGTTTTCCTGGTAATGTTAACATTCTTTGTTATCTCGTTCCTCACTAATATAATGGGACCCCTTGTTCCGGATGTAATCAAATCGTTCGATCTCAGCCTGGTAATGGTTGCCATGCTGCCCTTCGCTTTTTTCATCGCATACGGATTTATGTCAATACCATCCGGCATCCTTCTCGAAAAGTACAAAGAGAAAGTGATGATGGTTTCAGCATTTATTATCTCAGCCGCTGGAGCGCTTTTCTTTGCACTTTTCCCCAATTATATTGTTGCGATTGTTTCACTATTTCTAATAGGGACGGGTATGGCAATTCTGCAGGTTGTAATAAATCCGCTCCTCCGGCAGTCAGGCGGTGAAGAACATTTTGCATTCAATGCTGTGCTTGCACAATTGATATTCGGCACGGCATCTTTCCTTAGTCCCCTGGTTTATTCGTACCTGGTTCTGAATCTTAACGGTCCGTCAGCGAAAGACAACAATTTACTGCAGTTATTATCAGCTATTGTCCCCCCAAAAATTCCGTGGCTCTCGCTCTACTGGATTTTCGCTGCAGTTTGCATTGTCATGATACTTGTCATCCTTATTTCGAAATTTCCAAGAGTACATTTGAAGGAAGATGAGAAAACAGGAACCAGCCGAACCTATAAGGAACTTCTGAAAAACCCGATCGTCAGCCTGTATTTTATCGGCATATTTGCTTATGTAGGTTTCGAACAGGGAACGGCGAACTGGATATCGCAGTTTCTTCATACATATCATGACTTTGATCCGCAGACCACGGGTGCGGGCACTGTTTCACTTTTCTGGGGACTTATGACATTGGGCTGTGTCCTTGGTCTGGTTCTTCTAAAATTCATAGACAGCAGGACCGTGTTAAAATTGTTTACTGCAGGGGCCATGATTTCGCTCGGTGCGGCATTATACGGCGGGAGTTCAGTTGCCCTGGCTGCATTCCCCATTACCGGATTCTGTGCTTCGGTCATGTGGTCAGTAATATTTTCTCTTGCTCTTAATTCTGTAGATAAACACCATGGATCATTCTCCGGAATCCTTGTAACGGGCATTATCGGCGGTGCATTTATGCCTCTATTAATAGGTTACTTAAGCGATTTAATAGGATTAAGAATGGGAATGAATCTTCTTTATTTGAATCTTATTTATATCGGGCTGATCGGTTTTTGGTCCAAGCCATTAATAACGAACAAGACAATCGTTCTCAAACCGAAAAAAACCGGGATTACCGGAGTAGATAAATGAAAAACGTAATTGGCGTTGATCTCGGAGGGACAAATGTACGGGCAGGATTAGTATCAGGATCAAGGCTTATAAAAACGGCAAAATCAACTCTGGGATCAGCCAAAAGCAGGAAAAAAGTTCTTGGGATGGTATATAATGTTATTGAACAGGTAATTGATAAAAACACAGCGGCTATTGGTGTCGGCGTTCCCAGTATTGTTGATACCAAAAAGGGAATTGTTTACGACGTTGTTAACATCCCTTCCTGGAAAAGAGTACCGTTAAAAAAACTGCTTGAAGAAAGATACAGCTTACCTGTAGAAATCAATAACGACGCAAACTGTTTCGTAATGGGGGAAAAATGTTTTGGTAAAGGCAGACGTGCAAAAAACCTTGTTGGATTAATTATCGGTACCGGTCTGGGTGCAGGTATAATAATTAATGACAAACTTTATGAAGGATACAATTGCGGCGCAGGGGAATTCGGAATGATTCCTTTTAAAGATGATGTTCTTGAGACATATTGCAGCGGACAATTTTTCCAGAAATTTTATAATGTTTCAGGCAGTGATCTTGACAAAAACAACGATAAGCGGACATTAAAGATATTTACTGAATTCGGGAAGAATATGGCTGAAGCTATAAAGATAGTTATATACTCGTATGATCCTGAAATGATAATACTCGGCGGTTCAGTCTCCAAATCTTATCCACTGTTCAAGGAGGCAATGTTTGAAGGAATTAAAAACTTCGCATATATCCGTACAATAAAAAACCTAAAATTATATGCAACACGTTTGAAATATCCCGGAGTACTTGGCGCTGCAGGGCTGGTTTATTTGAAAGAATGATTTCCGGTATAAATCTGTTGTTTAACGTTACAGATTTTGCTGAAAAATTTTAAGTATAATGTGTAGACGTACAGTTCCCGGTTTGATTTCGACAATTGCTGGGGTGGTGAACTTACTTCATAAAATGGATTCAATTGTTTTTTATTCCCAATAGTAAATGAATATTTTATAAACAAAAAAATATTTTACAAACCCGAATTTCAATAGGGAATCAAAATTATTAAAAATGAGTTCGAGGTAAATCTTAGAATTGACAGAGGGACGGCCTCAACAGGACGTTCTTTACTCCAGATTAAGTCATAAATAAAAAATCCCCGCTCTATTCGATGGGGATTTTTTATTTTATGCTCCGCAAAATTAAGTCACTTCAAACCTTCTTTTCTCACAATAATGAGCTATTCATATATCAACATTGTATTAAAAAGTTGGCCGGGAGATAATTCCTAGTCCAGGCATTATTACTTCAACAAAATCATCTTCTTCGTTTCAACAAAATTGCCAGCTTTTAATCTATACAAGTACATTCCACTTGAAAGTCTGGAAGCATTAAAATTAACTTCATAACTTCCAACTGGTTTTTCTTCATTTACTAATGTTGCTACTTCTTTTCCAAGAACATCATATACTTTTAAAGAAACTATTCCAGCAGTTGAAATTTGATAATTTATTTTTGTAGATGGATTAAACGGATTCGGATAATTCTGCGATAGATTAAATTGTTCAGGAATATTTTCTCCCCGGGAGTCTTCAATTCCTGTAGTTACCGATATATTATATTTATCAGCCAGATAATTTTCCACTGCTAATCTTTCAGATTCAGAAAGAACTGTATCATAAACAACAACTTCTGCAATATCACCTTTGAATATCAGATGGCCGGCCGGAACATTATCAGCACCTCCTATACCATCACTACCATCCGTCCTACCAAGCGTTGTAGATAAGGGAAGATTGGAAGTACCTTCTGGTGTAATCACTGCATCCACTCCATTCGAACGAAGGGTGGTACTCCACATATTTTGGTTTGTTACAACACTAAGGACTTTCCATTGATCATATGCAGCAATATTTGATGCTTCTGCCTGAACCCAGCTTTCCTCACCTATAAATGGATCAATGATATCAGGGGAGTTATTTGAGAAGAAATTCCTCATTGAGAGTCCGTACTCACTAAGAACAATAGGATAATACGGCAATGGGTCAGAGTTTGGATTGCCAACTAAACCAGAATCTATCTTAAAGACTACAAAGAGACTTATCCGTGACATTGTTGTTGAACCTGTTAATGACAAATGATCATCTATGCCGTCAAAGTGCAGTACGGGTTCACTATTCAGGGCGCCAGCTAAAAACTGTGGCTGCCGTGATTCATTGCTTTGAACGGCATCATTTCCGTTGCCGCTCTGGTCGTGCCACGTGTTCACCGTCCCATTTAGCGTGTCTACGCCTTCATCAGCTTTTAGCCAGAGTTGAAGACCGTCGGTAGGTATAGATATTTTATATTTATCAGCGAGATAATTTTCCACAGCTAATCTGTCAGATTCAGAAAGAACTGTATCATAGACAACGACCTCTGCAATATCACCTTTGAATATTAGTTGGCCGTGCGGGACATTATCAGCTCCTCCCAGACCTGTATAACCCTCTGGTACACCAAGTGGCACAGATAAGGGAGTGTTGGAGGTACCTTCTGGTGTGATCACTGCGTCCACTCCATTCGAACGAACGGTAGTATTCCACATAGTTTGGTCTGTGACAACACTAAGGACTTTCCATTGATCATATGCAGCAATATTTGGCGATTCTGCCTGAACATAGCTTTCCTCGCCTACAAATGGATCAATGATATTAGGGGAGTTCTCTGAGAACCAATTCCTCATTGAAAGTCCATACCCTTTTCCAGTAATATCAAAAGTTCCAAATGTAATAGGATAATATGGTTGTGGGTTAGAGGTCGGATTACCGACTAAACCAGAATCAATCTTAAAGACTAAAAAAAGACTTATCCGTGACATCGTTGTTGAACCTGTTAATGCCAACCGATCATCTGTGCCGTCAAAGTGTATTACGGGTATTCCATTCAGGGCGCCAGCCAAAAACTGTGGCTGCCGTGATTCATTGCTTTGAACGGCATCATTTCCGTTGCCGCTCTGGTCGTGCCAGGTGCTCACCTTCCCATTGAGTGTATCGACACCTTCATCAGCTTTCAGCCACAATAGAAGGTTGGATGCAGGTATTTGTGCCATCGTTGTAAACGAGAGAAATACAACCAAAAAGAAAATGAAAAAAATAGTGTAGTTTTTCATAAAAACTCCGGTTATTAAAAAATGTGATTTTGCCTGCAAATAAACTAAATAGGAAGGGCGACTACATAGCAGTATTGTTCCTACTTATTCTACTATTGTTTCAAAAAAGATAAAAATAGGATTATTTTGAGTTTTTATGAACCGAAGGACATGAAAACGAAAGGAAATTGAGTCACACTTGAATAAGTTCTATGTGATAAAAAGATTCCGGATTTTACCTCATTTGTTCACCTCACGGGGAGGGTATCCGAATTCTTCTTTGAAACACCTTGTAAAATAGGTCGGACTTGAAAAACCAAGTGAATAAGCTATCTCTGAAATATTTCCTAGTTGGTTTTCTATCATTTTCTTTGCTTTAGCTAACTTTACTGATCTGATATAGATACTTGCCGACTTGCCGGTTAATGCTTTCAGTTTCCTGTGCAACTGAGTCCGGCTCATTGCAACCTCACTGCAAAATTCTTCAATATCAAATTCTTCCTCAGAGATATGTTGTTCAATTATTTCTCCGACCCGAAGCATAAATTTTTCATCAATGCTGTTTATCTTCTGTCCCTTTACTTCTATCCGGTTTCCGATCTTACTAAACTTCTCCTGGAGCTTTTTCCTGATGCTTATCAGATTTTTTATTCTTACTTTAAGTTCTTTTATGTCAAAAGGTTTAGTGAGATAATCATCGGCACCTGTTTCTAATCCCTCTAATTTATTTCCCTGCCCGGCTTTTGCAGTTAATAAGATAATGGGTATATGACTGGTCTTTTCATCATTCTTAAGAATTTTAACTAATTCATTCCCATCCATCTTTGGCATCATCATATCACTTATAATAAGATCAGGAATTATTTTTTCTGCTTTTCTAACTCCCTGTTCTCCATTCACTGCCTCTTCAATTAAATAGCCATCGAGAGATTCTCTGATATACTGCCTCATATCATAATTATCTTCTACAACAAGGATAATATTTTTTTCTTCAAATTCCCCGTTTTTATTCACTGCATTTATATTTTCTGATCCACCGGCTTTTGAATTTGAATGATTTTCCTCATCAACCAGTACTTTTGGCATCACTTCTTCCATATTAGTTTCTTTTAGAATCTCTTCATCTTTCAAATGATTTCTGCCAATCGGAAATTCCAGAGTGAATTCTGTCCAACTGCCTTTTTCACTTTCAACTTTAATATTGCCATGATGCAGTTCTACCAATTCTTTTGTCAAAGCTAAACCAATTCCGGTTCCCTCATATTCTCTTGTACGTGAACTGTCTACCTGGTAAAACCTGTCGAAAAGTTTAGGTAATTCTTCTTGTGCTATTCCAATTCCCGTATCCCGGATTTTTATTTCTACCAAATTTTGTCGAGGTACATTTACAGACACAATAATCCTACCTTCCTCAGATGTAAACTTGAGTGAATTGGATATAATATTCGTCAGTATCTTCATCATCTTTTCTTTATCAAAGTATAGTTCAATAAAATCTTTTTCCGGAAGTAATTTAAGAGTAATATCCTTTGATTCCGCCAATGATTCAAATGATAGAGCAACTCCTTTTACAAATGAAACAATATTCCCCTTTGAAGCTTCGAGCTTTAATTTACCAGCTTCTAATCTTGAGAGATCCAGCAATTGATTAATTAATTGTAACAATCGTCTTGAGTTTCTTTTGATGATATTTAGCATCTTTAATGATATCATCAGATGTGTTTGAAATAATTTTTTCTGCAGGACCAAGTATTAAAGTGAGCGGTGTTCTAAATTCGTGTGAAATATTTGCAAAGAACCTGGATTTTATTTTTTCTGTTTCTTCTTTTTCATTCAATACAGCCTTATCAACTTTAACCTGGTTTTTATAGGATATTCTGTTCATCTCATAACGTCTTAAACCATACAGAGCAAAAATGAAAAAACCGGCATATAACAAATAAGCCCACCAGGTTTTCCAGAATGGCGGTGAAATAATTATTGCAATTGAAGTTCCTTCTTCATTCCACACACCATCGTTGTTTGATCCTTTAACTCTGAAGATATATTCTCCCGGATCAAGATTTGGATACGAAGCGAATCGGCTTGTACCTGAATAAATCCAGTCTTTATCCACTCCTTCCATCTTATAAGCATATTGATTTTTTTCGGTACTAACGTAATTCAATGCAGCAAATTCAAATGAAAGGAAGTTGTCATTAAAGGATAACTGAATTTTGTTTTGTGCTGGATAAGATTTATCAAATTCTAAAAAATTCGTAATCATAACCGGCGGAATGAAATTGTTTTTCTGAATTTTATCAGGATGAAAGCCTATCAATTCATTCTTGTTGGCAAAATATATTTTGCCGTCATCTGATTTTACCCCAAACCAATCCATAAAACCATTCTCCGGCAGTCCGTCCGATGCATCATAATTTTGAAATGTATTTGTCCTGGGATTGAATTTTGAAATACCTTTACGCGTGTTTGACCATAAATTACCATTGTTATCCTCCAGAACAGAAAAGAGGGCGTTGCTCGGCAATCCATCTTTTTCAGTAAAGTGAGTGAACGAATCAGTTGAACGATTATATTTATTTAAACCGCCATTCGTCCCAATCCAGAGAATTCCATTTCTACCTTCACAGGCATATAGAATATTTTGTCCGCTTATACTTGTTGTATCGTTAGTAACATATATATAAGATTTAATTGAACCATTTTTCCTGTTGTAGCAATATAAACCGCGACTAAATGTACCAATCCAAACTAAACCGTAAGCATCTTCAAGAATACAGTTGACATTTTCAGCAGGTATATTTATTCTTATAATTTTTTGCCTGGTAAGATCAACAGAAAAAAATCCATAATCAGACGTTCCAATCCAAATACTTCCGTCGGAAGCTTCATAAACCAGATCAGCAAAATATTTAAACTCTTCCCCGGTTGAAGTATAAAATTTTGTAATATGCCCAAGCTTATCTCGTCTGACCAGACCTCCATATGCTTTTGCAAACCATAAACTTCCTTTTTCATCTTCAAATACAAGCTGATAGTTATTGAAACTGAATGGTGATTGAATTATTTGTCCGGTTTGTGAATCTAATATTTTAAGTCCATTCTGTGTATTTATCCAAATCCTGTTATTTCTCCCTTTTATTATACTGCTGATTTTATCCAGCTGATAGTGCACAAAAGCTTTTCCCGGAATGTTCAACTTATTTACTCCTTCATAAGTTGAGATCCACAGCGTTCCTGATCGTTCAAAACATATTGAGGATACGTAATTAGAGCTTAAAGTACCCGGATCTTTATCATCATATAAATAGTTAGTTAACTTCTTTGTTTTTTTATCAAATGAATAAAGACCGTGATCCCCACGTGCCAATCCAGAGATGTCCGGATTCATCTTCACAAATAGATGAGATTGAATTTCCATCTTCTTTAATATATGGAGTAAAGGTTCCTGTTTTTTGATCGAATGCAACCATGCCCTCACGTGTCCCCAACCAAAGAATGCCTGACTTATCTTCAAATATAGTATTTACCCAATAATTAGACCATTCACTTTTATTATTTGGATCATACCAAAAATGTATAAACTTTCCCGGTCTTTCTATCCAGTTTATCAAGTCCTTTACCTGTACCAAACCAAAGTGATCCTGCTTTATCCTCAAGTATTGCATTTACATTATTGCTGCTGATACTTCCAGGATTCTTGTCATCATTTCGTAATGCATATAAACTTACCCGAATTTTTATCAAACTTATTTAAACCATCACCAGTTCCAATCCAAAGAATTCCATATTTATCTTCGCAAATTGAAATACACGTTATTCTGAATTCAGTTTCCTTATCCAGGTGGTGCGGTTTGTAGTGCGTGAATAACCGATTTTTTTGTCAAACTTTTCAAGTCCGTTCAATGTTCCTACCCATATATTTCCTTCTTTGTCTTCATATAGTGTCTGAACGAATGCATTATCAATACTTTTCGGATTATCTGTTTCGTGCTTAAATGCTGTAAAATTGTAACCATCATACTTTTCAATACCACCCCAGGTACCAAACCATAAATATCCATCTCTATCTTGAATTACAGAATAAACAATTGGTTCATACATTCCCTGTGCAATTGAAAAATGCTCGAATAGTTATGTTTGAATTTTGTGGATAGATATGAAGGAATGAAACAAAGAAAATAACGATGAATAAAAAAAAGAATTGAAAGAAATGCAGTTCTTCCATTGTTCGCCGATAAATGCCAATCATATTTTTATCAATCAACTTAAGAGTCATAATGAATATATTTTTTCAACTGGTCATATCCATAAAATTATTGTTTATTCTTGAATTCAAAAGGGAAGATTTTCAGATAGTGTAATTGATCTTGCAAAAATATAATCAGAAAAAAAATGATATACTAAAGTTAAATAATAAAGCCCCATTCAAAGGTCTAGGTTTAAGTTTAAAAATGAAATGAGGTTTTCATTATCTCAGCAACTCAAGTTTATCATAGTAATTGACCTACGCCTGGAAAAGAGAGACTTAAGTTGCTTTTCTCTCACTAAGGCTTCTCGTCTGGTCGCATATTGCTCTGTACATATGATCTCCCAGGGTTTGAATTTTTTCGTATATCCTGAGAGTAAACCGTTGTTATGTTCCTATAATCTTCGGTCCAGATCTTCTGTTTGGCCAATATAAATTTTATTAAAAGATTTTGAATATAATGCGTAGACGAAAAACAAATTGCCCCTTCAAAATTGGCTCCGCAAACACGATACAAACTCGAAGAAGATTCATCTTATTTTGCCCATTTTTCTTACAAAAATCGCATATGGTAAGCTTAAATTAACCCTGGACAAGGAAAGATTAAAAGATTATTTAAGCTTAAGTACAAAATATGCTACCAGTTAACAGAAGGATTTTTCCTTAAGGATAGGAAAATTATAAAGTCTAGACCCCGAATTGATTATAATGAATTGTCATATAAGTATGATCAATTAATAATAAACGGTACCCTGAAGAACAAAGCGGAACTGGCAAAAAAGTATAATGTGAGTAGAGCCTGGATAACAAAGGTGTTTAAACTTGGCAAAAGGTAGATATCTGGAATATAAACAATCTAAAGCAGGGGTTGGGAGATTTATGTATCAATTGGATCAGGTCCAATTGAGAACCACAGGACAGACAGGTTCGATTGAGAACCAGGGAAACAGCAGAGGTTGAGAGGCAGATTGCTTCAGGCATACGTATTTTTATTCAGCCGGATCAATGTTTTTTAAATTTTGTGAAGAAAAACGTTAAAACAGCTTACTAAGTTGGTAAATAATTGTTTTCCTGTGATGATCCATCACATTTAATATATTTTACTTGTTTTGTTTGCCTGTGTTCACTAAATTATTTTCAAAATAAGTGCGGGATTTAATATGGGTAAACTAATTCAAAGGATTGATCGAGAATTTTCCTCAGATTTAATCTTCAGCTTTTCAAATTATAGTAACAAGGACTGAATATGAAAACAGGTTTTACTCTTTTCACTTTTTCATTGTTATTTATATTTCATAGTGTTTCAAATTCACAGATCATACCCCCCGATTCATCCGGAACAAGGTTAACCCAATACCGTCGCG
Source organism: uncultured Ignavibacteria bacterium (assembly GCA_963743325.1). Taxonomy (GTDB): domain Bacteria; phylum Bacteroidota; class Ignavibacteria; order Ignavibacteriales; family Ignavibacteriaceae; genus DATFVA01. The sequence goes on from CAVUOZ010000011.1 coordinate 214,023, forward strand.
GCATACAATTATTACAAAACTATCAATCCTATGAACAGAAATACCGGGGTAAAAACCTCAATGAAGAAAAAAGAAGATTATTTCCGCTGCAAAGCACAGGAATCTGGACAGAACTGAATCCCAAAGTACCGAGGGTGGATTATATAGGAATTCATTTCGTAAACAAGGATACCGGATGGGTAGTTGGTGACTTAGGAGCAATTATAAAAACAACAAATGGCGGAGAAGATTGGACAATCGCTGAAACATCTGTTAATAATCTTCTTCTTAAAGTACATTCATACAATGGCCAGCTTGTTATAGCGACAGGTTATGACGGAATGATTCTCCGCTCAAGTGATGGGGGTGAAACATTTGAGCAAATAGTAAGCGGCGTAGGAAGTGGAATAGATTTATGGGGAGTTCAAATGGTGAACGACACTATTGGCTGGGTTTGTGGGTTAAATCAGACTCTCCTTAAAACCAGTGATTCCGGTCTGACCTGGCAGCCTGTGAGTGCAGGATTAAATGCACACTATTGGGCACTTGATTTTTTAGATGAACAGTATGGAATGATTGCCTGCGGTGGAGGAAAAGTTTTAAGAACAACCGACGGAGGAAACTCCTAGACACAGATACAGGCAGGCGATACAAGATCACTCTACACAATAGATATAATAGACTCACTTCATATTGCAGCAGCAGGAGAGTGGGGAAATGATATACAATACGAAGGCGGAAAAAATGTTTACAGCAGTGATGCGGGTGCAACGTGGGTACAGAATCCTGATATACCCAATTATACAGATGCTAACAGCATAGAATTTTTAGACACAAATACAGGATATGCAATAATAGCTAACCACGGAATTTTTAAAACAACAGACCGGGGACAAAGCTGGTTTGGCGTTGGAGGCGGAGGGGAATGGCAGTTGGATTTAACAGAAGATGGGGTAGGATACTCTGGCGGAGATGGACTAAATATATTTAAACGAACTGATGGGCTTGAAAACTGGAGTAGATTATTTCTTAATGATAATTTCTCAGATCTGTTTTTTGTAAGCGAGCAGAAGGGATTTGTAATAAGTTATTCAGGATTATCTGCACCGAGTGGTTTATACGAAACCACTGACGGTGGTATAAATTGGGAAAGAGTTCCCGGAGCGCCGGATGGGACTGAATTATTATTTCTTGATACTCTTACAGGGTTTATTGGCAGCAATTTAATTTATAAGACGACTGACCGAGGTGTAAATTGGTATGTACCCAATGGTGGTCAAGGCGGAGCAGGGAAAATATTTTTCATAAATGATACAATTGGCTGGGCGATACGAAGTAATGTAATTTATAAAACAACCGATCGTGGTGAAAATTGGTTCACTCAATTTATCGGAACTGATAATTTCACGAGTATTTTCTTTATTGATACCTTAAACGGTTGGGCAACCTCAGATTATATCTGGCTTACTACAGATGGAGGTAATAACTGGATACAAAGAACTGATATACCAGCTTTTCTCGGAACTGATGTTTATTTTTCCTGCTTGGATACGGGTTGGACAATTAACAACTATTCCTGGCCAGAATTGTATAAAACAACGGATAACGGTTTGAATTGGTATATTGTTCCAGAAGTTGAAGGAGCTAGAAAATTTTATACTTTCCCTGATCCAATCCATTGGATTATTAACGGTTTTTCTAATCGGTTTATTACTACTAATAGTGGAAATAACTGGTTAGAAATAACAGGTGATGTTCCTTCAGGTTTTAACAGTTTTCAAGCACCAACAAATAACTTGGGATATGCTGTAGGTAATCTTGGGTTAATATTAAGATATGATGATACAATTTATGTCCCGGTCGAATTGCTTTCTTTTTCAGCAAATGCTGAAAATCAAAATGTCTATCTAAGATGGAAAACAGCAACTGAAATAAATAACAAAGGATATGAAGTTCAAAGATTAGACTACAAAGGTAAAGTGCCAGTGAACCAGTGGAAAATTATTGGTTTTATTGAAGGAAATGGAACTTCTGCTTCAGGTTACTTATATACATTTGTAGATAAAAATGTTACATCAGGAAAATATAGTTATAGACTAAAACAAATAGATTTTAATGCCAACTATCATTATAGCAATGAAATTAAAGTAAATGTAAATGTTCTTATCAAATTTAATCTTGAGCAGAATTACCCCAATCCCTTTAACCTGGAAACAAATATAAGTTTTACGATTCCGGAAGAGACAAATATTAACCTTAAGATATTCGATATAACAGGGAGTGAAATTAAAGTATTAGTTAATGAAAAAAAGCAGCCTGGGTATTATACCATAAAACTGAAAGGAGGTGAATTAAATTCAGGTGTATACTTCTACAGGTTAACAACAAGCAGTGGTTTTACTGCTATAAAAAAACTAATATTATTAAAATAAATAAGAAGGGTCTTTTCTATGAAATACTTACTTACCTTTCTATACTTTTATAGGATTAAAGCCGGTGAATTTATTAATACGGGCAAGACTTTTGAAGAGGTTCTCAACCGGAGGGTTCTCCACAGGACCTGCCTATCTGTCAGGCAGGTTTTATCCTGTGGAAAATGCCTGACAACCTCCCAATCCTCAGTTAACCGTTTTAACAGTTTATGTTTATCCTGAGTTTTCCAGATAGAGTGAATACGGTTTTTTTATATGAATGTTGAGACATATCCCTTTCTTTTTTTTTGCAATTATATGAGTTCTTTCTGAAAATGTAAACCGTTAAAACGGTTGATAGGATTTTGGGTTTATATATTATTCAATCGGATAAACCAGCCTGACGGCGGGCAGGTCCGATTGAGAACCACCGGGTGCCAGGTTTGATTGAGTCAGGTTTCGTAGTGGTTCTCTACGGGATTTTATCCCGTAGAAAAAGGTCAAAAACACTTCCATCCTTTCTTAACCGTTTTAACAGTTTTTGTTTATCCTGAGTTTTCCAGATAAAGTGAATACAGTTTTTTTATATGAATGTTGAGACATATCCCTTTCTTTTTTTTCGATTATATGAATTAATCTCAAAAAAGTAAACCGTTGAAACGGTTGATAGGATTTTGGGTTTATATATTATTCAATCGGATAAAACCTGCCTGTTCGTCAGGCGGGTCCAATTGAGAACCGCCGGGCAAGCAGGTTTGATTGATTACTAGGGAAACAGCAGAGGTTGAGAGGCAGATTGCTTCAGGCATACGTATTTTTATTCAGCCGGATCAATGCTTTTTAAATTTTGTGAAGAAAAACGTTAAAACAGCTTACTAAGTTGGTAAATAATTGTTTTCTGTGATAACCTGTCACCTTGAGAATATTTTACTTGTTTTGTTTGCCTTTGTTCACTAAATTATTTTCAAAATAAGTGCGGGATTTAATATGGGTAAACTAATTCAAAGGATTGATCGAGAATTTTCCTCAGATTTAATCTTCAGCTTTTCAAATTATAGTAACAAGGACTGAATATGAAAACAGGTTTTACTCTTTTCACTTTTTCATTGTTATTTATATTTCATAGTGTTTCAAATTCACAGATCATACCCCCCGGTTCATCCGGAACAAGGTTAACCCAATACCGTCGCGGCATACAATTACTACAAAACTATCAATCCTATGAACAGAAATACCAGGGTAAAAACCTCAATGAAGAAAAAAGAAGATTATTTCCGCTGCAAAGTACCGGTGTCTGGACAGAATTAAACCCCAAAGTACCAAGGGTGGATTATATAGGAATTCATTTCGTAAACAAGGATACCGGATGGGTAGTTGGTGACTTAGGAGCAATTATAAAAACAACAAATGGCGGAGAAGATTGGACAATCTCAGAAACACCTGTTAATAATCTTCTTCTTAAAGTACATTCATACAATGGCCAGCTTGTTATAGCAACAGGTTATGACGGATTGATTCTTCGCTCAAGTGATGAAGGCGAAACATTTGAACAGGTATCAAGCGGAATGACAGCGGACTTATGGGGAGTTCAGATGGTAAACGATACTCTTGGCTGGGTATGCGGATTAAACCAGACTCTCCTTAAAACCGCTGATGCCGGATTAAGCTGGCAACCTGTTAATGCAGTATTAAATGAACATTACTGGGCTTTGGATTTTTTAGATGAACAATATGGAATGATTGCCTGCGGGGGAGGAAAAGTTTTAAAAACAACAGACGGAGGGAACTCCTGGACACAGATACAGGCAGGCGATACAGGCGACTTATTTGCAATTGATATAATAGACAGCTTGTATATGGCAGCAGCAGGCCTGAACGGGAAGAATGTCTACAGTAGTGACGGTGGGTCAAGCTGGCTGCAGAACGGCAGGCTGCAGCACGATGAGCTTAACAGCATTAAATTCATAGATGCTGATACGGGTTTTACCATAGGAACATATGGAGGTGAAAGCTGGGGTATAAGGAAAACAACGAACAGGGGCGTAAGCTGGTTTATACCCCCTGTTCAGAATTTGAGTGAATGGGAACTGGAATTATTACCTGGCGGAACCGGCTATTCTGCCGGAAGTAATTTATGGATAGACAAAACTACAGGAGGATATGACAACTGGGGAGGGCTATTCCTTAATGCAGATTTTGTTGATGTTTATTTTACAGATGAACAAACCGGCTACGCAGCTGACGGAAGATATACAGGGGGACCTTTGTATAAAACTACAGACGGGGGAAATAACTGGTTTGGCCTGCCGAACTTTCCAAGGAATGTATTTACCTCAACACTAAGATGTGTAACCTTTACAGACAGTGTAACCGGATTTGCGGGAAGTGCACCCTGCAGGATAGTAAAGACTACAGATGCAGGTGATAGCTGGTATGTTGTTAACAGAACTGGGCTTACTGACACAATTGGCTTGATAAACAGAATTTTCTTTATAAACCCGGCCACAGGCTGGGCGGTGACAACAAGAGGTGGAATACTGAAGACCACAGATGAGGGCGAAAACTGGTTCGCCCAGTTGAATGCGGGAATAAATTTTGGCTTTAGAAGTATTTATTTTATTAATCCCTTGACCGGCTGGGTGATTTCACCTGGTTTCGGGGGAGTATATAATACTATTGATGGAGGGATCAATTGGATAAGAAGAACAGATATTCAGATTTATGATGGCAGTGATATTTATTTTATTGATTCTGTAGGATTCGCTATAAATTTCCAAGAATTGAATGAAACAACGGATTCTGGAAATAATTGGTTCACTCAATTTAGTTCACAATATGTTATGAGAAGTTTTGGTTGGTTAGCATCAAACCATGGATTTATTATTGGTGATGGAGTTTATGAAACAATTGATGGAGGAAATACCTGGAATGAACAATTGGAATTAAGAAATATTGGGTTAAGAAAACTGCACTCGCCTAAGAATAGTATTGGATATGCGGTTGGATACATTGGTTTAGTGTACAAATATATTGACACTACTGCAGTTCCTGTTGAATTAACTTCATTTAATGCCGTGATAAACACAAACATGGTTACATTAAAATGGACTACAGTAACTGAAACAAATAATCAAGGATTTGAAATATTAAGGTCTGATGATATACGAAACTGGAAGAAGATTGCATTTGTTGAAGGAAAAGGCACAACTACTTCATCTCAAAACTACGAATACACAGACGAAGCATCATTTTCAGATACATATTATTATCAATTGAAACAAATAGATTATGGTGGAACTTTTAACTTTAGTACTATCATAGAAGTTAATATTGCTCATCCCTTTATTTTCAAACTATATCAAAATTATCCTAATCCCTTTAACCCTTTAACAAAAATTGATTTCGAAGTTCCTCATCAATCAAACGTGAGAATTATTATATATGATATCACTGGTAGAGAATTAGAAATATTAATAAACCAGGAATTAGATCCCGGCTTTTATACGGTATTATTTAATGCAAAAAATTATAGTTCTGGAATTTATTTCTATCGTATGACTACAGATAAAGGTTATGCGATAGTCAAAAAATTATGCGTAATTAAGTAGGAGGAAGCTTGAAAAATGTTTTACTTTTTATTTTCTTTTTACCGAATCTCTGTTTTAATGCAGCAGATGCTCAAACCAATGCAGGCGTTCCGGATCCAAGTACAGTGCTCGTAGTTTATAATACAAATTCTGATACTTCCATTATGATAAAAAACTATTATATCCAAGCTCAAAACATTCCAGCTATTAATGTTGTTCCCGGGTTACAACTCCCTCGCAGAGAAATAAGCGTGGGTGACTGGTCGGATCCTCACGTGGTTAAGCTTGGTTATAATGATGAGTATATTCAGGATTCCACGTGGGCTGTTTGGGATTCAACTCATTGCGTCGACACAGCAAAATTCCACGCCTGGCAATACTTTCTGGAGGAAGTTGCAAATCCTATCCGTTTACATCTCCAACAAAACAATTTAACCTCAACCATCAGATATATAGTTATGTGCCGGGGCGTACCATATAAAATACAGGCAGCAGGAGACTGGAGTGTACCGGGCAACATTAGCTTAGACGGCCTTCTATGTATGCTTAATACAGAAAATTATAATGATTTTATCGAAGCAATATTTAATGATTATACTACACAATGCTATGCAAACTGCGATCCAAATGCTCCTGATTGTCCTTCGGTTCCGATAATTGTAAATCATTATTTTGATAAAGACCCTGCCTTTGAGATGAACGCAAGATTCCTGCCGGATTTTTATACCGGAAGCTGGGAAGGATATAATTATAAATTATCTTACCTGGTCAGCAGGCTTGACGGACTGAACTATGTAATAATAAAGGATATTATTGATAAATCTGTTAATGCTGATAAAACCGGAGAGAAAATCTGGATAATTGACGGCGGGGGACCGGGCAGTAGTGATATGTCCCAGGCATTTTATAGATTAAACACTTTAGGATTCTCCTCTGCATATAATAGTGATATAAATAACTGGATTACTACTTCTCAGGATAGTGTAATCGGTTATACTTCTGCAGGCGTGCATCAAGGGATGCCACCAAGTTATATACAAGAAACATTGGTCTTTAATTATGCTAATGGGGCAGTATTCAACACTTATGAATCCTATAATGGATACAGCATCGGTACATTAAGACCACAGGGACAAGGATTAATGACAGAATTTCTTTTAATGGGTGGTACCGGAGGCGCTGGACATTCTTGGGAACCCTGGACGGAAGGTATAATTTCGGATTATGTGTATTTCCCTTACTATGCAGTCGGTTATAATCAGATAGATGCTGCCTGGCAGGGGATGCCGTATTTAGCGTGGAGAAACGTCGTGGTGGGAGATCCATTAACAAGAATATATGATTGCGATAATACAGTTATTTCAAGCGACACAACCATTGGCTCGGGAAATTATGATTGCGGTGTAATTGTACCGCAAAACATTACTTTAACAGTAGGCTCTGGTTCCGTTTTAAATTTCAGACGCAACGCCTCATTAAAGATATATGGAAGACTTGAACTTGAAAATAATGTCATATTGAATTTTAATGGTTATTCCAAGCTGTATATATATGGTACCACGACCCTAATTATGAGTGATAATTTAGTCTTTAATGACGAATCTAAACTTATATTAAATGGACAATTAATTATTGACGGGTCTGACGGACTGGAGTTAAACAACAATTCTTCCATAGATGTATCCGGAAGGTTATTTTTATCCGCAGGAAGCATAATTAATTTTAATGACGAAAGTTTCATCCAAATCTCCGGAAGTATGATAACTCAGGGAACGGAATCTGACAATGTTGAACTAAATTTTGAATCTTTACAGAAGGAAATTGAATTCAGTAACGGAGATTCGCTTATTGTGGATTATACTGTTGTAAATAATGGTGGATTGGCTGTCCATCATACTTCTTCTGAGAATGAATTACAAGCATTAAAAGTCACTAATTCGGTCTTCAATAATCCTTACCGGGGATTATCCATTTATTTAAATGGTAATACTCCATTATCAATCCCGGAGATTTCAGATTGTAATATAAATTTTGTTGGCCCTATTAATTATCAGCCAATTGCAATTGATCTTCAGCAGATTCCAGAGATAATACTTAATGCTAATGCAATTTCCTTTTCTTCGGTCCCTAGTATCGGTGGAATTTACTTGTTCAACAATGGGCAGGTAAATATTTCCGGATGCACTATTAGCAGAAGCAGTTCTGGAATAAATTCAAAAATCAGGTCAGATCAGGAATTGCCACCCATTGAGTCCCTTGAAAGTGAAATTCTAATATCAGAATGCAATATTGATCACTGCAGTACAGGGATAATAATAGATAATCAGGACGCTCCGTATTCATCTGTACAGATATTAAATAATAATATTGAAAATTGTTTAGTGGCGATCGGTATTAATCAATTTAATGACTTTTCACCGGTCATTTCAGATAACATAATCACTGATTTTACCGCTTATGGGATAAGTCTTACCAACGGAAGTTCAATCACTGTGCAGAACGATTCAATAGTCACAACTATTTCAAGCATTGTAAATCCGATAGGTATTTATCTAAGCCAGGTAACTAACCCGTATCTTCTTGAAAATTACATATCAACAAATTTGTCAAATCCCGGTTCGGGTATAGTATCTGTTTCAAGCAGCGGAAATTACAGGCTGAATGAAATAAGCGGTTTTTATAATGGTATCGATCTGGGTAATTCTTCTTCACCAAACGTTTCACAGAATGAAATCCACAATAATAAAAATTATGGTATATATATAAGTACAGGTTCAAACCCAAAATTGAATAAAGCGGTTTCTGGAGGTCTTATATATCCAATATCGGGTTACAACAGTATCTATGAAAACGGTGCAGCGGGAGAATTGATTGATGATCCGGAAATTTATATTAATACAGCTAATATACAATTATCAAAAGGGTGTAATACCATTGCCGATGACCGGTATAGTCCTCCGCCATACGATCATAAAATACTAATAGACGGTACCCACGTTCAAAGCAGTATTTTAGCAGACAGCAATTATTGGGGAAATCACCCTGTATATGGCCATAACCCTTCTCAAAGGTTCGGCAGCGGGGTTTCTATCAGATATATTCCTTATGATACTGTTCCCTGCACATACAGTCCGGGGAACTCTGCTATGCTTCTGCTGAAAACAACAACCGGAACTACAGCAGACACCCTTTATGCTGACGGCACCCTAATTGGGCAGTTATCACAAATCGAGAGTGCATATTCCGATGCAAATTACAATTTCTACTCTGGTGATTTCAATTCTGCAGAGGCAATTTATAAACAGATAATCGCAGGGTCAGAAGATAGTACTTACAGCCTGGAAGCTTATTCTAAACTATACCTTATCAAAAAGTACCAGAATGCAAATGCCCAGGGTTATGAAAACCTAAAGGAATATTATTCGGGAAAATTGTCCGCAGTTGCCGATTCCGCTATATTACTTGCTCTGACTAATTTAATCGATATGTGCAGTGTCTCAAAGGAGGAATATGAACAGGCGATTGATAATTTTGATCAGGCTGTGATAAACAATCAGGGGACAGACATCGCACTTTATAATCAGATCAACGCTCTTACAACAGCTTTAATGGTGGATACAACAAACGGGTTGGGTAAACCGGGTTTAATAAAATACAAGAGTCAAAATATTTCCCAGTATCTGGATAATGTTAACCAGCTATTAAAAAACAGAGGTAAAAATATTGATAATAATCGGGACAACATTGCTCCCGATGAATTTATTCTTTACCAGAGTTATCCCAATCCTTTCAACCCGGTAACAACGATAAAATACGCAGTACCGGAGGTTGTGAACGTAGAACTAAAAGTATTTAATATACTTGGACAGGAAGTTAAAACCCTGGTCAATGAGACAAGGAATCCCGGGTATTATGAGGTGCAGTTTATTGCAAATAATTTCGCCAGCGGCGTATACTTCTACAGGCTGAAAGCCGGAGAATATATCAAAACTGGCAAGATGTTATTACTCAAATGAAAAAAGGGGGCTCCGGCTCCCTATTTTTCGAGCTACTATCTCGATTGGCTCCGCGAGCATCCGTCAGCTGACGGACGTTAGCTAGCGGATCGAACCTGCAACCGCTTTCTCCTTTACTAAATTCCATTTGAATTCCCTTCCCTTTTGAGATTTTAGCTGTTTCTCTCGACTAATGCCTTATGTCTTGTTTCAAATAGCTCTGTATATATTGCTTCCCAAGGTTTAAATTTCTTTGTGTACCCTGAGAGAAAACCCCCTTATTATGTTCATACATCCTTCGTTGCAGATCTTCTGTATGACCAATATGGATTTTATTGTATTTTTTTGAATATAGTAGGTATGTGAAAAACAAGTATGTCCCCTAAATGTGTCTCCATCGGTTCGATTGCGTAAATGGAGGTTGTGTATTTATAGTAATGATGGGGTCGAACCAAGAAAAAAATATCAAGATTAAGTAGAAAGTGATGTAGCCCACAGAAAAATGCGGTACAGGTATTATTTTTCTATAGTTTTTTTCCAGAAAGGAGGAAAAAGATGGAAAAGTATCTAAATAATGTAGATCATCTGGATGCAAGGTACATTTTAGACTATGACGTACTAAAGGAAATAAATAAAAAAAAGCTTGAAGAAGAAAAAAGGGAGAAAAAACTTCGAAGGGTCTTCAATGATCTAAAGAAGAAAAATGTAGCATAAAATACTACCATAGGACTTGTAAACACATATCTATTTAGTTCCAGACGAATTTCTTACCAAAATATTAAACTCAACAAATTTTATGGTGCAGATCTGTTTATAAATATGATTCAACATCTCATTCCCGAATTCGACTTTAATTATTTTCAAATTTAGGTCAATCGACTCTATAAATTTATAAATTTCTGCCATATTGGGCTGCGTCCTTATAATAATTCAACTTGAGGAAATGGGGGTGGGTCCTTTTATCAGATTTATTGTATAGGCTTAGTTACCCATAGACCTTTTGACTGAGGTTTTACTGAATTAAGGAAATTAATTTCCTGACTTTTATTTTCAAGCAATAAAAAACCCGGCAACAAAGTTGTCACCGGGTCACCAGTATTTGCCTGAAAATATCACTAACAAAAATTTACACCGTAAAAGAAAAATCCGGAAAATAGATTCAAATATTTAAGTGTTCAGATATTAAATCTCTCCCTCCCTTTTAATAATCTATTTTGGACTTTCTCTTTAGTCAATCCTTTAATCGGGAGATAGTAGGTAGAACCTGTTTGCGGATCCGTTGCAAGTGCAAATTTATCCTTCCCATTAACTTTTTGTATCCCGTCAAACTTAGCCCCGCCTCTTTCAATAGTAGATGGTCTAAACATAATAAGCATCCTTTCCGTCTAATTTTCCAGCCAAATCTGGAGGCGTAGATGTATCAATACTTGCTGAATATCAAATTTTCTTAATTGAAAAGCAATAGTTAGGTTAATTATTCTTTTAGATGTGATTACTAATACATCAAGAAATTACTTGAACGGGGAAGTATTAACCTTAAATTATCATTTAAAATCATTAAGTTTATTTTTTTATTCGGCAGTCTTGTTCTGGGCAGCGGGTTAAGCGCAACGTCGTTAGGTAGCAAACAAAAAAGGAGAATTATAATGAAAACATTATCAGTAATTCTGCTCCTTCAAACATTTTTATTTTTGGGTTGCAATAATAATCCCCCAGAATCAATAGTCAAGGAGGTCATCAGGAAACTGGATAACGAACGCATTCAAGCACAGATTCATGCTGATGCGACGGCCCTTGATCGCATCTACGCTGATGATTTCATAGGCGTAGGGCCAAGTGGCACAGTGAGAACCAAGCCGCAGGTGATTTTAGATTTCACGTCAGGTGATTTGAAATTTCAATCTATCACTACCGATGAAGTTCAAGTGCGCGTCTATGGAAACACGGCTGTGGAGACTGGCCTCTCAATAATGAATGGGCAAGACAAGGGCCAAACTGTCCCCCACGACACTCGCTTTACCAGGGTGTGGGTAAAGCAGCAAGGGCGCTGGCGGTTAGTTGCCAACCATTACTCGTCCCGGACTACGCGCCAATAAGCAGTCATACCAAATGCCTAACCAATCGCTGGAGCCAACCGCTCCGCCTGAGGCGGAAAGGTTATTTTACTTCAGCGATTTTTGGATTTTTGAGATTGAATTTTTGTTTTTCATTTTGTTCTAAGTGTTCGTTTTTAATTAATTAACCCTGCCTTTCGGCGGGGCAGGCTTACAAACTGCACTTGCTGAAATGCAGGTTAAGTGTAGTTTGTTAAATCATTGGCATTTGTGTTTTACTCGGCTTCCTTGTTATGGGCGGCGGGTTAATTATAATGATGTTATACATCAGAAAAATAAATAAGAGGTAAAGAATGAATAATGAAAAGCATATGATTTTGAATTGGATCAGAATTGGGATTGTTAGCGGATTCCTTGTGAGTGTCATATATCCAACACTGCAGTTTATTTCAGATTTAGTATTGAGTGTAATTTTAACAATATCAATGGGTCTATTACTTAGTCTAGCTTCAGCAGGTTTGTACTATTTTATTACACTCTATAAAAAAACTATCACTGCCAAAATTGCATTATTCTCCAATATTATTGCTGGTACTATTCTCATGCAAATGTTTCTGATTCAACTTGCTATTAGATCATCAAAACCAGATTTAATCAATGAATCAAGTCAATGGATTTGGAACTCAATAAATCATATTCATTATGGTTTAGATGTTGGTTGGGATGTATACATATTTATCGGGACACTGTTGTTTGCCCTAAATGCATTTAAACATCCAAAATTAGGAAAGTTATTTTCCATAATAGGTATTGCGATTGCTTTATTGATGATTATAACAAATATTTCGACTTTCCCAATTCCACCTGCATCAGCTCAATTAATTGACTTTGGTCCGTTTGTAGGATTATGGTACTTAGCTGTCACTATAAAAATCTTATTCTCATATAAATGGATAAAACAAGAGTTATCGGAATCTACGGTGTAACAAACTGCTCAACCCGACAGCTTTCGCATCCAGCAGTCTGTCCTGGGTTGTGAACGACTTTTTTAGCACAGTTTATAAACGAATAAGTAAATCGTCATCTTCATTATTGACCCAAAAAAATAGTGATCGGGTTGATTTAAGTAAAAATCTTAGTTTGATTAAAAAGGACAAGACTAATCTTACGAATAAAATTCTGAGCATTTCCGAATTAAGCGATGTGGCTGCCATCAGTAATAAATTAAAAGAGTTGGAATTGAAGGAGTCTGTGTTAAATGAGCAACTGGAAAAACTGGATAGAGAAATTTTGCAATTAAAATCTCAGAAAATAAACCAGACTGAATTGCGGGCTGTTTTTAATGACTTTGTGAAAATCTATGATTCCCTTCCTATCGAAACAAAAAGGCTATTAAATAAATTAATATTTGCTGAAATCGTATCCTTTAATGAGAGGGGAAAAGATTCTGGAAGGATCGAAATGTCCATAAGGGCGGATGGCAGGTTAACATCAAAGTGGCCTAAAACAATTAACCCCGAAGAACTAAGTAAGCAACTTCGGGGTCATTGGCTCCGCGAGCAGGACTCGAATCTGCATCCCGAACTGGTTCGGGATAACAGCCGGATGTTACATTTCTGTTTTCCCCGATAGAATTCTTTCAATCATAACTTTGCTCTTCCAGTTTTTTATCTTCTTCTCGGCATTTTGTGCTGTCGCCTTATCTGGATATTCTTTTGTAAATATTATCTCCCACGGGCGATACCTTGAAGTAAATCCTTTTTCTAAACTATTATGGTAATGAAGTCTTACCTCTGGATTTTGGGAAATACCAGTGTAGTATTTATCAAATGATTTAGATTTTAAGATGTATAGTGAATAACCCACTTTTTTCCCCTCCTTATTGTCTTAAATAAAAAGCCCTGATAAATAAGGGCTTGATTGGCTCCGCATGTCAGGAGAACCTGCATCCCGACGCGTCGGGATAACAGCCGGATGCTAAATTTCAATTTCTCCTAAAAGTATTTTTTCTACCATTACTCTGCTCTTCCACTTTTTTATCTTAGTCTCAATTTTACGAGCCCCCTCTTTAGTAGGGTATTCTTTTACAAAAACAATCCCCCAAGGCCGATATCTGGATGTAAAACCTGTCTCTAATGTGTTATGATAATGGAGTCTAACCTCAGGTTCCTGGGAAATACCGATGTAATATTTATCCGAAACTTTTGATTTAAGAATATATAACCAATATCCCATTTTGCCTCCCTTTCGTTTGGATAACATAAAGCCCTTAAATTTTTAAGGGCCTGATTTGCTCCGCGAGCAGGACTCGAACCTGCAACCCTCCGGTTAACAGCCGGATGCTCCACCATTGAGCTATCGCGGAATAATTTCCAATAATTTTGGTGATATAGACTCGAACCTGCATCCCGACCCTGTCGGGTTAACAGCCGGATGCTCCACCATTGAGCTATCGCGGAATAATTTCCAATAATTTTGGTGATATAGACTCGAACCTGCATCCCGACCCTGTCGGGATAACAGCCGGATGCTCCACCATTGAGCTATCGCGGAATTTTAACAAAATTTTCCCTTTACAAAAAGGAATCCAAACATAAAACCAATTCTACTTTTTGTCAAGCCTTTCCGGGATGCGGAAGATACCTTCATTTCCCTGGATTCTGCACTGCCGGGAAAACTTTTCCGGAACAATTAGGTCCAAATAATCTTCTATCCGGGCAGCCGGATTTGAAGAGCCGATTAAGTAACTTATGAGACGCTGATTTCGCGAGCATCCGTTAACTCAGGGACACCATTTCATCTGTAACAAGCATACAACTGCACAAAGGGTTTGTAAATACCTTTGTGCAGCTGTGTGAAATACCATAAATAACTTCAGGTCACTGCTATCACTTAATCAGATTCATTTTTCTGGTTCTTGTAAAATCTCCTGCCTGCAGCCTGTAGAAATACACTCCTGATGCTATATTTGAAGCATCAAAGTCTACCTCATAGTAGCCCGGCTTTACTACTTCATTCTTTAGCTCTTTGACTTTCTCGCCGACTACATTATACACCGAGAGATTAACCATAACTTCAGCCGGTATCGTGAATTTTATTGTAGTAACAGGGTTGAAAGGATTGGGATAGTTCTGCTCGAGGATAAATTTAGCAGGAGCAGTAATAAAAACATTTACCTCATCCGAGAAATTGTAGCTGCCGTTATAATCAATTTGCTTCAACTTGTAGAAATATGATCCTGGCTTAAGCCGCTGATCCTGAAATGAGTAATTTGTTGTTGTACTTTTTGTCCCTGCCCCTTGCACAAAACCTATTTTTTTCCAGCTGCTGCCATCTGCAGAACGGAGAATATCAAAACCGGAATTATTAGTTTCTGTCGCAGTGGTCCAGTTAAGATGAGTATTATTTCCATCCACGGCAGCTGTAAAACCAGTTAGTTCGACAGGAATTGCATAATCGTGGTTAATTAAGAATTTTCCGTCTGAACCGCAGATAAGACCGGTACTTCCTTCTGTAAATTTGAGTTTATTAAGCTCAATGGTGTTCGCCCCATTAAAATCACTAATCCAGGTAATGCCACTGTCGGTAGATTTGAAAACCTGTTCGGGTGTACCGGCTGCGAATGCATTTCCTTCATCCAGAATGTTCACCCCGCGCATAAGCCCGGTGCTGCCTGCATTAGAAGCCGTCCAGGTTATCCCCCCATCGGTTGTAACCAGCATTTTCCCGTTTTCGCCTCCCACTATTCCATAATCGTGGTTATAGAAATCGACCCCGACCAGCCTGAAAAAAGGAGTTCCGGAATAAATATGAACCCATGTAAAGCCGCCGGTGGTCGATCTTGAAATCATTTCATCCATACCGACAATGTAAAGGGTATTGGCATCAGCATAACAAATGTCCTCAACTGTCTGCTTCACCCCCTGAGCGGGTATCCAGGTATTTCCGGCATCTGTTGTAGCAAATACGATGGAAGGAGTATTAACAAGTACTCCATGATCAGAATCCCAAAACCTGATGTTATTTATATAGGATGATCTGGATTCACGGGATGTACTTGTCCAGGTTACTCCTCCATCGGTTGTTTTCATCAAGTAATTCTGATAACCTCCGGCAAATCCGGTTTCGGTTGATGTGAAACATACTGCCCTGAGCCCGGGGATTGAATCATCAGATATCTTCGACCAGGTTGAACCGCCATCCACAGTTTTAAGAATAATTCCATTGAGAGCGGTATTTGACCCGACAGCATATCCCGTTTCACTCTGTCCCGGGGGAAAGCTCATATCATATATAGTAAATGGATAACCCGTTTCTATCCATTGCCATCCGGCAAGTGTTCCGCCCGGTGTAACCTGGATTGTTCCTTCGAACGGGATCACATTAGACCCGCTCACTGTGAAGTCCAGCTCCCCTGTGGTTTGCGGATTTACAGACAGAACTGCCGTACCGTCACTCATCGTGAAGCCGATTGTATAAACACTGTCGCCTGAAACACAAACTTTTGCCCCGTCGACAGGTAAACCGCTGCCCTGGTAGGTGACTGTCACATTTACCTCGCCGGAACCAACACCAATACTATCATTATAAATGACATTTATATTTTTTGGAGTATCTTTCCAGATATGAAGAGATGGATCGCCAAGTACATGATAAATTCTGTAATGGTATCCGACATAAAAGTCAGCCCCTCCGAAAATCTCGTACATACGGAATTTTCCTCTAAGCAGAGCTTCGCCGGGACTATCTAAGCCTTCTTCAAACATTCCAATGTAGATACCTTTGTCAATTTCATTATTATAATAAGTGTGAGTATTTGAAACCGGTCCTAAAAAAGCACAGGCACCGCGCGGAGCAGATACATCGCCGATCTCCATCCAGGCCTCGCCAAAATTATTTGCTGAACCATTATCAAAATTAGCAACACCACAGCCAATGCTTGTTACAAATGTTAATTTCTGTCCGTTGCTTAAGGAGTTAATATCCGATACATCTAATGGAAAACAACCTGCCGCCCAGCCGGAGTACCATCCTTCTCCCCTGTAATTAAGAAAACCTCTTCCTTCATTTATCATATTAACAATATCAGTCGTATTTCCCGGACAGGGATACCCGTTATACATCGAATCGACAGAAATATAATTTCCTTTCAGCAGCATTTCCTGAGCCGTAAATCTTTTAGTCAATATTTGGCTTAGATACTCATCATTTGAACACACAAGTCCTTTTCTGAACCAATTGGGATCCGTTATATAAGGAGTTTTCTCATATCCTATAAATTTGTTTTCCATTATATTTAATCTGACATTTCCCTGGTTAGTAAATCTTCCTATCATCAATTCAGGGATAAAATCATTTCCCTCCAATTCTACAAAGTAATCATCATAAGTGAACGTCCATCCATCGAGAGTAATATATTTTACAGGTGCCACACCGGCATCACCTACAAGCAGCACATAAGTAGGAGGAATCGCCCAGGAAGTATATGCATTAAGAATAAAGTCCTTGATAGGGGTCGGGTTGTTTCCTGTGGCACCTATTTCACTGAATTTTGTTATGTGAATGAAAGTTCCTGTTTTATGATTCCAGTCGGCGTATTGTTGAAAGGTTGTAACGAATGAATCGGGCATAATACAAAGCATTAAATCATAGCCTTCCACTCTCCCGTTATGTTCTCTTTGCAGTACCTCGTTATAATTAAAGATTATACTTTTGTACAGCCTGTCAAATGACGGAGCGATAGGTTTATCGGGAGTCATCTTTGGATTTAACCCAACTCCTCCGCCGTATTTTATCCTTACTGTAATTGTTGAGAAGGCTTCAATTTCCTGTTTGGCCGGTGAATACTGTATAGGAAATATTGATACACGTGCTATACGAAAATCCCTGAAGATGAGAGGATCTTCAACCTTCACCAGTCTTTCGGGGTAAAGTTTTTCAGAATGATATACTAAATCATTTTCCAGATAGGGAGATTCAGGGCTACCCTCAATCCAGCTTTTCCTTGCGGGCGGAATATTTATCCCTTCTACAACTTGCTTCTTTCCTACCTCCAGAACTTCCACGCTGACTATTCCCTGATCCGGAATAGCAAGTATTTTAGCTATGTAAGGTATATCAGGCATCCCTGTCTCTGAGGTTATACCTGCTGCAGGTCCGATTTCAACAGACTGATAAATTTTTCCCTGGTCCTTAATTTCATTTAGCCTGAAACCCGGCAGATCTACCCTTATAACTGTCCCTGCAGCATCATCGCTTATTAAATGAACATCTGGTTTTGAATCAGGAGGTGAGTTTTTATCGAGCGAAATCCATTGGGGGAGTAAAGTGGAGGCATTCAAGAAAACAATGGCAAATAGTAGAGATATTTTCGTTTTCATATTTTTCCCGCATTTATTAGAAATTATTAGTGACAAATAACCGGTAGTGTCTTATTCAGGGAGAGAATTAGGAATGTTAGCTTGGAAAGTGATAATAACCCGGCCCTATCTTCTACTCCCTCCCCGAGTAGAGAAAAATCACTACCCTAAATTTGCAATATTTAATTGAGAGGGTCAACCTTTTTGTGGAAATTTAATAAAGGATACCCTGACCTGAAATGAAGCTGCCTCATTGGAATTTCGGATGATTTTTAAGCGGCTGCCTGAATTTTATATTTTTGCTTTTAACCCCTTTCTTTTTCCTTTTATCTTTATTCTTTAATCCTGAATTCCCATTTCTTTTAACAAATAATCAGCTCCCCCGATCTTTTGTGTAACCCAGAGTATGTACCGGATATCGACTCCTATTGAACGGCTGTAATCGGGACTCCATTCATAATCATTTATAGTAGCTTCAAAAGGCCGATCGAAGTTTACGCCGATCAGTTTTCCGTATGCGTCCATCACAGGACTTCCGCTGTTGCCTCCGCTCGTGTCAGTATTATAAAGTATTGCTACGGGAACATCCTTATATTTATTATCTGCAAATTGTCCGAAATCTTTTTTATTGTACAATTCTTTTATTTTTTCAGGTAGTTTATAATCGCCGGATTCTTTCCCTTTTTCAATTATTCCTTTAAGTGTGGTGATAGGCTCATAATAAACAGCGTCAGTCGGTGAATACCCTTTTATGTAACCGTAAGTCAATCTCAAAGTCTGGTTTGCATCCGGCACGAAAGATTTTCTGAGCCATAATTTTTTAGCATCCATAAATTGTGCAAGCAGCAGATTAAGTTTTCCTTCTCTTTCTTCATTTCTTTTATTATAACTTTCCTGTATATTTAACATCTGTTTTACAAAATTGATGTATGGGTCACTTATGTCTGATAAATTTGTTTTATCATTCTGTAAAAATGAAATATACTTCTCTTCGTTATTAAGGAATGTACTGTCGTAAAGATAATCTGCGAAACTGTTAACTCTGTCTACGGGACTCATGCTTCTTGCGAATACTGCCAATGGCTGAAGTGCTGAAATTTCATTATGCTTTATTCCGTCATTTATTATCTTCTTCATTATTTTCTTATCAGTTTCAGAATAATATTCCGAATAAAGGTCATCAATCTGTTTTTTTAACTTTGGAAAATTTACTCCTTTATAAATATCTTTCTTCTGCGCTTCCCGTTCCTGCCGGGCTTCTTTGTAACAGATAAATTTCTCTCCCAGTTTATACAGATCTATCTGGCGTTTTAGCTGGGAAAGAAACAAAGGTAGAATACCATCGCTAAAAATATCTTTATAAACATAATCGATTCTGCTTAAGACTTTGCCATACTTTTCTTTCAGTCCGGGATTTGAGTTAATAAATTCCTCCAGCTGTTTTTCTTCATTCTGTTTTTTCTCAATAAGTTTCAGCCGTTCTAATCCAATGAGCTGGCCGCGGTAATTTTTTTCAGTGTTAGCCAGCCCCTTTATTTTTGAGGCAAATTTGAGGGTGAATTGGGAATCATTACTTCCTCTTTCTTTATATAAATTTATCAGTCCGGAGTATAATTCCTGGATATACGGAAGCTGGAACTCATACTGATATTTAAGAAACTGCGAGGGCTGGTGCTTAAATGTCCTGGCAGGGTACCCGAGTATAAAAACAAAATCACCATCGTCCACACCTTTTGGATTAACCTGTATAAATTTTTTTGGATGATATGGAACATTTTTCTCTGAATATTCTGCAGATGATCCGTCAGGAGCCACATAAGCACGCATAAAAGAGAAATCTCCGTTATGACGCGGCCAGACCCAGTTATCTGATTCTCCTCCGAATTCACCGATCGCCCGCGGGGGGACATAAACCAGCCTTAAGTCTTTAATTACTTTATACCGGAAAAGAATATATGTTTCGCCTACGAACATTTCAGACACTTCTGCCTCAATTGTTGAGTCCTTTTCCTGTTCCCTGGTCACTATTTCTTTAATTTTATTTTCAATTGCCTTTTCCCTGGCAGAGATATCTTCAACAGCATTGGCTGATTTTAATATCTCTTCAGACACATCCTCGTAAGACTGAGTAATTTTACAGGTTATTCCACCGGCAGGTATTTCCTCTGATTTTGTCCGTGCAAGAAAGCCATCCTCTAAATAATTGTGTATTGTGGTACTTGCCCTCTGAACTGCACCAAATGCACAATGGTGATTGGTGATTATTAACCCTTCAGGGGAAACAAAGGAACCTGTGCATCCTCCGAGGTTCACCAGTGCATCTACAAGACTGACACCATTCGGATCGTAAACTTCATCAACAGGTATTCTTAATCCTGCATTCTTTAAATCAAGACTTCTGATCCCGGTCAGGGGATACATTCCTTCATCGGGATTAAATGAAATGAATGCAAAAGATACCAAAGCGGTAAGGATAGAAATTTTGATTATGCTTTTTGAAAAACCTGATTTCATTATACTCCCTGAATTTTTATTCATCATACTAACAAATCTAAAAAAAATGCCCGACTTTATCGGGCATTTTTAAACATTATATTATCAATCTATCAGCTGCTTTTAATAAGCGACTCCCTTAATCTCCTGGAAACAGCTATAAAGAAACCGGCCACCATAATCAGAATACCTCCCCATACGAGACTGATGTATGGTTTTACGCTTGCGGCTACCGTAAGGACTTCTTTGGGAACTCCGGTTGCGGTGGTCTCTCCTTTAAGTTTACCAACGATAAAGTCAGCTGTCTGTGTAGCGGGATCAATTTTCTTCAATTGTATTTTGAGATTAGCATCCGCAATTTCAACCGGAACGTAAATAAAATCCCTGCCGGTTTTCTTCAGCAAAGGTTCAACATTGTAGGTTTTACCGTCTTTTATCACCGTAAGATTTGCGCCCATCTTAAAATCACCGCCGCTCATCATTACACTCATATCAGGTTTAACAAATTCAGTATATTCAATCTGTGCGCCTTCAACATTTGTTTTCTGTCCAACATTTAACTTGACATCGAGACCCTCAGCCGCCTGATCCTGAGATTGATCGTCATAGCCGAGAGGTGAAACATAGATATCTTTTGTAAGCATATTAAGAATAGCCGGTTCTCTCATTAAACCATTATTAAAATCACTGATGTACATAACCGGTGAGACGGTATATTGTTTTTCACCTTTCTCTACTTTTATGTTGAACGCATATTTAGAATTATTTTCAATCGGATGATAACCTGTAAAAGTGAGTTTGTAACCGAATGCTTCTTTAGGCTGATTCTTAATCAGATCAATGTCAGTCTCCTGGCTGTATGCTGCTGAACCGATAACTCCAAGCATGAAAAGTGAAATTCCGATATGAGCAACATAAGCTCCAAGCATTTTCATATTGCCGCGGATAATTTTAATTGCAATTTCAACGTTTACTGCAACCGTAAATGAAGCGGAGAAGGCAAGCAGTATAAGCATTATCTGGTTCATTCCGCCAAATATTACAAGGAAGGCAGTAAATAAAATCGAAACTGCTATTGATGGAAGGGATTTTTTAAGGAGTTCCTGCCCGCGGGTCTGTTTCCATTTCAGGAGTAAACTTAGTCCATTTAATAGTCCAATTATTATCGCCAGCGGCAGATTCATTTCATTATAGAAAAATGTGTCAACCGACTGACCAAAAAGCGGAGCAGATGTTCCTACAAAAACGATTATTGCTGCTGCTGTGAGAACGATTGCCGCAGTAAATAATGCGAGATCTCTTGATAATAGATCTTCCCCGGATGCAACTGATTCTGTTAAATATTTCCACCTGTAGATCAGCATTCCAAAGCCGAGTGCTATAAATGTACCTATAAATATTATAAGGAAGAGATAAACCAGCATCCCGGGATCAACGAAGGAATGCACTGAAGCATCACCAAGCACGCCGCTTCTTGTCAAAAATGTACTATAAAGGACAAGAATATATGTCATCATACAGAGTATTAAGTTCGTCTTAGCATATTTCCCGATTCCTCCTTTTGCCTGGCTTTTCCTTTGAACAAGAAGTGTATGCACGGAAGCCACACCTACAAGCCAGGGAATTAAACTTGAATTTTCAACGGGATCCCATGCCCAATATCCGCCCCAGCCAAGCATTTCATAAGCCCAGTAACCGCCGAGCATTATACCCAGTCCGAGAATTCCGGCACCTGTAAGAACCCAGGGAAACGACTGACGAACCCAGTCCTTATAATCGTTCTTCATCATCGCAGCAACTGCAAATGAAAATGGAACGGTCGACATAGAGAATCCGGTAAAAAGGATCGGGGGATGAATCTGCATCCAGAAATTAAGAAGCTGCGGATTCAGGCCTCTGCCGTCTGCAATAAACTGATTAACCGATATTCCTGAAGCAGTAAGCTTTGCAAAAAGATCGCCGCTCATTTTCACAAACGTTTGTCCGCTGGAACCGTCACTGAATATAAATGACTGCAGCCAGGGAAGATTCAGAAAACCGGCGGTTATACTTTTAACCGGGATAAATATTTCTTCTGTCCAGATATATGCAAAGGGATTTTTAAAAAGAGGTGAAACCATAACTAACAGGAAAGTAGTAGCAAGTGTAAAAACTGTCATTACGCGGAGTTCCAGGTCGCCTCTTTTTGATGTATAAGATTGCAGGAATATGCCTACGATTGAAGTAAGCAGAAGCCACAGCATGAAACTGCCTTCCTGCCCTCCCCAGAATGAAGCTATAAGAAATCCGGTTTTCAGACTGTTCTGACTATAGCTGTATACATAATGATACTGATACTGATGAGTTAATATTACGTACCACAGGAGTGTGGCGGCAACAATAACAAGCACTGCCATTGCATGGTATGCTATTCTTCCATAATTAACCGCATTCTTATATCCTCTATATGAAAGAAAATACATTACCATTGCAATCAAGCTGAAAGCTAATGCGACTGATAGTACAATACTTCCTGCCATTTCTTCCTCAGTGTTATCTTAATTTAAATTATATATTTACTGTTTCTAAGTTACTGCCGGACTTATAAACTGGAGGTTTTAGCCTTATCATTTTCATATTTGCTCGGGCACTTAGTCAATATATCCCTTGCGTGAAAATATCCATCCTTATACTGTCCTGTTACAACTACGCTTTTGGCTGTTTCGAAGTTATTAGGAATTGTTCCGTCATAAACAACCTTCATCTGGTTGCCTTCCTCATCTGCCATATAAAAACTGAAAGTTCTGTTTGCTTTATCTATCTCGTAATTTTTGTCTTTTACCCAGCTTCCTGTGGCTTTAACGGTTTTATCTGTATTCATTACATTAGTAAAATTACTTTCATATTTAATATTACTTTGAGTAAACAGATAACCCATTAAACCAAGGAAGAGAACAATGATAGCGCCGCCGAATATATATTTATTTTTCATGTTTATCTCCATTTATTTCTTTTTCAACATTCTTAATTCTTTTATCAATATTATTCAGGTAAAAGAATATCCCTGCCCACACGAGCAGAACAATAATCATAACTATATAGATTGCATTGTTGTGCAGGAAATCATAAAGTCCGCTCAAATTATCCTCTGATTTGTTGTTTGTTTAATCTTTCTTTATACATTAAGGATTTATACCCCACTCTCCACATCCAGAAATACAGTATAGTAAATCCAATCAGGGAGAGATAAAAAATTAACATCATATTTGCATTCATTTTGAAATCTACTATAGGTCCGGAATTATTATCATCTGCTGAACCTGGATGCAGACCAGCCATTATTCTGGGCATAATAAAAATAAAAAACGGAACTGTGACAAATGCTATTATTGCGTACACTGCTGAAAGAGTTGCTCTCTTTTCTTCATTTTCAATTGAAGAACGGAGGGCAAACCAGGCCCCATAAATAAGAAGAA
This sequence comes from uncultured Ignavibacteria bacterium, assembly GCA_963743325.1. Lineage (GTDB taxonomy): Bacteria > Bacteroidota > Ignavibacteria > Ignavibacteriales > Ignavibacteriaceae > DATFVA01. The sequence continues at coordinate 238,356 of CAVUOZ010000011.1, forward strand.
GGGCAAATATACTTGACTGTCTCGGATCCCAGCTCCAGAATGAACCCCACGCAAATTTTGACCAGATCGAACCTGTAACTGTCGCAAGAATACAGAAAATAATACCAAGCTGTGCTGCAGTATAAGATTTAATATCGTCATTCATATCTTTTTTACGCAGATATTTAAAACTGTAAATAGTTGACATCAGGAACGCAATTACAGTCAGCCACGCTGTAGGCACGTGAAAGAAAATAATTTTAGCATTTTCCTCGAGTCCGGGAATAAACGGAAACTCGTACCAGTGAACCGGATTCTCAACAATGGGAAAAGCTATTCCCGCTACGGAAACGAAGGCAAGGAGCAAAAACAGAAAAATTTTCCAGAGCATAGATTTCATAGTTTATATTTGATAAAATTTACTAATCTTTCCAGATAAAATCGAATAACATATAAGATGCAGTTAACATTATAACGTCGTAACAGATTACTACTGCAAGCTCAAATTTGGATTTTTCAAAACCTGTGCCATCGATAGAAAATAAAGTTAGCTGGACGGACGTTAAAATCAAAGGTAATAATATAGGAAAAGATAAAACAGGATAAAGTGTTCCTTTAGCCCCGGCTTTCGATATAATTGCCGCGATTATTGTAGATGATATTGCCAGTCCAATGTTTCCCAGTATAAAAGTACATAAGAAAAGGGCAAAATTCCTGATAATAAAAGCATCAAAAACCGCCGAATAGAGTATCGCAATTACAATATTCATACAAAAGACCAGAATCAGATTAAATATGAGTTTCCCGGTAAATACAGTTGAAGGTGACGCTATTAACTGAAGAATAAGTGAAGTTCCTCTTTCTTCTTCCGACACAAAGGCCCGTGCCAATCCCGACATAGCAGTAAAAAATATCACTACCCAGAATAAACCGGCAGTGAGATTTTCACTGATTCTTTCATTTCCTATTGAAAACATAATTACACTGATGGCCACAATGATGAACATTGCAAGAGAATTAATGGCATAACGGGTTCTGAGCTCAGAACGAAAATCTTTTAAGAATAATGAATAAGCTTTGGAACTCAATATTCTTCCTGAGGTGTTAAATATTTATAATTCTGTATAACAATCTTTTCGCTGCAAAGTTCCAGATCAGTTCTTTCATTTGAAGCTATCAGAACAATGCTTTCATTCCCCTGCTCCCTGACAATTCTGTATACGGAGTCTTTACCTTCATCATCAAGGTTGGAAGTTGGTTCATCCAGTATAAGCAGCCGCGGTGAATGCATCATTGCGAAAATAAACTTCATCCTTTGTTTCATTCCCGAAGAGTATGTTTTAACCAAATCGTCTTTCCGCTCAAACAATAAAAATACCTTCAGCAGATATTCTATTTTCTCAATGTTGAAAGGAACATTACGGATCCTTGCGAAGAGATCAAGATTCTCCCACGCACTAAATTCTTCATAAAGCACCAGGTAAGGTGAAACAAAACCAATGTGATTATGAAGCTTCTCGGGAGGGATGTCCTTCTCTTCAAGTATATGCTTCACTGTTCCTTTAGTCGGAGATATCAATCCTGCGATAATCTTAACAAGTGTTGACTTACCGGAGCCGTTCGGGCCTGAGATGCCATAGATTCCATTTTTATCAAACTTGAAATCCAGGCCTGCGAATATGTGCCTTCTTCCAAAAGTCTTGCTCAAAGATTCCGCTCTGACTGAAAAATTACTCATTAAAAATTACCAGCTTCCCAACTGTTTTTCCATTGTCTGCCTGTGCAACATAAATATAAATTCCTGACCCTATTTTTTTGCCGACTTCATCCAGGTTCCAGGCAACAATCGGAGCATTGTCTTTTCCAAAAGTTACCGGGAGTTCTTTACTAAAAATTAAATCCATCGAAGATGAATAAATATATAAATTTATTTTACTGTAATACGGAGCCTTAACGGGGATATTTATAGTATTTGTTGAACTATAATTATATCGGAATGGATTGGGATAGGCATAATCCAGATACATCATAGCTTGCTGATATATTGTTGTATCCTGCTTTATTATACGTCCATTTAAGACAACAGCCGTCAACCATAATGTCAGATCATTAACTGATAGAAGTTCATAGTAAGTCGTATTAAGTTTTATACTCCCAGCATAATCGAAATTGTATATCGTATAAGAGGCATTAAAATTCTTATTCAGACTATCTATTCCGCTTACATAATCCGTGTTTGTCAGGATTGTATATAAAGAATCCTGTGAACCCGCATCAACGGTAACCAGGTAATTATTCGAGGTGGGTTTTACTGAAAAAAGATTCAGGGAATTATTTAAATCCAATGTATCAAGATATATCTTAGGATAATATAAAGCTTCAGGAAAATATTTACCCTGTATTGCCCGGTAGTTGGTAAATAATACCCATATTCCAAATGTATTTAGTTCCTTTCCAAAACTGCTGTGTCTCTCTAACAAGCTTGTATTTATTGCATCAATCGCCCTTTTACTTACCATTAATTCCCATTGCCTTTTAATGATATCATACCCATATACATTTTTCAGAAAAATATTCCAGATTGCCAGTTCATATCCGGCATAACTTGAAAAAGCTTTATCAGGATGACTAAAATAACTTCCCATATATCCATAATAATCATTAACGGAATTGAAAACGAATTCTTCCATCGACGTAGAAGTCAGTTCATAAAAGAATCTATCGCTGTCCCTATAAAGATAATTTCCCACCTGGATGGCATGATGAAATTCATGTGCGGCAGTAACACGTGCGGCATTTATCCCATGTGTAGAGAATCCACTGCCTTCAAAACTGTAATGTACCTGTATATAAGAAGTAAACCTGTTTCCGCCAAGCGAGGTTTCAAACATAGTCACTCCATAGTCCGATAGATTAATAATATATACATCATATCGGTTATCACCTCCAACACTGTCCGGAGGAATACCAGGCTGCGTATCTGAGGGAGGAGGAGGATAACCAAGGTAGTTTACTTCAAAATTATATGATGAATCAAGGGCTTTTGCGAATTCATTAATATCGTACCTGGGTACATAAGCACCTGTACTATAATAATGCACGCGGAAAAATCCTGACGGTGAGACTATACTTGCATCAGTTACAGGTCTTTCGTCCAGCACCTTCAATATCTTTTGCTGCGGCTTAGTGAATTCATTAAAATGAAGAAAAATATCAGCAGAGATCCCAAAACCGCATTTCGTATGAAGAGTATCTTCCTGCTGATATTGAGGCTGGTTTGTCCGGATATAATTATACCTCGTGACATATATATTGTAAAGAGAATCCAGCCGGGTTCTGTTCCATTCCTGCGGGTATATGGAAGCACAAAAAATCAATAACAGAAAAATCAGAAGTCTATTACTCATTTAAGTTCTCTGATAGTGATACAGTTTTCAACATCATCAATATATACCAGATGGAAATTTCTTGAATTCATATTCTTTATGAAAAAAGATCTGGAGTTTATGTTATCCATCAATAAATTCTGCAATATTTTTTTATTCCCGGCTGTCAACTCCAGTGATTTAATATTTCTCTGCAGAGGATTAAAATAGCAAACTCTCCCGGGGCCGTTAAATCTTAGCTCGCCAAAAAATAATTGATTTTTATCTTTTATCCTAAGGCTTGAAGTGCGACCATTTTTACCGGATACAACGAAAGCATCCGGGCCCAGGAAAAACAGCAAATCATTTTTATCGTTTGAACTTAGAAAACCAAACAGGGCGGAATTAGTTTTATTCAGGAAATTCCCTGCAAAAAGTGTCATATTGTATCCATTGATAAAATCCGTTTCAACCTCTGAATTTTTTTGGTTCTCTTCAAGGATTCTTTCTCCGATCTTTATCGGGTTATCATCGGTTGAATAAAAAACTTCAGTTCTGTTATAAACAGAAAGTGATGCATCAGACACGTTTTTGCGGATTCCGGGTATGGTAAAATCTCTGTAGTGACCGTCGTCATTCGAAACAATTGTGACCCCAAGAGCTTTGTCTTTTGTAAATGCTGCATAAAGCTTTCCCGTGCTCTCTTTAAATTTTAAATCTTTAATCTTCCCCGGGGTATAAATGGAACTTCTATGGTAATCATTATTATTGAAGTCAATTTTTATAACTTCGATCAGCTTCTTATCTCTGGTAAAACAGAAAAAAGATTTCTCCTTCGGCAATTTATTATTCACAATTACAGCATCCTCGGATTCAAAAAGCGGAATAGTGAACCAGGTTTCCGGGATTCCGGAACTGCTTCTTGTAATCAGATTTAGTGATTTATTGTATCCGTCAATAAAACAGATATCAGTTATGCCGTTATTATCTCTGTCGAAGAATGAAATTGAAGTGGGATATGCTCCTGAAACGATTCTTGCTTCCTCCGAGATTGAAGCAAGGTTTGAGATCAGAAAAAATTTCCCATTATTACTCAATAAGGCAATTCCATTTATAAACTTACTGTAATACGGAATAATATCTCTAAATGTATTTTTTTTGACATAAATTAATTCGGGGAAAAACTTCCGCTCATCCTTTGCAAAAATCAGGGAAAGAGTCCCGCTGGCTTTATTTATATATGCAATATCAATTTTACCGTCCCTGTTATAATCTCCCGTAATAAATTTATCCACCTTGTACTTAGTATTAATGATTACACTATCTTCATACGACGATGTGTAATTTCCATAAAAAATACCAATTGAATTTTCATTAGTAAAAATGAGATCAGCATAGGAATCCAGATTCAGATCTGCCGATTGAAGTGATGTAATCGGAGCACTAAAAGAAATTTCGCGGACTTTGTTAAAATTACCCTGACTATTGTTGTAAAAAAACTGAAGTTTGTTCGTAAATATTTCAAACGCTGCAATGTCAGAATAACCGTCATTATTCAGGTCCGCAAAAACAGCTTCTGAATAACTGGTCTTTTCAATAATTTTCTTCTCACGGAGCTTCTGTTCCTGGTAAATCAGAGAGATCCCGTTAAAAGTGCTGCCCGAAACCAATAATTCAGGAATACTGTCACCGTTTATATCCCCGGTACTCAGGTTTTCGGGATATGTGTTAAACTTCACCTGTGATTCTATATCCGGAAACCCCTCAGCGTTTAATCTTAAAATACCTGCTGTACTGTTTTTTCTTGAGATAAAAGCATAAGTGTAACTTTTATTTTGTTTATCCCATAAGTATTGAATATCTGAAAATTTCTGCGGCAGAATGTTTTTGTGTTTTGTGCCGAATTTACCATTCTGATTTGCATCAAGTGAAAGCGTATGATTGTCCGCGGGATTATAAAAAAAAAGATCAGTATAGGAATCATCATTATAATTAAGCGGGATGAATTTTTGATACCCGGAGTCGAATTCAAAAACCTGGTATTTACAAAATCCATTGATAGGAACCTGCGAAAAACTATCACAGGAAAATATGAGTAATAATATCAGAAGTTCAGCTTTGCTTTTTGCGGGATTGAAGTCTACTCTCCCTTCTTTTAAGAGCTTCTTCGAATCTTCTTTTTTCATCTTCCGTTTCAGGAATAATCTCAATTGCCTTAACCGGTTTTCCGCTGTCATCCACACTTACAAATGTCAAATAAGCAGAATTAGTGTGTATTCTTGTCCCTTTTCTGAATGATTCAGCAAATACTTTTACACCCACCTCCATCGATGTATTGAAAGCCCGGTTAACTGAAGCATAAATACTTACAGCGTCACCAAGATTTATGGGATGATGAAAATCAATCCGGTCAACAGAAGCAGTTACACACACATGTTGTGAATGTTTAGACGCGCTCAATGCGGCACAAATATCTATCCAGTGCATCAACTGACCGCCAAGTAATTTCCCCAGCTGGTTGGTATGATTAGGCAGAACCAGCTCGGTCATTATCATTTTACTTTCGCTTACTTTTTTTTTGTCAGCCATTGGAAGGATTTAATCTGCTTTCAAGTTTTGCCTGGATTTTTTTTACATCATCCGCATTCTTATCGTCAGGATATTTCTCAAGAAATTTTTCTATTTCGGAAATTGCCTCATCGTTCCGGTTTCGCTCAATAAGAACATTTATCTTATTATACATAGCCATCGGTGCATAAGGTGTATCGTGATACGTTTCTATAACATCCTCATAATAAGTTAATGCAGCTTTCAGGTAATCCATCTTTTCATAAATCCTGGCAATTGAAAAGTCTTTTTCTGCCAGCTTATTGTTTAATTCCTCAATCTTTTTCTCGGCTTCAGACACTCTTTCGTTGGTAGGGAAAAAATCTATAAATGCCTGGAACTCCTGTATTGCCTTCCTGGTATATTTCTGATCAAGGTTATAATTGGGAGATAACTGATAATAGCATTCAGCAAGTAAAAACTGTGACTCGGGTACAAATTCGCTTGCAGGCATATTTTTAATCAGTTTACTGAATTCAAAAGCTGCGAGAATGTATTCAGTCCGGGCAAATCTGGTTTTGGCAAGATAAAACTGAGCGTCATCAGAAATCGAGCTTCCCGGGTACTGCAGCAGAATAGCCTGGAATTCATTTATTGCTTCCAGGTAATCTTCGCCTTCATAAAGTGTAATAGCATATGCAAGACGGTTTTCGCCCGTCATATTGGTAGTATCAATACTTGAGGAACATCCTGAAATAACAAGCAGAGTGAACACAGGAATAAAAAATAAATATTTCATAAAAAGTGCTGTTTTCTTAGAATTTAATCAGTAAACATAACCAAAATCACATAGTAGTCAAATGTATTTATTGCTACTTACTCCTGATTGTGAAGAAGAGGATGACCGCAAGTGCTGCAGTTCCAATAACAATGACTGGTTCAAGAATTCCCGAAAGGAAAGGTTCGGCAGGTAACTTCCCCCTGGTAAACGGATATGCAGAATTTTCAAGTGAACCAACATTCTCTGCTTTTATTGTGTCCAGGGATGAATAATAAAAGTCTCTTGTAAAAACTGTTTTGCCGGTAAAATTAAAACTGCCCGAAAGAATTATTTTACGCAGAACATAATACTCACCTAAAAAGCCATCCCTGTATATATCACCGTATGATGTAAAGGCATCTTTAATTATATACTGGAATTCAAAGGAATTACTCTCAGCAGCCAACATGTATCCCCTTTTTGATAAACCGGATATGATTTCAGAATTGAATACTGCGAAAGTTTCGTTATTAGATTCGAATTTGATCTTTTGAACAGTGTCAGGAATAAAAGAAACCGCTTTTGCAATGGAGGAATCCACAAGTTCATTAAATACCTGAAGATTATTTTTTTCCTGCGCGCTGCAGTGAATAATGGACAGGAGAATAAAAGCAGTTAATATTATTAGAAAATTTTTTATTGCAATATGCTTATTCAATATCTTAATACTTTTTATCCGCGAAGAAAATTAAAATGTTAATTTAGTTAATTCTCCTGTCCATCTTCAAGCATATTCTTATTTAAATCCTCCCGGCGGCCAGATTCTCCAGTCGTTTTATTCTTTCCTCAACCGGAGGGTGGGTTGAAAATAACTTCATAACTCCACCGCCATGTAACGGATTTATAATAAACATATGAGCTGTAGCGGGAGTTGAATTATTAAGGGGTTTCATCTCATTTCCGGCAGATATTTTCCTAAGTGCTGCGGCTAATCCAAGCGGATTGCCTGAAATTTGAGCTCCGCCGGCATCCGCTGCAAATTCACGTGATCTTGAAACCGCAAGCTGAAGCATAGTAGCAGCGATCGGGGCAAGGATTAAAAGCAATAATGCTGAAATTCCTCCGTCATCATCATCCCTGCCTCTTCCAAACATAAGAGCCCATCCGGCCATCTGAGCAACGAATGTTATTGTCCCGACTAATGTCGCTGCAATTGTTCCCGTAAGCATATCCCTGTTTTTAACGTGAGCAAGTTCATGAGAGATAACCCCCGCAAGTTCTTCGTTATTGAGACCCTGCAGAATTCCTGTGGTAGCTGCAACAGCTGCGTGTTCAGGGTTTCTTCCTGTTGCGAAAGCGTTTGGAGTAGGATCATTTATTATATAGACCTTCGGCATCGGTAAATTTGCGTTTGCTGTCAGTTGTCCGACCAGTGCATAAAATTTTGGTGCCGTTTCAACTGTCACTTCTTTAGCCCTGTACATAGAAAGAATGATCTTATCAGAAAACCAGTACGATCCGAAATTCATCATTAAAGCAAAGATAAATGCAATCGTCATTCCTGTGGAACCACCCAGAAAGTAGCCTACCAGCAGAAATAAGATCATCATGACTGTCATTAAAAAGACAGTCTTAAGAGTATTCATTGTTTCTCCAGAAATATTTATTTCAAAATTAAGGAACTAGCTAAGTTTTATCAAGGAAATGAATTTGTCACTAATTTAATGGAAAATCACAATTGTTAAACAAAATTCGGAGGTTAATGGTTTCCTTCAGAGGTAAGTGTACAACCGCATTTTGCATAAAAAATGCTTCAGATACAATTGGCGGTTCCGTATTTGGAACCGTAGATAATATTTGAAGTATTTAAATCTCTATGGCGGAATTTACGGCTGCTTTGTTTTTCGAAATCATCAAGTAAAGATTTAGTATAAATGCACCGATAAAAAAGATTAACGCTAAATAATAGCCCCACTCGTATGAGACTTCAATAATATTAAAATCAAAATCGCCTGTAACCTCCCCGCCTATACTTGATCTTAAAAAAAGGAGCATCAATACACCAAGCGCACCGGCAATTATTGAAAACTTCCGGGTATATCGGGGAATAAAAGAAACGACGATCCCCGTAAGAGCAAAGATAAAAGCCGCCACTGCAAGTGGTTCAGAGTTTACCTCTCTCTCCTTATCGAGTTCAGGATTACTCTGTTGATCATCGAATTTTTGCATTTCGAATTTTTCAATTTTTGTTCCTGTAATTAAATCCATCCCGGAAATTGTGGCAATACTTTGTCCCTGACAGGTAAAGCTAACAAAAGGAAGAAAAAAACATAAAACAGCCAGAAGAAATAAGACCGGAGAAATGAATTTATCCGATTCTTTCATTCAGTATCCTCTCTATCTTTGTTTAATAGTTGTTTAATTATTGCGGAGTCATAAATTCACTGCATCTAACATACCCGGCCGATCATTTAAATCAAGTTAAAGATAATTTCAGGTAATCAAAAGAAAATAATGTATGAATAAGAGTTTTGCCCTTGCCTTTATTTGCGATTATGGTTAAATATTGACGAAAAATTTTGGGAGTTTATGAAAAAGGCATCCGCTTATCTTCTTGCAATAATCATCTTAACATCAATCAAAGTTTCAGCACAAAATACTTATGATTTCCTTCGCCTTGATATGAGTGCGCGTGCAGGGGCGCTTGCCGGCAGTTTCGTGTCAAATAATGATGATCCGAATGTAATATTCTACAATCCCGCCGGGTTGGACCTGCTCGAAGGTCAGCCGGTGTCATTCTCCTTTGTAAAGCATTTGCTGGATATAAATCTTGCCAGTCTTACTTACTCGCAGGAGTTTGAAGGTATCGGAAGGTTCGGTGCCGCTGTTAAATATATTAATTACGGCACTTTCACCGGCGCCGATGAAGCCGGAACAAAGACAAAGGATTTCAGCGCAGGCGAGGTTGCCTTTATAATAGGATATGCAAATTCACTCGATGAAAATTTTTATTACGGAGCGAATGCTAAATTTATTTATTCAGGAATAGAAACCCGGTCATCCACAGGTCTGGCTGCCGATCTGGGGTTACATTATGCAGTTCCCTCTGCGATGCTGGATATAGGATTTGCAGCTCTTAATTTGGGTTCCCAGCTGACCACTTATTATAATACTAAAGAATCTCTTCCACTGGATATTGTAATCGGAATTTCAAAAAGACTCGAGAACCTACCTGTCCGACTTTCCCTAGATTTCCATAAACTTAATGAAGAGCGCGATGACTTTGTGCAAAAATTTAAAGCATTCACTATAGGAGCGGAATTTAATCTAAGCAAAGTATTAAGTCTGCGCTTCGGTTATGATAATGAAAAAAGATCGGAGCTGAAAGTGGGGACGACAGCAGGGATAGCAGGATTTAATGCGGGATTTGGTGCTGTTATTTCAGACTATATCTTTGATTATGGTTTTAGCTCGCTCGGAACGATAGGATCTTTGCACAGGATAAGCATTGCAACGACATTTTAACTGTGTAGACTAACCCTGGAACTTGTTCTTGAACTTGAACCTGAACTTGAACCCTAACTCGAACCTCTCACGGGTGATACGGCTTATCAATATATTTTTTTGCAAGTGAATGAGAACTGCCATATTCTTTCATGTTAAGCAGAGCATTATAATAATCGATTGCTTTACCGCGTTCTCCCATCTGATCATTTATCATTCCAAGATACAGAACTGAATTAATCTGAAACCCCGATTCTCCATCTTTATCAAGTTCTTTGGAATATTCCATGCACTTATTAAAATAGTACTCAGACGAATCAAGTTCGTTTGTGTTTTTATACTGCAATGCCACGTAATAAACGGCTTCTCTCTTTGCCGGAAGTACAGTATAACCGGTTAAACCGGAATCTGCTTTTGCCAGAACATCTTTAAATATTTCAGCAGATGCAGCATAATCCCCTTTCCTGGCGGCAATCCGTCCTTTCCATCTCTCAAATACAGGATTGTCCGGAAATTCTTTATTCAGTTTATCAGCATATTCGAATGCATTAAAAGGATTGTTCTCATAATTGTAATAAATAGTCATCAGGAAATACCGAGCTTCATACTTTGCATACTTCCCATATTCTGCAGTACTTTCCAGTTCAGATAATCCCTTCTGTTTATCCCCTGAAGGGAAAAAAATCATGAGAGGTTTTAACAGAGGGTATTCCTCGGGGATTACCGAAGCATAATAATCATAAATCCCAAAACCTAACTGAACATCCTTGTTATTCGGATCAAGGTTGCTTGCTCTCTCTACTATCGGTAATGCTTCACGTCCGTCATCAGCTGCTTTAAGCCAGCTTTCTCTTAAAGATCTCAATCTTCCCCTGAAACCAATTGAGCCGCCTTTAAAGAAAAGGGCATCCACGTCATCAGCATTTTTATCTAGAATCTGATCACACTGGTAAATTACATCTTCAAGCTTTTGAAAGAATATTTCATCATACGATTCATCATCAGGATTCAATAAAATTTTCCACCAGTCTATCATTGAAAGAAAAAATCTTCCGGCCGGATGGTCAGGGTAATCGGCTATTAATGCTCTGAATGTTTTTTCGGCCTTTTCGAATTGTATACTATAAATCTGTCTTACTCCCATTGTAGCAAGGGAATCAAATTTATCACCCTGAGCATGCGCAGCGATAGAAAAAACAGCAAAGATTACAACTGATAGAAGTAGAATTTTCAACAGGTCTCCATAATTCTTAAAAACAGATTCCCATATATGAATAAAACGGAGTAATTTTCAATTTATTACCGCCGCATTAAAATAAAGTTCCCGGACAGGCTTTAATAAGAGTGTACATTGTTAGGAGCATCATTGTTTTCAAACAATGGGATAATTTCACTATTACTGTCCGTTTTATCTATGATAGGGCAAACATAACCTATCCCTGACGGGGATAAATTACAATATTCCGGTCATTTCTGTGATATCTATATTGAAAGTTTATCCATCAGATATTGTTTCAATGCTGATGAAGCAACCCGCACCTGGTCCATCGAATCTCTTTCTCTTATAGTGACAGTATTGTCTTCAAGGGTCTGTGTATCAACAGTAATACAATAAGGTGTTCCTGCTTCATCCTGTCTTCTGTATCTCCTGCCGACAGCACCCTTATCATCAAAAAATACTTTAAAGTATCTTCTCAGGTCGGCTTCAATTTCTCTTGCGATTTCGGGCATTCCGTCTTTATTAACCAGAGGGAAAACTGCAGCTTTTACAGGAGCAAGTTTAGGGTGAAAGCGAAGTACTGATCTTATTTCACCTTTTACTTCTTCTTCGTAGTAAGCATCAACAAGAAAAGCCATAAATGATCTGCTGGCGCCGGCTGAAGTCTCAATTATATAAGGAATAAATTTTTCTTTGGACTCTTCATCAAAATATTTCATCGACTTACCGGAATAATGTTCATGCCTTCTCAAATCGAAATCAGTTCTGTTATGAATACCTTCAATTTCTCCCCAGCCGAATGGAAACTGGTACTCGATATCAGTTGCTTCTTTAGCATAGTGAGCAAGCTTTTCAGCCGGGTGATCATGGAAGCGAAGTTTTGATCCTGTCATTCCAAGCGATTTATACCACTCGATTCTTAGCTCCTTCCAGTAGTCATACCACTTTTTATCTTCTGAGGACTTAACAAAATACTGCATTTCCATCTGTTCAAATTCCCTGGTTCTGAAAAGGAAATTTTTCGTATTTATTTCATTTCTGAATGCCTTGCCTACCTGGGCAATTCCGAAGGGAATTTTTTGTCTTGAAGCATTTTGTACATTCAGGAAATTAACAAATATTCCCTGTGCAGTCTCCGGTCTGAGGTAAACAACGGCACCTGCATCTTCTACAGGGCCAATAAAAGTTTTAAACATCAGGTTGAATTGTCTTGCCGAGGTAAAGGTTCCTTTATTTCCGCACTGGGGACAATTTAACTCAGCAAGTAAGATGGGGCTTAACTCTGAGTTTTCAAGCATTGCATTAAATTCTGAGTCAGTTGAACTGCCGGTTTCAGGGAGCGGGACATTTAAAATATTTTCAAACTGTTGAAAAAGTTTTGCATTCCCGGATATTTGCTTTTTAACTTCTTCTATAGCTTTCGTTTTCTTTTTTTCGTTTATTAAATCGCCAAGAAGGTCAAGACGGAATCTTGCTTTACATTGTCTGCAATCGACCATTGGATCAGTGAAGTTTTCAACGTGTCCCGAAGCTTCCCAGACTTTCGGATGCATTAAAATAGAAGCATCCAGGCCTTCCACATCTTCACGGTAAGTCATAAACTTCCACCACTCTTCTTTAACATTTTTTAAAAGTTCTACACCGTGAGGACCGTAGTCCCAGCATCCGTTTAATCCTCCATAAATCTCGCTTGATTGAAAAACAAATCCACGTCTTTTGGAAAGAGATACAATTTTGTCTAACAAATCTTCCTGTTTGGCCATTTAAATTCCTTTATTACCTGAAAAATTGACAGGTAATATACGAAAATGGATTATGCTAGTAAAAAAGACTTATTATTGACCATTATGCAACAAATACTTACGATATAGTCAGAATTCAAATTCGGAGTGTACTGTTAATAACCGCTATTTCAGTTAATTATTATTTCCGGGATACCTTCCAGATACGTTCACATAGGCTCCAGATACGCTTTGCTCTCAATAAAATTACTCTCTTATTTCCTCTCAGTGGGTTATCATTTAGATGAATCAAAATGAGTCGGAAAAAAATGCCCGGTTTACTTCGCTAATAACACAATATTTTTTTAATTTTCACGGTCGAAACAGAAAGGGAAATATATGCTGAATAGATTACTGCCGAAGGAAGAAAAGTACTTCGATAATTTCAAAGAAATGATAAGCCACATCGTGGAGATGGCTAAAATTACCCATCAGCTATTTTCATCTGAAGATATTGATACTAGTCTATTGCTTAAAATCAAACCCATGGAGCTTAGATGTGATGAGATTACTGACAAAGTTGTTAAACGTTTAAATAAAACATATATCACACCGTTTGACAGAGAAGATATTTTCGGTCTTATCAAAAGACTTGATGATATAAGTGATATGCTTCTGGGGGCAACAAGCCGGCTTGAAACTTTTAACATACAGACCAATGTTAAATATGCTGACAAGCTTTCCTCTGTAATTGTACAGCAGGTTGAAGAACTCGGCATAGCGATCCAGGATCTGAAAGTTAAACGCATAAATGAAATGAAGGCAGTGAAGGTTCTGGAAACCGAAGCAGATAATATCTACCGCCAGGCAATTAAAGAACTCTTTGAAAATGAAAAAAACGCTATCGAAATTATAAAACGAAAAGAAGTTCTCGAAATTCTGGAGAATACTTCAGACAGATGCCAGTCAACTGCAAACCTTATTATCAGTCTTTTCATCAAGAATGCATAATATGGAATTTGCTCTTATAATCATTTTACTGGCGCTTGTGTTCGATTTCTATAACGGAATGAATGATGCTGCAAACTCTATTGCAACTGTAGTATCGACAAGAGTATTGACACCGGCTCAAGCTGTAACCTGGGCTGCATTTTTTAATTTTGCAGCAGCTTTTATTTTTGGTGTCAGTGTTGCTAATACTATTGGAAAAGGTATTGTTGATGTAAGCATTGTGGACAACCAGGTGATCTTTTCCGGATTGATAGGAGCAATTATTCTTTCTGCAACTGCAACCCATTTCGGATTGCCGATTTCTGTTTCGCATTCAATAATCGGCGGTTACGGAGGCGCAGGAATTGCAAAAGCAGGATTTGCAGCTATTGTGCTGTCAGGTTACACAAAAGTAGTGATATTCATTTTTCTTGCCCCTATAATGGGCTTCATCATCGCTCTCATATTCTCCGTTATTACTTTATGGATAGTCCGAAATAAATCTCCCTTCAAAGTTGATAAGTATTTCCGAAAGCTTCAGTTGATATCTGCAGCACTGTATTCACTCAGCCATGGTTCCAATGATGCGCAAAAGACTATAGGTATTATCGCTGTTGTTCTTTTCACTAATGGAATGTTAGGAAACACTTTTTATATACCATTCTATGCGATTATGATGAGTTACACCGTTATCGCCCTTGGAACAATGGTCGGCGGATGGAAAGTTATTAAAACCCTGGGAATGCGTGTAACAAAACTTACTCCTTTTGGCGGATTCAGTGCAGAAGCTGCTTCGGGTATTACCATATCACTGGCTTCAATCTGGGGTATCCCTGTTAGTACTACTCATACTATAACAGGTTCAATTATCGGTGTGGGTTCCATTAAAGGTTTTTCTGCTGTACGGTGGGGTGTTGCAAGAAATATTCTCTGGGCCTGGATTCTGACTATTCCTCTTTCAGCTGCTTTTGCTATGCTGACCTACTACATCTCACGAATGATTGTTAAATAATTTTAAAGATTATTTAACTCGGCTTCCAGTATTTTCTTTGATTTCTTTTGTCCGTTAGTTAATAACTTTTTCTGTGTTTTTATAATTTCAAGTAAAATTAAAGATTGTGAAATATAACTTTGAAGAAGCAGTCTCTTTTCACCTGCTTCAAACTTCTTTAGCACATTAATATGTTTTTGTATAGTACGAAAATCGCCTCTCTCTACCGGACCGGAAAGCGATTCTGAGACACCATTATTCTTAATGTTCGAAAGAGTCCTTTTTATAATTGGTTCAAATAGATAATAATGTTTTTTCCCTGCATGGCCGGTTTTGTTTAATAATTTTTCGGAAGAATAAAAATTTGCATTCAGAAAGTTGGCAGCAAATACACCCGCAAGATGATAATATATTTTTCTTTCTTCGGTCAGTTTAAACGTCTGTAAATTCAAAGTCCTAGCCATTGTACTCAGAAATCTTTCTGCCATTCTGCATTTTGTTTCAATCGCCGCAAAAGAATTATTAATCTCAGTTTGTTTAATAGAAGGAAAGGTCTGCATTATGTGAAATGAAGCAGTCATACTTCCCTTTTTTTGAAGCCTTTTTAGGGCTGAGCTGCTCTCAGTGCCTGATGTATGGACGAACAGGCATTTATCAAAGTTTAATTTAAGTGAAGCCAGCTTTGCTGCAACATTTTCTATTTGATTATCTGGAACTGTAATGAAGAAGATTCCCGAATGTATGGGAATTTTTTTGAAATCAGCGGAAAAATAATCCACTCTATATGTTCTTGCGAGAGAAGAAGCTGAACCCGGACTTTTACTTATGACTCCTTTAACAGAATAATGCTTTTTAATTAACAACGGCACCAGTGTATGTGCCACTTTTCCTGCACCTATAAAAAATATTTCTGATTTCCTGGTGAGCAACTAGTCTCCGTAAATTGCAGCGGAAAGATAACCAACGACTTCTTTTTTATCACCCGTTGTATCACCTGAATTGCTTCTATGAAGAACCAGGGATTTCCGGCAGTTCAATCTGTCGGCAGATTTCATCAAAGCTATTATTGCTCCTGCTCCGCATGCTTCGCATCTTCCTGATCCGATGTTTTCAATCAGACCGTTGTAATCAAAATTACCTATGTCTTTTTCAACTATAGAATCCATCCGGTTAGCGATATCACTGGAGTAATAATGCGAAAGATCAGAACTGGATACAATCACTGTGTCCTCATCTGCCGATTCTGAAATTCTGTCGGTTAATTCTTCTATAAAAGGTTTTCCCTGATCCCCCATTACAATCGGAACTATTTCAAAATCATCCAGTACCGTTTGCAGGAAGGGAAGCTGCACCTCGATGGCATGTTCTTCCCTGTGCCCCTCTTTTCCTCTAAATATTATTTTGCTTTTCTGTGAAAGTGATTCTGCAATCTGCTTATTAACAGGGACTGTCCCAAGGGGAGTTTGATATGCATCTCCTTCATATACTGAAACCCCGGGGAAATATTCCCGGTGGCTGGGGGAAATAATTATTACGGTTTTAATTTTATTTTTATCCAAAAGCTTAAAACCATATGCTGCTGTTTTGCCCGAATAAATATACCCGGCATGCGGTACAACTATCCCGAACAGTTTTCCGTGAATTTCCCTCATTTCAGAAATTGATAATAAAGCTTCAATTTCCTCTTTTAATTTTGAAGAATCGGCAGGGTAAAAATATCCTGCCACTGCCGGCTTTCTAACCTGAGACATAGGATGTTTTCCTTTCTCCCTCCTCAGAAAAAATATCAGCAGTGAAGACTTCAATGTTTAATTTTTGTTTCTGCCAAAGGTATGGTTCAAATCCCGCCTTCTCACAAATGGCACAGAGGAATCTTTCCAGATTAAAATGGTTTTCTGTTGCTACCTGGGGAAGCAGCAATCCTCTTCTTCCCTGATGATTTAGAATTAATCCATGCTTCCCGATTTCTATTTCATCGATACTATTAATCTTTTTTGACAGAGACAGCACAGAAATTTCAATGTCAATCTGCTCAAGCTCTGAAAATGAAAGGGGTATAAACCGGGGGTCGTGAAATGCCGCCTGAACTGCAGCTTCGCACACAGCTTCGAATATGCTCATTTCGGCAAAAATATAACCAATACAGCCCCTGAGATTATTCTCTATAGTAAGGGTAACAAATGCGCCGGATTTTATATTAAGCGAAGGGAAATTATTATAGTCTACTGTCGGTTCATCGCTTTCCACGAAAATGGCTTTTATAGATTGTCTTGCAGCCTTTAAAAGTATACCTTTTTCTTCTGAAGTTAATTCCATTACAAATACTCCTTCAAACTCAAATCAACGAAAAAACCACCAGTTCAGTTTTGTCTTTAATAAGAAACAGAAAATTATCCTTAATAAAGAAAGTATCAGGAATGTAGGAAGTAATACTGGTATTAACCACATCTTCAAAAATAAGCTTTCCGCCGTCAATATCAATGATCTGGAAGTTATTATTCAGTTTTCCGTCATCTTTAACCGTATGAAAGCTAAGCAGAAAAAGATTTTTATATTTAATAAATTCAATTCCCCCTGATATTATTTCATTTTCCTTGAGCTTTTCGACGAGGTTTTGATATTCAGAAGAAAGTTTTCCATCAATGTAAGATTCGGGGAAAAAATAATTCTTATATGTTTCGTATTGTTCAGATAGTAATTTTTCCCTCCGTCCGTTTATCTCCTGAACATCTTCCCCGTATTCTTTTATTATATTCCCGGTGTGGGCATCCAGTGAATAAAAATCCCTTGATTCAAATTTCTGGATAAAAGCAAAAACTTCATTTTTATATAGAAAAAGAAAAACCAGATCCTCCCTGCTCCATAAAATCTCTTTATCTGATAAGTTATAAACTGTAATACCAATATGACCCGGCATATCGGGTTTAACATATTTATGGAAATAGATCTTATCATTCTCAAATGCTTCTATACCAACCCAGAACTTTTCTTCAAGCTGGAGATCACTTAAAACACTATTTCCGGAGTCAATATCAACACAATTAAAATAAACCTGTTTATTATTCTCGTCCCTTTCCTCAATTAAAAGCTTATTCCCGGAAGGAATAAGGCGCCAGATTGTTCTATTATTTGTTAAAGAATACTTTTTTCTAATCTTCATTTACTTTCATATTTTGTATCATAGCTGATCTCTTCAAACTGTGCAGTAAAATGTCTGAGCATCGGTGCCTGGTATGTTATTTTATAACCATTAAGAGAACTTCTCTTTTTATAAACTTCAAGTATAACCTCAAGCACATAATCGATATGACTTTGGGTATATACTCTTCGCGGAATTGCAAGTCTTACAAGTTCCATTGGAGGAGGGATAAGCTTTTTATCTTTATCATATTTGCCGAACATTACACTGCCGATTTCCACGGCTCTAATGCCACCTTCAATGTACAGTGCACATACAATTGATTGCCCGGGGAATTGCTCCTGAGGAATATTCGGTAAAAATCTTTTTGCATCGATATATATCGCATGTCCTCCCGGGGGTTCAATTATAGGCACACCGGCCGAAACCAGCTTTTCTCCAAGGTATTCAACACTTCGTATCCTGTACTGCAGATAATGTTCATCCAGTACTTCTTCAAGTCCCTGGGCAACAGCTTCAAGGTCTCTTCCTGCAAGTCCACCGTATGTCGGAAATCCTTCGGTCATAATTAAAAGATTCCTGCAGTTCATTGCGAGCTCATCATCATTCATTGCCAGGAAGCCGCCGATGTTTGCCAGTCCGTCTTTTTTTGCGCTCATAGTTGCCCCATCAGCATAAGAAAACATCTCCTTAGCTATCCCGAGCAATGATTTATCCTGGTATCCCTGTTCTCTTTGCTTTATGAAGTATGCATTTTCTGCAAAACGGCAGGCATCAAGAAAAAGAGGAATATTATATTTCTTCAGTACCCCCTTGACCTCCCTAATGTTCTGCATGGAAACCGGTTGTCCGCCCCCCGAGTTATTAGTAACAGTAATCATACAAACGGGTATATTCTCTTTTCCTTTTTCCTGTATAAAATTCTCCAGTTTTTCGATATCCATGTTCCCTTTAAACGGAGCCCTTATTTCAGGATGTTTTCCTTCCTCATTCAAAAGGTCAACGGCTTCTGCATTAGTAAATTCAACGTTCGCACGGGTTGTGTCAAAATGGGTATTATTTGGTATAAACTTACCTTCTCCGCCGATAATGGAGAATAGTATTTTTTCGGATGCTCTTCCCTGGTGCGTAGGAATAATGTGTTTTAGTCCCGTTATTTTTTTTACCATATCTTCAAAACGGTAAAAACTTCTGGAGCCGGCATATGATTCATCTCCCTGCATTATTCCTGCCCATTGCATTGAGCTCATTGCAGAAGTACCGCTGTCTGTCAGCAAATCGATTAAAACATCATCTGCATGAAGCATAAAAGTATTATACCCCGCTTTTTTCAGAAGTTCAATGCGTTCTTCTTTGGTAGTAAATCTTATTGGTTCAACTGATTTAATTTTGAAGGGTTCGATAATAGTTTTCATTTAATTTCCCTGAATTTCAGAATATTGGCAAAAATGTGTAAATTTTTAACCTTAAATTTAACTAAACTTTCTCTGATAATTAATATGAACTTTAAACCAATTAGAACTTAGTTCTATCTTCTTTTGGGAAGTCTTATTTTCTATTTGCGTTTGTTCTTTACAATAAATACTTTTTTACTATACATCTATAAAATATTTGTGAGATATGAAAAATGGACAATACCGATTTACCAAATCTAAACACTGATCCTTCTTCAGGTGGATTACAGGGTGAGGAGGAACTTAGTCATACAGATAAACTGACGGGAGTTTTTACAGAACCTAAGGTGATGTATCAGAAATCTGCACAGTTTCCCCCCAGAACAGCAGACTGGATTATTCCTCTTATTGTTTTGACTATCTTTTCAATTATTTCAAGCTATATCATCCTCAGCAATCCTGAGATTTCGTACAATATAAAACACGAACAGCTTGCAAAAATTGAGAAGTCATTCCAGGAAATGGTGGATAAGGGGCAGATGACAAAAGAACAGGCCCAAGAACAAATGGACAGAATTGAAGAGAGAATGTCTGAAGGAACAAATATGGTCCAGACAGTTATTTTTGTAATTGTAAGAGTCTTTTTATTCTTCTTCATTGTTTCGGGAATTTACTTTATTGCTGCCAGGTTTATTTTTAAGGGAGAAGGCAGTTATGCTTCCGCAATGGTGGCAAACGGGCTTACGGCTTACATCGATATCATCCAGGTAATAGTAGCTACTATTTTAACTATTGTTACAGGAAGACTTTTTCAGGATACGAGCCTAGCGTCGTTTATGCATGTTGAAAAAGCTACATTCGGAGGTTTCCTGCTCGGCAAAATGGATGTTATAACAATCTGGAGTTTGGCAATTGTCGGTATTGGACTTGCAAAAATGTTTAAAACGGATAAAATGGGGAAATACTTCATTTTTGTTTTTGGATTATGGATCGTCTGGGGGTTAATAATATTTGGTTTGGGTCAGGCAGTTCCATTTCTGCGATTCTTAGGCGGTTAAAATTGCAGGCGTTATGTTTTCATAACGCCATTTTATTGCAAAAATAATAAACAAATTTATTGCTTATCAATCTTTTTTATTAAAAGATCATTAGTCACTTCTTCATTAAATTATATCCCTTGCTTTTAAAAAATTATATATTTATGTTACTCTACCCCTTTGTAGGGGGTGCAACCCCTGAGCGAGGGGTGCCTAACAAAATAAGTGAAATTATTTATCTGAATATGAATGGTCTAATTGACAAGTTACAGAAACTCGGACTTTCAAAAAGAGAGTCTGAGGTTTATTTAGCTCTTCTTACCAAAAAAGAATTCACCGCCCCGGAAATCGGAAAAATCACCTCAGTCTCCCGGAATAAGTCTTATGAAGTTCTTCAGAGCCTCGTTAAAAAAAATCTTTGCACAGAAAACTATAAGAACGGAACAAAAGTTTTCAGCGGAATAAAACCGGATATTGCGCTTCGGAATATTATCTCCGGCTATGAGAATGAATTAAATGAAAAGAAAGAACTGACGGCAGAGTTTCGTGAAGAATTAATGAAGATTCATGCAGCAAATGAACAGAGTTCAGGTTCTCTGGATTATATTGAAGTGTACACCGATATAGGCCAGGTGAGGGACAGATGGGAGAGCATAGAGAGAAACACCCGTGAGGAGCTTCTGGTCTTTACAAAACCCCCGTATTCTGTTTCGCTGGAAGATACACTTGAAATAGCCGAAGAAGTTAAAAAGAACAGGATTGCTGTAAAAAGCATTTATGAATTCAGTACTCTAAAATCACTTGAAGAAGTCAATAATTTATTAAGAATGATTGGTACTTATAAGAAGATGGGGGAAGAAGCTAAAATTATCGAGAAACTCCCGATGAAACTGGCAATAAGTGATATTAATACAACAATTTTTGTCCTGGATGACAAAATATCGATGCAGGCAAGCATGACAACAATGATTGTAGAACATCCCGGTTTTGCTGCTGCATTAAAAAAGGTTTTCGACAGTTACTGGAAAGAAGCTATGCCTATAGAAGCCTTCAAAAAAAACTTAAAGAAATATTTCAGGAACTAATTAACATTTTAATTTAACTCGGAGAAAATATATGAACGGTTCGGTTAAATTTTTCGTCTTGATTGTGCTTTTAAGTTTAAGTTTCAGCTTTAATTCGATAGCACAATGGTCTTCAGACCCGGCGGCAAATCTGC
Source organism: uncultured Ignavibacteria bacterium (assembly GCA_963743325.1). Lineage (GTDB taxonomy): Bacteria > Bacteroidota > Ignavibacteria > Ignavibacteriales > Ignavibacteriaceae > DATFVA01. Next base: position 260,221 of record CAVUOZ010000011.1, read on the forward strand.
AAGTATGTGATGTTACCGGTGATCAGGCATTGCCAAAGATAGCCAATACTTCTGACGGCGGATGCTATATATCGTGGTTTGATAACAGAAACGGGAGTTATTCAGTTTATCTACAACGACTGGATGCAATGGGAAATAAATTATGGGATACGGACGGACTTCTTATTAGTAACAATCCCCAAAGTTCATCTCTGGTTGACTGGGATATAGCCTCCGACAACCATGATAATGCAATTGTCACTTTTACTGATACTAGGGATAATGATAGTCTGCACGCTTTTGCATACCTTGTAGATACAACGGAAACTATGTTATGGGGGGCTAACGGAATTAGACTATCAGGTATCGGCGATTTCCAGCCGAATCCTGTCGCTTGCCAGACATCAGACGGAAACTACGTTTTTGCATGGATCGTTGCGACTTCACCTCAGGTAATCGGTTTGCAGAAAATTTCATTAACCGGACAGAGAATGTGGGGAGCGGATCCCATTATTTACTCAAGCGGTACATCTGAACATTATACTTACCCCGCAATCGTTCCATCTGATAACGGGAGTGTAATAGTTATACACTCCGGTTATACGGGCACCTTTACAGCACCTTATAAAATATACGCTCAAAAATTTGATACAGACGGAAACCCGGTTTGGGGTACCGGCGGAGTTTCTGTCCAGAACATGGGTATTCCTTTCTATGAGCATCCTAATGTAATCGGTGATAATAATAACGGAGCTTTTGTTGCCTGGTATGATGACAGGGATTTTAACAATCTTTTTAGCTCATTCGCACAGCATGTGACTTCTTCAGGTACCGTTTCATTTCCTGAAAATGGAGCAGAGGTTTCAACTAATTCATCAATGCACCACATTTATCCAACCCTGGCTTATATTGCAGGGACCAATGAATTATATTCTTTCTGGCTGGAGGAGACTTCGCAGCAGGATAATTTCGCAGTATATGGACAAAAGTTTGATGCTTCCGGAACAAGGCAGTGGACAAGTAACGGACTTTCTTTTACTTCAATGACTTCGAACGCTATGTTCGGCCCTTATGCATTACCAACAGATACATCGGTATATGTAATTTACCTCCAGGGGAACGGTTCGGGACTTAATGAAGGAGTCTACGCTTTTATGGTCAATTCAAACGGAGACTTTTCCTGGTCGCCTGATATAGTTACAATGTCTAACCCTACTCAGGAAAAGTTACACTCTGTAACCACTATATGGACAGACCATATCGCAAAGATCGCGTGGGAGGATAGAAGGAATGACGGCGGAGGAATTTATGCACAGAATATAAATCCGAACGGCGAATTGGGTAACATAGTTATCCCGGTTGAACTTTCATCCTTTACAGGAGTCCGGAACGGCAATATGGTTACGTTGAACTGGCAGACTGCAACTGAATTAAATAACCGTGGATTTGCTGTTGAAAGACATGTAAGCAATGTCTGGGAGAATATAGGTTTTGTTCAGGGTAATGGCACAAGCACCAATCCTCATTCTTATTCATTTTCAGATGGAAACCTGAGTGCTGGAACTTACAGCTACCGCCTCAAACAAATCGATAATAACGGCACGTCTAAGTATTTCAATCTTGCTGAAAGCTTTACTATACAACCTGCGGATTACAATCTTTCACAGAACTATCCTAATCCGTTTAACCCGACCACCCTTATTAAATATTCTTTATCCGAAAAAAATCAGGTAACAATTAAAATATATAATGTGCTGGGAAGTGAAGTTGCTGTGCTGGTAAATGAAGTAAAACCTGCCGGTAGTTATGAAGTCAATTTTAATGCTTCAGGATTATCCAGTGGTGTTTATTATTATACAATATCCGCCGGAAAATTTAATGTGACAAAAAAAATGATTCTAATGAAGTAATATTCACTACACTTATCTTACCCTGAAAGCCCTGCTGTATTGCAGGGCTTTTTTTTACCATAGTATAATCGAAACCGATAGAAGTATATACTGACAATCCTAAGATAGATGAGGATATAAAATTATTTCAACAGGTTTTAGATAATAAGGATGAGCTGATAGGTGACCGATTGAGCAGTCTTTTTGCGACTCTGAAAGAATTGGGTTATTAAGAATTCTACCAGTGCTGTGACAAAATGGCAGACCCATAAAAGAATGGAATGGGAGATATAAGCAGGCCGGAGATCTGAAGGTATAGACGGGAGAAAGCGAGAGAGGGATGAGAGATGAAACTGAGAAAGTTAAATCACAACAGAGCCAAAATACATCTATTAAAGCCGGGTTCTAATCTTGCCAGACTTGATTGGGGAGAATTTTAAGCATCTATTAAGAAGAAATTTATACAGGGGTATAATGATACTGAGAGTCACAAAATACTCTGCGGGTCAACATCATAAATTAACTTAACATCACGATACCGTGACTTGCGGTTGAATTCTACAAATGAATTGAGTACAGCCTGTCTTAATATTTTGCTTCCGGGATCCGTCTCTTTCACGCTTTTAATAAGTATATGAAAGCGGTAATTTCCTTTTAACCTGGCAATTACTGCAGGTGCTGCCGACGTAATTTTCAAATACTTTTTATACCTGATCAGCTCCCTATAAAAATCTTCAGCCGCTCCCCGGGCTTTTTCTTCAATTTTATCTTTGGTTTCAATTAAACATAGCCGGGTAAAAGGAGGATAGCCCATATTCTCCCTGTGGAAAATCTCTTTCTGATAGAATCCGTTATAATCATTCATTAATACTTTTTGCAGGGTAAAGTTTTTTTCATTCTGGGTCTGAATGATAACCTCCCCGGCCACTTTACTCCTCCCCGCTCTGCCTGATACCTGTGTAAGAAGCTGGAAAGTTCTTTCATCAGCACGAAAATCAGGGAGCCACAGAGTAGTTTCTGCAGATATAACTCCCACAAGTGTAACCCTTGAAAAATCCAGTCCCTTTGAAACCATTTGGGTACCGACAAGAATATCTATTTCACCGTTGCCAAAGCTCTGAAGAATATTACTTAAAACATTTTTTCTATTGATGGAATCAGAATCAATTCGTTTTATTGAAGCATTCGGAAAATAAAATTCAACCTCATCTTCCACTCTTTCAGTTCCTGTACCGAAATATTTTATATTCATTGAACCGCAGTGAGTACATGCATTCGGTACTTTTTTGATCAGTCCGCAGTAATGACACTGGAGCATGTTTTTATTTATGTGGTAAACCATAGGTACTGAACAATTTTCGCATGATTCTATCTCCCCGCAGTCCTCGCAGTAGATCTGAGTTGAAAATCCCCTTCTGTTCTGAAGTATTATTACGCCCTCCTTTTTCTTCAGCCGGTCGGAAATATGATCAATTAAAACCTGTGAAAATACATTTTCCATCTTTTTCTTTTTTCTTTCCACTGAAATATTTACAAGACGGATTACTGGAAGTTTCGCATTATCAATTCTTTCAGGACAATTCAAGCAGCCTATATTTTCCTGACCTGGCATTGTACATACTTTCTATTGATGGAGTAGCAGAACCAAGGACGACGGGACATTCCATAATCTGCCCTAAAACGATTGCGGCATCGCGTGCATGATATTTAGGAGGAGTATCAATCTGCTTATAGCTTGCATCATGTTCTTCATCAACAACTATCAAACCCAGATTCTGAATAGGGGAAAATAAAGCGGATCGGGCACCTATTACAACTCTTGCTTTACCTTTCAGAATCTTTCTCCAGGAATCATATCTTTCACCAGCAGACATCCGGCTGTGCTGCACTGAAACAAGATCGCCGAAGTTGTTATACATCCTTGATACCATCTGGGGTGTAAGAGAGATCTCCGGAACAAGGATCAGTGCAGATTTTTTCTGAGCAAGCACTTTCTTCACAAGCTCAATATAAACCTGTGTTTTCCCGCTCCCGGTTACACCATGTAATAAGAAAGTTTTGAATGAAGAGGGGTTAATATTTTCAGTAATTGCATCAATTACGTCCTGCTGCTGTTTTGTCGCAACAAGTTCCCGGAATTTTTCTTTATAAGCTTCAATATAATCGCGGTTTACCTCCTTCTCGTAGATTTCTATAAATCCTTTTTTCACAAGGGATTCTGCGGATGCAGCAGAAGCTTCCACTTTTTTAAGAAGATAGTTCAGCGGTACAGCTTTATTTTTTTGGTTTATTAACTCCAGCAGGATCTTCACTTGTTTTGGCGAACGGCTTTCCAGTACAGGGAAAGTCGCATATATCAGACCCATAGATTTAATAAGCTTGACAAATTTCTCTTTTTTTATTTTAACCCGTGCCCCACCGACCTCATCCAGCACAGTAACGGCACCTTCATTCTCAAGTGAACGGACTGCCGAATAAATATTCTTCTTTCCCAGAGTCTTCTGCAGATAACCGAATTTTATTTCCTCCCTGCTAGAAAGCACTTCCAGAACTTTATACTTCAGCGTACCCTTTTTTGCATTTAAGAGAAGTTTTTCGCAAAAACCCTGGTCAATGATTATTTTTCTTTTTGATTCAATATCAGCACCTGAGGGTACCCCCAGCTTTAAAGCTTCCCCGAATGAAGAAAGATAATAGTCCGCAAGCCATTCATAAAATTTTAATGATTTCCTTGAGAAGATTGGTTTTTCATCAAGAATATCTGAAACATCTTTTATCTTTTCCTTGATGGAAGTTGTTTCAGATACTTTTACAATAATCCCAGTAAGCACTCTCTTACCGAATGGGGCCACTGCCCTTGCACCGGTTTTTGCAAGTGAAGTGAATTCTTTCGGAAAAGAGTATGTGAATGTGTTTCTGAAAGGCAACGGGAAAACGAGTTCAACAAACATATTTAAAAGAATCGTAAAAAATTGATTGAAGCACCTCTGAACTTACGGCTTGTAAAAAGATCCGAGCATCCTGTATGCCTTACCGCTGAATGCGTTACTTAGAATTTCGAACTTCAAAGTTGTCATGGATTTATCCCACAAAATTCTCTTGCGGTTTTTTGAAGATATTATTTCCCCATTGGTGGAAATAACACTGTCTGTCGGTTCAAGAGTCAGGTAGAAAAATCCTGCATCGTGCTGCATATTTTCAACACTTGTAATAGAATCAAAATTATAAACCACGTTCGCATTAAGAGTATCGCCGACAGCATAAAGTTCCCGCGATTGAATATTCTTTCCTTCCTGCTTCATCGATTGAAGGAAATCATCGCTTTTCAGTGCAAACTGGAAGATATTCTGTTTATCGGTTTCAAAATCTTTATCCTGGTCGGCATCAGATCTCAGATCATAAAGATGCACTGTTGCAGAACCTTTATCCTCTGTTTCGAGATTTATTGTGTAGGATACTTTATAAAAATCAATACAGCCTGAAAGATTTAATGCAAGGAATATTCCGGTTAAGGTTAAAAAACCAAATTTCATAACAGGCTCCTCTAATTTTTCAAACTTTTGATTTTAATATACTGCCTCGCTAATATTCTTTGCAAGCTACTTAAACTCATCTTTTTATCTAAAGATCATGTCTGCAGAAAGAAAAAATAATGTATCTTTTAAAGTTCCGGATTAAGTAACCGCTGTTTCAAGTAAAGTTATGGTCTGCTTTGAGGAATCCAGTTCAGCTTTTATACCCACGGGAAGCATAAATTTATTTTTCAGATGTCCAAATGACATTCCGTAAACCACTGGGATATTTAAATCTGCCAGGCGATTTTTTAAAACTTCAATCAAAGTAAAGGATGAATCAAAGGACGATTTATCAGAAGGTTTACAATCTTTGAATACCCCGAGTCCAACGCCGGCCACCCCGTCAAATTTTCCTGCCATCCTCATTTGAGTCAGCATCCTGTCTATCCTGTACGGATCTTCCTCCATTTCCTCAAGGAAAATGATTTTATTCCTGGTATCAACATCGTATGGAGTTCCTATTAACGATACCGCCACTGATAAATTACCTCCGATCAATACACCTGCTGCGACCCCGCCGTTTATGGTTAACGGCTTATATTCCTCAGCTTCAGATTCAGGTTCAGGATTTTTTAAGATGTTATTTTGTTCAGGATACATTAAAGTCTTCCTGAAACAGTCCATCGTGAAATCGTTATATGTTGAAGTACCTACAGGCCCATGAAAACAAACCAACCCGGTTTCTTTATATATTCCATAAAGCAATGAAGTAACATCACTATATCCGATTAAGATTTTGGGATTTGCCTTTATAACTTTATAATCCAGAAGAGATAAAATTCTTGTGCAGCCGTAACCGCCGCGGGCACATACTATTGCCGCAACATCATTCCGGGAAAACATCTGATTAACATCTGAAGCTCTTTCTTCATCTGTGCCCGAAAAATAGCCATTCTTTGAAAGAATATTATTTGTATATACAACATCAAAACCCAGTAAGTTAAGGTTTTTAAGAGAATCATCCAGTTCCTGCGGTGTGATGTAACTGCCGGGCGCAATTAAACCAATAGTATCCCCGGATTTTAACCGATTAGGTTTGATAATTTCGTTTGGGAAAAAATCAGGGTAAGACTTCTTTAAAGGAAGCAATGCTCCAATGGAAGCAACCCCGGCAGCCTTAATAAAATTCTTTCTTTTCATTCAACCAGCTTTTATTCTTATATCAACAGCAAATAAATTATTATTTTCATCAACGATTAAAGGATTCAAATCAGATTCGGTTAATTGTTCATTATCCAGCATCATTTGAGCAACTGATTTAATTACATTTTTAATTTTTACAATATCAACAGGAACCTCGCCTCTAACACCCTTAATAATCTTTCCAATCTTTGTCTCAGCAATCATCTCTTCAATATCCGTCTCAGTTAAATATGCAGAACGCATTGCCGTATCTTCATATACCTCGACATATTTTCCGCCTGTTCCAAACATCACCATGGGTCCGAAGTCATTATCACGGAACCCGCCGATTAAAAGTTCGTGCTTCATTTTTATAAAAGGCTGAATCAGAAACGATTCGACAATAAGATTTTTACCCTTAAAATCCTTAATCATTACATCCGCTTCTGCGATTAATTCATTCAGAGATTTGATATTCAAACGTACAGCATTTAATTCGGTCTTATGGATTATGCCCTCACCCGAGGCTTTCAGAACTAATGGGAAATTTACATCCGCATTTTTCAATTCATCATATTTAAAATATGACGATTTAACTACGGGTAGTTTATAGTATTCTGAGATATCAGAAATTATTTGTGCGCTCACAAAGCCTGTTTTTTGAACAGGTAAATCCGGTTTATTTGGTTTTAATCTTTTCTCATTGTTCTTTTTAAAAGAAAAGTTGTACATATTCGAAAGAACTACTGCCGGGTCCTCAGGATTTCTGAATAAAGGAATTTTATATTTAGAATGTCTCCGGTACTCTTCCCAGAACTCCGGTAAGGGCATTACAGTCTGCAGTAAAGGTTTTTCAGATTTAATACTGTTAATTAATTCAATTACGGGTAAAGCTTTAACCATTATCGGTTCAACAAAAACAGAAATTACGGCATCGACATTTTCATCCTTTAAGAGCAGCCTGATAGAATCGTGATAGCCTTCAGACGTTCCGCCGGGCAGCAGGTCGACAGGATTATTGACACTACCTTCAGGATGAACGATTTCTCTGATTTTCTTTTTTGTTTCAGCGGTAAGCTCAGCAATCCTTAACCCGTTTTTCTCGATTGAATCTACTGCCAGGATTGCGGGACCTCCTGCATTAGTAATTACGGCGATTCTCTTCCCTTTTGGTAATGGAAAGTTTTCGAAGCCTTTTGCAGTATTGAACAGCTGGTTTAAATCATTTGTCCTTATAAGGTTGAATTGTCTGAGAATTGAATCAACAACTTTATCACTGCTTCCCAGAGCACCTGTATGGGAAGATGCCGCTTTCATTCCGCCGGAGGTTCTGCCCCCTTTAAGAATTATTACCGGTTTAGTAATCCGGTTCTCAATGAATTTTTGAATAAACTTCCTGCCATCAGCAAAACTTTCGAGATACAGCGTAATTACGTTTATATTTTTATCTTCCTGCCAGTAGTCGAGAAAATCATTTTCACTCATATCGGCTTTATTACCCACACTAATAAAATGTCCGAAGCGGATATCTGTTTCCCTGAGTGAATTTAATACTGCCGCGCCAATAGCTCCGCTTTGAGACAGAAAAGCCATGGTTCCCGTCTCCGGCCGCTCTGCTACAAATGTGGCATTAAGCTTTATTGATTCGAAAGTGTTTATAATTCCCATGCAATTGGGACCGACTACCCTGCCGCCCTTTGATCTGACAATTTCAGTAATTTGTGCTTCCTTGTTCGCACCTTCTTCACCTGTCTCCTTGAAACCAGCAGTAATCAGAATAATTGAGGTGACATTCTTATCGAGTAGCTGCTGAATTGTTTCTCCCACAAACTGCTTAGGCACCATCACAATTGCCAGATCAATATTTTCTTTGACATCCGGAACCGAGGGATAACACCTGGTTCCAAGTATTTCCTCAGTTTTTGGATTTACCAGAATTAATTTTCCTGTATAGCCATACGTTTTAACACAGCTTGTTAATTCGTAACCAAGATTTCCTTTTTTCCCTGATGCACCAACAATGCACAAAGATTTGGGATAAAAAAATTTATTAATATTTGATTCCATAGAATCCCCCAATATTCATAAAATAATTTTCGTAAAATTACAATAATTGAAAGTTTTTACCTAAAGGTGTTTAGCTAATCTCCCCCATTTTGCGGGTTGGTTGTGAAAAACCCCCCGTCAAATAGTATACTAATACATCTGATTTGACTTGCCTTGTTCCTGATTTCTACCTTCTGCCTATGAGCTCCCTCATTTCTTTAATGGCCTCTTTTATACCCACAAATACTGAACGCGCAATTACCGCGTGTCCTATGCTGACTTCATCAACTTCTTGTATCTCCCGGAACACTTTAATATTCTGATAATTTAAACCGTGACCTGCATTGACACCCATTCCCAGTTTCTTCGCTTGTTTAGCAGCCAGTCTTATCTTTTCAAGTTCATCAAATTGTTCCTCCTCAGTATAAGAATTAGCAAATACACCCGTATGAATTTCAATAAAATCGGATTCGATTTCTGCCGCAGCATCGATCTGGTTAATATCAGGTTCAATAAACAGTGAAACTTCGATCTCATGTTTATGAAGTTCTTTAATCGCATTTTTGAATTTTGATATATCATCGAGTACATTTATCCCGCCTTCTGTAGTTAGTTCCTGTCTTCTTTCAGGGACGATGGTGGCAAGTTCAGGACCTACGTCGCAGGCTATTTTTATTATATCATCTGTTGCAGCCATTTCAAGATCAAGCTTGGTAGTAATCAACTCCCGTAGTAACCTTACATCTCTCTCGTTAATATGTCTTCTGTCTTCCCTGAGGTGAACAACAATCCCATCTATTCCGGCCTGTTCAGCCTGCAAAGCAAACGTTACGGGATCCGGCTGGTCTTCTCCCCTGGCATTTCTTAAAGTGGCAATATGATCAACGTTCAATGCAAATCTCATAGTATTTCCTTTTAGAAAATTTGCTTTAATATATTCAATAAAGAAGTTATACCGATACCATAGTCTCCTGCTCTGAAACGCAGAGTTGATATGAGATCTATGCCAAACATAACACCAGTATGAGTAATAACGCAATAATAAACAGATCTTGTTCTCCAGGCAAGAATTCCTAATGCAAGTCCAGCTATAATTGCTCCAAAAGTTTCAGACGCAGGCTTTCCGTTGTGCAAAATGAGGAAGGGAATCATCTGCATAAAAATAGCATAGTAACCGAACCTTGCCTTTAAACCAAATAGCATAAAGCCGCGCCAGATAAATTCCCAGGCAATCACATAAATAATTAATCCAATCTCAAAAATAAAAAATGTACTCCAGCTATCGCGCATATACACAAGCTGGGGATACGTTCTAACAAAATCCGGAAAAGAAGAAAAAATCCAGAGTAACGGAAGCATTATCGCAAGAAATATCGAGGAAAGTTTAATTCCTAACTTGAAATCTCCACGGGTTAAACCATAGTCTTTAAGTTCTTCCTTCAAAATAAGTTTTATGATCAATACCGGTAAAATGAAGAATGTGAAGAAATCACCAATAAACCAGTACAGGTATTCGTATAAATAGATATCAGGTTCAAACGGATATTGTGGAAAGATATAGATTCTGAAGAATGTTCTGGAAGTGTAATACCAGGAAAATGTCTGTAATATGGCAACAGACAGAAAAACCACGACAACTTTTTTGTCAAGTGAATGTAAAACCTGAAGCAGGTTTTTCAATTCAGTCTTTAATTGGTGTTTGCTCATTAATATTCCATTAAAACAGGTTGAAAAATAGAAAAAGTCTGAAATAATTCATAAAAAGCAGCGGATATTCATCTAAACTAAAATCTTCTTTTTTTAAATGATTTTTCAATCATTTGCCTGTATAAAGTCCTTGACAAATTTTGCCGGCAGTGTTATATTAGCACTCACTTTTAACGAGTGCTAATAACATTAATAAAATAACAGGAGATAATTATGGCTAAAATGAACTTAAAACCTCTTGGCGATCGAGTTATAGTAAAGCCCATGGAGGCTGAAGAGAAGACCAAAGGCGGCATAATTCTGCCGGATACAGCAAAGGAAAAACCTATTGAAGGAACGGTCGTAGCAGCGGGACCAGGTAAAGTCTCAGATGATGGTAAAGTCATTAAGATGGAAGTTAAGGTCGGTGACAAAGTTCTTTATGGTAAATACAGCGGGACAGAAGTGACCGTTGAAGGTGAGGAATATTTAATTATGCGTGAGAGTGACATCTTCGCAATTATTGGTTAACAGGATTTTTGAAAAATATAAACGGAGGAAATAATTATGGCTTCTAAACTAATTGAATTTGACACTGAAGCGCGTTCTAAGCTGAAAAAAGGTGTCGACAAACTAGCTAATGCGGTTAAAGTTACTTTAGGTCCGAAAGGACGTAATGTAGTTCTTGAGAAAAAATTTGGTGCACCGACTGTCACAAAAGATGGTGTATCAGTTGCAAAAGAAATTGAACTGGAAGATCCTGTTGAAAATATGGGTGCACAAATGGTTCGTGAGGTTGCTTCAAAAACCAGTGATGTGGCCGGAGACGGAACAACAACTGCTACTGTTTTAGCACAGGCAATATACAGGGAAGGATTAAAGAACGTTACTGCAGGTGCAAACCCGATGGATCTTAAAAGAGGAATCGACCTTGCAGTTGAAAAGGTTATAGAGTATCTCAAATCTATAAGCAAGGATGTTGAGGGAAGAAACGAAATTGCCCAGGTTGGTGCAATTTCTGCTAATAACGATAAATCTATTGGTAACCTGATAGCAGATGCTATGGAAAAAGTCGGCAAAGATGGAGTAATTACTGTCGAAGAAGCAAAAGGTACTGAAACTTCGCTTGATGTAGTTGAAGGTATGCAATTCGATCGCGGTTATCTTTCCCCCTACTTTGTAACCGATACCGAATCGATGGAGGCGGTTCTCGAAGATCCGTACATCTTAATTCACGATAAGAAAATTTCTGCAATGAAGGATCTCCTTCCGATTCTTGAGAAGATTGCACAGCAGGGAAAATCTCTTCTGATTATTGCGGAAGATCTTGAGGGTGAAGCTCTTGCAACTTTAGTTGTTAACAAAATTCGCGGAACACTGAAGGTAGCTGCTGTAAAAGCTCCCGGATTCGGCGACAGAAGAAAAGCTATGCTGGAAGATATCGCAGTTCTTACAGGCGGTACTGTTATTTCTGAAGAAAGAGGATTCAAATTAGAGAATGCAACAGTTTCCTATTTGGGCCAGGCAAAAAAAATAAATATCGATAAGGATAATACCACCATAGTTGAAGGTTCAGGTAAAACTGATGATATCAAGAAGAGAATAAATGAAATTAAGGCTCAGATAGATAAAACAACTTCTGATTATGACAAAGAAAAACTCCAGGAGAGACTGGCAAAGCTTTCAGGAGGTGTTGCTGTATTAAAAATTGGCGCCTCAACTGAAATTGAAATGAAAGAGAAAAAAGCCCGTGTTGAAGATGCTTTACACGCTACCCGTGCTGCAGTTGAAGAAGGAATTGTTGCAGGAGGAGGGGTTGCTTTCGTAAGAGCAATAAATCAGCTTGATAAGGCAAAAGGTGAAAATCTTGATCAGGGCACCGGGATCAAAATAATTCAGAAAGCTCTTGAAGAACCATTAAGACAGATCGTTAACAATGCAGGTATTGAAGGATCTGTTGTTCTGCAGAAAGTTAAAGAAGGAAAAGATGACTTTGGTTTCAATGCTGCTACAGAAACCTATGAAAACCTGATAAAATCAGGTGTTATCGATCCGACTAAAGTTGCCAGAACGGCTCTTGAAAATGCAGCTTCAGTAGCCTCCCTTCTTATCACAACTGAGGCAGTTGTTTTCGAAAAGAAAGAAAAAGAAAGCCCGATGCCTCCTATGCCAGGCGGCGGTATGGGTGATATGGGCGGAATGTATTAAAAAACAGACAAAAACAAGACGGGGTGATTTCCCTGTCTTGTTTTCATTTCTTTAGCCTTAAAATTTGTTCGTAAATGACCATTTAGGTTTGTTTTTAAGATAAAAAGCAATAATTTTGAATGGGTTCGTTCACAGAGGTTTACCCCTGCCTCGTGATGGACAAAAGAACCCCGCCCGATGACACCCCCGTCATCGGGTTTATTATTTTAAACAAATGCGGGTAACTCAGGGCCTCCCGGTCTGCGAGAATTATTGAACCAAAAAACCGTTCAGAGAATAAATTTAATTAAAGCGGTTAAACGAAAAGTCTTTAAAATAAAAAACCCGTACAGAAAACGTTACGGGTTTTTAATCTTGAACTTGAGCTATTCTACAGCATTCCCTTTTCTTTAAGTACCTTCTTTATTTCATCGGTTGCCTGATCACCGAGTTCATAACTCACTCTGGTAGAAGGTTTGTTGATTTTCAATAATCTTCCAAGGTCGATCGGAGTACCGATAATAACAGAATCACACTCTGTTTTGTTTATTGTTTCTTCGAGATCTTTAACCTGAGCATCACCATATCCCATGGCAGGAAGCAATACTCCAATGTTAGGATATTTTTTATATGTTGCCGTAATGGATTTCACGGTAAACGGCCTGGGATCTACAATCTCCGCTGCACCATTTTGCCTCGCAGCAATTGTGCCGGCACCATATTTCATCTCTCCGTGTGTCAATGTCGGACCATCTTCAACCACAAGCACTCTCTTTCCTTTAATCAGATCGGGATACTGTGCGGTAACAGGTGAAGAAGCTTCAATTATTTTAGCTTTAGGATTAACATTTCTAATATTTTCTCTGACTTTCTCAACATTACTTGGGTCGGCTGTATCAACTTTATTTATAATAGCAACATCTGCCATCCTTAAGCTTGTGTTTCCGGGATAATAAGTTAATTCGTGCCCGGGTCTGTGTGGATCAACTACTGTAAAAGTCAGATCAGCTTTGTAGAAAGACATATCATTATTCCCGCCGTCCCACAAAATTATATCTGCTTCTTTTTCAGCCTCACGCAGAATAGCCTCATAGTCAACTCCAGCATAAATAACTCCGCCGTTAGCAATATGCGGTTCATACTCTTCTATCTCTTCTATTGTACAGTCGTGTTTCTTTAGATCCTCTATTGTACCGAATCTCTGAACTTTCTGTTTTACCAGATCTCCGTAAGGCATCGGGTGGCGGATTGATACCACCTTCTTCCCTGCCCTGCGCAGCAGTTCTGCAATTCTTCTTGATGTCTGAGATTTACCTGAACCGGTTCTTACAGCCAGAACTGCTATTATAGGTTTACTGCTTTTAACTTCTGTTTCAGCAGCTCCCATTAAACGGAAGGAAACGCCGGCAGTATTTACAATTGAAGCTTTAGTCATAACATAATTGAAAGGAATATCTGAATAGGCAAATACAACTTCATCAACTTTTAGTTTTTTAATCAGGTCAACGAGTTCGGCCTCTTCATAGATCGGGATCCCGTTAGGGTACAGTTTCCCGGCTAATTCTTTAGGATAGGTTCTTCCCTCAATATTAGGAATTTGTGTTGCAGTAAAAGCAACTACATTATAATCATCATTATCGCGAAAGTAGACATTAAAATTGTGAAAATCGCGCCCCGCGGCGCCCATAATAAGGACGTTTTTACGTACCATAAAAAGATCTCCATTTTTTCTGAGAACGTTTAAATCAATTCTTTTTCAGCATCTGGTACTGAGAAAAATTATCTGTAAAAATACGAAATCTTTAGTTAAGATCTGAATAAAATCTCCTGGTCTAACGTCCCTTCAGAATCAAAAAGCCCGCATAGAGCGGGCTTAGAATAAATCCACAAATAATTATTGCTGCTATTGATTCAGAATGATCATGATATGTCCTACTTGACTGTCACCTTCGATGATTATTTGATTGCCGCGTTCCGAATAATGATAATCACCATTCAGGTAAAGACTTGTTTGTGTGTCTGTTGATTGCGAAATGGGGTTATCAATCAAATTTATATAATCACCTTTACTCTCAAATCTTCCCGTATTCTGCAGATATTTAAATTTGTCTAACCCCGAATTAGTGAAAGTACCAGAGTACTTATATGTTGACGCAGCATCGTCAAACTGAAAATAGATAGAACCTGATAAAGTCGCCGGCTCACCTGTACTCCTGGCATCAGGAATGGTAATTTCAAAAGTACCTGCATGAGCAATAGCTGAAACCTGGATATTGGCTCTATCCAGGAAGGAAGGGGTAACAGGATTATTAGTCTTCTCGCAAGCTGCAAAAGAAACAGCGATAATCAATATTACGGCTGCCCTCATTATTGAATTCATCGTATCACCTTTATGTTATTTGTATCAATAACCATTTATAATTTGCGATATTATTATTTATAACACCATATGATTAATCACTGAAATATTTATTGCTGAAGTATCCGTTGATTTTAGTCACAAAAAAGCCCGCATAGAGCGGGCTTAATTCAAATTACATAAATATTTATTATTGAATATTTAATACTATTCTTATTGAACCATATTGGCCTTCACCATCTATTGTTACCCGGGTATCCCTTCTGTAATTGTAAGTGCCTGAAAGGTATAAGCTCGGCTGCCAGATCGGGTTCATTTGTTTGGTAGCATTATCATACATTTCAATATTGTTTCCCCTTATAATATAAGTTCCAGTATCATGCACTGGTCCGCTTAATTCATTATCTGAACTTACAATCACTCCATTATATGAGTATGTATCTGTGTTAAAATTAAAATTGAGAGCCCCGGACAGCGATACAGTGCGGGAGGAATTTTTATAATCCTTATAAGTAACTTCAAAAGTTCCGTTGTAGTTCTGCGCCGGTTTATCTATTGAAGCCGGAGAAACAGGATCATTGGCTTTTTCACAAGCAGCAAATGTGAGCGTAGCAAGAATAACTATCAGCATATTCAGAATAGTTTTCATAAAATCCTCCTTAAAGTTTATTTCGTTTACAGTTATTTAACATAAGATCCTTCTAAAAGTTCCTGCTTTAATTAATCATTTGCAAGCCTGTACCCGAACCCCGTCACATAATCGCGACTAAATGAGAGCTTGTGCACACGTTTGAAGAATGAACCCAGAATTCCAAATCCTCCGTCAATATTTGAATAATCCTGCTGATCAAGTATCACAGTATATCCATCGAGGAATGTCTGAATAGTCAAATAATAAGGAGCTAGATTGTTATCCAGCAGAAGCAGCTCAAAATCGGCATCTATAATAGTATAGTTCGATTTATCAGGATCCCCTTGAGAAATTTCATTCATTGCGCGGTTTATAGCTTCCATTTCATAATTTAGTGTATTTCCGGATGTAACTATTGGATAATTCGGCAGGTACTGGCCGCCATTCAGGAAATAACTTATAGGAATCTCTTTCTGGTATCTGACATTGACTCCATTTTCCATTTTGTAATAATATATTTCCAGTTTAGGAAGATATAATATTCCCGAGGTATCATCACCGAAAATATGCCAGATGAAAAATAAACCTTCATTTTTCTGTTCAATATATGTGTCGCTCCTTACATCTTCGAATTGAAAGGATAGGTTTCCTGATTTCGGTGTAATCGTAGAACCTTTGAGTATTTCACCTCCGGGGAGTACGGCACTAATTTCAATTGCTTTATCAGGATCAGGCATGAGACTATCTGTAAAATAAAAATCAAATTCTTCATTGTTCAGAACTGAGGCTGAATCTCTCAATGGATATTCAACATTATCATATTTTAATTTTACATCCGCATTTCTTATAAAGGAATTTCCCGTGTACGCTGAAGGATCCAATCCTTCAACATTATAACTTTTTTCGATAATTGCGTATTGGTAAGAAGTATCTCCGTCTATTATACAGAATAATGCATATTGCTGTACAAAATCAGTTTTGGGACTAAAATTTTCTTCACAGGAAAAGCTTATAATGATTATGCTAAACAGAATGATGCCTAAAAAAACTTTTCTCATATTTCCACTCTCAAGGTTGCTGTAGGCAGGAAGGGGAGCATATATACTATTTCTCCTGTAATCCTGTCAAAGTAAAATAAATTTTTTCTGTCATACACATTTATTACACTTATATCGCCGCGTATTTTAAGCGGCCCCAGGTTAAACTCTTTCGAAACACTTAAATCCAGCCGGTGATAATCGGGGAGACGGCCAAGATTTTTGGAAGCAAGTATAGTGTATGGAAAAAAGGAGTAATCCCGGGCTCCAAGGTCATCAAAATAAAGTTTATTGTAATAACCTACTATTTGAGTAAAGGGTAGTCCGGAATTGTAATACCAGGCTGCACTTGCACTCCATCCTCCCCCGAAATTATATTCAAACAGCATGCTAAGATTGTTTCGTGAATCATAACGCGGGCTGTATTTTATTCCATAAACTTCTTTAAAAGCCCAGCTGAGGGAATAAGCAACATTTAAAGTAAATGGTTGTTCTTTAATTACGGTAAGAACCTCAAGACCGTAAGATTCCCCCCTTCCTGCGATAATATCGGGATCATCGGCAAAATATTTCCTTTCATTTACCGTGGCAAGATTATGAATTATTTTATAGTAGCCTTCAATATCAAAAGAAAGAACAGGCGAAGGTACAATCTTAAATCCTGCGACATAATGGATTGCCGTTGCGGGTTGGAGATAAGAGGGGGTGACAATCCACGGCTCGAATACTGTAATAATTTCATTTTCATCCGATATAGTTGTGAGTTCCTGCTGATAAATTCCCCAGGCACTCTTAAATGAAATCCCGGTAAGAATCCTGTAGGTTAAATTAACCCTCGGCTCGAAGGAAAAATCGCCGGCTGTTCCTTTTGCAAGCCTTGAAAAATTAAATCTTGCTCCCCCTTCAACAATCAGATCACTGATGCTTCCTAACTTATATTTTCCATAAAGACTGACATTCGTTCCTTGATCATTAACTTCAGTAAATGCTTTCCTCACGTTTTCGAGCTTAAGGTTCGATTTAATTGTTGCAAATTCAGTCCCTCCCGTTAATTCATCTTCGTTTTGAAAAATATAAGTGAAACCCGCCCGTACAGTGACATCATTTATTTCATTTTTTTTGGCACGGGTCTGGCTGAAGTTTGGTATTACTTCACCGCTGAAATAACTTGAGAATAAGTTAACCTGGTAAAAGAGCGGACTCCCGGTCACCCACTGAAAGTAAGTCAGGCCAAACAACTTGTTTTTCCACCTGAAGTCCTCCTGCAGCGGGTCCGGATTATCAAGATTATCCGAGCTGACAAACCCGGTAAAAGTAAACTTGGCATCCTCTAAAAATTCGGGGTTAGAATAATTCATATTGAATGACAAATCATAAAAATCCACCGGGACATTTTTATTGTTAATAAATTTCTTTAAAATATTATTCGAATAACTTTTTCTCCCCGAAATCAGAAAAGACCCATTTGGAATCGGTCCTTCAAACAAGCCCTTTCCGGACAGATAACTTATGCTTCCTATTCCTCCAAAACGATTTTTATTACCATCTTTAGTGGTCATTTTCAATAATGAAGAAAGCCTTCCCCTGTATTCAACGGGGAAACCGGTTTTATAAAATTCTGCAACACTTATGATATCAGGGTCGACTGCAGTGAAAAGTCCCAGCGCATGAAACGGACTGTATATGGGAATTCCATTGAGCAAAACAAGGTTCTGATTAGAAGCTCCCCCTCTGACATTATATCTTGCAGTAATATCACCCGTTGAGGTTACTCCTGGCAGCAGCTTTAAGGAACGTAAAATATCAGTTTCAACACCTTTGGGTATAGTCTCCAGTTCCCTGTTGAAAATCCGGTTTATACTTACATCGGGAGTTTCATCGAAATCATATTTCTCCCCGACTTTCTCCAGTTCAGGAAGATTAATAGCAGCAGGCAGAAGCTGTACATTTAAATAGGCCATTGCATTCCTGAAAATCCTTATTTTAATTACTTCACTTCTGTAACCGATATAAGATACAACCAGACTATATGTTCCCGGGAGGAGTGATGGGAAAAAGAAATATCCGCGCTGGTCAGTTGTTGTGCCGGTATTAATTTCTCTTAAAATAATATTACAGTAAGGCAAAGGTTCCCCGTTTGCAGAATCAATAACCAGACCCCGAAGGGAACCTGCAGACTGTGAATAAATATTGGTAAAACTGATTAACAGAATTATAAACCCGGCAGCAGGAATATTGAATCTGGAAAGTTGCATTTGTGAAGTTTTAAGTTATAAAATATATTCCTGTTATGAATTAATATTATCAATATTCAGGTGCAATTCAAGATGATTGCATACTGTCTTTGATAATATAAAATCTTAAATTCTATTAATCATTTTTAAAATCTAATCTAATGAGAATTAAATGTCTCTCACTTATTCAAAATATCTGAAGCTCAACTCATTATTAAATGCACAGGAGCAGCTGTCTGACGGGCCGGAACACGATGAGATGCTGTTTATTATAATTCACCAGGCTTACGAGTTATGGTTTAAAGAGATCGCTTCATGAAATGGATTACCTTAAAATACTTCTGGAGAAAAAAGATCTGCCAAGATCACTCCATACGATGAAGCGGATTTTAACGATATTAAAGATACTGGTTGCCCAGATTGATATTCTTGAAACCATGACCCCGCTCGAATTTCTTTCATTCAGGGACAGACTGGAATCGGCAAGCGGTTTTCAGTCGGCTCAATTCAGGGAACTTGAAATATGCCTCGGAAAAAGAACACCCGGGATGTTGAAAAGAACCTATTTCGGTAAAGAGGAGAGAATTAAAATCGAACATCGGATAAACGAACCAACCATCTGGGATGCATTTATTCACTACCTCTCCAGACTTGGTTATAATGTGCCTGAACAGGATTTATACCGCGATTATTCCAGGCCGATCATTCCCTCAAAAAATATCCAGAATATCATAAAAAAGATTTATAAATCGGATCCGATTAATTCCCAATTTTGTGAACTTCTGGTTGATCTGGATGAAGGATTCCAGGAATGGAGATACCGGCATGTAAAAATGGTTCAGAGAACTATAGGAACCAGAAAAGGAACAGGCGGATCGGACGGTGTTCAATATTTGATGACTACCATGAATCAGCCATTCTTCCCGGATTTATGGGAAATAAGAACGGAACTGAATAAAAATGTTTAAACCTGATGACTTATATAATTCCCCGAATGCCCTTGCAGGTTACTACTCGCATTTTAAAGTCTCTGAAAGATTATTACTAACAGGTCATTCACATCAGGCGTGGCCCGACTGCGGGTTTGAGGGACAAAAGCAAGCCTGGCTTGACGCAGCAGAACATGTTGACGATAAATGGGAAAAAGCTTTTAGTAAGGCTGAAGATGTAAAGAGGGGATACCGTAAACTCCTTGATGATGATAATGGAAACATTACTCTGGCATCGAATACTCACGAACTGATAATCAGATTCTTGTCGGCCCTTCCAATAAATAAAGAAATAAACATTGTGACTACAGACGGTGAATTTCATACTATCCGAAGGCAGCTTGACCGGCTTGCGGAGGAAGGGATAGAAATTAAAAAAGCAGCATGTTCTCCGGTTGATGAAGTAATTGAAAAATTAATTGCTAAAGTTGACGACAAAACAATTGCCGTATTAGTTTCGAAAGTGTTTTTTAACTCCGGTGAAATCTTAGAGGGGCTTTCCCTATTAATGGACAAATGTGAAAAGATCGGAGCGAAATTATTAGTTGATGCCTATCACGCACTAAATGTTATCCCCTTCTCCCTTAAAGAAGAAAAACTTGAGAATGCTTTCATTATCGGGGGCGGATACAAGTACTGCCAGTTCGGGGAAGGTAATTGTTTTCTAAGGTTTCCCGAGGATACTTCACTTCGCCCGGTAATTACCGGATGGTACAGTGAATTCGGAGCTCTATCAGGAGCAAAGAAAAAAGGTGAGGTTCAGTATGGGTCAGGGGACGGACTTTTTGCGGGAGCAACATATGATCCAACAAGTAATTACCGTGCTTCAGAAGTAATTAAATTTTTCAATGAACATAATTTAACACCGGATTTTCTGAGGAGTGTGAACCGGCACCAGATTTCATTAATTGCAAATGAATTTGATAAATTAGATGTTGATCCAAAAATAATTACCCGAAATAAAGATATTGGAATTGGAAATATTGGCGGCTTCCTGGTATTGTATTCACTTTACGCGGGTGAAATAGCCGCTCATTTAAAAAAAGAAGGCATGTGGACAGATTACCGGGGTGACAGGTTAAGACTCGGACCTGCACCATATCTTTCCGATAACCAACTTATTACTTCAATGAGTATTTTAAAGACAATACTAAAAAAATTTTAGCTATATAAAGCCAAATGAATTTTATTTCAGAGTTTACAGAAAATATAAGAATAGTTGATATACTCGATATTTTAATTGTTTCCGTTTTCCTGTTCATCTTTATTAACTGGCTTCGCAGAAGTGCCTCCCGAAGACTTGTAGTCGCAATCTCATTTTTTGCGGTTATATATATACTGGCCAGATTTTTTCAATTGTACCTCACAGAGCTCCTTATAAAAACTCTAATTGTAGTAATCTTAATTGCTGCAATTATTGTTTTTCAGTCAGATATTAGAAGAATGATCGATCTTGCCTGGTTCTGGACGAGTTTCCGGAGAAAGACCCGCACATCGACTTTTGCATCTTCAGTTGATATTTTAACTGAATCAGTTGGTAAGATGGCAGAGAGAAAAACCGGGGCATTAATTTCAATCAGGGGAAAGGAATCATGTGATAGACACATAACCGGAGGCATACCCCTTGAAGGCAGGATAAGTTCGCCTTTACTTTACAGTATTTTTAATACCAGTTCACCAGGCCACGATGGTGCAGTTATAATCGAGGGAAATAAGATACAGCGTTTCGGGGCACATCTTCCTCTTTCAATAAATATGGATGCTCTTGGTGAAGGCAGTACACGACATGCAGCAGGTCTGGGACTATCTGAACACTGTGATTCATTCACTATTATAGTCTCTGAAGAACGCGGAACAATAAGCATTGCTGAAAATGGTGAGCTTAAAATTCTGAAATCAACAGTTGAACTGAAGAACAAGCTGGAAGGATTTTACCATAAAAATTATCCGGCTATAAAAGATATTGAAGCTAACTGGTGGAATAAACGAAATATTGTTACAGCGGCATCTGCATTATTAATTGCAATATTTGCGTGGTTCCTTCTTGCCTATCATTCTGACAGAATATTCAGAAACTATGCTGTCCCGATAGAATTCAGAAATATAACTTCTGATTTTGCACTTGCTCAGCAGGTTCCATCAAAAGCGGAGATAACTCTTGAAGGCGCGGAGCAGGATTTCCGTTTGCTTGATCCTGCTGAACTTGTTGTTTCAATAAATCTGGATAAAATTGAAAAAGGCAGTAATGAATTTGTAATCAGCGAAGAGAATCTTGAACTTCCTGCAGGAATAGTGCTTTATGATGTGGAACCGAAAAAAATTACTGTCACTGCGATTCCCACCAAAGTAATTTCATTGCCGGTTAAAATACAGACAACCGGTAGACTGCCCGGTAAACTTGAACTTGTTTCAATTGATGCCAATCCTTCCACTGTTCATCTAATTGTACCTCAGGAAGGAAATCATGTACCAAAATCAATATCCACGGAACCGATTGATCTGAATGAAATTACCGGTTCTGGCAATGTGAATGTCCAATTGCTTATTCCACAGAAATTTAAACTTCCTCCTGAAGAGGACGGAGAAGTATCTATTAATATTAAAATCAGAAACAGGTAATATGGATTCAGAATTTCCCATAGCAATCACCGCCGACCTGGTCATACATGCGCCTGTTGCTGAAGTATACCGGGCATGGACTACCGTAGAAGGTATCCAATCATTCTTTGCACGGGAGGCAAACATCGAACTGAAAATAAAGGGAGCTTATGAAATTATTTTTCTTCCTGAAAACCCTGAAGGTTCAAGAGGGGGCGAGGGAAATATAATTCTTACATTCCAGGAAAATAAAATGTTATCGTTTACATGGAATGCGCCGCCTGAGTTTAAAGAAATCCGTAATGAAAGGACTCACGTTCTCATTAAGTTTATACCCGTAAATGATATCGAGACCAGGTTATTATTTCACCAGGATGGCTGGGGTGAAGGGGGTGAATGGGAAAAGTCTTTCGAATACTTTAATCACGCATGGAAAAAAGTAGTCTTACCAAGGCTGCAGTACCGCTTTGACACCGGACCGGTGGACTGGAATAATCCGCCAAAAATGGAATGAATTTCAAAAAATATGGAGCAATATGGCTTGGTTAATTCTTTTTATTGCCGGACTTTTTGAGACAGCCTGGGCAATAGGTATGAAATATTCTCAGGGATTCACTAAATTCTGGCCAAGTGTGTTTACCTTGATCAGTATTGTAATCAGTATGGGTCTTCTCGCATATTCTTTAAAAGTACTTCCGGTTGGAACGGCTTACGCTGTATGGACGGGAATCGGTGCTGTGGGTACTGCCATACTAGGTATAATTTTATTTGGAGAATCTAAGGAGTTTTTAAGATTGTTTTCTATCTTTTTGATTATAGCAGGCATAGCCGGGCTGCGGATTTTTGCCAGATAAGTGAAGATTGAGGGCGGGAAACAGGGAAGCATTTCTGCCTCCCCATTTAAGGATCTGTTTTTATTAAATATTTATTTTAAAACCATCATTTTTTTAACAAGTACTCTCTGAGCTGATTCAATTCTATAAAAATAAATTCCGCTCGATAACCGGCTGGCATCAAATTTAACCTGATGACTACCGGTTTTAATAATTCCATTCACTAAAGTCACCACCTCCTGACCTAGTGAATTAAAAACAGTCAGTTTTGTATAGGCTTCTTCAGGTATTGAAAATTCTATAATTGTTGTCGGATTAAATGGATTAGGATAATTCTGTGAAAGTGAAAATTCATTCACCGGCCCTATATTAACTTCTAGTGTATTCGAATATTGATGTGTACCATCAAAATCAATCTGCTTTAACCTGTAACTATAAGTTCCTGAAGTAATGCTCTTATCGGTAAATGAATATGATCTGGGCTCTGTCGTGGTTCCAGACCCTGTTACATATCCAATCTTTTCCCACTGCTGACTGCCGGCTCCTGACTTCTGACTTCTCTCAATATCAAATCCCCTGTTGTTTGTCTCGGTCGATGTAGTCCAGTTCAGAAGTACATCAGCATTGCTCTCAACACTTGCAGTAAATGAAGTAAGTTCTACAGGAACACCTCCATTGGTTGTTCGAAGAATAGTGCCGTCTGCTCCAACAGTAGTCCCGTTATTTGCGTCGCTGAAGCAAACGCCCATGAGCGCAAAGGGGTACCCGCTGATCTGCTGAATCCAGTTCTCTCCCCCGTTCGTTGTCCTTAATATAGTCCCATAACCGCCAACTGCAGTCCCATTATTAGCATCCGGGAGGGATACGCCGGTAAGATTCACACTAGTACCGCTTGATTGTTCAAACCAATTTTGTCCCCCATCGGTGGTCCTGATTATTTTCCCGGGATCGCCTACAGCTGTGCCAATATTCAAATCTGCGAAGGACACTTCATAAAGTAAATATGTCGTTAACTGACTTATCCAATTGTTTCCGCCGTCGGTTGTTCGGAGAATGATGCCCCCGGCATAATCAAAACCAACGATAATGCCATTAACAGCATCAGGAAAGGAGACACCATAAAGAGTATAGCTCGTTCCGCTGATCTGGGTAAACCAGTTTTGTCCTGCGTTCGTAGTTCTGACAATTACACCATTTGATCCAACAGCAGTGCCGTTGTTTATATCTGAAAAATATACCCCAAAAAGGTAATCAGTAGTCCCACTTGATTGAGAGTACCAATCCTGTCCACCGTTTGTAGTTCTGAGAATTATTCCGTCACTTCCGACAGCTGTTCCGTTATTTGCATCAATAACCGAAGCAGCATAAAGGGATCCGGTTACACCGCTTGACTGAGCAGCCCAGTTATCTCCTCCGTTTGAAGTCCACAGGATAGTTCCATAATCACCTACTGCAATTCCATTATTTACATCTTTAAACGAAACCGATTGAAGCCAGTTTGTTGTCACTGCACTGGATTGAGAATACCAGTTTTCTCCTCCATCAGTGGTGTGCAGAATTGTTCCTACACCGCCGACAATAGTCCCATAATTAGGAATCATTGAAATTCCCTTAAGCCACCATGTGGTTCCGCTTGACTGGGATGTCCAGGAATTTCCCCCATCTGTTGTTCTTAGAATTATTCCGTTGTTTCCAATAACCCAGCCGCTATTCTCACCAACAAAGTATACCTTGTACAGGTAATCAGTTGTTCCGCTGCTGAGCGGGAACCAATTTTCTCCGCCGTCGGATGTCTTAAGTATTGTCCCGTTTTCACCGACCGCCCACCCGGTACTGCCAACAAAAAATACAGAATACAACCAGGAAGATCCTGTATACTGGGTGGTCCAGTTTGCTCCTCCATTGGTGGTTTTGAGAATTATCCCTGTATAGCTCCAGTCCCCGCCAACAGCTGCTCCATTATTAACACTCGTAAAATGAACCCCTGAAAGATGATTAGTTGTGCCGCTGTTTTGAATGGTCCAGTTCTGACCACTGTCGGTTGTTCTGAGGATTGTGCCAAAATCACCGACTGCAGTCCCATTGGTAGGATCTGTACACCAGACTCCGCTAAGAATATTACTTGTCCCGGATGGTTGTATTATCCAGTTTTGACCGCCATCTGTCGTTCTAAGGATAGTCCCTTCACTCCCCACTGCTGTACCGATATCAGGATCGCTGAATATAACATCCCTGAGTTCACTAATTGTGCCGCTTTGCTGCGATATCCAGCTTTGTCCCCCATCTGTGGTTCTTATAATTGAACCGCTCAAGCCAACGGCTGTACCAATTTCTGGGGCGGGAAAGCATACACTCTGAAGATCATTGCCCTGCGGCAGAGGGTTTTGCCAGAACCACTGTGCATTTGAAGTGCTATTAAACGATAATAATATCATGAATGAAAATAGAATTGAACAGTACAAGCGTTTCATAATTCCTCCTCTGTATTTTCAGGTGGAATCTCTCCGGGGAGGAGAGATTCCTTAAATTATTCTCCCATCAGGTGGGAGTATAATAATAAATTATTTAACAATAATCATCTTTTTTACTGAGTGAAAGGTTGTATTATCGTTTCCCTTTGCATCAAGTGAATAAAAATAAATCCCGCTTACTAACTTATCTGCAATAAAATCAATATCATAGCTCCCTGCTGTCATTTCTCTGTTTACCAATGTCCTTATTTCCTCTCCGAGCATATTGATATACTTTTAGAGTGTCACTTCTGAATTTACCGGCAGTGTGAAGTTAATTTTTGTCGTCGGGTTAAAGGGATTTGGATAGTTCTGTGATAGTGAGAATTCATTCGGCATCCCTATATTTACTTCTACTATATTTGAATACTCATATCTACCGCCAAGATCAATCTGCTTTAACCGGTAACTATATGTCCCTGTTGATATATCATTATCTGTATATGTATATGATCTGGGTTCTGTTGTTGTGCCAAATCCCTGGCCATAAACCAATCTTCTCCCATTGACTGCCGGCTTTCCTTTCTATCTCAAATCCCCTGTTATTTGTCTCTGTTGCTGTGCTCCAGCTTAATACTACTTCCCTGTTGCTCTTTACTTCTGCACTAAATGATCTCAGCTCTACTGGTACTTCCGGGTAATATGATATCTCATCCACGAATAATACTGTTACCGGGTTTACATTTGAATGCTTAAGTGCTATGTAGCCCGTACCGCTGTTTGTCAGTGTTACTGTATATTCTGTGAAATCTGATGTTATGGGCACTTCCTCAACAAGTGTAAATGTCGATGCATCATTCGGGTCTGTCATTATTCCTACCTCTATAGGGTTGATTCCCGTTGCCCAGAATGTCAATGTGCCTCCGAAGCTTCCGAAATCTACCAGAGGACTTACAAGTGCTGCGAATGCTGTTGTATCCGGCTGTCCGTTGCTTCCGTCTAGTCCGAGGTCTCACCCTATCAGCCGAAAATTACCCATTTATATGAAGACAGACAATGAAATTAGTAGATATTATTTTTTTTGGACCCGGTATTTTTTTTGAGTTTCATGGGGGTAAAATTCAGATAAGTATTTTATTCGGATTTTCTAATGATCCCCTCATTATTGAAATAAAAATTTCTGTATCTCTGCCAAAATGTTAGTGGCTAATTGATTTTGAAATTTTTTTAATAAAATCTGGAGTCGTTCCACAGCATCCACCGATAAAATCGGCACCTGAGTCAAGGAGCTCGGGGATGTA
The DNA here is from genome assembly GCA_963743325.1 of uncultured Ignavibacteria bacterium. Taxonomy (GTDB): domain Bacteria; phylum Bacteroidota; class Ignavibacteria; order Ignavibacteriales; family Ignavibacteriaceae; genus DATFVA01. The sequence continues at coordinate 287,137 of CAVUOZ010000011.1, forward strand.
TTCAGCAAATTCTTCTGCCGATGTAGTATATACGGCTTTATTGTTTTGAAGTTCAGGCAGCCCGGCATTTGGTTTTATCCAGATAGGAAGATTCGTTGAAGCCTTAAGCCTTTTGCAGATATTTGTGAATCCTTCAATCCCCTGACCGCAGTTTGCCCCGATAACATCCGCCCCGGCATCAGTTAATTCTATAGCTGTTTCTTCCGGTGAATTTCCCATAAATGTAAATTCTTTATTTCTCCCCGAATCGAATGTCATAGAAACTATTACCGGAAGCCCGGTTTCTTTTGCCGCAGTCAACGCAATTTTTGCCTCTGCCAGATCGGACATTGTCTCTATCACTATTCCATCAGCTCCGGCTTCTTTTATTGCATCAGCCTGTTCTTTAAAAACTTCATACAATAGTTCTTCCGTCACATCTCCTGTCATCAGCATTTTACCTGAAGGGCCGACAGATGCAAATACATAGGCTTTATCGCGGGCGGCCCGTTTTGAAATTTCAACTCCTGCTATATTTATTTCCCTGATCTTATCATCATGTCCAAATCCTTCCAGAGCAATCCTATTGCTCCTGAATGTATTTGTAAGAATTATTCTGCTTCCTGCTTCTACATAAGACCGGGCAACTGCTTCAACTTTTTCAGGGTAAGTTAAATTCCAGGAATCAGCACATTCATTCAGATCAAGACCCTTCTCCTGTAACTGAGTTCCCCACGAGCCATCTGTAACAATAGTTCCCGATTTAAGTAATTCTTCAATTATTTTTTTCATTATTAATTCTCTTAAATGTTAATCAAATTACGTCATTGCAAAGGGAAGAACTGCCCGGGAAAGTAGTTAACAGAAAAAATGCCAGAATCCTCTATGTGCCATCAGTTTGATTTAAACTTTGAAAAAATCTTTTGAAAGTTGTCAGTATCAATATTTTTATTAAAAATGAAAAGTGCTGTTTTTAGCTCATTTTAGCAGATCACTTATTTCGCTTTAATTGTCTTTTAATTTCGTTCATCTTTCGTATGAATCCCCGTATTATTACTCAATTATCTTTTTATTGCCATTTTGACTGTCTTTATCAATTATCAAATCAGAAATCAGTAGTTCGTAAATAAAAAGAGGTTGTCTAAATAATAAGGAAATGACATTTCCTTACTTTTTAGACAGTCCCTCTTTTTTATTCGTTTTATTCGAGAATTATTTCATCATAAGCATTTTCTTCATCAGCACTTCATGATTTGCTTCAATACTATAGTAATAAACACCGCTTGATAGATTTGCTGCGTTAAATGTTACCTGATGGTTTCCTGCCTTGACCATCCCGTCTACCAGATTTGCAACCTGTTGTCCAAGTACGTTAAATACTTTCAGACTTACAAATTCGTCCCGGGGAATGCTGTATTCAATTTGAGTAGAAGGATTAAATGGATTAGGATAGTTTTGGCTTAATTCAAATTTGTCAGGGATAACGATACTGACTTCTATGACCTGAGAATATTCATATGAACCATCGAAATCTATTTGTTTTAACCTATAAGTATATAAGCCCGGTTCTTTTTCTTTATCTGTATACGAGTAAGAATGAGTTTGAGTTGAAGTACCGCTGCCTTCAATAAAGGCGATCCTCTGAAATTCAGAACCATTGCCCCTCTGAACTTCAAATCCCTTATTGTTTGTTTCAGTAGATGTTGACCACTTAAGAACCACATCATTACCTGAAGAATTTGCTGTGAAGGATGTTAACTCAACTGGAACTATTTCCTGAAGCGGTCGTTTCCATACTCCGCCGACTGCGGCAAGATATAAATCGTCTCCATACACGGTGAAAGCACGGTCATCCATATTGGTAAGTCCTGAATTTATAGAACTCCAGTGTTCCCCCATATCAGTCGTCAGGAAGACACCCCCGCCCCAGGAACCTGAGAAGAGATTTGTTCCTACAGTATAGAGAGCAAGTGTATAATGAGTCGTTAATCCATTTATTGCCAATGTCCAGTCTGAACCATTATTTGTAGTCTTGAAGACTCCCTGAGTAGTACCCGCAAATAAAGTATTTTCAATTACGGCCAATGTCATAACCACATTATCTGTAAGCCCATTATTTATTGCTGTCCAGCTCTGTCCTCCATTAGTTGAAACATAAGTACCCATTCCCCAGGTACCTGCGAATATATTCCCGTTCATTACAGCAAGTGAATAAACAGGGTAAAGCGGTAAATTGTTGCTGATATTAGTCCACGATGCCCCTGTATTTGTAGAAAGGAACACGCCGCTCCCTGCTCCCGCATAAAGATTACTACCATCAACCGAAAATGAATATATCTGATTATCAGTCAAACCTGAACTGCTATTAACCCAGGTATTTCCATTATTAGTTGATTTAAAAATTCCTCCTTGTGTGCCTGCAAATATATTTGTCCCCATTACTGCTAAGGCAGAGACAATAGTATTTGTGATACCGGAGTTCATCTGGTTCCAGGTTGAACCATTATCTGTTGATACATTTACCCCCGCACCCCATGTTCCGCAATAAACATTAGAACCCAATGCTGCAAGAGCCTGTGTAAGGAGATTGCGTATTCCGTTTGAAGATGGATTCCAGGAATTACCATTATCAGAAGAATGATACACACTTCCCTGGGTTCCTGAATAAAGATCAGAACCTGATGAATAAATGGTCAAAATTGATGTTGATGGAATCCCATTGTTGATATGTGTCCAGTTATCTCCATTATTGGTGGAGAGGAAGAATCCATCACCTGTTCCTGCAAATATATCAGCACCATTTGCTGCTACACATAAGATATTAAAGCTTGTCATTCCGTTATTGACCGGTGTCCATGACCCGCCATTATCTGATGAACGGAAAACACCGCCTCCTGAAGCTGCCGCTCCTGCAAAAACGTAAGAGCTGTTTGCAGTAAAACCATAAACATACTGTGATGTTAATCCATTATTTGCAGGGGTCCAGTTAGTGCCGTTATTTGTTGTCTTGAATACTCCGCCGCCGAAAGTACCGGCATAAACTACACCTGCATTAGCTCCCATACCAGCAACGTTCGTAGTAGTCAAACCATTCACCACCTGCGTCCAGCTATCACCATTATTAGTAGTTAAATACACTCCCTGTGAGCCTGCAGCGAAAATATTACTTCCGTTTAGTGTCATTGTTTTAATATCATTGGTTGTCAAGCCTGAATTTTTTGATACCCAGGATGTCCCGTTGTTAGTTGATAAATACACTCCGCCGTAGCCCCCGCAAAAAAGATTTGAACCATTTACTACGAACGCATAGATGTTATTTATTCCAAGGCCGGAATTTGATGGATTCCAGTTTGCACCATTATCTGTAGATATATAAACTCCTGCGCCGGCTGTCCCGGCGTAAAGATAATTACCTGACGTTGTGTATGCCTGAATTGATCCGCCGTAAGGTCCGTTTGTATAAGTCCATTGCGCGTATAAATCCATATAGCCCAGTAAGAAAGCAGTTAATACGGAAAGGATAAACAAATTTTTCATGATCTTTAATCCTTTAATTATAGTTAATGAATATAAATATCCTAATCAGAAAACCTTTTTCATGCAGCTCCCACAAAAAGATCAGACCCGCTGATTGTAAGAGGAAAAATTCCGGAATTAAGATATCAGTTGATTTTCTAAAGCAGAACATTTTGTATATAAGTTTATAAAGTATAGAATCCTGTCAAAATCAAAGGAATTCACTATAAGTCTTTACTAGTACAATAAATAAATAATTAGTAAATATTCCGTGATCGTAAATAAGCCCCGGATTATTTATCAGAATTCTTTATTTGGTTATCTAACTTTAATTTTTTGAAATCCTCAATAGACATTGCATTAATCCAGTAACTCTCAAAAGTATTTTTTAATGCTGCAGCAAAACCCGGATGATCTATTATTAGAGTAGTGAGTCCGGGTTTTAATGAAATCTTGTCATTAAGAGCCAGCATAGTAATAGTCTCATCACAGACAGCAAGTTTCATAGGCAGTTTTTTAATTATTCTGGCCTCCTCACCTAAACTCTGATAGTGCTCAATTAAATGTATCAGATTATTAATTTCATCAGGATTCAGCTCATTATATTCGTAAATGCTCCTGGTACTCATCTTCTTTTTTCTCAGTACTTTTGATCCTTCTTTAATATTTTCCTCCAGAGAAACGGAATAAGGGGGCTTTGTAAATACAAGGAGCTCTTTTTTTAAGTTTTTTTCAATATTAAACCATCTTTCCCTTATTTGAGGCGGGTCATTTAATACTTCAATATAATCGAAGGATTCAATTTTATTTAATCCGATTTCGTGTAAAGAAGAAAGTTCTTTTTCCAGCAGTTCAGATGATTTTTTTTTCCTTTCAAGATCCTGTTCGTAGTTTTTAATTATATCTTTAAGAACAATTTTTGGACTTACGGCCTTATAAATTTTTTGTCCGTTCTTGTTGTTTTCATTGCATAATCCCTTATGTACAAGGTTCTGAAGGTGTTCATAAATCTTCGTCCTTGTTATAGTGGTTATTTTAGTCAGTTCCGGAGCGGTAAATTCTTTTTTTTGAAGCAGGGCTACATAAACTTCAGCTTCCCTTTTTGAAAGTCCGAATTCTTCGAGTTTTTCTTTTAATTCCATAAAATATCTTTCTTGTCTCCCGGTAAGGGGATACATAAATTTAGTCACATTAATCATTTAATGCAACATACATTAAGATATTCTCTTTCCGGATTTTAGGTAGAAAAAGGTAGAGGGAAAGCAATGAATGCTCTCCCTCTTATTAGACAGGATGTTTTATTATTATTTACTGTTAGGAAAATTTCCCTTATTTCAAAACAATCATCTTTTTAACCGATACATTATTTCCCGCTTCAATTCTATAATAATAAGCCCCGCTTGATAAGTCTGCCGCGTTAAATGTTACCTGATGGCTCCCTGCTTTGACTATCCCATCCACCAGACTTGCAACCTGCTGTCCAAGTGCATTATATACCTTCAGACTTACATACCCGTCCTTAGGGATGCTGTATTCAATCCGGGTTGAAGGGTTAAAAGGATTCGGATAGTTCTGACCAAGTGTAAATTCTTCCGGTAATGTTACACTGACTTCAATTTCACCTGAGTAGGATACTGAACCGTCAAAATCTATCTGCTTCAATCGATATGAGTAGCTGCCTGAGGAAATATTATCATCTGTAAAAGAATATGATCTCGGTTCTGTTGTTGTTCCGAAACCCGCAGCATAGCCGATCTTCTCCCAATACTGATTCACTGCCTCCGTATTTTTAAGTCTCTCAATCTCGAATCCCTTATTATTTGTTTCAGTGCCTGTCTGCCAGTTAAGTCTTACAGAAGTATTCTGAACGATCGCTGTAAATGAGGTGAGTTCAACAGGAACAATATTGAAGCCTATCCTTTTCTTATACACAACACTATGAAATCCGCCGGAACTTGTATAGCCGACACTCCATATATCAATACTATCTGCACTCACACGCTGCCAATCAATGCTTCCCATTTCGCAACCGGTAGTTACCGCTTCTGTCCAGTTACTACCGCCGTCAGTAGATTCCCAGATCCCTCCCACGCCGCTGTTAACTTCTCCTCCTTGAGCGATCCCCATCTGAGAATCAAAAAAATAGACGACTCTGACAGGATAAGGAGTGCTCAGAATTCTGCCGCTCCAGGTAGTTCCTCCATCAGTAGTATGATGCACCCATCCTTCAACGGTAGGAGAAATACTTCCTCCGCCTGTCCATCCATGTAAATCATCCGGGAACGAAACACCCCCGTCGAAAACATTATCTATCGAATTTCTTCTTGCCCAGGACATTCCAAAATCTGTCGAATTACAAAAACTGATTCCCGTGATATAATATTTCCCATCCGTTCTCATAGTAAAATTACCGGCGAACCATCCCTGAGTTGGATCAGCTACAATTGGTGTCCAGTCGGTGGAGTCAGTTCCGCCATTCTCGGTAATGAATACAATACCGGATGAGAGGATACTTCCAACTGCTAATCCATGCAAAGAGTCGGCGAATCCCAAATCCATAAGCCAGTTAAACGGAGCCGGCGCAACAATAATATCATTTGTCCACGTTGCACCTCCGTCATAAGTCCAGCGCATTATACCATCGCCGGTAGTATTATTAAATCCGGCTATTAAAACTTTTTGTGTAGTGAAAGTGTGCACACCGTACCAGTAATATGGAAATCCGAGGTTCAGTACTGTTGTCCAGCTAAGACCACCGTCCGTCGTTTTATAAACAACTCCGAGTTCGGCAGACATATAACCAACGCTGGGATTTACAAAGGAAACCCCTTTTACCACGCCGCCTACTGTCTGCAGCTGGGTCCAGCCTGTCAACAGACTCTTATTTCGCACTGTTGAATTCAAAGCGGAAATATCAGTCATCATTTGATCGGAGGGTGACATTACAGGTATTGAAGTCATTGTACTCGGACCATTTTTAACCGTCACCCGGTTAAAATCATTGCTGGTTGATAATGACCAGTTAGTCTGCCCGCTAATGAATTGGAGAGGAATTATTAAGCTTAAAAATATAATACTAAAAATCACTTTTATTTTTAAGCTATCATTATTTAAATAAGTGCATCTGTAATGATATTTCATGATGGTCCTCCGTATTTAATTATTTTCTGCCCTAATTAGATGAATTTTTGAATTATTACCAATTAAATTCATCACTGTCATTGACACAAATTCAGTTGAACTGCGATATTTAAAGCAAACTTATATAAAATTGAGTATTAAAACACATAAAGCAGGTTGGATTTGTTTTCCTTTACAAGGAAATTAAAGAGAGGATATATGGATCAGTTTATCCGATTTTTATTATTTAAAAATCTGCGTAGAATATAAATCCGATTCTTGTTGCTCTTCCAAAATTACCATCTTTATTAATTCTTCTGCCCTGGGAAAATTCCAATCCCAGCCTGACACCCAGCAAAGCATTCCAGAAAATATTTCCTGAATAGTACCAGCTCTGGCTGAATGCATCCGGAGGTTCATAATCTTTATTTATTATACCTACCATCCCGACAGTAAATGCGGATGACATATCAGATCTCCATTTATGCGAATATGATCCAAGTAATCCGAAAGCTTTTGTAGCTTCAAATGATTGAGTACCGGGATTGTAGACCAAATCCAGTCCTTTCCCAGTTAAAGCTGTTATGAACCTGGATATTGCTTTGCCGAAAACTCCCTGGAACTGAAATTTATTTTCTGTATCCAGATCGTATACACCAGCTAACAATAAACCGAAACCAAAAATTTGATCTATTGATGTGGGAGAATTTTTAACAGTTATTCCTCGTACAATTCCACAAAAACTTAAATAACCTTCTGCATAACTATGTATTAATTTCCCGGCTACATCCGGCAAAAACTGTGAAGGAATGCTTTCGCTTAACGAATCCGGAAGACCAACATCCGGATCGGGAGATTCCAGGGAAACGATATACTGAAATTTATTTTTCCAGATCATATTAGCATATCTGATCCTGACAGTTCTCAATTGAACTGAACTGTTAGGGCCGTCTATATCAACAGTCTGTGGAACAGAATTAACATCTGTAAATGTCGACCATGTCTGCCCGATGATAAAATTTCCGGTTTCCACGTACGCGTGTCTTAATCTCAATCCATTTTCAGGACCCAGAAAATCTGTTTCAATCTTAATCCTGAAATTTTTCAGAAGACCGGTTCTCGTAACTTCTAACCCCAATCTTGATTGAAACGGAGCCATATAAAATCTTGCCTGGTTTGTTGATTCTTCACCAACGGGAATATCATAAGTGGAAAAACTATTTGCATTTGTAATCCCGTTCAGATCATATGCACCTGCAAGACGCATTGAGCCATATATTCTAATTTCTGCCCATTTACCAAGATTTGTTATTATAAAACCGGCATTGTTTGGAGACATCCTGCGGATGCACTTCCACTTTAATAGAATCAATAGTCGAGGTACTGTCAGTAGCTATTGAATCTGTTTGCGGGTATATCAGAACTGAATAAATAGGCAAAACTATAACCAGATAAATTATTTGTCTTATATTATTTTGAATCGTATTTATCAGCATAAGGTGAGACTGGTATAAATTAATATTTAGATGAAATTATATTCCGCCAAAATAAATGAGGATTCAAAAAAATAATAATTTTGATAGATTAAATATAAAAGGAGTCAGGAAAATAAAAAAGCAGGAGCCTTCAAAAAGAGACATTCTTTTACCATAATTCATTCCTGTTCAAAATGATCGATCATTAGGCCGATTGTTTAAATATTCATCGGTAGAGCTAAGAAAGTAATATGTATTCGGGTACAATGTGAGAAGAGCTCAGAGCGTATCTGAAGTGTATGTGAAGCGTATGTGAAGATTCAAAATGAACAAAGAACTGACTCTGTGTTTGTGAAAATGTATGATGGGAAATTAAGTGGTGCAGGTATCCGTTTTATTCAAATTAAAAGCAAAAAATATTGGAGTCTGTCCCGCCTGGCATATCGGAGCAGGTGAACCGGCCTGGCTATTCTGTGATGAAATATTGATCGAATGAAATTGGAGATTTATTCTGCTCCTTTTTCATAAAACATAATTTTAATACAAAAAGGGAAAGCATTTCTACCTTCCCTTTCTGGCATCCTGATAATCTCTGTACTTATTTCATCAACAGCATTTTCTTTACTAATACTCTACTGGCCGATTCTATCCTGTAATAATATACTCCGCTTGAAAGTTCATGTCCGTCAAATGTTATTTGATGTCTTCCGGCTTTTTCAAATCCCTTAAGCAATGTGACAACCTGCTGCCCTAGTGGATTATAAACTTTCAAAGTTATAAATCCGTCTTCAGGAATAGTAAATTCAATTTGTGTAGCGGGATTAAATGGATTAGGGTAATTCTGATTTAATGAAAACGCTAAAGGAACACATACATTAACTTCTATTGCATCGAAATATTTAAATGAGCCGTCAAAATCAATCTGCTTCAACCTGTAACTATAGGTACCGGTTGAAAGATCATTATCGGTAAACGAATAAGTTTTTGATTCTGTAGTAGTTCCAAAACCTTCAACATATCCTATTTTCTCCCACTGACCGGTTTCCCCTCCCGGGAGTGGATTCAGGAAGGGAATTTTTTCGCTCAATCTGAAATCCACGGTTATTAGTTTCTGTTGAAGTGGTCCATCTCAATTCAACAGAGCCGTTTAATTCAATTGCAGTAAATGAAACAAGTTCAACCGGAATCAGCCCTGACAAGAGACTACTCCATACACTCCCGCCAAATGTACCGGCAAAGATATCTGTTGAGCTGACAGCAAATGATCTTACGTTCAAATTTATAAGTCCCTCATTAACTTCGACCCAGTTTGCACCATCATCCGTTGTAAGGAAAACACCGCCGCCGCCTGTTCCGGCAAAGAGAGCATCGCCACTCACTGCAAGTGAATAGATACTGTTATTTGTTATCCCATTATTGACCCCGTTCCAATTAGTCCCGTAATCTGTTGTAATAAAAACACCGCCATAACCTCCGGCAAAGACATTGGTACCGCTAAAGACTATTGAATAAATATAGGAACTATTAAGACCCGTGTTAGCAGCCGTCCAGTTTGCACCATTATCGGTTGAGAGGAAAATACCGCCTCCATCTGTTCCTGCAAAAAGATAAGTACCGTCAGTGGCTAGAGATGCAACATATGGAGTTGTTAATCCGGAATTCACGGCTGTCCAGTTTGAACCATCGTCTGTCGAAAGATATACACCATTACCGTCGGTCCCTGCGAATATATTGGTACCATCGACAGCTAAAGCTCTTATTACGTTATTAGTAAGTCCTGTATTAGCCTCTGTCCAGTTGGCTCCATTATCCGTTGAACGAAATACTCCGCCTCCCCAGGTACCTGCAAACAGGGTGCTTTCAATGACAGCAAGAGACCAGACATTCACATTTGTTAAGCCTGAGTTTATCCCTGTCCAGCTGATTCCATTGTCCGTGGAAACAAATACACCGCAAATTGTTCCTGCGTATAAATTCATTCCATTCAAAATCTGGCACCTTACATCGGAGTTCGTTATACCGGTATTTACAGCATTCCAGTCTGTTCCGTTATTGTCGGAAAGAAATACACCGCCTCCATAAGTACCCGCATAAACGTTTGCACCATTCACGGCAAAAGACCAGACATCTTTAATCGTTAAACCCGCATTAACCTCCGTCCAGTTCGCACCATTGTCGGTTGAAAGAAATATTCCACCCAAAAAAGTACCGGCAAAAAGCTTTGTTCCGTCAATTATTAATGCCTGGATGCTCGTGTTTGTCAGTCCGGAGTTAACCTCAGTCCAGCTATCTCCATAATCCGTGGACAAATAGACTCCACCAGTAGTACCCGCAAAAAGATTTGTTCCGCTCACTGCAAATGCTTTAATATAAGTACTATTCAGACCATTATTTACCTGGACCCAGTTTGCCCCATTATTAGTAGATCTGTAGACACCTCCCTGGAACGTACCGGCAAATATATCGTTCCCGATAATCGCAAAAGCGTAAACATCCGGATAAGATATTCCGGAATTGACCGCCGTCCAGTTTGCCCCATTATCAGTTGATAGAAATATACCCCCTCCTGTTGTTCCGGCAAAAAGATTCGAACCACTTGCTGCAAGTGCCCAGACATAAGGATATGACAATCCATTATTGACTTCTATCCAGCTTATTCCATTATCTGTAGAACGAAACACCCCGCTTCCTTCCGTGCCTGCAAAGAGATTTGAACCATTAATAGCAAGAGACCAGATTTTCAGGTTTGTTAGCCCTGAATTAATCGAAGTCCAGTTCACTCCATTATTGGAGGAAACGAATACACCACTGCCATAAGTTCCCGCAAACAGATTGCCTTCACTGGAAGTCATACAATATATATAACCTCCGCCAGGACCACCGGTTTGTGCCCATTGTCCGTTGCTGTTTGTAAATTGAATGAAAAACAATCCCAAGATCAGTAAAACTAGATTTTTCATATAAACTTCTCTTTCAATGTTTTCAGATAATGAATTACAATTTTTAATTTATTCCAATTTGTCGGTTAATAACCATTAAGGATGCACTGAGTCCTTCAAAAGAATAACCTGTTAAATAAATAGCTTCTGATAATTCAATGGGGATGGAATTATTTCTAAGATATGAGCATACATCGGAATGACATATTGTCTCAGTCCTGGTTATATAAAATGATTGGCTCTGCATTTCAGGAAGGAGAAATAAAAGAAAAGCGGTCAGTGACAATACTTTTTTCATTTGATCCCCACACTATCAATTGTAAATCCGTATGGCGCCTTAAATAAAGTGCTCCTGGAGTTACACTTTAAAATTGCTCACAAACCATTTAAATGTCAAGAATTAAAAGGGAGGTGTGCGAAAAATTAAATCGGGTCAGATTCCTTTAAAACATTTTATTATTTGAGGTCGAAAATCCAAATGTCATTTTCTATAAAATGACTCAGTTTAAAAAAGGGAAAGCATCTCTGCATTCCATCTCCGATATCCAGTTAATCCATCTAATTAATTTAGAGCCAGCATTTTTTTGACCAGAACTTTATTTCATCACCTGACAGCACAAAACCTCAATTAATCAGGTCAATGGTTTTAATTCCTTCTACTATGAGAGGGCAAGAGTTTTAGTACTCTCACATAACCCAGGGAGAGTACTCTCCCCATTCTTCTCAAAGCACTTCCAATTGAACTTCAGTATTGAGAAAATAAAAAAGCGTTTTTCAGTTGTACGCATTTTTTTACAAAAGTTAATTACGATTCCATTATTTTAAGATTCAGGAAAAGGAAAGATTAATATTGCAGCTTCAGTTCGAATCTGAAAATTTTTCAGATTTCAGTTTACGTAAACTTAAATCATTTGAAGAAGTATTCAGGAATTATCACTCTGATAGACTTGAAACCAGCAGTCTGTTTCTGCTACCGGTTAATTTAACCAATCCGGTTTCAATAAAGATGTCCGGGTCTTTGCTTCGAGAAATTTCAATTAAATTAAATTTTCATTACACAGAAATTAAATTAAGGGATATTCCGGGGTGCAATGTAAAATCCGATAATATTTTACTTCAGCATCTGTTTTTTGAAAATGTTAAACCGGGATTAGTTAAAAGTACACTTCTAAATGTATTTCGGGATATAACCGGAGGAAATAATTACAGCAGATTGAATAAATATGGATTATTTATTCCGCGGACAGGGAAAATAACATGTTATACTTTTTTACACGGCGGTTATTATAGATTCAGGCTGGCTGTATTCAAATTAAAATTTGTCCAACCTGTTCTTCGTGATTATTTGTCAGCACTTCCTTATTCCTGTCCAAACCATTATTTTTTTAGCGGTCCCAGAGCATCGGGATTTAAATTTCTATTGGAAGTCGACCTAGAAAGAGCAGACCGGCATCAAATAATAAGTTCTGCTGCCGATGCAATTAAAGAACGAATTCTCAAAAGTGAACACGAAGATGTTGAGAAATATTTTTTAGAAACTGATCCTTCCGCTATTGCGGCAGAGATACCTGTCTGGCTGGAACCGGGGGAAATGGAACAATTCCGATTTCTTAGATCACCTTTTATGGGAACATTGACAGGGCATATAGATCTCCTCAGGTATGAAGATAATGAAATGATTGGTATCTGGGATTATAAACCCAGAGCAAAATATGAAAAGAATGCACATATCCAGGTGTTTTTGTACGCTTTAATGCTTTCTCAGAGGACAGGATTTCCCCTCAATAGATTTTTATGTGGATATTTTGACTCAAGAACTGCATTTTATTTTAATGCATCGGATGTATCCGTCAGACAATAGAGGTCACCAATATTCAAGCTGCTAAAAAACTTTTCAAATCACAGGTAATCTACCCGGGATTTTTTTTGATCTTTATATATTTTCAAACGATGAATTGTCAATGTTACGAAATATGTTTGAAAAGACCTCTACTCAGGTAAATAAAGAAAATGATTAAAAATATGGTTTAGTGAATAATTAATAAGGATATTTTGTTCCCTTAAATTTACTTCAACAATATCATCTTCTTCATCTGAATATAATCACCTGCTTTAATTCTGTAGATATAAACTCCACTTGACAAATTAGTTGCATTCCAAGTTAACTCATAAGTTCCTGCAGGTTTCTCTTCGTTAAGAATAGTTTCTATCTTATTTCCCAATACATCATAAATTGTAATTTGTACCTTGGAAATTCGAGGAACCGAGTATTTTATTTTTGTTGTTGGGTTAAAGGGGTTAGGATAATTACGGAAGAGGACAAACCCTGACGTATTTACTCCATTGCTCTCGTCCCTGACATCACTGGGAGTTTGAACGTACTTTATGGTGGTGTAGTCTTCCAGGCTATGTGAGCCGTCATAGCTTACACCTGTCACATAAACATTGCCTTGTTTATCCACTCCGAGAGGCCAGGCATGATCATCACCATTCCCCGGTCCGTTATATCTTTGAACCCATTTTTCGACTCCCGCAGAATCATATTTGATGGTTGCATAGTCATCGCCTGTTGTGTCTGAATCAAAAGTCCAACCCGTTACATACACATTGCCCTGTCCATCTACTGCAGCAGAACGGCCATAATCACCGTTATTTCCCGGACCATTATATCTTTGGACCCATTGTTCAACTCCATCTGAATTATACTTAATTGTCGCAATGTCATCGGTAGTACCCGACCAGCTTTCACCGGTCACATACACATTACCGTGTCCATCTACTGCAATAGAAAAAGCAAAATCACCGTCACTTCCCGGTCCATTATATCTTCTTACCCACAAACTGTCACCGTCAGAATTGTATTTGATTGTCGCATAGTCCATCCCAAAGCCTGAACCGCCATAACTTGCACCTGTCACATAAACATTGCTCTGCCCATCTATCACAAGGTGATAAGGCTGTTCATTATTATGATCCGGGCCGTCATATCTTCTTAACCACAGAGTATCACCGGCAGAATTATATTTGATTGTAACATAGTCGCCAAAATTGTCTGCGTTATAACTTTCACCCGTCACATATACATTACCCGATCCATCTACCGCGATAGAATAACACGCATCCAGACTATTTCCCGGACCATTATATCTTTGGACCCATTTTTCATTTCCGGCGGAATCATACTTGATTGTCGCAAAGTCGGTATTGCCTGAGGAATAATCTCCACCAGTCACATAAACATTGCCCCGTTCATCCACCGCAAGGGAAGAAGCCCAATCGTCGCCGTGTGCCGGTCCATCATATCTTCTCGTCCATTGCTCAACTCCATCTGAATTATACTTGATTGTCGCATAATCATAACCAGTCGTTGAGCTAAAACTGGAACCACCTACATAAACGTTACTCTGTCCATCAACTGCTATAGTATAAGGATAATCATCACCATTCCCCGGTCCGTTATATCTTTGAACCCATTGTTCAACTCCATCTGAATTATACTTAACCGTCGCATAGTCATTACCTGTCGTATCTGAGCCAAAGCTATAGCCTGTTACATACACATTACCTTCGCCGTCTACTGCAATGCCTGTAGCTTCATCATAATTATTTCCCGGTCCATTATATTTGCTAATCCAGGCAGTGTCCACCGTTTGCGCAGATATTTGGTTTGAAGCTAATATGCAATAGATGAACGAAAACAGATAGAGCAATAAATTACGGCTGAGCAGAGGATAGTTTCTATCCATTGTTGAAACTCCTTTCTTCTATCAGTTTAAATAGCGGTTCTGCGGCTAACTGATTGACCGAATTAAATCTCACCTTGTGAAATTTTAAAATTTCTGCTTCTTGAGAGTATTCGAAATGTATTCTCTGAAAAGAAACAGTAACCTTACTCTATTGTCTCACCCTCACCGTAGAGAAAAATCACTGACCTCAATGTGCATATATATATTTGATAGAAGCAATAAAAATGTTCAATAAAAAACCTGATGACAAGCTGCCATCGGGCTGAACTATTTCAAGATGCAGGGGTAACATCTGTGAAGGAGTTCTAGACTTAGATATCTACCAGTACCAAAAGTTATTAAAATTTAATTTTAAGAATCAAGATTTCGATATATTCTTCCTAAATTAAAATTTTAGTGAAGATGATTAGTAAGTTGCATAATGTTTCTTATGTAAATCTGGTTAATCCCCAAGCTGCAAAAAAAAGTCCCTTACAATCAGAAAAAGAACAGCAAAACATTCGACAAATTTTACTCATATTGTTTTTCTATGCAGTTCTTCTTGTTGCACTTTTCTTTTTAAAGAAAAATCTTTTTATCCTTTCAACATTGATGTTCAGAATTGATTTGTTTGCCTTCGGTGGAGGGTTCGCTTCTATTCCATTAATGTTCCACGAAATTGTCGATGTCCGGCAATTATTGGATAAACAAACTTTTATGGATGGAATTGCATTAGGTCAGGTAACACCTGGTCCCATTGTAATAACCTCTACATTCATAGGATATATGTTAGCTGGCTATCTTGGAGCTATCGTCGGGACACTAAGTATTTTCCTACCTTCATTTCTTATCCTTGTTGGAATTACACCCTTCTTTGATAGACTCCGATCTCACAAGTTATTCAATGAAGTTATTAGAGGGGTGCTCAGTTCATTTGTCGGATTATTATTCACAGTAACCATTCAATTCGCTCTGGATATACATTGGGGGACAGTTCAGATATTTCTTGGTGTTGCAGCTTTATCCGCCTTGTTATTAAAAACAGATATTCTTTATGTCGTTCTGGTCGGAACGGTGATGTCGTTAATAATTTATTTTATGATTTAAGGAAATTTGAAAATGAAGAATTGTATTTGCGATTCGTATTGTGTATTAAAAAATAATATGATAAGTTAATAAAAAATAAAATGATAACATCGACAATCACCCCCAAAATATTCATGTCTAGTATTCATGTTAAGATTAAAGAATGACACAGCAAAACAATTTTTACAAACCAATTAAGCGATTCACTGCAAATAGTGCCATTATTCTCTCATTTATTGTCGCGCTGGAAATAGTCATTATGATAAGCCCTTTCGCATTCTTTTTTTATACAGTATTTAATCCGCTCTTACTCGCATTCAATCAATGGACCTTCACTCGCTGGCTGACCGCATTCTTTCTTCCGCATATGATTGTCCCGCCAAATGCAGTGCTGATCCTCATACGCATATTGGGTTCAGTCTTTTTTGTCGGGGGTATGTTCGTATTTTTGGTTTGTGCCGGACAAGTCTATTTGGGCAAACTATTGAAAAAAGGAACTGCCACAAAGGGACTTTACCTTCTCGTACGACATCCACAATACGTAAGTCTTGCATTTGCTGCACTCGGTCTCGCCATTATGTGGCCAAGATTCTTAACGCTTCTACTTTTGGCAGTTATGCTCACCCTTTATTACATACTTGCTAAGGATGAGGAACGCCGTATGATAAATCGTTTCGGAGAGAGTTACAGTGCTTATATGAATCAAACTGGAATGTTCCTTCCACGTCCAATAGAAAGTTTATTTATAAAGAAAACCAACTCATATCAAAGCTATAGCATCAAGAGAGTTGGTGCTATATTTATTATGCTTTCTGTCATCATTTTGGGAAGTGGGTTTATCATGCGGGCTTACACAGTCCATCATCTTCCATTGAAACAAATAAGTAATGTTGATGTAATCACAATTACGTCTGACGATTTAACCATAGCCAATGAACTACTTCCTCTTGTACTTCAGGATAGTGTTGTTACCTCAAAGCTCGAATCGATTCCCCACAACGCAAATCATCGTCTACTTGCCTATTTCATTCCGATAGACTACGTAATGCAAGGAATGATTGCTTATACTGGTGATGAGTGGAAACTTTTTGAGCAGCATAAGACCATTGGTATGATTACCGAATATATTTTCCATCCATTCGGGCATTTGACAGGCGGACATGCTCATAACATGGGGAATATGAAACACGGCCCAGAAATGTACGCTCTTCCAATGATGAAACGAAGAGTTATCTTCATTGATATATATGTTGATGATCAACTTAATTCACCTTTAGATGACTTTGACATTAATGTAATACGCACGCCACTCTTCTTTGTTGATGTTCATCTGCATACTGCGGAGATTCTTCAGGTTCATGATACCCCTTCTGGGAGCGGATGGGGAACAGTACCAACACCGATGTTCTGAATTGTTGCATCTCAACCCGATGACGATCTGCCATCGGGATTATCTCATTCAAGAAATCGGGGTAACTTCTGTGAAAACTATTTCAGCAAAATCATTTTTTTCGTCTGAATGAAATCTCCAGCTTTAATCCTGTAGAAATAAACTCCGCTTGGTAGTTCAGCTGCATTCCACTTCACTTCATAGGTGCCTGCCGGTTTTTCTCGGTTAACTAATGTTTCAATTTCTTCACCGAGTGCATTAAATATTTTTAGTGTTACTTGAGAAGAGTGTGGAATTGAATATTTTATGACTGAAGAACTATTAAAAGGATTTGGATAGTTTTGCTGCAATGAATAAGCAATCGGGATATTTTTATTATCTTTCACTGATACAGGATTTGGATCATATACAAGTTCATAATATCCGGAATCCGGTTTAAAAGAAGATTCAGGCACTACCCCTTTATCAACCGCATAAATCTTATAATAAAATTTGAAGTTATTTTTCATTAGGGTTGAATCTAACAGATACGTTATATTATAATTAATAGAATTCGGTGTGTTTATTCCTTCTACTTGTGAATTATTTATTGTTGAATCTCCATCTGAATAGTAACTGAACATCGAAACTGTATCAATAAAATTTACATTCCAGTATTGATTGAATCCGCTGTAGTTGTGATTTACTGAAAAATCCCAGTCTAAATTAAAACTATGGGTCACCGTCTGAGGTTGAAAAATTATAACTGGCTTGACGTGATCTGAATAGTATTTTATGCCTGTTGAATCGTATATTATTGCACGTATCAATTTTCTAATAATATCTATGCCGGTACCACCTATCGAGGAATAATATTCGTCAGTTGTTTCACCAAGGTTCTCTGAGTGATATATTCTATCCGATTCATTATAATTCATGCTCCATAAATAACCCTTCGAAAAGAATGTGGTATCGAAAAGATTAATATTGATGGGTTCAATTACAGTAGCAGTTATAATATTATGTGAATTATATAGGATGTGTTCAAACTGTGACCCTTCATTTAGACCAAAGTCCACAACAGTATAATCGCTATCATTCCACCTCAAATAAAGTATATTTTCTTCATTATCGTATCTGACCCAATCATTAATTGCACCTTGAAGCAAAAAGTATTTTTTACCAGAAATTATTGAATCTTTTTCAACAGAATAAACTATATTCCCTGCAACCTGTCCATTGACCCTTTTATTAAATTGCCATTCATTTCCTACACTAAGTGGAAAATAATTATGTCCCGAGTATGGTCGGAAAGAAGGATCATAGAGAAAGACACCATGCCCTGTACCGGCAAAAACCAATGAATCAGAAAAACAATAACAATTCGGGAAATTAATATGGGACCAATATAAGTCCACGTCGAACATTTATCCAGAGTACGATAACCCAATCCGGCATAAATGTTTTCAAATGGATCCAGGAATAAACCCTCCAGCTGCGGTCCCGGAATCTCAATCCAGCTGTTTCCATTATCTGATGATACAAGGCACCTGTTCCATTTATAGGCATAAATGGTATTCGAACTATCAATAACCATTCCCCATATACCGAGAGGGAATATATTATAAACTGTCTCCCAGGTAGTCCCGGAATCCGTAGTCCTATATATCTTTCCATCCCAGGAACCTGCAAAAATATCATTTTGATTGCTTGAAGCGATGGAACTAATCGACTCACCAGCTATGTTGCTTGAAGCCCACGAATCACCGTGATCAGAGGAAAATAAAATTTTCCCGACTGTGGATCCGGCCCAAATCCAGTTATTTCGGCTTACAGTTATAGATGCGATTTTATCATTTGAATTCAGTGAGTTTGTCCAGGTATCACCGTGATCTGTCGATTTGAAGATTCCCCCGTTAACATTATTTCCACCCCATAAAACTCCGGAACTATCAAGGGCAAAACGATATAAGTTAAATGAACCGTTTCCCAAACGTGTCCAGGTGCTTCCTAAATCGCTGGAGCGATAAAAGTATGGATAACCTGAACTTCCGGCTACGTAGAAGTAAGTCTCACCATCATACAGCATATCATAAACGTAAATACCAGGATATAAACTCTGCCAGTATAGTGTTTGAGCAGTGAAGGATTTGTTTAGAAGGATAAATAGAAGGAAGATAAATATCTTTGTGGACCCTGACTTTCTCATCTTATACTCCCCAATACATTATTCAAAACTTAAGTAAAATTAATTATAGTTTAAAGTATTGCGGGAAAAATACAGATAATCATTTAACAGTCAGCCACTTTCAGGGGAATGGCAGAAAAAGCTTAAGCTACTCCAGGCTGGTGTTAGCGTAAATCGTTACATCCTTAAATGTCACAAAAGCAATTAAGGGTATGCGAATTCTTCCTGGCGAAAGTAACCCAGGAACAATTATTTTAATTTGCTGAATTACATAATAAAAATACCCCTGGATATCAACAATAGTATTAGCGAAAATTATCCCCAACATTAAGTTAAGGAATAATCCTTAAAATTAGGTTTTCAAAAGACATTACCGTAAGAATATTGTAAGTTATCCCCATAAGTTATTGTAATATAAGCATATTTGTGGAGGTGGCGGGAGTCGAACCCGCGTCCGAAGTTAAGATCCAAAGAACGTCTACACACATAGTCTGATTTTGTTTTTAGTTTAAAGCTACTAACCAGACAAGATCACTTTAAACCTGCCTGCTTAAATTTCGCCGGATAAAGCACAGACAACTGAACCCGGCTATCGTACCTAAACGACGTTCATCCTTACCCCGGCACGAAAAAATAAGGTGAACGGCTGCTAAGGTTTTACTTAGGCAGCTAGGGCGTAATTATATTCGCCAGTTATTATTTTATTCCCAATTGTTTAACGTGTATTTCGGGGAACACGGTGCGCAGTTCTATGTCTCTTCAACCCCGTCGAAACCAAAATTCACCCCCCTCTTAGGAAATTCCAAATTACAAAGAACAAATTCCAAAATCCCAATTTCCAAATCACAAATTCCAGACTGACAGCAACTTTTTGTTATTTGCTATTTGGTTTTTGTCATTTGCTATTTTATTTTGATTTCCAAATGGTATCCGGGATACCTGAGATCATATTTTCATAACGTGCAAGAACAAAAAATAAATCGCTTAACCTGTTCAGAAATATAATAATATTTTCTCCAACTTTTTCTGATGCATTTAATGCAACCACCCTTCTTTCGGCTCTTCTGCAGATTGTCCTGCATATATTAAGCATCGCTGCGGATTTGCTTCCGCCGGGAAGAATAAAGTTCTTAAGTGGAGCTAATTCTGCTTCAAATTTATCTATCTGCTTTTCAGCATTTTCAAAAAACTCTTTCGGTACCCGCGGAATATCGTATTTTTTAATTTTTTCACTGAGAGGGGTTGCAAGATCAGAGCCGACAGTAAATAATTGATTCTGAATCGTATTCAGCAGCTCTTTTACTTCCTCGCTCTTCAGTTCCGTTATCGCCAGTCCTATAAACGAATTGAGTTCGTCAATTGTTCCATACGCTTCTATTCTTTGTGAGCTTTTGGAGACTCTTTCACCGCCGAAAAGTCCTGTTTCTCCTTTGTCTCCGCCTTTAGTGTATATTTTCATCTCTTAAAGGGGATTTTATGAACCATAACATCTATTTCATTGCCGTCCGGGTCTTTTGCCCTTAGCTTTGTCCCATCTTGCAGATGATTTTTTCCGATATAACCTAACCCGATATTTTTTTTGCATTTTATTGAATAGACAACTGAGGTGATTTTACCGCTTTCACCGCCATCACCGTTGAACAGACTATATTGACCGTGCCCTGCCGCATCAGTGAATACTACACCTTTTAGAGAACGCTGCACCTTATCATATGTATCCAGTCTGGCAATTACTTCCTGCCCTATGTAGCAGCCTTTTTTAAAATCGATGTATTCAAGCAGTCCGGCTTCATTCGGACTATAATTATCATTTATTTCGTTTGGTGCGGCAAGAATTCCCTGTTCAACACGGTATATATTGTAAGCCTCTTCACCTACCAGGTTAAAATCAAATATCCCTTTGTTCTCCATAGCAAATGATATAAACCTGTTCCCGTTAAGCTGATCTGCAATCACCCAGTACTTAAGATTTTTCTTTTCGTCTCTCATTTTAGCAAGGAAAAATAACATTCCTTCTGCACTGATAACCTTGAATGAGTTCTCGGAAATATTGTTTACTACTTTTCCGCAAACTAAAGTAAGGAATGAATCCGCCTGCGGACCGCTTACTTCAAGCAGGGTGTACTTTCCATTAATGTCTGACATTTTCACATCGTCACTGATTATATATTTATCCAGCCACCTTAATACTTTGGGATGATGTTCAGGACTGGTAAATAAGATCTGGTAATCCTCAAAATTCAGCAGGGTTGTGAGATCAATAATTCTCCCCTTCTCTGTCGTGAAAATTGTCCTTGTAATTTGTTCCTTACCCAGATCCTTAACAGAATTTGTACTTACCCTGTGAAGAAAATCCAGCACATCCTTCCCCCTTAGTTCAATCATACCGTAGTGGGAGATATTTCTCAGACCTACGCCGTCCGATAAACTCTTTAATTCATCTTCAACAGAAGTGTACTTTAATACTATATTCGCTTCAGAAATTTCCGCTTCAATACCAAGATTCTGTAGAAAATCTTTGAAAGAAATCTTATCCTGCATCTGCAACATTATTACTCCCGGTTATACCATCATTTATCATAAAAATATACATAAAACGATATAATTATTGAAATTTAGCTGTGAAGAGCTCTGAACTGCCAGATTGAAAAATCAGCACAATAGCCATTACAAAGATAACAAAAAATAATTAATAAGGGCGGGTCTGCCTTGAGTTGCGGGTGTTAATATATGCATTTTTTGACTGATTCCATATAAACGGAATTGAATCAACAGCCTCTACCCTTTTCCCTGAATCATAATAAAGGTACTCATAATAATCGGGATATTTATCATTATTATAATTAGTTATGCTCCTCTGAAAATTTATACCCTTGTATGTCATAAGCAGATGAGGCTTTGAAGTCAGTCCATCCGGCAGGAAATAATTATAATCAATATGGCCGATTCCCTGCGCGTAGTGGAAATTAACCCTGATATAAGGAATGTTCTGATATTTCCACTTTTCAATCGAAAAAGTGTTAAAACCCCCATGAGACGGAATTACGGATTCCCAGACTACATCAAAATTGTTATCAGTACAATGGAACAGAACCAGGAAAAAAAATGCAGTGCCTAATTTAGTGCTGTCAAGGTCAATAAAACTTTCCTTGTAGCCGACGATATTTTTGGGTTCAATAAATCTCTCATTGGATTTTGATTTTGCTATTATTCCGAATATATAGCCGGGGCGATTACCGGGATAAATAACAGCCGGCCCGGGTATGTTGTATGTCAGTGTTTTATCGAAATCAACAAGGTAGGTACCTTCGGGATAATGCGAAAGAATAAATTCTTTTAAAGAGATGGTATCGCAGGGAAATCTTTCAGCCGCCTGTTTTTTTTGCTGTTCAAGGTTATACTTCTGAATAGCTGCATCCTTGTCGGGAGAATAAGCAGTCTCCTTATTTGACTGCATATCCTCCTTCTCTTTTTCATTGCCGCAAGATAAAAGAAGGAAAAATATTGAAACCGATACTACGAGTAGAACCGGTTTCAGAATGTATCCATTTTTATTTTTTTGAATATTCATCGAAGAAATATGCTGAACTCATTATTCCGAGCTTGAAATGATTTAGATCAAAATGTTCATTCGGCGAATGCAGGTTTTCGGAATCGAGTCCTAATCCCATTAATACAACCGGGGCCTTTAATTTAATCCCGAACACATTAACTATCGGGATTGATCCGCCTTCTCTCATATATACTGTTTTTTTACCAAAAGCCCTCTCCATTGCTCTTGAGGCTGCCTGTGCAGCCGGTGAATCAAGAGGGGTAAGACTCGGCAGAGCGCCATGCAGATCTTTGACAGTTACCTTCACGGATTTTGGTGCTATTTTCTGAATATACTTATTAAACATTTTAGCAATTTTAGCAGGCTTCTGATCAGGGACCAGCCGCATACTTATTTTCGCAGTGGCTTTTGAAGGAAGAACAGTCTTGGCACCTGAACCCGTAAATCCGCCTATTATTCCGTTGCAATCCAGTGTAGGTCTCGTCCATATTCGTTCGAGAGTTGAGTATCCTTTTTCTCCCTGTAATTCACTCACACCGATTTCTTTTGCGAATCTTTTTTCCGAGAATTTCAGTTTCTTAAAATTTTCTTTTTCCTTTTTTGTCAGCTTTTGAACATCATCATAAAAATCCGGAATTGTAATATGTCCGTTTTTATCGTGCAGCTTTGCTATCATACCCGCCAGTATATTTACGGGGTTGCCGACTGCTCCGCCGAATGAACCGGAATGAAGATCTTTTTTCGGGCCAGTGACTTCAACTTCCTGGTAACTTAGGCCCCGCAGCCCGTAAGTTAATGTCGGAATCCCTTCAGCGAATAAAGAATTATCAGAAATAAGGACGGCATCACATTTTAAGAGATTAGTATTATCTTTTATAAAAGTTTCCAGACTCTGACTTCCGATTTCCTCTTCTCCTTCAATTATAAATTTAACATTAAGGGGAAGACTCCCTGTTCCTTTGAAAAAAGCCTCCACGCTTTTTATATGCATAAACATCTGTCCCTTATCATCTGTTGCACCTCGTGCCCAGATTTTACCGTCCCTGATCTCAGGTTCAAAAGGAGGAGATATCCATAGCTCGATAGGATCGACCGGCTGAACATCATAATGCCCGTAGACTAAAACTGTAGGTTTTCCCGGTGCGCCGAGCCACTCGCCATAAACCAGCGGGTGACCTTCTGTTTGAAAGATCTCCACCCTGTTCAATCCTGCCTGGCTGAGCTTGTCAGCCACAAATTTCGCTGCATTATTGATATCATTTTTGTTTTCAGGCAGTGTGCTGATGCTGGGAATCCTTAAGAGTTCTTTCAGCTCTTCTATATAATTCGGCTGGTTTTCTCTGATAAAATTAATTACATCTTCCAAAGTATAACTCCTGTTCTATTTATATATTGAATATTTGTAAATAACAGGAACAAAATTCCTGAACCGATTCACAGTAAGTGAATCGAGCTGAGTTAAAATTTCGTTTGAAGGGATAAAAAATGTCTTCCACGGATCATCGACCAGATAAATATTTTTTTCGGGATCCATTGTTACACTCTCAACAGATGCAACATAATCAAAAGAAGCATAATTTGGTATATTAGTTTCAATTTTTATATGAGCAGTATCTGTTATATTTAGATTATTATCAAATGACAGATGAAAAAATGATTTATTGTTCCTGTCAACACCATAAACCGAATAGTTCTTATCAGAATATAACCCGCAAATTGAGTGAATACCGATCGGTCCGGTATTAACCTGTTTAATTATTCTACCTGATTTCCTTTCAGCGATAAATATTATAGTACTATCTGCAAATATTTTCCATGCCGCAAATCCCTCTAATCCCAGGTAAAAATAATTATCATCCAGGGCCAGACCCTCATAACCAATATTGTTTGCCAGGTATTTCTGAAATTCTTCTTTTGGAGTAATATCAATTTCTTTTATTCCTTCAAGAGTGTCCGATAGAACGTCATCTCTATTAAAGGTTAATCGGAATATTCCGGCATATCTTTCCGGATGCCTGCCGTTTCCTTCAATTGAAACAAATACTTCATTATTTGTCTTATCATAAACTATTTCTTCAAAATCAGCCTTCGGGAACGTATCTATATATGCCCGGAAGCTTTCAGAAAATTCAACTGGTTTTAGTGTAAAGATAGTATCCCTGGTAATTGTAAGATGAAGAATGCTGCCTGAGTCATCTGCGAGAAGGAAATATTTGCTGCCGTCAGAGGTCTCTTTTATAAATGCTATTCCCGAAGTCTGATCAGCATTGAAATCTCCGGAGTTCAGCCATCTTGGGTACGATGAATCCTTTTTTAGTTTAAGTTGTGTATGATAAACTGCCGTTACGCAGCCGGATAAAATGAGAAGAGTAAACAGAAATGAAACAATATTTTTCATATTTATATTCTAATATATAAAAAGGTGCAGCAGAATTCACCCTTGAAAATCATTTCCTTGTTATACTTTTATCCCTTTTATATATTGACGACGTGGTTTTATATAAATACATACTAAGAAATCATTTAGCGCCTTTTATCTTTTCCAATATAACTCTTATCTGCATTTTTATACTCCAGTTCCTTATGAAGTTTGCAGACAGGCTCGTTGGGAAAGGCCTCGATACCTTTGTAATCCTTCAGCTGATCGCATTTAATCTCGCATGGATGGTTGTTCTTGTGGTTCCTATGTCTACTCTTGTTGCAACGCTGATGGCATTCGGGAATATGTCGCAGAACAATGAAATAACGATTATAAAAGCTTCCGGTACAAGCTTATATAAAATGATGCTGGCTCCTCTTTTTGCTTCAGTTGTAATAGGGTATCTACTGCTATTGTTTAATAATGATGTCCTTCCGGATGCCAACCACCAGGCCAAGATTTTAATGCAGGATATATCACGGCAGAAACCTACCCTCTCGCTGGAACCGGGTGTTTTCTCCCAGGAAGTTTCCAATTATGCCATTCTAGCAAGGGAAATAAACCAAAAAACCAATGAGCTCCGCGATGTTACTATATACGATTACTCGGATCCGAACGAAATAAAAGTAGTGACAGCTGAGAAGGGAAAAATATATTTTTCAAAAGATCAGACAAAATTAATTATGAATCTTGAAAACGGGGAAATACACGAATCCGATGTTTCAAATACAAACCTGTACAGAAGACTAAGATTTGACAGGCACAAAATTGCTATGGACGGAGCCCAGTTTACATTTCAGCAGTCCGCACTCGGCAGTCCCAGGGGAGAACGGGAACTAAGCGCTTCGGCAATGCAGGTAATTGTAGACAGCCTGAGAGTTTCTGAAATAAAATACCGCGAGGATCTGACCAGAGAAGCTGAAAAATATTTCTATCCGGATTCTGTTACTCAAAAAATAAGTACACACGTAAATACCGGTTCTAAAAAACCCGAGTATACAAGAATACTGGATAAGCTTCGTAATGAAAGAAATACGCTCGTCTCAAGATATAAAAGACTCGAGGCCAGGGAGAATGAAATAAATAAATATGAAGTTGAGATTTACAAAAAATATGCGCTCCCCGCCGCATGTATTGTATTTGTACTTATAGGTGCTCCCCTTGGAACTATGACAAAACGGGGCGGATTTGGCATAGCAGCCAGCATAAGCCTTTTCTTTTTCCTTATATACTGGGCATTTTTAATCGGTGGTGAAAAACTTGCAGATAGAAATTTCTTCTCACCCTTCTGGGGAATGTGGTCCGCTAATATTCTTTTAACAATAGCAGGAATATTATTAACCATTAAAACTGTACGGGAAACGGTCACAATCAGGTTTACATGGTTAAAGAAGTTTATTCCCAAACAATTTCGCGGAAGTGAGGAAGAAACTGAAGGGAATTATGAGAATTCTTGACAAATACCTGGTTAAACAGTTTCTTCAGACCATCTTTTTCGGATTAATAGCTTTCACCCTGATTTTCGTAGTGATCGATATGATGGAAAATCTGGATGATTTCATTGATCAGAACGTCGGAGCTTTGGTTATACTCCATTACTACTTTGTCTTTTCCCCTGATATTATAAAACTTATTACACCGATCGCTGTTCTTTTCGGCGCTTTATTTACAGCCGGGAAAGCTGCCCAGCTGAGTGAACTTACAGCTATAAAAGCAAGCGGGGTCAGTATGTACAGGTTTATGATTCCGTTTTTAATTACGGCTTTTTTTATCAGTATGTTCTCAATTTACTTTGCCGGCTATCTTGTTCCGATGGCTAATAAAACCAAGCTGAACATTGAAATGAACTATCTGAAAAAGGGATTTAATTATTCCGGCGGCAATATTTTCTTCCAGGATTCCAGGACAAGAATTGTTAATATTTCCTATTTTGATAATTCAATGCTTCAGGCCAACCGTGTCAGTATCCAGGGATTTGATAAGAACGATATTACTAAAATGGATTACAGAATTGATGCAGTCAGACTAATATATGATACTCTCAGTCATACGTGGATAGCTAAAAACGGAATTGAAAGAACATTTCATGAGAATACTCAGACCGCGGATTATTTTAAGGAAAAGATACTCGGTAATTTGAATTTTACCCCCGCTGAGCTGCTTACGAAGCAGCAGAAACCCGAGGAAATGAACCTTAGCGAGCTAAAGAATAGTATAGAGACGCAGCAGCGTGCCGGGAACGATGCGACAGAATCTTTAATTGAATATTACTCCCGTTTTTCTTTTCCTATGGCGAGCCTGATCATAGTATTTTTCGGGCTGCCCATTTCTGCAAACAAACGAAGAGGCGGTCTGGCCGTGCAGGTCGGTATAAATATTCTTATCACTTTTCTGTACCTGGTCTTTA
Organism: uncultured Ignavibacteria bacterium; assembly: GCA_963743325.1. Lineage (GTDB taxonomy): Bacteria > Bacteroidota > Ignavibacteria > Ignavibacteriales > Ignavibacteriaceae > DATFVA01. The sequence continues at coordinate 314,913 of CAVUOZ010000011.1, forward strand.
TGAAGATCAGCCAGGCTTTTGGTAAAAACGGCGCGCTTGATCCTTTACTGACAGCGTGGTTCGCTAATCTGATTTTTCTCGCTGCTGCTGTATTCAGCCTGATGAGGATGAGACAATAAATATAGAAAAGGGGCCGTCTAAAAAGTGACAATCAAAACTGCTATTTAGACAGCCCCTTATTCCTAATTTACTTTTTCATCTTTTTTAGGAGGGACAAACCCGAAGTGCTGATTCTGTGGAGAATCAACTTTTATTTCACCAAACCTTGCTTCGTATTTATCAAGATTATCTTTAAGAGCCTTTAAAAGCATTTTTGCATGCTGCGGGGTAGTAATAATTCTTGCATATACTTTGGCTTTGGGAACACCCGGAACCACACGGGTAAAATCAATCACGAATTCAGCAGGTGAATGAGTGATGATAGCAAGATTCGAATATATTCCCTCCGCTTCTTTCTCATTAAGTTCGATGTTTATCTGCTGTCCCTGAGGATTTTGATTATTTTGAGCCATTATTTTAGTTCGCTTCTTTCTGAAATTACTTTCTTAATGAATCAGCTTTATTGAAAGCATTCTGGGCGTCATCCTTCATATCCAGCACTGTATAAACCTTCCCGAGCAATTCCCAGGTAGGGGCATCATCCGGCTGCAGTTCCACGGATTTTTCAAGATAAGGTAATGCCTGCCGGTATTTTTCTTTATACTCGGTATTATCCATCTGACCTTTATCTTCAGCCATCTTATTTATAGCAGTACCCCACTTTACGTAAGCCACTGCTAAATTATAAACTGCATTCTGGTATTCCGGGTCGAGGTCAATTGCTTTCTGAAACTGCTCAACGGCACCTTCATAATCATTTTTACCGAGAAGAAGAACGCCATAATTATAACGATAATATTTATTATTAGGATCTTTTTCTACCCCGGCTTTAAATACATCCAGAGCCACTGCAACTTTACCTGCATTAATGTATGAATTGGAAAGGGTTAAAAGTAAATCGGGGTTATCAGGAAAATGCTTTCTTCCCTCTTCAAGAACCTGGATTGCATTATTAAAATTCTCTATTGATTTTACGCTGTCTTCCATGTTACGGCTGGTAGCATACTGGTTTTTCAAAATGATACCATCGTTATAATAGATATCGCCAAGGTATTTATATCCATCAAGAGATTGCTGAAGTTCGATGAGTTTTTTCAGAGGTTCTACAGCTTTTTCATTTTGACCTGCTCCCATGTAAACGAAAGCAAGATTTTTATAAGTATCTGCCGAATCCGGTTCCAGTTTAGCCGCATATTCAAACATATTTATGGATTTATCGAACCATATCTTGGTGCTGTCCTCATTTGTAGTATTAACACCTTTCTGATAATAGCTCACACCTCTGTTGAACGTATTAGCCCAGAAATATTTGTTTTGATCATCAATCTGGGATTTAAATTCATTACTGATCGCGAGCGACTTATTAAAAGCGTCAATCATTTCGCCGTATTGCTCTTTTTCTCCGTATACATAACCGAGGTAATAAAAACCTTCAGCACTTTTGGGATTTTTTGCCACCTCTGTTTGGAGGGCATCAAGCGCTTTATCATAATTTTTCTGCTGAATGTATAGTTTGGCGCTCGTCATTTCAGTTGATGAACACTGAAATCCTGCGAAAGCCAGACCCGCTAATAAAAAGAATACTATTGTGTATAATTTCGATTTTTGCATCCTAACTCCATCAATTAAAATCAAATTTAGTATCGTTAAACTTACTGTTTTGAGGAAGTATAGTCAAGAAACTATGCCGCCTTAATGGTGTACTGCGTCTCAATTTATTCAGTAATTTACTAACAAATTTGAAATAATGAATCTCAGCGTAAATTGATTTTCCCTACTTTAAAGGATATTTTTGAGGTCTGATAAAAGAGGATATTTTGATCACCGAAAATGTAATAAAATCGCTTCCGAAAGTGCTCTTGCACGATCATCTTGACGGCGGTCTGCGTCCTCAAACCATAATCGAGCTCGCAAAAGAGGTGAAATATAAAAAACTTCCGACAAGCGACCCCGGTGAACTGGCGGAATGGTTTCATAGCTGGGCAGATAAAGGGAATCTTGTAGAATTTTTACAGGGTTTTGAACATACAATAGCAGTTTTACAAACAAGAGAAAGTTTGCAGCGTGCAGCTTATGAAATGATGGAGGATATGAAAAATGACGGGGTATGTTATGTTGAGAGCCGGTTTGCCCCGGTTTTTCATGCTAATAAAAATCTTTACCAGGAAGATGCTGTCCTGGCTGTACTTGATGGTTTGGAGAGGGGAAAAAATGATTTTGGCATTGGGTACGGGTTAATCTTATGCGCTATGCGTAACATGAAAAATTCACTTGAGGTAGCTGAACTCGCAGTAAATTTCAAAGATAACGGTGTGGTTGGTTTTGATCTCGCCGGTGAAGAAGGCGGCTACCCGCCCAAAAAACATATTGATGCATTCCAGTTCATCCAGAGATCAAATTTTAATATTACAATACACGCCGGGGAAGCTTTTGGTAAAGAATCAATATGGCAGGCAATCCAGTGGTGCGGGGCTCACAGGATCGGACACGCAACTCACTTAAGGGAGGATATAGATTCCGATATAAGCGGAGATTATGCGGTTTTCGGAGAACTTGCACAATATATTCTTGATAAAAGAATTCCTCTTGAAATATGCCTATCAAGTAATCTTCACACCGGAGCGGTAGATAAACTGGAGAATCACCCATTTAAAATATTATATGATAATAAATTCAGGGTTACAATAAATACGGATGACCGGCTGATGAGCAATACATCAATGACCAATGAATTTTTAGTTGCCCAGAAATATTTCGGGATTAATATCGATGATATTGAAAAAATTACAATCAATGCGATGAAATCGGCATTTATTCACTATAATGAAAGATTGAAATATATTTATAACATTATTAAACCCGGCTTTCAGAAAGGCAGGGAAATTTTAAATTCACAATAGGCGATACCAATAACTATGAAGCAACTTTTCACTAATTACAATTTCGAGTTTAATAAAAACGAAAAAAAAATATTAACTACATTTTCAAAACAGGTGCTTAAACAGATAAGCGGAGATAATAAATTTTTTGCAGAAACCAGAGCTTTTAACTCTATACTCGAAAAATTATCATCTTCCACTGATTCAATTAAACTGACTAAAGATGAAAGAACACGGCTGCTAAGTCAAATGAATGAAAATGTCAAATTTCTGAAGAAAGAATCAAAAGGCAGCTGGTTTATTAAAAAATGGATTTACAAATCCCTTCTCAAACAATATGAGGGAATTTTAGAAAATCATTTCAGAGGATAAAATGAGTCCGGTTAACACAAAAGAAGTTTCAATTAAAGCGCCGCATGGCAATATACTTTCCTGTAAAGGATGGCTGCAGGAAGCTGCAATGCGCATGCTGATGAATAACCTTGACAACGAAGTGGCAGAGAATCCTGCAGAATTAATTATATACGGGGGAAGCGGCAAGGCTGCACGAAACTGGGAATCATATGAAGCAATCATTGAGTCGCTTAAGAATCTGGAAAACGACGAAACACTGCTGGTTCAGTCAGGTAAACCTGTAGGAATCTTCAGAACCTATCCTGATGCACCCCGGGTCCTGATTTCAAATTCGATGCTTGTTCCCGACTGGGCTACATGGGATGAGTTCCGCAGATTAGAAGGGCTGGGATTAACAATGTACGGACAGATGACTGCAGGAAGCTGGATTTATATAGGGACGCAGGGAATTCTGCAGGGAACTTATGAAACCTTTGCCGAATGCGGGAGAAAATATTTTAACGGGGATTTAAAAGGTAAATTTATACTGACCGCAGGACTGGGCGGAATGGGTGGTGCCCAGCCTCTTGCTGCGACAATGAATGGGGCTGCATTCCTTGGTGTTGATGTAGACCGAAAGAGAATTGAAAAAAGATTAGAAACCGGGTATATCGATGAAATTTCCGATGATCTGGATGAAGCCCTCGGAATTGTGTTAAAAGCAAAGAAAGAAGGCAGGGCTATATCGGTTGGTTTGATTGGCAATGCCGGGGAAATACACCGGAAAATACTTCAGAAGAATATAATTCCCGATATTGTTACAGATCAGACTTCAGCACACGATGTATTAAACGGTTATGTACCTGCAGGAATGTCATTTGAAAAAGCGCTTCAATTAAGAAAAGATATCCCTGAAAAATATATTGAATTATCGCGCAAAACTATTGTCAGGCACGTAGAAGCGATGCTGGGATTTCAAAAAAAGGGTTCCATTGTTTTTGATTATGGTAACAATATCCGGGGTGAAGCAAAAGAAAACGGGTTATCAAATGCTTTTGATATCCCGGGATTTGTTCCTGAATTTATAAGACCTCTCTTTTGCGATGGAATGGGACCATTCCGCTGGGCAGCGTTATCGGGAGATCCGGATGATATTTACGAAACAGATAAAGCCGTAATAGAAACTTTTCCCGAAAAAACCGCTTTGGTTAACTGGATTAAAATGGCTCAAAAGAAGGTTCATTTCCAGGGGCTGCCTTCACGTATCTGCTGGCTGGGATTTGGTGAACGCGCTAAGATGGGAAAAATATTTAACGATCTCGTTGCCACCGGAAAAGTGAGTGCTCCGATAGTAATCGGAAGGGATCATCTTGACTGCGGTTCAGTTGCTTCTCCCAACCGTGAAACCGAAAATATGAAAGATGGAAGCGATGCAATAGCCGACTGGCCTATATTGAATGCATTGCTGAATGCGGTAGGCGGTGCAAGCTGGGTTTCAGTTCACCACGGCGGAGGGGTTGGAATCGGTAAATCTATCCACGCAGGTATGGTAGTCGTTGCCGACGGTACAAAAGAAGCAGAAAAAAGACTTGAGCGGGTATTAACTTATGATCCCGGAATGGGAATAGTCAGGCATTCTGATGCAGGTTATGAAAAAGCCATTAAGAATGCTAAAAAAATGAATATCAAAATTCCCATGTTAAAATAATTTAATAAAGAATATTCCAATAAAACCAGAAATGGAGAAAAAATGAAAGTAAAAGTTCTTATTGCCGATAAATTTCCCGATCAGTATATACAGCAACTAAATGATATGGACCTGGAAGTAATTTACTCACCCAAACTTGGGGAAAAGGATCTTCCGGAAGCTGCAAAAGAAGTTGATATACTGGTTGTGCGTTCAACAATAGTTAATGCTGATACAATAAATACCAGCAGGACATTAAATCTTATTATCCGCGCAGGGGCAGGAGTTAATAACATTGATATCTCGGCGGCAAATAAAAAAGGAATTTATGTTGCCAATTGTCCCGGAATGAATTCAGTCGCCGTAGCCGAACTGGCAATGGGACTGATGATCTCTCTGGACAGAAGAATTCCAGATAATGTAGCCGATTTCAGAAAGGGAGTATGGAATAAAGGTGAGTATTCCAAGGCGGAAGGTTTGAAAGGAAAGACTCTGGGAATAATAGGTGTAGGCGCAATAGGTAAAGAAGTAGCAAAGAGAGCCCTTGCATTTGAAATGAATGTTTACGGAAAAGATATTTCCAGAATTGAGGGTGTCCAGATAAAGGATTTTTCAGAAATGGATCAGCTTCTTCCTCTTTGCGATATTGTTACTATTCACCTGCCTGCAACTTCAGATACAAAAGGATTATTTAATAAAAAAATGTTCGGATTTATGAAAAAAGGTGCCCTCCTGATTAACACATCACGTGCCGATATAATTGTTGAGGAAGATCTTCTTGAAGCGATCAAAGAAAAGAACATAAGAGTTGCAGTCGATGTCTTCAAGGGTGAACCGGAGGCGAAAACCGGGCAGGTTACTTCTGTGCTTAAGGATAATCCCAATGTTTACGTTACTCACCATATCGGGGCTTCGACGGAACAATCACAAAATGCCGTTGCAGCGGAGACAGTTCGGATAATTAAAGTTTACACAACCAGCGGGGTGATTGCTCACTGGATAAACCGTGCTAAAATTACCGATGCAAAATATCAGCTTGTTGTTAAGCATTACGATAAACCGGGTGTTCTTGCATCGATTCTTGATGTAATAAGAGAGGGCAATATCAACATCGAAGAAATAGAAAATGTAATATTCCAGGGTGGTGTTGCTGCAAGCTGTACAATGAAATTAAAATCGCCGGTTTCTGCCGAGAAACTTAAAACTATGCAGAAAAATCCGGATGTATTAAGCATTTCCCACGTTGCATTATAAAGTTCAGGCGGCTGTCCCAGCATCCGGGTTTGAGACAGCCGTTCCTGTTTTCCCGATCTTCAATAGTAATATACCCAAAATTTTATGCATATAAATTTATGACAATTTGTCAGTGAACACTCCTGCCCTACACCCGCTTCTCTCTCGTCCATCTCTCGTCTTTCTCATACCCCATCGAAAGACAAAATCCGTCTGCCAAAATGGCAGAAGGCAGAGTCGGGTTTTAGCAGGTTAAAAGTTGATTCAGATTGAGAAAATCAGATTCCGGAAAGGGTTTTATTTTAATTTACACGTACTTTGGTTCAATAATTTCTTTTATTATACCGTGAAAATAGGGGAGCATTATTAATTGATTAATCGCTTCAATATCTTGTTCATCCAGACCAAGGACCAATGAAGATATATTCTGCCTGATGTAATTAAATGTTTTTTCAGAGAAAGAAAAGTATTGTTCCGGATTCTCAAAATTATCATATACGTTCGGCAGTTTTTCAAGCAGCACCGGTTCAAGCTCACCAATCAGTTTATCATTAGCGGAAGCAAGTACATAGTTGACATAAGGCAGCGATAATAATTCGGTTACTTCTTCGGAAAAACTTATTCCTTCAAATAACCTGTCATCATAAAAATTCTGTTTTCCGACAAGGATTAAATTATTGATATCCCTCTTCATGGAGGCAGATAATCCTACTTCAACTTCCAGATTATACAATTCTTTAAACAATATTCTGCTTAAAATTACTTCAGAGGAAGTTACATCTCCTGCAATATTGAGCGATTTTAGTGAACGGTTTTCGGCAAAATATATATATGAGTTGCAAAGGGATCCTTCAAATGATATCCCGTATTTTTTTGATATAAAAAGGTCCTTGTGGCTGATAATATCAGTTGCAGGAATGAAAGCTATGCTGTTTTTATCCTTCTCCAGAACTGAACTGATCGACGAAGCCTGATGAAACTGAAGATTACGCTTCAGGCTTTCCGGTAATGTTACGGCAATTACTGAAGTAAAGATATTTTCAGGAAACAGTATATTCATAATTTAAAAGAAAAAGCCCGCTGTGCGGGCTCTATTTAGAACAATCAGTTTTCAGCTTTCCCTGGATTTAATTCTTGCAGCTTTACCTGAAAGATTCCTCAGATAATAAAGTTTTGCCTTTCTTATATCACCCTGTTTGATAAGTTCGACCTTGGCAATCTTGGGTGAATTATAAGGGAATATCCTTTCAACGCCGACACCGCTCGAAATTTTCCTTACTGTAAATGTCTTATTCGCACCTGCGCCGCGTATGCTGATCACATCACCTTCAAAAGGCTGAATTCTTTCTTTATCTCCTTCAATAACGCGAACATGCACGCGAATATGATCGCCGGAATTGAACGCGGGCAAATCCGTTTTATTCTGATCGGGTAATACGTTATTTATGTCAATCATTTCTTTCTCCGCTAATTGTTAAAATTTTTCCACTTCTCAGTTAAAATTTTCGACTGCTCTTCCTTCCAGTTCTTTATTTCCTTATCATTTCCTGAGAGTAGAACATCAGGAACTTTCATCCCGCGGTACTCTGCCGGCCGGGTATAAGATGGGGCTTCAATTTTTTCACCATCCTGAAAGGAATCATTTAAGGCCGATTCACTATCATTAAGAACACCGGGAATCAGGCGGATAACTGCATCTATAATAAGCAGTGCAGGCAGTTCACCTCCTGTAAGAACAAAATTCCCGACAGATATTTCCTCTGTTGCGAATTTTTCCCTTACACGGTCATCAATATCTTTATAATGCCCGGCAACGATCATCAGGTTTTTTGCAAGCGACAATCGGTTTGCTGTTTTCTGATCAAGAATTTTCCCCCGCGGAGAGGCAAAAACTATATGATCATATTTCCTGTCCTGCTGCAGTTTCTCAATGCACTCAAAGAACGGTTCTGGCTTCAGAACCATTCCGGCGCCGCCGCCGAATGGTTTATCATCAATCTGTCTATGCTTATTAAATGCATAATCTCTGAGATTATGAACAAAAATCTCAACCTTCTTTTTGTTTTGTGCTCTTTTAAGAATACTGGAATCCAGCGGGCTCTTAAATATTTCCGGAACAGCAGAGATTATATCAATCCTCATCTTCATAGAAACTTTCTCCCGGCTTAAAAACCATAACTTTATTTCCAGAGTCAAAACTTTCAATCAGTTCTGACAATGCCGGTAAAAGAATCTCCTCGCCATTTACATCTTCAATCACATATACATCGTTAGCGGGATACGGCAATACATCTTTAATTTTACCAAATAACTTCCCGTTCCTGTATACTTTGCTGCCAAGTAAATCGTGAACAAAATACACTTTTTCAGGAAGTTTTACGACATTTATTTCTTCTACAAAAATTTCTCTGTTGAGCAGTATTTTTGCGTCTTTATCAGTGTTAAAATTTTTAAACTTGATAAAGAAATTACCTTTTAACTCCTTTACTTCTTCTACAAAAAACTTTTTCTTGGTATCAAAGAAATCAATATAAACTTCTTTGAGTGAAAGAAATCGCTCAGGAAAATCAGAATATGAATAAATCTTCACAAATCCTTTTTTATCGGCAGTTGAAGATATCCTCGCGACCAAAAAATATTCACTCACCTGGAAGAGAATTAATCGAGAATCTCAAGAATAGCTCTCTTACCTTCCTTTGCGGCAATGGCAGTAAGCAGAGTTCTCATTGCCTGGGCAGTTTTGCCCTGTTTCCCAATAACTTTACCTACATCTTCCGCCTGGACTTTAAGAGAAAGAACTATTTTATTCTCTTCCGGAGTTTTCTCGTCAATCGAGACATTTTCCGGATTATCGACCAGGTGTTTTGCGATATATTCGATGAATTCTTTCATTGAAAGAAGCCTCCTATATTAAAGCACGGGAGCTTTTGAAATAATGTACATGCGAACAACCTCAGTTAAGATTACTCTTTTCCCTCAGTATTCTCTTCAGAAGTAGCGCCCTTTACTTCTGCCGTACTTTTTTCAGTTTTTACTTCCTGTTCCGTGTTCTTTTCCGCAGCAACATTAGCACCTTCGGACTTTGCAGCTATGGCTTCCTCATTCGTTTCTTCTTTCTTAACCTTAGATTTCTTTCCCCGACTTCTGCTTGTCTGTTTCGCTTCCTGCATTTTAGTCCACTGTTCCAGTTCAGACTGAATTTTATCTTCTGAAAGACCTTTACGGATTAATTCTCTTTTAAGAGTTATACCTCTCTGTCGCAATAAACTTTTTACAGTATCTGTAGGCTGTGCGCCTTTACTCAACCAATACAATACTCTGTCCTCTTTAATCTCGACTGTATGAGGATTTGTCAACGGATTATATAAACCTATAGATTCGAGAAACTTACCGTCTCTCGGCGATCTGGAATCTGCTGCTACAACCTTATATATCGGCTGTTTTTTCTTTCCCATACGTCTTAGTCTTAACTTAACTGCCAAATTATTAACCTCCTGAATTAGTCACTTTTCAATTAAATTTAAAATTCTTAAATGATGAGGCGTTTCCAAATCCTTTTCTTGCCATTTGACCCATCATCTTCTGCATTTCACTAAACTGCTTAACAAGACGGTTTACATCCTGAATGGATGTCCCGCTCCCTCTGGCAATTCTTTTACGTCTGTTACCTTTCAGAATCTTCGGAGTTGAACGTTCTTCAACGGTCATCGACTGTATAATTGCCTCAACTTTTACGAGCGCTTTATCGTCAATATTGGCATTCTTAATTTGAGAACCGATTCCCGGTATCATTCCCAATAGAGAAGATAAAGAACCCATTTTCTTAATAACTTTAATTTGCTTAAGAAAATCATCAAAATCAAATTTATTTTTCTTTAATTTCTCTTCAAGACGCTCAGCCTCATCCTCATCAAAGCTCTGCTGGGCCTTTTCTACCAGTGAAACCACGTCTCCACGGCCCAAAATCCGGGAAGCAAGTCTCTCAGGATAAAAAACCTCCAGATCAGTCAATTTTTCACCATTACTGATAAATTTGATCGGTTTTCCCACAACCTGTCTTATGGAAAGAGCGGCCCCGCCGCGTGCATCTCCATCTAATTTTGTGAGTACAATCCCGTCAAAATTGACTTTTTCATTAAATGCTTTGGCAGAATTTACTGCATCCTGACCGGTCATAGAATCCACAACAAATAGGGTTTCGGTCGGTTTAACAAGATTTTTTATATCCTCTACCTCAGCCATCATATCTTCATCAACATGAAGCCGGCCTGCAGTATCAACAACTAATGTATCAAAATTATTCTCTTTAGCAAAACTCAGCGCATCAGTTGATACTTTTATTGCATTCTTTTCTTCAAGAGAAAATACCGGCACATTTATTTGTTCACCAAGTGTTTTAAGCTGATCTATAGCTGCCGGTCTGTATACATCTGCTGCAACCAGCAGAATTTTACGATTGCTTTCTTTTAATCTCTTAGCCAGCTTACCGCTGAAAGTAGTTTTACCTGAACCCTGCAGACCAACAATAAGAATTGTTGTAATGCCGGATCCGTTCAATCTTATTTCACTATTGCTATTACCGAGGAGATGTGTTAATTCATCATGAATTATTTTAGTAATTAATTGTCCCGGAGTAATAGAGTTGATAACTTCTGTACCGAGCGCTTTCTGAGATACATTATCAATAAATTCTTTTGCCACCTGGTAATTTACATCGGCATCAAGAAGCACCCGGCGGACTTCTCTCAGAGTATCTGAAATGTTCTTTTCAGTTAATTTGCCTTGTCCCCTTATTTTTTTCAGGGATGATTCTAATTTTTGCTGCAGGTCTTCAAACATGGTGTCTCAGTATTTTAATATTATTTCGCTATCTCAATCTGACTACGAATTACTTTCTTTCAATGCATTTGCACCGGAGACAATTTCAAGGATTTCTTTTGTTATGGCCGCCTGTCTCTCCTTATTATACTTAATCTGAAGTGTCCTTATAAGCTCTTTTGCATTCGTTGTTGCATTATCCATCGCAGTCATTTTTGCACCTAATTCGGCAGCATTAGATTCAAGGAGGATACGCCACATCTGGGCTTTCAGGTGTTTAGGAAGCAGATAATTGAAGATCCCTTTCTGGTCAGGTTCAAAAATATAATTAGGCTGGTTCTTTCTTTCTTCTTCCGAATCTTTCTGGATTGGAATCGGCAGAAACTGTTCAGTTACAATTTTCTGCTGAATTATGGATTTAAACTCATTATATACAATTATTATTTTGTCAAAAGATCCTTTAAGATACAGGTCAATAAGCTCTTTAGTAATATTTAATGCATCTTCATAAGAGAGAGTTGAAAATAGACCTATCTTTTTTCCGGCTATATCATGATCTCTTTTAGAGAAAAATTCGAATCCCTTTTTACCTACACAAAAAAGATGAGGAGTTGCAAGGCTTCCCGAATATTCCTCGTTAACAATTCTTGAAGTTTCCCTGATAATATTAGTATTAAAAGCACCGCATAAACCGCGGTCAGCAGTAACTATAACGAGAGCAACATTTTTAATTTCCCTCTGAACGATAAAAGGATTATTAGTCATATCCTCTTCAGTAACCAGATGAGAAAGCATTCCGGCAATTTGTCTTGCATAAGGCCTGGCATTTATAATATTTTCCTGGGCCCTTCGTAACTTTGCCGCTGCTACCATCTTCATAGCTTTGGTTATCTGCTGGGTGTTTTGAACACCCTTAATCCTGTTCTTTATATCGCGTAATGTAGCCATTAATTATGCGTTTGTTTTAAATATCGCCTTAAATTCTTCAGCAGCTTTTTTAATACTTTCCGCAGTGGAATCTGAAAGAAGTTTCTCTTTTTTTATAGCCTCGAGGACCGGGTTATATTTAACCTCCATGTATTCAAGAATTTCCTTTTCAAATCGTTTTATATCCGGAAGAGCTATATCATCTAGATAACCATTGGTGCCAAGGAAAATGCTTACTACCTGACGCTCGATAGTCACAGGTGCATATTGTCCCTGTTTCAAAAGTTCAACAAGCCGGGCTCCTCTCGAAAGGGTTTTCCGTGTCGCTTTATCGAGATCTGAACCGAACTTTGCAAATGCCTCCAGTTCACGATACTGAGCAAGTTCAAGCTTGAGTGTTCCGGCAACTTTTTTCATTGCCTTAATTTGTGCATTACCACCGACACGTGAAACCGATATACCAACGTTAATAGCAGGTCTTACGCCTGCATTAAATAGATTAGATTCAAGGTAAATCTGTCCGTCAGTAATTGAGATTACGTTAGTAGGAATATATGCGGACACATCCCCCTGCTGGGTTTCAATAATAGGAAGAGCAGTTAAACTCCCCCCTCCAAGATCCTCACTTAATTTTGAAGCTCTCTCAAGAAGTCTTGAATGAAGGTAGAAAACATCTCCGGGGTAGGCTTCACGTCCCGGTGGTCTTCTGAGAAGCAATGACAGCTCACGGTAGGCAGCCGCTTGTTTTGATAAATCATCATAAATGACGAGTGCGTGACGGCCGTTATCCCTGAAGTATTCGCCGAGCGTTGCCCCGGCGTATGGAGCAATAAACTGAAGAGGAGCGGGTACCGAAGCTGCGGCAGAAATTACGGTTGTAAAGGCCATTGCTCCCTGTTCATTCAACTTTGCAACAACCTGGGCTATAGTTGAACTCTTCTGTCCTATTGCAACGTAGATGCAATAGACCGGTTTTATACCAAGATTCTTCGCTTCTTCAGTATGGGTATATTTCTGATTTATAATAGCATCAACGGCAACCGCGGTCTTTCCCGTCTGACGGTCGCCAATTATTAATTCTCTCTGTCCCCTGCCAATAGGTATCATTGCATCAATCGCAGCAAGACCGGTCTGTAAAGGCTCTTTTACCGGCTGACGCTGTATTACGCCGAGCGCTTTTCTTTCAATCGGCAAATATTCTGTTGTGTTTATAGGACCTTTACCATCAACCGGCAGACCGAGAGGGGTGATTACTCTACCAAGCATTGCATCGCCGACAGGTAATGAGGCAACACGTTTGGTTCTCTTAACCGTATCACCTTCTTTTACAAGAGTAGATTCACCGAATAGAACGCAGCCGACGCTGTCTTCCTCAAGATTAAGTACCATCCCGAAAACATCATTAGGAAACTCTACAAGCTCGCTAGCCATAACATTGGACAGTCCATATACTCTTGCTATACCGTCCCCGACCTGAAGAACGGTACCAACATCGTAAATATCAACTTCGCTTTCAAAGCCTGATAATTGTTTCCTTAATATGGCAGATATTTCATCTGGTCTTACTTCAGCCATTTTAATTGTTCCTTTTAAAATTCCTACATTAATTTAGCGCGGATCCGCTACCTTTTAACAGCTGCTGCTTTAAAATTTCTAACTGGTGCTTTATAGAAGCATCATAAACAGTATCATTTACCTGCGCAATGAAACCGCCTACAACATCAGGTTCGATCTTAATTCTGATACGTGCTGTTTTATTTAACATCTTTTCAATCTTATTCCTGAGATCATTTTTCTGCTGCTCGGTCAATTCAAATGCTGTCCGGATATCCACGTTCACGATACCTAATTTCTCATCTCTCAATTCAAGAAATTTAAGCGCAATTTCGTATAGAAGGTTTTCCCTTCCTTTTTTGACCAAAAATCTTACAAAGTGCATCGTCTCTGTATTTATTTTAGCCTTAAATATTTCATCGAGTATTGCTGATTTTGTCTCAGGCCTTATTACAGGGCTTGCCAGCGCTCTGCTGAGTTCAGGACTTTTTTCCATTGCAGATACAATTAGTTCTATATCACCGGAGATCGTATCCATCAAATTTCTTTCAACTGCCAGATCAATCAGTGAAGTCGCATATCTCATCGATACTTTATAATTGGCCATTTCTAATTCCTGGAAATATCGCTAATGTATTTATCTACAATTTTTTTATTTGATTCTTTGTCCAGATTTTCTTTAAGAATTTTTTCTGCAGCATTTATTGCGATTTCTGCAACCTGGTTTTTTAATTCATTAAAAGCTGCTTCTTTCTTTCTTTCTATCTCAGCTGAAGCATCATCAACAATTTTCCTTGCCTGTTCTTTGCTCTCACGTATCATCTGGTCTTTTAATTTTTCAGCATAGGCACGACTCTGATCAATAATTTTTTTGGATTCTTCTTCTGCCTGGGCTATGTAAGCCTGATTTTTATCCAGAACTTTCTGAGCCTCTTCTCTTGCCTTTTCAGCTTTGTCAAGCGATTCCTTTATTGCCGCTTCTCTCTGGTCAAGAGCCTCCAGAATAGGTTTCCAGGCGACCTTCTTCAGGATTACCAGAAGGACAAGGAAGGTCACAACGGTCCAGAAAATAAGACCCGGATTAACATCTATCAGACTTCCGCTTTCTTCGGAAGCAAGAGCAAGGACTGATAAACTGAATCCTGTTAACATTTATTCATTCCTGATTTAATTATAACTGCTGTATTAACGGATTTATTATTTAAGCTTTTACTGCTAATAAAATACAGATAACGAGAGCAAAGAAGGCAATACCTTCAATTAGTGCGGCAGCAATAATCATTGCGGTTCTGATTGCACCAGCAGCTTCTGGCTGTCTGCCCATAGCTTCAAGAGCAGAACCGGCCAGTTTACCGATACCAAGTCCGGCACCAATAACTGCTATACCAGCGCCAATTCCTGCGCCCAACCATGCTAAATCCATATTAAATTCTCCTGATTGTTAAAGTAAATAAATAGACTAATTAATGTTCCTGGTGTACAGCCATCCCGATAAATAAGGATGTCAGTATTGTAAATATATATGCCTGAATCAGCGCAACAAGCAATTCAAGCAGATAAATAAATATCGCAAATGCTATTGAAACCGGTGCGACAAATGCTGTCTGCAGTATAAAGATTAATCCGAGTAATGAGAGAATGACAACATGTCCGGCAATCATATTTGCAAAAAGACGTATGCACAATGCAAAAGGCTTTGTAAATAATCCCAGAATTTCCAGGGGGATAAGTATAATCAAAATCCATGGGGGCATCCCCGACGGGATAAGTCCCTTAAAGTATCTCCAGGCACCATGACTTTTAATTCCTCCCAGCTGAATCGCAACGAAAGAAATCATTGCCAGTGCTGCAGTAACTGCTATATTGCCTGTAACAGTAACCGCATACGGAATCAGACCGAAGAAGTTACTCAGCAGAATAAAGAAAAATACTGTCAGCAAATATGGCAGAAATCTTTCGTATCCCTTTCCTATCGTTGGCTTAACAATCTCATCCCTCACAAACAGGACAGTAATCTCAACAAGATTAGATATGCCTTTGGGTATCAGGGTACTTTTATATTTCCTCGAGACTATAAAAAGGACTAAGAACAAAATCAGGGCAACCAGCCACATAAAAAAGATATATTTTGTAATAGAGATATCTATCCCAAATAGTGCAAGGTGTGGCAGCTGAATGGAAAAGAATGGTTCAAAATCCAGGGTATGGGAATCCATTACATGATGCAGAATCCACGAACTGTCGCTCCCCCCGGCCTTTTTTAAGGTATCCGCCGCAATTAAAGTATCGGTAACAGAATAGTGCATAAGACTGAATCAGTAATTTCTAAAATTCAGATAAAAAATTTCAATGATTAAATAAAAAAAATAAAAAATGAGGATTGAAAATATAAATGTATTCCTATTTAATTCCAAGAAAATGAGACAAATAAAAACCAGAATCAGGGTTAGGAATAATCTTATTGAAATGGCCCCTAATACATTACGTATAAAAGACTTATCACTTCTTACCAGACCTCTTTTAATGAGCAACAACTCAAATGCAAACCCGGTAAAGATGATTGCCCAACCGATTACCCAGGTAATAAAATCAGAGTGTTCAATTTTACCAGCTGAATATGCGGCCGTCAGGATTAAAGGGAATAAAATAGTCCCTATTATAACAAAATTAACAAATCTTTTGGAGTTAGTCATTTGTCTGACTTCAGAACTGTCTTTATGAAGCTGTAAAGTGCTGAAGCTATGCCAAGAAATGAAAAAATAACAGTAAGCCACGGACTGGAATTAAACTTGCCATCCAGCCAGATACCCAGAAACACCATAACTATTACTGTAACAGCAAGCTGAAGACCGAGGCCGAGGTAAGGGCCGTAATTTACTGCAAAATTACTCCGGCCATCTTCGTTTTCATCCTTGTTTTTCATTTCCGGGTGATGAAGGCATCTGGGGAGGTCTCGAAGTCTCTTTTTCATTCATTTTACTCTGACCATCAAATTGAGCTCCTGCCTCAACTACCAGAATTTTAGTTAATATGTCACCTTTAAGTACCGCTTTGCCCTCAAGTGTTAATTTATCCTTTGAACTTACGGTACCTGTTACTTTTCCCCCGATAACAATGGCTTCGGCACGAATTTCTCCGTTCACTTCACCATTTTCTCCAACTGTTACATTTCCGTTAGCTGCAATATCTCCATTCACTGATCCGTCCACGCGAACATTTCCATTGCTAATAAGCTTCCCCTCTATTACTACCCCGGCACTTATAATTGTAACTTCATCCTTTCCTTCATTAGTGTTTCTCTGTTTCAATATATTTCTCCTTTAATAATTAATTAAAACCGTTTTAGGATCTATCGGTTCACCTTCTTTCCATATCTCAAAGTGTAGATGAGGTCCGGTGGAAATTTCTCCCGTATTACCGCTGAGTGCAATTGTTTCTCCCTGAAGGACAGTCTCTCGTGCTCTTTTCAGTAATACGGAACAATGTTTGTATATTGAAATATAACCATTATTATGGTTTAGAATTATCATGTAACCATCTTTTGTGGTATAATCAGCGAAAATTACATAGCCATTGGCAGCCGCATATACAGGAATTCCGGTCTTCATAACGAAATCGATGCCCATATGGCCTTTATCAGGATCAAACCCGCGGCTAATAAAAGTGTCAGCAGGTTTGCTAAAATAATAACTTTTTGGCTTTTTATCTTTCTCCCCTTGAAATAGTTCACTAATAATAGCGAAAATATTTCCGCCAACCGGACTAATCTTTCGCTTTATTTTAACAGTATCCATATTTTTTTCTAATGACTTTAATAATGTAGAGTCACCAAGTCCTATAGCATATTTCAGCCGTTCATTGGTATTTTTCAAATGTTCCAGTTCTTTTGTAACCTGGTTCAACCTGGTGTTGAGTTCATTTATTTTAGTAATCTCCGATTTACTCAATCCACTTCCCGGAAATACAATATCCCTCAATGGAGTAAGTCCCAGAATAAGAAATCCAAGAACAGCGAAAATTGCTGCATAAAAAACCAGAATAGAAATCAGCTGGAATATGCCGAATTTATAAGTCCTTGTTTCAGCTTGTCCATAATCCGGGAGAAAGATTACAGATAGACTCCTGAATCTTCTGATAGAATCAACAATTCTGTTTATTTTATCTTTTATCTCCATAGTCAGTTATCTATATTGTTAAGGCGGCGTTTGAGCTCCTGAATATCCTGCTGAACCGTTTTCCGTGCCTGTTCATCATCTGTAAATGATAAGAATTTTTCAAAATTAAAAAGTGATGATTTATAATCCCCTTTAATATAATCTATAATTGCCAAATTACGATATGCCTGTTCAAAAGTGGAATCCAGTTCAATTGTTTTAGCAAATAATCTCTCTGCTTCACCCAAATTCTTAATTTGAGTATAAGCAATTCCCATGTTGAAGTATGCGAGGTAATAATCAGGATTTTGATTTATCGCCTTGTAATAGGATTCGATCGCCTTCTTATAGTCATTTTTTGCTGCATAAGCATTCCCCAGGAGAACATAACTATTCGCATCTGCTTTCAGTGAAACGGCTTTTTGAAAATTTGACAATGCTTCATCATATTCGTGTTTCTCGAAGCTGGAATTCCCAAGATTCATATAAGCATCATAATTATTAAAATTATATTCAGGAATAAGTGTACATACACCTAATATAAATAATGCAGCTATTCCGGAAGGCACGATTAATTTTTTGTATCTCTTTACTTTAACTACCCAGTATACCTCTGTCAAACCAATACCGGCAAATACAATGAATAACGGAGAAATAGCAACCCGAAATCTTCCAACGATAAAGAAGAGAACAGTCGCCGTAATATAAGCCAATAAAAAAAGATATATAAGAGTATACTCTTTACGGTTTTTCCAGCTCAAGGCAAATCCAAAAACAGACATAATAAAGACAACGAAAAATCCTGGTAACGGAAGCTTTAATATTGTCGAGTAATTATCGGCAAAGAATGAAGGATCCATTATAGCCGATTGGGGATTTTCATTATTATCAAAAAAGAATAAGACTTTTTTTCCGGTCAATTTTAACCAGTCAATGGGGTCTTGTTCAATGTACTTTATTGACTTCTGATACCAGAATGAAGACGCTTCAGATGGTGTAAGAACCTTTCCTGATATTCGTTCTGCATATTTTTCCCCTGAAAGGTCGCTAAATAAATCAAAATCTTCGGGGGATTTATATATACCCGGGGCGCCCTCATGATTTCCAAGATAAAAGTTTATACCTCCGTTTGAAGAAATCAGCACAAAATCATTTCCCACTAAATAATTTCTCGCTGTCACTAATAGTACAGGAATAGTACAGCCAAGAGAGAAATACAGAAGTGAATGATAAATAAAATTCCTTTCAGAACTTGTTTTAATAATTTTGATTAGAAACCAGCCAACCATGACAGGGAATAAAAGAAGTATATTTGCACGGAAAAAAGAGGCTATTCCCAGGATTAAACCCGCCCATAACCAGTTTTGACTTTTTATAATTATCCCTTTATTTGAAACTAAGACTAAAAACAAAGAAAGGATAAAAGTCTGTACAACTTCCAGTAAGATTGCACCACTGTAAAATATAAATGAAGAAGAGACGGCAGCAATTCCGGCTGCTAAATACCCGGCTTTTTTAGAATGCAGATTTCTTGCAATAAGATAGATGAAGATGATATTTATGCTGTTCATAAATATCTGTATTAGTCTTATTGCCAGGATGGACTTGCCAAAAATTGTAAAAATGATTGCAAGAAAATAAGGGTAGCCCGGGGACATAAAGAAAATTTCATTACCTATCCAGCTGCCTGAACAAATCTTTAACGCTAAATCATAATAGATTTTGGAATCGGAAAAAAGGGTCTGAAAGAATGGGGAATTCTGTGTTTCAATGACAAAAATAAAGCGAAGAATTATACCAACAAGTACTATTACCAGTAAATATCTGTATTCTTCATTTGATGATAATTTTTTATCTGAAACAGTAACTTTATTTTCAACTGACTTTTTCTTTTTTTTTGCTGACATGATATAGTGCTAAAACTTTTCCAGCAAATCTTCGAACTTGATTTTGCCCTCTCTTATCAAAACAGGGTTGGAGTCACTAAGATCAATTAATGTTGAAACTTTTATAAATGATTTCTTTTCTGTATAAAAAATTGCCTCGACTTCCGAGATAAATGTATCTTTTATCAGGCTAATTTCTGTTAAGGGATCCGTATCACTCCTGTTAACACTTGTTGATATGAGAGGCATTTTTATTTGTTGCAGCAGCTTAAGGCAAAATCTGTGGTTAGGGATCCTGAAAGCAGCCGTGGTCTGACCAAGAATGCTTTGAGTTTTCCTGTTTAAATTCAAAACTACTGAAACAGGATTAGGCCATATTGCCAGCAGAAAATCCAGGTGCTTTTCATTTTTAATATCAACATATTTTATCAATGTATCTATACTGTCAATCAATAGTATATATGGCTTGGAATCTTTCCTTCCTTTTATCTGATCAATCCTTTTTACCGCGTCTTCGTTAAAAGGATTTGCCCCGAAACCATAAACAGTATCGGTGGGATAAATAAAAACCGTTCCTTCGAGATAGAATTTCTTTGCTTTGTTAATAGCAGTATCAAGTTTTTTATCAATATTTATAAGTTCTGCATTTGGGGTTTCAAGCATTAATCATTTCCTTAATTTTTGTAATTACAGATTCAGGTTTCAGATTATAGCCGCAGGCAAAATTATCAAGCGGACACTTCTGAAAACCGTGAATACCGCAGGGTTTGCAAAATAAATCATTAAACGACAAAAAATAACTTTTTTTGTTATATGGGTAAAAACCAAAATCGGGGACCGTTGAACAATAAAGCATAAGAACCGGGATATCCGCACACATTCCGAGATGAGATGGGGCAGAATCATTTGATATAAGTATTTTCATCCTTTTCAGAAATGAAATACTCTCAATTAAGCTGAATTTACCTGCGACAGATTTTACCTTTCCTGAGATTTTTTCTGCTAGTCCATCACAAATTTTACTATCCCTTTCACCGCCGATGAGGAAAACCTGGTCAAATCTTGCAGCCAGGAACCCGATTATCTCTTTCATATATTCCGGAGGATAAATTTTTGTTTGCCACACACTTCCGGGGGCAACTGCTGCGAAATTTTTATTCTTATCAAAATCTACAAAGAATTCCTCGATTTTATTTTCCGTTTCCGGTGAAATATTTATTTCAGGGAGAATCCTCCAGTCATGATTTTCAATGGGAAATTCTATGAGACGCAGATTTCTTTCAACTTCGTGATTGGCGTTTTCGTACTCAGCAATGTACTTGTATATATGACTCAGACTGTTAAGATTAAAACCATATGTCTCTCTTACACCTGAAAGCATAACAAGCAGCGAAGTCCTAAGCGAACGGTGTGGTGCATAAATTCTTGAATAATTCTGTTGTTTAAGATATTTTGCAAACTTGTAAACCTGGATTGCGTTTTTATGCTTCCCGCGTTTATCTAATATATTAACCACATTTACTGCCGGAGAGTGATTGAAAAGTACGGCCGTTTCCGGTATAGATATTACATCGACCAGGCTGTTCGGATTTAATTCTTTTAATTTCTGAATCATCGGCAGGGTAAGGATTGCATCTCCAATAAATGCAGTCTGAATCACAAGAAATTTTTCCATTAATATTTCCACCTTTTATGCATCCAGAACCACTGTTCAGGGTATTCCCTTATAAACTTCTCAAGATATTCTTTGTGTCTTCTTGTCAACTCGATAATTTTTTCTTCTTCGTTTTCAGGCAGGTTATTTTTGCTTATTTCATACATTTCCGCTTTGTATGCGTAATCCTCCTGCCGAACTGCTATGCCGTATAAAAGCGGGGCTTCTGTTTTAACAGATAACATTGCCGGACCAGAAAAAAAATACGCAGGTCTTCCCATAAAATCCAGCTTAATTCCTTCCCTTGGACCTCTTTGATCAGCAACCATGGCCACAATATTCTTATTAATTAATTCTTTATATACCTGCCTTATAGAAATTCCTGATGGAATTATTTTATTAATCCATTTTGTACGGGCGTTTTCCAGCCACTTTGTTACGTAAGGATTCCTTTGGGATTTGACCACCACAGAAAAAGGAATTCCGATTTGAAGACTGACAGATAATGCGATATACTCCCAATTACCGAAATGAGCAGAAAGAAGAATGACACCTTTATTTTCATTATATCTTCTGGTGATCAAATCAGAATTTTTACACTCAATCATATGTGTCATCTGTTCGCGGTTAATCCACGGAATAGCAAGCAGCTCAATTAAAGTAATGGAAAAACTCTTATAACAACGGAATGCGGTATCTTTTATTTTCTTTTTTGAATATTCGGGGAAAGAAAAAGATAAATTCTCAATTACTGTTTTTTTTCGTATCGGAATGATATAGAAAAAAACCATTGCCAGGAGATAAGAAAATTTCCTTGCCGATTTCAATCCAGTAATTCTTACTAAATAGCTGAAAAATATAAAGAATATATATTCTATTAAATTCTGCAATTCAAATTAAAAGTGTTTCAAAATATCCGCTCTAAAAATACAGAAGATATAATACTTTAAGAAAGGAAATTAGCAGGATGAGGAGGAGTTTTATTCGACTCCTCCGTCGAATTGTTTAGTTGGTGCTGATTTTTCTCTGCCAGTCAGGATCAGAAATCTCACCCCGTTTGGTGGAATGTATTAACTGATAATCAGAAAATCCCGTAAGATCTGCAAATACAAACACTACTCCGCCTTCCAATTCATGGTAATTCCAGATCTCATAGGGTTTAGTATCTACCTGGTTCGGATATCTTTCAATTTCACTCGGCTCTCCGAAAACCAGCAGCACTCTTCCCCGGTCGGTTTTCCACCCTTTCCGCTGAATAGTTGTATATAAGGTATTTGCTTTCTTTACCCTTTCAAAATATTCTCTTTTATATTCATTGACCGGTGTACCCGGAGTAAGATCACGGGCTTTCCAGAAATCAAACAAAAATTTCTTTTTGGCCTCCTCATTTTTAAGGGCCAGCCATTGATCATTTTCTGCTTTTTCGGCTATATATTTTGATTGGGCAAATGCCTCGTCCAACTCCTCTTCAGACATTGAAGCAAATTCAGATGTGAGCATACTGTTATCAACCGAAATAACCGGAGTGGTATCTAAAATGGAAGGATTATATATAAAAATTTTCTTCGATGAATAAACTGTAAGTTTTTTAGCACTGTCGGTGGCGACATCTACCAATGTATATGCACCTGAAACCATCCCTGATATATTGATTGCTCCCACATCTACAGCAGAACCGGAACTTCTCGGATACAATCTGGATTTTTTATACACAGTAATATTGCTGGAATTTAATAACATATGATCTACTCTGAGATTCTCAGATTGAATATCCTTATTCAGATTATAAATTTCGGCATAAAAATAAAGTACCGGGATTTCCTGCCCAAAAATACCGCTGGGATTGGGAATGACTTCGTAAGTATTTTTATAAAACATCGATTGTTCCTGATCTGAACGACTGATAATAGAGGCAATCTCAAGATCACTTATAGAGAATCTATCCTGTGGTAATTGGGAAATTGTCAGAGGAAATGAGATGCTGTCAAGCTTACTCATATCATTTCCATCCATCCCTGTAAATACACATGTATACTCGCCCAATGGCAGAATGTAAGCAATATTTCCGGTAAAAGATTTCTGAGGATTCACAGAGGCCGAATCCGATACAAGATTTTCAAACTGATAGTTTTTATTTATCAGAGTATCTTTTGTGTCTTTATTCAGAATTTTAATATTCAATATTCCTTTAACTTTTAATTCATTACCGGTATTTACCTGCTTAAGCTGTGGCTGATAAAAAGAATAATAAATTTCTAAATAATTACTCGAATCATTATAAAAAAACCTGGAATAATCGAAATCGACTTTAAAGTCCTGTGCATTTATAATGATTGTTAAAGATGAGATAAAAAGCAATATAATTCGTTTCATGGTCTTTAATAAAAAAGGCTGGTAATCCAGCCTTTTTAGTTAAGTTAATAAATTTGATTTTCAAAAGCCTAATTTCACCGTAAACATATGATTTGCATCAAAGTATCTTGCCCATCGATAAGCATAATCTATGGTTACATCAACTGCGGAGTGTAAAATAACACCAGCACCGAATGTTGGTCCAAAGATGGTTTCTTCCTCGTTACCACCGGATGACTCAGACTGATAAGCATAACCGCCCCTTACAGCAAACATATCCTTGAATGAAAATTCAGCCGCAACCCTGTATTCATCATTCGCAAAGTTATTATTCTGGAATGATCCAATTATAAGTGCTTTGTAATCGGTGTCGAATTGTCTTTCATAGGAAAGACCTAACTCAAGCTGAGAGGGTAGTTCAAAGCTGGCAGCATCTATCTGATATTTTTGTGTTCCGCGGTTAGCATTAGCCTCTGTAGCATCCCTTAATAAATCCGGTCCATCGAATGACATTTGCGGGCCGAAATTTTTTAAAACAACACCAAGGTTCAGGCCTTCAATTGCAGCGATACCAGCATACTGAACTCCGATATCCAAAGAAATCCCGCTGGCACTTGTACGAACGATTTTTTCGTTAACCAGGTTGACATTAACACCTACCCTGATTCTATCAGTAAGTGTGTTAGAATATGTCAGACCTAATGTCACAAAGGTTGGTGAGAATGTCGCGCCTGTTCCATAAGGATTTTCAGTTGTTGTGACAGGAATATCTCCGAAATCAAGAGACTTAACGCTGAATCCAAGTGCACCGAAACCTTCGAAGTTTACTCCAATAGCTGCATATGATAATCCGATATCTGCTATATAATTCATATAAGTAAATAAGGCTTCTGTACTCTTTGTAGAAGCACTTAAACCGGCTGGATTATAGTAGATAGCATCCACACCGCTAATGCCTGAGATATAGCTTCCGCTAAATGCCAGGCCTCTGGCTCCGACAGGTATAAGCAATTCCTGGGCTCCGGCTGTTCCGTTACGTTTCCCGCCGCTTGCAAATACCTCTGCCATCATCAAGAGAGACAGCATTGATATTTTTATTATTCTGGTAAATTTATAAGACATCTTCAATCTCCTTATTATAAAATGATTATAGGGATAGAGGGAGTCAAACTCCCCCTAAAATTATAATCTATCAATATATTGAGTTTCCATTATGACGGCTAATTTCATGATTTTTGTACCAACACCGGGCAGATCCAGGTATGCTATATACATTCCGCTGGCTACCGGTAAACCATCCTTATTTCTTAAATCCCAATCCATGTATTGTGAATTATCATTTTTATCTATCCTTTTGATGAAAACACCTGATAAAGAATAGACTCTTAATGTAACCTGGTTTGGAAGGTTGGTAAATCTCACAAATCTCTGATACTTATCTCTTTCCAGTGAATTGGAACCGAAGTATGGATTTGGAAAGACGCTTATCTGTTTTAAATTAGTCTGAGCCTGATTTAAATCATTCAGATTAGAAGCTTCAACTGTACCTTCGAAAACATCTCCCTGGCTCAGGGGTTTATAGGTCTGGATTTTTATTACGGTTCCGGATTCAGGTTTCTCACCCTGAATAACAATATTATTCAATACAATATTTTTAGTAAGAATAGTTCCGGAGGTAAACGGAAGAGGTTCCTGGTAAGTTGCTGTATCTTTGTATGCGAAGACGGGTTCCCATTTTCCCGTAACATCCTGGGTCCAGTTAAAATCACGCTGAGTAGTATCCAATGATTTTACATATAATCTTTTCTCATAATTATACCCTGTCGTCCCTACATCGTAGACTTCAAATGGAACTCTATCCTGGGCAAGAGTATCTTTTCTTTCACCTGCATGGGACGGATTATGAATTGAATAATACTGACTGCCATTATCATTAAACCTGAGTTCATAATCATTTGTGCCAGTACTATTTTTTTCATTTATGTTCTGAAGTGGTTTAGTAAGACGGGTACCGATAGTTGTAATTGACCACTTTTGGGTTGAATTTAAATTTTCAAATACATCCACGGGTTGTGCTAAATCCTGCCCTCCGGGTCCTTTAATCTCTGTTACGCTTTTTATCATACCAAGCCAGCTACCTTTAGAAACATATTTCAAATAATCAATCGAATCTTTTCCAACATTATAGACCAAAGGCATAAATCCGTCTATCACCACATTCCCTGAAGTATCAGCTCCCGGTACAAATGGCAGATAATCATTCTTTGAATCCAGCTGATAACTTGCAAACTGATTTGCATCTCTAAGCAGCGTATCTCCGGTAGTGATATCAATAATATCATATTTTAAATTCGGCAGGGTATCCTTAAAAACAACCTGGTATTTGTGCCCTGTCAATGCAGTTGGATCAACTATTTTGAATCTGACTTTTCCATCGCCTCTTCCCTGAATCTGATTCAAATAGACAGAATTATCCTGTTCGTATGAGTAATTTTCACCTATGCCGCGGATGCCCGGGAAAACTTCCATTATTACCGGAGGACTCTCCAGTACAGGTGGATCGCTATATGGCGAATATCCATAAGCAGTAACAGCAAAATAATATGGATTCCCATTAAACAATGGTCCATTTGTGTACTGATCTTTAGTAATGGTCATGCTTCTTGCAAGACCGGTATTACCTGAAGTTAAAAAAGGATCCATATTAACCGGTGTACCGTTAACGTTCAGATAATAGTACTGGTAGTT
Organism: uncultured Ignavibacteria bacterium; assembly: GCA_963743325.1. Lineage (GTDB taxonomy): Bacteria > Bacteroidota > Ignavibacteria > Ignavibacteriales > Ignavibacteriaceae > DATFVA01. The sequence goes on from CAVUOZ010000011.1 coordinate 341,237, forward strand.
CCAGATGTTTGCTACCGAATCGACAATATCAAATGTGGTAACCAATCTGGGATCATTCCCGGCTAAATCTTTATATTGGAAGACTCTGTATCCTTGAAAATCAAAAAATCTATCATTAACCGGAATTATAATTGTCTGCCCGTTAACTGTTAATCGAATTGTATCGGGAACTAACGGATCGAACTCATGGTATGTCTCTGCATTGTTCTCCCACCATAGAGTTATAGCTCTATCCTGTGAAAAAGTATGAGCTGTGGGATTTGGAGGAGCGGGGGTCAACTTAAAATCAAGATTATAAGCGATCTGCGCTGCAGCATCTTTCAACTTCAACTGTGTCACACTTTGTAAATTATCCCCGCCAATGGCTATTACGATACCAACAACGACCTCCTGGGTATCTCCGGGTGCCATATCAAACGGACCGGAGGCCATAAAGTGTCTTCTGTCTCCGGGAGCAGGACCACCCGACCAGCCGCCGCCTTCATACCAGCCGGTTCCGGCTACGGGATCTCCGGCAAGCACGAATTTAACAGCCAGATTTGTATTAGGATCAATAAAAGGCTGTCCGTCCCAAACCAGGCCCTGCATATAGTTATAAAACTGTTCTGCACCGGCAGGCACTCCTAAATCAGGATCGGCATATACAGCGCTTCCGTTGATATAAAATGAGAACGCTGTCATCGGAAGGTTTCTGTAGCCGTGTCTCCAGGTACCTAGAAATTTTGCGCTGTCAGCAGCGGAACCCTGAATAATTGGACCCTGGAAAAAATCATATCCAATTGCCGGAGGTGGTGAACCGTATATAGCATCGCTGGCAGTTCCATTATAAGTATAACCCAAACTAAGAGACGTATCACATCCTGTGTAATCATCATTTGCATCACCCAGATCGGTATCTGACCAGTAACCAACGATCATATCTTTGATTGTATTTTGTCCCTTATTAATAAATTTGAATTTTTCGAAAACCATATCGCCCAAGGCGCCGGTTCTGTTAAATCCAAATACAGTCGATTGAACTTCCATACCCATAGGTAGTGTGCCATAAAGGAAAGTAGTTCTTGCCGGATCGAGATCGTTCGATACATACCACATTACTTCATCACCGACAAATTTCGGCAGATCTACACCTCTTGTATATATCCCGTCACCATCGACATCATCCCACGGAGCACCGTCTTCAACTGGCCATTCATTAAAATCTTTTTCGTACTGATCTTTATCGGGACCTGACGGTAAAGATTGCCAGTCTTTCCTGATCCTGTATATTCTGTACTTATCCTGATCAGGACTATCGGCAGTTCCATCATCCAGAATTCTTCCGGATTGCAACCCGTGCCTGTATGTACTTCCGCCAACCCTGATTTCGCGTCCTATCCTGCCGCCCCAGAGTAATCCATCCTCAAAGATAGCTCCTTTGGTAGCGTTTGCACCACCCGGCCAGAAGAAACCCTGTGCGTCCGTTATGGGACTATGTGAACCATCACCATTATTAGATATCCACATGAATATCTGGTTAATAGCTATAAAGTTGTAGTGATCATTTGTAGTGATTTTCCTGGTACCGTTGTTTTTATCTTCACCTCTAAACCCCAGAGATACAATGATCAGAAAGAAGATAAAACAAGAAGATAACCCGATTAATTTTTTATTCATTTTTAAACTCCAATTTTTTTCAGATATCATAACAGCTGACTTTATTAATAATTTAACCTGACACCAAGTCTTATCTGTCTTGGGGGACCAAAATGTGTTGCATCATAAGTTAAGTCCGAATACATTTGTTTGTACATATCAGCATATTGTTTGCCATACTGTGATTCAATTCCTGAAACAGTTTGTGAACCCTGTGGACTTGCAAGCCAGCCGTCATCATAAGCATCTCCGGAAACATTAAATACTCCTACAACATTCTGGGTATTCAATACATTTATAATCCATAAATAAATGTTGGCATCAAGCGGTCCCATCGCAAATGATTTATCAATTTTCATATCCAGCTGGAATGTCCATGGAGTGGTTGATGCATTCAAAGGTTCGGTAGGTACTCTGCTGTTTCCAAAGCTATCGTCAGTATACCGGGTAAAATTAAATCCGCTTGTAAATCTGAACAGAGCATTTATACCAAAATTTGAAAGAATCTGACTTCCAAAAATTGAAGGTCCGTCATTATCAGCAAACCTGTAATCCAGATTTAAAGCACCCGTATGTGCCTGGTTAAAATCAAGAGGAGCTATCTGCTGCGGGAAGTAAGGGATAGACGTAGGAGACTGCCATATTTGCCTGAAACTTGAGGAAGGATTTGAACCCGTTCCCTGCGCATCGGAAAATGTATAATCAAGTGATGCAGCGATTCTTTCAACTCTTCTTAAATCGAATTTGACTTCAATTCCCTTAACAGTGGAAAAATCACCATTTACAAAAGCATAATATTGTCTGTGGTTCGCGCCCGGATCTGCATAAATGCTTCTTTCCTGAATTTGATCCTTAATGTCTTTATAGAATCCTGTTATATCAAATGCGAATATATCTCCAAGCTGCTGTTTGAAACCCAATTCATACTGTGTGGTTCTTTCAGGTGATAAACCAAATCCGACGGGCTGCTGAATTGCAAATCCACCCTGGATGTTATCAGCAACAACATTATAACCCAGATAAATGTCTCTTAATTGAGACTGCTGAATAAATTTTCCGTACTGTGCATGAAAAACAGTTTTATCAGTAACTGGAAATGAAAATCCTAACCTCGGACTAACCTGCGTGAAAGGCTCCACGTCAACAAGATCATTAGGGTCAACTAAATTATTTACAAAATGTATGTCGTGCGGATTTTTAAAAGTTTTACTATCCGTATTGATATAGTCTAATCTCAAACCAAAGTTTACAACAAGGTCGCTGAATTCCATTTTATCCTGAATATAATATGCTGCAAAAATCGGATGTTTTGGTCCATCTATGCCGCTGTCAAGATAATTTCCATAGGCATCGTAACCATAATTATCGAGCCTGTCATAGAAATCATAATCTGATCCCTGCGGCAGAGAACGTCTGAATGAAGCTATAGTGAGCGGGGATGGCAATGCATATCTTCTGATTGTGTAGTAGTTAAAATCAGCTCCGGTTTTAAGTTCATGGTGCTGGCCGATCTGATACAGAAGGCCTACCTTTCCTCCATAACTATCCGTTTTCTGCTTTCTGTAAAAATTGTAAGGTATTACGCCGTTAGTAAAAGTAAAACCATAAGCTCTCAAAGCCACAGGTAATTGACCATCACCCCGAAGAGTGCTGCCTACCTGTGAGTTCATTATAGAGTCACCATACGCAGTAATATTATGCTTAAATATGGGATCCATATCAACATAAAAATCACCGAAGTAATTAAATATTAAATCATAAAACGCACGTTCATTAAGAACCTGGGTAACTTTTATGCTTGAGGTAATTGTCTGAGCCTGGTGCTCTCCGGCCCTGGGGGCAGTGTAATAGCTCGAAATGGGGGTACCATCTCTACTGTCATTTCTCTGGAAACTTCCGTTTAATTTTATAGTAAAAGGATTAAAATCAAATGATAAATTTCCCTGAACCTGAACCTGACGGGCGCCCTGGTTTAATATATATCCTGCCGGATATATAAAATTAATTGTATCGGCACCTTCTCCTAATGCAGGATCATAGAAATTATCAAATTTGGCTCCCTGGTAAAATCCGATCGGGGTTTTGTTCCATGTATAATCTCCTGCGACAAAGAATCTGATATTATTCAAAGTCGGGAAGATAGGTCCGCTGCCGGTTAAGACATACTCACTATAACCATAGGAATATGTGCTAATAAACTGCTCACCAACGGTGGTAAATTCATCGGTAATTCCTTCAAAACCAATCTGGTAATCTTCACCACCGATTTTTGTGCTAGTTGATATAATACCCGAATTAGCTCCTCCAAACTCGGCAGGGTAACCACCTGCCTGGAACTGAACTTCCTGAATGGCATTATTTATAGGTGTTGTTGTTGTACCTCCGAAAACAGGATTGTTTACCAGAACTCCATCAACGTAGTAGGCAACTGCGTCCTGACGCCCGCCTCTTACATAAATAGTACCGCCCTGATTTACAACTCCGGTTTGTGTGCTTACCACTGCATTCACACCACGGACCGGCAGGTTCTCGATATCTGCAGCATTGACAATATTAACGGAGTTTGTAAGGTTTTTATTTATGAGAGGTTTGGGTGCTACAATTTCAACTGTACCAAGTTCATAAGTTTCACTCGGCATTTGAAAATTGACCTCTGTAGTAACGTTTACAGAAACACCAATATTAGATTTTGTAACTTCTTTATACCCGATGTAGCGCGCTATCAACGTATAGGTATTTGGAGGAACGTTTAATATTATAAACTGCCCATCGACGTTTGTAGCTGCACCGAAATTGGTTCCATTAACGAGAATATTGGCTCCAATTAAAGGTTCTCCGGTTTCAAGATCGGTAACTTTACCGACTATTTTACCGGACTGGGCAAATGAAGGTATTGCCGTTATTATTATAAAAATTAATAACTTTAATAAAGTAAAATTTGATTTCATAACTCTTCATCTCCTTTTAAATTTCTCAATCCCTGGACCGAATCGGCGGCGGAACAACTTCCTTCAGGGAGAACTGCAAATTGTTTGGATTCCCATATAAATATAAATAGTATCTCAGGTTTGCAGCTAAATTATACGGGCCTGCGACAACGGTATCAGTTGTGGACTGAATTGCAAAGTGGAAGGTATATTCTCCCGGGGCTGCATTGCCAACAGAATAAGAACCTCCGAACTTTAATGGGAGTGCATTGCTACCTGAAGACGCATATGTTATAAACGTATCGGGCGATACTACTTTGGCAGAAATATTATAACTTTTTGATTTGATAGTATCTACATCATTAGACGCATGAACAAAATAAATGTTTAAACTATCGGGTGCAGGTGCACTGCTGACATAAATCTCGCCTTCATTTATTTCAAAATCGGCAAAAGTACTCAGAAGCGGATCAGAAATATAATCACCTGCAAAAATTACATCTGTTCTTTCCCAGGTATTAATATCTATGGTTTTTTCATAGAGCTTAGCGCCGGCACCATCAGTTACAGTAAACAGCAGTTTACCCGCATTTGCATCAAAATAGTCTGTGGTTTCACCTCTTCCTAAAGAAGACGCAACCTGCTTTCCGTCAATACTAACATTCATAGCATCAACGTTATTAGACATATTTGCAATTTTAATTACAGAATAGACTGGACCGACTGGTGCGATTGTCGGCTCTTCTACGCAGCTATAAAGGATAAACCCCAGAACTAAAGGAAGTAAAAACAAAAACTTCCGTTTGTTTTTTAACCGCATCTTTCACCTCACACAAAGTATTTATTTTTCGAAGTTATTTGAATAAGATAATTTTGTCTTTTTCAAAAAAATGGTAGCTGCCGATTGCCCGACAGCTACCTATTAATTACTCATCCGAAACATATAAAATAATTATTTCAGCAGCAACATTTTCTTTGATTGGACAAAATTGCCTGCCTGTATTTTATAGATATAAAGACCGGAGGCTAATTTTGATGCATCAAAGTTGACTTCATAATTACCAGCATCCTTTGTTGTGTTAACAAGAGTAGCAACTTCACGCCCAAGCATATCATATACTTTAAGAGTTACGTTGTTTCTTTCAGCAACAGAGTAACTGATCTTTGTATTCGGGTTGAATGGGTTCGGATAATTCTGTGCTAAATTAAATTGATATAATTTATTACCCTCATCCTTAACTCCTACAACCAGCTGAGGAATGTTAATTGTAACATTTACTCCAACAAATTCAGCGGAGACTGCCTTTGGATAAGTTGGATCAGTAGTATTAACAGTGCTGCCAGGAATAGTATCAGCCTGAATAGTCATATGAACATTACAAACTGAATCATTGGTAACAGTATTTAACTGAGACACACTTACATATCTCCAGTCTCTCATAGGTGTTTCATCCGGAGTAAATTTAACCGGAGCTGTCCAGGTTGCACCGCTATCTGCAGAATAAGTAAACCAGCCTGCATAATAGTTATTTGCTGTGCCGTTAGGATCTCCCATATACTGATCTGTATTTGATACGAATCCTACGAACAGGGCATCATTATTTAATGCACCGACTGATCTACCAATAGTAGGTCTGCAAATAGGTGTCATTACATCATTGTTTGAAGCATAATTATCATGATAAGGTACCATAGATGAATCTGCAATAATCATGGGCACTCCGCCGTTCACATTAGGAGACCAGAAATATATACTTGACGGGAAGGAGGGGAAATAACTGCCTGAATGGTATCAGTCTTTATCAATTTCAAATACTGCACAGGGAACTCCGTTCAAAAGAACTAAATCGCAGCCACGAAGAGTACCCATACTATCTACAGCATCATAAGTCCAGACTTCAACCGGAGTTGACCATGTTACAGTACCATCTGTGGATTCGCGATAATATAAATTACCTGTGTTATTGTCATCAAGGTACAGATGACCGATTTTAGTACTTTGATCATCATAAGCTAAAGAGTATGTTTCTGCCTGAGCGCCAGGATATAAAGGTGTACCCTGAGAAATCGCAGGTTTTGTTACCTGTATTAACATATGCTCCAAGATCAACGGAGTTGATGTAAGTACTGATTGAAGCTGCAAAAACATAATCAGAAGCTCCTAAACCAAGAATTCTTGGCCATGATTGGAGGTCCTAAAGTATTAGGTCCAACACCGGGATCGCACATATCAAATGTTCCTGATCCGGCACTCTGGTCAATAAAAATTTCTGATCTGAGATGTTCCGCCGCCGGCAGTACTATGTAAAGCGATCATTTCCGTGCCATCACTAAAACCATTTATTGATGGATAACCACTTTTTTCACCGGTTGAAGGTACGTTTGCAGTATTAAACCAGGTCAAACCACCATCGATACTGCTAAAGTAAATAATAGTCCTGTCACTCCAGCCAGTGACCTGCTGTGAACTCATAAAAACAGCATGGAGATTATCCGGGTTGGTTGGATCCTGCCATATCTGATCAGTTGTTCCATTTGACTGAAGGTCATAACCTGATAAAAGTCCTGTTCCTACAAAATCAAATGTTAATCCATCTGTTACTACATCCGGATAATAAGTTTTTTGTGCTTTAAATGTGGGGTTACCAGTTGTTTGAGAAACCTCATCACCGGTAAATGTTAAAATCTTTGCGGTTCTGTTTACTATGTTCGCCTTGTTCTGTGCCTGTAACTGAACCAAGACATAACAAAGAGAATACAGTTAAAAGTACAGTAGCATTTCGCAACATTGTGCTCTCCTATTTGTTTATGAATAATTGATTATTGATTTTTTTTTAATTATCCCTATCTCAATCAATGTGCTAATTAAAAGACCAGCCAAAATACGATAACAGCACATTTTTGTCAAGTTTTCAAAACGTTTTTAACTCATAAGAAATTAAACCCTTTTGCGTTTAAATGTCAATATAGTTTATTCCCGCCTATGTTAGAAATTGACCGGTAATACATCCCATATACCTTCTGTCGATATAATCTTATTAATTGCTTTATTGTTAATTGCTTCATCAAGACTGATAACGGTGAGTGCTTCCTTCCCTGATTCAAGTCTGCTTAACGATAAACCGGCTATGTTGATATTTTCTTCGGCAAGTATTTTTCCAACTGAAGCCAAGCATACCAGGTTTATCAATATTTTTATAAATCAGCATGCATCCTTCAGGTTTTAACTCCAGTCTATAATCATCTATAATTACAATCCTGATTTCATTTTTGCCGAAGACCGTTCCCGATATATTTCTCCTCCTTGCTTCATCATTTGATTCAACTGTTATAAGGTTTTTGTAATTCTGATTTTCATTTGATTTCATTTCATTCAATATAAGTCCTCTACCATCGGCGAGCATCGCTGCATTTATAAGGTTGACGGGCTCATCAATTTTTTCAGACAGAAATCCTTTTAAAAAACTTTTAGATAAAATATCCGGATATGCATGAAGAAAATTACCACTCAGGTTAATGTTGAGATTTTTAATATATCCTTTAGTCAATTGGGCGAGCATCACTCCCAGATTTTCAGACAAGGTGATAAATGGGTTTAAGTCCTCATTTTGAAGTGCTTCTATATAAGCAGCATTAATGGTGCCTCTGATAGATTTGGTATTAAACAGATCAACAATCTGCTCGGCTATCTGCACTGCAACTTTTTCCTGAGCTTCTTCGGTCGAGGCCCCAAGATGGGGAGTAGTAAGAACTTTTGGATGGTTAATCAGTTCAGCGGATAAATCCGGAGGCTCGGATATATAAACATCAAATGCGGCAGCGGATACTTTACCTTTATTTAATGCATCGAGCAGAGCGGATTCGTTTACAATCCCTCCACGCGCGCAATTAATAATTTTAACTCCGTCTTTGCATTTATTTAACGTTGTTTCTGAAATCAGATTTTCAGTCTCATCATTTAATGGAACATGTACGGTTATAATATCAGAACCAGCATAAATAGCAGTCAGTTCCACCAGACTAATTCCCAGTTTATTTGCAGATTCCTTTGAAAGCATCGGGTCATAACCAATTACACTCATTCCGAACCCCTTTGCTCTTTTTGCTACTTCCATTCCGACTTTACCCAGTCCGATTACTCCAAGCGTTTTTCCTTCAAGTTCGGTTCCCTTAAATTTCTTACGCTCCCATTTTCCTTCTCTCATAGATTGGTTAGACTGTGCAATATTTCTGCACATTCCGAGCATTAAAGCCATTGTATGTTCCGCAGTTGAAACAGTATTGCCGCCGGGAGTGTTCATTACTATTATGCCCTTGCGGGTTGCACTTTCAACATCGATATTATCAACACCAGTTCCGGCCCTTCCGATAACGATCATTTTATCCATTTCAGAAACAAGTTCCGGGGTAACCTGCGTTTCACTGCGGACAATTAATGCATGGTAATCTTTTATAACGGATTTGATTTTTTCGGAAGGCATACCGGCTTCGAAAGTTACATCAAAGCCGGCAGATTCAAGAATTGTTTTACATTTCTTATCGACCGCATCGGTAATTAATATTTTATGCATAAACTCCGATGGGATGTGTATAAATTTTGATTCAGGCTATAGCTGAGTTTAGTCTCTGAACTATTTGACCTTTCGGTACTGCTCCGATAATGGTATCCTTCAGTTTACCATCTTTAAAGATTAAAATGGTTGGAATACTCCGGACACCGAACTTAATCGCTGTTTGCTGATTATTATCAACATCCAGCTTGCCTATTTTGGCTTTTCCTTCATATTCATCAACCAGTTCTTCAACAATTGGAGCTATCATTTTGCATGGGCCGCACCATGTTGCCCAGAAATCAATAAGCACAGGCTTATCTGATTTTGTCACTTCATCATCGAAGTTTTCATCGGTTATTGTTATTGTTTTCATTTAATTATCCTCATTAAAAACTGAATTAGACAATTGCTCCCTTCTGACCAACATAATTAACACTATCTTCTCCCCCGTCTGCATTTATTATTCCGCCGGAAATCCATTCACCTCCGTCTCTGCAAAGCACTGAAATTACTTTGGCTATATCTTCAGGTGTCGTTAAACGGTTGCGCGGATTTTTTTTCTTCGCAACTTCAATCATAGGCACGTTACCCGGAATTTTTCTTAAAGCGGGGGTATCTGTCACACCGGCCATAATTGAATTCACAGCAATTTCCATTTCACCTAATTCTGTGGAAAGCTGTCTTACGTGAGACTCAAGCGAAGCTTTGGCTGCTGAAACCGCACCATAGTATGGTATTACGGCTTTACTTCCGGAACTGGTCATTGCAAAGATTCTGCCTTTCCGCAGAAACAGATTTTCTTTCAATAACTCCTGAACCCAGTAAACAAGCGAATGAGCCATAACATCAAGAGTCATCTCCATCTGGGCCTTGGTTATTGGCTGTTCTTCATTATGCTGAATAAACGGTTTGAGAGTGCCAAAAGCCAGAGAATGGAGTAACACTTTAATAATTGGTTTTCCGCCGGCAATACTTTTTATTTCATCAATAACTTCTTTTCTCTTTTCGGCATCTGCTGCATTGACATTGAAAAAAACTGCTTCAGAACCATTCGATTTTATATCATTAACTATCCGGTCTACATTATGCATTGTAACCTGGCGGTCAAGATGTACCCCGAAAATATTATACCCGTCTTCAGCAAGTTTTACTGAAACAGCCCCTCCAAATCCGGATGAGGCTCCCAGTATTATTGCCCAGAGTTTTTCATTTCCCTTCTGTGCCATAGTCTTTTTAATGCCTTTTCAAGTTAAATAAAATCAAGGTGTAAATTATACGAAAATGACGCAAGTTATACAATTAGCTAAACTATTGTTAATAATGGCTCAGATTATTTTTTACAAATGAAAATAAGGGAATCTTCACCCAGGCATTTAGTAATATCATTTATAAACTTATCGGATAGATTGACTCTCTTATTCTTAAATGCGAATCTTGCGGGTTTTGATCCATTACTCAGAAGATCAATATATAAGGGAATAGTCCCCTCATTTGTATCTAAAATATTTTTCAGCTCGGAAATCTTTTCAATCGTGTGCAGTTTTTTATCGATGTATATTTTAAGACTTTCAGTCAATTCTTTTTTTGTATCCTGCAAAGGTATTACTTTGTCTATATGTAATTTTATAGCATCACCGCTGCTTTCAGTTTTACCGATCATCAAAACACATTCTTCTTCCTTAATATATTTTCCGTATTCTTCATAAACTTTAGAGAACATTAAACATTCACACGATCCGGAGAAGTCATCCAGTTTAAAGAATGCCATTTGACGGTTTGACTTATCAATTTTTGTTTTCAATTCAGTGATGACTCCGCATGCACGCACCACATCTGCATTCTCCAGCTTCTCCGTATCTCCAAGCTGAATTGAAGCGAAGGATTTATATTCAAGTTCATACTTACTTAAAGGGTGACCTGTTACATAAAAGCCGAGCACTTCCCTTTCCCTTGCAAGCCTTTCCCTTTGAGTCCATGGCGGTACTTCAGGGAGTACGGGTTCAGATAATTGAACTGCTTCTTCCATTTCCCCGAACAGACTGTTTTCAGAAGTTAACGATGTATTTCGGGCTTTAGTTCCGTAGTCGATTGCACTCTCAACTGCAACTAACTGCCTGGCGCGGATATTATTTATCGAATCGAATGCCCCCGCAAGCACCAGACCCTCCAGGGCCCTTTTATTGACGATATGAGTATCAACATTTGCACAAAAATCAAATATACTTGTAAAACCTCTCCCGATTTTTTCTCTTGTCCTGATAATTTCTTCAACTGCAGATATTCCGACATTTTTGATAGCCGACATTCCAAATCTTATTTTTCCTTTCTGAACATCAAATGTTACTGAAGGATTATTGACATCCGGAGGAAGCACTTCAATTTTAAGCTTACGGCAGTCTTCAAGAAACAGAGCAACCTTATCCGAATTTCCAAACTCATTTGTAAGGTTGGCAGCCAGAAATTCCGCCGTGTAGTGTGCTTTCAACCAGGCGGTCTGATATGCGACATAACTATAGGCAACAGCATGACTTTTATTAAATCCATAATTTGCAAACTTATCAATTGCCTCGAAAATTTCTTCAGCAGTTTTTTTAGCAATTCCGTTTTTTATTGCCCCCGCTTTAAACTTCTCTTTCTGTTCCTTCATTGCAGGCAAGATCTTTTTTACCCATAGCCCGGCGGAGAATATCTGCCTCCGCTAAACTCATTCCTCCTACCTTATTGGCAATTTGAATTACCTGCTCCTGGTATACTATTATTCCATAAGTTTCTTTTAATATTGGTTCAAGTATCTGATGCTGATAGACAACTTCTTTCAAACCAAATTTTCTGTCAATAAAATCATCAATGAATTCCATAGGACCCGGGCGATAAAGCGCATTCATTGCAGACAAATCGCTGAGGCTGGTTGGTTTTAACTTCTTAAGGTATTCACGCATCGGTGCCGATTCAAACTGGAATATCCCGGTAGTCTGTCCTTTTGAAAAAAGCTGCAATGTTTTTTCATCATCTAAAGGGATATTATCAATATCAATTTCCACATTATGGTTCTTTTTTATTAAAGCTAACGTATCACGGATAATTGTCAGTGTACGAAGTCCGAGAAAATCCATCTTAAGTAATCCCCAGCTTTCAATTTCTTTCATATTGAACTGGGTGACTATATCAGTCTGTGAAACAGCATTTGCCAGCGGAACATAATTGCTTACATCATCAGGGGTGATTACAATACCCGCGGCGTGTTTTGAGGCATTCCTGTTCATTCCTTCGAGAACTTTTGCATACTTAATTAAATTCTGTATATCACTCTCTTTAGAATCCTTTACCCATTTTAGTTCAGGAACTTCGGCCAATGCCTGATCGATTGTGAACACCTTGCCGAATTTTGATGGTATATATTTCGTGATCTTATTGACTGTCGGGATAGGAATTTTAAGGACGCGGGCAACATCTCTTATTACTGCTTTGGAAGACAGCCTGTTAAATGTGATAATCTGGCTGACACAGTTGCTTCCGTATTTTTCGCGGACATAATCTATTATCTCTCCGCGTTTATCATCTGCAAAATCGACATCGATATCGGGCATTGATTTTCGCGCAGGATTTAAGAACCTCTCAAAGAGAAGATTGTAATCAAGGGGATTTATGTTTGTAATTCCAAGAGTGTAGGCAACCAGACTGCCTGCCACGCTCCCACGCCCTGGGCCTACAGGAATATTCATTTTTTTTGCAGCATTTATAAAATCCTGAACTATTAAAAAGTAACCTGCAAATCCCATTTGTTTTATTGATTCAATTTCAAAATCAAATCTTTCCCGTACCTCCGGAGAAATATTTTTAATTCTCCTCCGCAAACCTTCTTTTGCAAGAAGTTCAAAATATTCCTCTGCAGTTTTTGCCGGAACATTATCAGGAATAGGAAACTGAGGGTAATAGTGTCCTTCAACTTCCAGCTTTAAATCTATCTTAGAATCGATCTCGAGAGTGTTCTCAACAGCTCCTTTAAAATTTTTAAAGAGTTTTATCATTTCTTCCTGACTCTTAAAATAAACCTGGTCTGTTCCATACCTGAGCTGCCGGTAATCAGAACCATTTTTATCGGAGAGAAGAAGAAGTATATTATGGGCGTAAGCATGATCTTTTTCTATATAATGGCAGTCATTGGTTGCCACTAATTTTATCCCGAGTTCCCTTGAAAGCCTGGGCATTCCCTCAAGAACAGGTTTCTCCACATCCATATTATGATTCTGTATCTCAAGATAAAAATCATCACCAAATATTTCTTTGTATGTTTTAGCTGTTTCATAAGCTTTATCGTAGTCATTATTTATAAGATGAGTTGAGACAACTCCTCCTGCACATGCTGATGTGCAAATCAATCCTTCGCGGTATTTTCTCAGTAATTCCAGATCGATTCTTGGTTTGTAGTAAAAACCTTCAGTATGACCGAGAGTTGAGAGTTTTGATAAATTTTTATAACCTTCTTTGTTTTTAGCAAGGAGTATTAAATGATTGTAGTGCTTGTATCTTTTTCTTCCGTTATTATCATTTTCTTGTCCTCTGTCGAACCGTGAACCATCGGTAACAATATATGCTTCCATTCCTATGATAGGTTTAATCCCTTCTTTGGTGGCTTTCTTATAAAACTCGGCAATACCGTACATCACCCCATGGTCGGTTAACGCAACAGAATGCATATCGTTTTTTTTGGCTGCCTGTACCAGGTCATCAACAGTGCACGCTCCATCCTGTAAACTGTAGTGCGTATGATTATGTAAATGAATAAAATCTGACATGAAGAAAAAGAATTTTTTAATGGAAGAGATTAGAATTTCATTTGACGCAAGTTAAAAAATTTCCTGAACTTTTTTGGCGCGAATGAGCATATTGAAAAAATAATCTTAATTATTTTTCAGATTAATTTATAATGCGGCGACCTGGTCTTTATTGAGTACAAAACATATGAATAAATGAGAGATTTTTTCTTCACTGTAGTATTTAACAAGGGAGGCTTATAATAGACTGGTTATAGACCTGTTGCAGACATGGTTTTATTTTGCCACTAAGACACCAAGGTACAAAGAATCACTATGAAAAAATTGCTTTGGGAAAGTCCCGATATTTGTATCACTAATGAATGAATGATGGATTCCAACTCAGTCAGGAGCTGAACTTGTTGATCCTTTCAATCCTTACCCGTATGCCCGAATCCGCCCTCGCCTCTTTTTGTATCAAGAAGATTTGAATTTTCTTCAATGATTTGCCCTGTAGACCCTGGATAAGACAAGCTGTGCGATTCTGTCCCCCCTTTTTATTACGAAATCTTCCCTGCTGAAATTCATCATAATTATTTTTATTTCTCCGCGGTAATCAGAATCTATAGTACCGGGTGAATTTAAGATACCAATACCGTGTTTAACAGCAAGTCCGCTTCTGGGTCTCACCTGGATTTCAAAACCTTCAGGAATTTCCACAACGAGATTGGTAGGAATAAGATTAACTTCCCCGGCTTTTAAAACTATTTCATCATAAACCGCTGCACGTATATCCATTCCTGCACTTCCGTGTGTGGTATAGCGGGGAAGTTCAATGTCATCAAACCCCGGATTTAATCTTTTTATCTTAACTGTAATTTTATCCGGCTCCATTTAACTCCTGTTTTGTTTTAAGGCGTTTAATTTCATGCGAAGAAAGTCAATTTCTTTCTTTTCGAAAACAAATATGTATAAGAAAAGAGAAAAGAATATCAGAAGCAGAAATTTATAAATAAGCAGAAGATGATTTGAATAAAGCAGATAATAATAAATTCCGCCGACTATCAGAAGTGCCAAAAATATCCTGGCAAGCTTGGCAATTTCATACTCTATCTTATAAAATTTCTGAGTAACAATGTATATACCAGCCGCCATCGCAAGATACGCAGCAAGAGTAGCTAAAGCAGCCCCCATTATTCCCCAGACAGGGATAAGCAAAAAATTTACCCCGATATTAACCGCGGCTCCGATTCCTGTAATTAAAGGTATGTACATACTCTTTTCTTCAATATAAATTCCCGCAGAGAATATTACATACAGACCATTAAAGAGGTAGCCGAATAGAATTATTGGAACGATTGCAAGTCCTCCCCAATAAGCAGAATCAATTAATGTCCTGCCATGCAAAACCGGAATTGCGACAATATTGTCAATGAAGAGGGAAAGAATGACCAGTATTAAGCCTGAAATCAAAGTAAAATATGTCAGCACTTTTGAAAAAATTTCTTTAGCATTTTTTTCTTCCGCGTTCTGAAGGAAGAACGGCTGCCATGCATACTGAAACATATTTACAAATAACATCATAAAAATCCCCAGTTTATAGCAAGCATTATAAATGCCTACTGTATCAAGATTCGTAAGTTTTCCAAGAATTGGTCTGTCGATTCCCTGGATCAGCATGGATGAGAGTCCTGCAGGAAGATAGGGTAAGCCGAATTTTAACAATTTTTTAAAAAGTTCAGCATTAAACCGGATGCGGAGATTTCTGAAAATTGCCGGAAGCAGAAGAAATAAAGAAGAGAGTGAAGCAAATAAGTTACTGATTAATACCGCTTCAATTCCCATTTTAAATTTTAAAATGAGAACAAGGTTAAGTATTACGTTCACCATTATATTTATCAGTTTAAAAGAAGCAAACTTTTTCGCTTTTCTCTGAAGTCTCAGCTGTATAAATGGAATTACAGTTACAGAATCAAGTAAAAGTACTCCGGCAGAATAATACATCAGGTAATAATAATTAACTGGAACATCCAAAATGCCAAAGACCGGGCCTTTTACAAGGATCATAAGAATTGATAGAAAGATTCCCGAAATGAAAACTGAGAGATAGGGAGTTGAGAAGGTATCTTTTTCGTCTCCGGTTGCCGGAAGTCCTGCATATTTCATATACGCAGCATCCATTCCATAAACATACACAATATTAAATATCCCGATGAAAATATAGATGTTTGCAACTATTCCGTATTCTGCCGGGTGAAAAATATTGGTGTAAAATGGAACCAGTAGAAATGAGATGAAACGCCCGACCATTGTACTGATACCGTAAATAGCCGTGTCTCTGGTGAGTTGTTTTAGTTTATTGAAAATCATTTATTTCTATCTCATCTTAATATCAAGAGAGATATCAAGGGCTTTAACACTGTGCGTCAGGGCTCCGACTGAAATATAGTCCACCCCCGTCTCAGCGATTGCTTTTACGGTATCAATATTCACCATTCCCGATGCTTCGACCTTACATTTTCCAGCAATAAGATTTACAGCTGTTTTCATCTGAGTAATCTTAAAATTATCAAGCATAATAACATCAACATTGCAGTCAACCGCTTCTTTTACCTCATTAAGATTTTTTGTTTCGACTTCAATTTTAAATTCCTGATTTTTTGCATTCCGCCATTTTTTGCACGCATCAACCGCTTTTGTAATTGAACCCGCAACTTCGATATGGTTATCTTTTATCAGGAACATATCGTACAAACCAAACCTGTGATTTTCTGCTCCGCTCAGTTTTACAGCGAGTTTATCAATTTCCCTTAACCCGGGGGCTGTTTTCCTTGTATCAATCAATTTTGCTTTTGTATGTTTTATTTTTTCGTTGAACTGATGAGCCATAGTTGCAATGCCGCTCATCCTCTGAAAGAAATTTAGAGCTGTTCTTTCCACAGTCAGAATTGACCTCGCCTCCCCTTCAACTATCGCAGCAATGGTTCCTGGTATAACTTTATCACCATCCCGGTAATACCCCGTGAATAAAAGGGAATTATCGAATTCTTTAAAGCAGGTTTCCACTATTTCATACCCCGCAAGAATGCCATCCTGTTTTACAAGGAATTCAGCAGCTGCGGATTTATTTTTGGGAATGGTTGCTAAAGAAGTAATATCTCCGGTTTTAATATCTTCTTCAAGAGCTCTTCTTATAGTTTCCTTAATTGAATCGCTTATCATACCTGCTCAAAGAATGGCTTTATTGCTTTCATAAAAAATTCCGGCGGACGAACCGGCTTCCTGGTTTCCATATTAATAAAGATAAGAACAATATATCCTTCGACGATAGTTACATTTCTGTCTTTGCTCCTGATTGTATGATTCGATATGTACTTTCAATTCGGGAAGATTTTCAACTCTCGTCTCTACTTCCAGAAGCTCATCATAGAAAGCAGGGTTTTTAAATTTTAATACCGCCTCACGTACAGGCATATGATACCCGTTTTTTTCTATTATGCTATAAGGAAGTCCGTTTTCGCGCATCATCTCGGTACGGCCGACCTCAAAGTATTCAAAATATTTACCGTTGTACACATACTTCATCTGGTCGGTATCAGCATATCGAACGCGAATATCAGTTTTATGGATCAGCATCTTGTGTTAAAATTTTATTAGTAAAGTTATAAAAAAGAAAAGTGAATGAGGAATGAACTAAAAAATATTTTTATTACTTATAATAATCACAAATGTTTTGCAAATTCCGGCAGCCTTGCGCAAACCAAATGACTTATTCTAAAACATTCTGACAGTGGTATTTTCCTCCCCTCTGTCTCTCGTCTATCTCCCCTTTTTCTCATACCATTTTTTTACCATTCCTGTGTTCAAAATAATCCTTAACCCAGCCATCTGTTTAAATTTTCATCGATCTAATGATGAAAGTATTGAGGAATGAACTATTGTTAATAACCGGGAGCCTGAATCTTCAGTGAATGCGGGGAAAAATACCTCAACAATCATTAACTGGCAGATATTCAGGGATTTATTAGGTTCTATTGACATTTATCTGCCTGATAGAGCAATGGAAGTCAATCTATTTTCTGCAAGAGTAGTACATAATCAGTCTATAATTATAGGCCGTTAGATGGCCATTTGAAGGCCGTTAGATGGCCGTTAGATCAAAAAGCAGTGAGACAGCTGCAGTCCTGAACTAACCAGGTCGGGGATTAATCCTGGACTCAAAAATAATCGGTCCGGATTGGATTATTAAGACTTTTCAGAGTCTCTGAATATACCGGGAAGTACTGAATTCAAATAAATGGCATCCTTATAAGCCCCCGGAGGATTTTGGGATGGCAGACAACAGTTAAATTTATTTTAAGGGAGGACTGAAAATGAAAAAGGAGGAAATCTGTCAAATACAGATGATTATCGGACTATTTTAATTATTTGTAATCTATTTTAGACAGCACCGTTTTTTACCCTTAGGGAGGGTTTATTTCTCATATTGAGATAATATTTTTGTAAACAGACAATATGATTTTTCGGAGAAAGGAAAATAACCCCGGGGTAATCTCCTTACTAAACTAACAATCAGTTAATTATTCCAGGTAAGCACCCATTTTACCAAATTTTTCTAAGCGGGTCTGTATTAGTTTATCCGGTTTTATTTTGATTAGTGCAGAAAGTTCTTCTTTCAGTATGCCTTTCAATGTGTTAGCAATTGCCTGGTGATCTGTATGTGCACCGCCTAACGGTTCGGGAACAATTCTGTCAATTATTTTTTGCTCGAGCAAATCAGGAGCAGTTAATTTTAATGCCTCCGCTGCCTGTTCTTTATAATCCCAGCTTCTCCATAAAATACTGGAACATGATTCCGGGGAAATAACAGAATACCAGCAGTTTTCAAGCATCAGAATTCTGTCTCCCAATCCTATTCCAAGAGCTCCGCCGCTCGCACCTTCACCTATTATTACAACAATTATCGGAACAGTCAGCCGGCTCATTTCGAAAAGATTTCTTGCTATTGCCTCTGCCTGTCCCCTTTCTTCAGCTTCGATTCCCGGATATGCGCCGGGAGTATCAAGCATTGTAATAACAGGTTTATTAAATTTTTCAGCGAGCTTCATTAAGCGGAGTGCTTTACGGTAGCCTTCAGGATTCGGCATCCCGAAATTCCTGTAAAGATTGGATTTTGTGTCCCGCCCTTTTTGATGACCGATAATCATAACTTTAAATTCATCTAATTCAGCAAGACCGCCTACGATTGCTTTGTCGTCCTTATAGCCTCTGTCGCCATGCAGCTCAACAAAGTTATTAGTCATCCCATAAATATAATCAAGTGTAAAAGGCCTGTCAGGATGCCTTGCAAGCTGAACTCTCTGCCACCTGGTAAGATCCTTATAAATGCCTTCTTTCAATTGTCTCACCTTATCTTCAAGTTTAACTATCTCCGATTCAATATCCATCTTATCGGAATACTTCTTCATCTCCTCAAGGCGTGACTCAAGCTCATGTATCGGTTTTTCGAAGTCTAAAATTGTCTTAGCCATGTCAGGATCGTTTTGTCAACATTTTATTTAATGATTTAGCCAGAATTTCCAGGTCAAACCAGATATTCTGATTTTTTGCATATAGAATATCAAGTTTCTCCTCATCCTTTTTCTCAACATTTTCGATATACCACAATCCTGTCAATCCTTTTTTCCCCAGATAAAGATCTTTATACCCGGAAGAATCCTTAGGCCCTACAAAACTCACTTTCCCTGTAAAAACAGATGGGACATTCAAAATAAAATCTCTCAATTCAGAATTGCGGGAACTAACTTTCGCAGTTAAATATATGAAAGGATAGACTAAAAACAAAACAAACACGCCAAGCGTAT
Organism: uncultured Ignavibacteria bacterium; assembly: GCA_963743325.1. Taxonomy (GTDB): domain Bacteria; phylum Bacteroidota; class Ignavibacteria; order Ignavibacteriales; family Ignavibacteriaceae; genus DATFVA01. The sequence continues at coordinate 360,970 of CAVUOZ010000011.1, forward strand.
AATCAAAAAAGGCTTTGAAAAATTTCATTACAGGACTGGTTATATTATATTTTATTTCGATCAACGGGATTTCATCAAGTACAGAAACTGAAGCTTTCCCGATAAGAAAATCCAGATTATTTCCTATAATTTTGAATTCGGTAGTCTCATTCTGACTTGCTGATACCACCGACATCATCCGGGAATAGGAAAGTTCCTGAGGTGAAAATATTACTTCATCAATTCTATTTTCACGGATAACTTTAATGATATTTTCAACGCTTCCTACAACTTCCCATCCTCCGAATTTTTTACCTATATCCTTCGGCGTAAGGCTGATTAAACCTGCAATTGTATGATAATCCATTTGCTTTGTTTTCAGCGTATCAGCAATTTTTATTGCTGCCTCATTTATTCCGACAATCAGTGTTCTTCTGTTCAGATATAAATCCCGGTTTATGCCGACTTTGAATCCTAATTTCAGAATTATTCTCCATAGTACGAGAATCACGAAAAGCAGCAGATAGGTGATTATTACGATTGCCCTGCTGTATGCAAAATCTTTGAAGAAAAAAGTAAGCGATGATACTATGAAAAAGCTTATAAATACGGCAGCAAGGGTTTTTAATATAGACAGGCTCTCTCTTCTGTAAACTCCGGATACGGCTGCTACAATTACGTACGAAAGGGCGGGTACTGTGAAGACAATAGGAAAGCTGAACTGGGGAAAACCCTGCCATGTTCTGATCGACTGATAGATTTCCTCTGAGATTATCAGGGAAAGATCATAAAAAATAAAATCCAGTATTACAGCAATGAAGACCAATTTTCTTTTACCTATAAAAGACAGGATTTTTCTTATACCAATTGCCGTCCGAAGAATAAATTGAACCAGAAGAGAGCTTGATAAATGTTTTCTTACAAAGAGGTGCATTGCATCATAAAAAAACCTGGTCTCATCAATATTGCTGCGTCTGGTGCTTTCCCCCTTATAATGTATGATTTGAGTTTCGTGTACGTAATAAACTTTATATCCTGCCTGCTGTATACGGTAACACAAATCCAGGTCTTCACCGTACATAAAGTAATCTTCATCGAACCCGCCGGTTTTTTCATAGACCTCTCTTCTCATCATCATAAAAGATCCGGATATGGCATCAACTTCATAGGATGCATTTTCATCCTTATACGTCAGGTTGTACCTGGCAAACAATTTTGACCTGGGGAAAAGATTACTTAATCCGGTTACTTTACAGAAAGATGTCCAGGGTCCGGGAAAGCTCCTTCGGCATGCTAACTGGAGTGTACCGTCAGGATTCAATATTTTGCATCCGGCTAAACCGACAGAAGGATGGTTCTCAAAAAAAGATATCATTTTTGAAAATGTATCTTCACTTACAATTGAATCAGGATTTATAAGAAGAATATATTTACCCGCTGCAATCCGTAACGCCTGGTTATTTGCTTTACCAAAGCCAAGGTTTTTATCATTGGAAATAAGGGTTACTTCAGGAAATTTTTCAGAGATGAAATCAACACTCCCGTCAGATGATGCATTATCTACAATGATAGTTTCATAATTAAGGTTTCCTGCAGCTTTGTGTATAGAATGGATGAGATTTTGTAAGAATTCTTTTACATTGTAATTAACGATGATTAGGGAAAGATCCAATTCTTGCCTCATTAAAGAATACCAAGGGCACTTCTTATTCTAAGTTTCCAGACCATAAAAATAGCTTCTCTGACAATCTTTTTAGACATTTTAGATGTCCCTTTTACCCGATCCACGAATATGATAGGTATTTCACCTACTTTAAATCCTTTTTTCCACGCTTTGAACGTCATCTCAATCTGAAAGGCATAGCCATTAGATTTAATTTTGTCAAGATTTATGGATTCGAGGACTTTTCTTCTGAAGCATTTGAAACCGCCGGTCGCATCCTGAACAGGCATATCCGGTAATAAACCTAGTATATTTGTTAGCAAAGTAGCTCAACAGAAGTCTCCGCATCGGCCAGTTGATAACATTTACTCCCCGCACGTACCTGCTGCCAAGAACCAGATCATATTTTTTAACTGCTTCAAGAAAATTCTTAATTTCCCGGGGATCGTGAGAATGATCGGAATCCATTTCAAATATATAATCATAGCTGTGCTGAAGTGCATATTTAAAGCCCGCAAGATAAGCTGTACCAAGCCCAAGCTTTTTTTCCCGCTTAATTAATTTCAGTCTGGGTGTCGTCCTTGTAAGTTCTTCCACAAAGTTTCCTGTTCCGTCCGGAGAATTATCATCTATAACAAGGACATCGAGATTCTCATAATTATCCAATAAATCAGGTATTAATTTACTGATGTTATCCAGTTCATTGTATGTAGGAGTAATTATAAGAGTTTTTTCAGACATAACTATTTTTTGATAAATAAATTACCGGATGGAATTTTTTATTTTTCAATAACCTAATAATAATGCCCCTTTCCAAAAAGTACAACAAATATAGTGCGGAAAATGATCTTAAAGTCCATTCGCAGAGACATATTTTCGATATAAAAGAGGTCATATCTCAATTTAACCTTTACATCTTCAATCGTCTCATCATACTTATGTTTTACCTGAGCCCAGCCTGTTATGCCCGGACGTACCTTAAGTCTCCTTTTATAATAAGGTATTTCTTCTGCTAATTTTTCAACAAAAAAAGGTCTTTCCGGTCTTGGACCAACTATACTCATTTCACCTTTCAGCACATTGACCATCTGCGGAATTTCATCAATACGAAGTTTTCTGATAATTTTACCGATACGGGTTATTCTTGGATCATCCTTAATTGACCATACCGGTCCTGTCAGATCTTCTGCATCTGTATACATTGACCGGAACTTAATCATCCTGAAAACTTCACCATTCATCCCGCATCTTTCCTGGGTAAAAAAGACAGAACCTTTACTATCAAGTTTTATTGCAATCGCCGAAATAATTGAAACAGGTAATGATAGTGCAAGAATCAAAAAGGATATCAAAACGTCAAGAACTCTTTTTAATCTTTTTTCCCATTCGGGCATAAGCTGAGGCATAATGTCAATTAGCGGTATACCATAAATCTGGGAGGTTCTTGCCTGTCCGCTCAGTATTTCATAAAGATCGGGAACTATTTTCAAACCGACATTTTTGGGTTCACATTTACCGATAATTTCAACGAGTACATCATTATTTTCTCTTTCAAGCGCAATGATTACTTCCTTTATATTTCTTTCATCAATTAATTGTTCAATGTTCTTTATGGAATCGATTACAAAAACCCCGTTTTCCTGCTTACCAACATTTTCCTCCTTCACTGCGACAAATCCTACAGCATCCAATCCCAGAGCCTTATGTTCTTGCAACTGCTGACCAACCTCAACTGCCTTTTTATTATAGCCTATAATCAGAGTGTTCTTTCTCCCTATGCCTTTTATCAGGAGATTCCGCTGGACACTTCTGATCACTAATCTGCCGCCGCCGACAAGTACAAGGAATAGTCCCCAATAAATAAATATCAGAATCCTGTTAGCAGATGCAACACCATGGAGGTAATCATCCACAAAGATGATAATAAAGAGAATAAAAATTCCAAAGAAGGAAGCTTTAAACAAAGTGGATATTTCGTCAAATCGTGAAGCTGCGAACCAGGTACGGTACATTCCAATGAACATAAAAATTATCAACCAGTAGAAATATATTATGAACAGCGGAATGAAAAATTCGGGAGTAATAAGCAGTCTGAACCACCCCGACTCAACCCTCAGCTTAAAGAATATAACAAACGCCAGGTTTATGGTAAGGAAATCAGTAAGGAGAACAATTATTTTTTCGATAGATTTAGTCATTTCCTTGGTGTTGACTGCCAGAATGAAGTTTGTGTTCCTATTAAAAATTTAAACAATCCGATGAACATTGCAATATTAGTCATTGTAAAATAAAATGGCATCACCAAAAACTTAGGGTAATATGATTTCGATCTGAATAAATAACCCAATAAGGAAACAACATAGAAACAAATCTGAATATAAAATAACATTTCAAAAAATAAAGAAACCTGAAACAGTAATATGTTTGTAATTAAAATAATAAGCAGTAAGACCGGGGAAAACCAGCGTATAACTTTATGAGACCAGAATGCAAAAGCAACCAATCCATAAGATGGTTTAAGCAAATTTTTAAGAGCTTTGAGTGTAGACATCATTATAGCATTATTTCTTATTTTTCTTCTGAACTCAGCTTTCACTGAAGGTGCTATCCCTTCTTCAGCAATTGCATCGTTTTCATAAACCATTTTCTTTCTCTGTTCCAGCACTTTCATCGATATGAAAAAGTCATCCATTACCGGATAATTTGTAGGTATGTTTTCAAACAGGTTCCTTCTAATACTATAGATCCCGCCGTTTGCTCCAATCAATATTCCGGAATTACCCTCCAGTTTTTTCAATTTACTTTCCAGATCCCAATAATTTTTTTCCTCATACCCGGAAGCCGGATTTTTTTGATCATCTACCAAAACCAATCTCCCGCAGACTCCCCCAATGGTATCATCCTCATAGTGTTTTACAAGTTTTTTAATTGCATCGGGATGGATAAAAGTGTTCGCATCTGTAAAAACCAAAAATATCGTTTGATGATTTATTAACCAGATCATTCAACACAGCCGATTTACCTCTCCGAACAGGAAAAGAAAAGAATCTGATGTTGTTAAACTCCAGGGATAATTTTTTCAGAATCACATCTGTCTGATCCTGTGATTTATCAGATCCGATAATAATTTCCATTTTATCCTTATCATATTCGGAATTGAGAAGGTTTCTTATGAGTTTTTTCAATAATAAGTTCTTCGTTGAAGGCTGAGATAAGAATGGAAATATTAGGGTAAACGTTGATTTTGTTTGAGAATTTTACTCTTTTAAAATTTGATGAAATAATTAATATTGTAGGATAAAAAATATATGTATGAAATAGGAGTAAAAGAGCTGTAATCAATACTATTTCAAATATTAAAGTCATAATAAAGAACAAATATTTTATTTAGGTACAAAATTACAACAATTAACCATTTTTATAAAAGGAAATGACTTCTTTTAACTGCTCAATCTCATTTCCCGAATTTCTTTTCATTCGAAGTTCCACTATTCTTATCCAATAAAAAATGCAAGTCATAATTATTAATAGTCTTTTTCTACCTTTAGAATAATTTTTCTTATAAAAAAGCAGTTGACTTTTATTTAAATGTTTAAATACAAATGGATTTTCAACATCTTCATAATTTTCATTTAAATGAGTTATAACATTAGTATTTAATCCGTAATTTATTTTACCCGATTTCCGTGCCTGATAACATAAATCCGCGTCTTCGAGGTACATAAAATACCTCTTATCAAAACCACCTAATTTGAAAAACAGCTCACTTTTAATCATCAGGAATGCTCCTGAGACAAAATCAACTTCATATATTTTATCCCTTTTAAACCGGGCAGAAGGTAATAACTTCAGTATTAAATATTTAATTTTGCTTAATTGAAGAAATCGCATTAATAGTCCTGGAAATCGAAAATGTGAGGGTTGCAAAGAACCATCAGGATTAAGTAATTGACACCCAACCACGCCGACATCAGAGAATCTATTGAAAATATTAATCATCTCAGGAATAGGGTTTCCGTTTAGTACGATATCACTATTAACAAATAACAAGTATTCTCCGCTGGCATTCTTTGCTCCAAGATTACAAGCATAACCAAATCCGGAATTCGTCGGATTTTCTATCAAAATTACATCCGATAAGTCATCTTTAATCATTCTGACATTGCCTTCTACGGAGGCATTATCTACTACAATTATCTCATATGATGGCACATCAATTTTGTCCTTTATGGAGACGATTGTTTGTTTTAATATAAATGGATTATTAAAACTAACTATTATTATTGATACTTCAATTTTCATCTGGTTTAACTGGAATATTTTCCATAGTGATTAGTAATAAAATGGTAAAAACCAAAAATGATCATCCTAAATTTTTTGACCTTTTCTTTTTCATAGAAAATTATTTTGACCAGTTCATTAATAAATACTACAAGATCCTTTACAACAAAAGATGGGGAATATAAAAAGTAATTTTGGTATACGTAAAAGCGATTCCTGGTTCTGTAGTAATATCTTTCTGGTGAATGATGAGTAACGAATATTCTTTTAAATAAGAACTTTTTCGTCCTACTATTTTACCCAAATTATGCTGAATAAATACATCCTTAAGTTGAACTATTTTATAACCATTTTTCTTCAACCTTAAACAATATTCAAAATCGATATAGTCTATAAATAATTTATCCAAAAATGCTCCGACTTTCTGAAAAATATCAAGCGATATCAGACTGCCGGAAGTTATTGCAAAATTTATCTTTTCGGAATTCTTTACTTTTTTCGATAAGATGGAATTATATTCAGGGATAGAGGCATAGATTCCTATGTCCCCGGTTTGATTTAACATTATATACTTTAATATGACTGGTATCAAATTCGCTTCGGCATATGTATCTTGATCGAACAAAATACAATACTTAAAATGATCTTTTATCGCTTTATCAATGCCTTTATTTAAAGCAGCGGCTATTCCAAGATTTTCTCCACAGAAAAAATATTCCACTTTTGTTGAGGTGAATTTTTCATAATCTATTTTATGAATTTTTTCTGAGTTATCAATAATATATAATCTGTCTAAATTAGATATGTAACTACCAATATTATTAATTTCTTCTTCAACTGGATTATAGATTACAACTATTCCTGCGACTTGAATTTTTTCTTGCATTTTCGAATATATTTTTAATTAAATATGACTGAAAAATATTTTTCTCAGAGCTATGTCAGTAAATTCATCGGGAATTTTACTTTCATAATTTCCTGATTCGATTTTTTTAATAAATGCTTTTAAAGATTCAATTGATTTTTCCCCATTCAAATCATTTTGATTGACTAATGACATTTGAGGAATTTGATTTCCTAATTCCCATACTGCGCTATCACAAGATGTTATTGCAAGAATTGGTTTCATTGTGGGAATGTATTCAAATAATTTGCTAGGTATAGGAGCTTCTGATGCCGATAATAATAATAATCCATCAGCTATTTGCAATAAGCTAAACATTTCATCTCTACTTATTCCTCTTTGATAATCTAGTTCCCACTTATGGATTATAAATTTGTCTTTCCATAAATTTATAACCTCAATCTCCTCCTTCTCTAAATCTCCCAAAAAAAGTATTCTCCCCTCAACTGGATATAATTTAAAAGAGAAGATAATGGTCGTATAATTAATGAAATATCATGTGTATTTCTTCCAGCTTTAAATCTTCCTGCGTGTAAAAGAAGAATTTGTTTATGAATTCTATATTTTTGTGAAGAATTTGCTTTAGACTGAAGTGGATATCCATTCGATAAAACAGATATTTTGTCCTGTAATTCAACTATTCTATTTTGTAGTAATTTTTTCCAATTTTTGCTTGTGACAAAGATGGTGTCTGCTTTAATTAAAATCTTCTTTTCAAGAGATTTTTCAATAAACCTTCTCAGATAAATCTTTAATACATTCTTTAAAGGTTCATCCAACCAACCATCTCGCAGATCTATTATTAATTTAGCCCCTGTTAAATTGCTTATTTTAAAGGCTAATACATGGGCTGATTCAGGAGGACTAGATGATATTATTACCCGAGCATCTTTTATCATAGAAAGAATTGATTTGTCTCTAAATACTTTCAGAACCCAAAAAATTAATGGATCTGGTATTAATAAAAAATAGGCAAAAAATCTTCGGTATTTATTCCCTTTTCTTACTTGGACAGTTTTCCTTTCAAGTGATATTTTCCTTCGATAAATTTTTAACGGATCTTTAATTATTATTTCTTTCCCCCATTTGTAACTATTTATAATATTTGTGTCTCCAACACTTATAATTATAATTTCATATCCTTCTTCGGCTAACCAATTAAAAAATCTTTGAACTCTGTACATCCCAATATGTTCTGGATCATTCCAGAACGGTGCGATTATGATTGCTTTCTTTTTCATTTCTTTTATTTGGGATAGGTTTGTGAGGATGTCAAATTCAAATATTGCAAATGCATTAAGACTGCATTTTTATCCTCTAGGAAAGGTTTACAATAAGCAATAGCTCTTGAAATTGAATTTTCTTTTTCAGCCAATAATGAAGCCAAATAGAATATATATTCTCTCTCAATCAATTCCCATTTGGGCAACAATTTTTTCATTATATAATTTAGAACTTTAAAAATTACCCTAGGTATAACTTTATAGACAATAATTAAAATTTCTATTTTAAATTTTTGAGAATTATTTAATGATGAAATGAATCTTCTTGAATACTTATCTCTGACAGAGTTACTTTCTTTTAAGGTCAATTCTCTTTTTTGAAATTCCTTATTGCTAAGATCATCTGGTTTAAAATAAATACCCAAAATACCTTCGACTTTTTTTATATTATATTTTTCCATTATTCTGCATGCAAAGTCATTATCTCCACATACTTCCAGGCTCTCATCGAACCAGATATTATCATTAAAATGTAATGAACTTCTCCACATTGGTTGTGGACCCACTAAATATTTGGATAAAAATTTTAATCTTGAATAGTTGGGTCTATTAAATTTTTCAGGAAATTTTTTTTGAAAATTTGCAAAGGGCATATTCGTTAAGTACTGGCTTGCAAAAACCATTGCAATTTGTGGATTATCATCTAATTCTTTAGTTAAAATTTCCAGAGCATCTTCTTTAAGGACGTCATCGGTATTTGCATTAGTAATATATTTTCCTGTTGATATTTTTATTCCCCTATTCCAAGCTTTATAAATACTTTCTCTTTCTGTTGTAACTATTATTTTTATGTTGTGATGATTCTTTAGATATTTATCTATTATCTCCTTTTCATTTTGAGTTGACCCGCTTATGACAACTATAATTTCTAAATTTTTAGAAAGAGTTTGATTTAAAAGGTTTTCTATTCTATATGCAATAAATTTTGCAGAGTTATATGTCGATATAATAGCAGATACAATCATAGTACCATTCACTTATATAAACTTACATCCATTTCTCTTTAAAAAAATCACATCATCTCGCGATATTTAACCTGAATTTGAATCTATCATTTTATAAAAATTTCCGAAATATTTTCGAACCGTGAGAGAATAACACTTCATTAAAAATATTTAATTCTTCTTTTATTCTATCTAAACTAATCGCTTTTAACATTTTACCCCTCGGTTTAAAGCCATATTAAAGCTATTTAACGAAAGAAATTCTTAGGTTTTTTGAATATTTAATGATTTCCTTAAAATAAATGAAAAAAGAGATAAAACTCAGCAATGTTAATACAATAAATATGTTTAATAATTTATAGTTAATTATTATTACAGATATTAAAAGAAATAAATCAAAATAAATCAATTTTATAAATTTTGATTTTAATAGAAATAATCTGATCGATATATGGGTTATTTTCTTAATAGAAATTAGCATGATTACAATTGCTGCTAAAATAGAGAGGAAATATCCAAGCAGTCCAAGCTGTGCGCCTAGAATATAATATCCTGAAATTAAAGTGGCAGAGATAGTTGCTAAATTCAACATTTGGATTTTCATTAATATTGAAGCTTTACCAATTCCTATTAAAAAATTATAAATAGAGTACCCAAAATTATTTAATGATTCTGGTAGAGAAAGAATCAAATAGATTATTACAGCTTGATCAAAATGAAACCATATCTTTATTAAAGATGATAGAAAAATAGATCCAACACCAAAAATTACAACTGAATATGTTGCACCCAATTGGGATAAATTAACACAATCTTTCATAATGAAGTTTTTGTATTCAACATCTGAATGTAACTTGCTTGCTTTCGGAAGAATTGTTCTGAATGTCGTATTGAATAATCCCGAAATTGCAGATGCAAACCTTCTTGCAATTTCATAGAAAGAAACGGTATTTAAAGCATAAAAATTGCCAAGGATGTATTTTATTAAAGGATCTATAAAAGAACCAAAAATTGACATCCCCTGAACCGAAATACTAAAAAGAAATATTTTTTTAATTTCCACAATGTTAAAATTCTTCCAACTAATAAAATATTTCTTGTATCTTCTTTGAAAAAAAAACCAAAAAGAACTTAATAATACAATTGAAAATAGTATATAAACGAGCGCAAGAACTATAAGGGATAAATGAAAAATTGTAATAATAATGACCCCGGCTAAAAGTATAATATTACCCATAATTAATATTTTACTTGAGAGAACAAAATCGCTCATACCTTCAACAAAGGATTTAAAAAAAAGCGATATATATCGTACATAAAATCCAATGCCAAGAAAGAAAAAGGAAACCCTTAAAATCGAATAGAATTTTAAAGGTACAACGTTATTATTACTAAAATAAAAGCTTTCAGCAATACCATACATTAAAAAGAATATCAAAAATCCTAAAATTATATATATGATAAAGGTGGAAGACAGAAGTATGTTTATCTTATTGTCTTCCTCATCTTTTAATCTGGCAACAAATCGAACTATTGATGTACCCATTCCAAAATCAAGCACGGCACTAAACCCCCACAATGAACTTATCAAAATCCAGGCTCCAAATAGTTCTTCCCCATAGTGTGTCAGGTTTAATTTAAGGGTAATAAAGGAGACTATAATTGTTGAAAAAAATTGAATTGCCAACCAAATTGAATTTCTCTTATCTGTAGTCATCTAGACCGGTTTTTCCTTTACCAAATTAGATAAAAGAATCCTTCTATTCGCAAGATTTAAACCCAAGATTATTCCAAATAAGATCGCCCCTTGTCCCCATATCCATGCATCAGTCATAAACATTGAAATAAATATGTATATCAGCGACCAAAATAAACTCAAGGTTATCATTTGATCATTCCTTAAAGAGGAAAGGTTGATAGTTTTAAAATTTATTCTGAGAACCGAGATTATAAAAAATAAAAATCCAATTAGACCTACTATTCCTGTTTCAACTAAAACAGCAAGAAAAGTAATGTGTGGGGTTCTACCTTTCACATATTTCTTATATAAAATCTTTGGGATAGTATAATAGTATTTAGATGTAATCGGAAATGAGTATGCTCCAATGCCCAATATTGGTTTTTTCTGGATCATATTGAACGCTGTATCCCAAATAAACAATCGCGTGACCAAAGTATTCTCAACTTTTCCCGTTTCACTTATGGAATTTTTGAATTCTGTTGTCTCTTCAGTTCTGGTGGCAACAGCAGGATTAATCTTTTCAACCAGAAGATACCCACTTGAAATTACACTAATTAAAATTATTAAAGTTAGTATGAGTAATTTTCGATTTAAATTAAAGAATTTAGCTCTTTTAATAAGAAATAGTAGAAGCGAAAACAGGGCAAGTGCTATCGCAACCCAAGAATTTCTTGTTTGGGTTAATAATGATGAGATAAGTAAAAAGAATAATAATAACCCTGATACTATACGTAAAAAAGTATTTTTGTTAAATATTATAAATATAACAGTAATGACGATTCCGATTCCTACATAATCAACAAACATAACACCAGCTAACCCAAAAGCTCTGTCCCCGGTTGTAATTCCCTGATAGATTACTTGAAATCCATTTATTATTAAATACAAGAAATAAAGTTTAGCTGCATAAATAATTCTTTCATTAGTAAACGAAGAAGAAAGTATATATGCTATGGAAATGATGGCCACAAGATTATATGACAGGTATATACTAAACAAAGGCCTAATAGATACAAAATATGAGGGTAAAATAGATAAAATATAAAAAATAATTGGAAAAGTTAATGGAATTTTATAATCGCGTTTTAATATTTTTTGGTGCGTGAGGAAGTACGAAAATATAAAGACGAATGAAAACCACACTCCTGTGGTATACCAGGCATAATCAAATTTAATAAAAATGCTTAATAATAATAGCGAAAAAGTGAGCCAGTAATTCAAACTCATTATAAATAATAGGGGAACCAATGATATGCCAATGATCAGTGGTATTTTGTAACCAAAGACTATATAGGCAAAAAGCAGAACAGCAGACAAAATAATAATGAAAAAGGTCATGCCGATATTTTTCAGGTAATTATTATTTAATAAAACCACACTGCCTGACATTATTTTTTGAGTTTAAATAAATTTTGTTTGATGAATACTAATTTAGTATTCTGTGTTTTCGAAAAGATTTCTATAATAATCAATATGGAATATAGAAGAGAAACTATAAAAACAGATATTAGTAAAGAAAATAAGATACGTGGTGGATAGGATTTTTTTTCGGGCGGGACACCATAATCGATTACTTGAAGTACTGGTACATTTTTTACTTCTTCAAATTTTGCTTGCTCGTATAAGGGAACCACAAACTCTAAAATTGAATTATAAATTTCTATTTGCCGTTTGAGTCTCAAAAATGTCATTGCATTCTCAGGCAGCTTATTTAATGACAAAAAATCCTTATTATTATTTTTAATTGAGTTGAGTTTTTTTTGAAATTCATTTACTGTGGTTTCTAGATTACTAGCCTGTATACTTTTTTCCCCTGCAATTTCTTTTACAATAGAAAGTTCAATCTGTTTTGTTGTAAGTGTTGATTCTAAATTCATATAGGCCTCAATGACAGCTTTTAATTGATCTTCCGCTTCATAAAAATTATTTCTCTTCTGGAAATCCTTTAAAGAATCTTCAACTAGAGCCAGATCGTAATTTATTTCATTATATCTTGCCTGCAGGAAATTACGATTATTTTTAGATTTCGTTATATTTAGGTCTATTACTGATTTATTCACCTTTTCAACAAGATAATTGGTCATATTGGCAGCTTTTTTTGGTGAACTCGCACTGACACTAATTCTGAAAGCATTGTTGTCATTAATTTCGGTCTGAATATTCTCTTCCAGAGTTTTTCTTACCTGCTCCAGCTGGTCATTCTTATATTCTTTCTCCAAATTAAAAGCACTAATCATTTCATCTAAATTACTCCTACTATAAATAATAGTATTAAAAAGATCATATTTGTCTGAACTTGAGAGCTCTCCCAAACCTATTGCAGCAAAGGGAGAACCTGAAAGTGATTTACTAAGAGCACCTAATGGTGAGAATGTTTCATTATCTGCACTTACTAATAAAGCTTCCGATTCGAATTTTTCCGGAATAAAAAAATAAATAAAAATATATGCCGATATTAAACTCAAGAAAAAGGTTATCAGCAACCTTTTTTTCCATTTAATTAAAAGAATAAAATAATCTAATATATCTAAACCCTTGTATTCGGCCACTTTGGTTTCCTATATCTCTTTGTTAATTAAATTCAAATTTAACATTTTCTTTTCTCTTATCGCAACATTATTATCATTACACCCCTATTCTTTTTCTATTCCCGGTTATGCCCTCATCCTGCACTTTAACCCTGCAAACTTTTTATTCTTTCTTTATCATTTAATTCTTGACATTTATTATCAATATTTCAATATTTACATCAAACTTTATTTGGATTTGTAATATAAGCGATTTGCTACAGTGTAGAATTTACTTAATTTTGTTTTACCAGAGTAGCAAATTAATGCCGATTTAGGGATTGCCTCTGGTCGGTTTTTTGTTTTAATAGTGGAACTTTTATGAAAGGAGAAAGTGTATAATCAGGATTGATACTATTTTTTATGTAAAAAGCATTCACTAATAAAGAAAGGAAGGCAGCGATGAAAACCATTAAAGCAAAAATAGATAATCCCTTATCTGATTTAATAAGTGATGATATCTATGAGCTTCTCAGTTCTCAGGGTTTAATCGATGAAAAATCCGTCCGTGATTATCAGATCAGAAAGAAATTTAAACAATTGAGAGCAAGTAAGGTCAGCGCCGGAGATGCAATAGATTCTATACGCGAAGAATACCCATACTTACAGTTCGATACGATTAGAAAAATTGTTTATCAGATAAGTAAATAATTGTTGCTTGAAATATTGATTGATCAAAATTATATTTGATTGACTCTTTCAAAGGGTCCTCCCCTGCCCTTTGATGGTAAACGAGTCGGGCCCGGTGGTACCCCCATCACCGGGCTTTATTGTAATTTTATTTAACGGAGTTTTGGTAATGGCAAAGACAGTTAGAAAAAGAAATGTTAAGTCTTCGAAAAAGACTTTTGTCTCACCTTTTAAGATTTACTGGGAGAACAAGAATTATTTCTTTTTTTATCTGGGCTTTCTCCTGTTAATATTGGGATATTATTTAATGAGTGTCGGTAAATGGGATAGTACGGCTTCACTGGTTTTTTCCCCGATCGTTCTCATCATTACTTATATTTTTGTTTTCCCTGCAGCTATTTTATTCAGAAGTAAAAACAAGGAAGGACAGGAAGTAAAGAGTGATACTGGCAAAAGTTAAGGGGAATATAGTTGCCACTCAGAAAAATTCGTACCTCGTGGGGCATAAACTTTTAACAATTCATCCGATTGATCTTTCAGGAAATTTTCTCGGCAAAAAAGATGTGGTCGCCATTGATACAGTTGATGCCGGCATAGGCGATACTGTCCTTGTTGTCCAGGAGGGAGCGGCAGCAGCCCAGATACTGGGACATAGAAAGGCTCCTGTTCATTCTATGATCGTCGCTGTAGTTGATAAAATCGAAATCAGTACTTCTTAAAAATCATTTTGAAAGTTGACCAGACTTAGTTTAGAAAAATTAACTGAGTTAAGACTCCTGTTGGAAGTGGAGGGGATCGGTCCAGGGAAATTCAGAAATCTTCTGGCGAGATTCAGATCTACGGATAGAGTCTTATCTGCTGATTTTAAATCCCTGACAGAAGCTGAAGGTATCAGCTTAAACCTCGCAAAAAGAATCCAGGGAATAAGCGCCCAGTACAATGAATTCAGGAATATTGTTGAGGTCGAACAGGAAAAATTGGTTAGATTAAACGCATCAGTTGTCACCGTCTGGGATGAAGAATATCCATCAGTTCTGAAAAAAATTTACGACCCGCCCATAATTCTCTATACTATTGGAACTCATGAGGAAAATGATATTTATTCTGTTTCCGTCGTTGGAACGCGTCAGCCTACAAATTATGGGAAGGTTCAGACCGAGCGATTAACTTCAGAACTCGTCCATGAGGGAATTACTATTGTCAGCGGTATGGCCCGGGGTATCGATTCAATTGCCCACATCACTACATTAAAAGAAAACGGAAGAACAGTAGCAATTATCGGTTCAGGTCTCGATGTTATTTATCCACCTGAAAATAAAAAGCTGTTCCAGGAAATATCTGAGAAAGGACTGATAATCTCAGAATATCCTCCGGGAACCCAGCCCGATGCTCAAAACTTCCCTAAAAGGAACCGGATCATTTCAGGTTTAAGTCTTGGAACTGTTGTGATTGAAACAGGAATTAAAGGCGGTGCAATGCAGACGGCATCCTTCGCACTGGATCAGGGCAAGGAGGTATTTGCAGTCCCCGGGAATCTGGGAGTACGACAGTCAGAAGGTACCGATCTTTTAATACAAAAAGGAGAGGCAAAGTTAATCCGTTCCGCTGAAGATGTACTCGTTGAACTTGGAACTTAAATTAAAACCAATACTCGGTAAAAACATCCCTAAGAAAATTGAGGGGTTAAATCTTTTTGAGGAAAAAATAATAGCTACAATCTCCACCGAGCCCCTGCAGATTGATAAAATAGCATCGCTTACTCAAATGAATACATCGGAATGTCTGGTTTATCTTTTATCACTTGAATTTAAAGGAATGGTAAAGCAGCTCCCCGGAAAGGTTTTTGCTGTGCTATAAATGTGAAAATGGTCATTAATCATTTATAGTCAGTAATTGTCATTTGTAGTCATTAAATGTTCATTCTTTATACGCTGATGACTTTCCAATGGTATTTATATAATTATTGAGTATTACGCCAATTAATTCCAGTTCATTAATAATTGTCAGATAATCTTCTTCCAGCAATAGATTTCTATTGAACGCTTTTCTGATTCAGGTTTTTGTTTCAAATAGTGACCCTCTTGAATAGTAACAAAATTGTTTGTTTTCTTTATAAAAATATCTTCCAAATCCTTCACTTAGATTAGCTGCAACAGAATCAATGACCTTAACAAGTTGTTTTCCCACAGTGTCTTTTTCAAAATAATTCCAGCTATAAACTTTTTTCCCAAATTTTTTCAGCAATATCCATGGACAACTGATATACACGTAGTTCATCCAGATTCATAATTACCTCCTTAAACCCTTAATGACGAATGATAAACTCTATAAAATTAATTTAAGCAGTCAATTAATTCACTGACTATAAACGACTACTAATGACGGTAAATTAAGAAGGGTCTCGCTTTCTAAAAGTGTTAACTATCTTATTTTAGATGAGTATCTATTAGATAGTAAAAATGAACATCAAATTAGAAAGGAGACCCAGATGAACATAAACAAAAAATCTAAAACAGACAATAATCAGCAGACAGAGCTCTATGATTATTATATAGCCATTGACTGGTCAATAGAAGGAGCATCAATAGCCAGGATGAAATCAAACAGTATCAAACCTATTGTAATTGATGTTGCTTCTAATATTAAATCAATCAGAGCATATCTTAATGAGCTAAAAGGAAGCAAGATTTTAACTATAGAGGAAACCACAGGGGCTCAATGGTTATATGTTGAGTTAAAGGACAGTGTTGATAAAATAATAATATGTAACCCATCCAGGAATCGATTATTGGAAGAGGGTCCAAAGACAGATAAAATAGATGCGGGTAAGTTATGCCAACTATTAAGGGCCGGATTATTAAAAGCAGTTTATCATACAGATAACGAGAATAATTACAGGATCAGAAAATTGGTCAGTGCTTATGATGATCTGGCTATAGCCAGGGTACGAGTAAAGAATCAACATACAGCAATTTACCGGGCTATCGGATTAAAGAAGACAGAAAAGGATAAATATGATGAAAAAGACAAGACCATTAATTTTATAGTTGAGCATCAGATAGCAGTATTAAAAATGCTGAATGAAGAACAGGAAAAATTTAAGGATCTGTTTTCACAGACTATAAAAAGCAATCAGATAATAAAAAACATAAAACAGATTTCAGGATATGGGGAGATATTATCAGTAAAAGCATACGGAATAATCATAGATGCAAGCAGATTTAAGAATAAATATCGGTTATGGTGTTATTGCGGATTAGCCAAAAACAAGAGGTCAAGTGGTAAGATGGGTAAGAACAAGAAAGCTAAAAGCTATTCAAGAAAATTAAAATGCATCTTTAAGATGGCTACACAAGCTGCATTGGGCGGTAAAAATGATATCCGGGAATATTATGAATATTTGCTTTCTCTGGGATATTCAGAAAAAGATGCAAGGAACACAATCACCAGATATCTTGCTACTTCAGTCTATGCTGTAATGAAAAATAAGTCAAAATATGAGCCCTATTACTGGAGGAAAAAATCAGAACTTAAAGTCGCATAATAATAGAAAACATAATTAGACTCTTTTAGTGGAATTTGAGTATTAATTTAACTTATAAAAATAATTTTATATTCTCTGGGAATGAAGTTCATCATTCGTTGTGCTTCAAATAAAAGAAAGCCAAAATGACGGTTAACTCTTCCCAATATTCTCTTAAATTTAACGTAGCCCATTAGAGGCTCTAATAGACGAGTCGAAAAAGAGAATCATAAGTAAATCGATTAAAGTAAAAATTATTAAATCTGTTGTTAAAAAGTAATACTCAGCTCTTCAATTAGAGCCGAAAGCGAGCCCAAAAGCAGAGAAGTAAAATTGTAAACATTTTACTGATGGAATTCTATTGTCTCTTGACTTTTTTCTTAATAGACTACTAATGACCCTTGAATGACCTCCACTCCATACTCTTTACCACTTACTCCATACTGCCTGCTACGTACCCCCTGCTGTGCCTCAAATGTTTCCTTGAATCAAACTTACTCCTCCTAATCGTTTCATAGATATTCTCGATTTTAAGAAACTGTCCGAAGCTTGTAAAGTTTTCACCGACGGGAATTACAAGATTACCATTTGGAAATATCATCAGGTATAGCTTATCAAGTGTTTTATGACTCAGAAAATTCACTTTGATTATTTCTTTCCCTGTAAGTTTTCTTTTAAGCTTTGCAAACTCCCGGTTGCTCACAACAAGCTCTGCCCACTCGACTTTACCTAAAGAACGTGGGAACGTCTGAAAAATATTGTAGAACACACGCGCTTTTGTCCACCCTTTATAATTCTCAGCAAGACTTAAAATGTTCGGAATATCTTTTATGTTATGCTTTGTAACCGGAGTGGCTATTTTGACATCAATATGAGGAAATTTTTTCAATCTATTCAGGACTTTCAGAACGGCTGCTAAATGGCCTGGCTCTTTTGTCTTAGAACTTATTTCCTCTGTTGAACCATCAACCGGTAAAGAAACGAGGTCTATATAAGGTGCGTACCTCCGCAGAAAAGCTGAGGATAATTTGTCTCCCGTTGTCGAGAGTGCCACCTCAAGCCCTAATTCTTTTGCATACCTGATCAGTCTGCCCGTATCTTTTCTGCTCAATGGATCTCCGCCCGTGAAGACTATACGTTTTGCCCCGATATCTTTTATCTTTTTAATTATTTTTTTGGATGAAGCAGTGCGTACAGGATTCTCAATATCCTGGGGTCCCCAGCAATACGGACATTCCTGGCTGCACTCGCAGGTAACGTGGAAGTCGATCGTCGAGAAAGATATATTGTTAACCATAACAGGAATAATTTAGGAAAAAATGGATGAAGAAGTAAGTGGGGAAAAGCTATCGGATGACCATGTGTAAATATCACGACAACTGGAAGAGAATAAGCTTCGATACTCTGTACCCGGTGCCTTCGATACGTCCTGCCTGGTAAAAACTGAAATTGGACTACTCAGGCACCGTTGAAGTTATCTGAATATTTCGAAAAGAAGTTGAAAAGTTCAGCGGTTATCGAGTGTTCCGAACGTGATTGAGGAACGTATCGAGATAACCGTTACCAGCATCTTAAATAAATCCCGTCAGGCTGTCTATCACTTAAGTACCTAATCGGGGACTGTTCAGCCACTGCGGAAAGTTTTTGAATCATTCTGAAAGATAGTTCTATGGCTGAATCTTTTATTAATATTTTATCCAATCCGATCGATGTACAGCCGCAGAGCGGCGACACATAAAACCACACATAATCTACAATATTCATCTTTGTTAATCTGCGGATAATCCGTGTTTGCCTGCCTGTAGTAAGTAGGCTGTAGTTTCTTATCGGTGCCTTCGATACGTCCCGCCAGATGTGAACAAGGGCAGGACACTAAGGCACCGCAGAAATTGTTGATAAATTCTGAAGGGCGTTGAAAGTTCAACGGTTATGGAGTGTTCCGAACGATTAGCCAGGAACTTCATCAACCGAATGTAATCGGTGGGGCCATAATATTATTTCAGAAGTACAAATTTTCTGGCTGCGATATAATTACCTGAGGTCAGTTTATAAATATACACTCCGCTGGGCAGACTGCTCCCATCGAATTTCAGGGAGTAGCTCCCTGCCGGTTTTTCCCCGTTCACCAGTGTTGCAATTTCTTTTCCCAGGATGTCGTAGACTTTGAGTGTAACTGTCTCATAATAAGGGATTCTATACTTTATAGTAGTTACAGGATTGAAGGGGTTAGGATAATTCTGACTTAAAGTAAATCCCGGCGGAAGACTAACCTCAACACTTACTTCATCTGAATAGTGAAAACTACCATCGTAATCAATCTGCTTAAGGCGGTATTTATATACCCCGTCCGCAACATCAGCATCTTTGAAAAAATAAGATTTTGGTTCAGTGGTTGACCCGGATCCCGCTAGAAATCCAATTTTTTGCCATTCAGCAGGAGACGGACCTCCGATCTCTCCGTAAGGAATCCCTCGGACTGAACTCTGAATCTCAAATCCCCTGTTATTTGTCTCCGTTGCTGTTTGCCAGTTCAGAAGCACAGCCCCATCCATCACATCAGCCCGGAACGATGTTAATTCCACAGGTATATAATCGCCGAAATGGTAATTATCAATATACATCTCACTATACTCACCGCCCCGGAACTCGGTTGCATCAAGCTTAAGAGGTATGGTTCCTCCTCTCGACCAATGCCAGGATGCTATTGTACCGGTATCAAGGGTCATCACTGCCTGGTCGTCTTCAATGTCGACAAGCACCCTGACTGTCTGCCAGGTATTTTCTGTCCATGTAAAAGTGAGTGTATCGCCTTTGAATATTCTTCCGGCTCCTCCTTGGTCAAAATAACATTCCATACCCCATATTTTATCACCCCAGAGAAATTGAGCCATTAAAGCGAACTGACCAGTCATCCCTGACGGTATATAATACTCAAATTCAATAATCCATATCCCGTAAGTAAGGGGCTGATGAAGCTGGACAAGATCGTTATTCTCAACGATCATAACTGAATTTGGAGGACTAAAGGACTGGTTTGCTGATATATCGGGATCCATAATCGGGTCGCACGGTGTCATATTCCAGGTTGACCAGTATAATTGATTCTGACATGCAGTCGGCTGGCCTGCTATAAAATCATCAAAAATTTCAAAGTATGGAGGAATGTACCAGTGATTGGAATAGATAAATAACATATCGGGATCACCAATAAGTACACCGCCTATTGCAACGGGACCATATCCAAGACCCTCCGGAGAGAACAATCCCCCTGCAACTCCGGTAGTACCTGTAATATCTTCCGTAACGTCTATAAACTCACCGGTTGGCAGACCGGTTGCAGTATTCCATTCAGAAATGATCTGCGGGGAGCCCGAACCTGTCCCTGGTCAAAAATATAAAGATACGGGTTATCAAATGCAGCGCCGTACTGAGCCTGCAGACCGGTTGGAAATGAAGCAAGCACTGCACCTGTCCTGCTCACCAATGTAGGGTTATCGTACGCGTCACCGCACCAGAATGCATCCTGTATACCATCATAGGCTATAAATAATACATTCACGGGACTCTGGATCACACCAACTACAGTCTTGGTATTAAAATCCATCTGGTAGATTTGATTCGGGTACTGACCGCAGTACATGTATGTTCCATCAAATGCGAGGTCATGTATCCACCATACATACGGTATTGAAAATTCTTCAATAAGATTCCCGTTGATATCATATTTATGTATCAGGTTTGAATCCCAGCGGGTTGTGTAGAAATATGTTCCATCGAATTCAACACCGAAATTTCCCGATCCCCCGGATGCTGCAGTTAAATCAAGACTATAAAAGAGCTCCCAGTATGTTGTGGCAGCCTCCGGTGATTGCAGCTGAGAAAAACAAGGTGGTATAATTAGCCAGGCGAAAAGCAAAGACTGAAGGAAAGTTTTCATACTCACATCCCCGTGAAATACTAAATAATATTAAAACACACTGCTTCGGGAGAGTAATCCTGGCGTTATTTCCCGTATGTATCAGAAATTAAACTCTTTACCCATTGCTCCCACAAAGTAGAGAGAAAAATTACTAATTTAATTTGCAAATAATAATTGATAGAAGCAACTATCGGAGGGAATGGGGGCGTTACTGAAAGCTAGTTTCTGGTAGCCGCATTGCGAGTAACCACGGAAGGAAAATATGAGATAATTATTCGAATGTCGTTGCCTTCGATACGTCCAGCCTGATAAAAACTGAAAATGGACTACTCAGGCACCGCTAGTGTTTTCTGATTATTCCGAAAGATAGTTGAAAAGTTCAGCGGTTGTCGAGTGGTCCGAACGATAGTGAGGAATGCATCGAGACAACCGATACCGAGACAACCGACAAATCGGGATTACTCAGCCTAAATATCGGGACAACCGAATACGCTGTCTTCCTAAAATCACAGCATCATAGGTATCACGCACAGGATAGACAGTACCATTAAAAGTATCAGCGAAAAGAAGAATCCATAAATCGGAACAAGCACCAAACTTGCAGCTAATGAGCCGATGCATCCGCCTATTAAGTCAGCAGTATACAACCGTGTTACAACCATTTTCTGATCCGCTGTCTTGCTCAGACTTACAAAAGCGAAAATGCCTGAAACGAATGTTCCGTCAAGCAATAATGCAATAGAAATAATAAGCAGACTGTTCATTAAATCAGCTTTGACTAAAAAATATACCATAAGAATCAAAATAGTCAGGCCGACAAAGAGCGAACTGCCCGGCCAATTTTGAAAATTGCCTGTATTTTTCATCATCGTAAATAATTTGCTGACAAGGAAAGAGCCAAGGGAGAGACCTGCCATAAATGCCATAATCAATAAACCGATATCCCGGAATAAAATTCCGTTATTATTCTGATAAAGAAGCATAAGAATAATTTCGAGTATCATCCCTATGAAACCGGCTGCCAAAACTAGTGTAAATCTTTTTAATGAAACAGATCTTTTTATAAGTAAAAATATTCCGCTCAATAAAACGATAATGATAATTAACATTATTAATCCCCCTGTTGTACCAGATGCCGGCAGAAGATTTTCAGGGAATGCAAAACCGGGGAAGAATTTAGATATCCATAACGATATTGTATAGCTGTAACAGACAGGGTGAAAATCCGAATTGACATTTTGAGATTTGCCGGAAATCAGGTCACGAACTTCCTTAAAACGATCGTTAGTATATATATAATTAACGTACTGCGGGGAGATAAGCCTGGTATCGGGATGCCTCTCATTGAAACGACTGATAAGTAGTTTTGTATCGGTACTTAGTCCCGATTTAGCAGCAATAAAAATATTAACGACACCCGGTAGTACGATTACTTTTCCAAATGATGACTTTACCGCGTTATAGATTCCGGCGTTCCTTTTTGTCAACTGTCCGGTCCAGATATTTTCCGAGGATTGAATTTTAAATGCAAGTATACCATTTTCAGACAGCACATCAGCACATTGCTCAAAAAATTCTTTTGTATAGAATCTGTTGGTTTGTGCTGACATAGGTTCCGGCATTCCGACAAGTATGATATCATATGAATGCGGCTGCTGAAGAAACTTCCTTGGGTCATCATATATTATATTTAATTTTTTATTCTGTAAGGAATTCTTTAATCCTGCAGGCAAATGTTTTTGAAGAACATCGATCAGGTTTCGGTTTATTTCAATGTAATGAATTCTTTTTACCGGAAGCTTCAATAGCTCGTAAATTATACCTGCATAACCGCCGCCCAGAACGAGAACTTTGTTTAAATTTGTTGTCTGCAGAGTCGACATCTGGACAAATTCCTCTGCTGAAATACTCTCCGTTTCATAGGAAAGGACATCATCTTCAAATAAACAGATCTGTTTTTCAGGTGAAGTAATCGTTACACGGTTGTATGGCGTATCTGCAGATTCAATTAAAAAGGGATGGTTCCAGGAAGTCATCTTTAAATCAAACTGATGTGAATTCACCAGTAAAATCAGAAATGCTGCGGCTATACCAGCCGATATAAACTTCATTATTTTATTCGATGAATAAAACGAGTAATAAATCACTATGATTACAAAACTCAGGCTGCATATAACCGCCGATGAAAAATTATTTATGCCAAAATTCAGAAAGACTGTTGAACCCAGAGCACCAAGAACACCGCCTGCGCTTTCAATTGCATATGCTTTTGCTAATGTGCCGCCGGATCCCACAAATCTTTTTGCAGCCCACTGGAATAGTAAACCGGCCAGCAGTCCTGCCGGGAATAATGCAATCAAAAGCCCGGTAATTTGAATTGAAAATGGAAGGTACCCGCCCTGTACAGCACCAAATAAATTTCTGATCCCGCGGATAAATACTATATCAGCGATTAAAAGAATTGCGGATAAAAGAAAGAATATATGAATGGTCATTTCTCCGGGAATGTAAGACCGGCGGCCGGCAGCAGCACCAATCCCTGTACCCAGCAGCCAGAATGCAAATGATAAAATGTAAATGAGCTCGATTCCGTAGAAGGCAACATTCAGTTCTCTGAGGAGAACAACCTGTCCAAGAATTGAAAAAAAACCTACAGCAGTAAGATAAACAACAGTGCTGCGGATCTTCATTTTATTAATGAAAATCCGATTCACTGAAAACATCAGCCCGGAAGCTGAATAATTCTGCATCCTTCCAGTCGCCTGCCGATAAACCGGCTTTATAACAAAGCTGATCTAAAAATTCTTCTTTGCCCCATCCCGTCTCAGTTGCAACCTGCGGAAGAAACACAGCCTGCTTGCCCTCTTTTTTCACAATCACACCATCCTGTCCCATAACAATTTCATCCGCACTGTTAATACGGATAAAAGGTGTCAGTACAGAAATTTCGATTTCAACCTCAGGCAATTCTTCCGGCGTAAGGGGACTAAAACGCGGGTCCTCGAACGCAGCCTGAAGCGCCATTGCTCCGACTGTTGTACAAAGTGGAGTATCTTCAATCATATGCCCGATACATCCCCGAAGTTCCCCGTGCTTCTTCAGCGTAACAAATGCACCTCTCTTTATTTTCAACAAAGAATTTATATTCCTCGGCAAAGGAACCGACTGAACTGTAAAGTACTGTTCCAGAGTCCCACGTGCATAATTCAAAAGTGTTTTCTTATCTGAAGAAGTAAGTGTATATGAATTATCCGTCACCAGGGTATCGGGATCAGTTACCGGAGAAGATTCTCCTTTCGCGATAACCACAGCCCCGTATCCAACTACGCGGTCAGGAGTTCCTACAGGATTGTATCCGGAATTACTGTAACTTAATATTGATGCATAATTGGCACCCAGTTCTTTTGCCGTTATTACAGCCGCAATAATTGGTGCCTCCCCGCATCCGCAGGTTACAAGCTGGGGAATATTTCCGTCCAATTGATTCTCCATCACTGAAACAATTTCACCGGGATTTAACCCGGCTATTGTCTTTAGAGTATTATTATCAACTTTTACTGCATCATCAAAACCCGGATAATGTGAAAGGTCCGAACTGGCAATAACCAGCACTTTTTTATCTTTTAAAACAGCCGATAACGCTTTACCAAACCTTGTGCACATTTCAATATCAGGTTTCCCCACAATAACCGGAAGGATCTTTGTCTGCGGAAACAGATATTTAAGGAAGGGAATCTGCACTTCAATAGAGTGTTCTTTTTTATGTACTGACAGATCAGCAGTAATATCGCTGTCCTTTTTAAGTAACTCTCCGGCTGTTTTATCATCAATTTCCATGTTGCCGATAGGAGTTGCAAATGCGCCTTCCGGATAGACGGAGATACCTTCAAATCCGGCAGTTGTATGATTTGTGCCCAGTATAACAATTAAATCGTATTTATTTCCTTTTACCTGGTTATAGGCGTCCGCATCAATTTGTCCCGAATAAATGTATCCGGCATGAGGCACGATAAGGGCGATTACATTTTCAACTCGGCGAGGTTTAGCATTTTTTAAAAAGACTTTTATTTGATTTGCCAGTTTTGCAGAATCGACAGGATAAAATTGTCCCGCAACCGCAGGCTGACGGATTAAATCATCACCGGTTTTTTTTGGAGTAATTGTCTGTGATTCGCATGAACTTAATGTCAGCAGGAATAATAGCAGGAAGAAAATTCTTTTCATAATTATATCTTTTATATTAAATTATATCCAGATCCCCGCTATCGTACGGCCGCAATATTCACATTTACCGTTCTTTAAGTGAATTTCTGTGGTGAACATTCCCGATCTTTTTATTACAATCTTCCCGCAGCCGGGACAGTAAGTATTATTCCCGGGAGAGCCGGGTACATTACCCACATAAGCATAATGGATCCCTTTCGACATCGCTGTTTCTCTTGCGTGCTCCAGGGTTTCAACAGGTGTCGGTGGAAGATTAAGAAGTTTGTAATCTGGATGAAACCTTGTGAAGTGAACAGGCACATCAGGACCGACTTCACCTATTATCCAGTCGGTAAGATTATTCAGCATTTTATCTGAATCATTCAGAGTCGGCACAACAAGATTTACAATTTCCAGGTGTACTTTACTATTGGAGACCTGCTTTATGCTCCGAAGTACGGGTTTCAGCTCTGCCGAACAAACCTTATGATAAAAATCTTCGCTGAAACCTTTCAGATCGATCTTGATCGCATCCAGGACTCCGCACATTTCTTTAAGAGGTTCCTCATTCATGAACCCGCAGCTGATCAGAACACTTCGTATATTTTTCTTTTTTGCTGCCCTTGCGATATCGGTTAAATATTCAATAAACACTGTTGGTTCATTATAAGTAAAAGCAACAGTAGGAACTTTCTGTGATAGTGCGGCGGATGCAATTTTTTCCGGAGGGATGTATTCAGCGCGCATATCCTCCGGCTGTGACTGGGATATTTCCCAGTTCTGGCAGAACTGACAGCTCAGCGGACACCCGGAAGTTGCCAGTGAATATGCTTCACTCCCGGGAAGAAAATGATAGAAAGGTTTTTTCTCAATCGGATCTGTGTGTATTGCGATGGGCCGGCCGTAAACAAGACTTTTCAGTTTCCCGTTTACATTCATTCTTACCCTGCATCTTCCCTTTTCATTTTTCCCTATAATGCATCCCTGTGCACACAAAAGACATTTTACTATTGTGTCTTTGTGATCATACTGTTTATACCCGGAGATATCAGAACCGGAATGACACGACAGGCAGCTTACATCTTTAGTTTTAGTCGAAAGCCAGTATCGTGCGATAGGAGAATTTTTATAAAGTTCCTGTTTATAATCATCCTGCAGGCGGTGGTCTACCCATCCGTATAAATCATGCAGTAATCCCGGGGATGATAAGAATGCATAAGTGCCGCCGATAATCAAACCAGTTTTTGAAATGAACCTGCGTCTCGAGAGCGTCTGTGGTCTCACCTTAATTGCAAAGATTTTAATTTAAAAAATCCCTATTCTGCAAATATCCCGCGTGTGTAGATATAAAAATATTTGCTTTTAATATCAATAACAAGGCACACGGATTAACTAAAAAGAATTTTGTTTTAATAATAAAGGATCAAATAGAGTGGAACAGTTTTTTATGGTGGGATTTTTAATGTTTCTTTTGTGGAACACCTGGGAAATATTCTACTTATGTTTTACTTATACTGTTCAGGATCAGAATTATAAGATAGCATAATATTATTTGCTAATCCTTAATAAATCTTGTTGAGTTTTTCAAATCTAAGCTTTATTTTTTATATGTAGATGAAAAGACGGCATTAACTTTCTTGAGTGGTAATGATATCAACCCGGCGGCATTTTTGTCAGCGGGGTTTTTTATTTTGGGGATTGACAATCTGAAAGAATTAGCAAAGGAGCATAGCGCAAGGGGCGAAGCGTAGAAGTCATTCGGTTGTCATTCAATTGTAATTAGCCGCCATTCGGTAGTCATTTGTTGAAATTCAGCTAACTAATTTAAAACATCAAATAAATTTTACTTCGGTTCTGCCAGCCTGACTGGTTTTCATATTTTACAAAATAGATTTTTAAGTCGGCCTGGCTTTCGTACTCAACAAAATAAATCTTCTTATCCGCCTGGTTTTCATATTCAGTAAAAAACCATTTCCCATCATTTTTCCCTGCCTGATTTTCATACTTAACCTTATAAACTTTCAGATCGGCCTGGTTCTCATATTCGACAACATATACTTTTACGTCAGCCTGACTGCTGTATTGAACTGAATAAACTTTTTGAGCAAAGGAAGTGCATACTATTATTAAAGAAAAAAATAAAGTTAATTTTTTCATCTGATACCTTAATATCTCCCATTCATTTAATCCAAATTAATTTTGTTGTACCTCCCAATTTTCCAAGAAAAAAATAGATAATTTATCTATACCTGTAAAAATAAAAATCCAGGTAACCAGCAGGAAACTAGATTTCTGCTGTCTTAGATAGTTCAGATTTTTTAAGTACCAGGAAAAGCACAGCAATGGAAGCTGCCAGCAGCAAAACAGCAGCGTTGATTCCAATCAGCCGGTAAGTTAGTATCGCCATAATGAGAAGCAGGGAAGCGCGAAATATGTTGCCGCCTTTTGGTCCGCCAACCTTCCGGCAGCGGAATGCAGAGAACAGGAGCAGCCCGCCGGAAATCACTCCCAGTAATACTTCTGACAAGAGCGTAACCTCATCTTTAGAATAGACTATCAGGAAGATTACCCAGATTAAAATGCCTGCAATTAAAGTTGAAGCCGGAACAATGTATTTTTTTTCCATGAATATACGTCCTTTCTGTTTAGATGGATTTGATTAAACGGAAGAGTTTGATCTTACTCTCTTTCTATACCATGAGACTATAAATAAAATTCCAAAAATGAAAACCGGCACGCCCATAACTGCACCGGCACCTTTGTCATGTTCAGCTATGAATAGTCCCAGGTACCACATTACGCACCACCAGAAAATGAAAATAATCCCGGCAATCAGTTCATTCTTCCAGGAAAAATAAAATCCAATAAGAAAAAGGATGAATGCCAGATTCACAATAATGTTTTCAGGATCGTAAGGATTATTATTCTCAGGCTGGATGAAATTGGCAGCTATAAATACCAGGTACAACAGTGCAAATATGGATGTCAGTATGAGCAGGAGTTTGGGAAATTTTCTTTTTTTCCCCGTCCTGGAGTCAGTGTTATTATTCATAATATAACTCCTTTTCTAAATTAAATGCTTAATTCCTTATCCATATCTGTTACTCATACTGCAAAAACTTCCTTTCGCTGTATACTTTCAACGTATTAAAGAAATTGTCACACTTACTTTAAGTTGATCATCCTGTGGTATCGGGAGGCTCTTATAAAAACTTAATTTAAACATCTCCCCAGGCATCTAAGTATTCACCCGGAAGAAAATTATGGATTTTTGAGAAAAGATAAAAGGGGTGCTCGTTGAGTGATTTTAAATTAGAAATTAGAAATTTGGAATTAGGAATTAGAATTAGTTGTAAGATTCAGGATATTAGAACTATTTGAAATACTTGCAATAATATTATTTTAGATGCTTAAAACAATTTTCTTCCGGTTTATTACGAAATTCTAAAAATGAGGACAAAATGGTAACTAGTAAAAAGGTTCAATCTTATAAGACAGGATATATTGATGTTTCCGATGGACACAAATTGTATTTTGAATTGTACGGCAATCCGAAAGGCATTCCCGTTTTATATCTTCACGGGGGACCGGGTGCGGGATTCTCAGATAAGGATAAACAATTTTTTGATAAAAAAAGATATAATGTCATTTTCTTCGACCAGAGAGGGTCCTCAAGAAGTAAACCTTTCGGCTCGATAAGGAATAATACCACGCAGAAACTTGTTGAGGATATTGATAAGATTCTGGACTATTTGAATTTCAATAAAGTTTATATCTTCGGCGGTTCCTGGGGAAGTACACTTGCCCTCGTTTATGCCATTCATAATCCCGGGCGCGTACTTGGTCTGATATTAAGAGGTATTTTCCTGGCTAATAAGTACAGCATCGACTATTATATCGGCGGGGGCATCAAAGAATTCTTCCCGGATGTGTGGGACAGGTTTGCAAAACTGGTGAAGAAAGGTGAAAGACCTGCTGATTACTACTTGAAAAAAATGTTGTCCCGCGATAAACAGGTCAGCGAAAAATTTGCCTATGAATGGGCATATTATGAAATGTCGTTTTATACCATCAATAAGATTGCCGATCCCGCAGAGATAATTCATACATTTTCATACAGGTCTCTTGCGATACTCGAGGCACACTATATAAGAAATAATTGTTTCCTGCCCGAGGATTATATTATTAAGAATATTAATAAAATAAAGAATATTAAGACTTCAATCGTTCAAGGCAGATTTGATTTTATTTGTCCCCCGGTGCAGGCGTTCAGACTTCAGTCCAAATTGAATAATTCAAAATTGAATGTTGTTATTGCCGGTCATTCGGGTTACGATGAAGAAATAAAAAAAGCGTTAAAGACTGAGTTGAGGAGAATAACTGCATAGATGAACAGGTAGGAACATCATTTATGATGTTCATTTTAATTTGTATAAAGAGCGAAACACCGTTTGTGTCCGTCCCCTGAAGGATCGCTCTACAAATCGCGATGTTCTTTTTTGTGATGTCCCGTTAGGGACAAAATATTTATAGAATTGAATTAATCAAATCAATATAGAGTCCCGTAGGGACGACATAGAGTTTGTTATTAATATCCAACCCTTATAATGATTAATGCTCAGCTGTTCCATAGAAACATCATTTATGATGTTCTATTTACTTTGTACAGAGAGCGAAACACCGTCCCTGTCCGTCCCCTGACGGATCGCTCTACAATTAGCAACGCTCTTTTTTGTGCTGTCCCGTCAGGGACAAAATATTTATAGAATTGAAATAACCAAATCAATACAGAGTCCCGTAGGGACGACATAGAGCATGTAATTAATATTTAAACTTTAAAATGCGCAATACTCAATTATCCAGTAGGAACATCATTTATGATGTTCATTTTAATTTGTATAAAGAGCGAAACACCGTTTCGCTCTACAAATGACTGCATGCATTTATGATGTTCTGCATGCTAACGCAGAAGCATCATTTTCTTCGTCATAAAATGATTGCTGCCGTCTGTTCCTTTCGCTTTTAATGTATAGAAATAGATCCCGCTGGTAAGCTTTGAAGCATCGAATTTAATATTGTGCTGACCGGCAGTCATTTCAGAATTTATCAGCGTTGCCGCCTTCTGTCCGAGAACATTGTATACTTCTAATGATACTTTTGAATCGGAACCGATACTGAAGCCGATATTGGTAGCAGGGTTAAACGGGTTTGGATAGTTCTGCTCTAAAGTGAATTCAAACGGGATATATACTTCTGCTTCAGCCTCATCAGAATATTTATACGATCCGTCAAAATCTATCTGCTTCAGACGGTATTGATATTTACCGGGTATAACATTGTTATCAGTAAAAGAATAAGTTTTCGGCTCAGTCGTTGTTCCAAATCCTGGTACAAATCCTATCTTCTCCCATTTACTGCCTACTGCATACTGCCTACTGCCTACTTGTCTTTCTACTTCAAATCCTCTGTTGTTCGTTTCCGTTGCTGTTGACCATCTTAAGGTGACCTTGTCTCCATCTACGGATGTCGTAAATGATAGAAGTTCTACGGGTATACCCCCGTTGGTTGTCCGTAAAATTGTTCCGGCATAACCTACAGCAGTACCGGTATTTGCATCCGAGAAATAAACACTTCTGAGAAGGTTCCTGGTGCCGCTTATCTGATTTGACCAGGTGACACCTGCATTGGTAGTTCTGACCATTACACCTACATCTCCAACTGCTGTTCCTGTATTAGCATCGGTGAAGCAGACCGACCTGAATGATATTGATCCGGTCGATTGATAATTCCAGTTAGTGCCCCCATCTGTTGTCCTGAGTATTAAACCTGATCCGCCCACGGCAGTCCCGGTATTTACATCTGTGAATGAAACTGAATTAATAGCTATTTCAGTTCCGCTTGCCTGGGGTGTCCATAGTGAACCTCCGTTCTCGGTTCTGATTATAATACCAAACTCACCTACAGCCGTGCCCACATTTGCATCAACAAATGATACACCCCACAGATTAAAAGCTGTACCGCTTGTCTGAGGTGTCCAGTTTGCACCTCCGTCGGTGGTGCGGAGAACTGTACCTCCAAAACCGACTACAGTACCGGTATTTATATCTGTAAAGGAGACATTAAGTAATAAAACGGAAACGCCGCTTGTCTGGTTTGTCCATGTCACACCTCCATCCGTAGTTCGTACAATTGTCCCGAAGTCGCCTACGGCAGTTGCGGTATTTGCATCTATTACAGAAACACCATAAAGTATATTAGCAGTGCCGCTGGTTTGTTCAGTCCAGGTTGTTCCCCCGTCGGTCGTGCGGAGGATAATTCCTGCATATCCAACCGCTGTTCCTATGTTAGCATTTGCAAAGGCTACACCTATAAGCTCGTTCACTGGCCCGCTTGTCTGGTTTAACCAGGTGCTGCCGCCGTCGGTGCTCCGCAGGATAATTCCTCTTGTCCCTACAGCATTAATATGATTTGCATCGGTGCACGAACTGCTTAACAGCCACTCCAATGTGCCGCTTGTCTGGCTGTCCCAGTTAGTACCGCCGTTTGTCGTACGCAGAATAGTTCCATCCTTACCGACAATAGTTCCGGTGACTGCATCACTGAAAGAAACTGAATATAAAAAGTTCGCCGTGCCGCTTGTCTGGCTTGTCCAGTTAGCTCCGCCGTTCGTAGTGTGCACAATTGTTCCCACGTCACCTACTGCTGTTCCGTTGTTTACATCTGTAAAGCAGACTTTATATAGCATATTCGTAGTACCGCTGGTCTGCGGTGTCCATGTAGCTCCGCCGTTTGTTGTGTGTAGGATCGTACCCGACATACCAACGGCAGTTCCTGTATTAGCATCACTAAAAAAGACACTTATAAGCCACATCGATGTTCCGCTTGTCTGGCTGGTCCATGTCTGTCCGCCGTTGGTAGTATGAAGAATCATTCCTGATCCTCCGACTATGGTGCCGTTATTTGGATCGGGAAAATAAACTCCAAGGAGATAGTTAGTATTTCCGCTTGTCTGGTTTGCCCAGGTTATACCCCCATCCGTTGTATGTATAATTGTACCATTTTCACCGACAGCAGTACCATAGCTGGCATCAGCAAATGACATTGCATAAAGCCAGTTTACTGTACCGCTTTGCTGAATATTCCAGGTGGCACCTCCGTCTGTTGTACGCACTATTGAGCCTGCGCCACCTGATATAAGACCGGTGTTGGCATCTATAAAACAAACGGCATCATTTTCATTGCCATCAGGCAGCGGATTCTGCCAGTACCATTGTCCGTACGATGTGTTAAGATTTATTAACATTAGTGTAACAGACAGAACAAAGAACTTTAAAAAATTATTCATATTTCTCTCACTGGAATTGTAATTTAAGTAGTTAATTAGGTCATTTATTCGTCGGATTTTTTAGTGAAACTGATCTATCATACTATTCCTGAACTCTGTTATAGTCATTGAATCGGACCAATAATTTTCGAACACCTTTTTCTGGGTTCTGGCATAGTCCGAATGATCAATAATTATGGTTGTAATGCTTGGTCTCATTGATATTGGATCGTTTAAAGCAAGCATAGTTATCTTCTCATCAATTATCATCATTTTCATCGGGAGGGATTTAATAACCCTCACTTCCTCGCCGATGTTCTGGTACATTTCTACGACTGAAATGAAATCTTTTAACGTACCACCGGATGTTACTCCGCTGAATTCATAAATTCCTTTTTCTTTAACCTTCTTTTTAGCAGTCTCTTCCTGGTAATTGACATTAGATTCCAGGCTTACGGCAAAAGGAGGTTTATTGAATCCAAGGATCTCAAGTCCCGCATTCGACTGTAATTCTATCCACCTGTTCCGGATCTGACTCAGGTCGGTCAGTATTTCAATGTAATCCAGGGAGTCGGGTTTATGTACATCTGAATTATAAAGTTCCGTCAGCTGGTTTTTAAAAATTTCCTTTAATTTCTTTTTTTCATTCAGTTCCTCTTCATAAATAGCGATGATATTCTGAAGAGCTATTTCCGGTTCGATCCCGCTGTACACTTTAACCCTGTTCTTATATTTTTCTGTACATAATCCCTTTTTTATCAGATTTTGAAGTATTTCATAAGATTTGTTTCTTGATACAGATGTGATTTTCCCGATTTCGAATGCGGTGAACTCTTTTCGCTTCAGAAGAGCTAAGTAGATCTCCGACTCCCTCTTTGAGAGACCCAGTTTTTGCAGATTTTCTATTAAATTTTGCATTTTCCCCAACATTTCTATTCATAAATTGTTTAGCACCCCCAATATGGGAGATGCACCCCTACTTAGGGGTATAGTAATCTATCTATATTATTTGTCAATTGCAATACTTATTAAATTAATATTTCAGAAAGGAATTATGAGGATGAGAGAATTGGCACATAAAAGGAGAATCGGTTGTCTTACAATGTTCATTCAATTGTCATATAGTGGTCATTCAGATCGGAGGCGAGGCGGGCATACAGGCCTTTGGGGTTCTATTTTTTTTTTACTATTTCATTTCTATAATAATGTCATCCCTTTGGGATTTGGAACCACGAAAGAATAACTAATCCTCGGTAACCAATGTCAATAAGCCTTTCCCTTTGTAATGGAAAGGTTGGATAGGG
The DNA here is from genome assembly GCA_963743325.1 of uncultured Ignavibacteria bacterium. Classification (GTDB taxonomy): domain Bacteria; phylum Bacteroidota; class Ignavibacteria; order Ignavibacteriales; family Ignavibacteriaceae; genus DATFVA01. The sequence continues at coordinate 395,235 of CAVUOZ010000011.1, forward strand.
TTCATTCTGTTTATGAAGAGCGAATCACCGTTCCTGTTTACCTGCCCCCAGGCAGGCCTGTTCGCCTCGTCTCCGACGAGTCGGAGCGGGCCGTCAGGCGGGTTACTCTACATCGTAACTCTTCCTGTCATTCTGTTACCAGACGCGTATTTAATTATACTCTGTGTTCCGTTTTCTAATAATTGTTAATTGATAATTGATAATTGATAATTGTTAATTGATAATTGTTAATTGATAATTTGACCTCTTTTTATTCAACCTCTACGAGGTTGTGGTATTTATTTGTTGAATATATTTCTACAATAATTTAACCCCTACGGGGTTTGGAAAACGATCAATGACTTCAAATGTCAATCAATGACCATTGAATGACTATTGAATGACTATTAATGACTCCTATTACATATGCGTCTTACGCCGGGACCTGCAATCCTTCTATGGACGGTACCTCCGGCTGTCTCTACCAGCCATCCAGTTCTACTTAACCATCATCCATCAACCATCATCCATCAAACATCATCCATCAACCATCACCCATCAAACATCACCCATCATCCATCAAACATCTTCCCCGGTTTGAATTTGAATTGATTTTACTTAATATTAATCAACTAACCTTTGATTTCTTCTCAAAAAAATCTTGAGGAGCACTACTATGAAAAAATTATTTACTTTTCTTTTCATTTCAGCTTTCTTTTTCGTTTCGTTTCCGCAATCAGGCAAAATAATTGTCAATCAGGCTCAGCCCGGAAGTTTTATTAATTTTCCGGCAGCCTCAAACCAGGGCGTTATTGCTGATGCGATGGGTTATTATTGTTACATAGATCAAAATGGTGATAAACAAATAAAGTCATCACCGGAAAATATACTCTCAACAGTCTTCCCGGGTTATCCGATCGGTATTTCCGGCACCTCCTTCGAAGGCGGGATACTCTGCAACATGGATAGTGATGATGATCTTGAGATTGTGTACAACATCGGCTATACTATCCAGGCCTGGAACTACGATGGTACAGCTGTCCCCGGCTGGCCGAAGAGTGTTCCATATCCGCTGGTCGGTGCTCCGGCATACGGAGATATTGACGGCGATGGTCAGGCTGAGATCGTCGTAGCATATGCTTTAGGAAGCAGCGGATTTGTAGGTGCGTTTGAAAAGGACGGTTCCGCAGTAACCGGTTTTCCGGTAAACAACGGGTACATTATCCGCAGTCCTGTTCTTGCTGATGTTGACGGCGATGGATTTGATGAAATAGTAGTCACTAGAACAACATATCCTACGGGACAGCTCTACATCTACAAAGGCGACGGTACAGTACTCAGCGGCTGGCCGCAGACAATGGATGATATTCCCGCTTCAAGTTCCGCAGTAGGCGACATTACAAATGACGGCACCCCGGAAATAGTGGCCGAAGCATACGGTTCAATTTATGCCTGGAGTGTGAATGGTACAATGCTCCCAGGATTTCCTTATATGCTGACCGGCAACGATAAGACATCCTACTCATCACCGGTATTGGTGGATGTAGATAATGATAATGTCCGCGAAATTATTTTCGGTACGCACGACATCGGAAGCGGCCTCGGGCGTCTGCATATCATTAAAAGTGACGGCACCCCGCTGCCTAATTTTCCAAAAGTAACCAATTACTGGATCTATGGTCCCCCTGCAGTCGGTTATATTGACGCCGATAATATACTGGATATTTCTGTAGGCGACCAGGTGTTAAGCGGCTCGGCAGTGGATAAATTATATGCATGGAACGCGAATGGACAGGCGTTACCCGGTTTCCCGGTCGGCCCTCTCTGGGCAATAAATGACCAGGTTACCATTGCTGATATAGATAATGATACACAGCAGGACTTGGTTATTGATGATAATGCATTCGGAGAATATCACGCTTATCACAATGACGGTTCGCCGGTATCAGGCTGGCCGTTAACCACAGATGGTATAACCTTCTTTAATACGCCTGCGCTTGCCGATGTTAATGGCGATAATGTCCTCGATATGCTTGGTGCCGGTATTACAGATATTGGTACAAATCCGGTTACTCATGTTTATCTCTGGAATCTTGAAGCCCCGTATAATCCAACAAAAATTACGGTACCGGTATTCCAGTACAACACAAAACATAATGGATTATTTGTAGATCCTTCAACGATTCCTGTTGAGCTGGTTTCCTTTACAGCAGAAAGTAACGGTGATGGAGTGAGCCTTAAATGGGAAACTGCAACAGAGCTCAATAACCGGGGATTTGAAATACAAAGATGCATAGGAGATAAAGGATTTTATACTGTCGGATTTATAAATGGACACGGAACAACTGCCGGGCACCAGTATTACAGTTATACAGACAAAAATTTAGATAACGGAATTTACTCCTACAGGTTAAAACAGGTTGATTTTGACGGTAGTTCTAATTATTCAAATGCCATAGAAGTTGAATTGAAAGCACTTTACTCCTATTTCCTTGATCAGAACTGGCCTAACCCGTTTAACCCGGCAACAAGTATCGGATTTGGTATCAAAGATAAATCCAATGTGAGGATCACTATTCTAAATGCCATAGGAGAAGAAGTAGCAGTTATACTTAATGAAGAACAGGAGCCGGGATTTCACCGGGTAGAGTTTAACACTGCTTCATTAGCAGGCGGACTGCCAAGCGGAGTTTATTTCTATCGAATTCAGGCAGGCACCTTTACCGCTACCAGGAAAATGATCCTTCTCAAATAAAAATATGGGGAGGCAGCTCCCCATTTTTAATTTCCACCGAGGAACATCATTTATGATGTTCTATTTCCTCAAAGGGGTCACAACGTCACACAAAGGAAATACAACGTTTCACAGAGTGATTTACCCTTAAATAAAGATGATGTTCTTTTTTGCGCTGTCCCGTTAGGGACAAAATATTTATAGAATAGAATTAACCTAAATAATACAGAGTCCCGTAGGGACGATATAGAACTTGTAATTAATATTTATTCCCTAAAATGTGCAATGTTCAGTTATTCCGTAGGAACATCAATTATGATGTTTTTTTTTATTGTATGTGAGCGAAATATAATTTCGCTCTACATCGCAGTTTCATTTTACATTGATAGAATTAATAATGATTAGTCATTTCCTCCAGCATATCTCTCCCTTCTCAAGGGAGGGATCACAGGGTGAGTTCATTGTGTTGCCAGAAAAACAAATCCCCATCCCAGCAAATTAATTTCCTTCTTTTTAATAATTGATCCCTCAACAGTTCTATTGATTATTGAACATTGAACATTGATTATTGAATATTAATCCAGCATAAATGAATTCTCAATTCTCAATTTTCAATATTCAGTAATTCCGTAAAAACATCATTTATGATGTTCTATTTCCTCAAAGGGGTCACAACGTCACACAAAGGGAATACAACGTTTCACAGAGTGATTTACCCTTAAATAAAGATGATGTTCTTTTTTGCGCTGTCCCGTTAGGGACAAAATATTTATAGAATAGAATTAACTTAAATAATACAGAGTCCCGTAGGGACGATATAGAACTTGTAATTAATATTTATTCCCTAAAATGTGCAATGTTCAGTTATTCCGTAAAAACATCATTTATGATGTTCTTTTATTTATTGTATGTGAGCGAAATATAATTTCGCTCTACATCACAGTTTCATTTTACATTGATAGAATTAATAATGATTAGTCATTTCCTCCAGCATATCCCTCCCTTCTCAAGGTAGGGATCATAGGGTGAGTTCTTTACTCAGAATACTGATCAGACTTCAATTTATTTACCTTGTTATTCATCTTTATTATGTGTATATAATTTTAACAATAGCAAGTATTCCCGGATCAGATACGTAAGACTAGGAGTGGAAAGAATGAAGAAACTTAGCCCTTCGAAAATTTCAGTAAAGCAGTTAAGACTGAATAAAGTTGATAAACTCTTTTATAATACAGAGGGAGTCAAGAAAGCCGATGTGGGAATGTTTAAGGAAGCTGCTGAATATTTTACAAAAGCAATTGAATTAGCACCTGAAGATTCCCTATCCTATTTCAACAGAGCAACGGTAAAGATCAACCTGGGCGACATTCCGGGTGCAAGAATAGATTTTGCTTTGTCAGAAAGTTATCAGTTTATCAGCATCCCCTTTAATGAAGCAGGGTTATATTGACATAATGCTAAAGAGGTATATGCATTATGTCATCTTTATAAATTAATCCCCCGTAGGAACATTATTTATGATGTTCTTTTTAATGATTGATCCCTCAACGCTTGTATTGATTATTGAACATTGATTATTGAATATTAATCCTGCATAAATAAATTCTCAATTCTCAATTTTCAATGCTCAGTTCCGTACGAACATTATTTATGATGTTCTTTTCCCTCAAAGGGGTCACAACGTTACACGAAGCAAATACAACGTTTCATAGAGTGATTTACTCTTAAATAAAGATGACATCTTTCAAATTCCAATCAACGTCTGAAAGATGTCATCTTTAATCCCCGTAGGAACATCATTTATGATGTTCTTTTTATTTATTGTATGTGAGCGAAATATCATTTCGCTCTACATCGCAGTTTCATTTTACATTGATAGAATTAATAATGATTAGCCATCTCCTGCTGCATATCCCTCCCTTCTCAAGGGAGGGATTACAGGGTGAGTTCATTGTACCGACAGAAATACCAATCCCCCTCACTCAGTCTCTTAGTCTCTCCATCTTTCCTTCCCCGCCCTGCTCTTCGCACTCTGCCTTTAAATCATCCCATCCAGCCAGTGGATAATATTAAGCAGGAGCTGATAATTATATTTTGCATAGGGGGAATTCATACCCATTTTTGTTTTTTCCTGTCCTGCTAACTGTGCAGAGAACATCGCCGCTTCTCCCCACACAGCGACCCTTCCTTTTCCGTATTTCCTGACAGCCCCCTGGCACCAGCCCGATACTGATAATTTTGGAGTATCTTTTTAAAATTCCACGCCGTGTCAGGCATCAGTGAAATAAAATTATCATTTAATATGAGTACAGACACTGCATCTTCCGGTATATTAAAGGCTTCTCCTGTAAAAGAATATATTGAATCGACTTTTTCCGAATTGTTTCTTCCATTGGTAATTATATTATCTTTAAGTGTTCCTGCTGTACGGGTAAATAAATCAGGACTCCCGCCGGAAACTGTATCGAGGGCGAACCCGTTGTTCAGCTTAAAGCCGAATCTGCCTGCAAGTTCACCCGCAGCTCCCGCGAACGGCATATGATCAGCTATCAGGAATAAGGAGCCTCCTTTATTAACCCACTCAGCAATCCTGTCGATTTCATTCTGTGTGAAAGCAGAGAGAACAGGTAATACCCATTCTTCGGTGTTCTTAATATTCAAAGCATTCGAAATGACCAGGATGCCGGCATCTTCAAGGGTGTTTTCAACTATTGTATCCCGCAGCGGTTTTACAACATACCCGTCTTTTATTAGCAGATCTGCAAACGGTTTGTACCTTCCGTCCATAGTATGAAAATTATTATGCGCTTCGTCTATATAAATTTGTGAACCTTCACCGGTTGAATAAACAGGTGAAGGAACCGGAGGATTAAAGTCAGGGTCGCCTACCTGCTGCGCAAAACTTACTCCTGTTAATAATAAAAGAATTAAAAATAATTTATGCATAATTCCTCCCTTCAATTTTTTTTAGAAATATTGCCTATCCGCCTATTGCCAACTGCCTACTGCTTACTGCCTACTACTTACTACATACTACCTACTACTTACGGATACCCTATCCCCACAACTTCGTGCGGCACATACTGCTCTTCCAGCTTTCTAATTTCTTCATCGGTGAGTTTTATTGATACCGCGGCCACTGCGTTTTCCAGGTGCTGAAGCTTCGTGGTACCGACAATCGGAGCGGTAATAACGGGCTTCGACAACAGCCATGCCATTGATACCTGTGCCTGGGAAATTCCCCTCTGCTTCGAAATTTCTGTAACAACATCGATAACTTTTTTGTCGGCTTCTTCAGTCCTTTCATAGAGGGTTTTGGCGAATGGATCTGATTTTGCGCGCTCGGTATCTGATTGTTTCTGCCATGGCCTTGCAAGATGTCCCCGGGCAAGAGGACTCCACGGCAAAACGCCTATCCGCTCTTCCTTGCATAACGGAAGCATCTCACGTTCTTCCTCGCGGTATAAAAGATTGTAATAATTCTGCATCGAGACGAATCTTGTCCATCCATGCAGATCGGCCAAGCAGAGTGATTTGGCAAACTGCCATGCAAACATTGAAGATGCGCCAATATATCTTACCTTTCCGGATTTCACAACATCGTGCAATGCCTCCAGTGTTTCTTCAATCGGGGTGCTGTAATCCCACCTGTGTATCTGGTAGAGATCTACATAATCTGTTTTAAGCCGTTTAAGACTGTTATCAATCTCTGTAAATATTTGTTTGCGTGATAATCCCCTGCTGTTGACATCTTTTCTCATCGGAAAAAATACTTTAGTTGCAATTACCACTTCCTCACGTTTTGCGTATTCGGCCAGTGCCCTTCCCGTTATTTCTTCACTCAATCCCTCAGCATACATATTGGCAGTATCAAAAAAATTTATGCCTTCCTCAACAGCTTTTTTAAGAATAGGACGGCTTTGTTCCTCTGTAAGCATCCATTTCCTCGACTGCGGGCTCCCGAAACTCATACACCCCAGGCATATCCTTGATACTTTAAGTCCTGTTTTCCCAAGATTTGTGTATTCCATATTACTAACTTCTTTCCCGTATTTTTCATTAGAATTTAATACTGCAAAATAAATAATAATTGTTTGTGGTGTGTTGTCCGTGATTCGTCGTTTGCTGTTTGTCTTTTGGAGTTTGTGATCCATTCTTTTTTAACCACAGAAAGCACAGATTAGACACAGATTAACACAGATACATATTATAAGAATTTCCGGATTTTCGGATTAGCGAATCAACGAATTGTTCATGCATCCATGCAACCATGCATCCATCCAATCTTGCTCCATTCAATCATTCATCCTCCAAGTCCTTGCATCCATTCAACTCATTCATCCATTCAATCATTCATCCATTCAATCATTCATCCATTCAATCATTCAATCATGCCTCCATTCAATCATTCATCCATTCACTCACTCCCCTATTTCCCAATTCTCAATTCCTGAGTATCTTTGAATATTTAATTTTAACTAACATCCGGGAAGAATTATTTCAACAAGTATATTTTACAGAGAAGAAGGAGCACTTAACCGGCCTCTGATCCTGTTTGCTATGATGCTTGCAAATTTTATGGCCGCTGTTGAAGCTACTATTGTAGCGACAGCCATCCCGACAATAGTAAGCACTTTAGGAGGATTCTCTCTTTTCACATGGGTATTCTCCGCATTTCTCCTTACACAGGGAGTTACAATTCCTCTCTACGGTAAACTATCGGATCTATACGGCAGGAAAAACGTTTTTGTATTCGGTGTTTCTTTATTCATCCTGGGTTCTGCATTGTGCGGATTTGCAGGGAGTATGCACGTATTAATTCTTTTCAGAGCCATACAGGGAATCGGTGCAGGTGCGGTTCTGCCTATAAGCCAGACAATTATCGGCGATATTTATAATCTTGAAGAACGTGCAAAGGTTCAGGGATACCTCAGCAGCGTCTGGGGATTCGCCGCTATTATTGGTCCTGCTATCGGCGGCATTATTGTCCAGAATATCAGCTGGGCATGGGTCTTTTTTATAAATATACCCATTGGAGTTATATGCATATTAATTGTCAATTTGTACTTTTACGAAAGAAAGGGCGAGTTGAGTGAATACCCGGATATTAAAACGGGTTCTGTGCAAATTAAAGAATCTGTCATCAACCCTGAAAAGATAAAGATCGATTATGCAGGTTCAGTTCTCTTTATAACGGCAATTTCCTGTCTGCTTATTCCCCTGTTTGAAGCAGGCAATGCCTGGGAAACAAATGATATAAGATTTTGGGGAATGCTTCTTCTCTCTGCAGTCACTTTTGTAATTTTCTGGGATTGTGGAGCGCCGTGCCGAAAATCCCGTTATTCCTTTCAAGCTGATAAAATCCCCTGTAATATTATTTCCCGATATAACTTCAATGATAGTGGGAATTGCAACCATAGCGATCAGTTCAATAATACCAATGTTTGCCCAGGGAGTTTTCGGAACATCCGCAATACTGGCGGGATTTCTCCTGGCTTCAATGTCCATTGGCTGGCCACTGGCTTCAAGTCAATCAGGAAAACTAATTCTGAAAGCGGGATTCAGGTTTACGGCTGTTCTCGGCATAATTGTACTCTTAACAGGTTCATTATTAATGCTGATGATTGACAGGAATTCTTCTCTTATTGAAATTGTACTTTTTATATTTGTAATTGGTCTGGGATTAGGATTGACATCGACAGCTTCTATTGTTGCTGTGCAGCATGCTGTACCATGGTCGAAGCGGGGTGTAGCGACCAGCTCAAATTCTTTTATGAGGATGCTCGGCAGTACATTCGGTGCTACGCTGTTCGGTCTGCTTCTCAATTATCATCTCAGGGCGAATCTTCCGGAATCACAAAAAAATATAGATATCATTAAAATATTGATTGATCCGATGCAGAGATCGAAATATTCGCCTCAATTCATATTACACTTAAAATCCATTTTAGACGGTGCCGTACACAACGTATATTTTTATTTAGCTTTAATTGTATTACTGGGTTCTATAGCAGCCGCCCTCATTCCAAAAGAGATTAAAGAGAAAAGTATTTAGGGATATTCAGTCGCTTCCAGTTTTTTCCGCATTCCCCATTAATAACAATGAATGACTATCGAATGAAAATTGAATGAATGAATGACTGAATGGTTGATTGACAACAAATGACTATCGAATGAAAACTGAATGACTGAATGGTTGAATGACTACTGAAAGACTATTAATGACGATAAATGAATATGCCTACTACTTACTTG
>CAVUOZ010000012.1:0-150000 GCA_963743325.1 uncultured Ignavibacteria bacterium
AGCAGCATTTTACGCGTTTTATCAATGCTGCCGGCTTTTAATCTGTAGAAATACACACCGCTTGAAATACCGGACAAAACCGATGAATTAAAAACGACAGAATGTACTCCGGCAGACTGGTTTTCGTTAACCAGTTCCGCAACCTGCTGTCCTAATGAATTGTACACAGTCAGATTTACCTGTGATGCAGATGGAATTGAATAGCTGATAACAGTAGAAGGATTAAAAGGATTCGGATAATTCTGGTATAAGTTAAATGTCGATAAATTTATTTTCTGATCATTAACTGCAGTCGGCATTGAGGCTGTAATTGTTCCTACCATTCCAAAACTCTGATGGGGTGTACAGTGATAGTGATGAATACCGGGTGTAGTTATTACGATGCTTAAAACAGGGTTGCTCACGGAAAGAGGTGCATCCCACACATTTTGCCCGGTTGTGCTATCGGAAGTTGTTGTATGACTGCCATCAAGCCAATGCCACTCAACAGTATCACCTACGGTAATATCAACGTTCATTGGTATAAACTGAAAACCGCTAGCCGTAGCCTGAACAATGTGTTTGGTTTGTGCGTCAATAGCATTAACCAAAATTAAAAATAATATAAGAATCAACGAGCTTTTTTTCATTCTATCCTCTCTTTAGTATTTTCATAATAAAATATTTTACAATAGTCAAAAGATCACCCTAAAACTTGATGTTTTTATTATCTTTACGAACTAAATCATTATCAGAATAGTATTTTCAGGAGGAAAAAGATGACAATCGAGAGTACTGTCAAGTTAAACAATGAAATTGAAATTCCAAGACTTGGATTGGGGGTTTATCTTTCGAAACCAGGCAAAGAAACATTTAATGCCGTAACCTGGGCACTTGAAGCAGGTTACCGGCACATTGATACAGCCCGTGCCTATAAAAATGAAGGGGATGTTGGTAAAGCTATTAAAGAAAGTAATATTAAAAGGGAAGATGTTTTTATTACAACTAAACTATGGAACCAGGACCAGGGATATGAAAGTGCATTAAAAGCTTTTGATGCAAGCCTGGATGATCTTGGTTTTGATTACGTTGATTTATACCTGATCCACTGGCCTGTTGAGGAAAAGCGAAGAGAATCCTGGAGAGCATTGGAAAAAATATACCAGGAAGGAAGAGCCAGGGCAATCGGGGTAAGTAATTATACTATTAAACATCTGAAGGAGATGGATACTTATACCGGTATTAAACCGGCAATGAACCAGGTGGAGTTCCATCCTTTCCTCTACCAGGAAGATCTTCTTGAATATTGCAAAATAAAAAATGTTCAGCTTGAAGCTTATTCTCCTCTTGTACGTGCAGAAAAGTTTGATGATCCGAATATCATAGAAATTGCTAAGAAATATTCAAAATCTGCTGCACAAATAATGATAAGGTGGTCGCTGCAGCACAATCTTGTTGTAATTCCTAAATCGGTGCACAGGGAAAGAATCTTTGAAAACGCAGCGGTATTTGATTTTGATATCACAGATGATAATATGGAAAAATTAAATTCACTTAACGAAGAATTACGTATAGCCTGGGATCCTACTAATGTAGATTAGTAGTCTAAGTGAATTATTACATTCTCAGTAATCCCCTGGTTTAAATCTGTTTTAACCAGTTCGTCTTCCAAAATGGCAGATCTGTGAAACCGATTTACCTGACCTCATCAGATGGGTATCTAATCAAGAGAGAGACGGGAGAGCAGTGTAACTGAAAGGCATGTGAAATAAAAGGGGGACTGTCAAAATGTCAGATTCTTAATGAAGCCGGTTTGTTTAAAATTACTTCAAAAGACCGGATAAAATCTTTATTACCAAAAAAATATAAATAAAAAAGGCCGTCTCAAAAAATATTTTTGGGACAGCCTTGAACTTACCGTTAATGAATAATTATTGAAAACTAAAAGGAACATCCACTGAAAGAGTGATATTCCTTCCTATATCATGTACTCCCAGCGGTTTAAGGAGGCTGAGGTGACTTATATAATATTCATCAAACAGGTTTGCAACTACAATTGAGAAATTAACCGGGCTATCCCAAATCTTGAATGAAGACTGAATACCGGTATTTATAAGTGTATATGCGCCTGTTGAATCTTCTTCGGCGGCTGTTCTTGTCTGTTTAAAGTAATAATCCGCTGAAACGAAGAACGAAAAATTATAAAATGCCGACCAGTTGGGAATATTTAATTTTACTTTACCCGAAACTTTATCGGCGGGCATAAAAGGCAGATATGTTCCATCTTCTCTTTTACCAATGACTGTAGAAAAGGAAGCAGAAAGATCCACAAGGTCAGCCGGATTAAAATCCAGACTTACCTCTCCGCCCTGCAGTAATGAATTATCCTGCATAAACCGATATATACGATTCTCACTATGGTATTCATCTGTGGGGTTCAGAAAAATGAAGTTGTTTACCTTGTTGTAAAAATAATCAAGGTTTGCACTAAAATTATCGAATTGAAAAATAATTCCGGCATCAACCTGGTAATTATGTTCACTCTTTAATTCACTGTTTCCGATTTCATACCTCGTAGTTCCTTCGTGAACTCCGTTTGAGGAAAGTTCAGCAAGGTTAGGCGCTCTGTAACCGGTCGCAAAATTGAGTTTCCCAATAAAATTATCGGAAAAGTCATAAGAAGCACCAACCGCTCCGTTTAAAACAGAATATTCATTATCAATCGGAGGCATTTCCTCTGAAAATCCTGTGGCAGGCATCAGTTCAGTCTTTACAGTTTGAAAGTCGTAGCGAAGCCCGGTTTCAACATTTACTTTTTCAAAATTTTCTTTGAGATAAGTAAATGCGGAATATTCATTCATATCAGCATTCGGTATTAAAATACGTCCGCCGTCATTTTCATTATTCTGAATATTTCCCTGAACACCAACGGTCCACTCGAGACTTTTTGTAAGCTGATTTATCCACTCAAAGTTTGAAGTAAAAGTATTCAGGATTAAATCAAGTTCACCGGCATCACCAGCAGCTGCAACATCTTTAGCACCTTCCTCCTCAACTCTATGGTTATTCTGAAATCCCAGATCAAGCTTGAATTTAGAATTACCGGCAAAAAAAGTATTTCTTAATGAGATAATTTGATAATCAATTGTGTGGTGGGGCCCTTCAAACTCACGCTCAAAATGGTCTTCCTGACTATTATTTGGATTATTTAGTTCGCCTTCTTCAACAACACCGTAAATGTTGTGCGCAAACGTATAATCAAGACTGGAAAATCCCCAATCGTAAAAATATCCTGCCATACCATTAGCATTTAAGGTAAGAAACCTGGTATTCGGAACTTTATCATCTTTTCCATCAAGATAATCTGCATGAGACTGACCACCGACATGAACCTGCCAGTTAATTCTCTTATTGGCGCCTTTGAATCCAAGCTCTGAGTAGGCACCAAGAGTGTTGGTAAAAAGTTTAAGATTATAATTACCAAGGATTCTGCCGACGGGAGCGCTTTTCTCCGGCAGAAGATTTATTACTCCGCCAACAGCTTCAGCTCCATAGAGTAAAGCTGCAGGCCCTTCAATTACCTCAATACGATCCACTCCGACTGCTTCCAGTCCGAATCCATGTTCTTCCTGCCACTGCTGATTGTCAAATCTGACTCCATTCAGCACAGTTGCAACTCTATATCCATATAATCCTCTGATAACCGGTTTGGAAATCGCAAGTCCGTTCGAAAGCGTACTTATTCCCGGCAGTGAGGCCAGCGTCTGGGTTAAAGTGACCATACCGTTGTACTTCAGGTCCTGTGTAGATGCTATCTCTACCTTATATGGTACTTTTTCTTTGCTTACCACTGAATTACCGAGCACTACTACTTCTCCTATTTCAAGTCTGGTAGGCTGCATAGATACATTCAGCTCATTAGTACCCTGTTGAACTTCAGTATTTTTTAGCTCAGTTTTATATCCTACATAACTAAATTGTACGGTAAAATTCCCTGCGGGTAAATTAGTAAAGGAGTAATTTCCATTCATATCGGAAACAACTCCCTGCTGAAGTTCACGGATAAAAACATCCACTACCGGCAAGGCTTCCCCGTTTTTCATATCGACTACTTTTCCCGTTAGGTTATTTTGCGCATCAACAACAAATGTCAGTGCCAGAAAAATCATTATAATATTAATGTAAATTGATTTCATTGATCATTACCTAGTTTTTGATGAGAGAAATATTACAAGAATCCGGCGTCCCGGGACGAGTACAGATTCTTATAAAAACAATTTAATTCTAAGAGTTAATGATCAGGAGTTTAGGAGGAGGGTATATTTTTTCGGGTATTACTGAAGGGATATATAAATTACCAGTCAGGTGAAATTGAAGAAAACTTAAATTTTCTACGAGATTATTTTCAGGATTAGGCAGATAATGCTTAAGAAGATTTTTAAGAATTGTAACAGCAAGGTGATCCGGAACCGATGCCGGATTATCATTTCGTTCATTAAGTGAACGAAAAGCGGAGTTGAGTCTTGTTTCTTTCCTATCACTCACACAGTAAAGAATTGTATCATCCTTTACATCTTTTTTATAGACGATATCAAACATTTCATTATTATGCCTGATCTCCCTTGAGTTGATAAAATCCGGTTTGTCATACTTCAGGCTGAACACAGTAATATTTTTTTCGGCGATGGATTCAGGATGTTCCTCAATGATTTCCAGGTTTTCTGTCCTGGATTCCTGGATCAGGCAGAGCACAATAATGTTAAACCCGAAAGTATTAAGTACTATCAGTATGCTTAGTATAAATGAGATCAATTTTTTCATCCGGTGACAAAAATAAGAAAAAATGGTGCTATTCAAAACAATAATTTTGTTGATCAGCAATTATTTTGAAGAGTGAATCTCTTTTTTAAGATATTCCCCTGTGATGCTCTTTTTATTGTTCACAATTTGCTCTGGAGTACCTTCAGCTATAATTCTGCCCCCGAATTCACCTCCGCCGGGCCCAAGGTCTATAATCCAGTCTGCAGTCTTTATGACGTCAAGGTTATGTTCAACTACTATTACAGTGTTCCCTTTATCAACCAGTTTATTTAATACTCCGAGAAGAATATTTACATCTTCAAAATGAAGTCCGGTTGTCGGTTCATCCAGGATGTACAAAGTTTTCCCGGTTGATACTTTACTCAATTCAGTAGCAAGTTTAACGCGCTGTGCTTCCCCGCCTGATAAAGTAGTTGCCTGCTGTCCGAGGGTAATATATCCGAGTCCGACATCATGAATAGCCTTTAATTTTCTTTTAATCCTGGGAAGATCAGTAAAAAATTCAAGGGCTTCATCGACAGTCATTTCAAGCACATCTGCTATGGATTTTGTTTTATAGAGAATCTCAAGAGTTTCACGGTTATATCTTTTACCATGGCAGACGTCGCATTCCACGTAGACATCAGGCAGAAAATTCATCTCAATCTTTTTCAATCCGTCACCGCTGCATTCCTCACATCTTCCTCCGGGTACATTAAAACTGAATCTGCCCGTAGCGTAACCACGCATTTTGGATTCGGGCAGCTGGGAAAAAAGATCTCTTATGAAAGTAAATAGTCCTGTATAAGTCGCCGGATTGGAACGGGGGGTTCTTCCTATAGGTGACTGGTCTATCTCGATAATTTTATCAATATTTTCAAGCCCTTCCACCGATTTAAATGGAAGAGGAACTGATTTGGATTTATAAATCCTGTTCATAAGGATTTTGACGAGGGTTTCATTTATCAGCGAAGATTTGCCTGAACCACTTACACCAGTTACAAGAGTCAGGGTTCCCAGGGGAACTTTAAGATTAACATTCTTTAAATTAAAACCTGAAGCACTCTTAAGTTCGATAGATTTTCCATTTCCTTCTCTCCTCTTCTGAGGGACGGGAATTTCTTTCTTGTATTTCAGATAAGAAAGAGTTAGGGAATCAAATCCATTTACCGAATTTATAAGCTTCTTTGTATCACCTGCCAGGCATAATTTTCCGCCATGCTCACCTGCGCCGGGACCGAGATCTATCATAAAATCAGAACTTTCTATTGTCTCCCTGTCGTGCTCAACTACAATGACTGTATTCCCAAGATCCCTTAAATTCTTTAAGGACTTAATCAGCTTTATATTATCACTTTGATGTAGCCCGATGCTCGGTTCATCCAGAACATAAAGGACACCGGCAAGCTGGGAACCAATTTGTGTTGCAAGCCTTATTCTTTGTGATTCTCCCCCCGATAAGGATCTGGCGGACCGGTCAAGAGTTAAATAATCCAGACCGACATTTAAAAGAAAATTCAGTCTTGTGGTAATTTCTTTAAGGATTGGTTTTGCAATAATAGCTTCTCTTCCCTGAAGCCTTATTTTTTTAAAAAACTCTTCTGCTCTATTAATTGAAAGAGCAGTTACTTCACTTATATTCTTTTCCTTAAACTTAACCGCCAGTGATTCCTGTTTTAGCCTCCCTCCGCCGCAGGTGGGACACTTAACAGTATTCATATAAGACTCAACCCATTCACGGATATTATTTGAACTGGTCGTATTGTAATAATTTTTGAGATAGTTGATTAAACCGGAGAATTTATGATGATAAGTGACGGGTTTTCCGCCGCCATATGAGTATGAAAAAGCAATTTTCTCCTTACTTCCATTAAGCAGAATTTCCTTCTGTTCTTCAGTCAAATCCCTTAACCTGGTATCAAAATCGAAGTTAAATAGTTCGGCAACTGCCGTCAGCTGATTGAAGAACCAGATAGATCGGGGTTTCCCGAGAGCTGCAATTCCTTCTTCGTTAATTGATCTCTCCCAATCGGGAATAATAAGGTTTAGATCAAGTTCCTTCTTTTCCCCAAGTCCTTCACAATCTGGACATGAACCATAAGGCGAGTTAAATGAAAACGAATTAGGGGCTAATTCTCTATAACTGATTCCGCAGTTTAGACAGGCGAGATGCCTGCTGAAAATAAAATCCTTTTGACCATCATTAACTATCAGAATCCCATTACCGTAATTTAGAGCAACTTCTACAGATTCACTTATCCTTGCCCTGGCATTCTCGGAAGCGGTAAGTTTATCAACCAGGATCTCAATATTATGAATTTTATAACGATCAACCTGGAATCCTTTTGTTATTTCAGTGAACTCATTATCAACCCTTACCCTGAGGAAGCCGTCTGACAGAATTTCCTCAAAAAGTTCACGGTAATGTCCTTTTCTGCCCCGTACAATAGGGGCAAGTATGGAAATCTTTTTGCCCGATAAAGTTGAAATGATGGAATCAATTATCTGGGCGGATGATTGACGTGTAACCGGTTTACCGCAGTTATAACAGTAAGGTGTTCCAAGTCTCGCATAAAGAAGGCGCAGGTAATCATAAATTTCCGTCACCGTTCCGACAGTAGATCTCGGATTTCCGGATGTAGACTTTTGTTCAATTGAAATTGCAGGACTTAGACCCTCTATTAAATCGACTTCAGGTTTTTCGAGCATATCAAGGAACTGCCGGGCATAGGCCGACAAGGATTCAATATACCTTCTCTGCCCTTCTGCATATATTGTATCAAAGGCAAGGGAAGATTTTCCTGAACCTGATAATCCTGTAATTACGGTAAATGATTCACGCGGAATCTCAACATCGATATCCTTAAGATTATGTTCTCTTGCTCCCTTGACAATTATCGACTCTTTTTCCAAATCCCGAAATCCTTAATTAATAAGTTTTAAATATTATTGATTAGAGAGTATAAAATCAATTTAATTAGAAGTGCATCACTTACCTTTATGCTCAAAAAACTGAAAGGTTTTGATGATTTTGCTTTATCTTTGTAAAAACTAATAATTATTCAGTTGATATGTCCTCTTCAGTGACCATTAAAACATTAAAAGATCAGGTTGAAAATGTATATAAAGAAAAAGGTTCAGAGTTTATTGCCAGGGCTTTCCCCGTTAAATCAGAGGCAGAGGTCCAGACTTGTCTTGAAGAAACAAGGAAAAAGTATTATGATGCATCGCACCACTGTTTTGCATTCAGACTGAAAGATGATTCATTTCGATATTCTGATGCGGGGGAACCTAATGGTACGGCAGGAATCAGAATTCTTAATGCAATTGATCATTTCGGGATTAAAGACATCCTGGTAATTATTACAAGGTATTTTGGCGGAGTAAAACTCGGCGTAGGACCTCTCGGCAAGGCATACTATATCAGCTCTGAGCTGGTGCTGAAAGCCTGTTCTTACCTGGAAGAAAAGCCATTTAACAGGGTTATTGTTGAATGTGATTTTAATTTTATCAGTGTGGTACACAGGGTACTTTCAAACTTCTCAGCAGTAATCGAAAATATTGAGTACAGTAATAAAGTAGGATTTGAGTCGTTAATACCTGTAGAGGATACTGAAAGATTTCAGAGGGAGTTAACTGACTCCAGCAATGGAAATATTAAAATTTTTACGGGAAAAGATATTATTTATCACAAAATTTAAAATTATATTGATTTAATAGTCAATAAAACCGATATTTGACATTAATAAATATTTTATAGGAACAATGATGGCCTTAAAGAAGGGTAAGAACGAAAACGCGTCCAAACTTGCAGACCTTACATTTAAATTACTGGCAAACTGCCAGGAAAAGGAAGCAAGACTAGCAGAAAAGTACGGACTAACTCAGTCAGAATTCCGCTGCCTCAGGTTATTTAATAAAAATGATGTATTAAATAACAAAATGGTTGCGGAGAGAATGAATCTTAGTCCAAGCAGACTCACCAGAATTATTGATGGCCTTGTCGCCAAGCAATATATCATCAGGCAGATTGAACCCGCAGACAGAAGGAATATGAAGGTTGAATTATCTAAAAGGGGAAATGTAATCGTTCAGAAGTTAAACGATGCTTATGTAAATATTCACAGGGAAATATTAGAGGATATTGACAGAAGTCAACACAAACCTCTGATAAGTGCAATGGAAAATTTACTCGTCGCTCTTCAGAAATGGATTGCCAAATAATAAATTTAACCGGGATTAGTTCGCTTAACCTGGTTTAGAAATTTCTTTGTCCATTCAAGATCACTCATAAGCTCTGTAAGATTGAACAGGCTGTTCTGAGAGAGCTGTAGGTAATTATCCCTGAAATATCTTTTTGTTGATTCATCAGCATTTGATATGAGCTGTTCAATCTTCTCTTTAACTTTTTCCAGATTATTAGTGATATCGGTTTTGATCTGACTAAAATTCTGAATTTCAGTATTGCCTGAAGCCTGCTTCAAAACTCTGAATAACCCCTGCACATATTTGGATGTAAAACTGAGATCCTCAATTATTTCCTTTTGTTCGTTGGAATAACCTAACTGAATTAAAGTTGATAAATCCTCCTTCCTTTTCAACTGATTCCCTGAAAAATCTTCTATCTCTTTTATAAATTCACCAATACTATCCATTACTCTTTAATGCCTATACCAATTCCATCCCCAACAGGGATTATTGTTGTTTTAAGATTTTTGTGTGAAAAGAATGTTTCATTAAATTCTTTGATGTGTTTTGCTGATTCCCGGTAATTTGCAGGGACTTTTCTGACTGCGGCATAACCATGCCATAAAAGATTGTCGATAAATATAACGCCATTTTTCTTCAGGAGAATTAAAGAATAATTGAAGAGCTGCATATAATCTTCTTTGTCTGCATCAAGAAAAATGAAATCATATTTTTTATTAAGTCTTGGCATTATATTCAGTGCGTTTCCTTCAAATATTTCAATTTTATCTCTCAATCCTGATTTATTTATATTTTCATTAGCTGCGGCAATATTATCCTTACTCTTTTCTATTGTGTGAAGTACGGCTTTTTTCTTAAGATTTTTTGCTATTCTAATGGAGGAATATGCAATAGCGGTCCCAATTTCAAGCACGCGTTTGGGTTCCATCATTTTAATTAAAATCTCAAGAAAATCAGCTGACTGCCAGGACAGAATCGGAACATTATGCTGTTTGGCATATTCTTCCATTTCTGTTATTAACGGATCATCTGTTTTCTTAAAATGATCTAAATATTTTTCCTGTGACTGGTTAAGAATTGTGCTCATTTTGTCCTCAAATTCTTAGGTTATAAATTTAATCATATTATTATAAAAAGTAATTAATCCTCATCGGGGAGGGGATAAAAAGCAGAATGTTCAGGTGCATGCTTTGAAAATAACTATTTCAAATACACCATTTTACCAGAATAGAATATGCCGTTCAGATTTAATGTATAGATATAAACTCCGCTTGCTGCTTCAAATCCATTATCGGTTATTCCATCCCAGGTGTAATGATTAGCACCAATATTCGATATGCCCCTGTACAAAGTTTTTACTTTATTGCCGATTACATCATAAATTGTCAATTCTGCAGGATAATTTCCTTCTGCTATGAAAATAATGGTAGTATAAGAATTAAAAGGATTAGGATAATTATTACTTAAGACGTAATCAGCCGGGGGAGATAAAGCAAGATTTAGCGATACAGATAGATCCCCGTAGAGAAACTTATAATTTTTAGTCACAGGGTCACGATGAGAATTACCGTTTTCATCTTTAAAGGTAAAATAAAAACTAACTTCCTTGTTCAGAGCAAATAAAGGAATCTGACTTTGAAATTTATAATCATAGCCGCTCTGGGCACTCATATTTAACGACTCAAAATTTAAATGATCGCTTGAATAGTGAAGCTGAACATCACTAACGGAAAAACTATCCACAAATGCTTTATGTACCAGGTAATTACCATTTACATTCTGAAGATTAGGAAATGAAATTGCTTTTGCGGCAGACAACAGACCATACCCCCTTTCATTATCAGGATTTTCAGAATTATCAGAAGTCTCGTGAAAAATGCTTCTTACCTGTTCATTTGTAAGATGCGGATATGCAGAAAGCAGCAGTGCAGCAATTCCACCTGCGATTGGAGCAGCTGATGACGTGCCGGTACCGTATGTATAAAGATTTGTTCCATTAGTCGAAGCACCAAAAACATCAACCCCCATAGTAACTATGTCGGGTTTGATTCTTCCGTCATACGTAGGTCCCCTGCTGCTGAAGGAAGCAAGAATATTATCAAAATAAACAGCTCCCACTGCCATAGTTTTAAAACCATCTGCAGGAGCTATTATATAATGCCATTTTGTTGTTCCTTCATTACCTGCGGCAGTAATTGTCACGACTCCGTAATGAAAAGCCAGTTCCGCAGCTTTTGTAACTATTGTGGTTTTCCCATTCATATCGGCATAGGTGTATGAGGTTCCGGAATCAAATTCATTGTATCCGAGGGAACTGCTGGTAACATCAACCCCCAGGTTTTCCATCCATTGTAAAGCAGCAGCGTAATTATCTTCTTCTACATGTGTTTCACTTCTTGTATCTTCAGTCTTTGCGAGAACAAATGAAGAACCATATGCCGTACCGATCATAGTACTGTCTTTATATCCGCCTATAACAGAAAAAACAAAAGTACCGTGAGAATCCTGTCCCAGTACATCTCCGCTCTGATCTGCGGTAACACTATCGTGAAATACAAAATCATATTCATCCAGAACATGAATATTTTTCGACGCTTCATGAAATTTCCAGTCGAAGCCTGTATCAAGAACTCCTATAATAACACCTTCACCTGTTATACCTTTTAAATGAACAGCCGGTACATCCGATAAAGCGAGCTGATCGTATGAATAGCCATATTCTAATCCATCAGGATTTGTGATTTTAGGCAAGACAACATTCTCTAACCGGTCATCATTAAATACTAAAATCCTGACGGGATCTACATTTTTTACAAAGATAAGTCCTTCTACCTGCTTTCTCTGCTCACTATCCAGGTAAGCAGAAACAGAATTAAACCAGTTGAGCTTATTTTCTATTTTAATCCCCATGGATGTCAATTGCCCGATATAATCTTCATTTACCGGAAGATCTTCAAAAGTAATAATAGAATCTTCATCCAGTACTTTTTTTCTTCTTTCGATTGCACGTGGAGATATTGATTGTAGTGCCTTTTGATAGCTTAGGCTTGATTTCCGGAGAGAGGCATCTTCGCCTTTATCACGGAAATAAATAAAATATTTATTCTGTGGGGAGAGGAATGTGAAAGGGATAAGAAGTAAAAGGAGAAAGAACTTTTTCATTTGATCATCTTAAATAACCTGTCAAATCTAATCGGTTCTACAATGTTATAAAATTTCCTATTGGTAACGTACGGATTAATTGACCAGTATATCATGAAAGCTTTGCCGATTATCATATCTTCGGGGACGTAGCCCCAGTACCTGCTGTCCATGCTGTTCTCACGGTTGTCACCTAAAACAAAATAATAGTCTTTTGTAATAGTATAACCATGAACGGGTTTCCCATCAATAGTAATAACAGTACCTTCTGCACTTAAAGTGTTTTTATCAAGTTCCCTATCAATGATGGTTTTCCAGAGATGAGCGTTCTGGGGATTAAGATCAATTAAATCTCCCTTTTTAGGTATTATTATGGGACCATAATTATCCTTATTCCAGTTGCTGTCAGGCGGGAATATACCTATTTCAGCCACACCAGGTTCCATTCTATCACTGCGCTTTATTTTTACCGCAAAGGGGAAAGTCAATGGTTTGCCATTTACAAATACCTCCTGCTTTATTATCTGAATTGTATCTCCTGGTAATCCTACAATTCTCTTAACGAGATTTACACTATGCTCATCCGGAAGTTCAGAACCGTATGGAAATTTAAAAACTATTACGTCTCCCCTGTCAGGGCTTGAGATTGAAAACAAATCAAATGAGGGGATAGAAACTGAGGTAAACGGAACATACCGGGGAGTATGAAAGTTATAAGCAACCTTATTTACGAGAACATTATCTCCCACAATCAAAGTATTTTCCATTGAACCGGTCGGTATTCTGAATGCATCAATAAAAAATGCTTTAATTATTATAGCTAAGACAAGGATTAATAAAATAATCCTGATAAAATTACCGAACCGGGTGCTTTTCTTTTTTGGAGTGAAAGAAGTTTGCGGAGTTTCGGTATATACTGTGTTTTGAGTCGGGTTATACAAGCAATACCTGTACTCTGTTACTCATCGATCTGTAAGACTGCCAGGAATGCTTCCTGTGGAATCTCTACATTTCCAACCTGTTTCATTCTTCTTTTGCCCTCCTTCTGTTTCTCAAGTAATTTTCTTTTCCGTGTAATATCTCCGCCGTAACATTTGGCAAGAACGTTTTTCCGGAGTGCCTTAACAACAGATTTAGATATTACTTTTGTCCCGATAGCGGCCTGTATTGATATTTCGAAAAGCTGTCTCGGAATCAGATCCTTCAATTTAGTGCATACTTTTCTGCCCCAGTCATAAGCTTTATCCTTATGAACAATCATTGATAATGCATCAACCGGTTCACTGTTAAGGAGTATATCAAGTTTTACCAGATCGGAATCACGATTGCCTATATATTCATAATCAAATGAAGCATACCCTCTCGTAGTGGATTTAAGCTTGTCATAAAAATCAAAGATTATTTCTGAAAGAGGGAATTCAAACTGAATATCCGCTCTTGTGGGATCAATATATGTCGTATTTTTATAAATTCCTCTTTTATCCATAGCAAGTTTCATAATATTGCCGACGTATTCACTCGGACAAACAATCTGTGCCTTAATATAAGGCTCCTCTATTCTTTCTATTTCACCGATAGGCGGCATTTCTGCCGGATTATCGACTATAATTTCTTCATTTTTCCTATTATAAACAATATATTCAACATTCGGGAGAGTAGTTATAATTGACTGATTGTATTCCCGCAGCAATCTTTCCTGGACAATCTCCATATGGAGCATACCGAGAAACCCGCAGCGGAATCCAAAACCCAGTGCGGCTGAGGTTTCTGGCTGCGAAACAAGGGCAGAGTCATTCAGCTTAAATTTTTCAAGCGCATCCCTCAAATCTTCAAAATCATCGGAGAGTATCGGATATAATCCGCTGTAAACCATAGGTTTCACATCTTTATAACCGGGAAGAGGTTTTGCTGCTCCTCCTTTAGCATGTGTAAGAGTATCACCTACTTTAGTGTCATGAACATCTTTTATACCGGCAATCAGGTAGCCCACATTCCCGGCTTCAAGTTCATCAGCCTTTACTTTTTTTAAACCAAGTATTCCAATCTCCTCAGCTTCAAATTCATTATTAGTTGCGAAGAATTTTATTTTGTCATTTGTTCTCAATCTGCCATTAAAGATTCTTACATAGGCTATGGCCCCCCTGTAAGCATCAAATATTGAATCAAAGATTAAAGCCTGTAGCGGCGTTTCTGGATCACCTTTTGGCGGGGGAATCTTTAATACTATTCTTTCAAGCAGTTCATCAATACCGGTTTTGGTCTTAGCACTCACGAGTAAAATCTCATCATCTTCACAGCCGATCAAATCAATTATCTGATTTTTTACCTTTCCTATTTCCGCACTGGGTAAATCTATCTTGTTAATAACAGGAATTATTTCAAGACCGGCTTCTACTGCGAGATAAAGGTTGCTGATTGTCTGGGCTTCTACCCCCTGAGCGGCATCAACCACAAGAATTGCTCCTTCGCAGGCAGCAAGCGATCTTGAAACCTCATATGAAAAGTCAACATGTCCGGGAGTATCAATCAGGTTAAAAATGTAGTCATTTTTATCACCAGCCTTATAATGCATCTGAATAGCGTGGGATTTAATAGTGATTCCCCGCTCTCTTTCAAGATCGAGATCATCGAGAACCTGGGCTTTTGCTTCCCGTTCGGTTACAGCACCGGTTTTTTCAAGGATACAATCCGCAAGGGTAGATTTACCGTGGTCAATGTGTGCAACTATGCAAAAATTTCTGATGTTTATCATTCGTTTTCTGTTATAGAATACAAATATATGAAGGGTGCTAATATATTAAAAGTTACTTAATATTAGCGATATAATTGGTATTAGGAGAACGCATATCTGTCTTCAATGCGGACAAAAAGATAGAAATTGAAGGGACTTCTGACAATTCAGCAGATGCCAGGATGCTGCTTTAGTATTGATCTAAATTATTTCATATTATTTCAAGTTTATAATCTCCATCGGTAAATTCATTATCCCGTGTAATCTTTCCTTCAAACGGATAAATTTTAATAATGTTTCTGAGCTGGCTGGCGTCTAAAATTTTTTTGTAGTCTCCTTTACTTATCTGAATTTTAAATCTGCTCTGAAGCGGCTGGATTTCAGCATAGTATTTTTCCCCATCAATCATAATTCTCCTGATACAGAAGGGACTTCCATCTGATAATTCTGACAGATCGAGTATCTGCATAGCATGATTCCTCCGAATTATTGATTTTTTACTAAACCTGCAAATGAATATAAAATTGCCTGACCCCAAAGAAGCACAACTCGGTTGAAAATTATGAATTCAAACTGAAATACACAATAGGTCTTGTTAAGAAATTTTGTCCTGGAAAGAATCAGGCTGAAGAAGATTTATACTTATTCATCATATCCAATATTATGCCTTCCCTTAAGGCATAACCGGAAATTTTGATATCTTTTATTTTGAACAGGCTGAAGATTTTATTGAGAATTAAAAGTCCAGCAGGAATAATATCAGCTCTTTTTTCTTCCATCCCGGGAATCTTCAGTCTTTCTTTCACTGATTTGGCAGCAAGGATTCTGGCTGAAATTGACGCCAGATCAGAATCAGTGAACGAAAAAGAATTCAAGGACTTTGGGATTTTTCCTTTTTTCTGTTTAATTATCATATCAGCAACAGCTTCAATCGTACCGGAAGTTCCCACATTCATTTCAAATTTATGATTGAAATATTTCCCGAGCGAATTTTTCAGCAGGGCTTCTATAAGGTGATTACACTCAGCGATTCTTTCCTCATTAAGAATATAATCGGGAAAGAATCGTTTTGATAACCTGACGGCACCGATTTTTATGCTCTCGGCAAAGACAGTCCGGCCTTTATTAACATTAATAAATTCGGTGCTTCCCCCGCCGATATCAATACAAACCACATTATTATCTGCTAAAGAAAGAGCTTTTTTGGCACCAAGATATATTAACCCGGCTTCCGTGCTTCCATCAATTGCCTCAACCTTAATACCTGCTGTCTGCTTCACCTTACTGATAAATTCAGATTTATTTTTTGACTCACGCACTGCACTGGTAGCCACCGCTCTGAATTTTGCCCCATACGAATCCGCAAGTCTCTTAAACTTTCTGAGCACAGCTATGGCAAGTTCTGTTTCATCATCTGAAATAATGGATAGTTCTTTCCCCTCATGAGAACCTAGTCTTATAACCTGTTTTTCACGATCGATTATTTTAATTGATCCGTCTGATTTTAACCTTGCTATAATCATGTGAAAGGAATTTGTGCCAATATCGACAGCAGCAAAACAGCAGTTCTTCATTATTATTTGTCCCTGGCAGCAGCCGGTAGAAGGTAAACACACATATTAAACACATCATCAACAGCAATATCATCAATAAGATCTGATTTGCGGATGTACATTTTATTTTTACCGATAGGAGCCCAATTAAGAGGATTGGTAAGACCGAAAACCGATATTTGAGGAGTTACAGTGGTACCGGCAACGTGCATAATACCGGTATCATTCGATATAAATAAATCTGAAAGTGATATTAAAGCGGCAACTTCAGGTATTTTTCTATTAATAAAAACCGGAAGTTCAAAAGGAACATTTTTTTTAACAAAATTTATCTCTTCGCGGTCACCGGAGCTTCCGGTTAAATAAAAATCAACCTTATAATTCTCACGCAGCCTCTTAATCAGAGTAGAATATTTATAAAGCGACCACCGGTTTTGCGGTTTGCCTGCACCAACATGAAAACCGATTAAAAAATCATTATTATTAATCCTGAAAGAGTTGATAAATTTCTGAGCTGCTTTTATATCATTTTCATCAAAGGTTATTTCCGATCTATAATCAGTCGTAGAGATTCCAAAAGGTCTGACAATGTCGAGGCTTCGTTCTGAAACATTCGAGTCGGGATGTTTTCTCCAGTCAATATCAATTCTCCTGTCAAAGAAAAAAGCACTCTGATTGGTTTTTCCATCAAGACTTCGTGGTCCTATCCTGATTTCAGCGTTTGAGAGACGGGCGATTAAATTACTCGTGAATGAAATCGAGACAGTCACAGGGACGAGTGTAACATCGTAATTTTCCTTCAGAAGCTTTAAAAACTTAATAAAGTAAAAAGGATTGTAAATTTTCTTTTTATCGAATATGAAGACTCTGTCCAGGAATTTATTTTTTATCATGCCCGGATAATTGAATGGACTGACAATTAATGTGATATGGCTTTTCGGATATTTTTCTTTAATAGCCCTGAAAACTGACACACCCGCAAGGAGATCCCCCAACTGGTTATGCTGACGCACTATAAGGAATTTTTTGGGGCTGCCCAGATCGTTACTTTTGTTCTCCTGAACAGATAGGAAATTTTGAAAGATTTTGTAGAGTGCGGAAGAAATGAAATTTTGTTTTACCATTTAGTTATTTTTCAGTATTCTCATCCTTCTTTTTTATTTCAGTAAAATCAGCCTCCTCAATATTATCGTACTTACTTTCCGGCTTTTTGTCTCTTTGAAATTTTCCCTTACTTTTTGTTCCGATTCTAAAATTAACTATAAACAACCTGGCGATATGGTATATGATATAGAAAAGAACAAGGAATAATATTAGTCTTAATAAACTCATTCTACCCTCTTGGATTCAGGCTTAAAATACTCCTTAACGCCTCTGTCTTTTCTGAATATCTGCTTAAACAATTCATTATAATGCTGATCATTATTCACAAAGTCTATTTCGGTGGAGTTGACAATAAGAAGCGGTGTACTTGTATACCGGAAGAAAAAATGCGTATATGAATCACTCAATTCTTCGATATAACTCCGCGTAAGATTCCTTTCTACCTTTCTGCTTCTTCTCCTGATGTTATACATAAGCCTGTCCACACTCGACTGGAGAAATACCACAAGATCAGGTTTTCTCAGACTGCGGGAGAGCAGGGGGAAAATGCTTTCATACAAATTCAGTTCTTCTCCGCTAAGATTTAAATAAGCAAATATTCTATCTTTATCAAACGTATAATCGCTCACTATATATTCTGTAAAAAGATTTTCCTGGTTGAGCTCCTCCTGCTGCTTAAACCTGTTTATCAGGAAGAACATCTGGGTCTGGAATGCAAACCTTTTTCGGTCGGAATAAAATTTTTCGAGAAAAGGATTAGCTTCAAATTGTTCAAGAATGAGTTCGGCTTTAAGCCTGTCGCTGATTTTTTTTGCAAGAGATGTTTTCCCGGCTCCGATAACTCCCTCGATTGCAATGTATTTTACATCAGGATTATCAATCAATTTTTTTACCGTTATAATTTGTAATTAGTTTTGGTGATTATATTTTTTCCGAGTTTATCAAGGTTTATTTGTGAAATTTTCATTTCTTTTTCAGGAATAATGAAATCCGGAGCTATTTCACAAAACGGAACAATTACAAAATCTCTTTCCATAAATCCGGGATGAGGAATATTCAGCTCGGAATCTGAATAAATTGCTTTATCGAAAAATAACAAATCCATATCAATTTCTCTCGGTCCCCACTTTTCGCTCTTTGTTCTTCCAAGTTTTACCTCAATTCTCTTTAAAAAATGAAAGAGTGCCTTAAGCCAGTAGTCGGTTCTGACAGAAATTACCGCATTCAAAAAATCAGACTGTTTGGTATTCCCATATGGTTTAGTCTCATAGACAGAGGATTTTTCCAGGACAGTGCACTGAGAATCAGAATCTATTTCTTTAACAGCTTTCCTGAGATTATCTTCCCTGTTGCCTTTGTTTGATCCGAGCGCTATGTATGCAATAGCAGAAATTTTTACAGCTCTTTTCTTTCCTTAATAACCTCAATTTCAACACAATCAACGACACCGCCAAGCGGAGGACTATTCTTCCTAACACGCACGCAAACCTTTTGCAATGCCTTGAAGTTCTGCAAAAGTTCATTTGCTATTTTAGTTGCCAGTGATTCGATAAGGTAATGTTTTTCATCAAGTGCCAGTTTATATATAAACTTATATACTTTTTGATAATCAATAGTTTCCGAGAGATTATCATCAATAGCGGCTTTCGAGAAATCTGTATATAAATCTACATCAGCCTCAAATTTACCGCCGACAGTCTGTTCTTCCGAAAGAACACCATGGTAACCATAGAAAGTTGCATTTTTAATCCTGATAATATTTAACATAAATTCTCCAAAAGATTAAGCAGGGTTTATCATCCTTTTATTTTTTAGTTTTGAAATACTCCCGAAGTTTGACCATAGAAGTCCCGTCAGTACAAGCATGCTTCCCCAGAAATGGTCGGAGGTTAATTGTTCATTGTAAGCCAGCCAGCCGAGTATTAAGGCAACAATGGGAGTTATAAAAGCCATTAGAGACAGCATGATTACATTAACCCTTTTTAACAGCCAGTAGTATGATGTGAAAGTCACAATGCTGCCAAAGAAAGCAAGGTAGAAAATTGATAACACAGCATTGGTATTGAAATCCAGGTTACTTAAATCTTCAAATAAACTACCGATCAGTAAAAGTGAAACGCCTGCGATGGCCATCGGAAAAAAGTTCATTGTCAACGGATTCAGATGCTTACCATGTTTTTTTATAATTACAGCAATACATGCCTGCATCATTCCGCTGACTACAACACCGCTCATTCCGAGAAAATAAGATGTAATGTCCCCGCCGAGATCATCTGAGAAAATCACCAAAATACCTGCAAATCCGATTACAACGCCAATAATTTTTACAAAACCTATAGTTTGTGAAGGAATTAATAAATATGAAAACAGTACAACAAAAAAGGGATATACTGCAAAAAGAACTGCCGAAAGTCCCGAAGGTACGAACTGCTCAGCCCAGTATACCAGTCCAAATGGGATAACAAAAGAGAAAAACCCCATTATTAAATAAAGTCTTATGCTGGTTTTATCCTTTTGAAATTTCATACTCTTAATTCTCATCCAAAGCAGAATCAGGAGACTTGCAAGAACAAACCTTAAACCGCATGAAAACATTGGAGTCAGCGTTTCAAGTCCAATCCGGATAGCCAGCCAAGTTGAACCCCAGATGAAGCAAATCAAGGAGAAAACGAGAATTATTTTAACTCTTACGCTCATGCCGGCTCTTTCATTGCGATAATTCCAAGAGCTCTGCCTGATTGTTTTCCGTCTCTTCTGTAAGAATGAAAAAGCTCAGTGTATTCAAAACTGCAGAGACCTGATATCTGAATCTGATGCGGAGGAATTCCTTCATTTATAAGCATATCATGATTTGCCGATGAAACATCAAGAAGAAATTTATCTCCTTTTTTAACTAAATATTTTGGATCAAATAATCCGGCAACTTCTTTTCCCACTTCATAATTTATCCAACTTATAGAAGGAGCAAGGTATACAAATAAGTTTTCAGGACTACATCCAAAATCAGTCTTAAGTTTATACATAGTTTTCTCGGTAATTCTTTTCTGTGTTCCTCTCCAGCCTGAATGTATGGCTGCTATTATTTTTCTTTTAATATCATAGATAAAAACTGCAGTACAGTCAGCTGTGCTTATACAGAGTGCTACTTCATGTTTGTCAGTAATCATTGCATCGCTTTCACCGATATTTCCGGCTTTGGAAACAACTGTAATTTTATCACCATGCACCTGTTTTTGAAATGCAGCATTTCCGGCTGAAAGACCCATAGAACTGAAAAATGATTTTCTGTTGTTAATTACTCTGTTTTTATCATCGTCCACTGATAACGAAAGGTTGAAGTAATAAGGCGCTTCAGTAACAGGACCAAATTTTGTACTGAATCCGAAGATTATTTCCGGGAATTCATTGAAGATATGTGGCTGAAGTATAAGCATAATCGAGTTGTAAATTTAAGAAATATTTAGCGGTTAATTAACACAAATCTCATGATTAAAATCTTACGCATTGGACTATAAATAAGGTAACCATGAGGGGATAGAAAAAAGGTCGTTGGGTCATAATATAGGTAACCCAAAATTTTGAAGGTTATCTATGAGCAATTCAGCAAAGAAAGAGTATCTGATTGAGATCAGGAAACGATATTTTCTGGCAACAAAAACAGAAAAATCACTGATACTTGATGAACTTTGTACAGTTTGTAATTTTAACAGAAAATATGCCATCAGGCTTCTTTCTAAAAAACCAGGTGAACGTAACAGGAAAAAAGGAAGGCCCAGGAAATATTACAGTGAAGCTATCATAGAGTTCTTAAAAGATCTTTGGGTGCTAACCAACCTGGCCTGTGCAGAAAGATTAAAAGCAGCTATACCCTTATGGCTGCCATATTACCAGTTTCACAGAAGAAATGATCTAAGTGAAAAGGATGTAAAGCTTCTAAGAGAAATCTCTCCAAGCACAATTAAGCGATTGCTCAGAAAACTCAGATCAAAGTATAAGAAATTTGGACTTTCGACCACCAAACCGGGTTCTTTGCTGAAGAAACAAGTCCCTATTAAACTGAACCAATGGGATCAGTCAAAGCCAGGCTTTATTGAAGCTGATACTGTTGCACATTGCGGCTCTTCTGTCTCAGGACAATTTGTCTACACCCTTAACATAGTCGATATTGCAACAGGGTGGACAGAGCAGAGAGCCATCTGGGGCAAGGGCAGAGCCGGGGTCTTTGATGCTCTTCAGAATATCAGAAAGGTACTTCCTTTCAAGGTTCTTGGCTTTGACTGTGACAACGGTGGAGAGCTGCTTAATTATATGCTGCTGGAATATTTTACAAATAAGAAAAATCCTGTTCAGTATACACGTTCAAGAGAGTATAAGAAAAATGATAACGCACATATCGAAGAGAAAAACTGGACTCACGTCAGGCAGTTTATTGGTTACCAGAGATTTGATAAAATTAAAACCGTAGATATGCTTAATGACCTTTACCAAGGCGAATGGAGATATTACCTGAACTTCTTTATCCCTTCTTTCAAACTGATTGAAAAGAAAAGAGATGGGGCTAAGATCATCAAAAAGTTCTCTTCCCCACTGACTCCTTTTCAGAGATTATTGGCTTCCGATCATATCAAAGCCACAAGTAAAAAAGAACTTACTAAAATCTTTAGCTCGCTTGATCCTTTTGTTCTTCAGAAGAAAATGAAAAATAAAATTATAAATATCCTTAAACTTTATTAAGATTTTCTCAGAAGCTAAGCTACGTTCGGCTACGCCTCTCTTCGCTTAGCTTCAAGTTTTACTTAATCATTCACACTTCCCATTTTTGACTTAATATTTTATTTTTTTTACCCCCTGGTAACCTGTTTATTATTATGTTTTTTTATTATTCTTCGGTTACCTTTTATTATGACCCAACACGCTTATCGGCAGGCTGCCGACAAATCCTTATTTAAGAAATTAATTCGCAAACAGTACTGTTACATTCAATTGAGACTATAAGGGGTATGTATTATATTGATATACTATTTTGAATCTGGAAAAGGAAAAAACTTGAAAATTCTCATAACTAATGATGATGGCATTGAAGCACCCGGAATTGTAGTTCTGGCAGAATCACTAAAGGAAATCGGGGAGGTAACTATTGTTGCACCATTACAGGAACAGAGTGCAGTGGGACACGCAATAACGATGCAGCTTCCTTTAAGAGTAATAGATTATAAAAAGAACGGGAGTTTCTTTGGTTATGCTGTCAGCGGAACACCTGCGGACTGTGTGAAAATCGGAATAAGAAATATTATGAAGTCTCCCCCTGACCTGGTTGTATCGGGAATAAATCACGGTTCAAATACTGCAATAAATATCATCTACTCGGGTACGGTTTCTGCAGCCCGGGAGGCTGCGATCATGGATATTCCTTCCATAGCTGTGTCAGTGACAAATCACGAAGCAACCAATTTTCATTTTGCCGGAAAAATAACCCGTCTTCTGGCAAAGCAGCTGGCGGGAAAAGATTTACCTCTGGGAACTTTACTGAATGTCAATGTCCCTGATGTGCCGGAGGATCAGATCGCCGGAATAAAACTGACCAGGCAGGGTAAATCAAAATGGGATGATATCTACGAGCAGAGAATTGACCCCTATGGAAAAAACTATTACTGGCTGACAGGCAACCTGATGGAAGTTGATACAGAAATAGAAACCGACCAGGCAGCAATAAGAAAAAATTATGTTTCTGTGAGTCCTATTCACTTTGACTTAACCGATTATGAAACATTCGATAGAATGAAAAACTGGAAAATAGAAAACCTTCTGAATGGTAAATAATTATAAAATCTTTCAGATAGATGCATTTACCGAGAAACCCTTTGAAGGCAATTCTGCGGGTGTGATGTTCGCTGAAAACTTTTCGTCTGTGCAGATGCAGAAAATTGCCCGGGAAATGAATCTTGCTGAAACGGCTTTTCTCTCCCCTTCCAGAAAAGCTGGTTATAAACTCCGGTGGTTTACTCCTGCAGTAGAAGTCGATCTCTGCGGACATGCTACGATAGCTTCCCTGCATTTCTTGTACGAGAATAATATACTGAATGAAGACTCTTCCATAACATTTGAAACCAAAAGCGGGGTATTAAATTGCGGAATTAAAGAAGGTTTTTATTTTATGCAGATTCCATTGTATAAAATGGAGGAATTTTCCGGATGTCAGGAAGAGATTCTTGATGCAATCGGAGCAGAAAGAACCTCTGTTATTGATAATACTCCTTTTATTCTTTTGGAAAACGGAAACCTGTATTTCAGGGTTGACGGGTTAGAAACTCTCAGAAATCTGAAACCTGATTTCAAAGCCTTGAAGAAACTCACCGAAGATAAGCACGAATTTGAAGGAGTGGTAGTTTATACTCTTGAAACATTTGATGAATCAAGTTTTGCGCACAGCAGGTACTTTGTACCCTATTATGGAATTGATGAAGACCCGGTTACCGGTTCCACAAACGGCCCAATGATGATGGTCTTTGAGCGACTCGGATTAATAGAAACTGATGCTGAAGAAATTACATTAATTTTTGAGCAGGGAGACATTATGGGTAGAAGAGGAAGGGTAAAAGTGAGCTATAGTAAAAAGCTTAGGGAGCTTTATATTTCGGGGAAAGCAGTCACGGTTCTAAAGGGAGAAATCACTTTTTAATGTTTAACTTTGAAAAAATTAATCTTTCATTCTTTTTTAACGGAGTTTTCTTCTTTATAGGATTAATCCTGCTTGCTGCATATGCAGTTTATATGTACCGCTATACACTTCCGCCGGTTAATTCTGCAAAAAAGACGATACTCATATTATTAAGAACCTTCGCATTAATTCTTTTATTATTCATAATATTTGAACCGGTAGCAACACTGGTTAAAAAAGTAATCCTTCAGCCCGTTAATCTTGTTTTTGCCGATGATTCACGTTCAATAGAAATTAAGGACGGAACACAGAGAAGTGAAAACGTACGGCGATTTGTTGAAGGGTTAAATAACAATGATTTAATAGGCAGCTCCGAATTATTTACCTTCGGAACACGCATAACACCTTTTTCATATGATAGTCTTTCCCGGTTAAGCTTTTCTGAAGGGAGCACAAATTTTTCAAAAATTATCTCATATATAAAGGACCAAAAGGAGAATATTGCCTCCATATCCATTATAAGCGACGGCGTGATTACTGAAGGGACCAACCCTTTATTCACTGCGGAGAAACTGAATATCCCTGTTTTTACTGTAGGTGTAGGTGATACTACCAAAAGAAACGACATCGAGATAAAAAACATTCTGCATAATGAATTTATATATGCTGAAACACCTACTACAATTTCCGCTACAATTTTAAATAAAGGATTCGGAAATAAGATTACTGCAATATCACTATATGAAAACGTTAATCTTCTCGAACAAAGAACAATTACTTTATCAGGGGATGGCACACAAAACGAAACTTTTAGCTTTACTCCTAAAACCGGAGGAGAAAAAAAGTTAACCCTCGAATTAAATAATCACGAAGGAGAATTTACTTTCGAAAACAATAAAAGGGTTTTCTATATAAATGTTCTCAGCAACAAAGTTAAAATTTTAATTATTGCCGGCAGTCCCTCTCCGGATCTCTCGTTTATAAAGAACTCGCTGGAAGAGGATAAGAATCTTTCAGTAAAATCATTAACCCAGGTCGCCGCTAACAGGTTCATCGAAAAGAATAACCCCTCAGTTGAACTCGACAGTGCACAGATAATTATTCTGGTTGGCTTTCCCACGAAAGAAACCGGCCCTGAACTGCTAAATAGAGTCAGAGAGGCAATCACTTCAAAGGGAAAACCTTTCTTTTTACTGCTCGAGGATAATACAGATTTCAACAAATTAAAAAATTTTCAGCCGGAACTTCCTTTCAATATTCAGAATGCAGATAATGGAGTTTCCGAAATTCAGCCTGTCGTTCCAGGAAGTGAAAGCGAAAATCCTTTATTGCAGAACAACGCACAAAATCCTATTGATGCCTGGAATAACCTTCCTCCTGTTTTTATTACAAACTCCGGAGTAAGCGTCAAACCTGAGAGTGAAGTTGTTATAAAAGCAAAAATGAATAATATAGCGCTTAATACTCCCTTAATAATTACGAGGAGACTGGGAAGCAGGAGGTCAGTAGGTGTTCTGGCCAGTGGGATATGGAGATGGAAATTACAGACCGCCACAAAGCAGTTAAATCTTTTTGACAGTTTTATTTATAATAGTGTAAAATGGTTAAAAAGTTTTGAAGAACAAAAACAGGTATCCATAAAAACTTCTAAAAAACTTTATGCACGCGGGGAACCGGTTGAGTTTTCAGCCGAAGTATATGACGCTTCCTACAATCCGGTAACTGATGCGGAAGCAAAGATTAAAATTAAGAACGGTGATAATACGGATGAAATAATCTTAAATTCGCTTGGGAGCGGATTATATGAGGGAACATATCAGACTACCAGGACAGGAGATTTTACCTTCAGCGGGACAGCCTCAAACAATGACAAACAGGTTGGCTCGGATGGAGGCAGTTTTAATATCGGTGAAGTCGATATAGAACAGTTAGATCCGAAAATGAATTATGAATTTTTATCCTCACTGGCTGATAATACGGGCGGTAAATTCTTCAATTATACTGATATGAATGAACTTTATCCTGTTTTGAAGAAAATTCAGCAGAACGCCTCCAGGGAGAAAACTGTCATTAGTGAAATAAGATTATGGTCGAATGAATGGCTTTTGATCATCGTTATTATCCTGCTCGGAATAGAATGGTTTATAAGAAAACAATCAGGGATGTTATAATCTTAATTTATGCTGAAGAATTTCGGGATACCCTTAATTGATTTCTTCCTTCCCCGGTTCTGCCCTTCGTGTAAAACCAAATTATCTTCCGGTTCATATTTTATATGCGAAGAGTGTCTCAGGAATATCCTAAAGCCTGACCCCGGGAGAATAAATTCGGAGTTCGAAAAAAAGTTTGCTCAAAGCACTGTTATTTCCGATTTCACTTCTCAATTTGTATTTGAAAGAGGAAAAGAACTTCAGCAAATAATTCATTCATTAAAATATGAAAGGAAATTTCTCCTAGGTGTTTTTCTGGGAAACCTTTTGGGGGAAACAATTAACAGGGAATTTTCCAAATACTGGATTGATGCAGTAGTTCCTGTCCCGCTTCATCATCTGAAGAAAGCAGAAAGAGAATTCAATCAGTCACTTTACATTGCAAAGGGAATCTATAAGGTAACAGGAATTAAAGTCCGCAACAGGCTGATAAAGAGAAAACGTTACACAGAATCACAGACTACACTGAATATATCTGAGAGAGAGGAAAATACCAGGGGAGCATTTGTTTCAAGGAAAAAGCTGAAAGGTGAAAATCTTCTGCTTGTAGACGATGTGATTACAACGGGCTCAACAATTTGTGAATGCGGCAAAATATTATTAGATGCAGGAGCAGGCAAAATATATGCAGCCTCTATTGCGATTGCTGATTAGATTACATCCTTTCGGGAGCACTCACACCGAGCACGCTTAAACCATTTTTGAGAACAATTTTCGCCGCAACGGCCAGTGCGACTCTTGCTTCAGCCAAGTTTCTTTCTGTCCCGAGTATCCTGCAGAAAGTATAGAACTTATGAAATGCTGCGGCTAATTCCTCGAGGTAAGTACAGATCCTGTTCGGTTCAAAATTCTCTGCGCTTCCTGATATTTCATCTTTAAATTTATTCAGTTTTTTAAGCAGCTGAACTTCTTCCTCTGCGGAAAGAAGTTTCAAATTCTCTGTGGATGATTTTAATTCTTCTTTTTCAATCATCTTCAGTATCGAACAAATCCTCGCATGAGCATATTGAAGATAAAATACCGGGTTTTCATCGGATTGTTTTTTAGCAAGGGTTAAATCGAAATTCATATGGGTAGTTATATTACGCATGTTGAAGAAGTATCTTACGACATCACTCCCTACTTCATCCATAAGCTGATCTAAAGTTATATAGTTGGCTTTGCGGGTAGACATTTTAACCAATTCACCATTTTCAGTTATGGTTACAAACTGATGTATTAAGACTTTTACTTTTTCAACATCATATCCAAGTGCTGCTAATCCTGCCAGCACGTCGGGATAAGTAGCATTGTGATCAGAACCAAAAAGGTCAACTATCAGATCGTATCCACGCTTAAACTTTGTTTCATGATATGCAATATCCGGAAGGCGGTAGGTTGGTTCACCAGAAGATTTTATTATAACTTTATCATGTCTCCCGGTTTCGGGTTCATTCCCCATTTCGGATAACTTTAACCAGGTGGCATTATCTTTTTCATAAGAAAGATTTTTTTCCTTAAACTCTCTCAGGAGGTCTTCTATTTTACCCTCCTCGTAAAGCGAATTTTCATTGTAAAATATTTTATGGTAAATACCCAGCCTGTTCAGGGTTCTTTCAATATCCTTAAAAATTTCAACTTCTGCCCTTTCTTTGAACTTACCTTCAGCAGGCTCATCTTTTAACGAATCCTTATAATTATAGAACAAAGAAGCTGCAATTTCTTTTATATAGTCACCCTGGTAGTAATCCCCGGGAAAGTCAATTTTCTGATCAAGTAATTCGAGGTAACGCAGCCTGACCGAATCACCAAGTACTCTCATCTGTCTTCCGGCATTGTTGAAGTAATATTCACGGTCTACAGTATAACCAATCCATTCGAGCATATTTGCCACAGTATCTCCTACAACTGCGTTTCTGCCATGCCCGACCGTTAACGGTCCTGTAGGATTTGCTGATACAAATTCAACATTGGCTTTCTTCCCCCTGTATTTATCCGATTTACCGAAATCATTTCCTTCCTGCAGGATTTCTTTAACTACTTCAGCAATAAATTCAACAGTAAAGAAAAAGTTGATAAATCCCGCACCTGCAATTTCTGTTTTAGAAACAACCTTTTTATCCAAATCCAGATTATCGATTATCTCCTGAGCAATGTCTCTGGGCTTCCTCTTTAGCTGCTTTGTTAAAAGCATCGCAGCATTGATTGAAATGTCTCCGTATGATTCCTGTTTTGGAATTTCAAAGATAAATGGGATACCTTTTAAGTAGGGAAGTTTTTCCGATGCAGAGATAAATCGCTTTTGTAAATATTCTTTCAACGTATTCCCGGATTAAAATTGAAATCGGATAGCATTATTTCTGAACTGACTTTGCACGTTTGGGTTTTGTCTCACCGCCTGCATTATCCTGAACATCCTCCACAGCGGCATCTCCCCACAACTTTTCAAGCTTATAGAACTCCCGGACATCTTTCTTAAAGATATGAACAATCACATCGACATAATCAATCAGCACCCAGTTTAGTGCCTGATAGCCCTCTTTATGCCAGTATTTAACTCCCTCATCCCTTAATTCCTTATCAACCTCGTCAGCAATTGCCTTTACCTGAGTATCCGAATCAGCTGAACAAATAACAAAATAATCTGCAAAAGCGGTGAGACTCTTAAGGTCCAATATTTTCACATCATATCCTTTTTTGTTGAATATGAGATTTGTGATTTTATGGGCTAACTCTTTTGAATTCAAAAATATTCCTCTCTTATTGATTTAATCTTTTATAATCTTTCCCGATTACAACTGAAACATCGAGAAAAGAATCTTCATTTTTCTGCATAATAATATTTTTATTATCAATTCCCAGGACTTCAGCTACTTTCTCTGCATTAGCCCTGTTCCCTGTTCTGTCTATGACTAGTGAATTATCAATGTCAAACGAGACATAATTTCCCATCTGAACGACATCAAATTTTTCCTTTCTTAAAAAGTCTGTGAACTTTTCTGCAACGCCCAGTGCACCGCAGCCGTTAAGAACTTCAACCTGGATAACAGCAGAAGCCTTGTCAGTATCAGATGCCTTCGGTTCCGAAGAATTACTGCTTAAACGGCTGATTAATGAAAAGGTCAGAAAAATAATTAATAACCCCAAAAGCAGAATAAATGAATTAAGGATAAGATTTGAACCTGTGAAATTACTTTTAAGATCCTGAATTTTTGGCTGGGATTTTTCCTTCACTTATACTTCACTAAATAATCTATTCATCAAGAATTTACTGCCATCCCCAGGAGCTGTCGTACCCGTCGAATAAATTGTTCCTGTATCCGCTGAACGGGGAATAATATGTGACAGGCAGGTTCCTGTACTGAACTGAAATAAAAACATCTTTCCACGGTTGATAGTTAATAGCTGCCCTGCTTAAATAAATTCCATTGATATTATTTTCAAAACTCTTCCCGAGAGTGCTGTACGGAGAATAAACAATACTTGCATCTACCTGAACATTCAGATTCCTGGCAACCTGGTAAAACATACTATTTGTATATGTTGTAAGTGCAAGATTGCTCCCTCCGGATGTTGAGTAAGAAACATCATAAGAATGATGCATCTGAAAGTTGCTTGAATTTAAGAAGCCTAATAAAGCTGTCCCCTGGTTCTGATTTATGATACCATCACTTACATGTTCGGTTGAAAGCCCGGTCGGCCTGTATTGAGCGAGACCTGTCCCAATCATTATAGCGAATATTAAAACAAATAATTTCTTCATAGTTCTTTTCCGGTGTTTTGCAATATATTAAATAAATGAGCGTAAAAAATCAATGCACCATTTTTTAATTATAGAATCAATATCACACTATCTTACTTACCTTATTATTCTTATCGACAAGTACGATTTTAGGCTTATGTTTTTTTGCTTCGTCACTGCTCATAGTAGTGTAAATAATTATTATTACTTCATCTCCAACTGCCCCTAATCTTGCAGCGGGACCATTTAAACAAATCATACCGCTTCCGGCCGGACCTTCCAGTGTGTATGTTTCAAGCCTGCTTCCGGTATTCAAATTCACCACCTGGACTTTCTCAAACGGTAAAATATCTGCGGCGTCCAGCAGTTCTTTATCTACGGTTATACTTCCTTCGTAATACAGCTCAGCCATTGTAACAGTGGCTCTGTGTATTTTCGAGCGTAACATAGTTCGGTTCATAAATGCAAAAATTTTTATTTTATCTATTAAATATACTTACATCTCAAACACACTATCAAGGTAAGCACTAATACTCAAACCCGGAAATCCTTAAAAAGGCTTCATTTTTTGACTTTTACAATCATTTCTATTTCGACAGGGGCATTTTTGGGTAATTCATTTACTCCGACCGCACTTCTTGCATGGCTGCCATTCTTTCCGAATATTTTTTCCATCAATTCAGAAGCTCCATTTGCAACAACCGGCTGATTTGTAAATCCTTCGGCACTGTTTACAAACACTGTAAGCTTTATTACCTGCTCAATCCTGCTAAGTTCCCCGATTACTCCTTTTACAGCGCTCAGACAATTTAAGGCACAAATTTCTGCCGCTTTTATTCCTTCTTCCTCGCTGACCTCTCTTCCCAATTTCCCTGTGTATTTTAATTGTCCGTTAGATATCGGGAGCTGACCCGCAGTAAAAACAAACTCCCCTGCCAGTAGAGCAGGCACATAAGCGGCCAGAGGTTTAGGCGCCTCGGGTAACGTAAAGCCTAGTGCTTTTATTTTATCTTCCATCATTTAATCACCTTTTATCAAGTTGATATATTTTACTATTTTATGGATTAATTAACTCAATTTTATTCATTATGGAAATTGAATTATGGTCGAAAGTAAATTTAAAGAATTATATGAGATTGTGAAAAGACTCAGGGTGGAATGTCCCTGGGACAGAGAACAGACAAATGATTCTATAAAAGCGGCAACTATAGAAGAAGCCTACGAAGTTATAGAGGCAATTGATGATAATAATTATATTGAGCTGAAAAAAGAACTTGGTGACTTGTTACTTCATGTGATTTTTCACTCTGTCATTGCGGGGGAGGATAATCATTTTGACCTGGAAGATGTAATTAATTCAATAAGTGAGAAGCTTATAAGAAGACATCCCCATGTATTCGGAAACGTTGATGTAAACAGTGCTGAAGAAGTAAAAAAGAACTGGGAAAGTATAAAACTAACTGAAGGAAGGGATTCTGTTCTGGAAGGTGTTCCGAAAATGCTTCCTGCGTTACAGAGAGCTCACAGGCTGCAGGAAAAAGCCGCCAAGGTTGGATTCGACTGGGATAAGAAGGAGGATGTTTGGAAAAAAGTTATTGAGGAAATCGAGGAAATGCATGTTTCAGAAAAACAGGAAAGCCGGACTGAACTTGAAAGCGAGATAGGTGATGTTTTTTTCGCGCTTGTTAATTATGCAAGATTTTTAGGTGTGAACCCTGAAAATGCATTGAGAAGAACAAATGAAAAATTCATCAGAAGATTTAATTATGTTGAGAAGAAGATAAACGGAAGCGGCAAAAAAATTGATGAATCAAATCTTAAGGAAATGGATAAGTATTGGGAAGAGAGCAAAAAGTTTGATATAATTTAAACCCGGAATTCTATTTACCGTTGTTTCCGTTTCTGCCAATGTTAAATTTTTCGTAAGCATCGATAATATCCTTTACAAGCTTATGCCTTATAACATCTGATTTATCAAGATAAACAAAACCTACCCCATCTATTTTACTTAATATCTCCTGCGCCTGAACCAGTCCGCTGGCAGTTTTGGGTGGAAGGTCTATTTGCGTGATATCCCCTGTTATGATTGACCTGGAATTTGCTCCAAGTCTTGTAAGAAACATTTTCATTTGACCTGCGGTTGCATTTTGTGCTTCATCCAGAATTACAAAAGCATTATTCAATGTTCTCCCGCGCATATATGCAAGCGGAACAATCTCCACAACTCTTTTTTCAAGATAACTTCTCAGTTTTTCGGATGGCATCATATCATCGAGAGCATCATAAAGAGGACGAAGATAAGGATCAATTTTTTCCCTGAAATCGCCGGGAAGAAAACCAAGACTTTCACCAGCTTCTACTGCAGGTCGGGCAAGAACAATTTTATTTACTATTCCTTTATTTAATGCTGAAACCGCAATTGCCACAGCAAGATAGGTTTTACCCGTCCCCGCCGGTCCAATTGCGAAACAAATATCATTTTTCTGAGCAGTATGGATATATGAAGATTGTCCGGGAGTTTTAGCTTTTATCGCCTCGTTTTTTGTGTAAAGAACAATCGCGTCATACTCTTTGTCACTTATAATTTCTCTTCCTTCTATAGTAAGATCCAAAATGGTTTCTACATCCTGCTGCGACAGAACCCCGTTTGTATTAAGAACATAGGACATTTCTTTCAGAATTTTCTCAATCATTTCAATTTCTTCAAGGACTCCTTTTATAAAAACGTTTTCTCCTCTGACAGAAATTGAGGCATTAAAGCGGTCTTCTACTAATTTTAGATTTGCATCATTAATCCCCAGCAGGGCAAGCATATCAACATTCTCAAGTACAATCCGTTTTTCGGCAGCCGTCATCTTTCTTCCGTAACTTTTAAATAGAAAAAGCCCTTATCATTTAAGGATAAGAGCTTTTTCAACTAAAATAATACTAAAAAACAAAATTAAAGAGACAATTTATTGAACAGGTGCAGGCTTATAATTTTCTCTCATCTTGTCATATTTAGCTTTTTCTTCTTCTGTAAGCTGTGGAATTGTGAAAACCTGTTTTGGATAAATCAAATCAGGGTTCTTAATCTTATCACGGTTTGCTTTATAAATTTTCGGCCATGCAAAACCGTTTCCATAATAATCTTTCTTTTTAGCAATGTTCCAGAGGCAATCGCCGCTGACTACAGTGTATTGCCATTCCGTAGGTGCTTCAACCCAGGAATCCATTGCACTCTGCATCTGGTTATGAACTTTATCGTAGAATTGAGGAAGAGCAC
This sequence comes from uncultured Ignavibacteria bacterium, assembly GCA_963743325.1. Taxonomy (GTDB): domain Bacteria; phylum Bacteroidota; class Ignavibacteria; order Ignavibacteriales; family Ignavibacteriaceae; genus DATFVA01. The sequence continues at coordinate 33,372 of CAVUOZ010000012.1, forward strand.
TTAGTTTATTTGATTTAAGTGCATCCAGGTCTTTCTGTCTGTCAGCTTTCGGACCTTCTTTTCTTCCGATTTTTCCATTAAGCTCATTCACTGCATTTCCGAAATTATCAACATCAGCTTTGGTAGCACCAACAAGTGCATAAAGCTCATTCTGGCAATCTTCATAGGACTGCATTCCCGCGAGCTGATCTTTAAGTTTACTAATATCAGTTTGCTCCTGTGTAATTTGCTGATTAAGAGCATCTTTCTGAGCTCTGAGTCTGGCCATTTCGGCTTCCCACTCATCTGAGGTCATCTCTTCTTCCTGCGCTACAATGCTTACTGTAAAGAGAAGCAGAAGAGAAAGTACAGTTAATAAATACTTACTTATTTTCATAAAACTTTTCCTCCAATTAGGTAATAAAAAAACTTATTAATAAATTACATGCCCATTTTGCTCAAATTGGCTTTTGTTTCTTCTTTTGCTTTCTCACATTGCTGTAATTTTGAGTTTCTGTCTGCTATTTCTTTCTCTAAGCTAGTGCGTTGATCTTTCAATTGATCTGCCTGAGTTTGTAACGAGTTAACCTCGGCGCGTAAATCCTGCAGCTGCTGCATTTCAGCATCACTGACACCTCCACAGCCACTCATCACTGCAACAGTAATAGCGAATACTGCAACAACGGCCGTGTTTCTAGCTAATTTGATTATTTTCATCTTTAGAACCTCCAATTATGATTTTTTAGTAGGTTGTTAAATATTATTACTAACCTTGTTTAAGTTCTATAAAATTATTTTCCTAAATCTAACTTAAATAGGAACTTAGCGCAAATAGGTCACTTAATAATGCCCTGCTATATACGGAAATTGCTATAAAAATTCAAGTTAACTTATTTATAAATAAGGGGGTTGTTGCTGTACTTCACATATTATAAAATTCTTTTTTCCACAAAACTGGTAAACCCGTTACCTGCAATAATAATGTGATCAAAGACAGGTATATCCATAATTTTGCCTGATTCAACAATTTTTCTTGTAATTGAAATATCCTCATTACTTGGTTCGGGATTACCGCTGGGATGATTATGTATTAATATTATACTGGCCGAATTGTTTTCAATGGCCGCCTTAAATATTTCCCGGGGATGTACTACACTCGAATTCAAATTTCCCACTGATACTATTTCATTCCGGATAATTTTGTTTGCAGAATTTAAACAGACCACATAAAAATTTTCTTTAATTTCATCTCTTAATAAGGGAATGAATATATCGGCAACATCCTGCGGTGATGTGATCTTTTTATCCGAATACCATTTAGACTGAATCTGTATTCTCCTTGATATTTCAAATGCCGCTAGCAAACTGGCAGCTTTGTCGTTTCCAATTCCAAGTGTTTTGGTTAGTTCAGAAATCGTTTTTGAAGAAAGTACAGCCAGATTTCCGTATTTACCAATCAGTTCCTGAGCAATTTGAATAACAGATTTTCCTTTTTTTCCTGTCCTTAAAAGAATTGCAATAAGTTCGGCATCTGTTAAATTTTGGACACCCCTTAATAGAAGTTTTTCCCTGGGACGATCATCAAGGGGTAAATCTTTTACTCCTGCTATAATACCACCTCTTTTTTATTCGCCTGATTTGAAACGATCTGTAAGTTCAAATTTTCCATCGGTGTAATGCACAATATTCAAATACCGGTTTATATGCTCTTTCCCGAATGAAATGTTATTGTGATAACCTTTAATTTCTATTCCCGATTCCATTGAGGATATCAGCGATGAGCGTGTATCAGCACCGGCATCGATTAAAGTAAGAAGATATTCAGTGGTGTCATATCCGTATAGCACATTTCGGTTTATATCAATACCTGTCTGCTCACTAAAATTTTTGCTGAAAGTATTAAATAAAGTATCATTATAATCAATAAAAAAATCTGATGTAAATGAAAGCTGATCACTTAATGACGAGGAAGTTTCAAAACCTTTCACATAAAACCAGTCCTGGTTTCCGAAAATAGATGTATTGATTCTTTGTTGAACCATTTGTGATAATAGGGGCGAGGCATCCATCTTATTAGATAAAGGAACATATATACCTTCTAAATTCAGAGAGTCGGCTGCTATGGCAGAAATCGGGTTAATAAGATCGAAAGAACCGCTGTTGTAGTTTCTGCTGTCTATTATCTCACCGCCTAATTTCTTAAACTCATCTGAAAATGCAGAAGCGAGTAATGGTGAATATCCCTGGATGGCGTGAAGCACAGCAATCTTTCTCTTCCCTGTAACAAAGTAAATATACTGTGCCATTGCTTTGGCCCTCATTATGAAAGCAGGATTTGCCTGAAAGAAATAATCACTCAAATCGACAAGATCGTCATCTGTGGCTGTAGGTGAAATTATTGGAATTCCTGAGTTCCTGAGATCGAAGAGGGTAGCCCTGACCTCATTGCTGAAGATCGGACCTATTACTGCTTTAATTGCAGAAACAGTAGTTAATTCATCCGTTATACTCTTAATTTTTAACGTGTCATTTTCAGTATCCCTGATTAAAATTCCGACTGTTTTATCATGGTTTTTATTGTATTCCGCAACTGCATATTTAATTCCTTCAAGTATTTCTTTTGCAACTGCATTTTCTTCCCCGGTTCCTGAATCTGTAAGAGGAAGAAGTACTCCCATTAAATTTTCTGAACCGTATTCATTTTTTTTGGATCCCTGTTTTTTTAATCTCTTCTGAGCTTCCTCTCTTTGCCGGGAGTCGGGGTAGGAATCCATAACCTGCTGATAAATTTCGGCTGCAATATTATAATTCCCTTCACTTTCCTGCTTTTGTCCCAGAAGCAGTAAAAGATAAGGTTTGACTGTTAAATCGGTGATAGTATCATTAATGGTCTCTAACTGATAAACATCAAGATCATTTATTGCGAGTGTCTGGCCTAAGGATTCAGCATAAGTTTTATAACCGGAAAGTTTTACTTTTGAAACCAAGTGAAGAACTTCTTTGAAAGCATCACTATAATTTTCCTGTTTATAAAAAACCTTTACGAGTGCAAGACGGGCTTCGTCACTATATTCACTCACAGGAAATTTCTCTAAAAAATCCCGGAGGTATTTCTTTGATGAAATCAGATCATTCAGCTGAAGATAGGTTTTACCGACGAAAAGATAGGCAATTGTGGTTTTCTGATTATATGGCAGCTGGATACCAATTTTTTGAAACCTGGGGAGTGCATCATTGTATTGGCCGGATTGGTACAAATCGACGGCTGTTTTAAACTCTTTATCAATATTATATTGTTGGGTGTAAGAGAAGTTACACAAACTATAAATGTTGATTATAATTAAAAGTATTGTGGTAAAGCGATTTTCTTTAATCATTTGGAGCAATTTTTTTTATGACTGTGTCAACATACTTTTTACCTTCCATGGCAAATTTATTTTCCGGATCGAGTTTCAGCGCTATTTCAAAATATGCCAGGGCATCAGTTGCCTTCTTTGATTTCAGACAAGCCTCTGCCAGTTCAGTGTATATATCTGCCTCAGTACTTTCACCGGAATCAATATACTCCAAAAACTGTTTTTCCGCTTTTTGATAGTCTCCCGTTTTAAGATATATTTTCCCTGCCCATTTGTTAACCGATTTTTCCTGGGGATTTAATTTAAGCGATTTTTGAACGGGCACAATTGCATGAGTATACATCCCGAGGTTATAATAGGCAACGGAAATCAGTAAATTCCATTCCCAGAAATTTGAATAGACGATTTTCGTTTTTTTCAAATACTCAAGGGCACTTTTGAAATTTTTCAGATTAATCTCAATCTTGGCAAGATAAAGGTTCGCCTCCTGGAGCATCTCATCAGGTTCGTTATGCTTCAGGAAGTTCAAAAAATTTATTTTTGCGAGCTCATAATCTTTCTGCATAAAGTGCGAGTAACCGAGGAAAAAAGAAATAACCGGTTCTTCTTCCGGAAGTATATAACTGAGTATTTCGTTGGCATCTTCCCACCTTTTATTTCTCATAAGGAATTCACTCAAATAAATACGTACTTCCCTATTTTCAGGATTATTATTGAGAAAATTTTTGATCATTTCAATAGCAGGATCAATATTACCCAGTTTTTCATAGACTTCCCCCAGTGCAAAATATGCATCAGTAAAATCGGGTTTCTCTTCTATTATTGAATTGTAAATCTGAACTGAATGAAGCAGTTTCCCCTGCGTTTCATAATCAGATGCCATTTTCATTTTATGAGTAATCTGATTGTCATCAGGCATTAGGTTTTATTCCCATTCTATTGTGGAAGGAGGTTTTGAGCTGATATCATAAACAACCCTATTAATACCTCGTACTTTGTTTATTATCTTACTGGAAACAAGAGCCAGGAAATTATTATCAAACCTGAACCAATCTGCTGTCATTCCATCAGAAGATGTTACTGCTCTTAAGGCAAGTACGTTTTCGTAAGTCCTTGCATCTCCCATTACGCCGACTGACTGAATGGAAAGAAGAACAGCAAAAGCCTGCCAGATCTCATCATAGAGTCCTGCAGTTTTAATCTCGGTAATAAAAATATCGTCTGCTTCGCGTAAAATATCAAGTTTTGGTTTTGTTATGTCACCTACAATTCTCACTGCAAGCCCCGGCCCCGGAAAAGGATGGCGATTAATAAAATTCCCTGGTATCCCCAGCTCTCTGCCAACCTTCCTTACTTCGTCTTTGAATAATTCCCGGAAGGGTTCAATTAAAGAGAGGTGCATTTTTTCGGGAAGCCCACCGACATTATGATGGGTTTTAATCGTGATAGAAGCACCCTTAACAGAAACAGATTCGATAACATCCGGATATAGTGTTCCCTGCACGAGAAATCTGACATTATCTATACTTTTTGCTTCTTCCTCAAATACTTCAATAAAAGTGTTTCCGATGATTTTTCTTTTTGTTTCAGGATCAGAAACGCCGGCGAGTTTATTCAGAAATCTTTCAGAAGCATCTATATATTTAACCTGGAGATTAAATTTTTCTTCAAACATTCTGAGAATATTTTCACTTTCATTTTTTCTCATCATGCCTGTATTTATATGAATACAGATCAAATTATCGCCAATTGCCTTATCCACTAAAACCGCGGCAACGGTTGAATCAACACCGCCGCTCAATGCACAAATGACTTTTGAATCGGCTGCAAATCCGCGAATCTCTCTTATTTTATCACTAATAAAATGACCGGTTGTCCAGGTGCCTTTACATCCGCAGATATTAAAAAGAAAATTGTGGATTATTTTTTTCCCTTCCTGGGTGTGCATAACTTCAGGATGAAACTGCAATCCGTATATTTTTTTGTCTTCATCAGAAATTGCACAAACAGGAGAATGATCGGAGACTGCAATTACTGAAAAGCCATCAGGTGGTGATTCCAAATAATCACCGTGACTCATCCAAACTACGGATTCTTTCTTCACATTTTCAAAGATAGGAGATTGATATTTAACTTTGGCAATAGCCTTCCCATACTCCCTGTTACTGGCCGGGACAACTTTCCCACCCAGGGCAAGTGAAATAAAATGAAGTCCGTAGCAAATACCAAGCACCGGGATATTTAACTTTAATATCTCAGGATTGATCGCGGGAGCCCCTTCATCATAAACGCTCATAGGTCCGCCGGATAATATTATACCGGCCGGATTTAATTTCTGCACCTGTTCGAGTGAGATAGTATGAGGGTGAATCTCGGAATATACATTTTCTTCTCTAACCCGCCGGGTGATTAACTGTGTAAACTGTGATCCGAAATCTATTATTAAAATTTTTTCTTCGTGAGTCATCTCTGATTCTGTGTTAACCTAAAGGAAAATTTTTAAAAAACTTTATACTGATTCTTTTATTTAAAATCTATATTAAGGCTTTACCTGCCGAAATAAAAGAATGCGATCGTTAAAAGCAGCTGGTCTCTTTTTAAAATTCTGACTTATAAAGAAAATTCTTTATTGACCAATCAGATTTTTATATGCACTGCTGTCAAGCAGATCATTTAATTCAGATGGATCATTAATTTCTATTTTAATCATCCAGCCTTTTCCGTACGGATCATTATTAATAAATTCAGGATTATCAGTCAGATCTTTATTCAGTTCGAGTACTTTACCGCTGCAGGGAGCAAGCATATCACTGACAGTCTTTACTGCTTCTATTGTTCCAAAGGATTCGCCCTTTTTGATTTCGCTTATATTAGGATCAATGTCCAGGAAAACAACGTCACCCAATTCACCCTGGGCGTATTCAGTAATACCTATAATACCTTTATTGCCTTCAACCTTTATCCATTCGTGATCATTTGTGTATTTTAATTTTTCCGGAAAGTTCATATAAACCTCAATAATTTTTCTGGGAAGTGATGAAATAAATTAAGTTGATTTAAATTCAAATTTTTCAAGAAATCCTGTATCGAAATTACCGCTTATAAATCTTGGGTCTTCAAGTACCTGAAGATGAAAAGGAATAGTTGTTTTAATCCCTTCAACAATAAATTCCTCCAGGGCTCTTCTACCTCTTGCTATAGCATGGTCTCTATCCTTTCCCCACACAATCAGTTTTGCAATAAGGGAATCATAATAAGGCGGAATGGTATAACCATGGTAAATATGAGAATCTACCCTGACTCCAAAGCCTCCGGGAAAATGAAGCGATTCAATTCTTCCAGGCGAAGGTCTGAAACCATTCTCCGGATCTTCTGCATTTATTCTGAACTCAATTGCGTGTCCCAATGGCTTTCTGGGCAGCGTTTCAATTTTCTCACCGGCAGCAACCAGTATCTGCTGCCTGATAAGGTCGACATCGTAGACCAGTTCAGTAACCGGATGTTCAACCTGTATCCTGGTATTCATTTCCATAAAGTAGAAATTTTTATGTTTATCTACAAGGAACTCAATTGTTCCTGCACCTTCATATTTAACAGATTTAGCTCCCAGTACAGCGGTCTCCCCCATCAGGCTTCTGGTTTCAGCGTCAATAGCCGGAGAGGGAGATTCCTCAATTAATTTCTGATGTCTGCGCTGTACGGAACAATCCCTTTCACCATAATGATAAACATTACCGAACATATCTCCCAGAACCTGGATTTCGATATGACGCGGATTTTCAAGAAACTTTTCAATGTAAATATCACCGTTGCCGAAAGCTGATTCTGCTTCACTTCGTGCAGTCTGAAAAGCTTTTTCAAAATCATTTTCTTCCCAGACAATCCTCATCCCTTTACCACCTCCCCCGGCAGAAGCTTTTATAATAATCGGGTAGTCTATTTCTGCAGAAATTTTCTTTCCTTCATCGATATCATTGATTACTCCATCGCTGCCAGGAATAACAGGCACTCCATTTTTCTTCATAGTATTCTTGGCAAAAGCCTTGTCGCCCATAGCATTAATCATTTCAGGGGAAGGGCCTATGAATTTGATCCCTGAGTCAGCACAAATTTCAGAGAAGTTTGCATTTTCAGCAAGAAAACCATAACCAGGGTGAATAGCATCAGAGCCAGTAATCTGAGCAGCGGAAATAATAAGGGGGATTTTAAGGTAGCTGTCTTTGCTGGGAGAAGGACCTATGCACACTGCTTCATCGGCAAAAGTAACGTGAAGAGATTCTTTGTCAGCTTCTGAATATATTGCAACAGTTTTAATCCCCAGTTCTTTACAAGTTCTGATAACTCTCAATGCTATTTCGCCGCGGTTGGCGATAAGAATTTTGTTAAACAAATATCCCTCAAACTTCCTGAGAATTAACTTGTCTGAACCAGGAACAGAGGCTGATTGTATTCAACCGGTTTTCCGTTTTCAACAAGAATTTTGACAATCTTTCCACTTACATCCGATTCAATTTCATTCATAAGTTTCATTGCCTCGACAATACAAAGAACCGATCCCTGGGATACCGTATCACCTACCTGAACGTATGGATCAGCATCGGGTGCAGGAGCTCTGTAAAATGTTCCAACTATCGGAGAATGAATTTCGTGATATTTTTCTTTGGCTTCTTCTTTTACAGAAGCTTCTTCGGTTTTTTGAGCTGAAGACGATACAAATTGTGAGTGAGAAAGAATTTGTGGTTGAGATACAGCCTGAATACCCCTTATTTTTTTTGCTATTTTGACTCTGATACCATTTTCTTCAATCTCAAGGTCGGTTATCTCGCTTGAATCAACAAGCTTAATAAGTTTCCTGATCAGATTTAAATCCATTTGGATTCCTTGGTTTTTAAGATTTTAATCGCTCGACGTACTCACCGGTTCTTGTATCCACCCTCAGCAAGTCGTCAGCATCAATAAATAAAGGAACATTAATGCTCGCACCCGTTTCCAGCTCGGCGGGTTTCATTGCGCCCGTTGCAGTGTTACCCTTAAAACCCGGTTCGGTATGAACAACTCTAAGGTTTACAAAAATGGGAATTTCTACATTTATTATTTCAGCTCCGTTAAACAAAATGTCTATCTCTTCGCCTTCTTTCAGATATTTTTCGCCGACTCCAAAGAGTTCTATCGGTATATTAATTTGTTCATAGGTATCATTATCCATACATACGAGAAAGTTTCCCTCTCGGAAAAGGAACTGATACTTTCTTCTTTCAACTCTTACTATATCAATACCCTCACCGGCACGAAAAGTATTATCAAGTACCTTACCCGTTCTGAGATTTTTCAAAGTCGTCCGCACAAAAGCCCCTCCTTTGCCCGGTTTTACATGCTGGAATTCTGTTATTGTATAAAGATCATTCTTAAATTTAATGATTAGCCCATTCCGAAAGTCAGAAGTATCTGCCATAGTACCTTAGGATATAAGTTTATTAAAATGAACAAAAAAAATAGACATATAGAGTCTGAAAGTCAAGAAATTAAAATTGATAAAAATTGAACATTTTTATTAAAAAACTGGTGATTTTTGTTAAAAACTACCCCGAAAATTAAAAAAGCCGCTAAAGAGCGGCTTATCAGAAATTGCTTAATATCAGGTATTAATTAAAGCCAGGTAGCGTTCAACTTCCCTTGAGGCTGAAGAGGTCTTATAATCATTTTTTATGGTTTGCAGCAGCTCTTTTGCTTTTTGATTTTCTCCTGCACTTATATAATTAATTGCACTTTTTAGCAAATAATCCGGATTATCCACATTGTACTTGCTGACATGAGCCGCGTCATTGTATAGATCAGCTGCCTTTTCAAAGTCATTTTTATAAGCATAATATCCGGCCTGTCCCGAAAGAGATGCTGCTTTCAGCATAGGAATATCGCCCGAATAACTCTTATAATAATTAAAAGCATCTTCAAATTTACCCAGCATGTTATAACTATTCGCAAGATATATTTTTGCAATTTCGCCGTTTGTGGTTCCGCTGTATTCCTCAACTATTTTCTTGAGCCCATCTATGTTTGTCCCTGCTCTTCCCTCAATAGCTTCAAGATAAGATCCCCTGTCATACAAGTCGACCACCCTTGATAAAGCAAGTCCTGCGTCCTGGTTTACTTCCTTCTTATGATTAACATAATAAATTACGGCAAGTGCTATTACTACCAGAATACCGCCATAAAGCATCAGCCGGGACTTGTTCGCTTCAAAATAGCTTAATACTTTATAGTAGGATGAAACAAGTTTATCTTCTTTTATTTCCTTACGGGAAAGTTTTTTCTTCTTTGTGAGCATTTATTTACCTACATCCCTAAAATTATTAAAAATCAAAGCGTTAAATGTAACATTAAATGAGGTAATCTTCCAATAAAAAATTCAGTATTAGTGCGCCCGGCAGGACTCGAACCTGCAACCTTTGGAACCGGAATCCAACATTCTATCCAATTGAACTACGGGCGCATTCTATTCTATCCACCTGCCTGCTGTTGGTTAATCTACGGCACAGCCAGACGAGAATATAATTGGCAGTAAAAATAATAATAGTTTGGATATAAATCAGTGAATATTGCTTATATTCTGATAATAAAAGGTGAGAAAACTGAGAAATTTATATTTTGTATAATTTATCCGGGATATTTTACAGCAGTCTCAAATAGGCTTCAGATACACTCCTCAGATACACTCCATATTCAACCTATCCTCCATATTCAACCTATCCTGTCTCTAAATTGTAAGATATCAGATATATTAAGGCTCGTAACTCAGATTGGAATGAACTCTCTAAAGAATCCTTATAGGGTTAGAATAAATCCAGGCATTATTTTTATGATAAACCTCCACCCTGTAAACTCCTTTGGATTTCACTTTCATTTCATATTTTCCGGTTTCCGTTTTTGAATATAATTTTCCATTCCTAATGATTCTGATCTCTGCTTTTTCAACCGGCAGCTCTACGACGAGTCTCATATCCGCACAAAATTCAGGCGATTCTCCCATACAATATTTTTCTGTACCTAATTCCGCAAAAAACTTAAACCCTCTTGAGTCGGCATGATAATCATTTGCAATAAAGCAAGTCCCTTCTTCAAGGGCTTTGTATATTATTTTCTTTGCAGATTCAATACCGGAGTGTGAATTATCCTTTTTTATTTTTCTATCGGTAAGAATATGAGTCCTTATGGATTTGAAAAGAACTTTATACGGAAAAACCTCCACTTCAACAAAACCCAGGATATTATATTTATGAGCATGCGCGTCTACCCCCCCTATTCCAACTACTTTTCTTTCCTGGTTCAATTCATCCCAGACATTAAGAGTTTCTGCAGGAGGAGCTTCAATTGACTTTAGGGGATTTAGAAATGATTTGTACTTATTTTCTTCTGTAAGATTTTCCATCCACTCTGACATATGATTCCATATTTCTATCCCAGTAAAATCTTTTGTTCCCCATTCTGTCCACGGGTAAGGTGGATGTTCAACCATATGTGTTCTTTTTTCATGTGGATGTGCAAGAAACCCGATTCCCCCGGCTTCTTTAATCTTTCGAACATATTCTTTTGCAGAGATTCTCGTTGAGAAAGTTTCGTTTATGTTAAAGGCGAGATAATGATTTTTGTTTTCCTTATCATTTATTTCACAACCTATAAGCAAAAGGGTTTTACCATACCATTTTTCGTAACCTTCCTTTAATGCTCTTAGTGTGTTATGATCGGTAAGTGCAATAAAATCGAGACCAACTTCATCAGCAAAATTAGCTATATCTTCAACTTTTCCGGACCCATCCGAGAAAATTGAGTGCATATGCAGTGCGCCTATGTATTCATGCATAATTAATCATCAGGTCTTTGTACAAAGGAATGTATTTATATCAGAAAGTTATGAAATAAAAGATAACAAAAAATGTGTAAGATATTCACTATAAATATCCGGGCTCAGGCAAAAAGAAATATGGTAGTTAAAATCTGGTGGTTAAATCAAGAAGAATCCTTCCGGAAGTACTGGTTTTCTCGAATATTCCCTCATAGCTGATTGATAGAAATACCGGGTTGAACAGTATAGTTGAGAGATCCACAGAAACAGAATTTTGATTAAAGTTCCCGATAGTGCTATAAAACTTATACTGCGTATTCCTGTAATCAACTGAGATATCAAAATTATTTCCTATGCTCCTGCTTAGTCTTAATCCTGCAACTCCGCCTTCAATATAACTGGTTATTAATTTTGTGTACGAAATAGTCGGTGTTACTTCAATCGCAGGGATCTGTGTATAACCTAAATATCCTGCAAAGTTTCTTGCTGGCTTTAAATCACCTTTCTGGTATCTGTATCCGCCGCTAACACCAAGGAATATTTTATTAAACGGCCTGAGATTTATTCTTGCATTGAAACCCTGCCTGGTTTCATTCTCAAATAAGCTGTCGATAAAGTTTTTATATGTTTCATAAAAGATAACATTTTTCCTTGCATCATAATTAAGAGACACTGAGATAACTCTTGAAGGTGAATACCTTAAGGATGCAAAAAGACTGGTTAGCTGAAATCCATAAGATTTAATCCCCATTATTTCCTTGAACATATCCACTTCTGTAGAAAGGAAGATATTCGTATTCGGGATAAGGGAATTAGAATGCTGGAAATAAAGAAAACGTCTGTCGGTTTTAAAATCATTCGTCTGTTCAAAGAAAGCAGCGGTATTACTCATATAACCGGAGCTGAGTGAATCGTCTCTACCTATGTAAATCCCGTATTCAAACAACTTCATATTAAGACCCAGGTCGGTATAGTTAGGTCTTGAACCGGCAACTATTCCCAGGTAATTCTCATTTATTCCTGTTTCAAACTGCAGTCCGTCAATTGAACTGATATTTGAAATTTTTCTGTTCAAATGTCGGCCTAACCATGCTGAGGTCTTCTTCGTAAACTCATAGTACAGCGCAAAATCATATACTCTTAAACTTTGTCCGATATTATCTGATAATTTTGCCCACTGGTCTGCTCTGTAAGCAAATGTCATATAATCAGAAAATGATAAATTGCTTCCGCCTATATTTTTTGCATCCAGAGCAAAAGAATATCTCCATCGCTGGTTATCCGCAAAATAGGCCGAATTGGAAATGTTTGAATATGATTGAATTGAAAATTTTCCCGAAATCCCGGACTCATTGAGTTTTCTTCTGGAGAAATTCTCCTTGCTTGTAATTTCCTGACTTGTTAATACTATGGCTGTTTCGGGTAATTTACTCTCTACAATTGTTGTGTCAGGAATTTCCCGTTCGATTACAGCATAAAGTCTATCATCAACGTTAAGATCAATATCTGTGATCGTTTGCCCGGCTACGGATTTTGTTGAAATAAACTGAACAATGATTGCAGGAACCATCCTGTTGTCAGTTTTCTGATATAATGTATCCCCCTGGGATATTCCTCCTGTATTCTCAAATTTCACATATACATTCTGTGCTGATTTATAAGTTACTACTCCGATGCGTTCTACTTTTTCATACGAATTAGCATACAAGAGACTGCCCGTTAAACAAAAGAGAATGGCTGTAATCATAATATTTATCTTCCGGTTCATCATCTTAGTCCCTGTTAACTCCATTCTTCATCGGGGCATCTCCAAAGTGAGATGTCGAATGACAATTCCAGCAGTCTGTTGGATCGCCGGTATCGTGTCCTTCAAGAAAATCATTATAATGACAGCTTAAGCATTGAGGCTGATAGTTTGCTTCCGAATGGCAATTACTGCAATCCATAGTATTATGAGGACCACTTAGAGTATAAAAACTATGATCAAAACTTGCGGGCTGCCAACCATTCTGAGTATGACAATCCAAACATTCATGTGCAAAATTTAACTGCACATGAGGAGGATCTGTTGTTGCATTAAAATTATCTGAATGACAGCCGTAACACGTATTAGGAATATTAGTATAATTTCCGTTGTGACAGGCATTGCAATCGTTTTGTATTGCAATATGTGCCCCCACAAACGGGAAGTAATTAGAATGAATGGGGAATTGTGCAGGCGACCATCCCGGGTCTGTAGTATGACAGGTCTGGCATTCCGTAGATAGCTGTAAAGCAGTATGACTCGGATTAGTAGTGTTATTATAATTAGTTTCATGACATGCAAAACAAGCCGTAGGTGTACCAGTATATCCTGATTCATGGCAGGCAGAACATTGAACCTGTAAATGGGCACCCGTTAACGGGAAGTTCGTATTATTGTGATCAAATGTTGCTCCGTCCCACCCGTTAAAATTATGACACAAATCGCAGTTTGTGGGATAATTTTGAGCAACATGATTTGGTGCGGAATTATATTCTGACTGATGACATGGTAGACAATTCGGGCTCAATCCTGTAACAGTTCCCTGGTGGCATTCTGAACACTGAATCTGTGCATGCACACCTAATAGCTGGAATCCTGTAGTACCATGATTAAAGGTAGATGGAATCCAAGCTGTTGTTGTATGGCAATCCTGACAGGTGGTAGGAAGACCGGCTGCCACATGGTTCGGATTTGCTGCATTATTATAGTCAGTCTGATGACAGGATACGCAATCGGGACTTAACCCGGTAATGATTCCCTGATGACAGGTTGAGCACTGCAATGCTGCATGAGCTCCATCCAGTGTAAACCCTGTTGTTGAATGATTAAAAGTTGATGGAGACCATCCATTTGCAGTATGACAGTTTTCACAGGATGTGGGAATACCAGCAGCCAAGTGATTAGGGTTCGTTGCATTATTATAATCATTTTGATGGCACGGCAGGCATTCGGTTGAAGTAAGATTATAATTTCCGTTATGGCAGGCATTGCAGTCTGTGATTGTTGCATGCTGCCCCAATAATTCAAAATATTGATTGTGCTGAGGGAATTGTGCAGGCTGCCATCCCGGATTCGTTGTGTGGCAGGTTTCACAGGTAATAGCAATTCCTAATGATTGATGGTTAGGATTAGTTGTACCATTATAATTATTTTGATGGCAATCAGAACATACAGTTGATGGCGGCTGAGTATATCCATTCACATGACAGTCTTCACAGGCAACAGTTAAATGAGCACCTGTCAGAGGGAAGTTCGATAAATCATGGTTAAATGAACCATCTGCATCTCCTGTTGGATGGCAGGCATAGCAGGCATTGCTCTCATATATATAACCCTGAACCCCGTTATGGTGTCCATCTGTATCCTGTTGATTATGTTCATGACAGGTGATACACGAGAAAACTGAAAAATCATTAGCCTGAGTATGACAATCACTGCAGGCAGTCCAGGTACCATTATGCCTTCCGGAATAGATCGGGAAGAACTGGGCATCATGATCAAATGTCGCAGGTTGCCAGGCAGTCTGTGAATGACAGGTTTGACAGTCGGTTCCAAATCCGGCTGCCTGATGGTTCGGATTGGTTGTATTATTATAATCCTGGGCATGACATCCGTAACATTGATTGGGTGTACTGTTATAATTTCCATTATGGCAGGATGCGCAGTCAATGCTTGTGTGAGCTCCTATCAATTCGTAATAATTATTATGAATCGGGAAAGTCGCAGGCTGCCAGCCGGGATTTGTCGTATGGCATGTCTGGCAATCAGTTGGAATACCTATTGCCTGGTGATTAGGATTAGTAGTCGTATTAAAATTTGACAGGTGGCAGCTTTCACATTGAGTCGGCGTTCCTGCAAACCCACTCTGATGACAGCTTGAACAATCGACTGTCTGATGGGCTCCTGTCAAAGGGAAGCCCGTTGTACTATGATCAAAGTTTGTGTCACCCCAGTCATTCGTGTTGTGACACATCTCGCACTCATGGGGATAATTTTGTGCAACATGTTCCGGGGCGTTGTTATAATCTGCCTGATGACAGGAATAGCATGCAGGGTTTGCATTCGAAGTAGTTCCCTGGTGACAGGAGGAGCACTCTAAACCGATATGCCGCCCGGTTAATGTAAATCCTGTAGTTGCATGGTCAAACGTAGATGGAATAAACGCGGATGTATTATGGCAGTCCTGGCACTGTGTTGAAATCCCTGCAGCCACATGATTGGGATTCACTGCACTATTATATGAACTCTGATGGCAGGAATAACAATCCATAGGGGTTCCTGCAAAACCTTGAGAATGGCAGGAAGAACAGCTCGCATTAATGTGTGCACCTGTTAAAGGAAATTGAGTGGTATTATGATCAAAGTTTGCCGGTGACCATCCGTTTATAGTATGACATTGTGTACAATCTAAGGAGAAATTTCCCAGTCTATGGTTAGGATCCGTAGCAGCATCATAATTCGCCTGGTGGCAGGAAACACAGTCTGTTGAAAGTCCTTTGAAGTTGCCTCCCTGCCCATGACAGGAAGCGCATTCGATATTATGTCCCCCGGTTAATGGGAAGAAATCATGATTAAAGTTAGTAGCAGACCAGACCATACTGGTAATATCGTGACAATCTTCGCACGTGGTTGAGAATCCTGCGGTAATATGGTTAGGGCTGGTTGTCGCGTTATAATTGGCCTGATGGCAGGAATAGCAGTCAATAGAAAGAACCTGGAAATTTAAGTCCTGGTACTGTGCGTGGCACTGCTCGCAGTCTGCAAGCCTGTGTGCTCCAACAAGGGGAAACCGGCTTTCCTGGTGTACAACATCTATATTTTTAACAATCCATGTCTGAGCAGTATGACACCTCTCGCAGTCAAATCCTACTGAACCGCGGTGAACGTCTTTATGGCAGGAAAAACAGTCTTCTGTTTCTTTTGCTTTTGAAAAGATTAAAGATTCGTGACAGGACTTACAATTAACCTCTTTATGCTGACCGGCTAAATCAAAACCTGTTGAACTATGATCAAACTTTACTGAATCTGGCGTTACCTTCCATGAAGTGGATTCGTGGCAGAAAGAACAATCAATATTAAAACTAGCTCCGTGAGGGGATTGTGCTAAAGCTGCTGAAGCAAGAAACATAAAAAATATTATGAATGACAGGCAGCGCATCTGAAATCTTCTAATTTATATTTTATGTATTGATTGTTATTTATACTTACATTTGGATGACAGCGTGAACATTCCAATTTTTGATGAGCTCCCTCTAACGAAAATCTGGTCTGGTTGTGGTTAAATTTATCCGGTTTCCAGTTATTGAATGTATGACAGCGTCCGCAGTTTGAATTTCCGTTTTCAATAAACTGGCCATAATGTATATCTTTATGACAGCTTTCACATTTCGAATTCAGTGATACAAACCGGAATATTTTATTGCCTGTATCCTCCTCTTTATAATGGCACTTTCCGCAGCTTACATCCTTATGTTTCCCTTCAAGGGCAAAGGTTGTAAGCCCGTGATCAAATTTAATAGTATTCCAGCTATCAGTAAAGTGACATCCTGAACAATTGTTATTTTGCATAAATTTATCAGTTATTTCAGTTCCGTGAACATTTTTATGACAGTCAATGCAATTTTCCCCTATTTTTCTAAAGTGCCATTTGTCTACCTGATAATGGCACGACTTGCAGGGAACTGCAAGGTGAGCACCGGTTAACTTAAAATCTATTTTATCATGTTCGGTAATGGTGAAAGTTGAAGGATCGTAACCTTCTAAATTGTGGCATGCTGAACAATCTCTGACTGCAGCTCCTGTAGAAAATTCACCATTATGGTAATCCGTATGACAATCGACACAATTTTGATGCCGCGGTTTGGAGTTAAGATCGTTTCCGTGGCATTTTGCACAAACTACAAGCTGATGCTTTCCGATTAGAGTATAATTTGTCTTATTATGATCAAATGATTTTTGATTAATTACTGTAAATCCAGTGGTTACATGACAACTTTGACAGTCATGCCCGAATTTTCCCTGGTGAGCATCCTTATGACAGTTTTCACAGGATGCAAACGCTATCCCCTTAAGTTTTGGAACTTCCTTACCGTTGACAACCTCATTTGGATGACATTTAATGCAGGCTACGTTTAGATGTGCACCCGTTAGTTTATAAGCCGTCTTTGAATGATCAAAATTCTCTATCTTCTTAAAATCCGATGTATTGTGACAGTTACTGCATTGATTGCCTAAAGCACCTTTATGAATATCCTCATGACAGGTTTTACATACCTGATTAAGACCTAAATAAGTATCTTTTTTGTCCCGAACTTCTTGAAGCTGTATGAATTCCCGCTTGTGGCAGTCTTCACATTTAATTTCCGCATGTTTTCCTGTTAGCTTAAATCCGGTTTTTGAATGATCATACTCATCCTTTTTATAGTTTACTATTCTGAAATTTCTGCCATGGTGTTCACTGTGACAGTTCCAGCAATCTTTACTCTTAACCTCATTGCTGGAATGATACCCCCTTTTCTCGTTAATTAATTTTTTTATTTCGGTATGACAATCAAGACACTTTGTAGTCTGAACCTGATTTCCCAGAACGTGACATTTTGTACAGTTACTTATCCCTTCATATTTAGCGTGTGCCGTTGTGAGATCTCCCGGGGAAATCTGAGCATAAAGCGGATTAAGAAAAACTACAAACACTATATATAATTTACGTAGTGCATGTAATAATTTTCGTACAGTTGAATTTTTCAACAGGCAGCTTCCCGCATATTTTTTTGGATAATTACAATGATGGATAAGGAAATTTAAATTCAGATTTCATGTTTTAATATTGCATCTCCGAACTTTTTAGTTATCCGGATACCTATCTTTTCAAGAAAACTGGTAGGCAATTCTCCGCCGGCAAAAATATAAACAAGATCATTCTGCAGGCTTAGAAAATTTTCCTTTCCTTCAACAGAGATTATAACCGAGTCATCTTTAATTTCTTTTACAACTGAATTTAATATCACCCTGACCTGTCTTTTTTGGATCGCCCCTTGAATTCTCTCAAGATTTTTTGGTTTCAGCCGGGAAAATGAATCATTACGGTAGCTCAGTGTAACTTCATTTTGTTCATCAGCAAGAAGAAGTGCATTCTCAATTGCTGAATCTCCACCGCCTACAACTAAAACTTTATTATCATGAATCAGCTCGGGTTCAAGCAAACGGTAAGCTACTTTCTCCTTATTCTCACCGGGTACTCCCAGTTTCCTCGGGGAGCCTCTTCTCCCGATTGAAAGGAGAATTGTCTTTGATGTGTAAACATCTTTGGATGTTTTTATCCGGAAAATTTCGCTTTCCCTTTCAATATCAACTACCTTTTCCTGCTCGTTTATTTTTATATGATTCCGGGTGATCGCCTCCATCCATAAGTTCAGCAATTCTGTTTTAGAAGTTTCGAATAATTTGACTTTTCCATAAAGGGGTAATTCCATTGAGGAAGTCATAACCACTTTGGCTCGCGGAAAATTAAAAACTGTACCCCCCAGACTATCCTGTTCAAGAGTCAAATAATGCAGCCCTGCTTTTGCTGCAGTAAGGGTTGCTGCAATGCCTGCAGGTCCCGCACCTACTATAGCAACATCATATTGAGCTTTATGACCTGATTTTAATTTTTTTGCAATAAATTCAACAGCCTGCTTCCCCTGCTCAACAGCATTTTTAATCAGTCCCATTCCTCCCAGTTCGCCTGCAATAAAAACACCCGGTATGTTTGTTTCGAATTCAGGACTGACGTGCGGAAGTTCCACTCCTCTTTTTTCTGTGCCGATACATAATGTTATTGCCTCAACAGGACAAGCGTGAAAACAGGCCCCGTGCCCTACACATCTGGAAGCATTTATTGTTCTTGCCTGGCCGCTTACTATACCAAGAATGTCCTTCTCAGGACAGGCAACCACACAGGCTCCGCTGCCGATACAAGTTTCAATATCCACAACCGGATGGAGAGATACCGGTTCATAAAATCCAAGTTCTTTAGCTCTTTCTATTTTATTAGTGGTTACCAACGTTCTTTTTTTGTACTTGCGCATATAGATGAACAGTACATAATACATTACCAGAAGAATTACGGCATAAGCTAATATATTTTCAAGAATGACTTCCATTGAACCCAACTAAAAATAACGGTACTAATATATTATAATTTCTCCAGGGATGATTTTGCGAGCTGTGCAGCTTCGTCTCCCGGGTAATCTGAAATCAGCTTGTTCCAGATTACCTTTGCTCTCTCTTTCTCTCCTTTACTTGCAGCTATTGCACCGAGGTTGTACATAGCCTGTGTATTATTTTTATCATTATTCAATATTCTGCTGGTATAATCTTCAGCTTTATCGTAATTCTGCTTGCTGAAATAAACCATCGAAAGATTGAAAAGAATATCATTCCTGTGAGGGTCAACCTTCAGGATTTTTTCATAATAAATAATTGCCTCATCGGGTCTGTGTGCTGCAGACACAAAGTCCGCATATTCCCGTATTTTAATAGTGTCCCTGGGGTTTGCCTCAACATCTTTTTTCATCTTATCCATCTTCTGATAAACTTCCTGGGAAACATTGCTCTTTGATGGATTTCCTTCAACCGGATTCTGCATTCCTTTATGCACATCATCATCAGGCATCTGCTTATTTTCAATATTTCCTGACGGAATCTGCGTTTCTGTATTTTTTGGTCTACTCAAAATAAAAAGCGTAACTACCACACCAAGCCCCAATATAACATACAGATAGGCTATTTTGAATTTCAATTATATCCTCCTAAAAAATCCACTTATATCCAAAAATAATAGTAATCGCAATATGAACAAACATAATAACGAACATCGTTATCGCAAAAGGTAAATGAACGATATGCCAGTACCTGAAAAGTTTTTGTGTAGTTCTTAGCATACCGATCTTGCGGGACAAAATTAATTTGGATTTGGAAATCCTCAGAATTTCCTTTTCTCTCTCACCTCTGAGATTAAGATGCCTCAATTCGCGTTTAATTTGACGCAAAACTGCATGTGTTCCAAAGTAGTCCTGAATCATCAGAGCAAAACTCGTTCCAAAGCTAACCTGTTTATATTTATCAGTTTGAGAATGCTTCTCTAATCGTGCGATAATATTACCGTTAATTGAGTACTCAGATTTCAATCTGTGTGTCAAATCGTCATTTATAGCATTCAGCTCGCTTACGCTCAATTCTTTACCCTGAATAGTTCTCGGAATTTGTATATAAATGAACCTGCCGGCTACCCCGCTTGCTACTACCGCTACCATACTCCAGAAACTTACTGCCACAATTCCCCCAAATTTAAACGTCGTATGATAAAGAACTAGTATGGGCCCTACGGTGCAAAGAAAAATATGAAATTCCAGCCAGTTCTTAAGAAATCCAATGTTGAAAAACCTCCTTACTCTTTTCCTGATCATGTAGATTGCAACACCGATTATCATCATAAGGCTTCCTATAATGCCGAATCCGTGTCCCAAAACTCCGCTTGGCTTTAACAAATCATTCTGCGGCTGAAAAAATCTCTCCTCAATAGGAGTGTTATAATACTGGTAACCATTCACTGCCAGAAGTAAAGTCACTCCCACCCCGACAATAATAAAAAGGACTATGTAAATACGATGCAGGGATTTATTCATGTAATTACTACAATAATTAGTATTTATTTATTTATTATAATTAAAATAATAATTTTTTTGTAACATTAATGAAATGGGAAAGAAATATGGGTGCCGTTGCGTTGGAAGAAGCGGCCGTTAACAGCCGCCTTTATTTTAATGAGAATTGTTTTCAAGGAGTTCGTAAAGGGTTGTGTATTTCGTGCTTCCCTCAACGGTCAAATCATTCAGTTTATTAATTAGAATATTTATTCTTTCATTCTGATCGTCATCAAAGGCTTCATAGGCTTCAACAGAATTAAAAGTGTACTGTTCCTGGTAGTGATGATTTTTACCTTTTGTCTCGTAAACCGAATAATTTTCCAGTCCTTCTGTAGTAAGAAGGGTTTTAAGTTCTTTGATAACAGATAGGTAATCTTCTTTCTTGTCAGCAGGAATATCGTATTCAATTGTGAAAATAACTTTTGGCATTTATGCTCCAGACATTTATAGATATTTATTTAGCAAAAACTCCCCGGTAAAAGAAGTTTTAACCGGGCCTGTCAAAGATAATTCTTTTATCTTTTCATCTTCAAATTTAAAATCAACTATTAATTCATCTCCGCCATGTGTCAGCAAAGTTATGGGGGGGGTTAGTTCATTTTTAAAAAACCTCATCACTGCAGATGCTGCTGCACCGGTTCCGCAGGAAAGTGTTTCATTTTCCACTCCCCGTTCGTACGTCCTTATTTGCAGCTTTCCTTCTCTTATGTCAATAAAATTAACATTAGTTCCGTCAGGTGCAAATTCAGATAAATACCTTATTTCTCTTCCAATACCGTAAACCGGGACTTCGCTTATATCATTATAAGGGCGGTTAGGTTTAGACGGATCTTTCACAATTTCATTGATATCAATTACTACATGCGGCGATCCTGTATCAATATAATCGGCACTAATTAACTGTCCCGCAGCTTTGACTTTAAAATTCATTTTCAGATTCTTCGGAGGATTAAAATAGAACCGGGTTTTATCATTATTAAGAATCTGACCAGTATATTTAACACCATTAGATAGAAACATTACTCTATCACTCAATCCGGATCTGAAAGCTGCAAAATTTATCGCACATCTTGCACCGTTACCGCATAAACTTCCGGTTGATCCGTCAGCATTAAAATATTCCATTACAAAATCATAATCCTGGGAATCTGATACAATAATAATCCCGTCCGCACCGATGCCGTTATGCCTGTCGCAAAGTTTTTGAATTAAATTATTTGAAAGAAACAAATCGTGGTGGGTGTTTTTATCGATGAGGATAAAATCATTGCCTGCACCACTCATTTTCGCGAAAGAAATTTTCTGCATTACATCTGCAATTTAGTCTATAAACGCTTGCTGGTCAATAAAAATGTAGCATTTAAGATATATTTCAACTATTTAGAGAAAAAGATTACTGCAAAAAGAGGTAACTGCAATCAAAGTGGATGAACTAAAATTAATAAATCAGATCATCCCAAATGTTCATCAAACTGAAATTTTTAATCCTCATCCTCATCTTCCCCGGATTCATTTTCTTTCTCATGCTTCAGGGGGTTTCCTTTCTCATCAAACATCAAATCCTTTGAAGATTTTGCATTTTTTATATCCGCTTCGTACTTCACTTTCCCATTATTATCAACAATTTTGGACGCATCGGAAAGAGTGTATCCTTTGTAATTATCACTTATATATTTTATGACCCCTGATGGTAATTCAGATATGTTAATTTCACTCTCGGTTTCAAGGATATTACCATCTTTATCGATAACTACAGAATATTCGTTTCCATTCTCTTTAAAATCAGCTTCATAGTTGATTCCATCCCTATCCCAGGTGACTTCCTGTACATCAGGATGAACCGCCTTAAAAGCTGTCATTACATTCTCAGGAGTTTTATTTTCATTGTCCTGCTGTGCAGAAACAGATACAGCAAAAACCAAAACCAGCAGTAATATAATTGTCTTATTCATTTAGTTTTCCTTTCCAGTTTATTTTTCCCGAATTGATAATCAAATCTGTGAAAAAACAGGATTAACAGAGTTGATAAATATCATCTTGAATCACCATTAGCTTTAATAAATGGGTCTGGTTCTGGAACTTTATAAATAAAGTTCCTACGGTGCCCGCCTGCCTTAAGGCGGATACCTAATCTTGTAGTCTTTTATATCAAATCACCTTTTCAAACACTTCCTGAGTCTTCTTTGAAATAAAACCAAGTCTCATGTAGTATTCTCTTGTTTCTATCCTTGTAATGTTTGTTCTTATCCTGATCCTGCTGCATCTCTTGCTTTTTGCCCACTGTTCCGCTTTCTGAATCAGTTTTGTTCCTGCCCCTTTTCTGCGGAATTCTCTATTTACAACAATGCCTCTTATTTCCACAAAAGAATTACTTTCGAGCGGTTCTGTTAAAGAGATGTGCATCCATCCGATCACATTTTTGTATTCAGCAACATATACTTCCTGTTGAGGATCAGAGGAAATTTTTCTGAGCTTGTTCTTAATTTCTTCCCTTGTGGTCTGATAACTCAATTCCTCAGTTAATGATACAATTGAGTCAGTATCCTTTAATTTTGCTTTTCTAATTCTAATATGCATACTTGTGTAGGAACATCATTTATGATGTTCTTATATTAATTGAGAATTGTATATTGAATATTGTAATCCTTTGATTCTGCAATCGTATAATTTTACAACCCCTTAACCTCAAACCAGTGAATAGTTTTGTTTTTCTTAAATCCCAGTTTTAACAGCAGGGCAATTGATCTCTTATTGGATGCTTCTGCATAAGCAAAAGGAAGCTCTCCTTTGCTTCTCAATTTTTCTATCATCGTTAATGTAATGCTGTAAGCATATCCCTTCTTCCGGTATTCATACAGGGTGTGCAAAAAACCAATCGCTCCGTCATCCTGTGTTATTGCCCAAGAGACCAATTTATAATCCTCATATACCCCTGCACTTATTCCTTTACTGATCCGTTCTGCTGCATATTCCGGTGAAATATATTCTTTGTATGTAGAATTTGTATAGACTGTATAAGCATCATTTTCTGTAAGCGGAATGGTTTTAATTTCAGGATGCGGCAATTGAACATCATCAGCTAGATAATATTTCATTGTAGATAAATCCCATACTATTTCCCTCCCATCCGTAAGAGCCGGCATCATCCAGTCTTCTATGGATGCAAAATTAGTATCATCAGCAGTAAGTTTGTTTTTCAGTTTATAAAGTTCATCTTTATTTCTGCAGCTTAAATAAACCCATCTGCGGTCACTAACTCCCCTTGTAAGTACAGAATCTCCTACTATATCAACACTCAATACCTGATTGTACTTAATAAAATTGATTATACCAATATTATTGATTCTATCGGTTTCTAATTTGTTCAATACGGATTGAATATCCATTTTATAAGAAAAATAAAATTTTACAATCATGCAACCATTCACCCAATCAACCATTCAACCATTCACTCTTATACTTTATCCACGCTGCAATTCGCACTCTGCGCATCTTTCTCCACCTGGATAGTGGAATGCTCTATTCCGAATTTTTCGTGCAGGTCGCTGCATATCCCTTTCAGAAAATAATCACCGGGATTTGAATCGGGCATCACAAGGTGCACAGTAAGTGCCGTCTCCGTTGTGCTCATTGCCCAGATATGAAGGTCGTGGAATTCTTTTACTCCCGGTATCTTTTTAAAGTGATTCTCTACTTCTTTCACGCTTATGCCTTTAGGCACTGCATCAACAGACATAAGAAATGAGTCTCTTAATAAATCCCACATTCCGATAGTTATCACTATGACTATAACAAGACTTATTACAGGATCAAGCCAGAGCCAGCCTGTTAATATGATCAGCAATCCCGCTATCACAACTCCTGCAGATACGCCTGCATCAGCAGCCATGTGCAGGTAAGCACCTCTTATATTCATATCCTTCTCCTTGCCTTTCATGAATAAATAGGCGGTTGCAGCATTTATAAAGACTCCTATCCCTGCAACAATCATCATAGTTGTTCCCTGCACCTGTTCGGGGATTATAAGTCTTCTGATAGCTTCAATAGAGATTGCCCCTACAGCAATCAACAAAAGCAATGCATTAAACAAAGCGGCGAGTATTGTCGATTTCCTTAATCCGTAAGTTCTGTTTTGGGTAGGGAGGGTTTTTGCAAGAAAAGTTGCACCCCACGCGAGCATCAGCCCGAGTACGTCGCTTAAATTATGCCCTGCATCTGCAATTAAAGCCATTGAATTTACAAGGAAACCATAGACTACCTCGATTGCTATGTATATAACATTTAAAGTAATCCCCAGGACGAATGCCTTATTAAAATTTTCTGCGTTATTATTCACATTTGCCATTTTTAAAAATATTCCACTAAAATTTAATTCACAAATCTGATTAACCCGCGGTTTAGATTCTGTGTAGAGCGACCTGCCTCGCCGACCTGCTCCAGCTCGTCGGAGACGAGGCAAGGCGGGAACGGTGTTTCGTCATCAAAATTTTAATGAATCCTGATATAATTTAAATACTAACAAACCCAAGCCATTCACGGAATAGCTGTACATCTAAAATAAAACAATATATCATTGCATTATGATATTTGACTTATTCACGTTACAATCTACTCTGACTGTTTCAAAGTAATAAGATCGAGCTTTATTTTCATCACCAAAATATAAAGAGAAAGGAAAAGAGTTACGGCATTAGCTACAATAATAGGAGGTGAGTTTAACATTATCCCGTAAATCAGCCAGAATAGCACCCCGGCAGTCATTAATGAAAACATACCTAAAGAAATATCCTTTGCGCTCTTTGTCCTATAGACTTTTACCGCCTGCGGAATAAATGAAATGGTAGTACAGGCCGCTGCCAGATATCCGAATACTGTAGTTATCAAGTAATTCTCCTCCATAAAAATAAAGTTCTGATTAATACCAGAGCTTAAAATGTTATTCCCTCTGAAAATTTTTCTCTATCTCCTCTTTAAATAGAGAAAATTTTGTCGTCGACATAATATAAATCTTGCATTCTGTCATAAAATATAATGAAATGTCATGATCACAAATATATTCTTCTCTTCTCAAGAGAAGGATTTGAGGATGAGTTCCAATACTAAAAACTCTCTCTAAATCTCTCTCTTAAAAAGAGAGAGACTTATTGACAATAAATCGTTTGATATTAATTTTCTGTCAAAATTATTTATTCTATGACCTGCCCCCAGTATATCCTTCTCTTCTCAAGAGAAGGATTAGAGGATGAGTTCCAATTAATACTAAAAACTCTCTCTAAATCCCTGCGCGCCGGCCCGCTCCGACTCGTCGGAGACCAGGCGAGCAGGCAGGTCTCTCTTAAAAAAAGAGAGACTTTTTGACAATAAATCGTTCGATATTAATTTTCTGTCAAAATTATTTATTCTATGACCTACCTCCAATATATCCTTCTCTTATCAAGAGAAGGATTGGAGGATGAGTTCCAATTATAATTCTGTTTTCCAAACTTCCCCATTTGTTTTATTAAAATAAATAATGATAATGATTAAATTTTTCCTTATATATTCATTCAGATAAAAATTATTACCGGGGGAGGTTATGATTCTCGATAAGATAACAAATATTCACCTCTATTCTGATATGAACCCCCTGATCATTCAGGCATTGAACTTCCTGAAGGATACGGATTTCAGTCAGCTTCAGGCAGGCAAATATGATATTGCAGGGGAAAATATTTACCTGATGGTAACTGATTATAAGACTAAAGATCTGGAGGACTGCCGCCTGGAAGCTCACAGAAAACACATCGATATTCACTACATGGCCGAAGGCTCCGAATTAATAGGTTATGCAATGTTTAATAACCAGGAACAGGCAACTAAGTATGACGGAGAAAATGACTTTATTCTTTACTGCGGTGAGAAGAATTACCTGAAGCTTGATAGCGGGATGTTTGCTGTATTTTTTCCCTCGGATCTGCATATGCCCGGAATAATGCTCAATAAGCCCGCACAGGTCAAGAAGGTAGTGGTAAAAGTAAAGCTCCCTCAGATTAATTATTCACTAGTTTAATCTCTGTCCAAAATAGCATAATCTGGTCATTTGTTTAATTATTCATCAATTTGTCTTTGAAAGTAATATATATCCGGGCTAAGGACAGAAAGTGATCAGAGCGCATTTGAAGCGCATCTAGAGCGCATCTAGAGCGCATGTGGAAGGGGTTTGAATAATGGGTGAAAGCTTTTATTATTGTCATTAGTCCCCGATTACCGGTAAAATAATCGATTTGTCGGGCGTTCTATCCATCAAAAAGGCGTTTTCAAAAAGCCGTGGACAGTAATGATATTTTTACATAAAAATAGTTGCTACTATTTACTTTTAAACCTCAATTAACGATTTTTATACATGGCTGATTTCAGCTTTGCTAAATAAAAGCATTCTTATTACTTGAATCAGAGCAGGTCGGGATTGCTTTCAAAAAAATACATTCTTTTCAATCAATTTTGTACCTGCCTTCAGTATTAAGTTATAATTAATCGTGATTTATACCTGGTTCCCTCTCAGGTTGTAATCAATTAGCGGGAGAAATAAGGTGGAAAAACAATATATTTTTCTTAATAGTTCTTTTTTAAGAGTGTTGCCATTCCTTCTGGTACTGGTACTGCCATTCCAGGCAGAATCTCAGACAATAACCTATGCCGACAGCTGGCACGAAGCAGGAATAACTCTTGCCCGGGCTACATCTATGGGTGTAGAGATCAATTACTCCACAAGACAATTTCAGATGGATGATATTGACATTAACGGGGCAGTAATGAAAAAGATTGTTTTGCAGGGAGTCTTTTTACCGAATAATGAAGGGGCGCCCGACCTTCCCGGCATGAGCAGGTATATTGCAGTCCCGCAGGGAGCTCAGGTTTCATTTAACATAACTGCTTCAAGAACAGAGCATTATTCTAACATTGAAGTTTCCCCCGCTCCCCGTATACCTCTTGATACCGAACCGCCTCCGCTTGAATACAAAAAGAATATTGGTATCTATTCAAAGGATTCTTTTTACCCGGAAAGCCCGGTTATTCTCTCTCCTCCTATGAAAATACGTGGAGTCGATGCCAGAATTATAGGAATAACACCATTCCAGTATAATCCCGTAACAAAAGAACTTATCGTGTACAGGGATCTGAATGTCACTGTTTCCTTCTCGGGAGGCAGCGGTCAGTTTGGTGAAACCAGGTTAAGGAACCGCTGGTGGGATCCTATACTTAAAAATATTTTCCTTAATAGTGAATCTCTTCCTGCAGTAAATTACCGGCATGAATCAGATTCTAGAACTGAGGATTATGAGTATATAATCGTCACTCCGGATAATCCCGTATTCCTCACGTGGGCTGATACTATTAAACAATGGAGAACTCTCCAGGGAATAAGAACCGGAATTGTTACCCTGACAGATCTGGGAGGAAATAATTCCGCACTCATTGAGGATTATATTGATAATGCATACCAAAGCTGGGATATACCTCCGGCTGCAGTTTTATTCCTTGGTGATTACGGAACCGGCTCCGCAACCGGTAACGGAATTATTTCACCTGTGTGGGACAGCTACTGTGTGTCTGATAATATTTATGCAGATGTGGATGAGGATGAGCTTCCTGATTTAACAGTTGCAAGGTTATCGGCACAGAACGGAACGGATCTCGAAATACTCGTTCATAAATTTATGAACTATGAGCAGAATCCTCCCGTTAACCCGGGATATTATCAGCATCCGATTTCAGCAGGCGGATGGCAGGACGACAGGTGGTTTATTCTTTGTGCCGATGTTTGCTATGGGTTCTGGGAAAAAGAACTTCTGAAAACTCCTGCAAGAGAATATGCAGGAAGAAGCGGACCGCCTTCATTCTGGTCAACTAATCCTAATACAGGTATGGTTGTGGATTATTTCGGCCCGAACGGACTCGGGTATATACCACAGATTCCGACTCACTTAACCGACTGGGGCGGCAGCGCTGCCAGGATAAATAATGACATAAACAACGGCGCTTCAATTATTGTCCACCGCGATCACGGTGCTGAGGACGGATGGTCATCCCCTTCATATACTATAAGCAACCTGTCCGGATTAAATAATGATGATCTGACCTTTTTCTTTTCAGTTAACTGCTTAACCGGAAAATTTAATTATTCATCTGACTGCTTTGCAGAAGCGTTAACAAAGTATCCTCACAGAGCTCTGGCTGCCATCGGGGCAAGTGAAGTATCTTATTCATTCGTAAATGATGCTTATGTGTGGGGAATGTGGGATTATATGTGGCCCAATTTTGATCCGGGCTACGGTGTAGAAGGTCCCGATCTTATTTACCCTGCGTTCGCAAGCTCTTATGGTAAATATTATCTCGAAGCCTCAAGCTGGCCTTATAACCCGGGCGATAAGAATACCGTATACTACCTGTTCCATTTATTCGGTGATGCATTTACCACTGTGTATACAGAAATGCCGCAGAACCTGAATGTGGTTCATAACCCGGTTATAATAACGGGGGTACCGACATTTGATGTATCAGCAGATGAAAATTCTCTTATTGCTCTGACTTTAAATGGAGAAATAGTAGGAGTTGCAGAAGGAACAGGTTCACCTGTTTCTATTGATATTCCTGTTATAACTCCCGGTAACGTGGTCATCTTAACAGTAACTAAACAAAATTACTACAGGTATACAGCAGAGATTCAGGTTGTTCCCGCAGAAGGACCGTATGTTGTGGTTGATTCGTGTATAGTAAATGATGCTTCCGGTAATAATGATGGATTAGTTGATTATGCTGAATCACCGCTGTTATCTTTAAGAGCATACAATGTAGGCGTTGCAGATGCGACAAATGTTACAATTAATATTCACTCTACTGATGCATTTATTACCCTGACCGATTCAACTCACTTTTATGGCAATGTGCCTGCCGGAGGCACCCTGATAATCAATGACGGGTATGCATTGACCGTCGACCCTGAAATTCCCGATATGCATAGTATACCATTCTCGGTAGAAGCTACGGACGGTGCAAATACCTGGCAGAGCAACTTTTCGCTCAGGGCCCACGCGCCGCTGTTTACACTCGGCAGTTATACTATATCCGATCCGGGAGGTAATAACAATGGTAAACTTGATCCGGGTGAAACGGTTGATGTTTCAGTCGAAATAAATAATGAAGGATCTTCAGGTGCCGTTTCCGTTTTCGGTGAGCTTACATCAACAGATCCCTATGTTGTAATAAATACCTCAACCCAGGCTTACGGTAATATAGCCGCAGGAGGTACCGTATCCAAAGCTTTCAGCGTATCTGCCGATGAGAATACGCCGACAGGTCATAGTGCGGATTTCGTCCTGAATATTACAGCGAGTCCGGGATTGACAGCGCAGGGTTCGTTCGCAACAATAATAGGACAGGTTCCTGTGCTCGTATTGTGTCTCGACGTAAATCATAATTCAAGTCCGGCAATAACTGCCTGTCTTGATAATCATGCCGTAACATATGATTATATGACATCCTTCCCTGCTGATTTGAATATCTACCGGTCAATTTTTGTCTGCCTCGGTATCTACAGTTCAAATCACGTATTATCAAGCACGGAGGGACAGCTTCTGGCTGACTTCCTTAATGCCGGAGGTATGATCTATATGGAAGGCGGCGATACCTGGTTTTACGACAGCCAGACAGCCGTCCACCCTATGTTCAATATCACCGCTTCCAGTGACGGAGGCAGCGATCTCGGAACGATTCAGGGTGTTGCCGGAACATTCACTGAAGGTATGAGCTTCTCTTATACGGGAGAAAACGCCTGGATAGACCATATTTCAAATATTCCGCCTGCAGAATTAATATTTAATAACGTAAGTCCTGCATACGGCTGTGCTGTAGCCTATGATGCCGGAACATATAAAACCATCGGAGCTTCATTCGAGTTCGGAGGACTTGCTGACGGGATTTCCCGTTCCACCAAGGATGAGCTCATGGCTGAAATAATCGATTTCTTCGGTCTTAATCCTATCCCTGTCGAGCTGGTATCATTCAATGCCGATGCCGATGAGAACGGCATAACCCTTAAATGGGAAACGTCTACAGAGATAAACAACTCCGGGTTCGATGTTGAGAGAAGTCCGAACAATATCAGCTTCGAAAAAATCGGAAATGTTAAAGGAAAAGGAACTACGACTGAAACCCAGCAATATTCATTTAAAGATGCAAGTATTACGACCGGTAAAGGAAAGATTTATTACAGGCTAAGGCAGATCGATCTTGACGGCTCTGCGAATTATTCGGATGCTATCGAGGTAGAATACTCTATCATACCTGTTGAGTTCAGCTTATCGCAGAATTATCCAAATCCATTTAACCCGACCACGACCATAAAATTCGGTATACCAAAGGAGGTTAAGGTCACATTGAAGGTTTATGATATACTGGGTAAAGAGGTTGCCACTATTGTAGACCGGAAGATGGAACCGGGTTATTACAAATATGAATGGAACGGTGTTCAGTTTGCCAGCGGCGTTTATTTCTACAGACTTGATGCAGGAAGCTTTGTTAAAATAAAGAAGATGGTTCTTATCAAGTAGGAATTCATCTGACAAATTAAAGAGGCTGTCTCATAAGACTAAATTTGTCAGTCTAAGCTTGTCGAAGACTGATATTTCAGAAAGTATTCTCGCTTCGTCTCCGACGAGTCGGAGCGGGCACACTTCGACAGGCTCCATTAGACTTAAAGTGTGATTTAATTTATTTTAATAAAACATTTAATAACACAATAAGGTCTAAATAATACCCAAAGAACCGAGTAAGTCTATGACAGGCTCAAGTTAAAACTATACTCTGATTAAGACCCGGCTCTTTGGTGGTTAAAGCTAAATAATATTTCCGTATTTAAGATTATTAAAATGGAGTAAGCTCAAACCACTTTGGGTATAATAACCAAAAATAATAAAATGCAAAGGACAAAATATCTTATTGGTCTTGATATTTCGGCAGAAGATTTTTCTGCTAGTTGCATAACTAGTCCCGATAATTCTGTCTTCCCAGCACAAAAATTTCCAAATAACATTGATGGATTTAATGAATTTATTTCTCATCTATCAAAGCACTCCATCAAGCAATTAGAAGTAATTGTCTGTATGGAAGCAACAGGAGTTTATTCTGAGAGTCTTTCTTACTTCCTTAGCTCTAAAGGATTTAATCTCTGTATAGAGGCACCGCACAAAATAAAGAACAAGACTAAGGATTCACCTAGAAAGAACGACTTCATAGATGCAGTTTCTATTGCAGAGTATGCTTATAGATATTTCGATAAACTCACCTTTTGGAAGCCAAAAGATAAGATTATAGAGCAAATTCAAGTACTTCTAAGCATTCGAGAACACTTGATTATTCAGATGACTGCTAATCAAAATGCTCTGAAAACTCTTAAGCATAAGTATTACCAAACTCCTCTGGCTAACCAGATCTATGAGCAAACAATCAGTAAGTTCAAAGAACATATCAAACAAATTGATAAAGAAATTAAAGAACTGATTGATAAAGATGATTCCTTTAAGAATAAGATCAATTTAGTTAAATCTGTTCCTGGTGTTGGTCTTCTGTTGGCAGCTAACCTATTGGTGCTTACAAAAGGATTTACAGAACACCTTAACTACAAACATACAGCAGCTTATACAGGAATATGTCCCTATGAGCAAATAAGCGGGACATCACTTTATAAATCACCAAGGTCAAGAAAAGCCGGACCAGCCAAGCTTAGAAAACTTCTTTATCTTGCTGCATTATCAGTAAGAACACACAATCCGGTTTTTAAGAAATACTTCCTTCGTAAAGCTGCTGAAGGAAAAAATAAACGATTGATCTTAAACAATATTGAAAACAAATTACTTAAAATAATTTTTGCTGTTATAAATTCAGGAGTTGCTTATACTAATAATTATAAATCAATAAATCCGGCTCTGTTAAAAACAGCTTGATATTGTCATAATATTCAGTGTGACAGCTTTTGGGACAACCCCTTTTTATTTGTATCGATTGTTTGTAACGGGTAAAAAGCCGGAATTAAAAAAAGGACTACCCCTCGTAGTCCTTTTTTATTTATGCGGAGTATCCTCTCTTAACCCTTGTTAGAACAATGGGACAATTTTACTCAGTATACCTGCAAGCGATCTGGGTTCGGACGGCTTAAGGTGACTATTTGCGATGTTCTCCAGTTCCATACCCTTGCCTATCTGCTTTATAGGTTTTGCAGCATAGATATTTTTAACAAAATTTATTTTATCCCTGAGTGTATTGAATGCAAGGGAAATTGTATCACCGCTGGCCCTGTGAATAATTTTTATCGTGTAATCTTCTCTCACATCTTCAATATCCCACTCGCTGGAAAAAACAGCATAGCTCACTGTAGAAGAATGATGATCCAGTCCGTACTGCGGATCAACATAAAGTTTGTTTTTATATCTGCTCAGACTTACGCTGCTTTTATACAGTTCCTCAGTTTTCATAGTATCCTCCATAATTACCTCTTTAGATTCAATGAATATGCCAATTCTTAAATGATTATAACTAAATGATTTAGTTTTAAGCCAGATTTGACGTTTTGAAATGAATTGAGATGAATTCTCAAAATGTGAAACACTTAAAATTTTACGCAAATAATTCATAATTTTTAATTTATAATTGTTAATTTTTAATTTAACTATGAATCCCTGGCTTGAAATAAATATCTCAGATTATGTCAATCATATGAGCCGTCCGGAAGTCGGACAGTACCAGATGATTAACGTATGCTTCAGATCCCTGATTCAAAAATATGATCCCGAAAAAATATTCGTTCCCGGATGCACAATCGGTAATGGTTTCGAATATATCGAATGGGATCAGGTGCAAAAAGTAACAGCGCTTGATATCAATCCGGCTTTCCTGGAAATATTAAGGAATAAATTCGCGGGTGAAGGCAAACTCGAAACCATTAGTGAAGATTTTCAGACTTTCAGGACAAAAGGCAGAAAGTATGACCTCATTTTTGCAGCTTTATTCTTCGAGTATGTTGAATTAAGATCTCATTAAGCAGATTAAAAGAGATGATGAACAATTCTTCGGTTCTCTTTTCACTCATTCAGCTGCCGGGTGAGCATCGAAGTAAAGTATCGGAGACAAAATATAAGTCTTTGGAAAAACTGAGTCCTTATATTACGCTTATCACCTCAGAAGAATTTGAGAATGAACTGATCAAAGCAGGATTACGTATAAGATCCAGGGAACAACGCACGCTGAAGAACGGAAAATCATTCCTGTTAACAGAATCATTTATTAATTACGGGGAGAAAAATGGAAACACCAATACTTAATAATCCGGATCAATTCCCGACAGAAAAACTAATCTACGCGCATATTGGTAAAACCAGGGCGCACTGGGGACAGCTGTTTGATCAAATTAAAAAATCCCATCCCGATTTTTCTGAAGAATGGCGGTATTATAATGACGGCAAAAGCTGGCTGCTAAAAGTCACCCGGAAATCAAAAACCATATTCTGGCTTTCAATATTGAAAGGCGCTTTCAGGACAACTTTTTACTTTACCGATAAAGCCCGGGAAGCAATTACCGGGAGTACACTCAGTAATGAATTAAAAAAACAATTCAGCAGCAAAACAGGTTTGCGGGGAATTACCGTCATCGTCAGAAATAAAAAAGACTCTGATTACATTAAGGAACTGATTGGTATAAAACTCAGCGTTAAGTAAAGCAATTAAAATAAGGTGACATCTTTTATTCGCTGATTAAATTTAATAAGATGTCACCTTTAATAAGAAAATAAATAAATATAAATAAGTCAGGAATTAAACTTTACGTGCGGCTCTTATTTCAACAGAACGAGTTTACGGGCAGCTGAATAATTTTCCACAGTAAGCCTGTATATGTATACACCGCTGGACAACCGGCTTCCATCAAACTTTACTATATAATTACCTGCGGGTTTTTGTTCGTTGACGAGAGTTGTGACCTCATTTCCAATGACATCATAAACTTTCAATTGCACGAACTTCATAAATGAAGTTCCTACGGAAGGTATTGAATATCTAATTGTGGTGACGGGATTGAAAGGATTAGGATAATTCTGATATAAATAATATTCATCCGGAAATGGAGTCTTATTTTCTTCTATATTAGTGGCAATTGAGTAATAAGCAAAAATGCTATTTGAAAAAAAACTTACTTTGAAGCCATCTGGATTTTCAAAAAATATATCACCATCTCCATCCACCCACTGATGATTTTGCCAAATTTTACAGTAGGCAGTTTCCATATAATTATATTGGTTGTACGAATAGAGGAATTGGTTTGAGTTCTCCCAGTTGTTTGATGACCAGGTCTGATCCACTATTTCAATCTGATTATGATTCAAATCGTATGTTGGTAAACGCTTCAAATAATTTAACCAGTTTGAACCTGTCCAACTTTTTATAATAATTGAATCTGCATCCAGGGGATTTACACTGTAAAAGAATGTGCTTTTAGAATAGTTCTGCCAGGTATTTCCATCCCAGGTCTGGAATAAAATTGAATCCATCAAATTTTGGTATCTATAAAAATAACTGGCCTGGTGAGAATTCTGCCAATCATTATTTATCCAAGTTTCTGATATTATTTTCTTAACGTTTCCGACAGTATCATATTCATAATTAGCACGACTTGCATTTTCCCAGCCGTTTACTGTATAATCCTGGAAGATATATTGAAGAACATTTCCCTGGAAATAGAAATATTTTATTTGTGTTAATGAATCCCATTGGCTCATATTCCAGCCAAGACTTACTTCAAGTAACAATTTGTTTTCAAAATCATAAGAGTATACATTCTTAATGCTATTATTCCATCCGTTCCCTGTATTATCCAAAATTAGCCATTCTTTCATTTTATTATCAACATTATACTGAAACAAGTTTTTTAACATACCCCCGGTAATAGAATTTGTAATAATACTGTCAATGAGCAACTCTACATTAAATCCTGCTTCATTAGCGTTAAGTATTTTTGGATTACTAAAAAACAGATTTCGTGAGTTTATGTTAAACCGATTGCCCCAGCCGGTTTGAGAGAAGATATTTAAGGAAAAAAATATGAATATAGATATAAGCAAATATGTGAATTTTGAGCTAATCATCCCAATTGCTCAGTAATTGACATTTATGATAATTTCCCATTCCCATTCCTAGACCCTGATTATTTCTTCATTAACTTAATAAATAAAGGGCAAAAGTGCTACAGGATTTTCGAACCAGTAGACCCGCCGACTCGGAGGAGACGAGGCGGACGGGCAGGTTGAGGGAGGAAGGTTTAAGGAGATGTACCAAAATTGTATTGCCAGTATCTGAATTTTGTGCTAAGTTAACTATGCAATATGCCGGGAAACCTGGGGTGATGAATAAATTAAGCTTCTGTAAGGGATCTTCGAAACTGCAGGACAATTATAATAAAAATTTTACCGGGAATGATATTTATGCTGCTGCGCGCATCTACATGTTTTCTTAAATGATTTACTGTGCAGTATGAGTAATAGTCAATTATGCTCGAAAATCAAGGGAGATAAAAAATGAATAGAGTAAAAATATTAGTCTTAATGTGCCTTATATTTTCATGCTCGATACTTCCTCAATCAATCTCAATTGGATTGGGAGGCGGAGTAAATTTTATTACTGGTGATAATTATTACACTAATGGCCTGGGAAGGCTTGGTATCTTTGAAAATATAAATGGTACCACTGGAAATCTTGAAGGAATGGGATTAACTAATGAACTTCATCTTCAACTTGGTGTTAAATATTTCTTTGATAACTCACCATTTAGTTTACGTGCTGTTTTCAGTTATTCTCCTTTACGCGGGACAGAACAAAAGATGATTTACGATTTTGTGCTAATGGCCGAAGTGCCCAAAGATGTTACAGCTAAAATGGATATCTGGGGATTTCAGGCAGGCACTGATTATTATTTTAATTTTTATCCTTTCAAACCATTTTTCACCGTTTCATTATCGGCTAATTATTTTGATGATTTCTACGTTGAATTTTCCCAGCCCGATTACAAGTCAGAATATCGCAGTTACAAAAACGGGATGCGTTACGGTTACAGTGTTGGTGCCGGTATAGCTTATTATATTTTATCTAATTTGAATTTAGAATTGTCAGGCAGTTTTAATTCGTTTAATGTTTTAAATAAACGTGAGGGTGAGGAGTTATTAAATTCAATTAATATCCAGGTTTCTATTTATTATCAAATAATATAAAAACATATAATCTGTTCTTCAGACCGGCCATCTGTCAGTTAAGCTGCATTGCTGTTGGGCAGCGGCATAAAAACAACCCCGTTAAATTGCAAATAACCCGTTAAATATATATCATAGCCAGATAAATATATCCTTTTGATCGGGAGAGTCTGCTTGGCTGCTATAGATATTTTATTACTTATAGGTGCGATCCTTATAATTATCAGCATTTTAATTTCGAGGCTGTTTCGCAACAGCGGATTACCAACAATGCTGCTCTTTATTATTGTCGGTATGCTTGCCGGTTCAGAAGGGATCGGCGGGATATATTTTGATAACACTTTATTAGCGCAGTCTATCGGCATCATAGCATTAGTATTAATCCTGTTCTCAGGCGGATTAGATACAAAATGGACTGAATCAAAATCTGTTTTTAAACCTGCAGTTCTGCTTGCCACCGTTGGTGTAATTATTACAGCAGTAATTACCGCCGTTTGTGTTATGCTGATATTTAACACTTCATTTTTGTGGGGACTTTTAGTCGGTTCAATTATTTCTTCTACAGATGCTGCTGCTGTTTTTTCAGTATTGCGAAGCGGTAACCTGGAACTAAAGGGTAAATTAAAACCTTTGTTAGAGCTTGAATCGGGAAGTAATGACCCAATGGCAGTTTTTTTAACCGTAGCGACTATTGAATTATTACTCTCACCCGGCGGTACTTTTCTTCATATGGTTTATATTTTCTTTGTTCAGATCAGCCTGGGCATTGCTTTAGGTTTTTCAGGCGGTAAAGTAATGGCATACCTTATCAATAAACTGAATTTCTTCTATGAAGGTATTTACCCGATATTTGCTTTATCATTAGCTCTCCTGATTTACTCACTTACAGCTGTTATCGGCGGCAGCGGTTTTTTAGCCATTTACATTGCCGGAATAATTTTAGGGAATGTAGGCTTTGTTCATAAAAAGTCGTTAATCCGGTTTTTTGACGGTCTGTCCTGGTTAAGCCATATAGCAATGTTCCTTACACTGGGCCTGCTGGTCTTCCCATCCGGGCTGATCCCGATTATTGGCGTCGGATTTATATTGAGTGCAGTATTAATCTTTATTGCACGCCCTTTAAGTGTGTTTATCACATTTATACCTTTTAAATTCAATTTTAAGGAAAAAGCTTTCACTTCATGGATCGGTTTACGCGGCGCTGTCCCGATTATTTTAGCAACATTTCCTTTAATAGCTGGTGTAGCCAATGCAAGGTTAATCTTCTATCTGGTTTTTTTTATTGTATTAACTTCAGCGCTGATCCAGGGATGGTCAATAAATTTTGTTTCAAAATTATTAAACCTTTCAAAGCCGATTCCAAAGAAAATATCCATACCATTGGAGTTTACCTCTGATATAAAAGATGATACTGAACTCGTTGAAATAATCGTCCCCTATAATTCAAAAACAGACGGCAAACAAATTGTGGATTTGAATTTTCCCGGAGACAGCAGGATTGTCCTGGTTATCAGAGAAGACAAAAATATCATACCGGCCGGCGGAACAATTCTTAAAGGAGGAGATACATTGCTGTTTCTGGTAAATAAAAATGATAATGTTTCATTGAAGGAAATTTTTAGCAGTTAGAGATTATTAATAACATTTTTGTTCGTTCAATTGCAAGAAGCGAGTGGGGAATTCTCGCGGGCAGTTTTAAGATATTACCTGATTTCAGTTTATAATTCTGATTGGAAATTGTGAAATCAATTTCACCCTCAAGAATACAGACTAAAGCTTCGGATGAAGCTGCATGCTCTATAAGTCCCTGCTCCTTATCCAGAATAAATAATACTACGCTGCCTGCCGGGTTTTTTAAAACCGTCTTGATAGTTATCGACTCCGGCTGATAGTCATAATCATTTAAAAAACTTGTTACAAGGACTTTATCCAGTTTATTTTCTATATGGTCATTGTGCATATTGTACTCCGGTTAAAAATTGCCGGATTATTT
This sequence comes from uncultured Ignavibacteria bacterium, assembly GCA_963743325.1. Taxonomy (GTDB): domain Bacteria; phylum Bacteroidota; class Ignavibacteria; order Ignavibacteriales; family Ignavibacteriaceae; genus DATFVA01. Next base: position 72,522 of record CAVUOZ010000012.1, read on the forward strand.
TCCCAGCAGTTCGAGTTTTTCTTTTTTAGATAATAGTTCTTCTTTGTTTTCGATATGAGCCAGGTCTTTGATTATACAATCGACCGGGCAAACTGCCATACACTGCGGTTCATCGTAAAACCCGACGCATTCTGTGCATTTATCGGGTACAATGTAAAAATAGTCCATTGCTATAGGCGAATTTGAATCTTTGTTTAACTGCCAGTTTACTCCGCCTTCGTAAATAGCATTATTGGGACATTCGGGTTCGCACGCGCCGCAGTTAATGCACTCATCAGTGATTAAAAGAGCCATAATCTATCCTTCCGTCAAAATCGTTTTAATTTCCTGATGTCTAACTTAGCCGTGCGTTATTATTTAGTCATTGACTTAAGTCAGTAAAACTAATTTTAGTATTTATTAGAAAAATGACGGGGTAGTTCCAATTACCGGGATTATTACTTTCCGACCAGGGTTAGAAATTCGTTACGAATATCAGTCTGAAGAAATTTCCCGTTGTAAAAAGATGTAATTGTTTTGCTGTTTACATCATTTACGCCTCTCGATTTAACACAAAGATGATCTGCCTCAATAAGAACTGCAGCATCCTCGGTATTAAGTATTTTCATTATTTCCCTGCCGATCTGCATTGTTAATCTTTCCTGCTGCTGCGGTCTTTTAGAAAAATACTGAACAATACGGTTCAGTTTTGAAAGTCCTATTACGTATCCTGTCGAATAATAAGCAATATGGGCAAGCCCTATAATGGGCACAAAGTGATGCTCACAGGTTGAATAGAGCGTTATATCTTTTTCTATAAGCATCTGGTTATAATCATATTTATTTCTGAAGAGAGTTACAGCGGGTTTATTGCTGCTGTTTAATCCGCTGAATATTTCTTTGACGTACATATTTGCTACTCTCCGGGGAGTATCTTTAAGACTGTCATCCCGGAGATCCAGTCCGAGCACCTCCATTATTTCCCTGAATTTCTGCTCGATGAACTCAGTCTTTGTGTCATCATCAATATCAATACTACCGGAATATTTATCCGGAGATAAAAATGAATTATCCTTTTCAAGGATTTTTAAATTATTGACTGTGTGATTTCCGTCTTTCATAAAAACGACTCCTGCTTTGAAGATTAGGATTAGAATTTTTAATAAAAGCCGGAAGAATGATCAATTAATTCTTCCGGCTTGTGGATTTATTTTTCAAATTTATCGGGGAATTGTTTAACGATGCCGGCAGAAAGCATATCCGACATCTTCAGTATTTCATCATGGACTTTATCATAAGCAGCTACATCGGAATTATAATCCTTCTTTATACGTGCGACGGCTTCATCTGTTGTAAGTTTAAGATGATTGTCCATCATCATTTTCATATCATTTAATTTCCAGTTAGGGTTGGCACTGCTGAGGAATTCAGATATTTCATCGGCATTTGCATGCCATCTATTATCTGCATCGGCAAGGGCTGCAGAGTTTCCGTTTTTTGCTGCTGTTACCACTTCTCCTGCTATCGATATGTGTGCTTTCAGCAGCTCTGTTAATTTTTCCCCTGCTTCATTTCCATAAAACGATTTAATAGCATTACCGATATCTGTCTGGTTCTGAAGCAGACGGTTTAACGCCTGTTCTGTTCCGGGAAGCTGATCGGTAATACAAAGAATCACATTACGGGTCCACACAATATGAGATTCCCAAAGCTTTGCCATAGCTGCATAAAGCTGTTCTTTTGAATTAAGATCCGGTGATACGTCATAGGAATAACTATTTCCCAATTGTTTCCCATTCAGATCCGTTATAAAAGAAAAATTTGTAATGACTCCTGCTGCCATAAATACAACTGCGGCCATAAAAATTTTTGTTTTCATCTTATTCACCTTTTTTCCTACTCGTTTGGCTTTTCAGAAACGCCCCGTTTTTTATAGTGGTATCCGGTCTCCACATTATTACGTTATTTATTAGTTACAAAACCGTTCAGATACTGCACTGTTTATTAAATTCCTTCTTTCACAATGAATTTTTCATCAATATTTAACAGGCTTAGCTCTTTATCTACAGAAGCCATCATTAAAGGCGGACCGCATAAATAGTACATACTGCTGCCCATATTTTCTCTTAAAAACTTCCCGGTTATAAAACCGTGTGCATAGCCGTTCGAATGCTCATCCGATAGAATGTTGATAAAGTTCTCCCCTAATAAACATTTGAATTCCTGTTCGAGAATAATATCAGCTTTTGTTTTGTTCGCAAATATCAGCCTGTTGCCGTCGAGTTCACCTTTTGATTTCAGATACCTGAAGATGGATATAAAAGGAGTAATTCCCGCGCCTCCTGCGATGAATGTACCAGGACCCTTATATTCAATTGTTCCCCAGACATCATGGATTATCAGTTCGTCGCCCGGTGAAAGTGTACCTACTTTTTTAGTTACACCGTCATGATCATTATAAATCTTTATAGTAAACTCAAGATTCTGCCATTCATTTAATCCTGTAAAAGTGAAGGGTCTGCTTTTGTCTTCATAGCCGGGTTTGTTAATTGCTGCTTCAGTTGCCTGCCCGGAAATGAAATTATAGCCTGCCGGTCTTTCAACTACGAATCTTTTAACGTCGTGAGTTACTTCCTCAATACTAATGATCTTAACGAAATGCTCTTCCAAAATTCTCTTTCCTTTCCTGTTTTAACATTAGAGGAAAAATGAAGTGAAAGGTTACAATTAAATTTTCCGAGGTAATTTTATGTGAGAATTATCTGATGGTATTGGTGATTAAAGCACATAATGAATGGGACATCAATATTTATGTATGAAAAGCGGGAATAATGGCAGGTAATAAAGATTAAGCCGGATTATTACTTTTGTTTCTGATATAGTCCATAACAGCATCGTTTACACGGTCGCATCTTTCATTGCCGAATGTATAAAGATTGGAAACATTAGTAACATCCTGCAAAATATTCTTTAACATTGATTTTGCACGATGCAGGCGTACTTTCACATTTACTTTGGAAATCACAAGCATTCCTGAAACTTTTTCGATACTCATCCCTTCAACTTCCTTTAAGATATAAACTGATTTATATTTTTCAGGCAGCTGCAGGATTGCTTTTTCAAGTATTTCTTTTCTTTCTTTGTCCATATATTCCTTCTCAGGGTTTAGATGATCGCCGGAAGAAATAGTTACATTTTCAGACATAAAAGTATTCTGAGCCTTTTTCTGCTTACGTTTCAGCATCAGGCATTCGTTAATTAATATCCTTATCAACCAGGTAGAAAATTTTGCATCCCCTCTGAATTGATCCAGCTTCTCATAAGCAGATATATATGCTGTCTGAATTACTTCCTCACAGTCATCATCATAAACCCCGTAGCTTATAGCAATTCTAAAAAGGCGCTGGTTATATCTTTTTACTATCTCGCTGAAATATTCACTGTTCCCGCTTCTTACCTCGCTGATGATCTCGTCATCCGTAAGGTCTGTTAATTTTTTGTTTGCTAATTCAGGCATATACTTAAAATATTTTATTAAATATAATTATGTATATATACAACAGCAAATTTATCGTCTGAATCCCCTCTTTGCGTTACATATTAACAGTAATTATTAATAGGATACTCACACTTAATTGTGAAAACAGGATAAAATATCGAATGAAAAAGTGTGGATTCACAGAGCAGATCCCCGTTTTTAATCATTGGTAATGAAGGCAAATGATTTTTAATAAGGAAAGCATAACTATATTTTCCCGGATGTTTTCGGTCCGGTTTCAGCTTTATCTTCGCTGCATATACAGAAATATGCAGGAATAAGCGATTGGAAAAGTTCATGATAATATTTTCTTGCAATTATATGATCATGACTTCTATAAATTGTTGAAATGAATTCATTTAAGAACTCTTCAATCCGGGCATTAAATTCGGTGTTAATAATTTTATCTGTCTCCATTTCCACACCACAAATCTATTGTAACTATTACAATGTTAGATAAACAGGCCGGAATTAACAATGACTTTATTCAGCCTGATATTTTTTTAATTAACTTCCAATCTATCAGTTTGACTTAATGGGTACTTCCCGGTACTGCAATTATATCAAAACTTCAACCGATACATCGAACTTTTTATATCAATCTTCCACACAAAGTTTATTATAGTGACTTTAGTCAATGAATTACACTATTTGTTTAAGTAACATTCAAACTGTGAAATTATTGAGTTCTTTAGATACTAAAATTCCGGATATAAAATGAAACAATTGCAAAGTATTACTTTAGTGTTGGTTTCTGTTCTTTCGATAATGATATTAAGCTCGTGCAGCAGGACCGATAGTAAATCATCGGTTTTCGAAGATCCCAAAGCGGAGAATGTTGAAAATCTGGAGCATGTTACTCAGAAACTTGTAGACCCCCCATTCCTTCCAAAATATGATCAGGTAGATAAAGGTACGCCTAAAGTTGTAAAAGTAGAACTAACTGTAGTCGAAAAGAAACTTGAAATTGCTCCCGGCGTATTCACCTGGGCATTAACGTATAATGGTTCAGTTCCGGGACCAATAATCGTAGTGCATCAAAACGATTATGTTGAAGTTACAGTTGTCAATCCCCCTGCAAATACAATGGTACACAATATTGATTTCCATGCAGCTACGGGGGCTATGGGAGGAGGAGATCTTACTCACGTTGCACCGGGACAGAAAGTTACATTTCGTTTCAGGGCAATTAAACCGGGAGTATTTGTTTATCACTGTGCACCCGGTGGGATTATGGTTGCGCTGCATGTAATCTCAGGAATGAATGGAGCGATAATGGTATTACCCAAAGAGGGACTTAAAGATGAGAACGGAAATCCGGTTAAATATGATAAGGCTTATTACGTTGCACAGCAGGATTACTATATCCCGAAAGATAAAAACGGAAATTATAAACAATATTCCACACCTGCGGAGGGTCTTGGCGATCTGATGGAGTCCATAAGATCATTAACCCCCTCGCATATAGTATTCAACGGCACTGTGGGAGCTCTTACAGGCGATAATGCACTTACTGCAAATGTCGGAGATAAAGTATTATTCATAACCTCAAGTGCGAACAGGGATACCAGGATACATATTGTAGGAGGGCATGCCGACCTTTTCTGGGAAGGCGGTGCATTTGGAAATAAGCCGCTGACAGATTTTGAAACCTGGCCGGTGCCGGGCGGAACAGCTGTAGCTGCACTTTATCAGTTTCGTGAGCCCGGAACTTATCTTTATACTAACCATAATCTCATTGAAGCTTTTTCTTTTGGAGCTATGGCGCAGATAGACATAAAGGGTAAATGGAACGATGATCTGATGAAAGAAGTGCAAAAATCCGGTCCTATTAAATAAGAACCAGCTTAAATTTGATTTATGAAATGCTTCTGTTAATAAAGCATTTCATTCGGCTAATTTTTTTAACCTATTAAGATCTTTAACGAATACTGTTTTTCCGTGAACTCTGATTATCTGACTTTCCTTAAGTTTTTTTATAGCTCTTGAAATAGTCTCCGGTATTGTACCAAGATAAGCCGCCAGCGTTGGATTCGATAAAGGGATTTTAAAAAAGGGTTCCAGAAGATCTGAACTACCGCTGTTGTCAATTCCTTTTGCAATATAATCGGCTAAGCGGTTAATAACTTCCTTGAGCGACAGATCCTCTGCTTTTACAGTAATTGATTTCAGACGTTTTGCAAAACCTGACATAATTTTAAAGCTCAGCTTTGGATTGTCTTCCAGAAGCTGAAGGAATTCATTTTTAGGAATAAATAGTAAGGTTGTATCTTCCATTACTACTACGCTTGCAGGACAGTCACCCCCTGTAAACAAAGGTACATCCCCGAATAAATGAGGTTTTGTCAACAGGTGAAGGATATACTCTTTACCCTGGGGGGATATTTTAAATATCTTGACCAGACCCTTCAGAACAATGAATATTCCCTTAAATTCTTCCCCTTCATGAAATACATATTCATCTTTCTTATAATTCAGAAGCCGGCTTAGCGCCGTTATTTTCCTCAATTCCTCAACATCCAGTTCTGAAAAGAGGGGGATATCCTGTAATATCATTTAGGCAGCCTGGTTATCTTTTTCGACTCTCAAAATTAAGTATTTATGATATATATAAAAATCTATGAGACTGACTTAAGTCAATGAATAATTTACCCGTGGTGTATAATTTTCGGTATAATTTTTTAATGAGGAGATCCGTACAAAAATGTTTTCTACTGTCAGATACTTCATAAAAACAAGTCTTATCTTTCTCTTTACAGGATTATTAACAGGAATTTATATGTCAGTCCGCAGGTATATTTTTTTTGAAGGTGTTTCACCCATGTTAGTTTCAGCCCACACTCATATAATTCTGGTTGGGTCCGTAATGATGATGATTATGGGAGTAGCATTATGGTTTTTCCCAAAGCCGGAGAAAAATGATCAAAAGTATAACCCTTCATTGATTCTGTTTTCCTACTGGATGATGACAATAGCAACTGCACTTAGATTTATTTTTCAAATAACTGAAACTTTTTTGTTCATAAACTGGATCAGTTATTTAGTAACTATAACTTCAATATCGCAGGTATTAGCATTCGGGTTATTTTTCTATTCCATGTGGGGCAGAATCAGGTCAGTTGGGAGTCATTTGAGAGAAGCCAAAGGTGAAAGATTTTAACGGTTTTAAGGACTGCTTGATTCTGATGTTATAATGAATGATTTTTCGGACAATAACGTGTAAAACCCGGAAAATTTATTTGTCCTTCAAACTTGCGAGGGATTATTAATAATAACATATAACAAAATGAACAAACAGGATATTGAATCACTTTGCAGTCAGTTAAAACAATGGGGTAATTTTGACTCTGGTATCCTTTTTTTGATTAAAATGATTTGTAAGATGAACAACTGGCCTTACGGCGAGATCTGGCGGCCGGATATAAAAGACGAGTTCATGAGCTGGTCAGGTTACTGGAGTAAAAATGAAACCTTTTTTGAACGATTCTCAAAGTTCAGTTCAATCCATAAATTTGCAAGGGGGCAGGGTTTAATCGGCAGATGCTGGAAAGAAAAGAAACTGCTTTGTACTGAAGATATTTCTAAAACTAAGGACTTTTTACGATCAGATATTGCCTCATCCTGCGGGCTGAATGCAGTAATTACTTTCCCGATCATAAATGAAAACGAGGTGCTCCTCCTGCTATGTTTCTTTCTTAATAAATTGGCTGCGAATGATCAGGAAAAAGCAGATTTAATATTCAGATATTCAGAAATCATCGGGAAAATACTGGTAAATCTCAGATCCCAACAAACATCATAAATCAACGTAGGAATTTGACCTGCCTCGCCTCAGGCGGGTTTATCAAATTCTTTATGAACATCATAAATGATGTTCCTACGGAATTTGCCCCACCTTCATTGCCTATTGCAAGGATTTATTTTAAGTTTAGATATAATAAATATACCTTGATTTCCCGGGGTGACATTAAGGAACGTTTTTCAGGGATTACAGAAGAGCGGGATATCGATATTACTATCTGCTTGGTTCCATCATTCATTCATATATTTAATATGATTAAGGGACTCTTCCCCAAGGAGGTTAATAATGAAAACATTGTGTTTTCTGATATTGTTTGTAGTCATGAATCAACTCGTTTTTTCGCAAAATTCCGACTGGGTTAACTACAGATATTGTGAGTCAGTTTATTCTGTAGCCGTAAATGGAAATGTCGTATGGGCAGGTTTGAATGCAGGAGGGCTTGTTGAAATTGAGCAGATGACCGGAGAAAAAACTTTTTTTGATAAAATAAATTCGGAATTACCCAATAATACAGTAAGCTGCCTCACCACTGACGGAAATGGTAAAGTATGGATTGGAACTTCCAGCGGTTTAACGTCATTTGACGGAATAACCTGGAACACATACAATACAGGTAATTCAGGATTGCCGGGTAATTCTGTCAATGAAATCCTTATCAAAGAATCAGTCATTATATGGATAGGGACGGATGATGGTCTGGCAGAATTTGATGGAACAAACTGGACAGTTTATGATACTTCAAACTCGGGACTTCCTGATAATAGTGTATTTGCCCTGGGAACAGATGAGAATGAGAATTTATGGGTTGGAACAAGTGAAGGTGTGGCAGAATTTGACGGTGTGAACTGGACTGTTTATAATACTTCAAATTCGGGTTTGCCAGGTAACAGTGTGGGTTCAATTGCTGTTGATCAAAACGGTAATAAGTGGTTCGGAACTTTCGGTTATGGTGCAGCAATGTTTGATAATAACAGCTGGACAGTTTATAATAAGTCAAATTCAGGTTTACCAAATAATTTTGTCAGATCAATCCTTGTTGATAATGATGGGTACATTTGGTATGGTACGGAGGGAGGTGTCGCAGAATATGACGGCATGAACTGGACTGTTTACAATTCTACTAATTCAGGTTTGCCCGGTATTTTAATTTCCGATCTCGTATTAGACCAGTATGGAAACTTATGGATAGGTACTATGGAAGGCGGGCTCGTATCATATGATGGATTAAGCTGGACGTTATATAAAACTTCGAACTCAGGTCTGCCAGCTAACGGTATACGTACAGTTACGATCGATGTAATAGGAGCTAAATGGTTTGGTACAAGCGAAGGGATGGTAAAATTTGACGGGTTAAACTGGACAGTATATGATACCTCAAGCGGCTTGCCTGCTAATTCAGTAAAGTCAATTTCTTTCGAAGGTAATATTATCAAATGGATCGGAACTGATGAGGGGTTAGTAAAAACCGATGGCACGAATTGGATAGTCTATAATGTCTATAATTCCGGTTTGCCCAGCAACCATGTCACATCAAATATCCTGGTGGAAAATGGTAATAAATGGGTCGGAACAAACAACGGGCTTGCAAAATTCGACGGAATTAACTGGACTGTATACAATACTTCAAACTCTGAATTGCCGGGGAACCATATATTATCGATTGCGAATGGCGAGAGTAATAATATCTGGATTGGAACCAATTATGGTCTGGCAAAATTTGACGGAATTGCTAACTGGATGATTTATAAGACCGATAATTCAGGCTTGCCGAATAATTTTATCACTGTTGTTGATATCGATGCAGCAGGGAATAAATGGATTGGTACTTATTTCGGACTGGTTAAATTTGATGGTTCAAACTGGACGGTTTATAATACTTCAAATTCAGAGATACCCGATGACGGAATTTCATGTGTGTCATTCGAGGGGGATAGAAACGTATGGATTGGAACAATGTTTAATGGAATGGCAAAGTTTGACGGAGATACAAACTGGACGACCTACACGACTTACAATTCCGATTTACCGGATGAATGGATCTGGAGTATTACAATAGATGATAGCGGTTATAAGTGGATCGGGACTCAAACCGGAGGGCTGTCTGTTTTTAAGGAAACAAGCGTATCAGTTGAAGATAATAATAACATTTCACCGGATAATTTTATACTATATCAGAATTATCCCAACCCGTTTAACCCGGCAACAGAGATCCGATATTCCATGCCTGCATCAGGACTAGTTCGACTAAAAGTTTTCGATGTTCTGGGAAGAGAAATAAAAACCTTAGTAAATGAATATAAACCGGCTGGAAATTATGAAGTATTCTTCGATGCAAAGAATTTACCCAGTGGTGTTTATTTTTACCGGCTTGAGGCCGGAAGCTATGTTAAATTTAAAAAGATGGTTCTATTAAGATAATTGAAATTGTAATTCAACACTGTTCATATTGAACATCATAAATCATGTTCCTACGAGGGAAATGGAAGGGTTTTTCCACAATGTACAAGGAACATAAACAATACCGCCTAAAAGGATACGATTATTCTGGACAAGGAGAATATTTCATAACGATATGTACAAAAAATCACATCTCACATTTTGGCAGAATTATTAATGATACAATGGAGTTAAATGAATCTGGGAAAATCGCAGAGAAATTCTGGAAAGAGATACACGATACGATTGAAAATACAGTTCTGGACGTTTTCCAGATAATGCCCGATCATTTACATGGAATAATTATTATTAAGCCAGATAATCAAAAGAACCAGACATATCAAAAAAATCCAAAACTAAATTCGGGAATAAAAAATAACCCGATGGAACTGAACAAAATTACAATTGGAAGAATAATCAGATGGTTTAAAGGGCGGACAAAATTTGAAATTGAAAAATCAAATTACTGGTTCCAAAGGCAATCAAGATTTCACGTTCGGATAATTAGGGATGATAAAGAATTTTATTTTATCACCGAATATATAGTCAATAATCCATCCAATTGGAAAAAGGGAATTTTGAAAGGATACTTTGAATCATTGAAATCCCCGTAGGAATTTGATTTATCAAATTCATTTTGATTTATCAAATTCTTTGTTTAAAACGAACATCATAAATGATGTTCCTACGCGGAATTTGATTTATCAAATTCTTTCTGAACATCTGCCATTTTGTCATACTTCTGAAAATTTTGAATAAAAAAACTTCGTTTTCAGAAAATTCTTTCATCAGCACTCTCCCGTATCTGAGTCGTCTCAGAGTAGTCTTTCTCATACCCTTATTACTCCCCGGGTGACTTTTCTGCCAAAATGGTAGACATATTCTTTACTCTAGCCAAAACTTAAGCTAATCTTCCGGTACTTTTACCATCTTACCGTATTTTACTGTTTCACGGAATAATTGTTCTGACAGTATAATATTTTCATCAATTTTAATTCCCGCAGCATTTAATCCTTTCGCGATCCAGGTATTGCAGGTGTTAAAAACATCATAATATCCTTTCGCTTTGTAAAATTTAACTGCTCCACCGAAATGCTTGCTGAGAATTACAGGCATATTTTCGTTTAGAGAATATGCCGACTGTATGTACTCACAAAGCCTTTTATATTCATCGTCAGTTAAAATTAGTCTTTCCGCATAATCAGTAGTCTGAAGATAACTATTAATACTCCTGTTAAAGCCTGAAACTCTTAATGTGCTGTTGGTTTTTGTAAATAATGCTTTAACAGCCAGGTCGAGGTCAAAACCCGGAGCCTGATAGAAAGCCACGTCTCCCCATCCGACATCTACATAATCATATTCTTTAAAATCGTTTATTAACTGCCATACAGTTGTGTCGACCTGGTCATTCTTAAAGATTATTCCCGTATGCCACCTAATTTTGACCAGATAAATCACTTTCTCTGAATCAGCTGCAGCAGTCAAATTGACCGGGGCGGGAAGTGTAGTTGTATTCAGAAGATAAAACACTATCGGGAAAATCACTCCCATATAAATTTTTTCTTCAAATCCTTTAAACTTCATACGAAATAAAATAAATTGAAATTTGTTTTGCAAAATCTTGAGGAATTTATGCCGGTAAATAGTGCGGGATTGTTAATGTACCATAAATCAGGGGATGGATTAAAATTATTTCTTGTTCATCCCGGGGGACCATTTTTCGCTAAAAAAGATGAAGGATACTGGGGAATTCCCAAAGGGCTGGTTGAAGAGGAAGAAGAGCTTCTCCAGGCTGCTATCCGCGAATTTGAGGAGGAAACAGGTATTAAATCCAGGGGTGGATATATTTCTCTCGGAACCTCGACACAGACTAATAATAAAATTGTTCATGCCTGGGCTTTTGAATCTGATAATTCGGAACAATTTCAAATTGTATGCAATACTTTTGAAATGGAATGGCCTCCCCGTTCCGGTAACATAAAGCACTTCCCTGAAGTCGACCGCGGAGAGTTTTTTAATATTGACCAGGCAATGGAGAAAATTTATTCGGCTCAGCTTATTTTTATAGACAGGCTGTTAGAACATCTAAACATAAATAAAAAATAAACTCAAGAGGGTTATAAAATGAAATACCACAGAATATTTATTGGTTTTTTAATTATCATTTTTGCGTTTACGATAGTTTCGTTTGGGCAAGGCGATAGTAAGGGAAAATACACAATTGTAATTCACGGTGGTGCAGGAAAGTTTGATGAGTCTTTCAATGATTCATTAAAAGCAGAATATATGCAGTCCCTGAAAGAGGCTTTGACAATAGGAAAGAAAATCCTGGAGAATGGAGGCAGCAGTATTGATGCAGTAGAAAAAGTAGTCAACTACCTGGAAGATGATCCTAAATTTAACGCCGGCAAAGGTGCTGTATTTACATCCGTGGGAACGCACGAACTTGATGCTTCAATAATGAGCGGGATAGATTTATCGTGCGGTGCAGTAGCAGGAGTGAAACATATTAAAAATCCGGTTTCCCTGGCACGTCTTGTAATGGAGAAGACTAAATATGTACTGCTCTGTGGTGAAGGTGCGGATACATTCGGCAAACAGATGAATGTTGATTATGTCGATAATAAGTACTTTGATACTCCCGAACGGCTCGAGCAATATGAAAAAATCAAAAGCTCAAAGCATGGTACAGTCGGCTGCGTAGCTCTTGATACTCATGGCAATCTTGCTGCCGCAACCTCCACAGGGGGTACGGGAAATAAAATGCCGGGCAGAGTAGGCGACTCGCCAATTATCGGGGCGGGAACGTATGCAGATAACAAAACATGTGCCGTATCTTGCACGGGTGAAGGTGAATTGTTTATTAAGAATAATATAGCATTTAATGTCTCCGCTTTAATGGAAAATAAAAATATGTCACTGCAAGATGCCACAGATGAACTTATATATAAAAGACTTGGTGAAAATACGGGAGGGCTGATTTCAATAGACAAGGACGGCAATTTTGCGATGCCTTTTAATACGAACGGGATGTTGAGAGGTGCAGCAAATTCAGAAGGATTATTTGAAGTAGAAGTATGGAAAAAATAGTCCGTTTCTGTTAATGACACTGTAAAGCGAAACGATGTTTCGCTCTATGACCCTGTAAAGCGAAAAGGTGTTTCGCTCTATGAACACAAACAGTAGATCCCGGAAGTCATGATTTAACATTTATAAATGCGGGAGAAATTAAAATTTTTATATAAGAACATAAAGCAAAGGATATAATATGAACCTGCCCGAACCAGACGAGTACGCTGAATTTTATTCCATTTATATAAAACTAATTCCTCACGATAATGTCATTAAACTCCTGGAAGACGGGAGAGATCAGCTTCAGTCTCTTATCAAATCACTTCCTGAAGAAAAAGGAAATTATTCTTATGCAGATGGTAAATGGAGTATAAAGGAAGTTCTGGGTCATATGGCCGATGTGGAGAGAGTGCATTCATACCGGTTATTTTGCTTTTCACGGGGTGAAACCCAATCATTACCGGGATTTGAACAGGATGATTATGTCAAAGCGGCTGATTATAATAAAAGATCGTTAAAAAGTCTCGCCGAAGAATTACTGCTTTTAAGGAATGCAAATTTATCGTTATTCAAAAGTTTTGATGAAGAATCACTAATGAGGAAAGGTAAAGCAAATAATTATGACTTCACCGTCCGTGCACTGATGTTCATAATAGCCGGGCATGAACTGCATCATATGAAAATACTGAAGGAAAGATATTTGTAGAGCGAAACGGTGTTTCGCTCCATATTTGTAAAGCGAAACGGCGTTTCGCTCCATAAACTAAATCACTTTATAAATTTCTTTAAGGATTTTCTTTGTAGCCCCGAGGTTCTCCTTTACATACCCGGCTGCTATCCTCCCTTTTTCTTTTCTCAGTGCTTCATTCTGAAAGCAGGTTCTAAGCTGGCGGTATGCTTCCCTCTGATTCCTTATAAGAATTCCGCCTCCCCTTTTTAATAATTCACGTGATTCCTGGGAATAATCAATCTTCGGTCCAAACAGCACCGGTATACCGTAGACAGCCGCCTCGAGGACATTGTGAATATTCTGTTTGAAGCTTCCTCCCACAAAAGCAAGATCAGCATAAGTATAAAGTGTCAAAAGAATTCCTATTGAATCGACTATAATTATTCTTTCATCTTTATATGAATTCAGATGTGAGAATCTTATTGATCTCACAGTACCGGCCAGTTCGTTCTCAATCCTTTCAAGATTCGCAATTGTAGGTTCATGGGGTACAAGTATCATAATTACATCTTTTGTATACTTTGCCATCTTTAAGAATGCAGGCAGGATTATATCTTCATCCGCATCCCAGGTGCTCCCGGCCACAAAGATTTTTTTGCCCTCCAGCAAATCCTCCCTGATAATATTTTTTCCTTTTGCTTCCAGGCTTTTTTCATAAACCCTGTCGAACCGTGTATCCCCCACTGCGGTCAGTTTTATTTTATCAATCTTGAAATCCCTGAATCCTTCGACGTCCTCCTCCGATACAGTAAGAATTCTTGAGACATCACTGAACAACAGTTTATGAAAGTTTTTAATTACCGGAATCTTCCGCGGTGAATTTTTCTTCATTGTTGCATCGACGATGAAGCAGGGAATGTTTTTCTTTTTCATCGCCCATATATGATTTGGCCAGATATCATATCTCATAAGGATCGCCAGGTCGGGACGGACAATCGAGATAAATCTTTCCGCATAAGTAAGACTGTCAAACGGCAGGTATGAGACAAGATCGGCATAGGGATATTTACGGGAATTTTCATAACCGGAAGGTGAAAAGAAAGTAATAAGTATGTTGATTGAAGAATCTTTTTTTAATTCCTCTATAATCGGCTTTGCCTGTTCAAATTCCCCCAGTGAAGATGAATGAAACCAGATTAGCTTTTTAGTTTTATTAAGAGAGGCAGCATTAAGAATGAGCTCTTCAAAAATTCTTTTTCTTCCCCTGATTCCTCTTTTTATTTTTGAATTAAATAAGGCTCCTAACTGAAGGAAAATATAAAACGGCGGAATTATTAAAAAATTATATAGAATTTTCCAGATTGATTTCATCAGTTCGTTACAAGAGTGATAAGTGCTTCATATGCTTTCTCCGGTGTAATCTCCAGCATACACCTGAAATGGCCTTTGGGACATCGTTCCCTTCCTATATGAGAACAAGGTCTGCAAGTTAGGGAATTGTTTTCTAAAATTAAATTCACGTTTTTGTAAGGTGTGAAACCAAATTCTTTAACAGTTGAACCATATAAAGCCAGTACCGGTACTTTCATAGCGCAAGCAGTATGCATCATTCCTGAATCGTTGCAAACGACGGCCATACATTTTTCCATATCAGCTGCAGTCTGCAGCAGATTATCAACATTACAGAGATTAATAGAACCCTGAATTTCCTCTGAAATTTCCGAGCAGACAGTAAGATCATTTTTACCCCCCAGAAGGACTATGCTGTAACCGGATTCCGACAGCATTTTTCCCAGAGTTTCATAATACTCTTTCGGCCACATTTTTGTAAAATGCCTTGACCCGGGAGCAATTCCTATCAGTTTTTCTATTCCCTCAATTAAAGGGGATGGATGATTTTCTGTATACAGCTCTAATCCTCCGCCATCAGGCACCTGACCGGGAATTGAGTAAGTATACCTCTCCGGAATCGGGGGAGCATCTACAAGCCTGTTAATCTTAAAATTCACAAGCAGAAATTTATCGAGTGTTCTTTTATTTAATTTGTAGGTTTTTGTTTTCAGTGCTTTTGTTAGTTCCGAAGAACGAAAATTATTCTGAAGATCTATTATCACATTATAATCCCGTTTTCTTAATTCTGAAATCAGGGTTTTAATTTTTTCTTTTTCTTTCTCATATAAAAAAAGTTCTGAAATACGGGGATTAAGTCTCAAAGCATCCGAATACTGTTTTTTTACCACAAAATCTATTTGTAATCCTTTAAATTTATTCTTCAATGT
This sequence comes from uncultured Ignavibacteria bacterium, assembly GCA_963743325.1. Taxonomy (GTDB): domain Bacteria; phylum Bacteroidota; class Ignavibacteria; order Ignavibacteriales; family Ignavibacteriaceae; genus DATFVA01. Next base: position 88,298 of record CAVUOZ010000012.1, read on the forward strand.
TCGTAGTAAGGGTGTGCTTAAAAGGACGTCCCCCAGTGAGCTTAACCTGATTATCAGAATTTTTTTACCATCCAGGTCCGGTATATTAGTTTCAGTCTTCATATAATGAGTAAATTTAATCAAAAAGACGTAATCACTAAAATATAGGTGATTATTTTATTTGGGCTTTTTAATACTTCTGATTATTTTTGTCCCGTCACAAAATGGGATTATAAATGACAACTTTACCATCACCGGGAACTAATAAGTTTCCCGATGATTCTGTTGAAAAACAGGTGTATAATATAGTAGATGGATTGAAAGAATACCTCCCTATCCAGAATGACAGAAACCGGCTTGGATTCTGTCTTTATAAGCATATGACGGGAGAGGGGGATTCTCCGGAAGTAATTGTAAAGACAAACAAACTAATTATCGAAGGCATTACTCCCGAAGAATTAGCCTCAAAGATTAGTGCTGAACTTGATAAAATAAAGAAATAGTATTTTAATTTCCTTGAGTTAAAAGTTCCTCTTTTTCTTTCTCCTCTTTTGCCATGAACTCCTCTACCTTTTGAACATCGTGTTCACTGCCGACGAAAACCGGTGTTCTCTGATGAAGTTTTTCCGGTATTATTTCAAGGATTCTTTTTGTGCCGTTTGAAGCTTTTCCGCCTGCAGCTTCTACTATAAATGACATTGGATTACATTCATACAGTAGACGTAATTTCCCGTTAGGATGTCTTGAATCCGCCGGGTACATAAAAATTCCGCCATAGAGAAGAGTCCTGTGTACATCGGCAACCATTGAGCCGATATAACGTGAAGAATACGGCCTTTCCGTTTCTTTCTCATATTCCTGGAGGTACTTGATATATTTTTTAAGTCCCGGATGCCAGTAAAGATAATTTCCCTCATTTATACTGTAAATTTTTCCTTTCTTGGGAATTTTTATGTCTTCGTGAGAGAGCAGAAATTCCCCGAATGAAGGATCAAGTGTAAATCCATGAACCCCATGCCCGGCTGAGTATACCATTATTGTGCTTGAACCGTACACCACATAACCGGCTGCAACCTGTTTGTACCCGGGCTGTAAAAGATCCTCGAGAGTACCGGGAGTGCCCTCAGGCGTTACTCTCCGGTATATCGAAAATATAGTCCCGATACTAACATTTGCATCAATATTTGAAGAACCGTCCAGCGGATCAAACAACAGCACATATTTTCCCAGCTCAAATTCATGGGGAATATGCATTATATCCGCTTCTTCTTCAGATGCCATTACACAGAGATGCCCTCCATGATCCATTGCTCTGAAGAGCATATCGTGTGCAAACATGTCGAGCTTTTTTACCTGTTCTCCGTGTACGTTGTTGTCCCCCGTGAAACCAAGAATATCAACGAGTCCTGCTTTATTGACTTCCAGAGAAATAACCTTTGCAGCCAGTGAAAGATCGTGTAAAAGATAAGATAGCTCTCCTGTTGCTTCGGGGTGAAGTTTCTCCTGTTCTATTATGAAGCGGGCCAGCGTCATGAATCTTAATTTTGACATGATGTGACTCTCCCGATTATTTGAAAATGTTCGATTTAGACAGCTTTAACAATTTCCTGATCTTTATATTGAAGCTGGTATAATTTATAATAAATTCCCCTTTTTGCAAGTAGTTCCTGATGATTTCCTGTTTCTCTTATTTCTCCTTTATGCATAACTATTATTTTATCGGCGCTCTGGATGGTCGAAAGTCTGTGAGCAATGACGATTGCCGTCCTGCCGACGAGCAGTTTTTCGATAGCACGCTGTATGAGAATTTCTGTTTCTGTATCAACACTGGATGTGGCTTCATCCAGAACCAGGATTTTAGGGTCATATGCCAGTGCCCGGGCAAAAGAAATCAGCTGTTTTTGACCCACACTGAGAGTGGAGCCTCTCTCTTTTACTTCTTCATCAAATTTATTCGGGAGAAGATTTATAAACTTATCGGCACCGACCATTTCTGCAGCTTTGAGAACCTTTTCAAAAGGGATATTATTATTGTTCATGTTTATATTGGTTTTGATAGTCCCCGAAAAAAGAAAAACATCCTGCAGTACAATGGAAATATACTGTCTGAGCTCTCTTTTATCCATAGTTTTTATATCAATGCCATCCAGAAGAATCGAACCTTTCTGAATATCATAGAACCGGCTGAGAATGTTTATTATGCTTGTCTTGCCGGCCCCTGTATGTCCTACGATTGCAATCGTTTCACCGGCATTAATTTTAAAGGAAATATTCTTCAGCACATACTCATCATCATTGTAGGCAAAACTGACATCTTTAAATTCAATTTCACCATTAACTTTTTCAATCTTAACGGGATTATCAGGATTTTTTACGAATGTCTGGTTATCAAGCAGCTTAAATATTCTTTCGGAAGAAGCCATTGCTGTTTGCATTATGTTATACTTTTCAGAAAGATCCCTTATCGGTCTGAAAAACATTTCAGTGAACTGCAGGAATGCGAATATTGTTCCGATGGTCAAAGTAGTGTGAATGATCTCTCCTCCCCCGTACCAGATAATTAATCCTATTGCAATCGAGCTTAAAATTTCCACGCCGGGATAGAATATTGCATAATAAAAGACAGATTTAATGTTTGCACTACGGTAATCGGAATTTATTGAAAGAAATCTTTTTAGCTCATCCTTTTCTTTTCTGAAAATCTGGACAACGTTCATTCCCGTTACATGTTCCTGCATATAAGAATTCAGCCTCGCAAGATGGAGCCTTACATCACGATAGCTTTCACGCGCTTTCTTCCTGAACAGAAACGTACCATAGATTAAGACGGGAAATACAGACAGAGTTACCAGGGAAAGTCTCACGTCCATATAGAACATAAAGACCAGTATCCAGACGATATTAAAAACATCGCTGAATATCATAACAATACCTGATGAAAAGAGTTCACTTAAAGCCTCAACATCATTCGTGGTTCTGGTTACTATTCTCCCTATAGGCGTCCTGTCAAAGAATTTAAGGGCGAGTTTCTGAGTGTGCTGAAATAACTGGGTACGTAAGTCGTACAGTGTTTTTTGTCCAAGATACTGAGTATAATAAGTCAGATAATACTGGATTACTGACTGAAACAGAAGTATTCCTAATAAAATCAGACTTATAACCAGGAGTCCGTGATAGTTCGATTTTGATATATAATCATCTACAGCAATCTTTGTAAGATAAGGACGAAGAGGTATTAAGGAAGCGACGACGATATTCATCAGGATTGCAAAGATAACGTACTTCCGGTATGGTTTAATATAACCAAGCAGCCGCTTCATTAACTTTGAATCGTACGCTTTTCCTAAAACTTCTTCTTCACTTCTATAATCATTAGCCATATTTTTACTCTTGAACTTGCTCTTGAACTTGAACCTGATCTTGAACTTGATCCTGCCTGACAGCAGGCAGACTTAAACTTGAACTTTCTTTCCTCATTTCAACTCCTCCAATTCCTTTTCCAGTAATTGCTTGTAGTGCAGATCAGCATAAATACCATTCAACGCTACCAGTTGATCGTGTGTACCTTCTTCAGAAATCTTACCTTCCGAAAGTACGATAATTTTATCAGCATCCATTACGGTGGATATTCTGTGACTGATTATTATGCTGGTTCTTCCTTTCATAAAATTCCTCAGGTTTTTAAGTATTTCCTCTTCCGTGTTCGTATCAACAGAGGAGAATGAGTCATCCAGGATTAATATTTCAGGATCTATAGCGAGAGCTCTTGCAAGTGTAGCTCTCTGTTTTTGTCCCCCGGATAATGTGATCCCTCTTTCGCCGCTTATCGTCTCGTATCCGTGCGGGAATGATTCAACATCCTTGTTAAAATTGGCTATTACAGAAACTTCTTTAACCTTATCATGGTTTATCTCTCTCACACCATAGGAGATATTATTCAGAAGAGTATCGGAAAACAGGAACGGCTCCTGCTGAACATAACCTATATTTTTTCTCAGAACATCAAGAGGAATCGTCTTAACATTTTTCCCGTCAATTAGTAATTCTCCGCCTGTGACATCATAAAGCCTCGGAATAAGATTTACAAAAGTTGTTTTACCGCTCCCGGTGTAACCCATTACAGCAATGGTGGAACCTCCGGGGATTTTCAGATTTATATTTTTAAGCACGTAAGGAAGATGCTCACCGTATTTAAAGGAAACATCCCTGAATTCTATTTCACCTTTTAAATTATTTATATTTTTGTCGGTTTCTTCACTATCATCAATTTCATAAGGCTCGTGAAATATCTTATTCAAACGTTTCATGCTTGCCTCCCCCTGCTGAACGATATTTACAACCCATCCGAATGCAATCATAGGCCATATCAGAATTCCGAGATAGAATGTAAAAGCTGTAAGTTCACCGAGTCCCATTGTGCCCGAAATTATTTTTCCCCCGCCGACAAGAACTACGATTATCAGGGATAGTCCTGTTATAAGGAACAGAATCGGCATTAACAATGCCTGTACCTTGATCATTTTCATATTCTTTTCCAGGTAGTCGAGGCTCATTTCCTTGAAAGATTCTATTTCACCGTCTTCCCTTACATAAGATTTTATAACTCTTATTCCCGAAAAATTTTCCTGTGCTTTTGTAGTTAGCTCGGCAAATTTCTCCTGTATTTTTGTAAACCTTTCATGAATCTTTTTCCCGATCCAGTAAACAATATATGATAGGAGCGGTAAAGGGAGCAGGGTATAAATTGTCAGTGAAAAATTTAATGATATCATGAGCGCGATAACCATTACTAGTCTTATTGCCGTATCTATTGAGTACATTACTGCAGGACCAAGGAACATCCTGACAGCATTTATATCATTCGTGGCATGAGCCATTACATTTCCGGTGGAATTATTCTGAAAATATCTCAAAGGCAGTCTCTGTATATGCGTCCAGAAGTCTTCCCTCAGGTCAAATTCAATTTCTCTTGAAACAACGATAATAGTCTGCCTGATGAAAAACCTGAACGCACCTGAAAATGCGGCTGTAATTACGATCAGGATTCCGTAATTGAATAACTGCTGAACAGTAACATGCTTATCAAAAGAATTTATTGCGTCCTTAAGTAAAAGAGGTATATATACTGCTCCTATGTTCGACAATATAATGAACACAATTCCCCATCCGAGTTTCTTTTTATATCTCAGAAAGTATTTTTTTAGGGTGTATAAATTCTTCATATGATAATATAATATCGTTCCTTTGCCTTAAATAAGACAAGGTTAAATTTTGTATTTATTTTATTAAGCCCGATAAAAACTAATCAATAATATTAAAACCGGTGTATTTCTGCAATACTTCGGGAACTGTAATCTTCCCGTCCCCGGTTTGATAATTTTCCAGGATTGAGACCATTAACCGGCTGGTTGCTAATCCCGAACCATTAAGTGTGTGCACAAACTCAGGTTTTTTTGTTGCTTCAGATCTGAATCTGATATTTGCACGCCGTGCCTGGAAATTCTCAAAGTTGCTGCACGATGAAGCTTCGAGCCAGCGGTTTTCTGCAGGCGACCATGTCTCAATATCATAACATTTTGCGGCGGAAAAACTTAAATCGCCTGTACATAATAATAAAATTCTATAGGGAATTTTTAATGCTTTTAAAATATCTTCAGCATCGTTTACTAATTTTTCAAGTTCATCATAAGAAGTTTCCGGTTTTACCAGTTTTACCATTTCGACTTTATTGAACTGGTGTACCCGCAGAAATCCTTTTGATTCTTTTCCGTATGAACCCGCTTCTCTTCTGAAACAGGCTGAATATCCCACGTGCCTGACCGGTAGTTCGCTTTCATTTATAATTTCGTTCCGATAAATATTTGTAATAGGAACCTCGGCTGTTGGCACCGGGTAAAGATCATCCTTCTCAATAGCGTACATATCTTCTTCCATTTTAGGAAGCTGTCCTGTTCCTTTCATTGATTCCCTGTTTACCAGAAACGGGGGAAATACTTCAGTATAGTTGTGATGCAGTATATGATAGTCCAGCATAAAATTTATCAGAGCCCTTTCAAGTGTTGCGCCTTTTCCTAAATAAAGAGGGAAACCAGATCCCGATATTTTTGCTCCGCGCTCAAAATCAAGAATCTTTAGTTTCTTACCCAGCTCAATGTGATCCGATACTTTTTCCTTTTTATCGAATGAAAATCCTTCCGGTAACCACTGCCTGACTTCAACATTGTCCTCTGCCGTTTTCCCTACCGGTACTGAATCATGAGGCATGTTCGGGACGAACATCAGAATTTCATTTAATTCGTTTTCGACATTACGCAGCTGTGAATCAATATCCGCTATCCGGTCTGATACTACTTTCATCGAAGCAAGAAGATCGGAGACATCCTTACCTTGCTTTTTCATAACCGGGATCTGTGAAGAAACCTGGTTTCTCTCCGATTTTAATTCGTCACCGCGAAGGATCAGGTCTCTCCTTCTTTCATCAAGAGTGAGAATTTCGTCCACCCGGTCTTTTTCATTTTTATTTTTGATTCCCTGCTTTACTGCATCAGGATTTTCACGAATATATTTTAAATCTAACATTTACTGAATTTCTTTCTGATAATTACAACTATTTCACAACAATATTATAAATTTTATTTTTTACATAAATTTCTTTTACAATACTTTTACCCTCAAGATGTCTGGCAACTTTTTCATTTGCAAGTATAACTTTCTTCACTTCATCCTGGCTGCTGTTTAAGGGAATTTCGACAGTATCTCTCAGTTTGCCGTTTACCTGAACCGCAATATTAATCGTATCTGCAACAAGTGCAGATTCATCATATTTGTACCAGAAGGGACTAATGAAAATTGAATTTTCACTACCAAGCAGCTGCCAGCATTCCTCGGCAAGATGCGGGGCTATGGGAGCCAGCAGAACTGCAAACCTGCTCAATGAAAATAACTGAAGTTTGTCCGTACATTTATTAATGTTTTTTAGTTCATTTATCAATTCCATCAGTGACGCAATCGCAGTATTAAACCTGAAACTGCTTATTTCCTCCTCAAACTTTTTAACAGTCTGATTGGTTTTCCTGTATATTATTTTTTCATCTTCATTCAGGGAGTTAATTTCAAATTTTTCTTTGGATACCGTCTTATTAGCAAGCCCGGAAAACCTGTTAAAAATCTCATAAGTCCTCTGTGCGAACCTGTCAACACCTGAAATACCTTTATCACTCCAGTCGCCGCCAAGTTCATAAGGACCCATAAACATCAGGTACATTCTGAATACATCCGATCCATATTTTAGGGTAAACTCATCAGGATTAACGACATTCCCGTGTGATTTGGACATCTTTGCACCATCTTTGGTAATAGTACCCTGGTGCAGAAGATTTTGAAAAGGTTCATCACTGGTTGTCCAGCCGATATCCCTTAAAAATTTATGTATAAACCTTGCATAAAGCAGGTGCATCGTAGCGTGTTCGGCGCCGCCGACATACATATCAACCGGAACCCAGTCTTTTGCCTTTTCTTTATTAAAAATTGCATCCCCGATATGAGGATCCAGGTACCTGAAATAGTACCATGAAGAATCAACAAAAGTATCCATAGTATCAGCGTCACGTTTCGCATCCGAACCGCATTTAGGACATTTAACATTCATAAAATCAGAATTGGCAGTAAGCGGAGATTCTCCTGATGGTTTGAATTCAACTTCATACGGAAGTTTAACCGGTAAATCTTTTTCATCAACCGGAACGATTCCGCAATCGGGACAATGGATAACAGGGATGGGTGTTCCCCAGTAACGCTGCCGCGATATCAGCCAGTCTCTCAACTTGTAATTTATTTTTCTCTTTCCAAAATTTTTAAGCTCAAGATATTCTATAACTCTTTGTTTACCTATTTCAGATTCAATTCCGTTAAATTCATCGGAGAAGATCATTTTCCCTGCCCCGGTATATGCCTGCTTCAGTTCTTCATTAACATCAGTTCCGGGTTCAAGAATAACTTTTTTTACAGGCAATACGAATTTTTTTGCGAATTCAAAATCCCGTTCGTCGTGGCCTGGAACCGCCATAACACAGCCTGTTCCATACGTTAATAAAGCATAATCGGCAATCCAGACAGGAATCTTCTCACTATTTACAGGATTAATTGCATATGCACCAATCGGAATCCCCTTTTTTTCTTTTACAGTTGAGGTTCTATCAATTTCGGATAACAATTTCACAGATTCCCTGTAAGCCTCAATATCTGTTTTATATTCTGGATCGGCAAGCTTATCTACCAGGGGGTGTTCCGGAGCGAGGACTACATAGGTAACTCCAAAAAGTGTGTCGGGACGCGTAGTGAATACCGGAATAACGTCATCACTCCCGTCAACCCTGAAGTGTACTTCGGCACCTTCACTTTTACCAATCCAGTTCCGCTGCATTAATTTTGTTTTATCGGGCCAGTTTATTGTTTCCAGTCCCTGAAGAAGTTCCTCAGCATAATCTGTTATTTTAAAAAACCATTGTGTGAGATTTTTCTGAATAACGACTGTACCGCATCTGTCGCAGGTTCCATCCGCTCTCACCTGTTCATTTGCCAGGACAGTCTGATCTTTGGGACACCAGTTAACCGGTGCATTTTTTCTGTAGGCTAATCCTTTTTCATAAAGCTTTAAGAACAGCCACTGGTTCCACTTATAATATTCAGGGTCGCATGTCATCAATTCTGCATCCCAGTTATACATACAACCCATCTTTTTCAGCTGCTCACGGATATCATTAATATTCTGCATCGTGCTGTCATACGGATGCACACCCGATTTTATAGCATAGTTTTCTGCCGGAAGACCGAAAGCATCATAGCCGATTGGTTCAAAGACATTTGAGCCGGTCAGTTTTTTGAACCGTGCCCATGAATCATTTGGTCCATAGTTATACCAGTGCCCTATATGCAGTTTTGCACCGGAAGGATAGATAAACATTACAAGTGAGTAAAGTTTATTACCGGTTTTATTAAAATCTGTTTTAGCAACGCGGTTCTCTTCCCAGAACTTCTGCCATTTAGATTCAACTTCGGAAAAAGGATATCGCATTCTTTATTCGCTTCGGATTTAAAAATTGACTTTAAATTTACCGAAAATGGGAGGGAATTCAAACAATATGAGTAGATCATCACATTATATAGCGTTATTCTGAATATTCAACTTTATCCAAAAATATTTAGAAATATTACTCAACTTACGTTAATATCGCGAACAGCGTAGAGATGAATATATGAATAAATTAAAAGGTGAGTAATTTTTTGTCGTTGACAACAGATATAACACCGTTAGTTCTACAAAAGCATAGATAATTTAAAATAATTTATATATCATTAAGTATAAAATTCAGGTTTTAATGAAGATATCACTTACAGATATAATAGCGATAATAGCGGCACTGCAGTTATTCATATTCTCCTTTTTCCTGTTAAATCTTAAAAAAGGAAACCGATTAAACCAGCTGCTGTTTTCAGCCTTCCTTTTTACCAATGCGATGTATCTGATTGGGTATCTTGTATTTGCATTTTCTGATTACATTATTCCGGCAGGTGTTCATTTCTTTTTTATTGGGACTTCCTTCGGATTTCTCTTCGGACCGCTGCTGCTTTTTTACACCATGTCACTTGCACAAAATAATTTTCAAATGAAGAAAATTCATTTATTGCACATAATCCCCTTCTTAATATATAACCTCTTATATGGAGTTTATTTTTATTTTGAACCAGCATCAATTAAAATTCAGATGCTGCAGAGAGGGAGTGTACTTCCACATTCACTCGGGTTCTGGGTTAGTCTTTTAATGAACATCCAGATCCTGGTCTATATAGCAGTGACATTATTCTTAATGCTGAATTACAGTAGAAGGATAAAATCGCTCTATTCAACGATCCATCACCTGGATCTCGGCTGGCTTGCGCTGGTCATTTATGCTTTTCTCATTATGTGGTTAATCGATTTTGCACATTTCCTGTTCAGGAATACGAGCGGAATTTCACCAGAAATTTCCGGTTTTTTGACCTTTGTTTCAATCACCATAAATTTTGTGTTCGCAAATCTCGTTATCTACAAAGGGCTAAAACAGCCTTTTCATTTTTTTGATATAGAAAAAGACTTACCTAAAGTCAAAAACGATAATCTTCATATATCCGACGAAGAGAGTAATATTTATCTGGAAAAACTTCTTAGATATATGTCAGCTGAAAAACCATATTTGACATCAAATTTAACACTTAAAGAACTTTCTGAACGACTGGAAATAAATCCCAGGATCCTCTCTAAAATCATAAATGAAAAGAAAAATCAGAATTTCTTTGACTTTATTAATACCTATAGAATTGATGATGCAAAAATGATATTATCAAATCCGGCCAAAAGAAAAATGACCATACTTGAAGTTTTGTACGGCGTAGGATTCAATTCAAAATCTGTTTTTAATACTACATTCAAAAAATACACGGGAGTTACTCCAACTGAATACAGGAGGAGATTTCTTCCCTACCACTCTCATCATACCGTTCAGAAATCAGCTTAAATCACCGTTCATCAGTTTTAGCCGAAAGAAAATAGTCCGGATTCATGTTTCAGGACGATTTTTTTTGCATCCCGGTTTAGATTGCCTCGAAAAATCTGTCACATAATTTACGGAGGTTTATATGTACCGGTTTATTCTATTATTTTGCTTCTTTCTGGGAATACTCTTTCAGGGTTTCTTTAAAGCCGCAATTTTAAATGTTCCCGCCGAATATAGTATGATTCAGGATGCAATAAATGTATCTCAGGCCGGGGATACAATACTTGTTGCCGAGGGGACCTATTTTGAAAACATCAATTTTAACGGTAAAAATATTCTTGTTACTAGTATGTACATCCTCGATACGGATCCAGCTCATATTCTCAATACTGTAATAGATGGAAGTAATCCGGTTCAGGTTGATTCTGCAAGCTGCGTCAGGATAGTATCAGGAGAAGATAGTACAGCCGTGCTGTCCGGTTTTACAATAACCGGAGGTACCGGAACAAAGTGGACGGATGAACACGGCGCAGGAGTATACCGGGAAGGAGGCGGAATACTTATTACCCTTTCTTCTCCCACAATAAAGAATAACTTAATAATCAATAATGAAGCGATCGATCGTACAGGTGTTACGAGTGCAGGAGGCGGGGGAATACGAGCCGGTGATTCGAATGCACATATTTTCAATAATATTATTGCACATAATAAAGGACATTATGGAGCCGGGGTAGTATTGAATTATGCTACGGGAGAAATGAAAAATAATATTATCATAAATAACAGCGGCGGAGAAGATTTTGGAGGCGGCGGTGTCTGGACTCTTGCCCTGGGTGCTACCATACTTGAAAATAATGTCATCGCCTATAATTCTGTTACCGGAAGCGGCGGGAATAGAGGCAAAGGCGGAGGAATACTGGTCTGGTCCACCTCAATAAAATCCATGAACAACATAATTTGGGGTAACACTCAAACATCCGGTGATCAGATCTACCTGACCGGTGGAGGCAGTGCCGATGTTACTTATAGCGATGTTGAGGGCGGTTATACAGGTGACGGAAATATAAATGAAGATCCTTTGTTCATCGCAGACTCTTATATGCCTGCTTCAAATTCTTTATGCATTGATGCCGGAAATCCGGATCCTTCCTTTAATGATCCTGAAGATCCGGACAATCCCGGATTTGCTCTTTATCCATCCCTGGGAACGATCAGAAATGATATGGGCGCTTACGGCGGGCCTATGAGAGAGCTCCTTCCTGCAGTTATCACATCGATAAAAGAGACAGGGAGCGGCGTTCCGGATTTTTTTCAATTATTTCAGAACTATCCTAATCCTTTTAATCCGGAAACAACTATTAAATTTTCAATCCCGTCACAAAGTTTTGTTTCTCTTAAAGTATATAACCTGCTGGGAAGCCTTATCGCTGTTTTAGTGAATGATGAAAAACAAAAAGGTGTTTATACAATAAATTTTAATTCGAATGAATATAATCTCTCGAGCGGAGTTTATTTTTACAGGCTGGAATCGGGGAATTATTCATCCGTAAGGAAACTTGTATTGATAAAGTGAGTAAATAGTGTTATGAATGTAATATATAAATTTTGATCACCCGGTAGAGTTCTATTTTTCGCAAATATTCATAGAATTCTGTAGTGTCCCCCGACAGCGCACTATTTACCGGGTGATTTTTTATATCATTCCTGAATATTATTCTTCAAAATATTCCGAACCGTTCCTGTCAATAAAGCCCCATCTTTCTCCTACTTTAACTGATATTAATCCGTTTCTGATTTCACCTATCTTATCGTATTTAATTGCCGTTACACCTTTCCCATGTTTATCAATCAAACCCCACCAGTCGTTTAGTCGTACATAAGTAATCCCATTGGAAAACGATCCGACATCATCAAAATTTCCGGGAATCACTTTTTCACCTTTCCTGTTTATAAATCCCCATTTGCCCTTCTCTTTTATAGGAAGATAATCCTCATTAAGCTCTCCGATTTCATCATATCTGATTGGTGCAACACTTTGAGCGTTTGTATTTAACAGTCCCCACTTATCATTTAGTTTTACCGGGAAAAGCCCGTCAAGGAAATCACCTATTTCGTTGTACTGAACAGGAATAATTTCCTTGCCTGTTTTATCGATTACACCCCATTTTCCTGAAAAAATCACATTGTTTTCGTTTCTTTTAATACCGAAATTTACCCTTGCAAAACCAGTATGGAAATCTTCAACCTCATCGTACTTAATTGATGTAATTTCTTTCCCGGAAGTATCAATGAATCCCCATTTATCATTTAATCTGACACGGACCAGATCTTCAATAAAATATCCAACCTGATCATACTTAACAGGAATAATAATTTCTTTTCTGGAATTGCAGAATCCCCATTTCTCTGCTTTACGATAGGGAATAAGCCCGGGTAATATATTTTTCATCAATACATTCTCCTGAAAATTTTTATTTATCTCAACATTGTTTATTTCCATCGGGTGATCATTTTTCAATACCGGTTTTTGTATCCTTAACCAGGTAAAATAAAAAAACCCCTTAAGTGTGCTGCTTAAGGGGTGTTAGGCCTTTGTTGAGGGAACATATATTTGCCCGAGGGAGAGGCAAATACCAAGCCAAAATTAAAAGTACATATTCAATAAAATCAGAACTTCAGCAGCAGCATCCTGTTGAACGTTTCCTGAATTTAAATGCTGTTTCACAAGATTTTTTATGCTGCTATAAAAATTTATATAAGCACTTATTATTCCATCTGCATCAGAACTGTTTGCCACATCTGATATCAGTGCAGTTTTATAATCCTGAATATTTCCCTGGTAAGCCTGAACAGTATCACCATAAACGCCCAGAACTTTCAAAAGATTTTCAATAATCTGATCACGGTAACCGGCAAATTCATTGACTATTCCTTCAGTTGACTGAATATCCTCCAGGTTTTCCTGAAGCGTTTCACCTGCGTAGATAACCTCATTGATCATTGATGGATCAGCTCCCAGCTTCTGAAACTCCGATAATATGGATGCATTCAATGCTTTGGCTCTTATCTCGGAAGTTCTTCTTGAAAATTCAAATTCAAGCCGGGAGTTGATTCCTTCAATTTCTTTCAGAAAAGCCCTGATGGACGCTTCAAGTACTTTACTGAAAGTTTCAGACTGCAGGCCCACATCAACATAAGCATCTGAAACGGAATACAGGTAGCTGTAAAGAGCCGCCTGCTGTGCGTTCTTTGATAGAGCATAATATAAGTCTCTATCGAAAGCAGCCTGGGCAGCGGTTTTTGCGACAATTATCTGCTGCCACTGTGAAGTAGTTCCACCTATTTCAGTTCTCAGCATAGTTTCTTTTTCAGCAATAGATTCTGTAGATATTGCACTAATTATACTGTTCATTAATTCTCTGTTGCTATCAAGTATTCCCGCAATTTCATTATCAATAAATAGTCTGATTTGTGTATAATCCAGGTTTCGGCCGGATTCTAATGCACCTATAAACAGGTCGGTAGAAATAGTAGTGGTACTGTTTAACGGTTGAGCGTATACCGCAATTCCTGGTTTTACAGCAGCAGATAAAATACCACGCCACCCATCGTTGTTATTATCAGCCTGTACAAGAAGGTTGCTTTCTCCGTCAAGGTTTGTTTCAAGAATAAATTTACCATCTGAATTCGTAAAAACATCTTCGAGAGAAACTATCTCAGAATTCCCGGAAATGTTTAATCTGAGCAGCCTTACAGAAATACGAGTAATTCCTGAATCATCCTGAATCCTTCCTGCAACTTTTGCTGTTACTTCATCAGTATCTACAGAAACACTTTTGCTGCAGCCAACTAAAGCCCCAATAAAAAAAAGAACAATTGTTAAGAAAAAGATCTTATAATAAATATTATTTTGTTTTAGTTTCTCATTTTTCTGCATTTTACACCTGGTGAAAAATATAATCTCCCCCAGGTTTTGGTGAATATCCCAAAGATGTGCCAATAGACAGAATTGTGATTATAGATCGGATTTAAAGAATGTGGCCGAATGGAGTGTCATTAAACACGAAAATTATGCGTATATGCGAAAGGATGTGCGGGGTATATAAAACTCAGAAAGAAAAAGTAAAATTAAGAGTTAGACCTCTCAAATCATCATAATTAAGTGCTGAATTCTTTGGATTTGTATTAACAGTATCATCGTCTGTAAAAAAGAGAAGATCTAATTGGGAATATACCCATAGTACACCAAAAGTAATTAAGGAAATATTTCTTTTCTTATATGAACTATTATATTCGTTATATCTTGATTGGATCATATCCGGATCGGTTTCAACCAGGTATGCTTTTTCTTTATCTTCAGTTTTTATTGAGTAGTAAACTGACGATACGAGGGAGGCAGAACCTAAAACTGTAAGCAGAATACTTTTAAAATTACTTTCAAGATATAACTGTCCCAGTCCCGGAATGATAAGCGACCTTGCTACAGCATTTTTCAATTTCCTTTCATGTTCAATATCGAACTCAATTTTGGAAACATAAACAGTATCAATCCGTACTACCGTATTTGCTTCAATTTCCTTCTGCTGCTGTATATAGTTTTGCTTTACCTGCCTGTAGAATGAAATTATTTTGGGCGATATTTTGCTTGAATCAAGCGTATATGATGTATCGATCCGTAAAATCTCTATAAAACTTTTCTTAGCAGCATCATCTTCCGACAGCGAATAATGAGAAATTCCTTTTAATTTATAAATTTCAAGTATATCAGCCTTCGAAAAAGGAACTTTCTTTAATAGCAGTTTATTTGCCATCGCAATTACATCAACGTATTTGAACTGATCAAATTTCTTCTTCATTACAGAAAGGGAATCCTGTGCAGAGACGGAATCCTTATTTACAGGTTTTAAGGTAACAGAATCTTTTATAGATGCAGGGTTCTTAACCGTTGCTGAATCTTTTGCCAGTACCGAATCACTCATAATTAATGCATTCTTCACTTTCGTAGTATCGATTTGCTGTGCAGTGCTAAAGGATAAGATTCCCGTCATTAAAATGAATAACAAAGCTTTTACAATAATATGCATTTAGTACTGAAATTATTAGCTAAGGATTATTAAAATTACATGAAAGATAGATCATATGCATAATATTTTACTCGGTCGGAGTGTTTTCAAAGCTGAAAGTAACTTCTATCGTATCCCCTGCGGTTACCCTCACACTTTGACGCAAGGTATCAGCATATTGCTTATTTGTTATTTGAACATCGTATCTGCCGGGATAAAGATTTATTGGCTCACGAAGCGGTGTAGTGCCTACATGCCTGCCATCTATAAAAACCTCTCCCCAGGGCTGTACTTTACAATCAAGACTTCCGGTTAATTCCTGAAAATTGATTTTTACAGACTCAATTTTGTCATTTGAAATTTTTATTCTTCTGATATAAGGCGGATAATCAGGGTGAACGAGTTTCAGCAGATGGGTCCCTATATTTAACTGTATGTAGTCATCAAGCGGGGTTGTATCTATTTTTTTGTTGTCAATATAAATATCGGCATACGGCTTCGCCTCTACAAAAAGTTTCCCGGGAAGTAATGCGTTTGGATTCTGAACAGATGAATTATCCTGGTTAAAGTTGTCGGTAAAAATATCCGTAGCACTCTTATCAGTGAAACTATAATTTTTACCAGTAAGGCTTTTATTTATGATTTCCGGTGTCTGAGGCTGTGCGAAGTAATAAATTCCGAGAGTTACCACAACAAGAATAATTACACCGGCTGCCCCAAAAACGAAATATTTTCTGGGATTTATATCATCGTTGTTTTCAATTTCAACCTTTAAATTATGGTTTGAGGCCTGTATACCCAGAATACTTAAAACCTCTTCAGCTGAATTGAATCTTTTTTCAGAATGCTTTTTGAGTAAACCGGTTAATATCCTCTGAATGTCCTCAGGAAGGTGAGTTATTTTAGCTTTTATATCATCTTCGTTAAAAGTAAGAATCCTGTTAATAGTTTCATTTATATCTTTACCCAGGAAAGGATTTTCTCCGGTAAAAAGTTCAAGTGCAACTATCCCTGCAGAAAACAAATCCGATTGAGGCTGTAAATCTTCCCCTCTTATCTGTTCGGGTGACATATAGCTTGGTGTGCCGACTATTGATGACTGTATCGTGAGTTTCGTCTCATCCTGAATTAATGCCAGCCCGAAGTCGGCGATTTTTAATTCGAGCCTTGAATTTACAAGCAGGTTTTCCGGTTTAATATCACGATGAACAATATGATTCTGATGTGCCGCATTCAAAGCTTTCATCAGTCTTATAATAAGCGATCTTTTCTGCTCAAGCGTATAGTCATTCTGTCTGAGGATGCTTCTTAAATTCTTGCTTTCAAAGTATTCAAAGGAGATGTAGAAATTGTTTTTAAACATCCCGAAATCGAGCACCTTGATAAGATTCGGATGTTCAAGCTGTGCAAGTATTTTGGCTTCTCTTTTGAACCGGGCAAAAATGGTTTTATCGGAAAGCTCATCCGTATTCAAAGTCTTTAATATGATCTTCTTTCCGAGGTAAATATGGTTTGCAAGGTATACGGTTGTATACACGTCTTTCTTGATGGTATCAATTATTTCAAACTTATCATATAATATTTCTCTCGGGGTGCTCTGCATTTATACTTTTTCTTCTATCTCTTTCAATTTTAACTGAACCCACCTGACAGAAACGCCGAGTGATTTTGCTGTGGCTGTCCGGTTATTATTAAATTCTTTTAGTCTTCTTATAAGAAGCATTTTTTCAAAATCTCTTAAAGTTCCGCCGAATTCCATATCACTCGATTCTTCTTCAATTATGATGTGTTCCGGCAGAAGCTTATCTGTATCACATAGAATAAAAGCTCTCTGCAGGACATTTTCCAGCTGCCTTACATTCCCGGGCCAGCTGTACTCTTCTAGGATCTTCAGTGTTGAAGAGGCTATTCTTATATTTTCATTTGAATATTTTTTTATGAAATAATCAACAAGAAGCGGAATATCTGTTCTACGCTCTCTCAGGGGAGGTACTCTTATAGGGAAGACATTTAGACGATAGAAAAGATCTTCCCGGAAGGCTCCGTCCTTTACAAGCTGTCTTAAATCTTTATTAGTGGCTGCAATTACTCTTACATCAACTTTTATGATCTGTGTATCACCCAGTCTCATTATTTCTTTGTTCTGCAGCACCCTGAGTAATTTAGCCTGCAAAGCAAGAGAAATATCAGCAATTTCATCAAGGAAGAAAGTACCTTCCGTGGCAACTTCAAATAAACCTTTTTTATCATTATTAGCGCCGGTGAATGCACCTTTTTTATATCCGAACAATTCACTCTCAAGCAGAGAATCAGGGATTGAGCCGCAGAATTGCCCAAGGTACGGAAGCTCTCTCCGTCGGCTTAAATTATGTACTGCTCTTGCGACTAATTCTTTTCCCGTGCCGCTTTCACCAAGAAGTAATACGGTTGCGTCTGTGCCGGCAACTTTATGAATTAAAGTGGCAAGCCTCTGCATCGCAGGACTGTCGCCTATCAGTTCGGGAATACTCTTCGAAGCCTGCAGCTGGTTGCGGAGTATTATATTTTCATCTTCAAGTGCTTCTATCCGGGTGATTCTATCGAGAGCCAGAGAAACAAGATTGGAGAAGAAATCAAGGAAGACCAGATTTTCTTCTGTGAATTCTTTCCTGTTTATGCTGCTGTCTACAAGTATCACTCCCCAGACTTTGTCGTTCCTCTTTATCGGCACTCCAAGAATAGATTTTATATTATGAATCTGTATACTTTCGAACTGTGATATGTTCGGGTCATTCTGAACGTCGTGATAAAGAACCGGGTCTCCTCTCTCAATAACCTTCTGCAGAATGCTGGAAGAAAAAACCGAAATGTCTTCAATGCTCTGCTGTTCCATATTGCGGGCACCGATAATAGAAAACTTATTCGATTCTGCTTCATATTTTACAAATAATCCCCTGTCCGCATGAAGTACACGTATAATAACATCTAATGTTTCCTTGATAAGGCTGTCCTGATATATAGCAGAGTTTAGAGCCTGGCTGATTTTGTAGAGGGTCTCGAACTGTTCTTTTCCAATCTGCTTAATATTTTCAATCGTCTCTTCGGTGCCGTTCGTTCTCAACGTATCTTCTCCTTTATTGTACAAAAAAAGTTGCAGGTAAGGATCTGGACATATCATTGAATTCATCTATAATCCAGATAACCCACCAATAGCTTCCGTTATTTATAGTAGTTACATTAAAGCTGGTATCCCCTGCAGATATACTATCCTTTCTGAAGACAAGCTGGCTGCCTTCAGCTGTATAAATCTCAACCATATAATGAAATGAATAACCAGGCATATAATTATCCCAGCTAAGATTAAACGGTACAGCGGTTATCTGCTGGTCATTTGCAGGCTGTAAACCCGTTACCTGGTCCTTTATAATGCGATTAACTCCGTCGCCATGCAGTACATAAATTTCACCTAAAACGTCTCTGATCCGGAAATCAAACTCCAGGCCTATCGATTGTTCTATATCGGTAATATTAAGTTCTTCAGGGGTAAGAACGGTCTGAAATGTTTTAGAAGCAATGTTAAAATCCATGGCTTTATACAAGCCCTGCTTATCATTAACCACAGCAACGGTATCGATATCATTATCTACATCGATAATTTTGGTTCTGATTACAAGCTCACTCATCAGCATAGGAGGATTCGGAGAATTTATTAACACACTATAAACAGATAAACTATCGAGTACAGGTATTTTATTCAGATTTATTTGTTCATTAATTTTCCGGGCTCCCGCCCAGTCAATCTGTACAGTATCTGTATGGTATCCTGATTTACGAAATATTAAAATACCATTTTCTGTTTTAATATTTGGGATACTAAAGCTTCCTCCAGTATCCGAATAAACAAGTATATTCCCCGGCTTCCAGAATACCTCAACATTTTTAATCGGAGTGTAAGGCAGACTGAATGTTTGAACTGTGCCGTCTATTGTGCCGAGCAAATTATCATTTGAATTAGGATCAAGAGGATTTTCTCTCGTCGCTTCACAGGAATTCAGGAAAATCATGCCCGAAACAAGCACAAAAGATATTATACTTTTAATTTTTTCCTCAGGCAAATTCTATTAAAAGAAGAAAAATCTTTTTATAATAAGAAAATTATTCGTATTAAACCACAACAGTCAGCACTTTTTTTCGTACTAAATGTATAAAAATAATCTTTAATATGTTAAGATAAATTAATTAACTTGAATTTTTTACGGAGTATGTCCTAAAATAAGACGCATAAATAGTGTTTTTTATGTAGTTTTATTCGTTCTCAATTATTAATCTGATTCTATAACTTTCAGGTGAAATTTCTTTATCTTTTTCAGGGTATGGTAGAAGTTCTAACAGCCGGATTCTAAATTTTCCGGTCTCAGTTTGTCCGGGTTCAAGAGTAGTATTTAATTCTTTTATTTCGGTACCGTACCCCTGTCTGTTTACAGAAATTTCTATTCTGCCATTTCCTTCCCAAACACATTCAACACCTTTCGGACAGCGTGAATCTTCAAGCACTCTGTTGAAAGTTATTTCAAGACCTGAATTACTGATCTCTGCTTTTTGACCCTGACTGATATAAAATTCTTCACCTAAATTGACACTTACCGGATCATCGCAGCCGGGAAAAGCGATAAAAATGAGTAAGCCAATCAAAAGAGCGGTAATATAATTTTTTATTATCATTGCTCCAAAATCTGGAAAAAATTTCTGAATAAATCCACCATAATTTATTAAGACGCGCTGCCTGAATTGACTGCTATCACCACTCTTTTTGGTATTTCATTTAATTTTTGATTACGATATTTTTCAGGAAAAGCATAAAATGTTTAAGTCCGTTTCAATTTCATATATTTTCGTCTTATTTCTCATTCTTATTCTCAACAGGAGCATCGAAGCTCAGTATTTCGGAAGAAATAAAGTTCAGTATAACGACTTCCAATTTAAGGTTTTAGATACTCCAAATTTCAATATTTATTTTTACCCTGAAGAAGATAAAGGCGCACATCTTGCTGCGTTATTAGCCGAGAGATGGTATAAACGTCAGTCATTTTATTTCGGGGATTCACTTCATGGTAAACAGCCCCTTGTGTTGTACGGCAGCTTTCCACAGTTTGCACAAACAAATATTATATCAGGACTAATAAGTGAAGGAATCGGCGGAGTAACAGAACCCTTAAAAAGAAGAATTATATTACCCATTGCCGGCCCGTTAAGCGAAACCGATCACGTTATCGGCCACGAACTTGTTCACGCTTTTCAGTATGATATAACCGGCGCTATGAAGAGCACTTTTGGAGGACAAACTCCGCAGCTTGAAAGACTCCCTCTCTGGTTCGTGGAAGGAATGGCTGAATTTCTTACTCTTGGTCCCGACGACCCTTTTACTGCAATGTGGATGAGGGATGCGGTGCTAAATGAAATCCCTACTATAGATGACCTGAGCAACCCTGAATATTTTCCGTACAGATATGGTGATGCTTTGCTGGCTTATATTGCGGGCAAATGGGGGGATAAAAAAATAGCCGATTTGCTTACTACTTCTGCATATATGGGAAATATGGATACTGCAATCGATACGCTGTTTCATATTTCCACTGATTCTCTTTCTAAGCTATGGGCACAGTCGCTGCATACTCAGTATGATTCATTGAAAAGTGTAACTAAAAGGCCTTCTGATTACGGGAAGGAACTAATTACATCCGAGAACGGCGGGGAATTAAATATCGCACCTGTCCTTAGCCCCGACGGCAAAAATCTTGCTTTCTTCTCTTCGAAAAATCTCTTCGCAATCGATCTATTTCTTGCAGATGCCAAAACAGGAGAAATAAATAGGACAATATTAAGCACCGAGCTTGATGCCCATCTTGAAAGCCTTGAATTTATAAACTCCGCCGGATCCTGGAATCCTGCCGGAGATAAATTTATTTTCCCTGCAGTAACAAAGGGACGGCCGATTTTATCAATTCTTAATATCAAAAATGGAAAGATTGAGAAGGAAAGAAGATTTGGTAATCTTGGTGAAATCTTAAATCCCTCATGGTCTCCCAACGGCAGATATATTGTCTTTTCAGGAGTTCAGGGAGGATTAACGGATCTATTTATTTATGATCTTCAGACTGATTCATTAAGGCGAATAACTAATGATGATTATGCTGAAATTCAGCCTTCGTGGTCCCCAGATGGCAGCAAGATTGCATTTGTAACAGACCGCTTTACTACTGACCTGAAGGATCTCGATATTGGAAATTATCAGCTGGCATTGCTCGATCCCAACACAGGTGAAATTACCAGGGTTAATACTTTCGATAAAGTTAAAAATATAAATCCTCAATGGTCCAATGATGGAAAGAGTATTTATTTTCTTTCAGATCCTCAGGGTGTTACAAATCTTTATAAGATCGATCTGGATTCCGATAATATCACTCAGCTAACCAACCTCTTTGTAGGAATAACAGGAATAACTTCAATCAGTCCGGCATTATCTGTGGCAGGTAAAAACGATGAAATAGCTGTCGGTACTTTTGAAAAAAGGAAATATAATATATACAGGTTCGATAAGATCAATCCTGAAAAACCTGTTGAATTCAGCGGACCGAATCCTGCCGTTCTTCCTCCGGAAACAAGAGTCTCTACACTTCTTGTAAACAGCTTTTCAGATCCAAACTATGGTTTAATATCAGATAGCAGCTTTACCGTAACTGATTACTCACCTTCACTTTCGCTTAGTGGAATAAGTCAGCCTTCTGTAGCTGCCGGAATAGATGCATTCGGAACTTATGTTGGAGGCGGAATATCTCTTTTATGGACGGATATGCTCTCAAATTACACACTTTCCACGGCTCTCCAGATACAGACAAATCCCGGCATTTCAATCTTTAATTCAATCTCAGCTTTTGTCGGCTACCTGAATACAGCACACCGTTGGAACTGGGGGGTTGCGGCCCAGCAGCTGCCGCTGATCTACCTGGGATTCGGCGCGTCTTATCAGGATATAAACGGAGAGCCTGCATATGTAGAGCAAAGACTGATATACCAGGAAACTCATAGAGAACTGACCGGGATTCTCATGTATCCTTTCAATCAGGTCATGAGAGTGGAATTTACCGGAGGATTTCAGAACATCAGCTACGCGAATTCAGTAGAAACACGCGCAGCATCCTTAAATTCAGGACAGTTACTACTTGATAAAACGGAGGATCTTCCCTCTCCTTCCGCTATAAATCTAGGAACTGCAAGTGCCGCTTTCGTTTATGATAACAGCTACTTTGGTGCCACCAGCCCTCTTCTGGGTACACGATACAGACTGGAAGCTGACCAAAATCTTGGAACTTTAAACTGGACAAATCTTTTAATCGACTACAGGCAGTATGTA
This sequence comes from uncultured Ignavibacteria bacterium, assembly GCA_963743325.1. GTDB lineage: Bacteria > Bacteroidota > Ignavibacteria > Ignavibacteriales > Ignavibacteriaceae > DATFVA01. Next base: position 111,262 of record CAVUOZ010000012.1, read on the forward strand.
ATGCCGGTAATGCCGTTTACACTTGCAGGAAGAGTACTGCACCTGGGTCGATACGGAAGCAGTGCTGAAGATTACAGGTTGTTTCCGCTTTTCCTTGGTTACCCTGATTTAGTCCGGGGTTATCAGTATGGAACATTTTCAACCGGCAGCCCATTATTTAATAGGCTTCTGGGAAGTAAGATGCTTGTTGCCAATTTTGAATTGCGCTTTCCGCTGCTTGGTATTTTCGGACTTGGCGAAGGCTTTTACGGGTATTTTCCAATAGAGTTCGGCGGCTTCTTTGATACAGGAGTGGCCTGGGATCAAAGCAGTAAACCGGTGTTTGTAGGAGGTGATCGAAAACCCGTCAGCAGCACGGGACTGGTTGCAAGAATCAATTTATTCAGTTACCTGATTGCTGAAGTAGATTTTGTAAAGCCCCTTGATCGTCCCGGTCAAAAGTGGCTCTGGGAATTTAATTTCTCACAGGGATTTTAAGCAGGCTCAGATGTGAGGCAATTGGAACTTAACCTCCAAGAAATATTTCTATCATAGCCGTCACTATAACCGGTAACTTACTACTCTTTTCGGGCGCACAAATTTCACCTATATAATCCCCATGTCCTGCCGGCAGAATTGCCAGTCTTGCATTTGGCAGTTTATATGATAATTCCAGAGCGTGTTCGGCACGCACTACATCGGCATCACCGTTAATAACCAGCACAGGAGCTGTTATAGCCCGGATATCTGTATCGCTGATATCCTTAAAGTCAAGCATTCTTTTGGCATCCCGGTCAAACATTGCCTGCAGTCCTTTAGGGTCAGGGTTTGCTGTAAAGTATGCTTCCTTCAGAAGCGCGGGCATATTCACTATAGTAGCCTGTCTTAAACTTTCAAAAAAACCTGGCTGCAAGCCGTCACGTTTGAAAACAGTAGAAGCTAATACCATCTTATTCACAAGTTCTGGGTGACGGATAGCGATCTGCAGACATGTAGTGCCGCCATTGCTGAATCCCATAAAATCGGCTTTTTCAATCTGCAGCTGGTTAAGTAATGCGGCTGTGTCATCGGCGTCCTGTTCAAAACTTAACGGACGGTCAATATCAGGAGTACGCCCGTGGGCCTGAAGCTCAACGGCGATCACCATATGTTTTTCAGCCAGCCGGGGCAGTATGCGTCCGAATGTAGACAGAATGGTTGAACCACCGCCGTGTAGCAATACAAGAGGCTTGCCGCTGCCGTGAATTTCATAGTACATTTTTAAACCGTTGACCAACGCGTATCGGCCGGTTTGCCTGTCCTGTTCATTCATTTGAAAATGCATTTCATTCATAATTCTATTGTCCTGGTTTCAGAAATTCCATTGTTGTAAAATAATGCAGACGCCGGATTCATCTCTTACAGCAAACTCTTTAGCATTCCATGGTTTTAATGATACAACATTAGAATTTGGATGAAGCAGTTCCGGGTTAGAATTTTTTACTTTATTAAACACAGCTTCAATGTCATCTGTCTCAAGCCGTAATTCCGGCCTGTCCTTTATTGCAAACTCTTTACTTTGAACCAGATGGGCCGCAAGACCATCCTTTTCAACGACACAGAACGGATCAGTTGAACTCAGGTCATCATATCCTATTCTGAAACCCAGGCACTCAACAAAAAGTTTAAGCCCCACTTTAATATCTTCATAAAAGATATTCGGAACCAATTTAGTAAACCTCATATATTTCCTTTCGTTTTTTCATTCTTTCATCTGTGAATTTATATTAAAATTTGCAAAGTTAGTCCAGCTGCCGTCCTTGCTTTCTGATTCAATAACAAGGTTCCACGCGTTGGTCGTTGAATAGAATATAAAGTAATTGCGGAATTTCCCTTCTGCATATGGATAGACAATCTCAATCCGATCTGATGAAACCGGACCTACACCGGCAACACGTGCACCCGCACCGCCGAACGAATCAAGCCAGTGTGCAACATATTCATTCATTACGGAATCTATACCGATATAAACATCGGCCTCATATTCCGATGGTGTTGAGGTATCTTTCATGTGCAGACAGAACCATTGATTCTGCAGTACCCAGATTCCGTCAGCCATATATTGCACCTGCTTTCCCATAACGCTGCCGGACATAATCCATTTTCCCTCAAGGTGATTAAGTAAGTCTCTGGCTGCATATTGGGAAAATCCCGGATGAGGGGAGATAATGAGAGTACAAAAAAAGAGCAGTATACCCTGTCCGGACGATAGTCTCATTTTCATTTAATTATTCCTTTCCAACAGTAGGGTAAAAAATATTATCTAAAATCATTTTCATATCCATGATCAGTTATTCGATATTCTTTCATAATGACTCTTTACGAGTCCATTTGAATATACATCCGTCCGGACATGAGTGAAGGCAATAGATTTGTAATGGTAACCGAATAAGGGAATCCCGCTCCCTAAAAGCAACGGAACCCTTGTAATGATAAGCTCATCTATGTAATCTTCTTTAAGAAAATCCTGTATCACTTTTCCGCCATCAATATAGATACTAGAAAAACCATTATCGGAAAGATATTTTCGCAGCTCTCCCGGCTTCATTGAAAGGACTGTCAGTTTGCCGATTAATGTTTCCGGTACCTGCCTGACAGTCGTACTCAGGAGGAAGACTTTTTTTTCATACGGCCAATGCGGAAAAGTAAGGACAGTTTCATAAGTGCCCCTTCCAATTACAATAGCATCCATACCGAGAATAAAAGTATTATAACTATCGGTGACTTCTTTATTCTCGAACCCGGCTAACCAGCTGATATCTCCACTTGTTCGTGCAATATAACCATCAAGACTTGCGCCTACATATACGAAGGTTTTCATTATATTCTCAAAACAAAGATTGCATTGATAGAACCGGGATTGTTTAATTTATTTCGGATAAACAAAGCCTGTCTCATTTTCTTTAGTCTTTATCGGTCTGACCTCAATACTTGCGGAGGGAACATACTCGAATTCGGGATTTTCCTTTGCTATTTTGACTGCCTCCTCAATATCATTTGCTAAAATATGATAGTAGCCGACCTGTACTTCTGGATCATTAGAAATATTTTTTTCTGTCCATCCATTCCTGACTTTTTTGACTACAACACCTTCCCTTATCAGAGGCTGTGCTGCGATTAATTTGTTCTCATGCTTTAATTTTTCAATATAGACTTCGCACTCTTTAATGAAATCCAGATGCTTGTTTTCTGACAGCATTGTTTTTGCATCCTTTTCATTACGGATATAAAACATAAATTCCTTCATAGTTCTATCTCTTTCATTTTTAATTAATCTAAATAAAATCAGAATAATTAACTACTGACAAAATTAAAGTTTCAGCAATTAACTACCGGCCGAATTCTTACTTTGTTGCCCTGCTCACTTTTTACTTTTGCCTTTACTTTCCCTATTGCTTCTTAATTAAATAAAATTGATATTCAGCATTCATTAATCCAGCAACACATTAAGATCCGGAAAAAATTTATTTTATCCCGGCGATACCCTATCGTCTGAATTCTTTGTCCGGATGAAAACCCGGTTAAGCTTAGATGAGTGTGAAAAGAGTTATTTGAAAATATCTAATAACAATATATTAAGGTAATGTTTAATGGAACAACAACTGGAAGCAATCCGTGAACAGCAAAAAGCCTCGTGGAATAAATTTTCCCCGGGATGGAGAAAGTGGGACAGTCTGACGATGGATTTTCTGAAACCGATGGGCGATGAAATAATACGTATGATCGGCCCTGAAAAGAATGAGGTGATCCTGGATGCCGCAGGTGGAACCGGAGAACCCGGATTGACAATTGCATCAATGGTGACTGACGGAAAAGTATTTATCACAGATCTTGCCGAAGGTATGCTCGAAATTGCCCGCGAAAATGCATCAAAGAGAGGGATAAGGAATATTGAAACACACACCTGTGATGTGTGTGAACTCCCGTTTGACGACAACACGTTTGATGCTATAAGCTGCCGGAAAGGATTTATGTTTTTTCCAGACATGCTATTGGCTGCCAAAGAGATGGTGCGTGTTCTAAAACCCGGAGGAAGAATTGCAGCTTCAGTATGGGATGGTCCCGAAAAGAATTTCTGGGTAACAGCTACTATGGGAGCAATCAACAGGAACCTGGAACTGCAGCCCCCTCCGCCGGGTGCACCCGGTATGTTCAGATGTTCAAAAGATGGACTGATGACGGAATTATTCTCATGGGCAGGTTTGAGAAATGTTTCTCAGAATTATGTCCCGGGAAAACTGAAGAGCGGAACGACGGATGTTTATTGGAGCATGATGACCGAGGTAGTGGCTCCTGTTGTTGCTGCACTCAGCAGCACTGATGATTATATGAAAGAAAAAATAAAGAAAGAGGTATATAATGCAGTCAGTGAAAAATATCCTGACGGCAATGTAATAATGGACTCAGGTTCCATCGTAGTATATGGTGAAAAAGAAAATTAGAAATAGATAAAAGATATCCATAGTTAACTTCCTAGATTCTGATCTCTGATTTAGCCCCCGGGTTACAGAAAATACATAATTGTATGCAAATTCCCGGAACTATATGTTATTTCGTGGTGGGTGAATCGGACTGTTTTCGTTTTGTCCGAAAATATTCTTCATATTGCCAACTGTTCTTCCACTTGCCTACTGCCTATCCGCCTTTAGGTGAGACCTCGCCTCCGGCGGGCTGCCTACTAACCTCTCCCTCTCAGTTTCCGAGCGTCTGTCAAAATGTCATAAATTTCTATAAATACCGGCCCTAAAATCTTGTTTTTTGCCCATTCCCGGATTACTCTGTTTCAGCATGATCTCTCGTATATCTCTCGTCTCAGTCATATCATTTTCTGTCCTGGAAATACTCAAAGGTAATCGAATGACATTTTGTCACAAAAATTCCAGATATTCGGGATTACCGACTCTTTTTGCAACCTGTTTATTTTCGTTGCTTATTTCCTACTGATTCCTGCTTACTCATTGCTCTTCACTACTAGTCCAAATGCCCTTTCAGATACTTCCCTGTCCACGACTTTTCGTTCGCAGCAATTTCCTCAGGAGTTCCTGCTGCAACAATCTCTCCGCCTCTTTCTCCTGCTTCAGGACCCATATCAATTATATGATCTGCGCATTTTATTATTTCAACATTGTGCTCTATAATTACAACTGAATTATCTCTCTCAAGTAAAAGATTAAAGCAGTTCAATAATTTTGAAATATCATCAAAATGGAGTCCTGTGGTTGGTTCATCGAAGATAAATAGTGTATGCTTCCTGTCTCTCTGCGAAGTTAAATGAGAAGCTAATTTTATCCGCTGTGCCTCGCCGCCGGAGAGAGTATTAGAAGGCTGTCCAAGCTTTATGTAACCAAGACCAACATCAGACAATACCTGCAGAAATTTAACGATCTTGTCATTCCCCCTAAAGAATTTAACAGCTTCATCCACGGTCATATCAAGCACTTCAACAAGGTTTTTTCCGCGGTAGGTAATATCCCTTATCTCTTTTTTATATCTCGTGCCGTTGCAGTCTTCGCATTCCAGGTAAAGGTCGGCAAGGAACTGCATCTCCACTTTAATAAAACCGTCTCCTTGGCAAGTTTCGCATCTTCCGCCGGGAACGTTAAAGGAGAAATACCCCGGTTTATAACCTCTTGCTCTTGCCTGGTGGGTTGAAGCAAAGAGTTCACGGATAAGTTCAAATGCTTTTATATAGCTTATAGGGTTGGATCGGGGTGTTTTGCCTATGGGTGACTGATCTACAATTTCAATTTCATCTATATATTCAATCCCTGTAATATCATCGAAGTCGCCTATCCTGGGAGGATTGAATCCAAGATACTTTGCTATCCCGCCGTATAGCACATCGTGTATCAGTGTGCTTTTTCCTGAACCGCTTACCCCTGTAATAACAACAAATTTATTTAAAGGAATGGATATATCCAGGTTTTTCAGGTTATGTTCTTTTGCTCCTGATATTCTGATTTCTTTAGTTCTCTTTGTTCGTCGTTTTTCAGGAACGGGGATACTAAGCTTTCCGGAAAGATATTTACCTGTTAATGAATTCTTATCTCTTACTACCTCATCATAAGTTCCGCGGGCTACAATTTCACCGCCCGCTTCACCTGCTTTAGGCCCCATATCAATGAGTATATCTGCAGATCTGATTATATCGGGATCGTGTTCAACTATAAGTACAGTATTGCCTATATCTCTCAGGTTTTTAAGGATATTTATCAGCCTCGCGTTATCCCTCGGATGAAGCCCTATGCTCGGTTCATCAAGCACATAAAGTGTCCCCACTAAAGATGAACCTAAAGAAGTAGCCAGGTTGATCCTCTGCGTTTCACCTCCGGAGAGAGAGCTGCTTAAACGGTCAAGGGTTAAGTACCCGATACCCACATTATCCAGAAAAGTCAGCCGTTTTATTATTTCTTTCAGAACTCTTTCACCGACCAGAGTATCGTATTCAGAAAGATGAAGATCAGTGAAAAACTCAAGCGACTGTTCAATGGGGATTTTGACACAATCATATATTGATTTACCATCAATCTGAACCTGGAGTGCCTCCCTTCTGAGTCGTGATCCTTTACATGCAGTGCAAGTTGAATAACCCCGGTACCTGCTGAGCAGGACACGGACGTGCATCTTATAGGTTTTACTCTCAAGCTTTTCAAAGAAACTGTCAATGCCTATATAATCACCAAAACCTTCACGAACCAAATCAACCTGTTCAGGCTTCAGTTCTTTAAAAGGTATATTTATAGGCAGAAGAAACTGTTTGGCATTTTGAATAAGGTCACGCAGATGCACACTGTACTTTGCAGAGCGGAATGGCGCAATAGCTCCGTCAACAATACTTAAATTAGGATTAGGTATGACAAGGTTCATATCTATCCCGATAATCTTACTGAAACCCTGGCAGACCGGACAGGCACCGAAAGGATTATTAAACGAAAAAAATCTGGGCTCGGGTTCTTCGTACCTTATTCCGCAGCACTCATAAAATTTATTGAACTCTTTCTCTTCACCCGTTTCGGCGTTAATTATTATTAACCTGTTTTCACCTTCCTTAAAAGTGACTTCAATTGAATCACCAAGTTTTTCTCTTACTTCACCGGGAGTAACTTTGAATCTTTCAATTACGACTCTAATATCATCCTTTCTTTTAGGAAAGATGTCCTCTTCACTTAAATCAACCATTTTATTATTAAAATACAAACGGAAGAACCCACGCTTTTGCAGTAGATCGATCTCCTGTTTAACGGTTGTTCCCTGGTGAACATGCAGCGGAAAAGTCAAATAATATTTTGTTCCTTCAGGCTGTTCTTCGAGCCATTGAGTCACTGTAGAGGTGGTCGCTTTCTTTACTTCTTTCCCGCATTCAAAGCAGATAGTTTTACCTATTCTTGCAAACAGTAAGCGGAGATAATCATATACTTCTGTGGTAGTACCGACAGTAGAACGTGTATTTCTTGCACCTGTTTTCTGTTCTATTGCAACGGCAGGACTTATACCCTGTATGAAATCAACATCCGGTTTATTCATACGCTCCAGGAACTGCCGCGCATAAGCAGAAAGGCTTTCCACGTATCTTCTCTGTCCTTCTGCGTAAATAGTATCAAATACCAGAGAAGATTTCCCGCTCCCGCTGACACCCGTAAATACAATAAGCTTATTTCTAGGAATCTCGAAACTAAGGTTCTTTAAATTATGCTCCCTTGCGCCTTTAACAATTATTTTCTTTTCTTTTACTGTCATTCGTTTCAGATAGATTTGGAATTTCGAACATTAAATTTACAAAAAGATAAGCAAGAATTGGTGGTAAAAATACGAGCATTATCCAGAGGTAAATAGCATAGAACCTGTTCAAAAATGATATTTATTTGGGTCCCTGTTTCATATTACGACAAAGATTATCTTAGCCCGGAAGGATCTAAGTTACATAGTACCCTCTTTATTATTTACCGGGAGGACTGTAACCTGGAAATTTCTGAATGACGGGAATGCCGCTATAGTGAGTTATTTAGTATTATTCTCCAAAGCCTTCAGTTCTTCTATCCTTCTGTCAATCAGCTTAATTTTTTCATCAAGCTCTTTCAGCTTAGAACTGATCTCATCCTCATATTCTGCTTTGTCCCAGTATCCCCTTTCTTCAAAATAACTTTTAAACAGCCAGTTATGCTTCAGAGCTTCCATATTTTCTGCAAGACGTGAGGATGCTAGCCGTGCATCTGCAGTGGTTTTCTCTATATTTGACAGTGTCTGCCTGAAAGTGGAATCAAATGGACTACCGTTAACGAGCATCTCTCCAAGGATTCCTTTACCTTCTTTAACAGCTGTAATAATTGAATCAAGATCTGCCACTGTGGAATCTACATTGGTAACCACATTTCTAACACCAACCCCAAGATTATTAAACAGCTCGGTTACCTTATCGAATTCACCTGTAATTGACTGAAGGCTTTTATCAGCCTGTTTTGTAAGATCAGTTGCATCTGTGTACAATTCATCATCTACAAGCAGCTTTCCTATCGATCCTTCACCTCTGTTAACCCTTGAAACAATTTCAGAAAGATCTTTAGTCATCTGTTTAGTATATTGCATTACTCCCTGTGTTTCCTCAATCACCGCAGAAAAACTCATAGGCTCCTTTGTTCTTATCGTGCCTCCTTCTTTCACAAGTTCAGCCGAGGCAGTCCCAATTTCAAGTACAACCACTTTATTTCCTACCAGTCCCTCAGTTTCAATTGTTGCGCGTGTATCTGTTCTGATAAAGCGGGCCACATCATCTTTAATGCTCATGGTAACCTCGACACGTCCAGTAGTATCATTTACAATCCGGATATTTTTTACCGTGCCTACATCAATTCCACTAAGTCTCACAGTAGCACCATTTTTCAAACCCTGGACAGTCTTAAAATAAGCTTTAACATTGAAGGTCGAGCTGAAAAGCTGTTCCTTGCCCCCGAGCATAAATATTGCAATAACAAGAATAGTGATCCCAAGGAAGATGAATATTCCAAGTTTTACAGTAGAAGTTTTTTTAGCCATGATTATTCTCCACTGTCAGCATCGACTACTTCCCCGCTGAAAAAGTTTTTAAGAAATTTATCATTTGAAGATTCCAGTTCATTAATATCGCCTTCGAATTTTATCTTTGCATCCTTAAGTACTATAGCTGTATTTGCCACTATTTTTGCACAAATCAAATCATGTGTAACGACTATAGATGTACTTTTCAGATCTTTCTGCAGTTCCACTATCAGCTGGCTTATTTCTTTAGATGTAATCGGATCGAGTCCTGTTGTCGGTTCATCGTATAAAATTAACATCGGTTCAGTTATTATAGTACGTGCCAGTCCTATTCTTTTTTTCATACCTCCCGAAAGTTCAGCAGGTTTATAGTCAATAGCATCTACCAGTCCCACTTTTTCGAGAACGTTTTTTACTTTATCAATTCTTTCTTCCGGGGAAAAATTAAAATTTCTGATTAACGGAAACTCAAGATTTTCACGAACTGTCATTGAATCATAAAGAGCAGAGCCCTGAAAAAGAAAACCAATGTGTTTCCTCACTTTATTAAGTTCATCCACAGGAAGATTAAGAACGCTTTTTCCATTTATTTTTATTTCACCGGAATCCGGTTCCAGAAGTCCTACCATACATTTTAGAAGAACACTTTTACCGCTCCCGCTTTTTCCAAAAACAACAAAATTTTCTCCCTCTTCAACATTAAAAGAAATTTTGTCAAGAACAACATTGTCGCCGAAAGATTTTGAAACATTCTTTACTTCAACCATCAGGTTGCCCATAACCACACCGTAATTTTCACAAGCACCATATCAACCATAAGAATGAGAAGAGATGACATTACAACTGCACTAGTGGAAGCCCGCCCGACGCCGACTGTACCATTTTCCGTATAATAACCTTTATACGAACCCACTGCCCCGACTATAAAACCGAACACAAAAGTTTTTAGAACACCGGGTATTAAATCTGAAAATTCAAGAGACTTAAAGATAGCATTAATATATAATTGGAAAGTTGTCCCGACTGAAAGTTTCAATGCCAGATAGCCGCCCATTATTGCCAGGAAGTCGACATATAAAGTAAGAATCGGCAGGATAAAAGTGCAGGCAAGAATTCTTGTGACAACCAGGAATTTGTAAGGATTAACTGCAGAAACTTCCATTGCATCTATTTGTTCAGTAACCCGCATCGAACCAAGTTCTGCTCCGATTCCTGAACTTACTCTCCCCGCAAAAAGTAATGCAGTCAGCACAGGGCCCATCTCACGAACAACAGTAAGTGCAACAATACTGGGAAGATATGATTCAGCACCGAAGCGCTGCATAACAGGTTGACTCTGCATTGCCAGCACCAGACCTATAATAAAACCGGCAACAGTCACAATCGGCATCGTTTTTATCCCAAGTTCATCCATATGTCTCTTTATCTCACCGAACTCGAATGGAGGAACGAAGACGTTCTTAAAAAACCGGATTGTAAAAGTTGATAAGCCTGCAATGTTAAGAAAAAAATTAGTCATTGACTCACTGAAATCAACCGGATTATCTTTTTTGAGGATTTTCACTAAGTAGTGTTTTGTTGATGAAATAAATAAAGTTTGAGATAAGAAAATAATAAAAAAAGATTGTGAATAAAAGGATACCCGGTTTTATCATCCTGCAACTTAATATTTTACAAAAACTTAGGCTGGACTACCGGATTAAATCTTAATTCGAACCTCACCTGAATTAAAAATTGATCTCTTCACCAGATCCTCCGTGTTTGTTTTAATCAATAATGCGTTTCATAACCAATGCTCAGCACATACCTGGTTGTTATACCAATCGCAGAACTGGTACCTCTGCCGATTACTGTCCACAAACCGGGAGAAAAATTACCTATATTTATTATTCCCGGGTAGACATCAATCGAGGCAAAATATTCTTTTACACCGCTTAAAGTCACTGAGGCAAGCAGAGAATTAGTTCTATCCAGATATACTCCTGCCTGCCAGCTTGTTTCAATAGTTCTTTGTCTGGCAGTTTTTGTTACATCAACAAGATGTTTGCTTCTGAAACCTACGCCGAATGAGAGATTATCTCCCGATTCGAGTTTCTGTGACAGACCTGCTACCCCGCCCATCCCATAACGATAAAAGAGAGAGTAAGTTTCAGAAAAAGGCAGTTTCCATTTCATCGAGAAATATTGGCCTGCATTCACTCTCCCGTAAGGTAATGTAATGGTCGCCTGCAATGACCAGTCTGAAAGGTTTAATTTTTTACTGAAGAATTCGTTTATGGAATCAAAACTGAAAAGTATAATTCCCCCCAGATCAAATATGTAAATATCAGAAACTTCGTCAACGCTCCATACTTCATTTGGACCAGATTCAAGCATTTCATTTAAAATATGATGAGCCATCAATGTCACCGATGAGAAGAGCCATGGTACGGGAAAATTACGCATCCGGTACCACTCTTTCATTGCAGTAAATAGCATTCCCCCGCCGATCAGATGCTGCTGGTAGTTCGGAATCCACTGCATCTCCTCTTTCTTAAAGCTTATTGGAAGAAACTCTGTCCTCAGGAAAAGATTCCATCCGTAATGTTCTATATTTTCAAATGGATGTCCCAGACTCCGCATCACAATATGAAATGTGTTTTCATAATCCTGGTCTCCGATCCTGTTTGAGACCGACTGAAGCTGAGTTACATCATAGCTGCCGTTTATAAAGAGACTGACTGGATTAAATAATGATTCACTGCCATAAGATTTACCTGTGTAGAAATAATTTTTCCCCTGGGCGGAAATGCCGGTGCAGAAAAGTAAAAGAAAAACCCCTATAAAAATTTTCCTTGATCTGAAGCGAAAGAAATGCATGAATCTTTATTGTATTAATAAATAATTCGATGTGTAAATTTAACTAAAAAATTATTCTTACCGGAACAGGCGAAAAAACTATAGGATTTGCGATTAGATAAATAAAGGGATTAATCAAAGGCATTAACGTAATGTTCTATTATCGGTTCTTTTTCTCCCCCAAAGAGCACGGTTACGACATCGAACCGGCAGTCAATCTCCTCTATTTCCTTATCATATAAATAAAGCTCGGCGATTTTCTTTAGCTGCTTTACCTTACCTGGAGTAACCCCATAGACCGGATCCCCCATTTCAAGATTCCATCGGGCTTTTACTTCAATGAATACCGTTATTTCACCATCAAGCGCAATTATATCCAGTTCACCTCTGCCGGACCTGTAGTTGAGCTCCTTTATTTGAAATCCCTTTTCTTTTAGAAACTGCACCGCAGCTTCTTCACCTAACTTTCCCAGTTCTATAGATGAAAGACTCATTTGTTATTCCAGAGGTGATTCCATCTCAAATTCAAATTCGGGTTCAAGTCCTTCTTCTAATATTCTTCTTAAAAATGTTTTCCTGTGAAGAGGAGAGGCCCCGTAAATTTTTATTGCTTCAATATGTTCGGGTGTTGCATATCCTTTATTCTTTGACCAGAGATATTGAGGAAACCGGGGACATAATCTTTTCATTATTCTGTCCCGGGCGACCTTTGCTACAATCGATGCTGCAGCAATCGTAAATGATTGTGCATCACCTTTGATAACAGGAATTACCGGCACCGGAAAATTAAATCCTTTATTACCATCAACTAAAACAAGATCCGGGCGAATTTTCAACCGTGACAACGAAGTATACATTGCCTGGAGAGAAGCCTGAAGTATATTTATACGGTCAATCTGGGCATGGGAAATTACCGAAACCGAACATGCCAAAGATTTCTCAAGTATCTTCGGAAGAACCATTTCCCTTTCCTCCTCAGTCAGCATTTTTGAATCTCTTATTCCCTTTATAAAAATCTTTTTGGGAAAAATCACTGAAGCAGCTACAACAGGTCCTGCGAGCGGACCCCTGCCTGCTTCATCGGAACCTGCAATAAGTTCTATTGTGCCTGTCCTGAAGGAATTATCAAATTTTCTCATCTGCCAAAATATATTGCTGTAAGTCCGAATATCATATTCATTTTTAGGATAAAACTTAATTTATTCAGGGTCACCGTTTTACCTGTTCCAAGAAGTGATTTGATAACATAAACAAGTAAAGGATTAACAACGACCATTACAATTATGAAATATTCTATTCCATAAATACCAGCCACAAACGGAACAAAAGTAAATAATAATAATAATAATAAAAAAGCAGAAATAAGTTTTCTTGAAAGAATTACACCATATTTCTGCGGAAAGGTTACAGTGCCGGTACTTTTATCACCCGGGATATCCTCGATTGTTTTTATTCCTTCACGTGAGAGATTTATCAACATGGCAAAAACTGCCGGAATAATGGCTGCACTCAGATTGCCTGCTATGAGTCCCCCATAAATAAACACAAAACCTGTAAGGAATGAAATTACAAAATTTCCAAGCAGAGGAATTTTCTTCAGGCCGATTGAATAAATCAGAAGGAGCAAATGTGCCAGGATTACGATAAAAAAAATAATAATGTTAAATGAGGCGGCAATGGCAACAGTAATAAGCACAAGAGAAAAATAAAAATTTAATGCTGTTTTTTTTGTTAGCCTTCCCGCGGGTAATGGTCTTTCGGGCTTATTAATTAAATCGGATTCATAATCCCATATATCATTTATAACATTTCCGGCTGCAGCGGTTAAAGCAGCACACGCAGCAGCTGTATAAACAGTTCCCCCAATTAAAGATAAATCGGAACAGATAAGTACTGCAACAATGACCGAGAAGAATGTAATCAGGACATTAACCACTCTTGTAAGAGAAATAAATGCGAAGGCTTTTGAAAGGTAGTTCATTATTCGATGAAGTTTTGCAGGAAAATTATAAATAATGCGGGGATAAAAGCAAGAAATTAAAATTCGTTAACTATGCCGAAATGAATTTTCCCATCTGCAAAAGAATCACCTGCTGCTAATGCAAAACTTACACTCAGTACACCTACGGCGGTTTCTATATTCAAACCAATGCCATAACCGGTTCTGAATCCTTTCTGTTCCGGGATATTTCTGTTGGGTTCCGGTTTTCTGTAATAATAACCTGCATCAAAAAACAGAAAGGCAAACGTCCGGCGGGTAAGCAAAAGGCGGTATTCTAAATTTTCCCAGCCAATCCTTGAACCTAAAAACTGATCCTCTCTGTAGCCCCTCAGTGTATTTGTACCACCAAGTCTGAAGAGATCGCTGTCTTCAAAAAATGTTCCCCTCAGCTCTTTTCCGTGTAAGGCAAACGCTATAATCTGTCTGTCAAAGATCTGGAAATAGGTGTTCAGATCCAGTGTCAGTCTTTGCAGATTTACACTGGTTGTTGTCTGCTCAGTTATAAATTCTTCGGGTCCAAATATTTTTTTCTTACTAAACGAATATGCAGTAATAAACAGCAGCCCTCCTGTGGGTGAGTAAGGATCATCACGGGTATCAAATTTAAGATTTACCCCGGTAGTCAATGCGCCGCTGTTAAAAACGGTAAACAAGGGATTTTCCTTAATTGTCGGAATAACCCGGTCAGTTGTAATCGTCACACCTGCTGAAATATCTTCTGTAGCGAGATAATCAAGACCTCCCTCAAGTTTTCTCTGCACGTAAGTTGTATCCTGTTTCCTCTGATAGAAATCCCCGCTGATGTTAAACGGATATCCGAATAACCAGGGTTCCAGATACTTCAGTTCGAGTTCCTGTGAGTATCTGTCAAACTGCTGCCATCTTACCGCTGCAGCTCTGCCTGTTCCAAAAAGATTTCTCATACTGACGTTCACAAGACCGGTTAAATACCCTTTTTCATTTTCTTTTGTGCCCGGTATATAACCGATAATACCGTCAAAATTATTCGTCTGCTTTTCTTTAACATTTAAAGAAAGAACTCCTTCGCCTTCACCATTTATATAAAATTGAGGGGTATTTAAAGGTTCAAAAAAACGCAGTCTGTTTAATCTTTTCGGCAGTTCATCTATTTTAGATTGTGAATAATTTTCCCCCTGATTTAACCGGAGTTCGCGTATAATTACATAATCTTTTGTCGAAGAATTACCGGTTACCTCAATCTTGTCGATTTTCCTTATTTCACCTTTTTCTATATCAAGATAAATATCGGCGAGACTTTCTGCTTTAAGAGAATCATAATATATAAAAACCGAATTGACAACTATTTTTGCAAAAGGATTCCCGGTATCTTCGTAGTAACCGAGTGAATTTGCAATAGACTGCTCCAGATCATATTTATTAAAAATTTCTCCTTCAAGGAAATCAAAAAGCGGAAGTATTTTCAAAGTATCTTCTGAATCTGCTCCCTTATAAATAAAATGATTTACATATGTCGGATCACCTTCATCTATGGCAAGGTTAATTGTCACCTTTTGCGAATCTGATGAAAGATTAGTGGTTATACCGGCAAAACTGCTTTGGAGATAACCTCTGTTACCAAGTTCGGCAGCAATATTTGTCCTGATCGTATCCGGTAAATTCAGGGTGAATTTCTCACCGGTATTAACACGGCTCCAGCTAATATAATCATCATCATCAAAAACCAGGTTGCCGGTTATATTAAATTCCCCAATAACCTGTGCCGATAATGCAGATATAAATAATAGAAAAACCGGTATATATTTAACGTGGCGTAACATCTAAAGTTTTCATCTTTTTCCCAATCGGGATGACATCAGCCTTAAGCATTAAATCATCAGTTTCTATTAAGGTAATATTACTGACATCAAAACGGGAGGCATTAGCAGCTCCCAGTTTGATTGCCAATTTTAATCCATCTTCAAAAGTCAGATCGTTGTGCCAGCCATAGATTATCCCCGCCATAAAACTATCACCGCTCCCCGTAGAATCGATCGATTTTACAACCGGCGGTTTAACCTTAAAGTGGAAATCAAAATTTGATGAATAGAAATTCCTTTCTGCATCCGTTATATAGCACTGTTTTATCCCGCTTTTATAAAGGTTATCCAGGAAAGTCAGAATGTCTTCTTCTGAACTTAATTCAATATCAAGTGATTTTTGTAATTCGTCAATATTGTTGTGCAGTATTGTAGGTGCCGCCTTGATGCAGTCGGCTAAATGCATTCCATAAGTATCACAAATGGATATTTTATCAAACTTGTTTGCTGCATCAATTCCGAAAGGAATTATTGAATCCGTATTTTTGCATGGCGAACTTCCTGAAAAGATAACTATCTCGCAATTCTGAATTATCTTTTCAAGCTTCTCTTTGTACTCATCAGCTTCATCCTCCGTTACTTCAGGATCGGCACCGAACAAATAGGTGATTTTTTCATTCCTTTCGTCTATTATTACCACCCCCTCCCGGGTTTCAGAATTTAATTTAACGGAAGTGAAATTAATATTCTCTTCCCTTAAAATTTCACGTAACAGCTTACCGTTTGTTCCGCCGAGAAAAGTGAAAACAAGACTTGAAGTATTAAGGCGATTTAACTGCCGGCTGACATTTATCCCCTTGCCGCCTGCCTTAATGTTTACAATTCCTTCCCGATTCAGACCAGGATAATTGATACCCTTGAAAGAGTATCTTCTTTCAAGTAAAGGATTTAAAGTTACTGTAACTATCATAATTATCTATATCGATAATCATCCCCGTAAAGAGGGGTAATTAACCTGTAATCACCAAAACCTGTTTCATCAACAAAAACGAACTGCTTATTCATCTCATAATACTGCCATATCTCATAAGGTTTGGAATCAAGGTCAAATGGATGACGGTCAACATTATTCGGTGCTCCCAGCAAAATAAAAACCATCCCCCTGTCGGTTTTCCATCCCTTTACATAATGAGAAAAATTCTCATTCGCATACTCAATTCTGCGGTAATATTCGTTGAATATTTCATTCTCCTCTGTCGAAGGAGAAGGGTCCTTCTTTTTCCAGAATTCCAGATATCGTTTGGATTTTTCTTCCTTTGTTTGCGCATCCTTTATATAATCCAGCTCTTTCTGTGAAGCTATATACACTAGCTGGTCTACTGCAAGATCAAGGTCATTCACAGTAGTAGGAACCCCGCTCCATCTTGAATAAAAAGGTTTGTTTGAGGATGCAATAACTTCTCCATTATTATTCAGTAAACATACTGTCAGCAAGTAATTACCAAGATTTATAGAGCTGTCCTTTATTGTATGAAATATTTGTGTTTTACCTGAATCAAGATGCTGGAATTCGCTGCTCTGGAGTATAATATTCTTTTTTTCATCAGAGATTATATATTCAATCCTGGTTTCCCCCGGTTTATCAGAATAAGCTTCAAAAAATAACGGGACTCCATCCTTTTCTGTTGCAACATTACCCGATACATTTGGAAGTATTTTTTTTGCATCTCCTGATTCCGTCATTTTGGAGATTAAAATAATATCGCTCAGAGCAAGAGACTTTTGCAGGGATTTTACGCTGAAAGGATTTTCTCTTGCAAATTCTTTTTTGGACTCTTTATCTTCAACCGAGCTTCTGATAATATAATTTCCGGGTGCCAGAAATAACGACTTAAAGCTCAGGTTGTAATTATTCTGATTGTTAGTCTGTTCAAAATTTTTTTCGTTTACCTCTTCATTCCAGATCTTCTCCACCACAAGTTTTTCTTTGTTTTCACTATACACAGAAATGGTAACAGTGTAGCTCGCAGTAAATCCTTTATCGGATTTTACAAATTGTATCTGGTTATAGGGAACCTGTATAAATGCATCAACCCTTGTGCTTACGCTGTCCGGTGAAGAGAAATTCAGAAAGTCCTGGTAGAATTTTGGGAGAGATCTTGTCTCATCCGGCTGATTTGCTGTTTCAACCTGTGCTTTAACGGATTGGAACATAAGAAAAAGCAGAATTATCTTTATTATATTTTTCATTATTTGCTCCCATTCCGGGAAATATTAGCATACAAATCATATTCATTAAAATCGAAAACATCAACAGCATAAAACTCACCCGGATTAAGTTTTTTCCCGTTTGAAGGGATTAAAATTTCGCCATCTACTTCGGGAGCATCACGGTATGATCTCCCAATGTAATAATCTCCTTCCTTTCCTTCAATTAGTACCTGAAGTTTTTTACCAACAAAGCTCTCATTTATTTTTGATGAAATATCTTTCTGGATTTCCATTAAAATGTCTCTTCTTTGAGATTTAACTTTTTCAGGAACAGGATCACCAAGAATAAAACTGCTGGTGCTTTCTTCCTTTGAGAAAGTAAAAGTCCCGATCCGGTCAAATTCCATCTCTTTAACAAATTCGCATAATTCTTGGAATTCTTTATCAGTCTCATTAGGGTATCCGACAATAAACGTCGTTCTTAATGTGATACCGGGAATCCTTTCTTTAAGTTTCCGGAGAAGATCTCTTGTTCGTTTTGCAGTTACACCTCTCCTCATAGATTTAAGTATATCATCAGAGATGTGCTGTAAAGGTATATCAACATATTTGCAGACTTTTGGATTATCTGCAATAATGTCAATAAGTTCATCAGGAAACTGGGACGGATAAGCATACATTAAACGAATCCACTCAATTTCATTAACTCCGCTAAGCTTGTCGATTAGCCCGGCAATCATTTTTTTGCCGTAAATATCTTTGCCGTAATCAGTAGTATCCTGGGCAATAAGTACAAGTTCTTTTGTATTATTCTTTGCAAGGAATTCGGTTTCCCGAATCAAATCTTCGATCGGTTTTGATTTATGCTTCCCGCGCATTAAAGGAATTGCACAAAAAGAACAGGGATGATCGCATCCTTCCGATATTTTCAAATAAGCTGTATGAGAAGGAGTTGAAATAAGTCTTTCACCGAGAAGCTCATATTTAAGCTCTCCGCCTAATTCTTTGAGTATGTCCTCGTATTTTTCAGTGCCGAAATAGGCATCAACTTCGGGTATTTCCCTTCGAAGATCGTTCATATATCTTTCAGAAAGACATCCTGCCACAATTACTTTTTTGATTTTTCCTTTTTCCTTTAAAGAAACCGCATTTAAGATAGTGTTAATGGACTCCTGCTTCGCAGCTTCAATAAAACCGCACGTATTTATAATAACCGTTTCCGCCATTTCAGAATCTTCCGCCAGAGAAAGATTGTTCAGTTTTAGCTGGTTCATCAATCTCTCAGAATCGACCGTATTCTTGGAACACCCTAACGTGATTACACTTACAATATCTTTTTGTTTAATAGTCATAATAATTTAATATCTCAGGCAAAGTTTTTAAGGTAAAGCAGAATTACAGGGGCTGAGTAAAGAAGTGAATCAAATCTGTCAAAGATTCCGCCATGACCCGGAATTAACCCTGAAGAATCTTTAACTCCTGTATCCCGTTTAAAGAGTGATTCTATAAGGTCTCCAATTTGCCCTGCTGTACCGACAATAATTCCTAAAATAATCACTGATTTCCAGCTTAGGAAGTCCAAAATAATTACTTTGGCCAGCAGCATGGTTAATATTGAGAAAATAAAACCGAAAACTGCACCTTCCCAGCTTTTTTGGGGACTCACCCGGGGAAATAATTTATGTTTCCCTAAGCTAATACCACCAAAAAATGCGGCCGAATCACAAATCCATATCGCGGCCAAAATTGATATTATCAGAAATCCGCCGCGCTCATAGAGATATTCAACTCTTGGATAAAGTTCCCGTATTGCCAGTAAAGCGTCTGCAAAGAAACCAATATAAAAAATACCGAGAAGTGTTGTTCCAATATTAATTATTGCAGAACCTTTATTCCGGAACAGTTCAATTAACGTAAGCAGAACAATAAGAAGCAGAACCAGATAATAAATGCTGAGGTAATGATAAAATTCATTTGCAAGTAAAACCAGAATGAAAAGAATTCCTGTCCACGTATTTGCAAAGATCCCTTTATTCTTTACAATTCTGCAATACTCATAGTAAGAAACGAGAGCTATCACAGCAGTGAAAACGAAGAAATAAACCCCTCCGAAATAACTTGTTGCAATAATAACCGGAATTGCAACCAGGGAAACAAGCACTCTTTGTGTTGTGTTGCCCAGAGTCATCAGAGATTATTCTTCCTCATTTTCTTCACTGCCCTGCTCATTCTTTAATTGTTCAATAAAATTCAGAGCAGACTGAACATCTTCGTGTCTGACAAAAAGTTTAACAAGAGAGAAATCTCCGGGAGCAGGAAAATTCCGGTCTTTCTGTGATAACATTGCTGTCTTAATTCCGGCGCTTTCAAGGTTATCTCTTAACATTTCAACATCATATTCCTGACCGGATGTATATACAACCTGCCAGTTTTCTTCCGTCCAGTCTTCAGGCTTTACAAAATATTCGTCATCCACAAGCCTGGTACCGCAATCAGGACAAATTGTAATTCCTTTTACATATTCGTATTCACAATTAGGGCATACAGGCATACAACCTCCTCAAGGTTTGATCTGATTTGAATAAAATTTTCTGATAGAAATAATTAATCCTATCATAATAAGTGTAAGCAATATTATCATAAGTACGGCAGAATTCAAATCAATATTTGTATCAGGGGTTGAATTTATCAGGTCTTCATTTCCAATGACAAAATATACCATAATCGCAATAAAATTGTTTGTAAAATGAAGACTCATGGGGATCAGAATTGAATTGCTCATATATGCAGCGAATCCAAAATAAAACCCGAGAATAATTAATGGAATCATTCCATAGGGATTAAAATGATAGATTCCAAAGAAAACTGCTGTAATAAAAGCAGCCCATACAGGTTTAATCCGGAGTTCAAAGCTTTTCTGTATAAATCCCCTGAACATAGTCTCTTCGCAAATTGCCGGTACAACAGCGACAACTGCAACTACAAGGATTGCTTCATAAATATTATTTGCAGAAAGCAGGTCACCGTAAGTTTTTTCAATCAACTCGTTTAATGAATCCAGAGCTGTCTTAATAGAATTGATAAACTGGGAATTAGCAGCCCAGATATCGATAAAATAATTCTGAACAGTAATGAGGTACTGAAGAAGCGGTGTAAGAATAATTATTCCGATTCCGAAAAGAGCAAATTCTTTCCAGGAAGGAACCCTTGTCCTTATAATTGATGAAACATCAATATAAAACCATTTGGAAAATAGTAAAGCAGGCAGCAGTATAAAAAGAATCTGACCCGCCATAGTCATTAACCTGACTGCATTAACCGGGGCAGTATCAAGATTCATCCCGAAAATAAGAAGGGTAATAACACCGCCGATAATCTGATAAAGGATAAACCCGCCTATCAGCCCTATAAATGCTGCGGCTATTGGGGATATTTGCGGATGAATACCTCCGGCAGAATTCTGAGGGGGGTCATCTCCGCTGTGCTTTTCTTCATCAGGATCCTCATTTAAGGGATTCTGCTTTGAATTAAAATCATCCATTAAGTGAAAATAAAAAAATGGTCAGGTATTTCCTATTTAAGGGTTTCAATACAGAATTAGAAGGCTGTAACCTTCCCGGCAACCGACTTTATATATAATTAATGTTTTGAAGAGAGCTTACCATTTAACCCCTCGTAAGCTGTTAACTCGGCATCAATTGAACCGATTACTACCTTTGTTTTCACTTTTACGGGGATCTTTAATGCATCATCTGAAAGCCAGACAACAATACTTCCTTCGCTTTTAAAAAGTCCACCTTCCTGAACAAGTGGTTCAACTACTATGCAATCGAATTTTCCGGCTGTTACATCTATAGTTTCTTTACCAAGATAGCGTACATCGAGATCATATACTTTGTCCTTATAAAAATTCTTCAGATGAATCCGGTCATTTATTTTGAGGTTTGAATAATCGAATGTCCTGGCAAGATAAAATGCAGAAACAATATCATTAACATATTTCGGTATTTCATATTCTCCCTCACTCGTCTTGGCCTTTCCTTTCCGCTGATCGAAAAAAGCTGAAAAATCCCTGCTGTAGCCGCCTTCTCTGATATGCTGTTCAAATCTCCATGGGAAAAGTCCCTTTGCATCTATATACGTTTCATAGCGGTCGCGGACTTTGTAAATCCAGTCGAAGCTTGGAACAGAATTTACCTCAAAAGTTACATGATAAGCCTGTCTACCGGAGATTCTCTTCATTTGAGGAACCTGCATTGTGGCTATTCCTGCAGTAACAAATCCATATTTAACATCGAAAGTAAGTTTTTCTCCGACTTCGAAAGCTTTATTTTCTAAGGTTCTGAACTCCGGGTCGTTACCGGTAGTATCACTATTAGAACCTGCAAACGTAACAGCGGACATTAGTAAAAAAAACAATAAATACTTCCTGAGCATCTATTTTCTCCGTTCGTCTTTAATAAACTTATAAATTTTTTCGGTTTCATAAAAGATATCAGTCACTTCGATGCTATTCATACAATCAAGCCTGATGCACTGTTCCCTTGAACAATTAGAACATTCGATTTTTGGCGAAAATATTACTTTTTTATTTGTATAGGGACCCCATCTTCGTTCTGAACACGCAGCTATCCGCGGATAAAATCCAATTATATATATACCCAAAGCCGCTGCAATGTGAATCGGTCCTGTCGAATTTGAAATGAAAATTGCAGATTTAGCAATAAGAGCGATCATATCAGACAGATTTAGCATTCCCGCAAGGTTCAGAATAGACGGCCTGATTTTCAAATTTTCACAAAGATATTTTTCCCTGTCACTGCCTGTCAGAATTATATTTTCTGTTAGCTCCTTAGAAATTTTTTCAACAAGTTCCCTGAATTTCAACTGCGGCAGATCAACAGAACTGCCGCCGCTCCCCGGGTGAATAATTATTATCGGCTCAGTGGTATTTATATCGGATCTTGAAAGTATTTGGTCGACTTTCTCTTCACTTGATTTATCCGGCTTAAGATCGAAATTTACCTCACCCGGATGTACAGTTTCTTCAATACCGAACTTATCCAGAAGGTTGACATTGTACTCAAGCTCATGCTTTTCTGCAAACTTCCTGTGTTCATAAATCTTTTGGTTGAATAAGAGGGAATACCAGCGGTAGCCGGTACCAACACGATATTTTATTTTACTTAAAAAAATTATTAATGAGGTAACGAAAGTGGGATAGACTATAACCGCTGAATCAAAATTGTGCTTTGATATATTTTCCACATTCGTCCTGATGGGAATTTTATTCTTATTCTCCTTGAGTATAATCACTTCATCAACGTATGGATGGTTCTGTACAAGGGATTTTGTATAGTTTCGGACAAGAAAAGTGATTTTACAATCAGGAAGATGTTTTTTGATGATTGCCGCAAGTGGAAGCGAAAGAATGAGATCACCAATCCTGTCAGTTCGTACTATTAATAAATTCTTTGGTTTAATCATTTTTTGGAAACGAACGGGTTATCTTTAATATAAAACCGCCAGTTCAATTCAGTTGATTTTTTTATTCCGATCCTCGTTGTCCGAATAATACTGTTTTCCGGAATTTTTCTTTGATTAAGAAGATATACTCTCCCTTTGATTAAATCCTCTCCATAATATTTTCTTGTAATTCCGAAAGCCTGGCAAACTTTTCCCGGTCCGCTGGTCAAATTATATTTTTCTTTTTCATTTATCAAATATTTTCCATACCGGTTTAAAGCCATTTGTTCAATTCCTTCAACAGGTTCAACTCCGCGTATCAAAACTGCAGTTCCATGTCCTTTTTCACCTGTTACAATATTACAACAGAAATGTGCACCATAAGTAAAGTAGACGTAAAAATATCCGCCGGATCCGAACATTATTTCATTCCTCTTCGTTTTCCCGATAAACGTATGTGCAGCTTCGTCTACTCTTCCGTCATAAGCTTCAACCTCAACTATTTTCCCGGCTAAAAGTTTTTTACCATCAGCTTTTACTATAATTTTACCAAGAAGCTCCCTGGCAACAACCAGCAGGTCTCTATTATAAAATAAGTAATTGAGTTTTTTCAGGTCTGCTAAATTCATAAGAAGGTTAAAGAACAGTGAAGGATATTTTACTCAAACCGGGCTTTTAATTCGCTTATCTTCTGCAGATAATATTCACGCTTCTGAGGATTTTTATTTAATAGCCTTTCGAAAATCGACAGGGCTTCCCTGAATTCACCCTGTGTTATATAAATATTTGCAAGTGTTTCGGATACTATAGACTCACCCCCGGAACCCGACGCCGGAGGATTTATTTTCTGACCTGTCATAGAATCGAACGACGAAAGTTCTTTTTCAAGGCTTATCTTTTTATCTTTTTGACCGTCATCTTCTATTTCATCCAGGAATCCAGGTTTACGGGATGTTTCAAAAAGGATTCTTTGTTTTTTTAGATTTTCAACTTCGTGAAGATAGTGTTCATAAACCTGATGCGAATTCAATAGTTCGCTTGCTTTGCGATAGGAATCAAGCGATTCTTTGTACTTACCGAGAAGCATTAAAGCTTTGCCCATAAGTATGTGTGGTACAGGATAATCGGGATAAAGTGATAACCCTTCATTCAGAATTTCTACAGCTCTTTCAGTATTATTTTTTTCAATCTCACCGCTTGCTACACGGACAAATAAAGGAGACTGCCTGTTGTATTCATATATAAGATTTACTTTGTCCTGGAATGTTTGGGATAATGATTTACTCAATATTCTATGCCTTGGCTAATGCATGTTTTATCGAAGTAACAGAAACAAAAGAGAATCCTACAAAAAATAAAATCTGGAAAGGAAGTGCGGCTATTTCAAGGAAATATATGGATGATGCTATTCCAACCAGGCAGTATACCGCCATGATTGCTTCTACATATACAGAGAATCCGAGTTTTCTCGATAAATATCTTTTTCCCATCCATGTATCACGTTCCGAAACAACTTTGAATTTTGGAGTACGGACAAATTCACTTTTCCGGTTCAGCAAACCCTCGATAACAGCACGTGAATTATTTACTGCAAACCCCATGCTGCCGGCCATAAATAAGGGGAATAAGACAATTTTCTTTCGCCAGTCTGTCCTGATATCTTTCTGCGAATAAAGATAAAACAGAAATGAACTTACAAAAGCCAGAACAAATAATGATAGAATTGCAAAGTAAGCCTGGTGCGAGCCGCTGTTTTTTATAAATATTAAGGGGACATTTAGAATTGCAGCCAGAAGAATAAACGGAAAAACAAGATTATTTGTCAGATGAAATGTTGCCTGCAGTTTTACTCTAAACGGAATTTTTGATCTCCATACAAGCGGTAAAATTTTCTTTGCAGTTTCTATAGCACCTTTTGTCCACCTGAACTGCTGGGTTTTAAGAGCATTTATTTCAGAGGGTAGTTCTGCCGGTGAAGTAAAATCCTGAAGGAATACAAAACGCCAGCCGTTTAATTGTGCACGGTAGCTCAGATCTAAATCCTCAGTCAGTGTGTCGGCGTGCCAGTTTCCTGCATCCTCAATACAGGCTCTTTTCCATATTCCACCTGTCCCGTTAAAGTTTATAAAAAAGCCTGCTTTATTCCTGACAGTCTGTTCAATTACGAAATGTCCGTCAAGCGCCAGAGCCTGTGCCTTTGTAAGAATTGAATAATCACCATTGATGTGTTCCCAGCGTGTCTGGACCATACCTACTTTATCATCTGAAAAAAAGGAAAGAGTTTTCGTGAGAAAATTTTTATGAGGGATGAAATCAGCATCGAAGATCGCAATGTATTCGCCCTTTGCAGTTTTTAACCCTTCTTTCAGAGCGCCCGCTTTGAATCCTTCTCTTGTTCCTCTTCTCATATGAACGATATCGAAACCTTCATTTTGTTTTTCACGAACAATTTTCTCGGTAATTGATGTTGTTTCATCGGTAGAATCATCAAGTACCTGAATTTCAAGCATATCTTTAGGATACTCTATTTCGCAGACTGCATTGATTAATCTTTCCACCACATAGAGTTCATTATAAAGTGGGAGCTGAATCGTGACTTTAGATGTTAAATCACTGACAGTTTTTGATTTGTGCTTGACGTTGCGGTACTTATTATGATAGTACATCATTATAAAACCATGACATCCGAAAACGAAAAGAATGAATAAAGAAATAAAGTAAGCAATCAGAACTACATCGTCCATTTTTTAACCTCTTATAAAAATTACCATCCTGACACTGCATCCAACAGGATATCTTCAGTTATTTTATCTACTGCGACTTCTATTGCATTTCTTCTTTGACTAATAGTTCCACCAGCAGGATAGTCTCCATAATTTGAAAATTTTTTATCGAAAATAGTTTTTCGTTTTACAAGATCTTTATAAGTTACCTGAATATTCAGTGTAATTCTTCTTGCCTGAACATTTTCACCGGCTGACACAACAGCCGGAGCATCACTTAAGGGTAAAACCACACATTCAAGCAAAGCATCAGCATTAACTTTTTCAGTCACCTGTAAAGTATTATCGTTAATAAATTTTTGAATCAGCTGATCTGTTAAAAGTTCTTTCAAACCTGGTTCACCTGAACCGCTTCTATCTTCCGCAATCGGTATGGCAACAGTCTTCAGATGCTGTGGTACAGAAGCTCCTGTAAAAGAATATACACAGCACCCAGTAAAATTAATGGTGACAGGGATGATAAACAAGAAGAATATTTTACGGATTTTGTTCTTCAAGCCGTTTTTTAACCGTATTTGAATAGTAACTGTGATTTAAAGACCATATTCTTTGATTTTTCTATAAAGTGTTCTTTCACTTATTTTAAGCAGCTGTGCAACAAGCTTTTTATTTCCGCGTGTTTTATCAAGCGCAATCCTGATTGCCTCTTTTTCCACATCAAGGAGAGGGATAATTTCCCGTGAATCATTGTTCTGGAGATAAACTTCATCCTGTCTCTGGTGAATGAGGTCTTTGAGTTCGATAAGATCCTTTTTTATCTCAAATAAGGCTCTGTAAAGTAGTTCCCTGTCCACTTCCTCCGGGGTCCTCTTGACAAATATAGGTAAATTCCGGGAAGGGGCTTCTTCCACTATCGGTGGATGAAGGAGAGATATAAATGAAGGAGAATCCAGTACACCATCACGGCTTAATGCAATTGCAGTTTCAATTGTATTTTTAAGCTCACGCACATTCCCGGGCCAGGGGTAATTCTTCAGCAGTTCCATTGCTTCATCAGTGATTGGCCGGTATCTAATTTTATTTTGTTCAGCGTATGATTTTAAAAAATAATTAGCAAGTTCTTCAATGTCGTTTTTTCTTTTTCTTAAAGGAGGAATATTTAAAGTTACAGCCTTTAACCTGAAATAGAGATCTTCCCTGAAATGTCTTGAATCGACTGCTCTTTGCAAATCTTTATTTGTGGCGGCTATTATTCTTACATCAACGTTAGTGACTGTTTCCGCACCTATCTTCATAAACTCGTTTGTTTCAATTACGCGGAGGAGTTTAACCTGCGTATGCAGAGGCATTTCAGCAATCTCATCGAGGAAAAGTGTTCCTCCATCAGCTATTTCGAAATAACCTTTTCTGTTCTCCACAGCGCCTGTAAAAGATCCCTTTTTGTGTCCGAATAATTCACTCTCTAATATACCTTCAGGGATGGCACCGCAGTTGACATTGACCATTTGTTTATCTGCCCTGGAGCTGTAACCGTGTATTGCCCGGGCAAAAATTTCTTTTCCAACACCGCTTTCTCCATATATTAAAACAGAAATGTCAGACCTGGCAACCTGCATGGTAATATCCACCAGATCATTTATCTCCTTTGTTGAACTTATTATCCCGAATTTACTTTTAAATTCTTCTGTAGTCATTTTAAACTAAAAGTACATATAAATAGTCATTAAATATATTACTTTTCATCGCTTTATTAAAGAATGTTCCGCCTTTTGTATCATTAAACACCCAGTATCAAACCATCCTGTGCTATAATTATAGAATTATTTTTAGTATTTATCAGGATCTCTTTTATTATAGGGAAATCTTCATCACTAATGTGAGTTATTACAATTCTGCCCGGTTTAAGTATTTGCGACATACTTAAAATATTACTAAAATTAACATGAGATACTTCAGTAATATAAACATCGATTTTATCGTCCTTAAACAGGTAAAGATCATTAGCGGAACCGACATCACCAGAATAAAAAACTTTCTGATTATTTGATTTGAATAGAAAACTACTGCAGGCGAAACTCAAGGAAGGAGCATATCTTTCGTAATTGTCTAAATGGGTATTCTGCCTGGAAATAAATGTAAATCCCGGAGATATCAGAATTTCACTGTCGAAATCAAATCCTTTAAAAAGCACAGGAAAATCCATTCGCTCTATAAATAAATAAGATGCCGTAAGAAAATCTTTTGAACTTTTTACCAGAGTATGATGAACATAAATGTAAAGTGGTTCTTTCCTGTTATTCATTTTCATTTGTAGGACAAGAGCGGCAAATCCACTGAAATGATCCGGGTGCATATGGCTAATAAGAATACCATTAATCGAGTTAAAAGAAATATTCTGGGAAAGAATCGCCCGCGAAACTGAATCACCCGCATCAATTAGTAAATTATACTTTAAAATGGAAATCATTAAGGAGGAATGAAATCTATCCAGTGAGGTTTTTCCTGATCCGGTACCTATAAATCTAATTTTCAAAATAAAATTAATTTATTGAAACAATATGACCATTAAGATCAAATTGTTTGTTAACCACCTGCAGAAAACTTTCTGCTTCATCCCGCTTCTCAAACCGTCCTACATAAACAACACTGAAATCCGTTCCGCCTACCGATTTGCTTTTGATGAAAGAATAATATCCTGCATCTTCAAAAGATTTCTTCAGTGAAATTGCGTTTGAATCGTTGCTGAAAGCTCCCGCCTGTATAGTAAACTGGTAATAGACAGAATTTTCATCGGCAGTCGGTTCCTGCAATGAAGGAGCTGGTTCATTTTCAACCGGTATTTCTCTTTCTGCAATTTTAATATAAGGAGAGTTGGGATATTCTTTTTTCAGTTTTTTCAGAAAAGTTGCAGCTGTGTTATACAATCCTATTGAATAATAATAGGAATAGAGCCGGTAAACTGAAGCATCAGCATATTTGCTCTTTGGGAAATCTTTTATAATCCTGTTATAAACCGGAACCGCATCCTGACCGTTTTCAGTTAAAACTCCGTCGAGAAATAATACAGATGGATCGTTTGGATATGATTTCTTTAATTCCGGGAGAATTTGTAAAACTGAATCTTTAGCTCCGCTCTCAATTACTTTCAGGTAAGGCACAATATCTTTGTCCTGTGAATATAACGGAGTAGATGACAGAGTGAGGAATATAAAAAATAAAATTTTTCCAAACGCCGATTTCCTCATTTATACCTCCAGTTTGAATGACGCTGCCGTTATAAAACTATCCGGTCATTCCAAGAATTTCATTTGCAGAATCCGGAAAACCCGTAAATACACCAAAGAGCGTGGCGTGTGTTGCCCTGCTGACTTTTGCCTTTATGTAAGTTCCTTCTTTTATCTTTTCATCAAAAGGAACAATTAATACTTTATTCGTATCAGTTCGTCCTGCAAGAAACTGATCTGATTTTCTGCTGAAACCCTCGATTAAGACAATTTCTTCTTTCCCGATAAGTTCCTGGTTAATTTCAAAGCTGATTTTCTGCTGAAGATCTATAATTTCCTGGAGTCTTTTTTTCTTTACTTCCTCCGGTACATCGTCGTCCATCCTGTATGCTTTTGTTCCTTCGCGTGGGGAATATTTAAACATATATGCACCATCATACCTTACATGCTTCATTACTTCAAGAGTCATTAAATGATCTTCCTGCGTTTCAGTAGGGAATCCTGCAATAATATCTGTAGAAAAACTAACACCGGGGATAATACTCTTGGCTTTTTCAATTAATCCAAGATAATGTTCAATGGTATAAGTTCTGTTCATCAGATCAAGAATTCTGTTTGAACCGGACTGGACGGGAAGATGAATATAGCTGCACAGGTTAGGATGCCTGGCGATGGTAAAAAGAAGTTTATCGGATAAATCCTGCGGATGCGAAGTTGTAAACCTGATCCTTATGTTCCTGTCAACCATTGCGCAGGCGGCCAGCAGATCGGCAAAATCGCTTGTCCCGTCAAGATATGAATTTACGTTCTGACCAAGCAGGGTGACCTCTCTAAACCCTCTTTCTGATAAATTTTCTATTTCATTTACCACTGAAAGCAAAGGCTTGCTTCTTTCTCTTCCCCGGGTAAAAGGAACAACACAGAAAGTACAGAATTTATCACAGCCCCGCATAACCGATATCCATGCCTGGAGTCCGTCTTCGCGGTAGGGTATTATATCATCATAAGTTTCTGTCTTCGACAGCCGCACACCAATACCTTTTTCACCAGTGAATGCAACTTCAATTAATTCAGGAAGCCTGCGGTATTCATCGGGTCCGACGATCAAATCAACTATCTTTTTTTCCTCGATTAAATCCTTTCTCAATCTCTCCGCCATACAGCCCAGAATTCCTACGACAAGATCAGGTTTTGAATTTTTGACTGTCTTGAAATTTCCGAGGCGGCCATAAATTCTTTGCTCGGCATTTTCTCTTATACTGCACGTATTAAGTAAAACCACATCTGCATCATCAGCGGTTTTTGAGATATCATATCCGTTACTGTTTAAGATGCCCATAACAATTTCGGTATCGGCCAGGTTCATCTGGCAGCCGTAGGTTTCAATGTAAACTTTACTTTTCTTCATTTTTTAGCTAGAAAATAAAAGGAAATATAAGACTAAAGAGATAGGAGTTCAATATAATTGGTATTCTAAAATTAAAACCGCTTAAACGTTTGTGAGATAATATAAAACGAAGTTTAACACCAGGAATCCCAAAACCGCAAAAATTGCTAATACGATTCTCCTCTTTCTCTGCCGTGATTTAAATATTTCACCGCCTAAATAAGCATGGTTCTTGTCTGATTTAACAAATCCGAGCATTTTTAATTCTGGTTTTTAATTAAGCTAATTTATAAAATTTTACCCTGTGCATTCAAGCTCTAAAAAAATCATTTATTTAAAAGCCAAATTTATCGAAAAAGAGTGATTTCCGATGATAATCCAAAAATATGACCGGCGCGCGTAGTCATAAGAAGGCGTTTACACTGAACCTGCTGCGTTTGTCTATTTCGTGGGGAACCTGACTGGCTGTATATTGCTTTGGCATCGAAGCCGCGTAATTTTTGCCGTTCCGTACTTTAAATACAGTGCGTCCGATTCTGCCTCTTAAGATCCCCAGCACCTTTTTCTCTAAATCCGCAATTTTATTCCCTTTTTTTTTGTGAACTAAATTTACTGATTTCTTATCTGATGACCATCTGACAGCCATCTAACGGCCATCTAACGGCCATCTAACGGCCATTCTTCCCTCTGTTCTCATAGTCTGTTCCTGTACCTATACCGCCCAAAGATCCTTCGGATAACTGAAACTGTGATCCAATTTTATTAGTTTCGGCTAAAGTCCTTTATTGGAGATATCCTAAATCCACGGCTTAAAAGCCGCGGCAATTCACCTGAATGCTCCCGGTAAGTAAAAACATAAAATTTCAATTTCTTATTTTACATGCAGCATCTTTTTAACCAGAGAAACACCATTTAATTCAAGCTTGTAGAAGTATAGACCGCTGTTCAGATTTACAGCATTAAAATTTATTGTGTGATTACCAGATTTCATAAATCCATTAAACAGAGTCTTAATCTCCTGACCAAGCACATTATAAACAGATAATCTGACATTTTCGTTCGATGGTATAGAGAAATCAATATTAGTTGATGGATTAAACGGATTAGGATAATTCTGTGCAAGTTCGAAGTTAACATGATCTTCTACTTCCGCTTCAACAACTTTGGAGTATTCATATGACCCGTTGAAATCAATTTGTTTCAATCTGTAGGAATAATTTCCTGCTTCAAGGTTTTCATCTACATAAGAGTATTCATGGGACTTAGTTGATGTTCCATTACCGTTTATGAAAATAATATCAGTCCAATCTGTATTTAAGGTCTTCTTCTGAATCCCGAATCCACGATTGTTGGATTCTGTAGAAGTTTTCCAGCTTATGGTAACTGAATTATTATTAACGGAAGCATTGAAAGATGTCAGTTCGACTGGAACTACATCACCCCACGAAGTGCTGACCTTTATACCATCAACCTGAACTTCATATACCAGGCCGCCCTGACGCAGAGATACAGCACCCACCATTATATCCGTACCGGTGTCGATACTTTCTAAATCAGGTGAATCGGGTTCGGGATCTGTTAAAACAGGATTTATATAAAGTTTAGCAATATCATCACTACCGTTGGCATCATTTACATATTCATATTTAAGCACCAGCAAGTATGTCACTCCATATGAATAAATGCTGGATGTATAAACGACTGCACCGGAAGCAAAACTTAATCCAAATAATAAATTCCCCGAACCATCATCCATTATATATACTCTGCCTCTAAAAGTTGTGGAGGGGAAATAGGGAGCAAAATGAAAGAAGTAATCTCCGGCAGCGGATGCCAGGGCAACATTAACAAGGAATCCTGCATAAATTGCTCCCTGGTTTTGCTGACTGAACAATTTATTTACATCTTCTCTCGATCCGCTGCCCCCCGCTAAAGTTACGGAATTCCCGATTCCGGATGCAGTATAACCGGCATAATCTAAACTTCCTGAAGTCATTAAAAGAATGTTGCCGGTTCCACTATGATTTTTCCATCCGCCATAATTCCTAAGAGTATCTCCGGCAGGATATTCAAAATTTTCAACTATCGGGAGTGCATACCTAGTACGTATAGTTCCCTGCATTAACGCCGGATTAAAATTACATTGATAAGTATAATCTCCCGCCACTTCTATAACGTAAGTATATGTGTTACCTATGCCGCTAAATGTATAATTCCAGGCAGAAGCACCTGCAGGAACCGAAGTTGATGTTGTTGTATGAATCCCGCTTATTAACGTCCATACAACTGTATCCCCGACATTGCAAACGATATCAGCCGGTGTGAATGTAAAGTCGGCAACATCCACATTAATAGTTTCAGCCGGTGCAAAACCCATTAAGGTTAAAGAAAGTAAAACTGCCGGTATATATTTTCTCATTATAACTCCCCTTTAAATTATTTAGAAGATTTTAAATTCTCTCAACAATCAACGACTTGAGATCAGTATTTATTTATTAGGACTACAAAATATTCGTATATTTTAACAACAATTAAAACTGGTTTTATTCAGAGAGTGCTCCTGTAAGTTTCAGAACTTGAAAAATGAATTTCTTTAGTTATTTCAATGTTTATATGTGTCTGCCCTCTATTACCTTTTAAATAATATAGAATTTATTTATCGTAAGTGCAATAAAAATAATAAAATACCCGGTTTTTATAACAAAATTTCTCTGCTCTTTATTATAAATTTTATTACATACTTACATTCCTCGGTTGATATTATTAGCCGGAACTGTTTTATGTTATTTTCTGTTCAATTGTCATGGCTAAAAAAATAATAATTACCGGTGCTACGGGTTTAATCGGTTCAAAACTTACAAATGAACTGATATCCAGAAACTACGAGGTAGTTATTTTTACACGTAATGTTCAGAAGGGAAATATCAGAGTACCTTCTGCTGATAAGTATGTTGAGTGGAATTACCATAAACCTGAAGAATGGCAGAACCATCTGGAAGATAGTTATGCAGTCATACATCTTTCCGGAGCAAGTATTGCCGGTAAAAGGTTTACCGAATCTTATAAGAAAAAAGTTAAGAACAGCCGAATCATTAGTACACAGAACATTGTGAAGGCAATATCAGCAGCCAAAAATAAACCCAGAGTTTTTCTATGTGCTTCCGGAATTAACTATTACGGGGATAGCTATGATAAAATTTTGACAGAGGATAATTCAGGAGGCAATGATTTCCTCGCTGGAGTCTGCAAAGATTGGGAATATGAAGCATCAAAAGCGGAAAATTTTGGTGTACGCCGGGTCAGTATCAGAACAAGTCCGGTTTTAAGTCTGAAAGATGGAATGCTGAAATCTTTAAAGCCTTTATTTAAATCTTATCTTGGGGCTTCACTTGGCAGCGGTAAACAATGGTTTTCCTGGGTTCATATTGATGATATCATCAATATTTATCTAATGACTCTTGAGGATGTAACTATTTCAGGACCTGTAAATGCCTCTTCTCCGGGTCCGGTGAGAATGGATGAATTTGCTGAACAATTTGGAAAAGCTCTTAGCCGACCTTCATTTTTCAAGATTCCCAAATTTGTATTAAAGCTAGTCATGGGTGAGGCTGCAGATTTTATTACCGCAAGTCTAAGGGTTATACCTGAGCGGCTGCAAAAGTCCGGTTTCATTTTTAAATTCCCTGAACTTCACAGTGCTCTGGATGATATTGTGAAGAATAAAAAATAACTTTGCGGTCAGATAATATTCATTTAATTTTTTCCACAAATATGAGGTATCTTAATGAAAACAGCAGCTTCAGTGTGCCTGTTTATATTACTTGTTTCCTTTTCTGCTTTTAGCCAGCAGGAGGAAAATAAATACCCGAAACTCAAACAATATTATTTTGTGATGTTAACTGCAGGACCATACGCCGAAAAAATAGATTCCCTTCAACTGGAAAAAATTCAGGCCGGACATATGGCCAACATCCGTAAAATGGCTGAATCGGGAAAACTAATGATAGCCGGACCATTCGGAGATGACGGCAACTGGAGAGGAATCTTCATTATTGATGCAAGGTCAGAAGAAGATGTAAAGGAATTACTAAAGAACGACCCTGCGATCCAGGCCGGAAGATTAGCTTATGAGATCCATCCATGGTGGACAGAAAAAGGAAGCTGTCTGAAATAATATTTTTCTGTTCTAGCGGATACTTTTCTTTTTGTGAAATAACTAATGATGACGAACGGTTATTACTCCTTTTTACTTTTCTTATCAGCACGATATTTATTATCTTGCGATAAGCAATATTTAAAGGGTAAAAATGGTAATTAAGCGCACCGGGGAATTTGATCTTGCTTACCGTTTTGTAAATGAAACCAATCAGAATATTTTTTTGACTGGAAAAGCGGGTACCGGCAAAACAACTTTCCTTAAGTTTCTTCGTGAAAATTCACTGAAGGAATCTATCGTAACGGCTCCTACCGGAGTAGCAGCAATAAATGCACACGGCGTGACACTTCATTCATTATTTCAGCTTCCATTCGGCATTATACTGCCGGATCGAATGACATTTTTTTTAGGCAGTGATAAAGACAATAAACACCCTCTGCTTTCTAAGATCAGGTACAACAGCGAAAAGCTGGATTTGCTGCGCAGGCTTGAGCTGTTAATTATTGATGAAGCCAGCATGGTTTCATCCTATACAGTTGATGCAATTGACACAATCTTACGTTATGTAAGGAGGAAGCCTTATTACCCGTTCGGTGGTGTGCAGGTCTTATTTATCGGTGATTTATACCAGCTGCCTCCCGTAGTGAAAGGGGAAGAATGGGAGATATTACGGGAATATTATTCTTCAATTTTCTTTTTTGACAGCTTTGTATTACGGGAGAATTTACCTGTCATAATCGAGCTCAATGAAATATTCAGGCAGCAGGATTCTGCGTTCATTGAAATACTAAACGGAATACGAAATAACAACATCTCCGGGGAAAATTTCAGGTTATTAAATACACGACTAATAACCAATTTTCAACCGGCAAATAACCAGGAATATATCACGCTTACCACTCATAATTTTCAGTCGGATGAAATAAATCAAAACAGATTAAAGAATATTCGCGGCAGCACTCACACTTATGAAGCTGAAATAATAGATGAATTTCCTGAAAACGCATTCCCGGCGGAAAGATATCTCATGCTTAAAGCCGGCGCGCAGGTTATGTTTTTAAAAAACGATACCGAAGGGAAGAAGTACTTCAATGGTAAAATCGGCATAATCACAAATCTTGACGATGAAAATATAAAGGTGAAGTGTAAAGACGATCAGAAGGAAATTATTGTAAAAAAAAGCGAATGGCAGAATATAAGGTACAGAACAAACCCTGAAAAGCATGAAATTGTTGAAGAAGTGCTGGGGAGTTTTATTCAATATCCACTCAGGCTTGCCTGGGCGATAACTATACATAAAAGTCAGGGATTAACCTTCGACAGGGTTGTTATAGATGCTGAAAGAGCTTTTGCGAAAGGACAGATTTACGTGGCACTCAGCCGCTGCACTTCACTGGAAGGCCTGGTTCTTAAAACCCCCATTCACAGAAATCATCTCGGTGCTCACCAGGATTTTACGGATTGGCAGAACAATAACCTGAATAAAAATATCTCTCAATTGTTTGCCGAATCTAGACAAAAATTTGCTCTCCAGGGACTGCAGAACATTTTCACATGGGAGGACTGGTATTACAGGCTTAAAGAATTAAAGGAATTCCTGAATGAAAATATTGAGAAAATAAACCCGGAAGCTGCAGGCTGGTTAATCGGGTTAATGAACAAGCAAAAGGATCTATACGAGATTGCTGAAAAATTCAAGCAGACGATTGTTGCCCTTAACGAAAAAAATCCGTTAATTGAGAAAAACGATGTCCTGCAGATAAGAGTAAAAGACGGCGCCGCTTATTTCTATGATGAAATATCAAAATGGAGAGAACTTTTCCTTGACCACCCCCTGTCTACTGACACTAAAAGAATTGCAGGGAGGTTAGACGAACAGCTTTCAGAATTAAATTCAGTATTAGAAATACTTTTACACAAAATAAATTACTGTAAGACCGGATTTTTACCTGATACTTATCTAAAGAATTCGATGACTTATAGTGCTAGCAAACAAATTATCCGGACCTCATATTCAAAAAAGAGTCAGCATGCATTACCTGAAAAAAAGAATACAGTAAAAGTGACTGTCAATTTGTTCAGAGAATTTAAAAGTATCCAGCGGGTTGCCGAAGAAAGAAATCTTACCACAGGAACAATTGAAAGCCATCTTGCGAAAGCCATAGGAAATAATCTAATTCAGATCGATGAGGTAATTCCCTTTCATGAAGCCGCACAAATTGCCGCATATTTTCCCGAAGACGTCACAGACATCAGGTTAAGTGAGATAAAAGAAAAAGTGCCGCCGGAAATAAGTTACGGTAAATTGAGGATTGTCATGGCTTTTCTGCAAAAATGAGACCCAGTAAAACGAAGATTGAATATTCCTGAAAATTGTAGATGTGAAGCTCCAATTATCAGAATATTCAGAAAGAACTGCTTTCATCTTATATCGCAAGACCCATAATTTATTCCCGGTTTATTTCAGATTATATATAAAAAAACCCCGGACAATAATGAACGGGGTTTTATAAATTAAAATTTGGCAGCGACCTACTCTCCCACACACCTGCGCATGCAGTACCATCGGCGTACCGGGGCTTAACTTCTCTGTTCGGAATGGGAAGAGGTGTAACACCCGGGCTATAACCACCAAAATTTAAACTTTTCAAAAAACAAAAGAAAGATTGAAAGAACCAAGCCTGAAACAGAAAGGTACAAACTGTGAATAAAAATTAAATGGTTAAGCCTCACGACTTATTAGTACTACTCGGCTGAATGTATTACTACACTTACACCTGTAGCCTATCAACCTCGTCATCTCCGAGGAGTCTTTAGTCCATAAATGGAGGGATACCTCATCTTGAAGCGTGCTTCGCGCTTAGATGCTTTCAGCGCTTATCACAACCGAACATAGCTACCCAACGATGCCACTGGCGTGACAATTGGTGCACTAGAGGTTCGTTCACTCCGGTCCTCTCGTACTAGGAACGACCCTTCTCAAGTATCCTGCGCCCGCATAGGATAGGGACCGAACTGTCTCACGACGTTCTGAACCCAGCTCACGTACCGCTTTAATTGGCGAACAGCCAAACCCTTGGGACCTTCTTCAGCCCCAGGATGCGATGAGCCGACATCGAGGTGCCAAACCTTACCGTCGATATGAACTCTTGGGTAAGATCAGCCTGTTATCCCCGGCGTACCTTTTATCCTTTGAGCGACGGCACTTCCACTCGCTGCCGTCGGATCACTAACTCCTGCTTTCGCACCTGCTCGACTTGTAAGTCTCGCAGTCAAGCTCCCTTTTGCGTTTACACTCGCCGCATGATTACCAACCATGCTGAGGGAACCTTTGAGAGCCTCCGTTACATTTTAGGAGGCGACCGCCCCAGTCAAACTACCCGCCTAACACTGTTCCTGATCCTGATTCAAGGACCGAGGTTAGAATCCAAATAAAGCAAGGGTGGTATTTCACGGTTGGCTCCACCGAAACTAGCGTCCCGGCTTCAAAGCCTCCCACCTATCCTACACATGCTTTATCCGAACCCAATGTTAGGGTGCAGTAAAGGTGCACGGGGTCTTTCCGTCCATATGCGGGTAACCGGCGTCTTCACCGGTACCACAATTTCACCGAGCCCGTGGTTGAGACAGTGCCCAAATCGTTACACCATTCGTGCAGGTCGGAACTTACCCGACAAGGAATTTCGCTACCTTAGGACCGTTATAGTTACGGCCGCCGTTTACTGGGGCTTCGATTCAAAGCTTCGTCCACCGAAGTAGACTAACCTCTCCTCTTAACCTTCCAGCACCGGGCAGGTGTCAGTCCCTATACATCGTCTTGATTGACTTCGCAGAGACATGTGTTTTTGTTAAACAGTCGCTTGGGCCATTTCACTGCGGCCTCTTTCAGCTACGATCGCGAAGATTTTCACTTACTTGAGGCAC
>CAVUOZ010000012.1:155000-233607 GCA_963743325.1 uncultured Ignavibacteria bacterium
TAATTTAAACGATGTATCTCGACTCCTTCAATATTCTCATACGCTTCGTTAAGACCCTGGGCTAATTCCAGTGCATCCTGTAAATGATCACCGTTAACAAAGAAAAATTTACCCGGATTATTTACAGCGCCCGAAACAGTAAATGAATTGTGTTCAAAATCAGGTTGTGGAAATATTATTATATCATCATTCTTCAGATAAGGATTATTCGAAAAATCCCCGTTTAGCCTGAACTTTTGTAAATCAAGATGTAGGATTTCACCTGAAGCCCTTTTCAAAGTAACATTCCGGAGAACATAATTGTCCAATTTTTTATTCATTTGCTCCAGAAACCAGGGATCATTAGTGGTTTTTACAATTTCCTGCTTTACCTGATCATACATCCTTGTTATAAAGGCATCCGCACGTTCAGTTATTAAAGCGGGAAAAGTTCCTGTAATAGGAAACTCACCCCCGATAGTAACACTTATGGTTCCCATCTGGAGCATATCATTATTATCAAGATTCAGTTTGTTATCTACCTGCCCATAAGCATTAATTACGAAAATAATAATCACCAGTCCGCTAAAAAGTTTTTTCATTTATTCTTCCGTTATTAATTTTTTATTTTTCAGGGCTGATATTGTAGCTTATAATAATCCTGGTATGCACCTGATAAGATCCTTTTCCACCATGTTTCATTCTGCAGATACCAGTCAATTGTTTTTTCGATAGCACCTTCAAAAGTAAATAGAGGTTTCCATCCCAGTTCGATTTGAATTTTAGTTGAATCTATGGCATATCTTCTGTCGTGCCCGGGACGATCTTTCACAAATTCGATAAGGCTTTCGGGTTTGTCTAAATAATTTAATATTAGTCTGATGATCTCGATGTTTGGCATTTCATTGGATGCACCGATATTATAAACTTCACCTGGTCTGCCATTCTGGAAAACAGTATCTATGGCCCTGTTATGATCATCAACATATATCCAGTCGCGAACATTCATCCCGTCGCCATATACTGGAAGCTTTTTATTATTAAGTGAGTTTAATATCATTAGTGGAATAAGTTTTTCCGGGAATTGAAAAGGACCGTAATTATTTGAGCATCTTGTTATAACTACCGGCATTCCATATGTATGGTGAAATGCTAATGCCATCAGATCAGCTGCTGCTTTGCTGGAAGAGTATGGGCTGTTTGGGGATAAAGGTGTCTTCTCGGTGAATAA
This sequence comes from uncultured Ignavibacteria bacterium, assembly GCA_963743325.1. Taxonomy (GTDB): domain Bacteria; phylum Bacteroidota; class Ignavibacteria; order Ignavibacteriales; family Ignavibacteriaceae; genus DATFVA01. Next base: position 156,211 of record CAVUOZ010000012.1, read on the forward strand.
TCCTTCTTTGCCGAGACTTCCGTAAACTTCATCGGTCGAAATCTGTACAAATTTCTCAACTTTGAACTCCCTTGATATTTCCAGCAGTACATTGGTTCCGATTACATTAGTTCTATAAAAGACTTCAGATCCTAGGATACTTCTGTCTACATGAGATTCGGCGGCAAAATTAATAACATACCTGATTTCAAATTTTTCAAAAAGGTACCTTATTAACTCAGAATTGGCGATATCTCCTTTAATGAAATAGAAATTAGGGTTATCTTCACATATAACGAGATTCTCAAGATTTCCGGCGTATGTAAGCCTATCTAAATTTATAATATTGTAATCATCATGCTCGTTAAGAGCATAGTTTATAAAGTTGCTGCCAATAAATCCCGCTCCGCCTGTAACTAAAATATTTTTCATATCAGAATGCAAAAAAACCTAAAAATATTCCTGTTTGAATAAAGAAACTATTCCCATTAAAATCAGAAGGCACATCTTTTAGTTCCTGGTCATTTTCAATTGTCCAGCTTTCACCAAGAGATAACTGATATCCGCCACCAACCCTGATCGATACAAACCTGTAAACAGGAATATCAATATTTATCATCGGGGAAATTAACCAGTAACTTCCGGAGATTGTTCTGCTGACGTCATCCGACTGAGCAGGGGAACTCCCGAATACCCCGGTTAAATCATTCCAGAAGAATTCTCCTTTATTTTTATAAATTTCAGCCTTAATACTCCCGCCTCCTATCATCGTACCAACGGAAATCCCGAAACTTCTAACAAATGGTAATGTGTATTCAACTGTTAATCCTCCGCCGCCCATTGAATATCTGACTTCACGTCTATAATTATCTGTTGATGATTGAACAATTTCTGAGGCTGAGCCTCCGAAACCGCCCCCGCCAACACGTAAAAACTTAACAAGGCCGATATAGATAAAACCAGCCCCGCCTGTCGTAAATAATGCTTTACTCGTTAGCCTTGGAAAATCATTCGGAAGTACATTATTTAATGGTTCAAGATTTGGAAAAATAAAACCTGGTGTAAATCCACCGCCGCCGCCAAAAGGAGCATCAAAATATTTTGATTCTTGTGCAAAAAGTGTTGAAGTGACAAACAAACCTATTATAATTATCAGACTTATTTTTTTCATAAAACTAAAGTTGCTAATTTATAAATTTATCAGAAAGCTAGTTGAAAAACAAAGAAATAGGGTTAAAACATAAGTAAAGAATAGGCATATTTTTAGTCACTAATTAGGGTATTTAGAATGAAAATATTGATAACCGGGGGAAGTGGACTTCTTGGACAATATCTGAATATTGAATTGTCAAAAAAATATTCCATTCTCACTCTTTAGAAGCAAATTGAATGAAAAAATAAAAAAATTCTGATTATGTTTATCGATGAGGGATGCCTGAAAAACTTAAAGGTACTGTGAAGCAATCCTATAAATAGAGAATTAATAATCTGATAAATTTTTCTGGGTTGGATCCAAGGGCTTCAGTATTATAATACCCGTATCTTTTTTTATTTTATTGATATAAGCCGAAAGAGGATCTGTAGTAATCTGAACAGAAATACCTGCGTTTGGTGCGTGTAAAATATGAATCCTGTCATCTTCCATTCTAAGAGCGATTCCAACGTGACTTACATCAAGACCGGGTATACTGGTTGTAAAAGCAATTATATCACCATTTTCAATCTGATCTTCTACAAAACCAATTCTTTCTTTAGGAACATACATATAAGTTCTCCTGCTTATCTCTGCTTCCTGTTTTCGAATCTCTTTTACAAAATCCGGATGTTCTTTTAACTGTCGATAACTTTCAGGATGTGCAGACATAAAATTCAGGTGGAACTGAATGGGTTTACCTCCAACCAGCTCTGTGATATCATCAATTATTCCCTTCTTTTCGTTATCATAAATCCAGTCAGTAAAATAATGAAGACGGCTGGGATATTTATTGATAATTCCATTACGGTATCTTATTCTTTGAAGTTCATCCTCATAATCCTTGAAAGAAGTTTTCCCCACTTTAATTAGTCTAGCAAACACTAGCGTATTTTCGACAAACGTGGTGCAATCAAGTCCCTTTAAATTTATAACCAACTGTTCCTCCCCCTCATCTTCTATTCCGTGAGCAAGATATTCTGTCCCAAGAAAAGTTTTTCCGATATCAGCTACTAGGTCTGTTATAGGTTCTTCTGAAAGATCAGCCGAAGCTGCGTAGGAAAATTTTGAATTACAGATAGTTATATCACTGTCGGAATAGACCTGCGAAAAAATACTGCCTGTGAACACCAACAGCAACACTTGGATTTTAAAATAGGAAATCATATTATATCTTCATTTGTCGGTACAATAGAATATTCTTCTATCTGTCTGGCATGTGCAAGGTTCTCAAATCGTGCATACTCTTTGATAAAAGCAAGTCTGATATCACCTGTCGGACCATTTCTTTGTTTACCTATAATTACTTCGCATACTCCTTCAGTTGAGGTACTATCATCTGCAAAATTTTTAATACCGTAATATTCCGGACGGTTTAAGAACAGTACAACATCTGCATCCTGTTCAATTGAGCCTGATTCCCTTAAATCTGAAAGCTGCGGTCTTTTATCTGTCCTGGTTTCGACCGCACGGTTTAACTGGGCGAGTGCAATAACCGGTATATTAAGCTCTTTTGCAAGTGATTTAAGTGAGCGTGAAATATGAGAAATTTCTCTTTCACGGCTTTCTGAATTTGAGGGTCCCTGCATAAGCTGTAAGTAATCAATCACAATCATCCCGATATCTTTTTCAGCTTTTAATCTTCTTGCCTTTGCCCTGATTTCAAGCACCGTCTGTGCCGGTGTATCATCGATATAAAGAGGACTTTCGATTAAGCGGTGAGCATTTTTACTTAACTTTATTCCTTCTTCTGAGGGAAGTCTACCTGTTCTGACAAGATGTGCATTTAATCTTCCTTCTGCACAAAGCATACGAATTATTAATTGCATAGTTGCCATTTCAAGACTGAAGATACCGACAGGAACTTTATGATCTACTGCGGCATTACGGGCCAATGTTAATGCAAGAGCTGTCTTACCCATTGAGGGACGGGCAGCAATAATCACCAGATCGGATTTCTGAAATCCTCCGAGCATCTCATCAAGTTCATAAAAACCGGTGGGGACGGAAAACTTTTGTTTGGTATTTGAGTGAATTGCTTCAATATATTCCAGGGCGTCGCGGACAGCCCTGTCCATACTCGTAAAGGTTTTTTTAAGATGTGTTTCCGTTATTTCAAATATTTTTCTCTCAGCCTGGTCCAGGATATCGAAAGCGTCCTCGGTTCCCTCATAGGCTGCCCTTGCAATTTCATGCGAACTTGTTATCAGCCCCCGTAGAATTTCTTTCTCTAAAATAATCTTAGCGTGGTATTCAATATTAGCAGCAGAGGAAATATTTTGTGAGAGCCGGCTTAAATAAACTGCACCTCCGGTTTCTTCAGCCTGGTTTCTTTTTTTCAATTCTTCGTAAAGGGTAACGGTGTCAATCGGCTCGCCTGACTCAAATAAGGATACCATCGCATCAAAAATTAATTTATGCTCTTTGAGGTAGAAGCTGTCAGTGCTTAAAAGTTCAATTGCCTTCGGAACAGCTTCCTGCTCAATCATCATAGCACCAAGTACTGAAGCTTCAATATCGGTAGCTGCAGGAGGTTTTACATCAGCTGGAATAAGTTTGTTTATGTCCTCGTTATAACTTTTTGATTTCGCCATCTAATTACTTAATAGCTTAAATTATTAACAACTTATCAACATGGCTTTTGATACGGTATATCAATTAAAAAATAGTTACTAAGCGGAGCATTTGCAAGTTAAATTGGATGGTTTAAATAATATTTTATAATTGATTCAAAGATAAGAGAGAAATGCCATTACAGGATTGCAGTATTACTGCATTTCGTCATACAATTTTCTAAACTTCTGAACATCTTCCCAGCATCCTCGTTTCCAGTTCGGATTTCTTAGCAAAGCAGCGGGATGATATGTTACCATGGTTTTAATACCTTTATAATCGTAGACATTCCCGCGCATATTTGTAAGCGAGTCTTTTTTCCTCAGCAGGCCCTGCGCTGCAGTCAGCCCTAAAGCAAGAATTAATTTAGGTTTTATCAGCTCTATTTGTTTGCCAAGATAAGGGAAGCAGGCTTCCATTTCATCAATTACAGGAGTCCGGTTACCCGGGGGTCGGCATTTTACGATATTAGCTATATAAACTTCTTCACGTTCAAATTTAATTGCTTTTAGAATATCGTTTAATAATTTTCCTGCCCTGCCCACGAAAGGCTCTCCCTGCTTATCCTCTTCAGCACCGGGACCTTCACCTACCACCAGGATATCAGCTTCCGGATTACCCACGCCAAACACAAACTTATTTCTGGATTTATGCAAAGAACATTTAGTACAATCTTTTATTAATCCATATAAATCGTTTAAAGTTTTTGTTTTTTCCCAGTCTTCTTTCGGATTTTCAAACAATGATATTTCTTTTCCCTCTTCGTTAATATGATTTTTTATAAAACCGGTGCGATGTCTGTCAAAATTCCTGTTACCTCTCCCCTTAACAGGTTCAAATAAATCATCACCAAATATTTCTTTCTGGTCGATTATAGTCTGTATTAATTCATCCTTAAGAGTCTTGGCCATAATTTAAATTATCTTTAATTAGTTAAAGTGGGAAAAATATTAGTCAGCTGATTTGAGTATTTCTGTGAGAATCTTATTTGCTGCCTGGAACTTAGACATCAGTCCGAATTTAACAGGTTTAAGGTTTTTGTGAATCACAGTGATTTTATTAGTATCGTACTCAAAACCGCTTTTCTTATCCTTTAATGAGTTCAGTACGACAATATCAAGATTTTTATTCTTCAGTTTCTTCCCGGCATTTATTAACTCATTATCAGTTTCAAGGGCAAACCCCACTACAAACTGATTTACCTTCTTCAGGGTACCGAGAATATCGCCGGTTTCGGATATATTTATTGAAGAAAGCTTCAATTCTTCCCTTTTTATTTTGGAAGCAGAAACCTTCCGGGGTTTATAATCTGCTACGGCTGCTGACATAATAAGAATATTGCAGGAGGGAAAATATTTATTGACCTGTCTACTCATTTCCCCTGCAGAGCGGACCTTTATTAAATTTATTTCCTGATATGATATCTCTGCTGAAGGACCGGAAATCAGTGTAACTTCAGCACCGCGCAGGCAGGCAGTTTTGGCTAGCGCGTAACCCATTTTTCCTGAAGAACGGTTTCCTATATATCTTACGGGGTCTATATCTTCGAATGTAGGACCTGCAGTTACAAGAATTTTCTTTCCCGTTAGATCCTTCCTGTATCCTGATAACACCAATTCTGAAGCATCCATTATCTTACAATTCTCTGCTAATCTTCCTTTCCCGCTAAGGCCGCTGGCTAGTTCACCCTCTTCGGCTTCAACAATAAAATATCCCAGCTTTTTAAGTTTGCTAATATTTTCCTGAGTTACCGGATTCATATACATATCTGTGTCTGCTGCAGGTGCAATTACCAATGGACATCGAAGTGCTGTGACCAAAGTTGTTAATGCATTATCAGCAAAACCATTAGCTATTTTGGCAATTGTATTAATGGTGGCAGGTTCTATTATCATCAAGTCAGCCCAGGTTCCATAATCTATATGCCAGGTATTTACTTCACTGCCATTTCGCTGAGACGGCGGGAATGTATTCACTATTACTTTGTTCTTAGTAAGAGACGAGAAAGTAAGGGGAGTTATAAACTCAAGAGCGGAAGGCGTCATTACAACTCTTACTTCCGCACCTCTCTGGATCAGTTCTCTCACCAGGTAACAGGCTTTATAGGCAGCGATGCCGCCTGTTATCCCAAGAATTATTTTCTTTCCTGAAAGAACATTATCAGTCATTTTATTACTTTTTATTAGCTGTTCTTATAACGTTTCGGGCCTGTTTTTATAATCAAATCCTATTTTGCCTTCGAGCAGTTCATTCAAAGCCTGTACGTGCGGTTTTTCTCTTTTTCGAAATCGAGTGCTATTTTCAACTGAGCCGGATTATCAAATTCTTCACCTTCTTCATCACCAGCTGCAACCGGAATGGTACTGACAAGTGCATTGTACTCAATTTTATTTTCATCATTTATCTGCCGTGCTCTTTTCGCAGCAACAATCGCGGCTTCATAAATATTAGCAGCTTCCCTATCAATTTGCCTTAAGTCAACAGGTTCTATAAACATTTACTTTTTCTCCTTAATTATATTTTCTATTAAACATTTAATATCCAAAACAGCTTTTTCTATCTTATCATTATTTATAAAATAATCAAATTTTTCTTTAAGTCTCAATTCCAATTCTGCCCTCTCAATTCTTTTCTGGAGGTCAGTTTCATCTTCAGTGCGCCTGTTTTTTAACCGGTTAACAAGTTCATCAAAACTGGGAGGTAATATAAATATCAGAACAGAGCCAGGATAACCTTCTTTAATTTTTATCGCGCCTTTTACATCAATTTCAAGAAGAACGTCTCTGCCATTATTCAGGTTTTCATCGATAGATTTTCTGAAAGTTCCGTAATAATAATCATAAAATTTCTCCCACTCTGCAAACTCATTTCCATCAATTTTACTCTTAAACTCATCTTCTGTCAGGAAAAAATAATCGATCCCGTCTTTTTCATTTTCACGCTTTTTCCTGGTAGTTGCTGAAACCGAAAAAACAATAGTAGGGAATTCTCTTAGAATTCTTTTAACAATAGTTGTTTTACCCGTACCGCTTGGAGCAGAAACAATAAATAAAATTCCTTTTGAATTTTCCAATTATCACTCAATATTTTGAATCTGTTCACGGATTTTTTCAATTTCTTCTTTTATAAGAACAGAATTATGTGTAATCTCTGTCGAAATAGTTTTAGCCGAGATAGTGTTTGCCTCACGATTCATTTCCTGACAGAGAAAATTAAGTTTTCTGCCCGGTTCCGCATCTTTATCCATACTTTCAAGGAAGAATTTTAAATGACTTTGTAGTCTCACACATTCTTCCGTAATTTCAGCTTTATCAGCGATCAGGGCAAGTTCAAGTTCCAGCCTGTCAGAATAAGAAGTAATATCCTCAACAAGAATTTTCACTCTTTCTTTTAATTTATCAAAATAAATATTTGCGCTAATTCTGGATTCATTTTGAATTTCAGTAACCTTTTCATCAATTATTTCTATTCTTCTCTTAAGGTCTTTGGCTAACTCTTTGCCTTCATTTCGTCTCATTTTCAGCAGATTGTCTAAAGCAGACCCAAGGGCATTCCGGATAAGTTTAAAAACTTCTTCACCGTACTCTTTATCATTCTGAAGAAATAATTCCCGGTTATAAAGTAGGTGCTCGAGTTTTAATTTTTCAGTAATCCTTGTAACTTTTTTTACCTCTTTTAATATTGCGATATATGCTTTCAGTTTTTCTTTGTCGATCAGGGGAATTCCGTTTGAAATACCAGTATTTTTTAAATTTAGTATAACAGATAATTTCCCGCGGCTGACCTTATTCTTAACAATTTCCCTTATCTCATATTCACGGTTCATCAGGGAGTTTGGAAGTTTCAGGTAAATATCCAAAAACCGGCTGTTTACACTCTTTACTTCTATCTCAACGGAAAAAATATCGTTTTCAGCTATACCCTTTCCATAGCCTGTCATACTGGAAATCATTAAAACGCCTTAAAAATGAATTTTAAAAATAGCGAATTTTAACCTGCTAATCAAAATAAAAGAATATGCATCTTATAAGATATTTGAGAATTTTTACAGTACAAATAATGATAAAGTAAGATTCGCTTGAAAAATAACTAGAAGGCTTCCCCGATTCCAAAATGAAAAACAAGATTATCCCAGAAATTCTTGCTAAAAACCCAGGTTTTATCTTCAGGATTATATAGCTTAAAAGCAAAGTCCAAACGGAAAGGTGCAACAGAGGAATAATATCTGAATCCAAACCCGGGCGAAAGCGCAACCTCATCATATCTGAATTTATCATACCCGATCCAGGTATTGCCATAATCGATAAAAATTGCCGTACCAAAACTTTGCACGAATTTATATCGCCATTCAAAAGAACCTTCTACTAGGAAAGTTCCTCCTTTAACGTTTACGCCGTTTATCCCATAAATCGTTGTGGCATTCTGCGGTACAAGTTCGTTTGACCGCCAGCCCCTTACAGAGTTGCTACCGCCAGCATAAAACGTCCTGTTCAAGGGCAGACCGGCATAATCACCATGATAAATCTGGATTCTCCCAATTTTAAATTTGGCCGCTAAAACCGCCATCTTTCTCCGATTAAGGGCGAGGTAATACGTTGTATTCCAAAGAACCTTATAGAATAAAGAACCATTAAATTCATTTTTACCTATCTTTCCGATGACATACGGCAGTGCATTAGCTTCTTCGAACAGGATTGATATTATATAACCTTCGGTCGGGAACAGAATATCATTAGTAGTTGTTCTTCCGAAATCTGCACCGATTATAGAAAGCATTTTTCGGGAAAGACTGTCATTATTTGTTCTATAGACTTCATTACTCTGCTCGACATTATAATAAGTGCTCAGAAAATTTATAGCGGTATATCTGGGAAGCTCAAAATCAAAAATGAGCCTTGAACCATATACCGTATTATTATAGTTAACCTGTTTATTTATAGTGGCATAAGTATCCCATGTTCCGAAAATCGGTTTGCGGAAGAGATAAGGTTGTTCAATTGTAATTCTTGAATCGAAATACCCGAGTAAGGTAGTATCACGGAAAGAAAATTTTTGGAAAAGATCTCCATAATTAACATTAAAGATATCCTGAATCCCAAATGAAGTGCTTGCAGTAAACTTTCTGGCATTACCAAAGAAGTTTCTTCTTATATAAGAAAGACCAAGACCAACATTCAGTGCATTCTGCTGATTGTTAACAATAACTTCAGGAGATAATTCATTAAGTTTGCTGATATTAGCTTCAAGTTTAATAGGTACTCTGGAATCAGTTGTATCCTCTTCTGTTCCTGAGATAACTATCGAGTTAAATAAACCCGTTCTGAATAAACGTGACTGACTCGTTCTTATTTTGTCAAGATTATAAATCTCTCCCTTTTTTAAATCGCTGATTTCCCTTAGCATATCTTCCTTTACATAAGGAGCACCATCACCTGATTTTATAACTTCTACAGTATCAATGTGATATTCCTTCCCGGTTGTAAAATAAATATCAAGATCGGCACGGTGAACCAAAGTATCAGTTATAACAACAGTACTATCAAATTGGGCAAACAAGAAACCGTTATTCAGCAATGTGGATACTCCCGATTGTATTTTTTTCTCTACTAAACTCTGCACATATCTGTCAGATGAATCAAATTTTACTTCATCAAAAAATTTATTCAGCGTGGGTTCTGGAACATCTTTTAATCCAAGAGCATTTATTTTACCATAGTGTGCTGCATCCCCTTCATTAATTATATAATTGAGAGTCACCTCCATGTCCGTGGTATCGACCTGGTAATTGTACTTAACTGATGCCTCAAAAAAACCGTTAGCATTATAATAGGATTTTAGTGCTTCTATATCAATATGAATATTTGATGAGTCGAAGTATACAGGCTCCCTCCCGAGGCTGGAAAATGAATTCAGAAATTTCCAGCCCCACCAGGGGGTAACTTCGGATAAAATTACATCACTGAGTTGAGAAGAAGATATTGAATTATTGCCCTTAAAAATAATCTGCTGTAACTCATATCTCTTTCCTTCCTGGGCAAAGACCAAAATTGAAGGGAGCAGTATTATAAGAGGGATAAACTTTGTCATTTTTAACTTTTTCAATATGCGGAAAGATTAATTTATTCATCCAGGTCAATGTCTTTATCAACTATTCTAAGATTAGGATAATCTTTCTTAAAGACTCCCAAGAAGAAATTTTTTGTTTCAGGTGTTATGTTTTCAGATAGAAAGAGTGAAATCCTTCTTCCTTTTTCAGTAAAAAGATGTGAATAGTAAGTCTGCTTCATATTAAAATCAATTAGATATGCGAAAACCTCCCCGCCGCCGCTGCCAAGATAATAATCAAGTGAGTTGTAATAAATCAGATCATAATTTTGAGAGCCGAGTTTTTCCTTTCTTACCATTGCATCGGTAAAAGAACCTTCAAGCAGGTCTGTACTAAACACTTCTTCAAGCTTACTATCTTTCTGCTTGAGCAGATGAAATTGTATTCCCCACTTATCAGGCTTATTTATTTCGGTTCCGGCAGCAAATTCTTTTGTTGTATCTTCGTCGAAGTCACCCGATATTGCGATCTGGGTATCATTCCCCAGAAGTTTCTTAGCCTCTTTAAGAGCTGCTTCTGGCGAATTAATTTCAATTTTATTTTCCGGAATTTTTCTTTCCTTTTCGTTGCATGAAACCGCGAAAGTTACCGCAACAATGGATATAAGCAGGTAAAATTTTTTATTGGATAACAACTTTTGTTCCTTTCGATACTACTGTGGATAATTCGTAAATATCTTCATTGCTTACAGCAATTGAACCGTCTGTCCAGTTAAATACGAATGGCAGGTTCTTGAAGATGAAATTAAACTCTCCAATTCCATGAATACTGACATCATTCCCCAGCGGAGTTTCAAGTTTTGGACATTCATCATAATAAAACTCAAACTTAAGCTGGTCGAATTCCTGCTGTGTAATCAGATTTTTTCTTAAGGCTTCAGTAATATCATTAATATTAGGATAATTTAGCTTTAATTTGATATAGTATTTATGGTTTTTGTCAACATCACATATCTGATAATTGCCAACCGGAGTTGAGAAATCATCCTGTTTTGACTTGGGTGTGCTTATATTTTTACCGAAACTGGCGTGATAGCTTTTTATTAAAACCGAATCTTCATAAAGATTAAGAGTATAATCTTTTCTTTTAATAATTATATTCGTATCGTGTAAAGTAGTAAACCCTTTTCCTCTCATTGCCTCCTGAAGGGGGACCTCCCTGAGATTAATAATTATTCCATATACAATTACTCCAATAATAAACAGAATTATTCCCCCGCTGAAAAAAAGTGCGTTCTTCAGAATCTTCGGGTTAAATAATCTTTTGAGGAGTGAAATTATTTTATTTAAATTTTCGGGAATATTTATTTTCATTAAATGCAGATATGTCTTCAATATACTGAACTTTCAATCATTAAAATTTAGTCAAAAAAAGAATAATATTTCACATTATTAAAATGCAACCAAAAGAAATGCAGAAAAACAGATTTAAGGGGAATAATAAAAAACCCGGACAGGCCGGGTTATAATTTTCTATATATATGAAAGTCAGACTTCCATAATTTCATGTTCTTTGTGTTTCAGGATATCGTCGATAATTTTTGTGTGTTCATCAGTCAGCTTCTGGGTTCTGGTTTCAGCATCTTTTAACTGATCTTCTGAAATTTTTTTATCCTTTTCCTCTCTCTTTAAATGATCGTTTGCATCTCTTCTTACATTTCTTATTGCAACTTTGGCATCTTCACCAAATTTCTTTACAAGTTTAACCAGCTCTTTCCTTCTTTCCTCATTAAGCGGAGGAATAGGTATTTTTAGATTTGTTCCATCACTTACAGGATTAAAACCGATATTAGCTTCAAGAATAGCTTTATCTACTGCATTAAGTACAGATTTATCCCAAGGAGTGAAAGAGAGGGTATGTGCATCAAGTACATTTAGGTTGCCGACCTGGCTTACCGGCGTCATAGTTCCATAATAGTCTACTTTAATTCCATCAAGCAATGCTGTCGTAGCTTTTCCTGATCTGATTTTTGAAAGTTCTGCTCTCAGGGCATCTATGGATTTATCCATTCTGGATCTGGCATCTTTTAATATTTGTTCCATAGTCTCCTCTTTTATTTTATTTTTCTGCAGCTATTTGATGATTATTGATTATTGTACCGACCTGTCTCCCCTCTGCAAGTTTGAGAAGATTGTCGGGGATATCCATATTAAAAACAATCATTGGAAGATTATTTTCCTGGCATAGACTTACGGCAGTTAAATCCATAACACGAAGATTATTTTTCAGGATATCAAGATAAGAAATGTTTTCGTATTTAATTGCCGCGGGATTTTTTTCGGGATCCGAGTTAAAAACGCCGTCTACCCGTGTTCCCTTCACAATAACGTCAGCTTCAATTTCAACGGCTCGTAAAGAAGCAGCAGTATCGGTAGAAAAATAAGGATGACCGGTTCCCGCTCCCAGAATAACGACTCTTCCTTTCTCAAGGTGTCTTATAGCTCTTCTTCTTATATACGGTTCAGCGATTTCCTCCATTTTTATCGCACTCATCAGCCGGGTCTGAATTCCGTTCTTTTCAATTGCATTTTGAAGGGCGAGAGAATTTATCATTGTGGCAAGCATTCCCATCTGGTCACCCGTTACCCTTTCAATTCCCTGGTCATTGGCACTCAATCCGCGGTATATGTTGCCTCCGCCAATAACTATTCCGAGCTGAACCTGAATATCGTGTACTTTTTTAATCTCCTCAGCAAAAAATTCAAGTACATTATGATCTATTCCAAATCCTTTTTCTCCCATCAGGGATTCCCCGCTAAGTTTTAGCAGAATTCTTTTATATTTCAATTTCTTATTCACAATTAAATTCTTTCGATAAATTATTTGAGTCTTTTAAGAATTTCGGTTTAAATATAAAAAAAGGTCTTAAAATATTTAAGACCTTCGTTGTAATAACTGATTTTATTTATTCTCATCGCCCAGATGAAAACGGCGGAAGTGATCTATCCTAACATCAGAATTATATTTAGTGTTAAATTCCTTCAATAAATCACCAACCGATTTGGCATTATCTTTAATATAAGCCTGTTCAATAAGACAATTTTCCTGATAATATTTATTCATTTTGCCTTGTGCAATCTTATCCAGAATCTGTTCAGGTTTCCCCTCTTTGCGTGCAACTTCTTTATAAATTTCTATTTCTTTTTCGATCAATTCTTTTGGTACTTCTTCACGATAGACGCAAATTGGCCTCATTGCTGCTACCTGCATTGCTATATCTTTTCCAATCCCTGAAATTTCAGAGGTTCTGCCTGATGCATTATCAAAAACAACCATGACACCTAACTTTGAACCGGGATGGATATAATCAACCACGATTCCATTAATGGTTTTTTCAGCAGCAAGACGTGAAATTTCAATTTTCTCACCGACTTTGCCCATAACATCGTTCAGATTATTTTTGATCTCCGGATTTTTTTCTACAAATTCTTCAGCCGACGAAGGAGAAGTCTCCGCAGCTTTCTCTGCAACAAGATTCGCAAAATTTACAAAGTCTTCACTGTTAGCTACAAAATCTGTCTCACAGTTGACTTCTACGATTATTCCCGATTTTTTATCATTTGAAATTCTGGCTAATATTAATCCTTCACCTGCGGTTTTCTCAGCTCTTTTAGAAGCAACTGCCTGTCCTTTCTTTCTGAGAATTTCAATGGCTTTCAACATGTCGCCCTCAGCCTCAATCAAAGCCTTCTTGCAGTCCATCATACCGGAACCGGTTTTCTGTCTTAATTCATTTACCTGTTGAGCAGTAACTGTCATTATAACTTCCCTTTCAATTAAAATTATTAAGAGGCAGATTCTTCTTTTTCAACGGAAGATTCATGCTCTTTTTCTTTTTTAACTCTTTCTCTCTCTGCAGCTTCCTCAGCTTTTACTTCTTTTGCTTTCGCCACACCTTCGATTACTGAGTCAGCCATAAATTTTACGATTAACTCAATCGTGTTTACTGCATCATCATTGGCGGGAATGATATAATCAATCGGATCAGGATCACAGTTTGTATCAACTATAGCGAAAACCGGAATATTAAGCCGCAACGCTTCTTTAACTGCTATCGACTCTTTCTTAATATCAACCACAAATAATGCACCGGGCAGCCTGTTCATCGATTCAACGCCTTCAAGAACTTTTTTCAGTTTGTCTTTTTCACGTGTCAAAAAGAGTCTCTCTTTTTTTGTAATTTTATCAAAAGTCCCGTCAGTTTCCTGTTTCTCGATATTATTCAATCTTTTAACGCTTTTCCTTATGGTAGCGAAATTAGTCAGCATTCCGCCGAGCCATCTTTCGCTTACCCAGTTCATATCACAACGTTTAGCTTCGCTTTCTATTACTCCTTTTGCCTGTTTCTTGGTTCCCACAAAAAGAACTTTCTTCCCCTCAGAAACCAGGCGGGAAAGGTTTTCAGCCGAGGAAATAAGCATTGATTGTGTTTTTTTTAAATCGATTATATGAATCCCGTTCTTCTCCATGAAGATATAGGGTTTCATTTTAGGATTCCAGCGGCGTGTTAAATGACCGAAGTGTGCACCAGCTTCTATGAGCTGCGTAAGATCCAGCTTTTTCATATTGTCTCCTGTTTATTTCCCGTTTTACGGGAACTTCTACTTTCGTCCATTTTACCTTTCATCCGTCATCTGACGGACACAGGAGGTAAATCAGAAAGTATGTTTGATTAATAAATAATTAACTAGTTTTTCTAATTCTTAAAATTTCCGGAAGTAAATCCGGGAAAAAATTATCTCTTAGAGAATTGGAATCTTTTTCTCGCTTTTGGTCTGCCGTATTTTTTACGCTCAACCATTCTGGGATCCCTTGTTAAAAATCCTTCCTTCTTTAGAGCCGGACGAAAATCGGGATTCAACTCTGTTAATGCTCTTGCAATCCCTAATCTTATTGCCTGCGCCTGTCCCGTAGTTCCGCCGCCCTGAACATTAACCAGCACATCATAACTTCCCATAGTTTCAGTTACCTTAAACGGATTAAGAATGTCTTCTCTGCTTAGTAACTGGGGGAATGCCTGTTCAAATTCTTTCCCGTTAACAGTTATTTTTCCATTACCGTTTCTCAGAATTACTCTGGCAACCGATGTTTTTCTTCTACCTATATAAATAGTATCAGCCATTATTTCTCCGTTAAACTAATTGATTCAGGTCTTTGAGCCTGGTGCGGATGAGACTCGCCGGCATAAACTTTTAATTTTTTTATCAACTTTCTCCCAAGACGGTTTTTAGGCAGCATTCCTTTAACCGCATTTTCAATAACGAATTCAGGTTTTTTAGCCATCATTTCTTCAAATGACCTGGTCTTTAATCCACCAGGGTAACCGGAGTAATGTGAATAAGTTTTCAATAATTCTCTTTTGCCGGTTACTTTAACCTTGCCGGCATTTATAACAACAACAAAGTCACCTGTATCAGCATTAGGTGTAAATATAGCCTTATTTTTACCTCGTATTATTCTGGCCACTCGGGTAGCAAGTCTTCCCAATACCTGATCGGTAGCATCAACAATGTACCATTTTCTATCAGCCTCTTCAGTACTAATAAAAGGCGTCATTTTTTCCTGTTTCACGTTTTTTACCTCCGAAACCTGCAATCATTTCTAATAAAGAGAGGAAAGTTAATCTTAATGTGCAAAAAAGTCAAGATTTTTCGTAATGCTTCTGCCTGAATTTTCCTTTTTCAGGTAAAGAAAAAGACCCACACTTTTATGCATTCGCTGTGCTCGCCCTCTTTCAATCGGTATTACCTCGTACATATTGAATAATACGGCATCTACATAAAAAACCCCTCATGACCACTTCAGAGGGGCTTTTATTACATAAATTTATTTCTGCATTGTCGGCATATCCATCTTCTTGTAGTCTGCGGGTGCTTCAAACATAGATTCATCGAGAGATTTTTTCTCGATACCTGTTACTTCATAAACTTTTTTGCCGTTATTATAAACTTCGAGCGGGAAATAACCTGCCTCCACAATTTCCTTCTGCCACTTCGGTTTATTTTCCTGCATTGGATTATCTAACAATTTGAAGGCTCCTATTTCTTTTGTCATCCATGCCTCACCCTGGTCGTCGCCATCTTTGTATATCCATTTCTCAGCAGTATGTCCCAGAATTTCTTTAGTTTCACCCGTTCTGCTAAAATTGCTCTCATCTACCTTTTCTGATGTTTCTGATTTCGTTTTAATATCCGGCATTTGCATAACCATATACATTTTCTGCTCGGGCATAATTATCATAAATTGTCCGTTTGATGGATCCATTACAACCTTACCCTCCTGCCCTTCCTCCTTAGCATCAAAAAGGATCTTACTACCCTTTACAAAATAATCCATTGTATGAGCTTTACCCTCATCATAAACATTGATTGTCACCTTACCTTCAAACTGGTCCTGTGAATAAATAGTTTTAGTGAAAGTAAAAACCAACACTGATAGCGCGAACAAACCTGCTAAGTTTCTGAGTCTCATGATTCCTCCGTTAAATAAATTGATTAAAAAAAACGATTTCCGTATTTAAATGATTTCACCATTCCAAAGAAAACAGGTTGAAATCTCCTGAAAGCTTCTTCACCTTTCATAATAAGTTTTAAACTAAAATCTTTTTCGATGTTGGTTCTAATATAAATAATTTGCGCGATTTGTCCTTCAAGCGCTTCCGGATCATTATAATAAGCAGTATAGTTCCTTGTTTTATACCTATGCTGAAACCTTTTAGGATTAAAGATATCTTTATCGTGAACTTCTATATGAACATAAGGCGGTGGATTATAACCGGCAGATGTTGTCCAGAAAGTAACCCCGTCAAGCATATTTTTTACATTCTGATCGATGTACATCCAGCCTGAAGGATATTTTAATGAAACGTCAAGAGTATTTTCTTTATAAATCTGATTTAATTCAGAAGTGTCTCCCGGATTTTCCGAGAAATCAGAGAATAGCGACTCACTTGAATTCTGTACGGATTCCCTATCAGGAATTTCTTTGCTCTCTTTGGAAACTGCTGCATTTTCAGTCACTTCCTGTTTTTCATTCCTTCTTTCCTTTTCCGGTCTATATGATTGTAATTCAAACCGGGATTCCATCATGCTTATCTGAATATATGGTGAAACTACAATGGCTTCTTCAATTGATGAATTCATAATAATAGCAGCGGATGTAAATATCAAAGCATGAAGAATCAGAGACATTGAAAATCCGAATACCGGGTAATCTTTTTTATCTGTTTTCAATTTCAGATTCATATTGAAACATAATTTAATGGTCATTTTATATCAATATAATGATATATAATCACATTCAGTATTTGAAACCTTTTTCAATTTTGTTACTTTTATAGGTTATTATCAAAAAACTGGATAAAAAATGAAATTTCTTGTAACCGGCGGGGCCGGCTTTTTAGGAATAAATCTTATTCGTCACTTACACTCACGCAGTGAGGATATTGTTTCTCTTGATATTGTCGAATTTGACTACCCCGATATGAATGATAAAATTCATAAAATCAAAGGCGATATAAGGAATAAAAGTGATGTTCAAGAAGCAATGAAGGGAGTGGATGTAGTTGTTCACACAGCTGCCGCTTTGCCGCTCTATAAACCGGAAGATATATTTTCAACAGATATCGAAGGAACCAGGAACCTTCTCGAGGAAGCTTCAGAACATAATGTGAAAAGATTTATCCATATTTCTTCTACAGCAGTCTACGGAATTCCTGATCATCATCCACTGAAGGAAGACGATAAACTGGATGGAGTCGGTCCATATGGTAAAGCAAAAATAAAGGCGGAAGAAGAATGTCTTAATTACAGAAAAAAAGGAATGTGCGTTCCGATCCTGAGACCAAAATCTTTTATTGGCCCTGAACGGCTTGGAGTATTTGACCTATTGTATGACTGGGCAAAAGATGGTAAAGGTTTTCCAATGATAGGTAATGGCAAGAACCGTTACCAGCTCCTGGATGTTGAGGATCTTTGTGATGCTATTTATTTATGTGCTACTCTTCCTGAAGAGAAAGTGAATGATACTTTCAATATCGGGGCTAAGGAGTTTACTACTATGAGGGAAGATTACCAGGCTGTACTTGATACGGCCGGATTTAATAAAAAAATAGCAAGTTTGCCTGAAAAACCCATCATCCTGACTCTGCGGTTACTTGAAGCACTCAATCTTTCACCGCTTTATAAATGGGTATATGAGACAGCTTCCAAAGATTCTTTCGTTTCAATTGAGAAAGCTGAAACTAAACTGGGATATAAACCTAAATTTTCGAATAAAGATGCACTGGTAAGAAATTACACCTGGTACCTTTCACATTTTAATGAATTTAAAAACCAAAGCGGAATTTCTCATCGTGTACCCTGGAAACAGGGAATTTTAAGAGTTGCCAAAATTTTCTTTTGATTAATTTTATTTAAAGAATAAGTTCTGATATTATTGCGGTAATAACTGCAGCTTGTTTTATTGATTTCTTTGATTAAAATTACTTTTTTCGTTTGATAATTATTTTAATAGAATATAACCGGGTTAGGAGATAACAATGCCGGGCAAAAAAGATTTTCTTAAAGCAGTAATTCAGCATATTGACATTAAAAAACATAATGTGGTTTCACTTGTGGATGCTTTTGAACATATGGCTTTTTCATCAAGAGATTTAAACCGTGCCTCAAAAATTTATGATACAATGCTGAAGGATAAAGACTGTACTGTAATACTCACGCTGGCCGGGAGCATCTTCAGTGCAGGCCTTAAGAAGGTGGTCTATGACCTTGTAATGAATAACATGGTTGATGCAATAGTGTCTACGGGTGCTATTATGGTAGACCAGGATTTCTTTGAAGCTCTAGGATTTAAACATTATATCGGGAATCCGAATAGTGATGATAACCTTCTCAGGAATCTTCATATTGACCGTATATATGATACATATATTGATGAGGATGAGCTGCGTATTTGTGATGATACATGTGCTAAAATATTTAATAATCTCGAACCGAAACCGTTTTCATCGCGTCAATTATTATGGGAATTCGGGAAGTACCTTGAAATTAATGGCGGGCCTAAAGTAGATGATTCTGTAATCTGGGCTTGCTATCAGAAAAACGTGCCTATTTTTGTCCCTGCTTTTTCAGATTGCTCTGCAGGATTCGGATTTATAATTCACCAGACAGAAAATCCCGGAAAACATGTTTCAATCGATTCGGCACAAGACTTTCTTGAACTCACAAAAATCAAACTCGTTTCAAAAGAAACGGGTATCTTTATGATTGGCGGCGGAGTTCCTAAAAATTTTACACAGGATATAGTTGTAGCTGCTGATATTTTACAAGAAGATGCCCCGATGCATAAATATGCCGTTCAGATCACTGTTGCAGATGTCAGAGACGGTGCACTTTCAAGTTCCACCCTTAAAGAAGCAAGTTCCTGGGGCAAAGTTTCCACTTCTTCAGAACAGATGGTTTACTCTGAAGCAACCATCGCAATGCCTCTCATAGCAGGTTATGCCTATCATAAAGGAAGCTGGAAGGAAAGGAAACCAAAAGAATTCCAAAAAATCTTCCAGGAAGAAAAAGTAAATGCACGGGTTTAATTTCTAAAGAGGAGACGAACGCAAACCTCTTTTCTTCAACCTTGCAGAAAAATTTACCTGCTTAGGTTATAAAATTGAATTTCCCATTGATTCTATCAAAAATTGTAATATCATTAAAAGGAATGCTTTTTGATTTATTTTTCCTGCGATATTATGCTTATAATCAACTATATTATTTGGTTAATTTGTAAAGATTGATTAAAATGACCGCTAAAGAGCTCCTAAAAAAGTATAAAGACCCGAAGTTTTTCTTTAACCGGGATTTAAGCTGGGTAGAATTTAACAGACGTGTTCTTGAAGAAGCACTGGACCCAGCTTTGCCGCTGCTTGAAAAAGTAAAATTCATTTCAATCTTCCATACTAATCTTGATGAATTCTATATGATAAGAATCAGCGGTCTGAAAGAGCAGATTGCAGCTAATGTACTGGAACCTTCTATAGATGGACTCACACCGAGAGAGCAGCTTAGAAAAATTGAGAAATGCCTTAAACCAATGTTAGACCAGGTTTTGGATCTCTGGATGAACCAGGTTGTACCAGATCTGAGAAGGAATCAAATTGATATTTGCAGCTATTCAAACCTAACTGAAGAGGAAATTAACGGGTTAACTGAATACTTTAAAAAAGAAATATTTCCGGTTCTCACCCCTCTTGCTTTTGATCCGGGCAGGCCTTTTCCCTACATTTCCAATTTAAGTCTTAGCCTTGCTATCCTTGTCCGAAAGCCAAATGGAGAAAATCATTTTGCACGAGTTAAAGTACCCAGTATACTGCCGAGACTTTTAAGAATCGATACTATCCTTAATCCTGATAAAAAAATTCAGACTAATGGAAATTTTAGCGCGAGGTATTTGTGGGTAGGAGATCTTATAAAGGCTAATCTGCAGCTTTTGTTTCCCGGAATGGAAATAATTGAAGCACATCGATTCAGAATTACAAGAGACACAGATATTGAACTTCAGGAAGACGAGGCAGATGATCTTTTAAGTGTTATTGAAGAACATATCAGACTGCGCCGGTTCGGTAAAGTCGTCAGGCTTGAAGTTGCGGCTAAAATGCCTGAATTCATGCTCGAGACATTGATGGAAAACATGCAGATAACTTCGGAAGATGTTCATGTATTAGAAGGACCGCTTGGATTAAGTGATATAATGACCTTATACGATCTGCCTCTGCATCAGCACAAATTCAGACCTTATTACCCTGCAATCCCAAAAGCGTTTGACGATGATGAAGATATATTTACCCTCCTTAAACAAAGAGATATTTTACTTCACCATCCATATCATTCCTTTTCCCCTGTAATAGATTTTATTAAACAAGCTTCCATTGATCCTGATGTTCTCGCTATAAAACAAACTCTTTATCGCGTTGGACCAAATTCACCAATAATTAAATATTTAATTGAAGCTGCCGAGAGAGGCAAGCAAGTTGCCGTACTCGTAGAACTTAAGGCCCGTTTTGACGAAGAAAATAATATTTTCTGGGCCAGGGAACTTGAGAAGGTTGGGGTTCACGTGGTTTATGGTCTGGTCGGGTTAAAAACCCATGCTAAGATGACATTGGTGGTTAGAAAGGAAACGGAAGGAGTTAAAAGATATGTACACCTTTCAACCGGAAATTATAACGCCGTAACCGCAAAAATATATACTGATCTGGGATATTTTACTGATGATGAGGACATCTGTACCGATGTTGCGGATATCTTTAATTACCTGACTGGTTACAGTAAGCAGGCCGAATTCAAAAAACTGATTGTAGCCCCTATAGATATGAGGGAAAAATTTATCTCGATGATTAACCGGGAAATAGAAAATGTTAAAGGAGGCGGAGAAGGAAAACTTTTCTTTAAGTTAAACTCAGTTGTTGATCCGGCATTAATTAGTGCAATGTATGAAGCATCATGTGCGGGAGTAAAAATAAAACTAGTCGTACGAGGAATCTGCTGTCTTATCCCGGCCGTAAAGGATTTAAGTGAGAATATTGAAGTAATAAGCATTGTCGGCAGGTACCTTGAACACAGCAGAGTATATTATTTTTATAATAACGGAGCAGAAGAAATATACTTAAGCAGTGCAGATTTTATGCAGCGTAATCTTGATAGGAGGGTAGAAATTTCATTCCCCGTTGAAGACCGGAAACTTAAAGACGAAATAAACAGAACACTGATAAAAGCTACTCTGAAAGATAATATTAAGGCAAGGATCCTTTTTCCTGATATGAAATACCACAAAATGGAGATTGATCCGGATGCAAAGAGAGTTGATTCACAGGAATGGCTGATGAATCATACTATCAAGGCTGCTGGGAATTATTCAAAATCAAAATTGTAAGCTTACTCACCTCACTCTTCATTCAATCTGAACCATTTTTTTGCTAAGTTTGTTTTTTAATTCAAAAGAAATCCGGGTGTTTTAATGGCCGACATTACCAAAAGTGAAATTCTCAGTACCTTAAAGCGAATTGGTGATAAAGAGATCAGTACTGATTTCCTTATTCTTAATTCAATTAAAGAATATGAAAGCAAAGGAAACAAATTAAGTTTAACCATTTCAGTTCCAGCCGGAATTGATGTGGACAGGATGAAGGCAAGTTTTACCGCCGCTATAAAAAATGAATTTAAAGATCTGAAGAAAATTGATATAAATCTCGAGTCGAAAGTAACTTCACACAAAGATCCGAAAAAAGATGCGATCCTTGCGGGAGTAAAGAACACAATTGCAGTAGCCAGCGGAAAAGGCGGAGTCGGTAAAAGCACCGTCGCTGTAAACCTCGCTGTTGCTCTCGCAAAAAAGGGAGCAAAGGTCGGAATTATAGATGCAGATATTTATGGACCAAGCATTCCATTAATGCTTGGCATTAATAAAAAACCGCAAATTTTCCAGAGCCGCGATACAATGAAAATGATACCGCTTGTAAACTATGGAATTAAAATAATCTCTATTGGATTTCTAATTGATGATAATGCTCCCGTCATATGGAGAGGACCCATGGCAAGCGGCGCAGTTAAACAATTTATGACTGATGTCGATTGGGATGAGCTTGATTATCTTGTTTTTGATATGCCCCCCGGGACAGGCGACATTCAATTGACCCTGGTTCAGACAATTCCTTTAACCGGCGCAGTTATTGTGACTACACCTCAGGAAGTTTCCCTCATAGATGCAAGAAAAGCATTGAAAATGTTTGGCAGAGTGAATGTTCCGGTTCTCGGTATTGTGGAAAATATGAGTTACTTTATTGCACCGGATACAGGTAAAAAATACGATATTTTTGGAAGTGGCGGAGGTATGGAGCTTGCCAAAGCAACGGAAACACCCTTTTTGGGTGGCATTCCTATTGATCCTCGGATAAGGATTGGCGGCGATAAAGGAATACCAATAGTTTATGATATGCCTGATTCGGAACAAGCCGATGCTATAATGAAAATTGCTGAAAACCTTGGGAAAGAGGTAGATAAGAGAAATTTACAGTCTGATTCCAGAGTGGAAATAATTCTGGATAGTGATGATTAAATTTTTATCGCGGTATTTTCATGAATGAAAAAGTACTGAAGGCACTGGAAAAAATGAGACCTTACCTGCAGGCAGACAACGGTGATGTGGAACTTATCGGAATCAGTGAAGATGGAATTGTCAAAGTAAGACTAACGGGTGCATGTAAATCATGTCCACTTTCGGTGATGACCCTCAGGGCAGGTATTGAAAGAGCTTTAATGCGCGAAGTGCCGGGCATACGAAGGGTCGAAGCTGTCAGCGATATCTAAGCTTTCTTTGGAATAAACTGATTTCTATTAAGATTACCGGTAAAGCATAAATGACCGAGAAAAGCATAAAACTAATTACACGATTATCGATCTGGATATTTGTTGCTGCACTGATTTTAATATCGGTATTTCTTCTTTCTGACATTTTCTTAATGTTGATTTTTTCCATTCTGCTGGCATTTATTTTCAATCCATTTGTAAGAATGCTTGAGAAAGAAGGTTTCAACCGGTTATCGGCAACATTAATAATTTTCGGAACAACAGGATTCGCCTTATATGTTATTCTTTCATTTATAATTCCAAATTTCATCATCCAGATGGATGAACTGATGCAGATGCTTCAGTCATTTTCTCTTCACGATCAATTGATTCAGTTTGAAGCCGAATTATACAGGCTTTTTCCCTTCTTTAAGCCCGGTCAATTGTCACACAACCTGGAAGATTTCATATCATCACAATTTGTTAATTCCTTCGATACAGTGTCAGAATTACTAACGGGAATCGTTTCTGTTGTTCTTGTGATTGTTATTATTCCGTTCATAACTTTCTTTCTTGTTAAAGACAGCAGAAAAATTATGAAGAATATACTCCATATGATTCCTAATAATTATTTTGAGATGTCTTACTGGATTTTGAAAAAAGTCAGTATTCAGCTTGGAAGATTTGTACGTGCCTGGATTTTTGATGCTACTTTTGTAGGAACTGTAATGGGACTCGGACTTTACTTCATCGGAGTCAACAATGCTTTACCCCTCGGGGTAATTGCCGGATTTGGTCACCTGGTTCCCTATTTTGGACCGGTTATCGGCGGGATTCCGGCTTTAATAGTTGCTGTAATACAAACAGGTGATTTGTCACTCGCTCCTTTTATAATTCTGCTTGTGATCATCACCTATACTCTGGATAATGGTTTCGTACAGCCTTTCATATTTTCAAAAAGTGTTGATATGCATCCAATCATTATTATTCTTTTAATCATTGCAGGAAGCCAGTTGTTTGGTGTTTTAGGAATGCTGCTGGCAGTACCAACTGCATCAGTAATTAAGACTGCTGCAAAGGAGATTTATTTTGCATTTAAGAATTATAAGATTGCACGATTATAATTTCATGTACTGTCACTTACAATGACAATTCGTCCTTCCTTCTTTGTTCCGATTCTTCTTTTTGTCTCATAAGCTGCTGCGTCCAGTTAAACTCTCTAATCAAGTTGTCAACTGCATGCTTGATAAGATAGCAGTATAGATAGAAGCAGCATAAGCGCCGTTTCAAAAGCGAGTGTGTCTTTGAAAATAAAATAACCGGCACCCGGAGGCAAAGGGATAATTATGAAGTAAATTACAATCCGTCGTATCGCTCCTCTTTTACCAGGACAAGAAAAATGTAAGGTTGAATAGTGCGGCGGCTATTATCAAAATCAGAATAACAACCATGAGAGATATTAATCCTAATCCAATTCCGCGAAGAAGGTAAATCAAAAAGAGAAGAATAATAAATGCAGAATTAGATATATGAAATTGATAGTACAGTATATTCCGAACCGGTCTTCTGATTCAACATCTGTTATTACTTTTCGTGATAATGACATTTTCCCTTAAGCTTAAATAGTACCCTTCTTGATATAATAGCAATCCACTCCAAATTATGTTGACAGTGAATAAGAATATATTGCTGCTTGAATTGAGTGTATATTTTATTATACAACATTGTGCTAACTAAATTTAGCTGAATCATATGTTTCATTCCATTCTCACATACGCTCCACATACGCTCTGCACACTTCCTTGGTTCAGTCTTATCCGGTTATGAAACAGGAGGGAATTTTGGGGTTTCCCTGGTGAATAATTAAACAGAAAACAGATATGATTAATCCAGCTCTTTTACAAGTTTCTGAATTACATCCACTGAGGTAATTCCATCTGCTTCTGCACTGAAGTTTGTTATAATGCGGTGACGCAGAACCGGTGTCATTGCAAATTTAACATCATCGATATTCGGTGTATACCTTCCATTAATTACAGCGCGGGTTTTGGCAGCCATAATCATATATTGCGAGGCTCTCGGTCCCGCTCCCCACGTTATCCAGTCTTTGATAAATTGGGGTGAAGAACCATTTGTAGGGCGAGTGAGATTTGCGGCTTTTACAGCAAATTCAATTACATTATCTGAAACGGGGACTCTTCTGACAAGATCCTGATATAAAATTATTTCTTCTCCCGACACTACTTTTGACAGTTCTGCTTTGTATTCGCTGGTTGTTGTCTGAACAATTTTTTTTTCTTCTTCGAATGAAGGATAATCAAGCCAAAGATTGAACATAAATCTATCCAGCTGCGCCTCCGGCAAAGGATAAGTACCCTCCTGTTCAATAGGATTTTGAGTTGCCAGTACAAAGAACGGTTCAGTTAAAACTTTTGTTACCCCCGCCGTTGTTACTCTGTGTTCCTGCATTGCTTCTAAAAGCGCAGCCTGGGTTTTAGGAGGGGTTCTGTTTATTTCATCAGCGAGAATTACATTGGCAAATATAGGCCCCTCAACAAAGCGAAAATTTCTTCTCTTTGAGACCGGGTCTTCTTCCACCAATTCAGTACCAGTTATATCGCCCGGCATCAGATCAGGAGTAAACTGGATGCGGCTGAACTTAAGATCCATGACTTCAGCGAGTGTTTTTATAAGAAGTGTTTTCGCAAGTCCCGGTACTCCAACAAGAAGACAATGTCCGCGTGAAAGAAGAGAAATAAGAAGCTGATCTATTATCTCTTCCTGGCCGACAATTATTTTACCTATTTCCTTTTTTGTCTGTTTTACTTTTGCATTCAGCTTATCAACTAACTGAACATCTCCTTCACCTGCTTCTTTCAAATTCAAATCCTTTATTGTTATTATAATCTGATATCGTAATAGATTTTACTTTTAAGACTTTCTATCCATTCCTGGTATTTCTTCTGTCTTTTATATTCGTCGGCAAGTTTTTTAATATCTGCATAATCCTTATTGAGATCAGGAGCATGCTGCGGCGTTCTTTCTTCGAGATAAATTATATGATAGCCATAATTACCGGCTGAATACTCATATCTTTTGGGAAAACTGATATCCCCGGGCTTAAGATTGGATACTGCATCAAGTACACTCTTATCAAGCTGGTTTATGTAAAAAGTTCCGAGCTCCCCTCCGAAAGGAGCCGTATCTTTATCTTCACTGTACTTCTTGGCATTGGAAGCAAAAGTATTATCACCCTTAACTATGCTATCTCTTAGGGCGGTAAGGAAATCGATCGACTTCAGGTCAGCATCTTCATCAGCTTTAATCTTTATCAGAATATGCCGGGCATGGATCGACTCTCCCCTTTTTTCAATAAGCTGAATAATATGAAATCCTACAGGAGATTCTACTATCCCCGAAATTTCACCTGGCTGAAGAGCAAATGCTGCTGATTCAAACTCAGGATAAAACACACCTCTCTTTACAAATCCAAGGTCCCCGCCGTCTTTGGCGCTGCCGGGATCATCAGAATATTTCTTCGCCATTTCTCCAAAATCAGTTCCGTTTTTAATAGAATCCAGAACAGCCTGAGCAAACTCTTTTGCTTTTTCTTTAGCTCCGGATGATGATTTGGGAGAACGAAATATATGGGCTATTTTCACCTTTTCAGGAATTACACCAAGACTATCTTTGTAGGTATTGAAAAAATCTTCGACATCATGCCGCGTTGCTTCCACCGTACCAAAATTTTTCTCACGAAGTTTCTGAACCATAAGGTTTTTCCTGACATCGTCTCTTAATTCATGTTTGATTTTTTCAATGCTCATTCCATAGACCTGTTCAACACGTTCCTTCGACCCATACTGCTGAATAAACAATTGAATCTGATAATCAATCCTTTTGTCAATTTCGTCGTCGGTCACTTCTATCGAATCAAGATTAGCTTGAGCATAAGCAAGTTTCTCTTCAATCATTGAGGTTAACGTCTGCTTCTTTAATTGCGGCGAATCGGGTGAAACCCCATATCTTGAAGCAAGCAGATTTGTCTGGAAATCGAGCTCACTTTCTGTTATTATCTCATTATCTACTACTGCAACAATTTTATCCAGTACATCCTGGGCATAACAAACACCTGCGAGTGAAATTAATATTGCCAGAATCTTAAGTTTCATTTAACACCTATTTAACTTCTATATCATTTTTTGAATACAATTCTTTAACATAATTTTTAATAAACTGTTCCTTCTGTAAAGCAACATACCTGTCACGTACAAGCTCATTAATTATTTCGTAAGGAGGAATACTGCCCCTGCCGTATTTCTGAAGCAGCTGGACAATAAAATAATTACCCATGCCATCATTGATCACTATGCTTATTTCTCCCGGAAGAAGTTCTCTTATTATTCGAAATAGATCGGCCGGCTGAATTTCATATTCGTAAACAAGATTAGAATTTTCATTATAGACAATATTGGAATCGGATCTAAATGATTCGATTGAATTATCCCACCCATGATTAAAAGCTTTATCCCTGAACTCTATTGCCTTATCTTCATCATCGAACTGAACAAGGTTTATAAGGAAAGCATTATGAAACAGCTTAAAATTATCCCTGTTTTTATCAAAATACTCTTTAACTTCGGAAGGTTCAATCTTTATCTGTTCTTCATCAAATAATTTATTTACCAGGAATGTTACTGCAAGTTGTTTGACCGATTCATTTTTTACACGCAGAAATTCTTTATCATTTAATATTCCGGAATTTTCTGCGTCCTGGTAAAGTAATTCTTTATCTATCCAGTTTCTGACTATTTCATTTCTGTATAAATTTTTACCGTAACCTGAATCAACGACCGCTGTAAGATCCTCCTGCGTAAAATATGAATCATTTACTCTGGCAATGAATTCTTTTTTGGGAGATTCTTTACCGCAGCTGCTTAATGCAACTGCGGTAAGAATCAAAAGAAATATTTTATTCCGTATCTTTAAACGCTTGTTCAAGTTTATCGTAATAAAGTTGAGGATCATACCTCTTCTTAAGGCTGTCCAGGTAATCCTTTTCAAGTCTTTTTGATTCAGCCTCCTGGTACGCTCCGGAGACTTCAGCTTTTGCTTCTTCAAATGTTTTTGGATGTGCCGGGTCTTTAGCAATAAGTTTTACAATTGCATAACCGCCAGTATAAGGGAATGGTTCAGAATAGCTGCCGGGTTGAGAAAGCAATTCATTTGTTTTGGTTGCAAGCGGAGAATAATCTAAGGAAACCAGTCCATAATTTCCTGCTTTCTGCTTCATATTATTACGCTCTGTATACTTGACTGCGAGCGAATCGAAATCAGCGCCTTTCTGTAATTCACCGTAATAAATGTGGATAAGCGAATCATTTTTAGAGAATATTTCGCTGAAGTTAATTCTATCCGGCCAAACATATTTATCCTGTGTTTTAAGAAAGTAATCATAAAGCTTTGAACTATCAGCGTTTATTTTACTCCATATCTCATCATCCTGAAGTTTGAATACATATATTCCATTACGGTAATCATCCATAAGAGCCGCAAATTCTGTATCTGTTTTATCAAGATCTGTGGCAGCGACTTCAAGCAGGCTGTCACCAACAACTTTATCAATGGCGGATTTAAGAATATTCCCATCAATCATCCTATTTGAAAATTCACGTTCTGAATTCATTCTGTCTACAGCAGTCTGAACGCTTATCGTATCCACTTTATTGTATGTCAATAAAGGTTGATCTTTAATCTCGTCATAATTTTTTATTTGGCTTCCAACCCGGAGAGAATCAGAATTCTGGAGCACTTTAGCTAAAACATCTTTATTTACCTCAAATCCATATTTTACTTTCAGTCTGTCTATCAGGGAATCGTACTCTGTCTGGTATCTTGTTTGTTTGAATATTTTTTCCAGTTCTTCTTTATCCTGATCAAAGCCTGGATCAGATTTTTGGTCAGTTAATTTTATAATATGAAAGCCGAAATTAGTCTTTATTATATCTGAAATCTCACCTGGTTTAAGATTAAATGCTGCTTCATCGAACTCTTTAACCATCATTCTTCTGCCAAAATAACCAAGATCGCCCCCGTTCTTCTTTGAACCTGTATCATCTGAGTATACTTCAGCCAGCTTTGCAAAATCTTCACCTGCTTTGATTTTCTGCATAACCGTATCGATTTTTGCTTTAGCATAGGCGGTATCAACTTTGCCTTCGGGGTTATTAAAATTAACGAGAATATGGCTAGCTCTAATTTGCGGGATTCTCTCCCTCTTTTCTGTAACTTTAATCAGGTGATAGCCGTATCTTGTATGAACCACTGATGGATAAATACCACCAACAGGGGTTGCATATGCAGCGTCTTCAAATTCAGGCGGTAAAAGCCCGGCAGTCACATAATAAATATCGCCGCCTATATTTTTAGAATAATTATCATCCGAGTATTTTTTTACCATATCAGAGAATGCGGCGCCATTTTTAATACTGTCCAGGATTGCCAGGGCACGTTTCTCTGCAGCTGCATCACCGGTTGAATCAGGTCTGATCATTAGATGACTGACACGCAATTCATATTTTCTTCTATCATACAGATTTTTCAATCCGGGTTCAAGAATTTGTTTCTGAAGAATAAAGGATACTCCGACCTTTTTCTTATAATCCTGAAGTTCCTGATTCAGTTCAGGATTGGAATCATAATCCCGAACGTAGGCATCTCTTAATTTCATTCTGAAATTGACATATAGATCAAGAAAGTTGTTAAACTGTGAAAGACTATCGTCTTTTGCGTTTTCATAACTCCCTGAATTCTTAGCATACATTCTTTCGAACTCATTCATCTTTATTTGTTCATCATCAAATTTTGCTACTACAATATCAGCATGTTTTGGTGCACAGGAACCCAGAAGAAGAGTAGCCAAAACAGCAAAAGGTAATATGACCCTGCGGAACATCTAGTATTTCTCCTTATTTTTATTTGTTTTATTTTAGCCAGTAATTCTATTTATAGACTGCCTGAAAATCAAGGTAAACCGGTATGGTCAGCCCGTCATTCCAGGCATAAACCTATTTTGCAAGTGTAATCTTAATAACCTTATTTGTCGTTCCTGCAATAAGCCTGACAATGTATACACCGCTTGAAAGTCCATCAGCATTTAATATATACGAATAATTACCTGCTTCCTTAAATTCATCTGATAATTCTTTTACCTGGTTTCCCAGTATATCATAAAGAATCAATTTTACTCTGGCTCCATTTGGAACTGAATAGTTTATTTTTGTTGAAGGGTTAAAAGGATTCGGGTAATTTTGCTCAAGCACAAAATCTGAAGCAGCAGGAACATCAACCGTAACTTCATTGCTGTAAGTATATTTTCCAACAAAGTCTACCTGCTTTAGTCTGTATGTAAAAAGACCTCTAGTATTATCACGATCAACAAAACTATAATGGTTCGGCGTTGTTACTGTTCCTGCACCCTGTACAAAACCTATGGCCAGATAATCAGAATTACCTGATTTTCTTTCAATTTCAAATCCGCGGTTGTTCTTTTCAGTGGCTGTAGTCCATTCAAGATTAACTTTTCCATTCACAACAGCAGCCGAAAATGACTGAAGTTCAACTGGAGTAGGAAAATAATTGACCGCATCAAGGGCATTCAGGATTCCCCATCCATATAGATTATCAGGATTATTACTTTTTGAAGCCGTATTCCTCATTGCATCTCTTACCTGCATAGGTGTAAGACCGGGATTAACAGATAAGATTAAAGCAGCAACACCAGCTGATAATGGACAGCTGAAGGATGTACCGCTTGCATAGTCATATGAATGATCATCATAAGGGGAAGCCACTACATCACCTGAACCTAAAGCCATAATATCCGGTTTATGTCTTCCGTCAACAGTAGGACCAACACTGCTGAAAGAAGCTCTGCTCCCTGAATATTCAACTGCGCCGGCTGCAATAACGCTGTCTCCGTCAGAGGGCGCACCAAGAGTATTATGAGATGGGTCGTAACCTTCATTACCTGCCGAATTAACGACCACTATTCCAAGGTGGGTAGCATAATCCGCACCATTGGTTATAATTGTAGTGTTACCATCCATATCCATCCAGGTATAACTCTGCCATGGAGGATCAAAACCAATGTAACCAAGTGAAGTTGAGGTGACATCAACACCTATACTGTCAGCCCATTCCATTGCAGCAATCCAGTTGTCTTCTTCAAGAGGTGTCTCACTGTCGGTATTTTCTGTTTTTGCAAGAATGTATGAAGAATTAAATGCGGGACCGATTAAATGACCTGGAGCATATCCACCAATGGTAGAAAGGGTTTCAGTACCGTGTGAACCATCCCCGGAATCGGCCTGGTTGCCGACATTGGGATCGTTGTTAACAAAGTCCCAGGCAGTAATAATATTCATAGACTGGAATGCGTCGTGACTCAATCTGCTGAATCCGGCATCCATAAGACAAACTGTTACACCCTGACCGGTATATCCCATATCATGTACAGCCGGAACATTTATCTGCTGCAGCTGGTCATATGATGCGCCGTAATCATAACTATGAATTCCTTCAGGCTGCTGAACTTTACTTAGATTTTGCTGAATCAAACTCTTGTCGGTTACAGGCTGATATCCTTTTTTTAATTTAAATACGATATCCAGTTTTTTGACAAAAGGTAAGGATGCGATTTCATTTACTCGAGATTTATTTACTGTTCCGCTGACAGCATTTAACCATCTGGAAGGCCACTTTATATTCAAACCATACGCTTTAACCTGTGAAAGATAACCCGGATTAACAGGGATATCTTTTACAGTAAGCGGAGCAGACTTACCTAAAACCTTTTCTCTTCTTTGAAGTGATTTTTCACTTACCACTGAAAGAGGATTACTGAAATATGCATCAGTATTATTTCCTTTATCAGTAAAGTAAATCCAAACCAGAACCTCTTCATCTGCAGAAGCATTATCAATCCTGGTCTGCAAAGCAGGGGTAAATTTGTTAAGCGGCTGCTGTGCAAACGCTGCAGCAAACAGACATAACAAAAACATTGGTATGTATATTTTTCTCATCTTACATCTCCGGAAAATATTTGTATAAAATGCATTGAATTACTTTGCCCGTGTTCCGTTTTTAACATTATGATCAACAGTAAGAATATTCAATTCTCCATTCTCATTTTCAACAGCTAAAACCATTCCTTGCGATTCAAGTCCCATCAGCTTTGCAGGCTTCAAATTTGCGACAAGGATAATTTTCTTTCCAATGAGTTCTTCAGCTTTATAGCTTTTTGCAATACCAGCAAGAACCTGACGCTCACCGTCTTCAAGCCTGACTTTTAATTTAATAAGTTTATTACTTTTAGGCACGTTAATTGCCTCAAGAATTTCAGCAACTTTTAGTTTAACTCTATCAAAATCCTCTAATGAGATCAGATCATTATTCCGGTCCTGTTCACTCTTATCCCGTAATTTATCAATTTGCTGTTCAATGACCTCATCCTCAATTTTGGGAAAAATAATTTCGGTTTTATTAAGCGTATGTCCTTCTCTAAGGTTCTCTTTACCTAGTTCATCCCAGCCTGCCGAGGAAGAATTAAGCATTAAAAAAATCTTTTCAGATGAAAAAGGAATTACCGGGGAAAATAAACCTGCCAGCGTATAGATAGTTTGAAGACAAATATTTAAAGTCGTTGCACATCGTTCCCTGTTACTTTTTACCGTAACCCATGGTTCAGAATCATTAAAGTACTTATTGCCTGCCCGGGCAAGGTTCATTATTTCTGTAACACCGTCTTTTATTTTGTAACAATCAAATAACCCGGAGATTTTTGCCGGATATTCAGAAATAAGCTGCTGCATTTCCTGGTCTATTTTTTCGATATTACCTTTAGAAGGAACTCTTCCATCAAAATGTTTATGAACAAAAGTGAACGTCCTGTTCACAAAGTTACCAAGAATATCGGCAAGTTCGCTGTTATTTCTTAACTGGAATTCCTTCCAGTAAAAATCAGTATCCCTTGTTTCAGGAAGATTTGCGGCAAGAGTATATCTCAGGGGATCGGCCGGAAATAACTTAAGGAAATCAATTACATCAATTCCCCAGTTACGGCTTTTGGAAAATTTCTTTCCTTCGAAGTTTAAGAACTCATTAGCAGGCACATTCTGAGGAAGAACGTACTTCGCTTTATCGCCGTCATTCCATGCCATGAGCATTGCCGGAAAAATGATGCAGTGAAAAACTACGTTATCTTTTCCGATAAAAGCTACATATTTGGTTTTTTCACCCTGCCAGTATTCTCTCCATAGATTTTCTTTCCCCAGTTTTTGAGAGAGTTCTTTCGTTGCAGAAATGTAACCCAGAACAGCTTCAAACCAGACATACAAGACTTTTCCTTTAGCGGAATCAAGCGGAACCGGTACACCCCAGTCAAGATCACGCGTGTATGCCCTGTCTTTCAGACCTGCTTTGAACCAGCCTCTGCAGTATTGCAAAACATTCTCTTTCCAGCCGAAATTTTTATTGTTTACATTCACATAGTCTTCGAGCCGGGATTGATAATCTCCCAGCGGAAAATACCAGTGTGTTGTTTCCCTTAATACCGGGGTTTTGCCGCTGATTTTACTTCTGGGATTCTTTAGTTCAGAAGGTTCGTACAAAGCACCACAGTTCTCACACTCATCACTTCTTGCTTCTTCATAGCCGCAGTTGGGACAGGTTCCCTCGACATAACGGTCAGGGAGGAACATCTGTACTGCCTCGTCATAAAACTGCATCGATTTCTTTTCGTGAAGGATCCCCCTGTTGTAATATTCCAGGAAAAATTCTCTGGCAGTCTCGTAGTGAACAGGCAAACTTGTCCTTGAGTAAATATCAAAACTTATCCCGAATTGTTCAAATGCTTTTTTATTTATTTCATGATACCGGTCAATAATCACCTTCGGGCTTACTTTTTCTTTATCGGCACTTATCGTTATCGGGACGCCATGTTCATCAGAACCACAGATGTAAAGTACATCATTTCCTTTCATCCTGTTATACCGGACATAAATATCCGCAGGCAGGTAAGCACCGCTTAAATGTCCTAAATGGATTGGTCCGTTTGCATAAGGAAGGGCTGAAGTTACAAGTATTTTTTCTTTTACCAATATTCTTCCAAGTCTTCTGAATACGAAAAATAAATATAAGTAAAAAAAAGTTTGTAATTAAAGGGAATTGTAAGGATATAAGATAAATCAGAGCAGGGGGAAATATTAAGGAATAGAGTAATTATGACGCATTCAAAACGCATTCAAAACGTATTCAAGACGCATTCGAGAGGTAATTAAAGTGGAATAAGCAAAGGTTTAAAATGGTTGAGCTGTTGTTTGTTGAGGAGTTTAACCCGGAAATTCAAAAATTTCTTCTTCAATAAAGAAGCTGCAGGTAGTCGCCAAACAACAGCTCGAATATTTTCAATTCAAATGATTCAATACTTGTGCCAGTATGTTCCGTTAAGGTTTTTATTACTATTTAAGCCAAATATCAGGACTTTTAAACATAATTGTGTCAGATTTTCAGAAAATAGTTTGAATTTGAAACACTTTTTTTCACCGGTGATTTTCCGTCATTCACCTATTTATTATTTATAACCGGAATAATTCGGATTATGTTTGGCTGTGAACTAAAACTTTTATACAGAGGCAAATAAAATGGTAGAGAACAGAAGTAAAACAAACAGCAGAATATTTCTCGGTTTTGTACTTGTCATAATAGGAGCATTATTTTTACTCGACAACCTTAATTATTTATACTTTGATATCCCCCATGTAATTTTTTCTTTTCCTGCAGTCCTGATTATTATTGGAATTCTTCTCCTTGTAAATTCAGAGAAAAAAGGGGCGGGTTTAATATTTTTAGTAATTGGTGCGCTCTGGATGCTGCCCAGGATCTTTCCATGGATTTCAATTAACGGCGGAGTAATTTTTTCGGTATTAATAATCGCCCTGGGTATTTATATACTGACAAAAAGAAGAGGTTCATCCGGATACGGTCATTATTTTGATAAATCCGGGACGTCTGAACAAGGCAGCACTGTTAATGCATCCGGAGGATATTCAGAAGATACTGATAAGCTTGATGATGTTGCAATTTTCGGGGGAGGACATAAATTCATATCATCAAGCAATTTTCAGGGCGGAAACATAACTGCAATTTTTGGCGGATCTGAAATAGATCTGACAAGGTGCAAGCTGGCACCCGGAAAACACGTTCTTGAAGTTACAGCAATTTTTGGCGGAACAACTTTAATTGTCCCTAAAGAATGGAATATTATAATAAATGTACTCCCTTTATTCGGCGGATTTTCACATAAGGGAATGAGAGGGCCAAACGTGGTGATCGACCCGGAAAGCACACTTATAATTAAAGGTGTGGTGATAATGGGCGGCGGTGAAATTAAAACATATTGATCTGATAAAT
The DNA here is from genome assembly GCA_963743325.1 of uncultured Ignavibacteria bacterium. Lineage (GTDB taxonomy): Bacteria > Bacteroidota > Ignavibacteria > Ignavibacteriales > Ignavibacteriaceae > DATFVA01. The sequence continues at coordinate 191,906 of CAVUOZ010000012.1, forward strand.
GGAAAGCAACCCGATACTCAGCAGTACAAGGAATTTTTACTTCTACCTCCTTTTCTGGCTGATAGTTATTATTATAAATTTCCTGCTGCTGAACCTTGCTCTTAAAATTGATACCAGCACCGCCCTTGCCGACAGTATTGTTTTCTATATAATATTGGGCGGGCTGGGTCTAAGTTTCTGGTACTCAACCCGCTATATTTCTTTTGAGAATACCAGTTTTTATAAAATCCTCATTAACCATATTATCGGGGCATTATTTGTTGCATCATTATGGCTGTTAAGCGGTTATCTTTTTATGAGGGAAGTACTCGGATTTAACAGCTCCTATGTGAATTTTTTCATAACAACACTTCCCTGGCGCTTCCTGATAGGGATTTTAATTTATTTTGTTATTACATCATTCTATTACCTTATCATATACTATTCCGGGTTCCAGGAAAGAAAACTTTATGAAGCAGAACTGAAAAACCTTGTTACTCAGGCTGAATTGAGGTCGCTTAAATTTCAGATAAATCCTCACTTTATTTTCAACAGCTTAAATTCTATGAGCGCTCTTACTACTATAGACCCGGAAAAAGCGAGGGGGATGATTCTGAAGCTTGCGGAATTTTTACGATATACAATTGCAAACAATGAACAACAAAAAAACAAGCTTAAAGATGAGCTTAATAACATCAAGCTGTACCTGGAGATCGAAAAGATAAGATTTGAAGATAAGTTCGATTTTACAGAAGATTTAACCCAGGAATGCCTGGAGCATGAAGTTCCGAATATGCTGCTTCAGCCATTATTTGAAAATGCAATAAAGCATGCGGTTTACGAATCACTTGAAAAAATCAAAGTAAAGTTAAGATGCTCGGGTGAAAACGGTTACTTGAAAATCGAAGTTTCCAACACATATGACCCTGAGATAAAATCCAAAAAAGGGACAGGTGTAGGTTTAAAAAATATTCGTGAACGGCTTAAATTAATTTATCATCAGAATGACCTGATGGAGGTGATAGAAGAGGACGGGGTCTTCAAAGTCATACTCTTTATTCCGCAGCAAAACAGCATCGCCTCATAAATTCTGGTTGTTTTTATTTCCTTCCATTATATTTAAACCCTGATTTCCAGTTTGTATTATGGATAAAAAAATAACTGTTATTATAATCGACGATGAAACTCTCGGGCGCCAGATAGTCAGGAAATATCTTTCTGTCCATAATGACGTTGAGATTCTCGCTGAATGTTCAAACGGATTTGAGGGAGTTAAGAAGATAAACGAACTGAACCCGGACCTTGTTTTTCTTGATATACAAATGCCCCGGCTCAACGGATTCGAAATGCTCGAACTTTTGGATCAGCCCCCTGTGATAATTTTTACCACAGCATATGATCAGTATGCTATAAAAGCCTTCGAAGTAAATGCAGCCGATTACCTGCTAAAACCCTTTTCATCCGAGAGGTTTGAAGAAGCATTAGAAAAGGCGAAACTGCTATTCAAAAATAAATCGCAGCATAGTGAGATCGTAAAAGAGCTCATAAAGCATACCCAGGAAACTGCGGAATATCTGGAACGAATTGTTATAAAAGACGGGACAAAAATTCACATTATTCCTGTTGATTCTGTAATTTATATAGAAGCTCAGGATGATTATGTGATGATCTGTTCAAAAGAGGGAAACCTGCTAAAGCAGAAAACGATGCGGTATTTTGAAGAACATCTTTCACCGGAGGATTTTTTACGGATTCACAGATCTTACATAGTTTCAATTCCCCATATTAAAAAGATAGAGCTTGTTGAAAAGGAAACCTATAAATTATTTCTTGATGACGGAACCGGACTGCCCGTAAGTAAATCCGGTTATGAAAAACTGAAAAGCATTCTAAATTGAGATTGTTTGTTGATCAGCCATTCAATATATTCGAAGAAATTCTGAGAGAAAAAAATGAATTATGACAGAGATCTAAATTCAATTCAGGAGGCCCGGGCTTTAGCCGCAAAGGCTAAAGAAGCCCAGCTTGCATTCAGTCATTATTCACAGCCTCAGGTCGACCAGATTATAAAGGCTATGGCTGAAGCAGGTTATGCTGCCTCAGAGAAGCTGGCAAAGCTTGCAGTTGAGGAAAGCGGCTTCGGCAAGATTGAGGATAAAATCATCAAAAACCAGTTCTCCACTAAAAATGTTTTTGAATCTATTAAAGACCTGAAGACTGTCGGAATAGTTGATATTGAAGCAAGCGGAAAGATTATAAAAATTGCTGTGCCTATGGGTGTTGTCTGCGCTCTTATACCTTCCACGAATCCTACTTCTACTGCAATGTTTAAGGTCCTGATATCATTAAAGTGCAGGAACGGAATTGTCGCCAGTCCCCACCCCAGAACATCAAAGTGTACAGCTGAAGCACTCAGGATTTTATCTGATGCCGCTGTTTCCGCTGGAGCACCGGAAGGAATAATTCAGTGTTTGTCGGATCCCACAATAGAAGGTACTGAAGAATTAATGCACAATAAAAATATCGCCGTTATTCTTGCTACGGGCAGCAATCCTATGGTTAAAGCAGCTTACAGCTCAGGCAAGCCGGCATATGGAGTGGGTTCAGGTAATGTTCCTGCTTTTATTGAACGCACAGCCGACTATAAAAAGGCGGTGGCCGATATTATATACGGTACTACTTTTGATAACGGAACTCTATGCTCATCAGAGCAGGCAATGATTGTTGACCTTCCGTTGAAGGAAAAAGTTATCGAAGAAGCAAAAAAACTGGGCTGTTATTTCGTTAATGTAGATGAAAAAACAAAACTGGCTCAAGCTATTCAAAAAGATTTTAGAATTAACCCGGCAGTCGTTGGTCAGTCGGCAAACTTTATTGCAAATTATGCAGGATTTAATGTCCCTGAAAATACAACAGTGCTTATAGCTGAGTGCACGGAAGTCGGTAAAACCGAACCCCTTTCGATGGAAAAGCTATCACCGATCCTTGCATTTTATACTGCGGACGGATGGCTGGAAGGCTGTCACAGGTGCATCGATCTTCTTAATTTCGGAGGGATAGGACATACAATGGTAATCCACTCCAACGACGAGCCTGTAATAATGAAATTTGCATTAGAAAAACCAGCCTTCAGAATACTTGTAAATACTGTAGCTTCAGTCGGCGCAATTGGTTATACAACTGCACTGGATCCTTCGATGACACTTGGACCCGGAACCATAGGCGGTTCAATAATTTCAGATAACATTACAGCAAAACACCTGATGAATATAAAAGCCTTAGCATTTGAAACAAATCCTGTAAATCCCGGGAAAACTGTTACATCATTTACAGCACTAAAAGAGTTTGGTGTTAAAAGCAGTTTTATGATGGAAATTGAAGAACGGTTGAGAGCCAGGGCAGGAAATCCTCACTTTGAAGATAAACCTGTTCCCACAGTAAAAAAGGAAGTCCGGCCTCCGGAAATCAAGAGTGAAAAGAAAACCCCCGCAAAATTCGGTGAGGGTATTTCACAGGAAAGTGTGGACAAAATCATCCGCGAATTCAAATATTGACTCAAATCTTTAAATAACAATTCAGTAATATCTTGTTCTAAGAACCGGGGAAGCATTCGCAGATTCTCTACGGGACCTGCCTCGACGTCCCGCTCCGACTCGTCGGAGACGAGGCGAGCAGGCGGGTGTTTTCGCAGTGGTTCTCTACAGGATTCTATCCCGTAGAAAAAGGTTGAAAACACCCCACGTCTCATTTAACCGTTTTAATTTATCTGCCGGAGGCAGACGGTTTTTATCATCCTGAGTTTCCTGATATTGTAAATCCAGCTTTTATTATATGCGTGTTGAAAGAAGATATCCCTTTGCTTTTTTTTCAATTATATAAATTAATCTCAAAAAAGGTAAACCGTTAAAACGGTTAAGGAGAAAAGATTGGGAGATTTATTTATCAATCGGATAAAATCCGATTGAGAACCACCGGACAATCAAGATTGATTCAGTATCAATCTGAATGAGAACCCGCGAAAGATCGCAGTGGTTCTCTACGGGATTTTATCCCGTAGAAAAAGGTTAAATACACTTCCATCCTTCCGTAACCGTTTTAATTCATCTGCCGGAGGTAGACGGTTTTCAATATCAGACCCAGTACTTTTTTATAAATATCTGAGTTTTTTTCATTAAAGAGATAAATCCTTCAAAGGTAAACCGTTAAAACGGTTAAGAGGAAAAGGTCGGGAGATTTATTTATCAATCGGATAAAATCCGATTGAGAACCACCGGACAATCAGGTTTGATTCAGTACCAATCTGAATGAGAACCCGCGAAAGATCGCAGTGGTTCTCTACGGGATTTTATCCCGTAGAAAAAGGTTAAAAACACCCCAAGTCTTTGTCAACCGTTTTAACGGTTTTCTATTCCAAATTCAATACCGTATTTCTTAATAAATAGCTGATATTCTTCGGTAAAGCTTTTAATTCTATGATGCTCTTCCTGTCCTTTGATATAATTTACAACATTATCTAGTTGAGAAGCGGATACAGAAAAAGATCCAAAACCTTTACCCCAGGAAAATTTATTTCTTACAACCCTGTTTTTATTTATATAATACGAGGATGAGCCCTTCAGCAATTTCACACATTCTTCCACTGAAAGGTTTGTTGGTAAATCAACTAAAGTATGAACGTGATCAGCATTTACACAATTAATTTTCATAAATATATTTTTCTCTTTAGAATAATCATAAAGAAACCGGGAAATAATTGTTCGTGCTTCAGGTGTAAAAACTTTTTGTTTATCCTGAGTTTCCCAGATAAAGTGAATCCAGAGTTTGTTATATGAGTGTTGAGACATATCCCTTTCCCTTTTTTTTACAATTATATGAATTAATCCCCAAAAAGTAAACCGTTAAAACGGTTAAGGGGAGGGCTGGGAGATTTATTTATCAATCGGATAAAACCTGCCTGTCCGGCCCGCTCCGACTCGTCGGAGACGAGGCAAGCAAGGCAGGTCCGATTGAGAACCACCGGACAATCAGGTTTGATTCAGTACCAATCTGAATGAGAACCCGCGAAAGATCGCAGTGGTTCTCTACGGGATTTTATCCCGTAGAAAAAGGTTAAAAACACCCCAAGTCTCATTTAACCGTTTTAATTTATCTGACGGAGGCAGACGGTTTTACCACCCTGAGTATCCTGATAAACCGTTGAAACAGTTTAAAGATCACCAGGCTTTGAATATTGCTCAATCGGATAAATCCGATTGAGAACCATGACTCTCAGAATTTCATAAATGAAGTTCCTACGCGGTTCACAATCATCGAAAACCTATCTTCTCTCTCTTCAATCTGAGTTACCGGCTTCAATCATTTATCGAATGATAGTACAGCTCGGGGAATCTCCGCATAACAGAACCGGCTATGAGCTCCGCAGTTTCATCATAATCCAGAACAGAAGTGTTTATCACCAGGTGATATAGCAAGGGATCGTCGATATCTTTTAGAAAATAGGTTTTTATGTAATTTCTCCTTGAAGCATCTTCTTTTTTAACTAACTCATGCGCTTCCTGATAACTGCTTAACTCACATGCTTCCTGCGCCTGTCGTGTCCGAAGTTCAACGGGTGCAACAAGCCTTACATTAAAGACATTCCGGAGTTTTGATGTAATTATATTTCCGCCGCGGCCAATAATCACTGCTTTTCCCAGTCTGGCAATCTGTAAAATGGTTTCCGACATTTGCCTGACAAATGTCTGGCCGGATGGGTTGCCGAGAATCTCATTAACCATATTTTTCAGATTGTGGACTTTGTCGTCATCCATAATATTTGTGAGTATTGCCGGGAGATGATGATCTTCGATTACTTTTTCGATAAGATTTTTATCGAAGTATGTCCATTCTGTCTTGTCATCATCCGAGTAACTGTTTAGGATATCAACAAGCTTATGTCCAATGATATCAGCACGGGTTCCGGTCTGGCGTGAAATTGTTATGCAGGGAAATCGTGGCCTGTTGTGCAGAGATTTGTCGTGTGACTCAATGTAAATCCGGCATTTTTCGTATATGCCTGCTACTCTCATAATAATCCCTCCTTCTTGTTACAGAGGAATTTAAGAGTTCCTCTTTTAAGTTAAATGCTTATGTACTTCTTCCGTTTTATCCACAAGAGAAAACCATTTCCTGATCTCATCTTCTTCTTTCCCATTCTGTGAAATATGATAAAACTCATTTTTTTGTGATGAATAAATATATTCTTTCTGCCATTCGTTTATATTTTCTACAATTTCTTTAACAGCACCCGTGATAAAATATATTTCATTGTTTGTCATTGTAGGATGCACTGACATCCTGACCCATCCAGGCTTATCAGAAAAATCTCCCTGGTCGATTTTTTCAGTGATTTTCCTTGACTGGTCAGGACTAACATGCAGCAGGTAATGACCATATGTGCCGGCACAGGAACATCCCCCTCTGACCTGCACACCAAATCTGTCATTAAGCAGCTTCACAATAAGATTGTAGTGGATACCATCAACATAGAAAGAAATTGCACCTAGTCTGTGTTCAATATTATCGGCCAGTATATGAAGGGACAGGACTTTTCTTAATTCCTCAAATGTTAATTTTATAAGCTCCTCTTCCCTTTCCCTTATATTATCGGTACCCATCTCCTCTTTTAATTTTATACAAAGTGCAGCACGAATGGTCTGAAGAAACGCCGGTGTGCCGCCGTCCTCCCGAGCTTCTATATTATTTACAAACTTGTGTTGCCCCCATGGATTCGTCCAGTCAACCGTTCCTCCGCCGGGATTATCAGGAACTTTATTCTTGTAAAGTTTCGAATCAAAGATCATAACGCCGGATGTACCCGGTCCGCCGAGAAATTTATGCGGCGAGAAAAATATGGCATCAAGCTTTTCAAGGGGATCTTCGGGATGCATGTCAATCTTCGCATAAGGAGCACAACATGCAAAATCAACAAAACAATAACCGCCGTTCTGATGCATCATTTTCGAAAGCTTATAATAAGGAGTCTCAATACCCGTAACATTAGAGCATGCGGTAAATGAACCTATCTTTAATTTTCTGTCTTTATATTCCTCTAATTTTTCCTCAAAATCTTTAAAGTCAATTAATCCTTCCTCATCGGGGGAGATGATGACAACATCAGCAATTGTCTCCACCCATGAAGTTTGGTTTGAATGATGTTCCATATGCGTTATGAAAACGACAGGGCGCAGTTCTGTGGGAAGATTAAGGTAATCTTTCAGTTGTTCGGGAACTCTTAATCCAAGCATACGCTGAAACTTGTTTATCAGGGCAGTCATTCCCGAGCCTGCAGTAATTATAACGTCCTCTTTGGAGGCATTACAATGTTTTTTAATGATATCGTGAGCTGCATGATAGGCAAAAGTCATTGTCGTGCCGGTGATACTTGCTTCGGAGTGAGTATTCCCGATCAGGGGAGCAAAATCTTCAGTCATTTTCTTTTCGATCGGAGCATAAAGTCTTCCGCTGGCAATCCAATCAGCATAAACAATTGTTTTCTCACCATACGGGGAGATAAATTTTTTATTATATCCGATTGTATTTTCACGAAATCTTTTGAAATATAATTCGTGATTCTCCATCATTTAACTCCACATCATCTTTTTTTGCTCAGTAGAATATAATGAATTTCCGGCTCTGAATCATTTTAATAAAATATACGCAAATTGTCAGGAATTTTATTGTTTTTTTTATATCTTTCAGATGAATTAAATGGGCTGTGAATTGAATTATTATGACTGGAAGATAAACCAGGGTGACTATAAAAGGAACCGGGAATATACAAACAGATACATAAGGAAATTGAAAAAAGAAAAAATCAGGAAAAGATTCTTTCGGATTTCAATCATTGTACTCGTGGTGTTAATTCTTGGATTGATCGCCGCTAAAATATTTACTTTATAAAAAAATTTTTAACTGCGCTTCTTTTTTTTATTTTTGAGGAATTAAACAACTTCAAAAATAATTAATGAATTTTATTGTCGGGTTAGACGGTGGCGGTACAAAAACCAAGTGCATTTTTGCTGATGAATCCGGCAAATCAGTTCTTGAAAAATCAGGCGGTCCTTCGAATTTTCTATCTATAGGAAATGAAAAAGCGGTTTCGAATATCATGTCACTCCTTAAATCAGGTCTCTCGGAATTAAATTCTTCGGTAGAAAATCTGTCAATAATTCTTGCAGGCGTTTCAGGAGCAGGAAGAAAATTTCATGCTGATCAATTGAAAGAATCGCTGCTACAGAAATTACCGGAAAATCTGACTAATGTTTATGTTGAAAGTGATGCCAGAGTGGCTCTTGAAGGTGCATTAGCCGGTGAACCAGGAGTAATTCTTATTGCCGGAACCGGTTCGATCATTTTTGGAAAGGACGCGTCAGGTAAAATCCATCGTGCAGGCGGTTTCGGGAGAATGATAGGAGATGAGGGAAGCGGTTATTCTATCGGAATAAAAACATTAAGACTCATTTCCGGTATAATTGACGGGCGTGAAAATAGAGAAAAGATTCTTGATGATTTTAGAACGATTTTTCATATAAATAACGAAGATGACCTTATAAGCCTTGTTCATAATCCCGGTTTTGATGGTGCATCTATTGCGATGTTCACAATTAAATCTGCAGAAGAAGGCAGCATAAAAGCTCAGGAAATACTTGATCAGGAATCTGATGAGTTAATCAAACAGGTATCGGCTATTAAAGATAAAATTAAGCTGTCGCCGTTAAAATTAGTCTTAATAGGTTCATTATCGGAGAATGACAATTATTATTCACGACTTCTTATTAAAAAATTAAAGAAAATAACAAATATCGAACTTGCCGAGAGGAAATTTTCACCTGCAATGGGTGCAGTAATAATGGCCCGAAAAATTTTAATTTCAAACGGGGAATCAATTCAATGAAACAACCTGATGAATAGACCCAGGACTGAGTACCGGAACGGATGGGCGTGGGTTCCGTCTCTATATTTTGCTGAAGGTCTGCCTTATGTAATGGTGATGACTGTCTCCGTTATAATGTATAAAAGACTCGGAATCTCCAATACGGATATTGCAGTCTATACAAGCCTGCTTTACCTGCCGTGGGTTGTTAAACCTCTGTGGAGTCCTTTCGTAGATATTCTGAAGACTAAACGTTTTTGGATAATTACAATGCAGCTGATTATAGCATTGGGACTTGGCGGGATAGCATTTACAGTTACTTATCCGAACTTTTTCATTCTGACGCTTTTATTTTTCTGGCTTTTGGCATTCAGCTCAGCCACTCATGATATTGCCGCAGATGGATTTTATATGCTGGGACTTACTAAACACGACCAGGTCTGGTACGTTGGTTTCAGAAGCACTTTTTATCGATTTGCAATGATCTTCGCCCAGGGATTACTTGTAATCTTTGCCGGATATCTTGAGATTAGATTTAATGATATCCCTCTGGCATGGATGATCTCATTATCTGCCATTGGTATAGTTTTCTTTCTGCTTTTTGTATACCATAATTTTATTCTTCCCTTTCCCGTCTCTGATAAGCCTACCGCATCTTCGGATATTAAATCGGTTTTCTCTGAATTTGTGAGAACATTTGTTACATTTTTCCGGAAAGAGCAGATTTTAGTTATTCTTCTCTTCATATTGTTTTACAGGTTCGGAGAAGGACAGCTTACAAAACTTGCATCACCTTTCCTTCTTGATCCAAGGGAAGCTGGCGGGCTTGCACTCTCAACTGAAAGTGTGGGATTTATTTACGGAACTATTGGTGTCGTAGCTTTGACACTGGGAGGGTTGATCGGGGGATTACTCGCTTCACGAAAAGGATTAAAATACTGGTTGTGGTGGATGCTTATTGCTATAAACCTGCCTGACCTTGTTTATGTCTATCTTGCTTTCACTCAAACAACAGACCTCCTGGTTATAAATATTATGGTTGCTATTGAGCAGTTTGGGTATGGATTCGGATTCACAGCATTCCTGCTCGTTCTTATTTACATTTCAGAAGGAAATCATAAAACTGCGCACTATGCAATAGCTACAGGATTAATGGCGTTAGGAATGATGGTTCCCGGGATGATAAGCGGCTGGATGCAGTCATTACTTGGCTATAAATATTTCTTTATATGGGTAACGGTTTCAACAATACCTGCTTTTATTATTACCGGCTTCCTGAAGATAGACCCGGATTTTGGGAAGAAGACAAATGAAAGCTAAGCTCCGGATTATTACTTTGTTGTTCATACCAGTATTTTATCTTTCCTGCAATAACTCCTCTGAGAAACAAAATGAGATTAAAAATCCACTTCAGATTAAGACACCAATTAAAATTCAGGCCAATGAGAGAAATGATACGATTCTGAATCCGGCATTCAGCGATGTTGAAGGATTAATCAAAAATTCCATAAGTGACGGTGCATTTCCCGGAGCTGTTCTGCTTGTCTGGAGGGATGGAAAGATCATATTCGAAAAGCCTTTCGGACATTTCACATACAATGATAGTTCCGCATCAGCAGCCACCAATACTATATATGATCTGGCTTCCCTTACGAAAGTCATAGCGACAACTACCGCTGCGATGATTTGTATGGATAGACACCTTTTCAGTTTAGAGGACAAAGCCGCTGCATATATACCTCAGTTTGCTGAAAATGGGAAAGAAAATATTACTATCAAAAATCTGCTTATACACAACAGCGGACTTCCTGCTTATAAAAAATTTTACACACTTTATAGTAAACCGCAGGAAGTGCTAAGGGATATTTATTCAACTAAGCTTTCTTATCCGACAGGAACCAAAACTGTCTACTCGGACCTGGGAATGATCGTACTGGGAGAAATCATTGAAAAGGTAACAGGCAAAACCCTTGATGTATTTTGCAGTTCAGAAATATTCAATCCTCTTGGAATGAAGGATACTTATTTTAATCCATCTGCAGCTTTAAGAAATAGAATCGCACCAACGGAAATTGACAAATACTGGAGAAACCGCCTGCTGATCGGAGAAGTACACGATGAAACAGCCTCTATGCTGAAAGGAGTTGCAGGACATGCAGGATTATTCTCAACCGCAGGCGATTTATCAAAACTTCTTCAGATGCTGCTGCAAAAAGGGATGTTTGAGGGAAAAAGAATTATTGATTCAGCAACAGTTAAATCATTTACATCGGACCAATCCAACGGAAGAGGACTTGGATGGGATATCAAGTCATCGACTGGTTCATCTGCAGGCAGTCTGTTCAGCAATAAATCATATGGTCATACCGGGTTTACGGGAACATCGGTATGGACGGATCCGGCAAAGAACATCTTTGTTGTCTTTCTTACTAATCGTATCTATCCGACCAGGGAAAACAATAAGATAATTAAAGTACGTCCCGCGCTTCACGACCTTATTATTAAAGCCGCAGAAAGATAACTTATCAATCCTTATTTTAGGTTATTCAATTTATAGATTATGCCAAAAAGAGTGTTAAGAAATAATTTTGCCTTCACGTTTGTCATTTTACTGATATTTGCCCTGTATCCCCCTTCTATTGATCCATCCCTGATAAATATTGATAAAATATTTTCCAACAGAGTTCCCGATAAAATTTATCCTGATTACCCGCATGTATTCAAAATTGATAACATGGACAAAGACTGGATTGAGGCAAAAATTAAAAGCCTGAGTCTGCGGGAAAAATGTGCACAAATGGTCATGAGTTGGAGTAAAGGTTTTAATGCTGATACAGGTTCTGCTGAGTTCAAAAGAATAAATAAACTGGTTAAGGAATCTAAAATCGGAGGAATAATATTTTTCCAGGGAGAGATGGACTCTGAGCAGAAAATAATTGATATGCTCCAGAATGATTCTGAGATACCATTATTGATTTCTTCTGATTTTGAAAGAGGATTGGGATCGCGGGTAGAAAATGCTGTAGAGTTCCCCTCTAATATGGCAGTTGCAGCTACAGGGAATATTTTTTATGCATATGAGATGGGGCGCGCAGTTTCAAGCGACGGCAAAACTCTTGGAGTAAGGCAAAATCTCGCCCCTGTCGCTGATGTAAATAATAATCCGCTTAATCCTATAATAAATATCCGTTCTTTTTCTGAGGATAGGGAAATCGTTTCAAGTTATACTATCGCTTTTATTGCCGGCTCAAAGAATGAAAGGGTTATTACTACGGCGAAACACTTTCCCGGGCACGGAAATACAGAGGTTGATTCCCATCTTGATTTACCAGTAATCGCCGGGACACGCTCAGAGCTATTTCAGAATGAACTGGTGCCATTCGTTCAATCAATAAAAGCAGGTGTTCAGGCAATTATGGTAGGACACCTTTACGTCCCTGCTTTACAGGGAGACAATAAAGTCCCGGCAAGCTTATCAAAGGCAGTGGTAACAGACCTGCTTCAGAATGAAATCCAGTTTGATGGTTTAATTGTAACTGATGCCTTAAATATGAACGCAGTAACTAAATATTTTTCAGTTACTGATGCGGCAATTATGGCTGTCCGTGCAGGTAATGATATTCTCTTAATGCCGCCTGAAGATAACCTCACCATTGATGCGCTTGTATCGGCAGTTAAAGATAGTCTTATCAGTGTGGAAAGAATAAACCATAGTGTCAGAAAAATCCTTGCTGCCAAAAGGTGGCTTGAGTTGAAGAATGATAAAACTCAGAATAATCAGACCGGTGAAACCGATTCAATCAGGAGCAGCAATTACCGCCTTGCCCGGGAAATTGCAGAACATTCTATAACCCTTGTTAAAAACGAGGACGATATTATACCGGTCGATACTTCATCTTCAGTTAAAGTCGGATGCATTACAATTACAGATGGATTGAAGACAGAAAAAAAAGGAATATTTGGAAAGCTTGTTTCAGATTCATTTAAGAAAACAAAATCATTTTTTATTGACAGGAAAAGTACGGGAAGGGATTACAGTAAAGCGCTGAGGATAACCAGAAGTTCAGATATTATTATTCTTCCGGTATTTATGAGGCTTCGTTCAGAAAATGACACGCTCACTCTTGCATATCATGAAAAATTTATAAAGGAAATATTAAAAAGCAGTAAGCCGGTTATTGTAATTAGTCTGAATGATCCGTACCTGCTTTCAGTTCTGCCTTCAGCAAAAGTATACCTGTGTTCATACGGAAGCACCGAAGTCTCACAGAATGCAGCTTTCGATGCTGTAACCGGGAAAATAAATATTACTGGTAGGCTTCCAATTTCAATTCCAAATACAGTTTTCAATCTGGGATTTGGATTAACAACTCATTATAACTAAAATGCTAACTGCCGGGAATTTTACTTCATTGAATTTAATTATTGACGGATAAGCCATGAAACATTTTATAATTATCATTCAGTACTTAGAATCTGTAGATAAAATTAACGAAATAAGACCGCGGCACAGAGAGTTTCTTGAACAAGGATACAAAGCCGGTATTGTTCTATTCTCAGGTCCCCAGGTTCCAAGGAAAGGGGGACTAATTGCGGCAAAAGGCAGGACAACGGAAGAGGTTAAAAAGTTTTTTGAACAAGACCCTTATCAGAAAGAAAAAGCCGCTGAGTATCAGTTCATTGAATTTGAACCTGTGCACTACCAGGAATTTCTTAAAGATTGGATAATTAAATAATCATCATAGCTCCAATGAATCTGTAATGACTTATGCAGTTTTAATACCTCAGGATAAAATTTTTTTAATTAGTTGTATTATAACATCCATTAACAAAAAATATTTCATTTTATTATCTTATTGGTATATAAAAACGGAAAAGTTATGGCACTAAAAAGGTCCTATAATAAAATGATTGCCGGTGTATGTGCCGGCATTGCTGAATGGCTTGGATGGGATCCGACTATAGTCCGTGTCGGTTATGTATTATTATCAGTACTGAGTGCAGCCTTCCCGGGTATTCTGGTTTATATAATTTTATGGATTGTAATGCCCCCGCCGGACGCGCTCTAGAGAAGGAGAACACTATGAATAACGTTAACCTGATTAAAATGGTTACTGCAATAATTGTAATTCCCTTCATTATGCTGGCTGTTTTCTGTAATTCGAAAGATGAACTGGCAGCAGGTGACAAGGGAAGTATTAAACTTCCGCCGGGATTTAATATTGAAGTTTACGCCGATAATGTTCCTGCTGCACGTTCAATGGCATTAAGTAAATCAGGAATTTTATTTGTCGGGACAAGGGATGGAGATAAAGTTTATGCCATTTTAGATACTAATAAAGATTATAAAGCCGATAAAATTATAACTGTAGCCAGCGGATTAAATACGCCTAATGGCGTTGCATTAAAAGACGGCGATCTTTATGTAGCAGAAATAAGTCGTGTGATAAAATTTCCTGACATAGAAAATCATCTGCTGAATCCCCCTTCTCCTTTGGTAGTTAATGATCAATTTCCTTCCGACACACACCATGGCTGGAAGTACATAAAGTTCGGCCCGGATGGCAAATTGTATGTGCCTGTAGGGGCTCCCTGCAATATCTGCAAAAGTAGCGATGAACGTTATGCAACTATAATGAGGATGAATCCGGATGGAAGTGACCTGGAAGTTTTTGCTCAAGGAATAAGAAACACAGTAGGATTTGACTGGTCACCTGTTGATAATGTACTATGGTTTACGGATAACGGGAGAGATATGCTGGGAGATAATGTGCCGCCCGATGAACTTAACCGTGCCCCAGAAAAAGGTATGAATTTCGGCTTCCCTTATATGCATGGAAAGGATATACGCGATCCCGAGTACGTAGAGGGTATTGATCTTTCTCAATTTACGAAACCTGTTCAGGAACTTGGTCCTCATGTAGCAGCCCTGGGGATGGAATTCTATACAGGGAATATGTTTCCTGAAAAATATAAGAATTCAATATTCATAGCTGAACACGGTTCCTGGAACAGGAGTAATAAAATAGGTTACCGCGTCAGTTTCGTAAAGCTTGATGGAAACACGCCTGTAAGTTATGAACCATTCGCTGAAGGCTGGCTGCAGGGAGAATCTGTATCGGGAAGACCTGTTGACGTTGAACAAATGGATGATGGTTCATTGCTTGTTAGTGATGATTATGCAGGAATGATATACAGGATCAGTTACGGGGAATAAGTGAGAAGGAGTAAAGACTGAGGGACTTAAAGACAGAGAGACTTAGGGACAGAAAGATGAGGAGAGGTCTGAGTTCAAAAGTGTGAGATTATTTCCAAACGGGTTAAAGTTATTTTCTATAAGTGTGCATATAGAGATTTAAGTAATATATGCCGTCTTTGAAATCGGTTATTTCAAATGCGAAACCTGTATCCTTCCTGTTCTTATCCTGTGAATCAGGATTTGTATAAGGGGAAAAGACAGTCTTATATCCCTCTCTGAAAGCATCTCTTCCATCCCCTGCTCTCAATGGATCCTGCACCGGTTTACGGGTTAAAGTATCGGCATAATAAATAATTTCATTTGGAGGATATTGTTTCCCCGCATAAGTGAAAGGAACGAACTGAAGGTCGTGATACCCGTTATCTTTATTCTCATCTTTCCTTTCAAAGACAGGTAAACCTTTGGGGTACCAGTCCGGATAAACATAATTATTAACCTCCCAGTTAAACCTTCCTTCAGCAGGAATCATCTGCATAAATGAAACCTCCCCCGCAGCGGCATCCTGCCTCATTACATAAATACCTTTTTCAGTCTTAACCTTAGAACTGTTATCCCAGCGGGAAATCCTCTGATGATTCTCTAAATAAAAGTACTGGCTCGATGCGGAATCTATCTCTATCCGTATTGCATCTCCCGTTGTTATAAAATCACCGAGTGAAATATTTTTCAGGGTAAGATTATCATTTTTCACTGTACGGATTTTTATCCAGCCAAGCCTGTTTCTTTCATATGAGTTTATCATAAATGAACGCACCTCATAACCTGACAACATTGCCCAGAATCCTCTTCCGTTATGATACTGGTTTCCGCCAATAAGGAAATGAGCAAATTCATGAATAGAAAATCGGAATGAATCTTTATGAAAAATATCCCTGAGCGTAGCCCCTGCATATAATGTCCTCGCTGAGTCATCTACATATACACTCCCTGTATTGAGAGAACCAACCCATCCCGAATCAAATACCTTATTATATTCTGCGGCCACACTATCGGGGTAATCCAAAATAAAATTTCTATAGATTATGAAGACGATATCCACTTTGCCATCTGCAGTATCGGCAAATTCATAGTTCCTGATCTCTTTAATATTATCGAACCGTGAGAAGCTGATCCGCCTGTCAAGTATTTCCAGGATATCTTTATTGACTGCACCAAAACTTTTTTTATTCACGTAATACCATTCTCTTGTATTAGGTACAGTGATGGTATCACATTCCCCTGTAAATTTTAATTTATTAAAAGACATCTGGTTGAAGTAATCTGTCATCGACCAGGGAGTGGCATTCTCATTCCATACGGAGTCGACCCAGCTATATTCTTTCATTCTTTTGGGTTCATCACCCTTAGGCCACCGTGCATCATCCGGCAAATAATTATCATCAGGGAACTGGGCGAAAACGAAAAGAGCATGAATTCTTCCCGAGGCAGGTAAATCCCTTCCTCCCGGCTGATCTTTAGACTGAGATTTTGAGCTGCCTGCCGTAAGAAAAAGCAGTAACGCCACAATTAAATATTTTGACATTAATTGCATATTAAAAGCTTCTTATGCTGAACTTTAATTTAACATTTTATAAGTTTCAAAAGAGCTTATTTTAAATAAAGGTACTTCAATTTGGACAATCTTCTCGCAGCACGTTCTACCATGGCGATTACACTGGGGTTCCATATCGTGTTTGCCTGTATTGGTATGACAATGCCTTTTCTCATGGTGATTTCCCACTGGATCTGGTTAAAAAAGAAGAATGAAATTTACCTCGACCTGACAAAAGCGTGGTCAAAAGGTGTTGCTATCTTCTTTGCAATCGGGGCGGTATCGGGTACAGCCTTATCATTCGAGCTCGGGTTATTGTGGCCGGGATTTATGAAACACGCAGGACCGATTATAGGAATGCCTTTCAGCTGGGAGGGAACTGCATTTTTTATTGAAGCAATATGTATAGGATTATTTCTTTACGGGTGGAACAGGCTGACCCCGTATGTTCATTGGATTTCCGGTCTTCTTGTAGGATTATCGGGAGTAATTTCAGGGATCTTTGTGGTGACTGCTAATGCCTGGATGAATGCACCTGCGGGATTTGACTGGGTAAACGGACAGGCGTTCAATATCCGTCCCTTTGAGGCAATGTTTAATCCAGCGTGGTTCAGTGAAACGCTGCATATGACGATTGCTGCTTTTGAGGCTACAGCATTCGCTGTTGCTGGAATCCACGCTATTCTTTTATTAAGAAATCATAATTACGAAATACATAAGAAAGCGATAATTATAGCCCTGAGCTTCGGGAGTATATTCGCAGTATTACAGCCTCTAAGCGGGGACCACAGTGCTAAAGATGTGGCACAGAGACAGCCTGAAAAACTCGCTGCAATGGAGGGTTTGTTCCATACAGAGAAGAATGCGGGATTAACGGTAGGCGGAATCCCTGATGTTAAGAATGAGGAAACAAACCTGGGACTAAAAATACCCGGACTTTTAAGCTTCCTTGCTTATGGTGATTTCAATGCTGAGGTAAAAGGCTTGAATGAATTCCCACGCGAGAACTGGCCTCCTGTAGTTCCTGTACACATCTCATTCCAATTGATGGTCTTCTGCGGATTCTTCCTTGCTGCAGTTGGCGTAGTGTTCTGGCTGTTGAGATGGAAATGGAAGAATTATTTATTTGATAAAAAATTCTTATTCCTGGCTGCTGTTTCTACTCCCCTTGGGTTCCTCGCTGTAGAAGCGGGATGGACAGTTACTGAAGTAGGAAGACAGCCGTGGATAATCTATAACATTATGAAGACGGCTGATTCAGTTACACCGGTGCCGGGACAAGTATTTCACTTATCAGTTTTTATAATTATTTACATAATTCTGACACTTGTTGCCTTCTGGTTAATGAAGAGACAGGTAAGAGCTTTACATGAATCACAGGAGAAACCGGGAGCATAAATGCTTTATGTAGTAATAATATTTCTGTTAATATCTGTCTACCTTTACTGCCTTCTGGGAGGAGCAGATTTTGGTGCCGGAATAATAGAACTGTTTGCAGGATCAAATAAGGACAAAATTAGGAACCTTGTAAGCAATGCTATGGCGCCCATCTGGGAAGCAAACCATATGTGGGTCATCATAACTGTAGTTATTTTATTTATGGGATTCCCTTCAATCTATACACAGGTATCCATCTCACTTTACATTCCTTTGATATTGTTATTGCTGGGAGTTATCCTTCGCGGCACAGCTTTTACTTTCCGTCACTATGATGCAATACATGATGAATCACAGGTTGTATATTCCCGAATCTTTGCGGTATCAAGTCTGCTGGTTAGTTTTTTCTTCGGACTAATAATCGGGGCTATTGTATCGGGGAAAATCACTACTGCCCCTGCCGATTTTTATGAGGGATATCTTCATCCATGGATAAACTTATTCAGTATATCCACGGGGATCTTTATATGCAGTCTGTTCGTATTCATTGCCTCGGTCTACCTGATAAGTGAAACCACAGAAAAAGAATTAAGAGATCTGATTATTAAAAAAACAAGACTGGCAACACTCGTAATGGTAATAAGCGGGGCTATGGTATTTATTTTTTCTTATATAGAAGATGTTGATTTTGCTGAAAGGTTCTTTAATCACCCGGTAAGCATAATTATAATCCTGCTGGCAACACTTACTTTGCCTGTTCTTTGGAATATACTGGGTAAAGGACTAATATGGCCTTCCAGAATGCTTGCGGGTGTGCAGTTATTCTTTATACTGACGGCATTTTACTTTATATACTTTCCGGAAGTGATAATACTTAAAACCGGAGATAACGTCACACTGTTCAATGCTGCTGCGCCAGATGCAACTTTAACACAATTGGGCTGGGCTTTAATTGTTGGTTCTTTCTTAATATTCCCGACACTGTTCTATCTCTATAAGGTTTTCAAGATAGATAACAACCGGGAATAGTACTACTGGCTGCTTTTATATACCTTTTTACTCAGTTCAAGCCTGGCGGCAAAGTCAGCACTGAAGTTTTCAATCATTCCTGCAACTTCTTCATTCTTAGTTGCCCGTCTGTAAGTATCTGCCATTTTCAGCAATGTCTGATGAAAATAAACATTCATATCCTCAACCATCATTTCCTTAGTCCAGAGGTCAATTCCCATTGTAGCATTTTCCTGCTTATCCCATAAGGAAAGCATCATAGACTTGCTTTCCCTTTTCCCCCCGAAGCCTGAATCGGTAGCGCTCCATTCTATTTTAACAGGAACTTTCTTTTCATCCAGTTCCACATATAAAATTATTTCGGAGTTTTTGATCATTATTTATCCTGTTCATCTAAATTTTATAAAATAGTTATTGAAGTTATTAAAATAAATGGATGATTGCATGGATGAATGGATGCATGGTTGCATGGTTGCATGATTGCATGATTGAATGGCTGAATGGCTGAATGTTGTATGTAGCAACAACAAGCGAGCTGATTTTTTTGCTTTTATTGAAATGGTAAACTAATTTGTCCTCAGAGAATTTGTGAAATCTGATGATCCTGAACTTGATCTTGAACTTGAACTTGAACTTGAACTTGAACTTGAACTTTTTAAATGAAATCTAACTCAATTGTCATTTTAATTATAGTTTTCTTATTCCTTCCGAAAGGTGATGCACAGACTATTAGTGTCGGCGGTTTTATAGGCGGGGGAACCGTAGCAGGATTTTCCACTTCAACAGGGGCGTTCACTTCATCCCTGTTTGCAGAAGTAAATACATCCGGCCTCGGATTTAATACACGGCTCAGTTTTATATATGCACAGGATTTTAATGTTCTGCTGCCCGGATCCACAAATCAATATTACCCTTTTCTGAAAGCAGTCTCACTTAAAGCAATGTTTACACAGCCCTTAAGCAGTCCTTTTTTTTTAGAGGAAGGATTCGGTCCGGTCGTAATTGAGGACAGAACTTTCAGCAATGTAGATGAAATAAATTATGGAGCTGCTTTCTCATTAATTGCGGGAATAGATTTCAGAGAAAATCAAACGGATGGAGTTAAAGTTGGAGCTGGGGTGGAATATGCCATCACCTTTGGAAATACTTTTGCTAAGTATTTTTCATTTCACCTGCAGGGACAGTATTATTTTTAGTGAATCCAATCGTTAATAACCAACCAGATCACCTCCGCTCAACCAAGAGTCTGACAAAATGGCAGACATCTAAATACAGGTTTAATCTTGCTTAGTTTCTATCCCGGCTGACAGCTGAGACAAACGAGAGATGAACGAGAGAGATACCCGGGATAAGGTATATGAAAAATGAGTTAAAAAGATGAATTTAGTGTTGAAGTCTGATCAAGATACTGACATTTTGGCAGAAAGGAAGGAGGATAAGAAGTCGGAGGATAGGAAGATTGGAGGGTATGAAGATAGGCGGAAGAATCCTGTCAGGGCATATCTTATTAAGCGCCAGAAGTAGGCAGAAACCAGTAGGCAGTAAGCAACCAGAGGCTATGTTGAAAGCTGATCGCAGGCTTCGCTGTTAGTCGGAATAAAAGAATAAAGGAGCATAAAGCCGCTAATGCGCTAATTGAATATGAGTATAAATAAGTTGAGTGTGTGAAAGTTGGTTTGAAAACCTTTGTCGCGAATCTTCTTGGTGCTTTAATCTTTTTTTAGCCCACTGCAAAATTTAGCAAAAAACCAATATTTTAATTATAAATATCCGTACTTATACTGATGCGGAGCTGAAGAATATTGAGTAAATTAAGAGTGTGATTCGTTAAGGGTTCTTTTTACAACGGGTACCCTTAATACTTAAATACCCGGATGAATTTATACTAAGAAGTGGGGATATTATGAAAATAATCCTATTAGCTACAACATTGTTGTTTTCCTCATTTATTCTGATATCCTGCAAGAAAGACAATCCCATCCCGCCCGGAGATCAGACTCAATTAAGTCTTACCCTGGAAGATGTCAGTTGTACAGAAGCTTGGATTAAATTAACGACTGCAAATATTAGTCTGCCTGCAGATGTGGCATTATTGAAAGACGACAATCCTGTCAAAACAATCAGCCTGATTTCAGCAGATACGATTCTATATATAGACTCACTTCTACCAAACCATACATACAAATTTCAATCATCCATTCAATCAATCAACCAATCGAGCAATTTGCTTACTGTTACTACTATGGACACCACTTCGCACAATTTCACCTGGCAGAGCTGGACATTCGGAGGCCAGGCAGGTAGCTGCACGCTTTACGATGTTGCAATAATTAACGAGAATGACATCTGGGCTGTGGGTGAAATTTATCTGCTTGATTCTATAGGAGTGCCTGACCCCAATGCTTATAATGCTGTTCATTGGGATGGGAACCAGTGGGAATTGGAAAAAATAAAGACAAATTCTTGCGGTGGTGTAAAATATCCTCCAATTAAGACAATCTTTGCTTTTTCAGGAAATGATATACTATTCGCTCATATTGATGGAAGCATTTCTCACTATAATGGAATAGAATTCACAAATGATTGTTCTTTAATTACACAATTAAATGGATCCGCAAACAAAATATGGGGGGTGTCAAAAAATGACTTCTATGTTGTCAGTGGTAGTGGATTTATAGCCCACTGCCGAAACGGACAGTGGAGCAGGATAGAAAGCGGAACAGATGCCAATATTAATGATATATGGGGAGTTATGAATCAAATTACGAATGAAAGGAAAATATTTTGTGCTGTCCCATCCGGATATGATATTACAAAGCGCAGGATTTTAACAATTGATCAAGAAAACAACATTGATTCACTTAGGTGGAATGGAAAAGTAGTTACCTCTATCTGGACAAATAACGGAAAATTTTTATACACAAGTGGTGATGGTATTTATAATAACAAAGCGGGCAATTGGACAGACGAAATATCAATACCTTTTTATTATACAAACAGAATAAGGGGAAATAACCTTAATGATATTTTTGTCTGCGGCAATTATGGATTTCTTGCTCACTTTAATGGTATGAACTGGAAAGTTTATAACGAATTTTTGCAAATGAATACATCTGTATTTCGTTCAATAGCTCTTAAGAATAATATAGTTGTAGCAGTAGGTTTTGACGGTGAATCTGCACTAATAATTATAGGAATTAGTAATTAAGAAAGGAACAATTACCCCGTATTAAATTCAGCGGGACGTTTGCACCGTCCCGCCTAAAATGGAAATAATAACCCACTTGGCTGGTAACCATATCTTACTATCCTGAATAACCAGGAATAGTGAGGGGTTTCTATTTCCAGTGCAAATATAAATAACTATTTAGTTTTATCAATAATAAGGGAGTGGAATTATGAAACGATTTTTTACTCTTGTCTTTGTATTCTTGATATACATCTCAATAAATGTTGCCCAGCAAACATATACAGTTGATATCCCTGGAGAAAGCCATTTTATTAAATGGTATTCACATGACAATTCATTCGCATCCGGCAGCGGGTATTTAGGTGCCGGTGTGAATGGTTATATTTGGCGAAGCTATATTATCTGGAATAATATTCATTCTTATGTGCCGGCAAATCGACAATTAGCGGAGGTAAAATTCATTATTACCTGGGCTGGTCATTATTCAACCGCGCAGATAGAATATCACGATTTTTCATTTGGTGTCGGCCTACCCCAAACCTATTCTAATATTGGGACCGGAACTTTATGGAGTACAAGTCCTGCTACAATTACCGAATATTCCTTCACTCAGCTAACAGATAAAGTTCAGGCAGCAGTTAATGGTAGTTCAAATGAAGTACATATCGGCATAAAAAACCAGAATGAACAAGACTACAATTATTATGTTTCCTTTTCATAGAACGTCTCTTTAAGTGTAACGTATTATTCTGATCAGATTACCGTAACACAGGTAGATAAAGATGGCACCCCATTCGGTCAGGTTGGCAAAAGGCAGGGCACCGATTGGATTTACACCGATGTTCCATTCAATCTTACTCTATCTCCCGGTTCAAACCTGGGGTTGCAAAGCAGTCAGGCTTTTAAACCAAATACTAATCAAAAATATCGGCAGTGGATTCAAAATGAAGATGTGGTTATTCCCAATCATCAGAATTTTACTACAATATCAACCGGTGATTATTTTAAAGCTTCATTTTATCCATCTTATGAAGGAGTTACTATCCAGAACTCTCTCGAGGGTACATCTCTAAACATTGGAAATATAAATTTTGCAGACCCCTGGTATATTGATTATGCCGATCCCTTATTCGGAAACAGCGTACGAAACAGAGGGATGAAAGATACTGGTACTGATGCGTTGCAATACAGATCAAGAACTTCACCTTTTTATCCTGATAATACAACGGTATATCAAAATGGAAGCGATCCTTCTCATTCATATCAGGGCGTCTTCCTGAATCAGCCATATTCAGGCAATAATCCGGTTCACTATTCCGTACAGGCAATTAATGACAACATAACAATGGGTGGTAAATACGGAACGCGTCCATTTTATTTTCAAAGATGGGGTGGTATAGATGTTCAGTATCAACATTCGGGTAATGCTACAACTGCAGTTGTGTTTACTTCTGAAGAGGCTACGGCAACAGCCGTAATGAAAGGACATCTGTTGTCTGATAAGGCGTCTGCATTCAATTCAAACGGTCAAAGAAACCTTCTAAGAGACAATAACGGTATATATCACGTGTTTTATATTTCAATGAACAAAATATGGCATACTAAGAGCCTTACTACTAATTTCTATGGCTCCTGGAGCCCTGAAGAAGCTATCGCTATAAATACTTCCTATCCGGTCAGTTTATCAGTAGATTATAATGGTATTGACCAGATTGCTATAGTTTATGTCTCAGATGATGGGGCTTGTATGTATCATACCAAAATTAATCAGAATAGCGGGGCTACAGTAGAGACTCATTCATATGATACTGTAACCCTGGACTATAACTATATCAATTCTGTTCTGCCTGTTGTTGCCTTTAGCCGTTATCAGCTTATTACGATTTACAAACCTTCAGCAAATAGCGGATTATGTTATGCCAGGCAATACAGAGTGGATGATAATGATCCGTGGACCTATGAGCAGGGTGCTATTCCCAATACAAATTTCACAAGCTTAAATCCGACAATCGCATCAATAAAAGACGGCTTCGAGAGAGATATCTGCTTCCTTGCATTTCAAGATGGGAATGTAGGCACTATTATAAATTATAGCCCAATTTCAATGGGCGTTCCGCCCGGGTTTAACATTTCAACTATCTCGACAGGGAGTGGTTATTCCCTGAATTATTCACCAAGTATAAGCCTGTACCGTTTATCCGGTGATTGGTATAAACCAATGGTTAGCTGGACTGCAAGAACTTCAGGGACACTAAGTAAGCTTGGTTCAATGGAAGGGGCTGAAATACCAGAACCACGGATGGTATGCAGACAGAAGAATAGCGATAATACCTGGGGAAGCTGTTTTGTTGCAGGTCAATATGTTAATTACAGCAATAATAACTCGGTTATTTCAGGTGGGGTGAACCAAAGTGTAATTGTATGGAGTGAATTAGATGGAGTAGAAGCCAAATGGGTAAGAAGAGATGGAACATCATATAGTGGGAATACCTGTCTGGAACCTGCTGGGCTAATTCCGAATGTATCTACTGGCATTAATTTCTCATCCATAAAAGCATTTACATCCGATGCGACTACATTGCCTACAATCTTAAATCCTGCGATAACTAATTTTAATAGTACACCTGAGTGTAGTCCGCAGCAGAAGGTAACGACCCTGTATAATTTAACATACTCCCGATCAGGTGTTGTTATAAAGAATGGGATCGAATTTGTTTTCAATACCGGCGATGTAATTAACGGAGACAGCGTTATTAGATTTATTGAGAAACCGGATACTCTTATTTACAATTCATCTGAAGAGTTAAATTCATCTTTAAGATCACAAGATTTTGCTCTGAATCAAAATTCTTCTCTTTTATTTACAAATTATTACTATGTAATAAATAAAGAAGCTGCAGATTCGTTACTATCTGAAACAGAGACCGTAAACTTTAAGGTAGAATTAGTAAATAGTTCTTCAAGCCAGGTTGCTGGCACATTCGATAATATTACCTTCAGTAAAGAAAATCTGTATGACTATGAGAATGTCAGCTACGAGATTGACTGTTCGGGGATTTCTGAAGGTGATTATTTTTTGAGAATTGTTACTAATGTAACCGGTGATGCCGAATATAATTTGATAAATACACAAAATGATGCTTCAAATATGACAAAGAAAAGTTACAATACTGTTGGATATTCGGGTCAGGAACTTCCGGTTACTTATGATTTATCTCAGAACTACCCTAATCCATTTAACCCTACAACTACTATAAACTACCAATTACCTCAAACAGGACAAGTAACTCTGAAGATTTATGATATTCTCGGTAAGGAAGTTGCTACATTAGTTAACGAGCAGAAGAATATCGGAAGATATTCGGTTAATTTTGATGCTTCGAAAATAGCAAGCGGAGTCTACATATATCAGATCCGGGTTAACGATTATGTCAGTTCTAAGAAGATGCTGCTGCTGAAGTGATTTCAGAAGTTTTAAGGATATGCCCGATTCCGGAAATCCGGCATATCCTTAATATTTTATTTTGTTGAATCCGTTACTACTTTATCGTCTGCTAATTTTCCGTTCCGTAATTCTTCGCTTAATCTTTTTGCTTTATACAAATCTTTAACAGCTTCCAGCAGACCGGCTGAATGAACGGCCACCATCCTGTTTTCTTCGGGTGTGTAAATAAAACTCCCGGGCAGACTCTGTATATTTCCATCGAATGCAAGTCCGACAATCTCTCCTTTTTTATTTATAACAGGACTGCCTGAATTACCTCCTATTATATCATTAGTGGCAACAAAATTAAAGGGAGTTTCAAGCTGAAAATCTGCAGGAGGATTTACCCACCTTTCAGGCAGACTCCATGGTTCTTTTTTGCCAAATGAATAATACCTGTCATATAAACCGTAAAATGTAGTGTAAGGCGGGGCAACTGTACCGTTATAAGGAAATCCTTTAACTACACCATCCGATATACGAAGTGTAAAGGTTGCATCCGGCGGGATTGATGTCCCATATACTGCAAATAATGCTATACCGAGTTCCTGCGAATAGACAGCTTCTTTATTGAATATATCACTGACTTTTGATCTCAGCTCCGCCCTTCTGTCTTCTGTATGAACTGTAAAATAAATGAAAGGATCACCCGAATTTATGACTGCATCGGCACCTTTATCAATAAGAGCCATTAATTTCGATGAATCCGTTAATACCGTATTGTTCAGCATATAATCAACAGCATCATCGCCGGTTCTCCCCCCGGTTAATTTCTGTACCAATGAGTTATCCTTGCCAAGGTATTCATACAATATCTTAACCTGCTCTTTTATCAAATCACGCTCAGTTTCCATATTTAAATCGTGCGGAATAATTTCTGAGATTGTGGAATCAAGTTTTTCACCGGTATACTGTTCGTCTCTCTGATCTTCCGGCAGTTTGAGTTCATACGCAAGATCAGCTACATCATTTGCTACAAAAAATAACTCTGAAGTGGTAAGTGGATTTAAGGATAAGGCATACAGCTCATTGGAAAGACCTTTTAACTGAATGCGTGTACCGGCTATTTTATCCCATAGATCGCCGTATTTGTCTTTCAGATCCGGATCAGCCATTGCAGAAGCTTTAAACTTTCTTTCAAAATCCTTTTTCTTCTGCATTAAAACCGGATTTCGTAATCCTTCAAGCATTCCAGTATATGCTTTCCGGGAATTTGTAAAGGTATATAAGCGGTTCTGAAGTTCATCCTTCCTATCAGGATTCTCTTCAATCATCTTTGAATACATATCAATCATATTGCCGAGCATTTCAAGAGTATGGGGATAAGAAATATCTCTTGCATATTCAAGCTGTGCTACGGTATTAAGCCTGTCAGAAGAACCTGGATTACCGACAACGAAAACGGCTTCCCCGGCGGCAGCTCCGCTGTCGCTCCATTGGAAATAATCCCCGGTCTTAAGCGGATTACCGTTATCATCATAAACTCTGAAGAAAGTGCAGTCGAGATCATAACGCGGATAGGTAAAATTGTCGGGATCACCACCGAAATAGCCAAGCTCGGTTTCAGGCGCAAAAACGAGTCTTACATCGTTATATCTTTTATAGCCGTATTCAGAATATTTTCCGCCGTTGTACAAAGGAGTAATCTGAATTTTTAAACCTGTGCTGTCCTGTTCACGGTTTTTAATTTCAGACATCATACTGTCTTCTATTGCGGTTCTCTCTTCTTCTGTTTTGCCGTAATTCATTGCCTTCTGTATCTCATCTGTTACATCTTTGATTAATACAAGCTGATCCACATATAATCCTGGCACAGGACGTTCATCCTTAAGAGACTCTGCAAAAAATCCGTTCTTTATAAAATCTTCACCTTCTTTGGTTACATCGGAAACGCTTTCCCTCCCGCAATGGTCATTGGTCATAACAAGTCCGTCTGCAGATACAAAAGAAGCCGAACAATAGTCGGCAAAACGGAGTGCGGATTTTCTGACATGATCGAGCCATTCCTGTGTCGGTTTAAAATTGTATTCCTTCTGGAAGTAGTCGAGAGGCGGATATTCAAATGTCCACATTTTCCCCATATCATATTTTCCGGCTTTAACCGTATCAAGGTTAATCCCGGAATATGATCCGTTTAGGTTGTTGTTCTGTCCTGAATCGGTAGCATGCTGTGCAGAAGAGCATCCCGATAAAAGTATAAAAGCAGCTGAGAGTATTAATGCTGAAGCGCATTGTCTGAATATTTGTAGCATATATTTTCCTGAGAATTTTTTTGACGAAACAAAAAATAAAATTACCATTATTTGAATCTTTAAAGAAGTATACGTCTCACCTTTTTAAACAAAAAAAGGGAAGCAGGCGTACTGCTTCCCATAAAATATGATCTGGTAATCAACATCTTTATGATTACCGCTAAAAGGGTTGATGAATCAGGTTAAATATATGAATCCGGCTGATATAACGGTTCAATTTCCCATTCATCTTCAATTGTTCCCACACAGTGCGAGCACTTGGGAACATTAAAAACAACCTTCTCTTCACTGGGATTTGCCCTGACAAAATTTAAGATTGTTTTGCAGCTGGAACACTGAACAATGTGCGAAGTGGTGGTTTTCTTGCTGCATTCAGGACAAATAAACCCTAAGTCACCCGGTGTTTCTTCAGGGTTGACCAGAAATATAGAGTTGCATTTAGAGTGGTTGCATTTAGCGAAGTGCCACTTTACAGTATATTTTGTATCGATAATTAGCTCCCTCGTATTTTTAATTGGCATAAACATAAGTAGTAATAAATAAAAAGTCCATTGAAAAAATATTCTCTAATCAAAATCACGTTCACTTGAAACGTTAAATTATAATTTCATAAATTGAGACATATAAAATTGCACATAGATAATTAAGAAGAAACCTATTTAAAATTCTACGATAATATTTTCAATATCCTTATAATTAGGAGTATAAATGGACAAAATCAAATCATTTAAGGCATATGATATCAGAGGAAAGGTTCCTTCGGAACTTAATGCCGAACTCGCTTATGATATCGCTCTGGGATTCGCAAAGTTGACTGATGCCGAAAAGGTTGTAATAGGTCATGATATTCGAAAATCTTCAGACGCTATCTCGGATTCAATTAAAAAAGGATTGATTGACCATGGTGTAGATGTCGTTGACATAGGCTTATGCGGAACAGAGATGATATACTATGCAACTCCTGCGTACGAAGCCGACGGCGGGATAATGATTACCGCCAGCCATAACCCGCCGGAATATAACGGGATGAAATTTGTCGGAAAAGGTTCCGTCCCTATAGGATACGACTCAGGATTAAATGAAATAGAAAAAATGATTCTTAACAATGATCTTGAGATACATAATCTTGAACCAGGAGATGTTGATCACGATAACGTAATGAGCGGGTTTATAAATCATTTAAAGAAATTCTTTGATCCTAAAAAAATCAAACCGTTTAAAGTCGTGGTTAATGCAGGAAACGGCTGTGCAGGACTTGTACTTGACGCGATTGAACACGAACTGCCGGTACAAATGATTAAACTTTTTAATGATCCTGATTCTGATTTCCCGAACGGCGTACCTAATCCATTGCTGATTGAGAACAGAAAGCCTACTATTGATGCAGTTATAAAGGATCATGCTGATCTCGGGGTGGCATGGGATGGAGATTTTGACAGGTGTTTTTTCTTTGATGAAAAGGGAAATTTTATTGAAGGATATTATATAGTAGGCCTGCTGGCAAAGTCGATATTGAGAACCAATCCGGGCGGGAAAATTGTCCACGACCCCCGTCTTGTATGGAACACAATTGACATTGTTAAAAACAGCGGCGGAGAGGCCGTTGTTTCAAAGAGCGGCCATGCTTTCATAAAACAGAAAATGAGAGAAGTTAATGCAGTTTACGGCGGTGAAATGTCTGCACATCATTATTTCAGAGACAACGCTTATTCCGACAGCGGAATGATCCCCTTCCTGCTGGTGATGCAGCTTATGTCTGAAGATAATAAACCTCTTTCTGCACTGGTGGAGGAAATGATAGCCGCCTACCCGTGTTCCGGAGAGATAAACTCCGAGATTGACAATCCTAAAGCGAAGCTGGATGAAATTGAAAAGAAATATTCGGACGGAAAAATAGATCACCTGGATGGATTGAGCGTAGAGTACACTGACTGGAGATTCAATCTCAGGATGTCGAACACCGAACCGATAATAAGGTTAAATGTGGAAAGCCACGGCGATAAAAAACTCATGGAGGAAAAAACAGAAGAGCTGCTGAAAGTTATCAGGGAGAGGTGATGGGGTATTGGAATAAGGAGGTGGAGTGATGAAAGGTTGACACTACTCCATTATTCCATTATTCCACTACTCCCATATTCCACACCCAACGATCATATTTTCACTTCCACCTTAAAAGGCACTTTTAGTTTTTCCCATTCAAGACTAATAACTGCAGAGGAATCGCTTGTTTTGGTAATCGCATATCTTAACCATTCCGTAAAACTGTCTTTCTCGGGCTTTACATTTATTCTTAGTACATCCTCAGCTTCATTATATTCAAATGCTCCCCATTGATCGGCAACCTTATTAAAGATTATTGTCCATTCTTTTTTCCCGGGAATAGTAAAAAATCCATAGGATCCTGCGGCAAGCTTTTTACCTTCAATCATAACATCTGTGCTGAATGTTATTTTTGTTGCTTCGTTGGCTCCCGCTCTCCATACTTTATCATATGGAACAAGTTCTCCCCAGATTTTTCTTTCTTTAACTCCCGGACGGCTGTAGGAAATCGTCACATCGGTAAAGCCGACTGTCTGAGAAATAGAAGCTTTAGGACTAATTCTTACTTTTTCCTCTTTCTGCTGTGAATATGTATTCATAAATGCCGAGATAGAAATAAAGGCTGCGGCAAACAATAAAGTGAATATACTTTTCCTTGATAACATTTAGTGACTCCTGCTTTTCTTTAGTAAAACACTGATAATCTTATTATAAGTTATAAAATTTGTCTGTACTTCGCTAATAGTGTCAGATTAGAATTTTAAGTCCTTCTATGAGTCTGCTCACATCGTTTTCATTATTATAAAAATGCGGGGAAATCCTTATAATTCCTTCTCTTACAGCTGCTTCAATCTTTTTATCCTTCAGAACTTCCAGGATTGAGTATGCATTCTTATGTTTAAATGAGATAATACCCGACAAATACTTGTCTTCGAGTTCTGAAAGAAAAGAGTTTATACCAATCTTTTTAAGTTCGGAAATTAAATGTTTTGAGTTTGAAATCACACTCTCTTCAACTTTATTAAGACCAAAATCCAGGAATAATTTCAATGAAGCATTTAATGCATAAATACCTGCTGAGTTCAGGGAGCCGGGTTGGAATCTTTCGGCGGAATCTTTAAGGGATAATTTATAATCCAGGAAGTTCCACGCGTCATTCACACCTAGCCAGCCCACATAAACGGGTTCAATCCTTTGTTGAAGTTCTTCAGATATATAAATGTATGACAGTCCCTGCAGACCAAGCATCCATTTTTGCGTGCCGCAGGAGAGAAAATCAATATTAGTACTTTTTTACATCAAGCGTTAAAGCACCCAGGCCCTGAATTGCATCAACACTTAATATTATCCCATTCGATCTGCAGGCTGCACCAAGTTTTTCCAGGTCAATTCTGTAACCGGAAAGAAACTGAACCATGCTTACCGAAACTAATTTTGTTTTCCGGGTCATCTTTTCAATAATATCTTCTGCGCTGACAATTCCATCATGCGATTTTGCATATATTATTTTCACTCCCTTCTTTTCAAGATTTAAGAAGGGATATATATTAGCCGGAAATTCAATATCATTAAGAATTATTTCGTCACCCTTCTTCCAATGGAGCCCCTGCGCCAGAAGATTCAAGCCATTCGTTGTATTATCGGCAAAAGCGATTCTTTCCACTCCGGCATTTAAAAAAGGTCCCAATAATTTTTTAGTTTCTTCAATTATTTTAACAAAGGAAGGATGATCATCTATATTTTCCTCACTCCTTGTCCTGAAATATTCCTTCATCACATCCAGTACCCTCTGCGAAAACGGGCCGGTGGCGGCATGATTGAGATATGTTATTCCCTTTTCAATATGGGGAAATAGTTTTCTTGCATCTGTCTGAGTCATAGAATAATTATTTATTTTTATGTGTTAATAATAACAATTATTATTGTTTATTATTAAATATGTATCACGCATTAAAGTTATTTTTTTGAAATTAAAAGCAATAATATTTACATTTTTAATCCAGTTATAAAAGAAAATTATAATTCTCATAAAAAGCAGGTAAAAAATGGCAACCCCTAAACCAACAAAACATCAGCAGTTAAAACCGGAAGATCTGCGATGGAATTGTGATCCCGATATTTTTGAATTTGATTCGACCAGTGAGCTTGAACCAATGGAAGGAATCATGGGCCAGGAAAGAGCATTAAAAGCAATCCGTCTTGGAGTAGATCTGCGCAGTCCGGGGTATAATATTTTTATTGCAGGCTTATCGGGATCAGGCAAAGCAACAACAGTAAAGAAGATGCTTGAAAAAATCAGTTCAAATTGTCCCCCTTTATATGATTATGCTTTTGTAAATAATTTCAAAGACCCGGATGTGCCCCTGCTTCTGATTTTCTCTTTAGGAAAAGCCAGGCAATTCAAGCAGGATTTAAGTTCTGCAATTCAGATTTTAAAAAACAGGATCCCGCAGACACTCGATGGTGACCTTTTCGTTGACAGAAGAAAAAAGCTTGTACAGGAGTACAATGAACAAGAACAGGCACTAATGAATGATTTCGATCAAAAGCTCAAAGAAGATAACTTTACGCTTGTACAGATCAAAGTAGGAGATGGTGCAAGACCAGATATTTATCCTTTAATTGATGAAAAACCGGTTCCGATTTACCAGCTTGATGAACAAATAAAAGAGGGAAAACTTACCAAAAACGCAGCAAAGGAAATAATTAATAAATACAATGAGCTTCAGCAAGATCTAAAAGTTATTTTCAAAGAAGGGTTAAAGATAAGTCAGAATTTTGAAAAAAAGATGCTTGAACTGGAAAAAGCTGCCGTCGAAATGGTGGTTAAAAGTGTGATAGATAATATACGTGACAGATATAATGATGCAAAGGTGATTGATTATATCGACCAGGTTGAAAACAATATTATGGAAAATGTCCAGGTATTTAAAGGAATGAGTCCGCAGGGTCAGGTAACTCCTGAAGGCTTTGAGATAGATTATTTTAAGGAATACGATGTAAACATTATCCTTGATAACAGCGAGACAACTGAATGCCCGGTAATAGTTGAGACTTCACCTAATTTTATAAATCTTTTCGGAACAATTGAAAAAGTAAGTGACGGCAGGGGCGGATGGTACAGCGATTTCACTAAAATAAAAGCCGGTTCTATTCTAAAAGCAAACGGCGGCTATCTTGTGCTGAACGTTTTACATCTTTTTGAAGAGCCTGGAGTCTGGCGTACACTGAAGAGAGTGCTGACTTACAATAAACTGGAAATACAGGAATCGCCGGGTATCTTTCAATTTACATCTTCAATTCTGAAACCTGAACCTATTGAAATTGACACAAAAATAATTCTGATTGGAAGTGACTGGATTTATTCACTGCTTGCCGAACGCGAATATGATTTTAAAAAGATGTTCAAGATCAAAGCTGATTTCGACTATGAAATTAAAAGATCCGATAAGGTAATCGTTGAATATGCCAGGGTTATAAAAAAATTAATTAAAGAAGAAGGATTATGTGAATTCGACAGATCCGCAATTGCACAGCTTATTGAGATAAGTGCGCGGTTTGCAGGGCAAAAATATAAACTGACGACGAGATTTTCGCAGATAGCAGATGTTGCCCGGGAAGCTAATTTCTGGGCGCTCGATGACGGTTTTAATGTCGTAAGCGAAGCTCATGTCAAAAAGGCCTATGAGCTTGCCAGGGAAAGACATGGTTTACTTGAATCCAAAGTCGATGATATGCTTCAGGAGGAAATGATATTATTAGACACAGAAGGTGAAAGAGTAGGTCAGATAAACGGACTTGCTGTGTACAGCACAGATTATTACTCCTTCGGGAGACCGACGAGAATAACAGCGACAGTTTCACTCGGCAGCGGAAGTATAATCAATGTTGAGCGGGAAGCGGGGATGAGCGGAAGACACTATAACAAAGGTGTGTTAATTATATCAGGTTATTTCAGGGAAACATTTGGACAGGAAATGCCGCTCTCCTTTAATGCAAACCTTGTATTCGAACAATCGTACGGCACTGTTGACGGCGACAGCGCCTCCTGCGCTGAAATATTTGCACTGCTTTCCACATTGGCCGATCTCCCCCTGAAGCAGTACGTTGCAGTGACAGGATCGCTTAACCAGAAAGGAGATGTACAGCCGATAGGAGGTGTTAATGAAAAGATTGAAGGCTTTTTTGATCTCTGTAAAGAAAGAGGATTAAATAAAAAGCAGGGTGTGGTCATACCAGTACAGAACGTCAAAGAGCTGATGCTTAAAGAGGAAGTTGTGGAAGCCGTAGCAAAAGGTGACTTTCATATTTACCCTATATCAAAAGTGGAGGAAGGAATTGAGCTTGTAACCGGAGTCCTTGCCGGTAAGAAAACTGCAAAGGGCTACCCTCAGGGAACAGTATTCGACCTGGTAGAAAAGAAAATTAAATATCTCTATGCTAGGTCCAAGGCGATTCGCCCGAATGGAGAAAATAAAACCGGCGCTAAAAAGAAAAAAAGATGAGATCTGATTTAAACGATATCTTTGCAAGGACTAAAATTCTCGTCACTCTTGGCCCTGCTACTGACTCAACCGAAATGATCAGGAAATTAGTGCAGGCCGGCATTGACGGAGTAAGATTAAACTTTTCACATGGATCTTACGATTTTTTTGAAAAGCTTCTGAATAATATTAATGAAACCTGTATTGAAGAAAACACTCCATTAGCAGTACTGGTGGATTTGCAGGGACCAAAAATAAGGATTGGCGAACTTGCCAGGCCTGAGATTGAACTGAATACAGGTAATAACATTGAGATCACAATAGCAGATGTCATAGGGACAGAAAATCTTATATCGACATCTTATTCTGCGCTTGTAAACGATGCTGTTGAGGGAGATCCGATTCTAATAGATGATGGACTTATCCGGCTCAGAATCACGGAGAAAAAGAAGAATTCCCTGGTATGCAAAATTGAAAATGGCGGAACACTAAGACCAAAAAAAGGTCTGAACCTGCCGGGAATGAATCTTTCTACACCGAGCATCACTGAAAAGGATTTCAAAGATCTCGAATTTGTGCTTAAACACCGGATAGACTACATAGCATTGTCATTTGTAAGAAAGGCCGAAGATATTACGATCCTGAAGTCATGGCTGAAAGACAGAAATTCGGAAATTCCTGTCATAGCAAAAATCGAAAAACGTGAAGCGGTAGAAAGTTTTGATGCTATCCTTGATGCAGCCGACGGAATTATGGTAGCACGCGGAGATCTTGGTGTCGAACTCCCTGCAGCGGAAGTCCCTGTAATTCAGAAGGAAATTATTAAGAAATGTAATGCTGTCGGCAAACTTGTAATTACTGCAACACAAATGCTGGATTCAATGATACATAACCCTGTTCCTACCCGTGCCGAAGCATCCGACGTGGCTAATGCAGTCTGGGACGGCACTGATGTAGTTATGCTCAGCGGCGAAACGTCGATAGGGAAATTCCCTGTCGGAACCGTAAATATTATGAATGATATTATACGAAATGCCGAAAGACATTCATTCAATCGTACGATAGAATTTAAGATCCCCGAAAAGGTTGAAGAAAACCTGTTCGATTCCGTGGGAAAAGCTGTGGTTTCCATAAGCAGGCAGATCAATGCTTCAGCAATCGCAGCTTTTACATTTAAAGGAAGAACAGCAGTCAACCTTTCCAAATTCCGGCCGGAAGCAAAAATAATTGCCTTTTCGAACAGCTTTGATACAATGAGCAAATTGTGTTTAAGATGGGGAGTAATTCCTGTTCATATGGATGAAATTGACAAAGAACATATTGCCATTGATAAAGCAAAAAAACTGATTATTGAAGAAGGCTGTGTTAAAGCGGGTGACGTTGTTATTTTCGCAGCAGGAGCACCTTATTCTGAAAAAAGCCGGGCAAACTGGTTAAGGTTTGAGATTATTTAATGGCTTGAAGAATTATCCAGAATTAATTGATTATGTACTATGCAAATTGAAAATGAAGAAATGAAGTTAGCAAAATGGTGGGAACCGGCTGAAAAGAATAAACTATTATGCACTCTTTGTCCGCGTTACTGCAAGATAGGTGTTGGTCAGGCAGGTTTTTGCTATATAAGGCAGAATGTGAACGGGAAATTATATACTGCCGGATACGGGAGACCAACCGGTTTTGCAATTGATCCGATTGAAAAGAAACCTTTAAATCATTTTTATCCGGGAACGCCCATCCTCAGTTTCGGTACTGCCGGATGCAATCTTGGCTGTAAATTCTGTCAGAACTGGTCGATGAGCAAGGCCAGATTAGACGACCTGAATGCTTTAACCGCCTCACCTGAAGACGTTATCAGCCTGGCCAGACAATATAAAGTGCCTTCAATAGCATATACCTATAATGATCCGACAATTTTCGGTGAATATGTCATAGACATTTCCAGGATCGGGAGAGAAGAAGGTATAAATTCCGTAATGGTCACTGCCGGTTATATCGATAAGGAAGCAAGAAAAGACGTGTACAAATACATTGATGCAGCTAATGTAGATTTAAAAGCATTTACAGAAAGATTTTATAACAAGCTTACATTCTCAAGCCTGAAAGACGTTCTGGATACTTTAGTCTGGTTAAAAAACGATACCGATGTCTGGTTTGAAATAACTACTCTCCTGATCCCGGATGAAAATGATTCGGCGGAGGAAATACAGGCCGAATGTGACTGGATACTTAAAAATCTGGGTGATTCTGTCCCTTTACATTTTACAGCATTCCATCCCGATTTCAGATTAAGGGATAAAAATAAAACGCCTGAATCTACATTAAAGATGGCCAGAGAAATTGCACTGCATTCCGGGATAAAATTTGTATATACCGGTAATATACATGATCCAGAAGGTCAGACAACATTTTGTCCTTCCTGCCATCACCCGCTTATAAAAAGAGACTGGCACGATGTGATTAAAAATAATCTGAAAGATGGGTCATGCCCAAAATGTAAAACAAAAATTCCCGGAAAATTTGAAAGGATTCCTTCATACATTTCCAAAAATTAGTCCTCCATTTTAATCAATATTTTTTGTTTTATACTTTTAAATTCTCTCAGGCATTCACTAAATTTATTTTTTCGATTACAAATTACAGGGCTATATAATGGATAAAATGAAAGGCAAGATTGTTTTTATCACAGGTGCGAGTTCAGGGATTGGTAAAGCGTGTGCGGAGGCTTTTGCGGGAGAAAAGGCAAACCTGATTTTAGCTGCCAGAAGATTTGAGAGAATAAAAGAACATGCCGGAAATCTGGAAAAGAAATTCGGGATCAAAACACAAATCCTTGAACTGGATATCAGAAATTTTAATGCCGTTAAAAAATCATTCGAAAGTCTTGGAAGCGGCTGGAATAAAGTGGATGTACTGGTTAATAATGCCGGTCTTGCACGCGGTTTTGATAAAATATATGAAGGCGATTTAAACAAATGGGAAGAAATGATCGATACGAACGTTAAAGGGCTCCTTTATGTGACAAGAACTGTCCTGCCTGGAATGGTTGAAAGAAAAAAAGGGCACGTAATTAACATTGGTTCAACCGCGGGACACGAAGTTTATCCTAACGGTAACGTTTACTGTGCGACTAAATTTGCCGTACACGCTTTAACCAAAGCCATCAGGATGGATTGTCTTGAACATCAGATAAAAGTAAGCACAGTAGATCCGGGTATGGTTGAGACTGAGTTCAGCCTGGTAAGATTTTCGGGAGATGAAGGAAGGGCCGGCAAAGTTTATGAAGGTTTAACGCCGCTTTCGGCAGGCGATATCGCAGATGCGGTTGTGTACTGCGCCACCAGACCTGAACATGTTAATATAAATGAAATTATTTTAACCCCCTTAGCACAGGCTTCATCCACACAGGTTATCCGCAAATAAAAAAGGCTTGCCGGTCCGGCAAGCCTTACAATATTCCCTGAAATAATTATTAATAAACAAACATACTAACGTCGCCCGCGCCTTCTCTTATTACCTCAGGCCCATCCTCACTAAGATCAACGACAGTGGAGGGTTCTCCCATAAGCGGACCCATAGATAACATCAGATCCACCTGTGAGTTAAATATATTTTTAATCTCATAGGGATCGTAAATTACATCACCTTTCCTGTTCGTGGCGCTTGTGCTTATTATAGGATTCCCGAGTTCTTCAACAAGTTTCATCGTTATATTATTATTGGGAATCCTGATACCCACTGTTTTTCTTTTACTCCACAGCTTTTTAGGAACAAGTTTAGCCGCCGGCAGAATGAAAGTATAGGGTCCGGGCAGCAGGTGTCTCATTGTTCTGTATGCATAATCTGAAACTCTGGCATATCTGGATATATCTTTTAAGTTACAGCAGACAAAACTAAAAAGTTTTGAGTTGCCGTCATTTTTTATAGAAAAGATCCTTTCTAAAGCTTCTTTATTAAAGATATCACAGCCTATTCCATAAACTGTATCAGTAGGATATATTATTACCCCTCCTTCTTTCAATACCGAAACCGCCTTATTTATATACCGTAATTGCGGGGTTTCCGGGTGTAATTCATAATATTCCATATAATTCTCCTTTGCTCAAAAAAAGGTTTTAAGTGGTTTTTTAAGGTATGCTTTAAACAAACGGACAATTCTCATTTAAAGATTCTTATTGGACTCACCTTCTAAAATAACAGGTAATTTAACTTTGTCAACTCAAATGGGATGAAATATAACAAATTTAACATCCGGATTATTTATTGTTTTATAGTATATTTTTTTAATGATATTTTTTTATATTTATTGTTCTAATTTAAAAATAAAGAAAGTTTTCAGGAGAGATATTATGTCAAGAAGATGTCAGGTTACAGGCACCGGACCTATTTCAGGGAATAATGTATCCCATGCGCATAACAGAACAAGAAGAAGGTTTCTGCCCAACCTTCAGAAGAAAAAAGTCTGGGTCCAGGAGCTAAACAGATCCGTGACCTTAAAATTAAGTACAAAAGCTATTAAAAATATCTCCAAAAACGGTACTTCAGAGATTGCGAAAATGATCCGTGAAAAACAGATAAAAGTTCATTAAAACTTACCACAACCTTTAGAACAAAAAAGGAAAGCGAACGCTTTCCTTTTTTTTTGAATATCAGCCTGGTATGTTATTCTCTTACGACCCAAACCTTAATCTTGGCATTTACGCTGGCGTGTAATTTTATAGTAATACTGTAAATACCGAGAGATTTAATGGTTTCATCAATTTCAATTTTACGCTTATCGATATCATATCCTTTTTCTTTGAGAGCATCACTGATCATCTGTGATGTAACGGAACCGAAAATTTTATCTTCTTCACCAACCTGTACAGGAATAGTCACCGAAACTTTTTCAAGCTCTCCGGCCTGAGTTTCAGCGGCACGGATTTCCTGTTCCTTTTTCTTGGTTAGATTTTTCTTCTCTTCTTCAAGAGATCTAATATTTCCTTTGATTGCAGCATAAGCTATTTTTCTCGGAAGCAGGTAGTTCCTGGCAAATCCATCCTTGACATCTATTACGTCACCGATCTGGCCAAGTGACTCATAATTTTCTCTCAGAATTACTTTCATTTCTTCTCCTCAATCTGGTTCTATTTTACAGTGTCTGCTACATAGGGCAGTAAAGCCATATGCCTTGCTCTTTTTATTGCAAGCGCTAATTGTCTTTGATACCTGGAACTTGTCCCAGTAATTCTCTTAGGGATAATTTTACCCTGTTCGGTTGTATATCTCTGAAGGAGTTTCACATCTTTATAATCGATATACTTAATATGGTTTTGTGTAAATCTGCAGACTTTTTTTGTTTTTATTTCTTTTTTCATTCTCTACCTTATCTTTACTTTATAAGATCTGATTCTTCATTTGATAAGAATTTATCGAAGGAATCCTCGGTATAATCAACAGCAGTTTCATCTTCAACAATGGAGTGATCTTCTTCATCAGTTCCATTTTCATGCTCGTTTAATTTGCCTCTTTTATTAAGAAACTGAATTCTTCTTGCCTTTATTTCAACAATGCTCCTATTATGACCGTCCTCTGATTTCCAGGTTCTGCTCTGAAGTTCGCCGTCTACCAGTACAGCAGATCCCTTTTTTAATCTGTCACGGCAGCTCTCAGCCAATTTATTCCATGCGACAATGCCAACATAACATACATCTTCCTGCCACTGGTTTGAGCTGTCTTTATATTTTCTATTTGAAGCTATAGAAAAATTAACGACAGGAGTACTGTTAGTCGTCTGCCGGAATATCGGATCCTTAGTTAAATTCCCGGCAACAATAACATAGTTAATTTCAGGCATTTTCAATTCAGCCATGGTTTTCCTCCATACATTATCAATACATTAGTTAGTTAGTGATTCCTTGCTATTTTGAAACATCTTTTTTTGCGGCAACGTTCTCCTGATCCCCCGTTTTCTCATGTACAGGTTCACTTTCGGTCTGAGAATCGCTCCTCTTTTTCTCCAGAAATTCAACAGCATCTCTATCTAAAGATATTGTCAAATACCTTAAGATATGCTCATCCAGAGTATAATTTCTTTCAAGTTTAGTAATGATATTAGTAGGGGCATTGAATCTGAAGACTGCATAATAGCCAATCTTACTTTTATTGATCATATATGCTAATCTTTTTCTTCCCCAGTTCTCTATCTCCCTGATATCTCCACCGTTATTTGTGATGAATTCTTTAATGCGGGAAATAATACTTTCTATCTGTTCATCGTCGAGGGTTGCATTTATAATAACAGCGCTTTCATACGTATTCGTATTCATCCGAACTTTTTACCTCCCTATGGACTTTGGCCCTCATTCAAGATGAGAGCAGGGTTTATACAATAATTTTATTTAGAATGAGTGACAATTTATTTAATTAAAGGCGAAATTACAAATGCTCTGAGATCCTGTCATTCGTCTTCGGATTTTTTATTGGGAGCCGATATCCTGCTGTTTGCATCAAGAATTCCGTTTACTCCGCCGGTTATAAATTCAGTCACTAAAGTACCGGCAGTTTTAATTGCTGCCTCCAGAGCTTTCATTTCATCAGAACTAAAATCTGAAAGTACGTAATCAGCCATACTTCCCTTTTCAAATTCATTTCCGATCCCTACTCTTATACGGGCAAAATCATCAGACATCAGATTCCAGATAATAGAACCAATACCATTATGTCCTCCGTCTCCACCCCTGATTTTAACTCTGATTTCAGAATGAGGAAGGTTAATATCATCGTGAATAACCAGCAAATCTTTTATATCCAGATTATTTTTTTCTAACGCCTGTTTTGCCGCTATGCCGGTGTTATTAACGTAAGTAGTTGGTTTTATAAGCTGATACTGGTTGTCTTGTATAATCCCTTCAGCAGCATAATAATCACCCCTGGAGGCTGAAAAGGAGAGGGAATTTAAAGAGGCCAGGTAATCCAATACGATAAACCCGACATTGTGCCTGTTATATTTATACTTATTACCCGGATTGCCAATACCTAATATCAGTCGCAATTTCAGTTATCTGATTATTCTTCCTCTTCTTCGACCTTGCCTTTACCAATAACTTCAGGTTCAGCAGGTACTTCTTCTCCGGCTACTTCTGCTTCAACAGGTTCTTTCTCTATCTTAGGATGTACGACCGATACAATTACAGCATCCTCAGGAT
>CAVUOZ010000013.1:0-230145 GCA_963743325.1 uncultured Ignavibacteria bacterium
CCTCCCTGGTGACGACGTCGGCATATGGCTTGATGCCCTCTGTTCGCGCGGGGGGTTTCTGGTCAGGCGTCCCGGCTTGCGGGGCAGTGCTTGCGCAACCCGCCAGGAGCGGGAGTCCGAGAATAAGAGCGAAAATGTTCTTCACGAAGTCTCCCTGTTTGTGGTACCGCTTGCGTGCTCTCGGAGGAGAGTGGTAATCCTGGCCACGACAATGTCGATTGCCACGATGTTTTCGGCACCCGCGCGGGATGATCACGTCGGCCCAGCGCTTGCTCGGTTCGACGAATTCCAGATGCATCGGTTTTACGGTGTTCATATACTGTTGCATCACGGACTCGATCGACCGGCCCCGCTCAAGGATGTCGCGGCGGATCCGCCGGACCAGCCGTTCATCGGCGTCGGTATCCACGAAGATCCGGATGTCCATCAGGCTCGCGCAGAC
Organism: uncultured Ignavibacteria bacterium; assembly: GCA_963743325.1. Lineage (GTDB taxonomy): Bacteria > Bacteroidota > Ignavibacteria > Ignavibacteriales > Ignavibacteriaceae > DATFVA01. Next base: position 443 of record CAVUOZ010000013.1, read on the forward strand.
GCTTGTCGACGAAGATGAGGATGCCGTCGATGATGATGATCTCCTTCGGGTCGATCCGGAAGTGCGAGTTGGGGAGCCGCCGGTGCGTCGTGAAGTTGTACATCGGCTCTTCCCCGGCCCGACCGGCGCGAAGTTCTTCCAGATGACGGATGAGGAGAGCGGTTTCCAGGGAGTTGGGATGGTCGAAGTTGACGGTCGGCGAATCCCCCATAATGGCTCAGGTCCATGTAGTACGAGTCGTGCTGGAGCACAACCACTCGGTCGGGTCAAGGTGGTCGAGGATCGTATTGGTGACCGTAGTCTTGCCGGACCCGTACCTCCGGCGATGCCAATGACGAGATGTATCATATGGGCGAGTGGGTGCTGAGGTGATAAAGATACGCGCAGAACGGCGGATATCAAGGCGAACGGAACGGAGTGCCCGCCGTGGGTGTTTTATTCGATGGGAGGTCCCATTCGAACCGGCGATTTCGTATCTTGAATGGGGTTTTCCATCAACAGGACTGCGAGAGACAATGAACATGACGAAGACGGTTTTGCTGATGGGCCTCCTGACGGTTCTGCTGGTATTCGTCGGACAGGGCTGGGTGGACGGAACGGGGGATGATCATGGCATTCCTCATCGCCGTCGTCATGAACGTCGGCACCTACTGGTTCAGCGACAAGATCGTTCTCGGGATGTACAGCGCGCGGGAAGTGACCAGGGCCGACGCTCCTGAGCTCTTCGGGTCGTGCAGGACCTCGCCGACGGGCGGGGCTTCCGATGCCGCGCGTCTACATGATCCCATCGCGCAGCCGAATGCGTTCGCGACAGGCCGGGATCCGCACCACGCCGCAGTCGCCGTCACCGACGGGATCATGCGGATGCTCTCCCCCGACGAACTGCGGGGCGTGCTCGGACACGAGCTTGCGCACGTCAGACAGCGGAATCTTCATCGGGACCATGGCCGCGACCTTCGCCGGCGCTATCAGCATGCTCGCCAGCATGGCGCAGTGGGCGATGATCTTTGGAGGGGGGCGGTCGAACGATCGGGAGGGTGGCGGAGGCCCATCGGCGGACTCGTGATGATCCTCGTGGCGCCGATCGCGGCGATGCTCATCCAGATGGCCATCTCCCGCTCGCGGGAGTTCCAGGCCGACGAAGGAGGCGCGCGGATCGCCGGGAATCCACTCTCACTCGCCAACGCCCTCAGGAAGCTTCAACTGAAGGCCGAACAGATCCCGATGGACGCTAACCCCGCTACAGCGCACATGTTTATCGTGAGCCCGCGAAGCGGCAAGGGGCTGGCATCCCTCTTCAGCACACACCCGCCGATGGAAGAGCGGATTGCCCGGCTGGAGGCGATGGTGTACGGCTCAGCTGCGCTTCAGCAGTAGGGGGAGTCAATGGAGCTCCTCTTCCCCTTCGGTGAGTACTGGTGGCTCTACGCTCTTTTCACCGGATTTATACTTGTTCTCCTCGCGCTTGACCTCGGCGTGCTTCACCGGAAGGAGCACATCGTTTCTGTGCGCGAGGCGACCGTGTGGAGCGCGGCGTGGGTTGCCATGGCCCTCCTCTTCAACTGGGGGCTGTATATATATGCCGGCCAGGAATTCCCACAAGACCAGCGCCTGCTTGCAATCCCCGGATTTTGATCCCCAGGCCGCAGCGCGACAGGTCGGCCTGGAGTTTCTGACGGGCTATGTCGTGGAGAAGGCCCTCTCCGTCGACAATATCTTCGTTTTTGTGGTCATCTTCGGGTTTTTCGGTATTCCTCCCATCCACCAGCATCGAGTCCTCTTCTTCGGAATCATCGGTGCTCTCCTCTTCCGCGCGCTCTTCATCGCCCTCGGTGCGCTCCTGATGGAGTACCGGATTGTAGTCCTGCTGTTCGGGGCCCTCCTACTCCTCACCGGGATCAGGATGTTCTTTGCTCCCGAGAAGAAGATGCGTCCGGAAGGAAATCCCCTGCTTCGCCTGTTCCGGCGATTCGTACCTGTAGCACCAACTCTTGAAGGGAAACGATTCTTTGTCCGGATCAATGGAACCGTGCACGCCACCCCGCTCTTCTGTCGCTCTGTTGATACTGGAGCTCACCATATTGTGTTCGCGGTCGATTCAGTCCCGCGATCTTCGCGTTGACACGCGAACCGCTCATTGTCTTCACATCAAACATCTTTGCAATCCTCGGACTGCGTTCCTCTATTTCATGCTTGCGGGGGCGGTGGAGAAGTTTACCCTGTTGAAGTACGGGCTGGCGGCTGTGCTGGTCTTCGTCGGGATGAAGATGGTGTGGTTGAATGAATTGTACGGAGGAAAGTTCCCGATCGGACTTTCGCTTGGAATTATCGGCGGATTGATCGCGGCCTCAATCCTGGCATCGTGGTTTGCCTGCGGCCAGGAAGGATGACTCTCCCGGCGTTATTTCACCCCCAGGCGTCTCCGCCAGGTTGTCAGGGCTTTCCTGACTTCACGGTCAAGAAATGTCACATTTTCAAGAATAATATCTTTGACATGGACTGAATCCCCGATTTTAAGTTCTGTAATGTCAATATCAATACGCTGAGGAATATCCCTCGGAAGACATTCAATCTCTAGTTTATGAATCAGGTGCTGGACAATACCGCCTTCTTTTATACCAACGGCTGTTCCATGAAGTTGGACAGGAACTTCCAGCTGGAAGGTTTCGCCTGAGGTTAACCCAATAAGGTCAAAATGTACAACTCTGTCGGTGACAGGATCAAACTGAATATCCTTGATTACGCAATCAAACTCTTTACCGGCAATCTGAAGTGATACAAGATGAGTTTCAGATGTATAAACCAGCGGATTTATTGACTTCTCAGGGACTGCAAGATGAATGGGAGAATCATGCTTAGAATAATAAACTCCGGGTACTTTACCATTATTTCTTACAAGTTTACTCGCGTGTTTGCTTCCTGTTTCTCTGATTTCTGCTTCTAATATCGATTTTTCCATTTATAAACTCCAGAACTTAATTTTAACTTTTATCTACATCGAAAAGTGAACTAATTGATTCATTATTAAATGTTCTTCTTATTGCCTCGGAAAAAATTTCAGATGCAGTCAGAACTTCTATTTTATCCGATTTGCCCATAAAAGGAATAGTATCCGAGACAAATAATTTAGTAAGGCAGGATGCTTCTATTCTTTCAACAGCTTTTCCGGATAATAAGGGATGGGTAATTGCTCCGTAAATTTTCCTTGCACCTTTCTGCTTTAAAGCCTCCACAGCACCGACAAAAGTACCTGCAGTATCGATCAGGTCATCAACAATAAGAACATCTTTATCTTCAACAGAACCAATAATATTAACAACCTCAGCCTGATTCTGAATAGGTCTTCTTTTATCAATCACAACCAGATTTGCCTGAAGACGTTTAGCATAAGATCTCGCCACTTTAATCCCTCCGACATCCGGAGAAACTACGACAAGATTTGACTTTATTTCTTCGAACTTATTTATAAAAATAGTTGATCCGTATAAATGATCAAAAGGGATATCAAAAAATCCCTGTATCTGCGGGGCATGCAGATCCATGGTCATAATACGATCGGCTCCGGCTACTGTAATCAGGTTTCCTACAAGTTTTGCAGTAATAGAAACCCTTGGCTGATCTTTTCTGTCCTGCCTGGCATAGCCAAAATAAGGAATAACAGCCGTTATACGTTTTGCAGATGCTCTTTTGGCAGCATCTATCATAATAAGAAGTTCAAGCAGATTTTCAGCCGGAGGACTAGTGGATTGAATTAAAAATATATCACTTCCACGAATATTCTCACCATATTTTGCCCATATTTCTCCATCGCTAAATCTTTTTAACTCCAACGCACCGAGGGGCTTATCAAGTTTTTGGGCAATGCTTTCACTTAAAGGTCTGTTTGAACTACCCGAAAAAATTTTATAATCACTTGCGATCATAACTGGATTTTCTATTAAAATACAGACAATAAATATAACTAAAACCCCTTGGCATGTCAATAAAATGATTTGTTGAAAAATGAGGTTTTCTTATTAAATAATGCTTTTTTAATCTTTTTTCTTCTTGAATAAGAATATTATTACAATAAGCAGTACAATACCGGATAAAATATAAATCCAGTACGGAGTTTCTTTTAATTTATACGGTTTAAAAGTCACAGAAATTGTTTTCCCGCTTCCTATTTCGGAGAGGTTGTATTCCCAGATTAAAATTCTTCCATCATTCCTGGTGGCATTATGTGTAATTATATCACCCCCAAATGTGTATTTATAAGTTACTTTAAAATCACTGCCATCAAATCCAAACCCGGTAGCGATCGGTGGAATAAATTGTGTAAATACTTTTTGCCCTGCCGCCCCGTCCTCCAGGGAAAAGTGTGCATCTGAAAATGCTTTCGTAGAGTTAAGAGAATCTATATGATTAAAAGTCATTTCAACCCTGGCGTGAGTTGTGCTGTCAGTTGAGTCTGTGTAAACCTCCACATCAGTTATTTTATTATATTTAGAAGAAAACTGATTTCTGATAGAATCGGCGTTAAATAATCCTATTTTATCAAGTATCTGAAGGTTTTCATTATCTGGCATTTTCATCCAGTAAGTTATTCTCATCTTTCCGGAACCATCTGCATAAAGATTAATATCCTGGATATAGTTGAGGCAGCCCTGAAAGGCTAAAAGAATAGGGATGATTATCAGAAGAAATATTTTCATTATTGCCGGAATAAAAGTACTACATCAAAAAACAAAATAAGTAATAAATAAATTATAGAAAAATTTTAATATTTTCATTAAGTTTTCACGATTAATTTATCAGGAGATAAAATTAATGCCCACGTATGAATATAAGTGTACCCAGTGTGGTTATGCCTTTGAACTGTTTCAAACTATGAGTGCTGATCCCGTTAAAATCTGTCCGAAGTGCAAGGGACCTGTTAAAAGATTAATCGGGCCCGGTTCAGGGCCTATTTTCAAAGGGACAGGATTTTATCAAACAGATTACAAAAATAACGAACCCGCTAAAAGTAAAACTGCAGATAGTAAGCCCTCTGAGAAAAAATAACGTCTTAATATTATAATCCCATTCGGCCGGTTTATTATTAAAAATCGGCTCCCAGGGAAATATAGAATTTAGGTTGTCCGAATCGTTCAACATAGTAAGGCCAGGCCACATCGAACCTGAGAAGGAAATAAAGGAAGTACAATCTGGCGCCCACACCTGTTCCCATCAACAAATCCCTGCTCACGATATTATTATATGAATCCTTTCTAAAGAATCTTAGGTCTTCATTATTATTCCAGGCTGCGCCTATATCTGCGAAGGCAACCCCGAGGATATTACTGAATAAAATCGGCAATGGTCCTGTAACAAGGTACCTGATTAATGGAAATCTGAATTCAAGATTCATCAATCCGTATCTTGTACCGATTCTTTGAGCATAATCAAATCCCCGCAGAGGCAGTCCTGCTGTGAGGAATGCAAAATCAGCAGCTGAATTTATTGGTATTTCTGTTGTCGCAAAACTACGATTTATCCAGTTATCTATACCCCCGATAAAAAACCTTTGAGGATTTCTGCCGCCGGAATAACCCCCTGACAACCGAAATACAAATGAATAATAATCTCCCATCTTAAAATATGTTCTGTAGTCCCCCAATACCGAGTAGAAACTTTGATTAACATCAAAGAATCCCGGATACCCAAACACATCAAACCTATATCTCGTTCCATCAATAGGGGAAGTATACCCCCATAGCACATTATCGTGAACGAAACTTACAGTTGGAATCAGGTAAGAAACTTTTTCAGTCGGTTCCCCAGGGTTATCCAGATTTTCACTTGAAACATTGAGATAACTTAATCCACTTTCAACTCTATAAAATTTATTTAAAGGATAACTCATTGAAGCAACAGCCCCAAAATTTCTGAACCTGAAAAGATTAGTTCCTAAACCACGTGAAAGAAAAAGGAATCTAGCGGTATGAAATCCTTCCAGACCATAGTTCATTCTTTTTGCAAGGTACTGATATGCTAATCCATAATCGCTGTTTTTAAGATCTATTTGTAAACTGGTAATACCGATCAGCCTGTGATTTCCCATTACATCGCTGAATGATAAAACAGTTGTGCCGAGTAAACCGTATAATGAGCTGTAGCCGGCATTAGCGTAAACTATATCAGGAGAGAAAGTAATTTTGTACCTGTTAACCTTAAAATTTCCATGTGAATCGAGATTATCGCTTAAATTAAATTTCTGATTAACGGAATCCGTTGAATCGACATTAAGAGATGAATTTCCAAACACATAGTTATTAAAATCAATCTTTACCGAGTCGCCATAAACATTTGTTGTATCAGAATATTTCCCGGTATAAAATGAAAGTTTTTCTGAATTATCTTTTTCTCTCTGTACATTTTCAAATATAAGAGTGTCACCATTTGCTTCTTTATTAAGAGCTTTTAATCCTGCCACATAATTTGTCGGGGGAAGTTCTTTTTCATCAATGGTTATATCAAAGGGATTATTTAAAAGGAAGATGTTGAAACCCGCTTCGTACAGGGACGAAAATGCCAGTTTTTTCCCATCCTTCGATAATGATAACTGGTACAAACCATCAAGCGAATTAGTGATAGGGACAGCTTTCTCATCTTTCGTAATATCAAGTTTGTAAATATTATTTATTCCATTCTGATCGGAGATAAATAATATATTATTTCCTCCGGGATCAACTACCGGAAAAGATTCATTATCTTCAGGCGTATTTGTCACCCTGGAAATTTGTTTGCTCTCAACGTCTATATCATAAATGTCATTCTGACCATAATTATAATTGTATATCTTGAATGATTTCGGAAGTTTCCCTGGATCTAAATTATTTTCACGATCTGATACAAAGAATAATTTCTTACTGTCCTGTGCCCAGGCAGGATCTTTATCGGAAAAAATATCGTTTGTAAGATTTTCCAGTTTACCGGTATTCAAATTATAAACATAAATATCAGATTGTTTTGCAGTATGGCCAACGAAGGCAAGTTTATTTCCGTCAGGAGACCAGTTAACACTCTGAATCCCATCAAGCCGCACAGGGAGAGCCTGTTTATCTTCGCTTTCAACATCAATCAGATAAATAACATCATAGCCGCCGCTCTTAACAGAAAGAGCAATCTTTTCGCCGTCCGGCGACCAGGTTAAACTCGGAGTGATGATATTAAGTTCTTCAAAGTCAGGAGTCCGGTTTCCTGACACAAGTTTCTTAATAATGTTACCATCGATAGCATCCATCAGGTAAAGATCAAAGTAGTAATTCCTGTCGGTTATAAAAGCAATTTTATCTCCCTGAGGAGAAAGAGCAGGACTCGTGTTATAAAAACCGCCATCTTTACGGTTGTCAGTTAATCGTTTGGCAAACTCATCGGGATCTTTCCTGATTGCAATATCGGGCCAGTAGGTTTTTTTAATATCTTTTTTCCATCTTTCATTCAGTTCTTCGAGTGTCAAACCTATAGAAGATCTTATGCCTTCTTCAACACTTCCGGAACCTTTAACCTTGTTTATCAGTTCTCCGATCTTCTCTTTACCATATTTCTTTGCAATGTAATAGAATACCGCCTGACCCCCTCTGTACGCAAAATAACCGCCTAGATTCTGTATATCAGGGAGATACTCACTGATTGCCGCATCACGAATGAACATATCCGTATTTATGTCCCAGCCCAGCGATTGGTATTCAGCCATGCCCTCATTAAACCAGCCGGGCAGACTAACCGTAATATTATTAGAAATAATATTCTGGATTGAACCGCCGTAAAACATATCATTTATAACAGCATGGGTAAGTTCATGGTGAATAAGGTGCCTGAATTCCTTATAAGAACCCATGAACTGGATCACAACTCTGTTCTTAAAAAGCTCGGTAAAACCTTCAATACCCTCGCTGAGGTATTGGTCGGTAATATTAGTTTCCTGGAAATCGTTTTGGGAATTATATACTATAATCGAAATTCTGTTATTTATCCGGTAGTCAAAACTTTTTTGTATCGAAGCCAGGGAAGTTTCGGCTTCTTTAGATGTGAACTCTGCCAGATTATCGCCGTTTTCAGTAAAGTAAATATCAAAATGATCAGTCTGAATGTAATACCAGGTAAAGTCTTTGTACTGGACCTTGTTCTTTCCGAACTGGCCAAAAACCAATGAAGGGAGCAAAAGCAGCAGGCTGAAAATTAATTTTGTTTTGGATAACATCGAGTTTTAGCTTTATGGTTTCATTATTCGCTTATGATAAAATCTAATTCGGATTTCTCCAGGTCTGCACGAACCAGTTTGACCTGAACTTTATCGCCGAGACGGAACTGTTTTTTTGTTCTTCTGCCAATTAATGAATATTTTTTTTCATCGTAAACGTAAAAATCTCCCTCCAAATCTCTTACCCGGATAAGACCTTCTGCAAGAATGTCTGTGATCTTCACAAATATTCCAAAATGAGTTATTCCTGAAATAATTGAGTGAAATTCTTCACCAATGTGTTCTTTCAGATATTCAATCTGCTTTAATTTAACGGATAGTCTTTCTGCATCTACAGCATTTCTTTCAGTAACAGAAATATGATCACTTATATCTTCGAGAGTATTATAAGTATATTTTTCCTTCCCCTTCTTTTCAAGATATCCGAATAACATTCTGTGAACTATCAAATCAGCGTATCTTCTTATTGGTGATGTAAAATGTGTATAGTATTTGAAGCCAAGTCCATAGTGACCTATATTGTTAGCAGAATATACCGCTTTGGCCATGGATCTGATGGCGAGCTCATTGATTATTCCTTCTTCCTCGGTTCCTTTAACCATTTGCATTAACACCTGGAACTCCTGCGATTTGGAAGCAGCATCAGGATTAAAAGAATAACCCAGGGATTTTACAAAACGAGAAAATTCCCTCAATTTTTCATTATCAGGCAGATCATGAACCCTGTATACAAAAGGTTGAATTTCTCCTTTTTGGGGTGAAGCAATTCGTGCTGCAACTATCTGATTAGCAAGCAGCATAAATTCTTCGACAAGCATGTTGCTGGGTTTAATTTCTTTCCTTTGAATACTGACGGGATTACCATTTTCATCTAATTCAAAACGAATTTCCGGTGTAAAGAAATCAATACTGCCTGTTTTCATCCGTTTCTTTCTTAAAGTCTGGGCAAGGCTGTTTAGCAAATATATTTCATCATTAAAGTCCCCCTCACCTTTATCAATAATTTCCTGGACTTCTTCATAGGTAAATCGTCGTTTACTGCTGATTACACTTTTTTTAATTTTATAATCGATCAGCTTTCCGCGTTTTGTCAATTCTGCAATAACTGAATATGTCAGCCGGTCTTCGTCTGGAACGAGTGAACACACATTATTAGATAATCTCTCAGGCAGCATCGGGATTACCTTGCCCACTAGATAGACGCTGTTTCCTCGTTTAAGTGCTTCTTTATCAAGTCCGGAACCAGTCTGAACATAGTTACTCACATCTGCAATATGAATTCCCACTTCGAAGTTTCCGTTCTCAAGTTTTTCGATTGAAAGAGCATCATCAAAATCTTTTGCATCAACAGGATCGATTGTGAAAACAACTTTATTTCTGTAATCCAATCTTTTACTTAAATCAGCCTGAGAAATCTGAACCGGAATTAATTCCGCTTCAGTTATGATTTCCTCGGAAAATCTGTAAGGAAGGTTGAATTCTTTAGCTATTGATGCAATGTCCGTATCGAATGAGCCTGTCTTACCAAGTCTTTGTACCACTTCTCCTTCAGGGTTAAGCATGGAGGTATCCCAGACAATATTTCCAACTGTAACTTTATCCCCGGTTTTGGCATTATTTAATTTATCAGGATTGATATATATATCCCTGTGAATTTTGGGATCATCGGGTTTTATAAACCAGAATGAATGAGATTTTTTAAGTGTCCCGACGATTTCTTCTCTTTTCCTGTTAACAACCTTTATGACCTGGCCTTCAATATTTTTTCTTTTTTTGTGAGCAAACAAAGCCGCCTCAACTGTATCACCGTGAAATGCAGTCCCGAGGTTTCTTGCAGCTATAAAAATATCGCCAAGGCTTGAGTTTTTTAATATGACGAATCCATAACCGGCCTGATTTACTTCAAGTGTACCGGTCACAGTGTTTGATGAAGGCGATTGATTCAAATAGTACTTCTTGCCGGATCTGGTGAGAAAATTTTCTTCATAAAGCTTATAAACCGCTGCTTTAAGTGAACTGTATTCAAAATCCTCTGACACATTTAGCTGATTTGCAATATCTTTATTCTTAAACCCCACACCGGGGTTTCTTTTGAAAAATGAAATAATTTTTTTCTTCATTAAAACTCAAATTTATATTTAAGACCAAGTTCATTTATCATTTCAGTTATGTTACTTGTAGTCTCTGTTACAGATTGTTTACGTTCCAGCCTTATTAAAAGCTGATTAGTCAGAGGGTATTCAAGCTTTATATTAGCCTGCGAAATGTCCTGAAAAACATTTGTGGAACCACCAATTGAATATCGGACATCACCTGCTTTTCCTACCAGATTAAATTTCGTTTCTGCACCTACCTGCCTGAGTTCAACTCTTCGCACAATATCTCCGAATTGCTTATTTAAAAATCCGCCAACCATCGATCCTGCAAGAGACGCAGCAGTTGATGCCGCAGCATTTCTATCCTGCTGTGATGCACCTTCAGTGAATTTTCCAGTCAGGATAAATAAAACAGCATCAGAGGCACTTTTTGTTGGATCAGGACTATTGTTCTCAATATTATTAGCTCCCGTATACACAGCGATATTATTCTGATCCTGCACAAGATTTTTACCGAGATCCTTCAAAAAACCTTTGATTCTTATTTTAACAGCAACTTTAACTTCATTTTTTGATACTGAATCACCTGCAGGAAAATAATAGTCGATATAAGTTGCAGTTATATTCAGGTACGGATTATCAAGCTGATTTTCAAACCTTATTGTACCATCTGCATCAAAAGTTTTTAGGAATTCAAGTGTTGACCCGCTTAAAAGATTCAGTTCACCGCTTGCATCCGATCTACCTTTTATTCTTTCATAATGAAAATCTCCCCCTAATATAGCTGTCAGATTCTGATTCAGTTCTTTTGATAATACAAAAGTGATTTTAGCTTCTTTTTCAACATGAACATCTATTTTATAGTCAAATGATGAACCGGAACCTGACTTATTCTGCTGAGATTGATTATGCGTGTGTGAAAGGTCTACCAGTCTCTGAAAATCGGCTTCTCCGCCCCTGGCTGTACTGGTATCTACAGAATAAACATATTTAAAATCACTTGATGTATTCTGATAGGCACTTGCTGTCGGAGGGAAAGTAAGGTCAGCTTCTTTAACGACCACGGGAACTGATATATATGTACCACTGCTGTCCAATTTGAATTCAATATTTCCCTGTGTAGAAATGACAAGATTACCATAAACAGACGGACTCGCTGTTTTGCTCTCTTCGCTTAAAACTTTCAATTGTCCGCTAATATTAAAGTTAGAAGAAACAATCTGCAGATTTTTTAATTCAGCCTGCCCGTTTCCCGTCATCTGTCCGCCGTTTTTAGTGCCGGGAGCATTCTTAATTAATAAGCTGTCTATTTTCAGATGGTCAGGAGTTATTGAGACTTTTAAACCAGCATTATATTCAAGATTATTTTTTCTCATAATAAAATCTGCATGATCAAGTACTATTTTTCCCTCCGGCAGAAAATTATTAAACGTTCCTCCTATATGCACTTTTGCCGTTAATACTCCATTTAACCTGTCAACCTCCGGCAGAAGGTTCCCGAAAGCGCCAAGTCTGAAACTATCGGCAGCAACATCAATATCTACGGGGGAGTCTTCAATTATCCTTTTTTGTACTCCTGAGAATGCAAGATTTATTGGAACTTTTCCCGTTATTTTTAATTTGGGATTCTTGATATTGCGCACGCTATCAACAAACTTTATATCAGCATTAAGCTCTTCGTTCTCGTAATTCATTTTAGCAATAAGTGAACCAAAATTTTTGTTTTTGTAAGTTACACTATCGGCGTCAAGTTCAATATTCATTACCGGGGATTCATAATTTCCTTTTATATCAGCAGATAAATTCAGATAACTTTGTATAGAGTTTTCCGGCCTCATTCCCAATAAAGATTCACTAATATCTTTGCCTGTGATTCCATTTATAGATACAGATAGATCCTGAGTTCCCTGTTTCTGCAATACACCACTGATAGAAATGCTTCCGTTCTTATGGAATAATTCAAAATTTTTAAAATTAATTTTATTTTGCGAATACCCCATGTTTATAGGCGCCCGGTTTTTAAGATCGAATGTATTGTAGGCGGCAGAAAGGGTATCAAATGTTATATCCACTCCGCCTTCCACAAATTGCATTCTTGAATAAATATTAGCCGTCAGATAATTCTCAAGATTTGCTGAGAACTTAAAGGCAGCAGAATCACCCGCTATATTCAATCCAAGATGCAGGTTTTTAATATCATTACCAGTAAAAATTCTTTCAATATTTAAATCAGCATCAGCATTTAACTTTGAGAAAGAAATGTTTTCCAGGTCGTTATACATTGCAAGATTCAGGCTTAGCTTAGATAAAAAGAATACATCATTCTTCCCCCAGTATTTCAAATAATCAAGATTCGTATCGAATGTAAAATTCAATGAGTCGGTAGTTTCCTCAAGTATTCCCTGAACGTCGCCGTCAAGTTCGAGATGTTTACCTCCGAGGAAAATTGAAAGCAATTGAAAATCTTTAAATTCGATTACATAATTGATGCGTGTTTTCTGACCAGTATTTTCAGTTACAGGAGTGTATTGTACTTCTTTCCCAATTGAATCCCCCTCTGGTGATGAAGGCAGAAGATCATCAAGTTTTTCTTTTACAGCATTTGTAACAATTTTCATTTCATTAGTGATTAACCCGGCTGCATCTATTATAGTAAAATCCCCTGTTAGAGTAATATCGGCCAGGTCAGAAATGATATTTACAACTCTTTCACCGCCATCATTCTTTCTAATATCAACAATGGCACGTGTGCTGTCGATATTAATACCTTTAATAGAGGAATTATACAGGATTGTGCTGAGAAAGAGATCCATACTGTCGGGATCAAAACCTTGACCGCTTGCATCAATACTGAAGTTAAGATTTGTTCTGGCCGATGAATCTTTTAATACACTGGATAAATCAAGATTCTTAATATCACCCGCCAATTCATATGCTGGAAGTTTCTTGTTTGTAAAATCAAATGAACCATTGAGCGAAGCAAACAGCGTATCGGACACAGCAGTCAGCTTGTATTTTATAATTTTACTTTGAGCGTCTGCTATCAATTTCAGGGTATCCATCCGGGTGCCGTTCACTACTGAGCCACCGGCAAAAAACTGTACAGAAGCATTTAAGCTATCGGGTTTGACGCCTTCCCCTTTTACCGAACCTTTTGAAGTAAGATCTGATGTTACTCCTGCAATTGGTGCAAGATCAAAATTTGTGGTGCTTAGATTTAAATCATAAGTTATAGGCTCATTTTCAAGATTCAATTTACCATCTACGGCAAAAGAACCTTTATCAGTGGTCACCTCTACCCGGGTAAAAAAGTCAAGGGGCTTTCCTTTATAAAACAGTGTATCAAACTTCAGAATTCCATAGTCTTTATATACGGGGATCTTTAGCGAGCGGAGCAAATCATTAATATCCTGCTGACTGAGATATGTATCGGAGAAATCAGTCGTAATCTGCATATCCTGACCCGCATCCAAATTTTCAATCTTACCCGTGGCCTGAAAATGAGTATTCTGATAGCTGACTTCCAGTAATCCAAGATTTAATAATTTAAATGAACCTGATGTTTTAATATTCGCTGAAATTGTACCCTGCAGAATATCTGCAGAGGGTGCAAAGACAGATAAATCAGAAAAGGAAAATTTATCCGCTGAAAGATTAATTCTCAAATCAGCTTTTGAAAAATCGTTGTTTTTGGTACTGTCAAAGACAGAAAAATTATTTACGGAGGCATTTATCGTAAAGTCAGATAAATTCGTTTTAATATTAAATTCCCTGGTGCTTAGTGAATCACTATTTACGTAGAATTCACCTGAAAGGTTTTTAAGGGAGAACTGATTAATGTTAGGGTCAAATGAAAATGAGTGTATAACCGCTTCAAAATCATTTTTGTCAATATCCGCATAAGCACTAAGCGAAAGATTTAATTTTTTTATGACCAGGTTATGAAGGTTTAAACTTTCATATGAAGTTTCTGTATTTATAATATAATCCCGTAATGACAATCCGGAATTCTTTATTTTCAACTCTGCGACAATAATTTTAAAGGGGAAAGAAGAAGGGGTTGTATCCGGTTGTGTTGGAGGTATAAGCTTAGAAATATTAAGAGTACCGCTGCTATCCTTGATGAGGTTTATCTGTGTATCATCAATTTCTAATTTTCTTACGTATATTTTCTTAAATAATAACTGTAAGGGACTAGTTCTCAATTCAATCCTGGAAGCGTTAAGTAGTGTGTCATTCCCCATTGTTACATATGTGTCGTGAAGAATGAGAGAAGTAAAAATTGTTCCGTCAATTTTACCTATATATACCTTTCCGTTAAGTGCATTATTTGCTGCACTCATCGCAGTCTCCCGCAGCCAGTTCCGGAAATAAGAAGTCTGACTAACAGCAAAAGCAACTACAAGCAGCAGAAAAATTCCAAGACCGGTATAGAGAAAAATATTAACTATTCTCTGCAGCAGCGTTCTTTTTTTCTTTTCTTTCTTTTTATCTATTTTCTGTTCTTCTGTCACATTAATCGGATTAATTTATAAAACTGGCATATTTTATCATTAAATAAAGAAAATCCATGTAACATCAAATGATGAAATACAGTTTATTTATTGTACTTCTCCAGTATAGTCTGAATGATATTCGAAGTGGATTGGAGGTTGACAAATTCTATGGTTTTTATCTCTCCCCCGTTCCTTAATACAATATCTTTCCCTGCAATATTTTCAGGTGACCAGTCGGCACCTTTCACTAATACATCCGGGATAATTTTCTCAATTAGAACTGCAGGCGTATCCTCTTCAAATATCACTACATAATCCACGGGCTTTAAGTTTGAAAGAACAAAAGCTCTTTGTGATTCCGGAACCACGGGTCTGAATTCACCTTTAATTCTTTTGACGGAGGCATCGCTGTTTAGTCCTACTATTAACACATCCCCCATTGCTCTGGACTTTATAAGGTAATCAACATGCCCCGCGTGAATTATATCAAAGACGCCGTTTGTAAAAACAACTCTCTTGTTTTCTTTTCTGAATGATTCTCTAAGAGCAATTATTTCACTATGGGATTTAATATTGCTCATGAGTTTTCTGCCTTTACCTTATTAAACAGTTTATCGAGTTCAATGGGAACTATACCTATTTCTTCGCAAACAATCCCACCGGCATAATTAGCAAGATAAGAAGCTTCGATTATATCAGCGCCGGCAGCCAGTGCCATGGTAAGTGTTGAAATTACGGTATCTCCGGCTCCCGATACATCTGCTACTTTTCTGGCTTTGGTCGGCATTCTTCTTTCAGGTTTACCCTTTTCAAAAACTGCAATGCCTTCTTCGCCCAGCGTTAAAAGAACATATCTTGAATTTACTTTATCCAGTATTTTGCTTCCGGCAGCTGATATATCTTCATCAGTTCTGATCTTCATTCCAAGCACATCTTCAGCTTCTTTCCTATTAGGTTTAAATACGGTAACATCTCTGAAGGAATAGAAATTATTGAATTTCGGATCAACGGTTATTATTATTCCTTTTGACTGTGCAAGCTGAATTATTTTTTCAATCAAAGAAGCCGACAAAACGCCTTTATTATAATCTTCAAGTATAATTGCGTTGTAAGTATCACTATGCTCTTCAACATATTGGAATATCCTGCCCTGTAATTTTTTACTGAGATATTTTTTACTTTCTTTATCGATTCTTACTACATGCTGATTATGTGCAATAACTCTCGTTTTAGAAGTGGTTGGGCGCGATTCATCAACAAAAATACCATCTGATTTAATTTTCAGTTCATTTACTAGGGACGTAAATATAGTGCCGTCATTATCATAACCAATAACTCCAACCGGAAGAGGATTTCCACCGAGCCTTAATATATTCAAAGCCACATTTGCAGCTCCTCCAAAACGGAAAAATTCATTGCCAACTTCAACAACCGGTACCGGAGCCTCGGGTGATATTCTTTTAACCTCTCCCTGGAAATAGCCGTCAAGCATCATATCACCGATTACAGCAACATTTAATCCTTTAAATTTATTCTTAAGTTCATTCATTCTTCGGACAGGAATGGAAATCATAATCTTCCTTAAATTGAATTATTACGGTAAAAATACGTATAAATTGATTATTCAGAAAGAATTGGCAGGACAATAAAGTAGTATTTGGCCCTATTTCTTTCTGCGGCCGGCTGGTTTTTCTTCTTTTAATGGTTTTTTCCTGCCGCTCCAATGAGCAAGAGGATTGTCAATCCTGGCTCTGATAAGCCCCTCATCTGTACCAATCCATAAGTCGACCCCATCAAATAACATAGATAAAATTGTTGAAGTTTTAATATTTGCCTTCTCCAGATCAAGGTTTTTAACATCTCCTGTTATACGGTTTATCAAAGCAACTCCACTACCATATTCCGCGCGATCATCCTTGGAGAAATGGTAAACGGAAGCCCATACTGTATTCGCAGTTCTTTCAAGGCAATAAATTCCATTTGCAGGCAGACCATCTTTTTTAGAAATTCTTAACCATCTGCGGTTTCTGTCAAAAATATAAATTCCGCCAAGGTTGAATTCAGGCTGTTCTTTTGTAATAAACTCATCAGTTCCAAACCATACATATTTATTATCAAACATGAAATCGCTTATTGAGACGAAGGTACCGTCTTCAAGGAATCTGCCGTTTTTATTGTTGTAAAAATCCCAGGAGGAATTTCCTTCTATAAATCTGTTCTTATAATATTTATGCACTCCTCCTTCGGTTCCAAACCAGACAAGACTGTCACCATCAAGTGCAATTGCAGTAAAGTTATTGGTTTTGGAATCCCCTTTTATTGTTTTATCATAATCTGTAAATTTTTGTCTTCTTACATCAAGACGTGTAAGATTTTTAAACCTTCCGATCCACAAAACATTTTCTCCGGGGTCATAACACAGTGCTCTTATCCAGTTCCCCATTTCTCCGCCCAGCGCAAATTTTTTATTACTCCAGACGTTCTTTTTCTTATTGTATATATACAAACCCTCCGCAGCACCTGCCCATACATAGTCTTTACTAACGGCAAGATTAAAGAAAAGGTCGTTATTGAGATTTCCCTCCTTCGTTGAGAAATGCTCCCAGTTGTCATCCTTTTTTGAATACCTGTAAATACCCTGTCCGTATGTGGCAACCCAGATAAATCCGGCTTCATTCTTAACAGCAGTTACATTTGAACCTTGAAGGTAGCCTTTAATTTCATCCTGTGCGAATACAGACGGCGCCAATAAATACAGGAACAATGTGAATAGAAAAAATCGCAAAATCATATTTTGAATTTTAATCAAATCTCAGTGAGCAAGTAAGTCATTAATTAATTAATAACTTTCCTCTTCGGAGGGGAAATTTTTTTCTTTAATATCTTTAATATACTTTTTTACCGCAGCAGAAAGATTATTCGCCAGCTCTGCATATCGCCTTACAAATCTTGGGTGAAAATCTAAATTTAAACCCAGCATATCAGGAGTGACAAGAATCTGACCGTCGCAATGAGGTCCGGCACCAATTCCAATTGTAGGAATACTAACTGATTCCGTAATCCTTTTAGCCAGCAGGGCGGGAATTTTTTCGAGCACCAGAGCAAAAGCACCGGATTCCTCAACTATTTTTGCATCCTCCAGTAATTCTGCCGCTTCAGCTTCATCTCGGCCGCGTTCCCTGTAACTGCCGAACTGATGAATACTTTGAGGTGTCAGCCCTATATGGCCCATAACCGGGATACCATCACGGGTAATTTTGTTTATGGCTTTAGCAACTCTTTTACCCCCTTCCAGTTTTACTCCGCCGGCGGATGTTTCTTTCATAATTCTTCCTGCGTTCCTGAAAGCTTCATCCTTGCTCAACTGGTAAGACATAAACGGCATATCCACTACAAGCATCGCCCTGTTAATGCCTTTTGAAACCGCTTTAGTATGATAAATCATTTCATCCATCGTTACCGGGAGGGTAGTATCATTTCCCTGGAATACATTACCGAGTGAATCACCGACAAGAATGACATCAATCCCTGCTTCATCCAGGAGCTTTGCAGTGATGAAATCGTATGCAGTCAATGCCGTAATTTTCACTCCTTTTTGTTTGAGAAGTGAAAGTGATTTTGTGGTGATTCTCTTAATTGTTTGTTCTGTACTCATTTTTATAACGCACTATTTAAAATTATTTCATCTCTCAGCATCTGAACTGAATAAAACTTTTCGAATCCTGCGACAATGGATTCCGCCAGGTCCGTATAATTAGTTTCATAATTCAGTATAGCCTCAAGTTCTGTTGTTTTATTTTCCAGATTTTTTTTTATTGAAGACCTTTCATCATTACCAAGGTTTAAGTACTCAGCCAAATTTACATGAAAGTTTCCACACATAATTGATCCATGCTGCAAAAGTACATTTCCAATCTTTCTTTGTGCACTTCCTACTATTTTCTTTCCATTGTATTTTATCTCACTTTTGGCCGGGACGCCAAAACACGCCGCACTTAAGTTCTCTTTATAGAACGCAAGTAAATCAGGCTGTGCCCCTTCAAGTTCCAGTCCGGTTAAACCGGGATCATAAATTTTCAATCCTTCTATTAATGCTAAATTAATTTGCTGATAAATCTGCCTTGGAGAAATTTCATGATTCAGAGGCATTATTACAGAATACGTCAGTTCCTCTGAATGAAGGATGGCACGTCCGCCGGTCGGTCTTTTTACAATATCAATTCCATCGGCTTCTGCTTTTCCCTCATTGATTTCAAAAATGCTCTGATTCGCTCCAAGAGAAATGCAGTATGGATTCCATCTGTACAGACGCAGCACAATATTATCGGTCCTGGCTTCCTTTACAAGGTTCAGGTCCAGTTCCATATTGAACGAACCAGTATTCTCACCGGTATTTATGCAGTGCCAGATCATTTACCGATAATCCCGCGTTTGCTGTCTTTTAAAAATTCAAGTACAGTCTGTACATATTTGTTTTCACCCAGTTCCGCCGTAATTTTTTCCTTTGCCTGCGATACATTATAAGCCTTATCGTAAAGAATAGAATAAGCTTTTTTCAGGGCATTAATATCATCAGTCTGAAAACCTCTTCTTCTTAACCCGATAATATTTAGTCCGGAATACCTGAGTGGTTCATTACCGGCGAGAATGTATGGAGGTAAATCCTGTACAATCCTGAATCCTCCACCGGTCATTGAGTGCTGTCCCACTTTACAGAACTGGTGAACAGGGGTCAATCCGCCTATGGTAACGTAATCTTCAAGAACACAGTGCCCGGCAATTTGTACTCCATTAGCAAGTATACAATTATCGCCGACAGTTGTATCATGTGCTACATGAGAATAAGCCATTAACATACAATTTTGCCCGACTCTCGAGAATCCTGTGGATTTCGTCCCGCGGTGAAGGGTTACAAATTCATGAACTTTTGTATTATCCCCGACATAAAAATAGGTTACTTCTCCTGCAAAACCCAGATCCTGGGGTGTATGTGCTATTGATGCTCCCTGGCTTATTGTAACATTATTCCCGATTCTCGCACCGTCATAAATAACTGCGTGCGGACCAATGGTACAGTCATTTCCTATTTCAACATCGTCTCCAATAATAGTGAACGGCAAAACATTTACATTGTCTCCGATTTTTGCTTTGCTGCTGACGATTGCTGTAGGATGTATAGTAACCATAATTTTTCCATTCAGGTTTGGGAGTTTAAGTTTGATTCACGATCAACTATACCTGCCATAAAATCCGCTTCAGCAACCAACACTTCATTCACAAATGCTTTTCCCTGCATCATTACAACTTTACTCTTCTTATTTGTAAGCTCTATTTCAAGATACAATTGATCACCGGGGAAAACCGGCTTTCTGAATTTTGCATTACTTATTTGCATGAACAGGACAAGCTTCTTTTCAGGGTCAGGAAATGAATTGAGAAGCAGTATTCCGCCTGTCTGTGCCATTGCTTCAATTATAAGTACGCCGGGCATTATAGGCTGCCCGGGGAAATGTCCCTGGAAGTAAGGTTCATTAACAGTAATTGATTTAACTCCGATGACTTTTTTATCGATTTGAAGTTCAATTATTTTGTCCACCATCAGGAAGGGATACCTGTGCGGAAGAATTCTCTGGATTGCATTTATATCAAATACTATCCCTTCTTTTTTCACGAACTGATATTTTTTAACGAGCTTTTTTTGCTGATAAAGTTTTCTTACCTGTTTTGCAAACTCAACATTTGCCTTATGTCCCGGTCGTGCAGCTAAGATCTGTGCTTTAACGGGGGCACCGATTAAAGCAAGGTCTCCGATCAAATCCAGAAGTTTATGTCTTACAGGCTCGTTCCTGAAACGCAACTCTTTATTATTCAGTATTCCATTTGTACCCAGGGAGAATTTTTGTTTGAGGCCGACTTTATCCTGCAGTTTTTTCAAATCTTTTTCATCCAGATCACGATCTACTATTACCACAGCATTATCGATATCACCGCCCTTAATTAAACCCTGATCTGCAAGTTCTTCAACTTCACTTAAAAAGCAGAAAGTCCTTGCTGGT
The DNA here is from genome assembly GCA_963743325.1 of uncultured Ignavibacteria bacterium. Taxonomy (GTDB): domain Bacteria; phylum Bacteroidota; class Ignavibacteria; order Ignavibacteriales; family Ignavibacteriaceae; genus DATFVA01. The sequence continues at coordinate 21,315 of CAVUOZ010000013.1, forward strand.
GCAAATTCTGAAACAAATTCATTTTCCAGATCGAATAATCCTGTATGCTGACTTCCGAGAGCAGGGTTCTGATAATCAACCATAACTGTTATCCGGTAACCATCAAGAGGCAGGGCTACAATATCTATCTGTTTTTCATCATTGTGATACATTACCGTTTCATCGATAATGAGATAATCTTTGGGAGCATCCTGCTGAATAAAACCTGCGCTTAGAAGTTCATTCACATACGGCAGTGAGCTTCCGTCTCCGACCGGGGGTTCTATTCCGTCAATTTCAATAATCAGATTATCAATCTGAAGACCGTATATAGCGGCAAGAACGTGTTCAACGGTGTGAACTTTAGCTTCACCTATCCCCAGAGTAGTTCCCCGGGAAATATCGATTACATAATCCGCATTTGCCGGAATTTCAGGGTTTCCATTAAGATCGACCCTTACAAATTTTACTCCATAATTTTCAGGAGCAGATTTGAAAGTCATTGTACATTCAGTGCCTGTATGCAAACCTATTCCCGAAATGGATACTTCTTTAGCAATTGTTCTTTGTTGTTCTAACATTGAAATGTCCGGAATATAGTTTTTAAAAATCGGTTAATAAAATAGCAAGATGAGTTTTGAAATACAATTATAACAACGGGTGAAGAGGAAAACGGAGGATAGTTCAAGTTCAAGATCAAGATCAAGTTCAATATGTGGTTTTCGGATTCAGATTAAATAGTGGACTTATTTTCAATTTGTGCTTTCAGCTTCTTTATTTCATTTTCAAGTTCAGAAATTTTCTTTGCATATTCCGGGAGATTTCTGAAATGGGATTCCAGCTTGAACGCCGTTTTAACTTCTTTTGCAGGGGAACCGAAATACGTTCCTGCTTTAGTAATACTTTTTGAAACGCCCGACTGGGCAATAAGGATGACATTATCAGCAATTTCAATGTGGCCGGTCAGTCCCACCTGGCCAAGAATAAAACAGTTCTTACCTACTTTAGTGCTTCCTGAAATTCCTGCCTGTGCTGAGATAACCGTATTTTCACCAATGCAAACATTATGTGCAATCTGAACAAGATTATCAACTTTTACTCCCTTTTTAATGATGGTTGAGCCGATTGAAGCCCGATCGACAGAGACATTTGAACCCAGTTCAACATCATCCTCAATAATAACATTTCCAATCTGTGGTATCTTATGAAATTTTCCTTCTTCATCGGGCTCAAATCCAAAACCGTCGGAACCTATCACAGTACCGGGATGAATTATAGCGCGGCTGCCGATTTTACAATTTTCCCTGATGCTTACATTCTGAAAGATTAAACTATCATCCCCGATTTCAACATCCTGTAACAGAACAGTGTTGTGAAAAATTTTAACATTATTTCCTATCCTGCAGCCTTTTGAAATCACAACATTCCTTCCTAGTGAAACATTTTCGCCAAGACTTGCTTCCTGGTGAACAAAAGCGGTCTTGTCTATCCCGTCAAGAGCATAAGAAGGCGGAAAAAACTTTCTTACTAATTTAAAAAATGCTTTGTTTGGATCAGGGACTTCTATGTAAGAGATATCATCACGGGTCTTATTAAATCCGGGTTTTACAAGTAAAGCCGAGGCTTTTGTCGAAGGAAAATACTTTTCGTAATGTGAAATGTAAAGGAAAGTTAAATCGCCGGGTTCGGCTTCTTCAATTTTAGAAAGGTTTTTTATTTCAATTCTCTCATCCCCTGTGATTTCTCCCCCGATAAAATCAGCGATATCCTTAAGCCTTATTCTCATTACTCAAGTTTCAGTTTATCGAGAACTTTATTGGTTATATCATATTCCTCTTTGGCATATAAGAGCATAACGTCACCGCTTCTGTCAAATACAAAATCAAGATTTTCGTCCTGTGCGATTTCCTGTATAGCAGTAAAGATTTTATTCTGGACCGGTTTCATAAGCTCATCCTGCTTCTGAAACAGTTCGCCGTTAGTTCCGAATTTCTTTTCCCTGTAATCGGAAATATCCTTTTCCATATTCATAAGTTCAGTTTCCATTTCAGACCTTGTCTGGTCTGTCATAATCAGTTTCCTTTTTTCATAATCATCGTATTTAGCTTTCCAGTCGGCTTCCTTTTTATTCAGTTCAGCCTGCCAGTCTTTGACAAGAGCATCAAGCTTCTGCCTTGCATCCTGGGCATCAGGGAGATTATCCATAATTGTGTTCGAATCAACATACCCGATTTTTAACTGGGCAAAGGAAGGAACAGAAAATATTACTAATAAAAATGCTGAGAGAATTATCTCAAAGCTTTTCATACAAACTCCGAACTAATTATTTAAGGCTGGGAAACAGGAAAACAATTCTCAGTATTCAAGAACTGCTTTCATCCCAATATTTACTAAAAAAATTAACTTCCTCTTTTTAACTTATCAAGCACTTTATAAGTGACATCAAATGCAGAGTCAGCATAAAGAAGTATAATATCACCGCTCTTATCAAAAATGAAATTCATACCTTCTTCTTTTGCAACCTTGCCAATAGCATCATAGATCTTAGTTTTAATAGGAGCAAAGATTTCATCATTTTTCTTATAAATCTCACCGGTTCCCTGGGCAAATTTGTCTTTCCTGAAATTCATGATATCCTGTTCCATCTGAACAAGCTTCTGCTGTGCAGTAAGTTTTTTATCCTCAGGCATTGTGTTTACCTGTTTCTGATAATCGTTAGCTTGCTGCTGATATGATTGTGTCATACTATCAAGCTGGGCAGACCATTTATTTGTAATAGCATCAAGATCACCCTGAGCTTTGATTGCTTCAGACCATTGAGTCAGAATAACCTGTGAATCAACATAACCAATCTTCAGGTTTGCTTGTGCCGGGATCAGACAAGCGCCCAGAAATAAAATTGAAAGAATTAAAAGATACTTTTTCACTACTCTTACCTCGGTTAATTAATAAAAAATTAGCACTTTACGAAATTTGAAATCATTAATCATATAATTTACAATAAAATTTGATTTTACGTTTTAAAATCCTCTTCCAAACTGAAAATGGAACAGCCAGGCTGGATCCCTGCCGTCGGTCTGTTTCCTGTCAAAACCATATCCCAGGTCAAACCCAATAAGTCCGATAGGATTAATCAATATTCTCGCACCAAATCCAACCGAACGCCTTAAATCAAACAGATCCGTCTGGTTTAAATTCACCCATACATTTCCTGCTTCTGCAAATGCAATCAGGTAAAGTGGAATTGGATCCAGAGTAACTGCGAATCTTAATTCTGCAGAATACCGGGTCATTACTCTTCCACCGATTACATTACCTCCGGCATTTCTCGGTCCCACAGTTCTGTCATCATAGCCTCTCAAGGGAGTTGTTGCAATTATAAGCCCGTTACCTCCCATATAAAAGAATTCAAACGGTTGAATCTCGGTGCCTTTAACTATTTCCTGTATGTATCCCATGTCTGTCAGAGTATAAAAAACAAGCCGGTTGGAATTAAAAAGCCTCTTATACCATTCGACCTTAAAACCAAGTTTATAATAATCTACATCACCCGGAAGTAAAGGACCGCCCGAAAGTTCTCCATCTAACGCAAATGAAGAACCTGTAGATGGGAATATCGGGTTATCTATATCTTTCCTTGAAACAGTTGCACCTACAGTAAACTGTCTTGACTGGCCTTCAGCGTAATAATTTCCTCCGTTAATTACATTATTATACTGGAACCTGAATAGTCCCTGTATGTAAAAGAAATCATCCGGCCATTTTAACCTTCTTCCCACCTTTAATGTTCCACCCGACTGGCGCAAATCGTAAATGTATGCCTGGCGTGTATCAAAAACTTCGACGCCGACCAGTGTCGGTGTATCCATAAACCAGGGTTCCGTAAATCCGAGTGTGAAAGTACGGTAGAGACTTCCGACTCCGAACTGCCAGTTAAAACTTAATATTTGTCCCCCTCCAAGACTGAATGGTTCCGCAATAGAAAAGTTTGTCAGTGTTATTCCAACCGATCCGCTGAACCCGAAACTGCCGCTGTATCCGACTGATGCATTAAGGTAATCGCTCGATTTTTCTTCAACATTGAAAACAACATTTACTGTACTGTCATTTGCAAGTGAATAATCAATTGCCTGAGGGCCATAAAGTTTTTCTGCATTAAAGTATTGAAGATTTGCGAGCTGCTGAACACTTCTTAATAAAAGTCCGCGGTTAAAATAATCCCCGGGCACAGTATAAAGTTCTCTCCTTATTACTTTATCTTTTGTTTTATCATTTCCCGTAATATCTACTTTACCTACTCTAAACTGATTTCTCTCTTCGATGCGGATAGAGATATCCATTGAATCCGGCGGTACTTTCTGTTCTGTCGCCTGAACATTATAAGTCAGGTACCCGTTATCCAGGTACAAAGAGGAAACATCAGTTTGTTTTTCATTTCCGTGAAGGTTTCTCTCGAACTTCTCATAATCGTAAACCTCCCCTTTGGCAATATCAAGTCTCTGTCTTAATACTTCATCGCTGAACACTGTATTGCCAGTAAATGTAATATTCCTGACCTTATACTGGGGACCTTCATAAACATTTATCAATATTTCAAGATCTTTGTTATCATTAAAATAGATGAGGGAGTCGGAAGTTATTTCTGCATCCCTGTATCCATTCTTCTGATAATATTTAACAATCAGATCTTTATCATCCTTGTACTTATCGGGTTTAAACTTTGCACTGCTCCAGAACTTCCACCATTTTGATTCTTCGGTTTCGTCCATTGCTCCCTTCAGATCGGAGACATCAAAAGCCTGATTCCCTGTAAACTCAATTTTCCTTACAGTTACTTCCTCCCCCTCATTTACAATCATCTTAAGAAGTATTCTTTCCTTTATCCTTGAAATTAAATCTGAATAGGTTATTTCACTCTTGGAATAATTGACCTTGTATTCATCAGATAAATCCTTTTCATTACGCCATGTAACAATTATTTCATCTTCAGTTGTATCTGCCTGGAAGTAATCAAATCTTTCTGTCTGAACTTTTGCATTTAAATAACCGTCATCGGAATAAAGTTTAAGAACCCGCTGTTCAAAGTTTGTTATTTCCTGGGGTTTTAAAATCTGTCCCCGTACAAAGTTCGATACTTTCTCTATATCATCAACATCAAGTTCATCATTACCTTCGATAACCAGTTTTTCGAAGCGTGGATATTCTTCGACTTTTATTAAAAGGAAAACGCCGTTATCGAGCTGTTTCTCAATTTCAATATCAATATTTGAAAAAATATTCAGAGTCCACAATTGTTTAATGGCATTCATTGTCTGATCGCCTGGCATCTGTATCTCATCCCCTATTTTCAACCCGCTGTTGGCAATTATTGTGCTTGCTTCGGCTGATATGTTTCCTGCAACTGAAATACCTAAAACTTTATAAACTTTCGGCTGCTGGTTTTGTGCAGCAGGAATCCGCATCAGGAGGAAGATAAAAATAAGGTATGTATTTTTAAACAGTTTCTTTGGGAAGGGTTGAGACATTCTTTAAGCCTTTTTCATTCTTTTTTATTTGTTCACTTACTTTACCGAATCTGCGCTCCCTTTTCTGAAAACTTTTTACTGCACCATAGAGATGTACCCTTTTAAAGTCAGGCCAGTAGACATCGGTAATGTAAAATTCCGTATAGGCAATCTGCCAGAGTAAAAAATTACTTACTCTGAATTCCCCGCTCGTTCTGATCAGGAGGTCAGGATCAGGCATATTATGTGTAGTGAGGTATTCCGAAAATGTCTCCTCATTGATATCACTTATTGATAATTTATTTTCCGAAACTTTCCCGGCAACTTTTTTAATTCCTTCCAGTATTTCCCATCTGCCGCTATAGCTTAGAGCAAGATTCAATGTCATCTTTTTATTATTTGCAGTTCTTTTAATATCCTCTTTTAATCTATTCCTTACTTCTTCGGGAAGTGATTCTATATTACCAATTGTAGTAAGCTTTATGTCATTCTTCATTAATTCATCGGTACGGTCTTTCAGACTCTTCAGCAGAAGTCTCATAAGAGTTGAAACTTCATTTTTCGGTCTTTTCCAGTTTTCAGTTGAAAATGTATAAAGAGTAAGATACCTTACCCCTATCTGTGCACAGGCTTCAACAATATCTCTGACAGTGTCAACACCCCTCTTATGTCCTGCAGCCCTGGGTAAACCCTTTTTACGTGCCCATCTGCCGTTTCCATCCATTATTATTGCGATATGAACCGGAATTTCACCTGAGTTTTTTAAGTCCTGTTGAAACTCCTCATCCTGCTCGGTATGTCTGACCAAATTCCGTCCTAAAAATTGATTAAACGTGTAAAATTAACCCTAACCCCCCTGAATGTCAAGGTAGACAAACAGTCTCACTGCGGGGTTTTTTCTGCAAATATACAGTGTCAGTTGATTAATAAAAGGTAAAAAAAGATTAGCACGTAAAGCGGGTATCATTATCAAAAAAGTCAGCTCATGAAATCGGCACTTTACGGGTTTTATGTGAATGGCTCAATTGCGGGAGCGATTTATCTACAAGATTAAATAATCTTATATTATTCTTTATTTCATTTGATAAAGAATCGATTAAGCCCTTTGCAAGCAGCAGGTGTTCTTCGGGCACACCCACATAAAGCAGAACCTGTTTCCGGGTAAATTTTGTCCGCCTGGTTGCAAGAAATGAAATCCTGTCTAATAGTTTGGGATCTTTAAAATCCTCTTCAGAAATTGTCATGCCTAAGGCATACTCTTTCCCCTGTTTGGCAATAATGTCAACTTCAAAGCCGCCGATTTTTTCAGGTTCGGGAAGGTATGTTCCGAATTTTCTGCTGATTGTCAAATAGCCATTTTTCCAGAACTGTTCTATAAGGTAATCTATGTTTTTTCTTTTCATAGTATTCATTTTATTATCCTCCTTAAACTGCTCTTGGTATTAAAGGAATAATTGGTGAAAATCTCCGAGTGTTAAGAATCCTGATATTTGCAATCCGGTCATACTCAAACTTTTTAATTTCATTTGAATTATTCATTCTGCCGTAAATGACTTTTTTACCGTTTTTCTCTACTGTTATATAATATGGATCCAGCACCACTTCATTTAACTGGTACAAAAATCTTATACGATTTCTGTTCATTATGGCTGACGTAAACAATTGTGATTTCATATTTGCTCCGATTTAATTTAACCACCGGACTACGCCGGTTACTTTTCCTACTATTTTAAATTCTTTTGATTTATCTATTTCTATCGGTATATAATTATCATTCTGCGGCAGAAGCCGTATAGCTTCATTTTTCTTCTCAAATGTCTTAACTGTAACTTCATCCTCAAGCATAGCTACAATAATATCCCCATTAACAGCATCACCCCGTGGGGTGACGATTACAAGGTCATTTTCAAATATCCCGGCATTTATCATACTGTCTCCCTTAACTTTCAGGGCAAAACAGTCCTGTGATTTTTTCATAAATGCAGGGTCAATAACAATGCTCCCTTCAATATTTTCTATTGCAAGTATAGGAGAACCTGCGGCTACCCGGCCCACAATCGGGATTTTTCTGAATATATCATTGCCATCTGCATCAATTACCAGGTCATCTCTAAGGATTGATATTCCACGGCTTGCATTGCTTTCTATATTGAGGTAGCCTTTTTTAACCAGGGCATCAAGATGACGTTTAACGCCGAAAGTAGAAGAAATCTCGAACCTTTTCCCTATTTCTCTCAGAGTTGGAGGGTATCCGTTTTCATCCCTGAACTGATGAATAAAGCTTAATATATCCTGCTGTCTTGCTGTTAATTCCTGTTTCATATAGTGCTCGTTTGTTTACTACTTCAAATATAGTGTACATATGAACACTTGTCAAGAGGGGGATGGATTTTTTTTAAATAATTATTTGATTTAGTGATCTGTGTATCCATTTCAGGACAAAAGCCATCCTGAATTAAACCCCCGGACAGTGGATGATATAGAAAACCGTTAAAACGGTTAAGGAAAGATGGAAGTGTTTTTAACCTTTTCTACGGGATAGAATCCCGTAGAGAACTACTGGAAGACCACCCGCCTGACGTCGAGATAGGCGTTGTAGAGAATCTGCGAATGCTTCCGAAGTTTTCAATCGCACCTGATGCCGGACAGACAGGACCCGTAGAGAACCCTTCACCGATATTTATTAAAATATCAGATATGATTTCTTGGGGAAAAAGGTGCAAAAAAAGGCTGTCTTCTCAGACAGCCTTTTAAAAGAAAGGATATGAACTAAAGACTAAACTTCAACCTGTTTTTTTTCAAGATAAGTTAACCAGTTATAACGGTCAGGTTTTGTTCCGTATTGGATGGCAGTTATCTCGTTGAAAAGCTTTAATGCAAATCTATTATCGGTGAATTTCATTTCGAGTTCCTTAAATTTAACCAAGCCAACCATCGAAATTACTGCGGCAGTTCCTGTACCGAACAAACCGAGCAAATTTCCTTTTTTGTACTCATCAATAACTTCCTGCATTGAAATCTCTCTTTCAGATACTTTCATTTCCCAGTCGTTTAGTATTTGAAGAACTGATTTCCTTGTAATTCCCGGAAGAATACTGCCTGTCAGCTGAGGAGTTGCTATCTCGTGTTTGAACCTTACAAAAATATTCATCGTACCTACTTCTTCAATATATTTCTGCTCAACACCGTCAAGCCATAATACCTGTGTAAAACCCTGTTCCCTCGCCTGCTGTCCGGCAAGAAGACTTGCAGCATAATTAGCGGGAGTTTTGCATTCGCCTAAACCTTTTCTGGCTGCTCTCACATACTCGTCCTGAACAAGAATTTTCACCGGTTCGAATCCTTCAGGATAATAAGCTCCTACCGGTGAAAGCAGGATAATAAGCTTATAAGATACAGAAGGCCGCACACCTAATACTTCATCATTCCCGAAAATAAATGGTCTTATATAGAGTGATTCGCCTCTCCTGGTCGGAATCCATTTTTGTTCTATTGCAATAAGTTCTTTAAGAGCATAAAGCATAAAATCAACATCTACTTCAGGGATACAGATTCGTTTGGAAGAACGGTTTAATCTCTTAAAATGTTCATCGGGTCTGAATATAACAACATCGCCGTTTTCGGTTTTATAAGCTTTCAATCCTTCAAATACAGCCTGTCCGTAATGTACAAACATTGTAGCGGGATGAATTGAGAGATCTTCGAGGGGTTTTATGACAGGATTATGCCAGCCTTGTTCGGGGTTGTAGTCCATTTCAAAAACATGATCCGTGAAGATAACTCCGAAACCCAATTTATCGGGCAGGACGATTTTTTCAGCTCTTTCTTTTATCTGATAGTTTATTTTGTCCATGGCAGGCACCTAATTAATAAAAATGAATTTAGGCAATTATACATAAAATCTATGTAAAATTAAAACTAAAATACCCGTAAGTGAGCGGCCGGACATTCCAAACTGATTTATAATGATATTAGACTCAATTCAGACTGGAGATAACCTAAAAAATGAGCATCCATAGGATATAATCAAGTATAAGGATAAGCGCGGCAGACATTACGAATGAGCGGATGGTGGATGCACCGACTCCTTCAGCTCCACCCTCTGTTCTGAAGCCGATATGACAGCCAAGAAGTGAAGTTACTCCCCCGAAAACTATAGTTTTAATCAGCCCGGCTATAAAATCAGGAACTACAAAAAATCTTTTTACAGATGAAAAGAATACTGCATATGAAACATCAAGGAAATAATTGGAAACAAGATATGCACCAAGCACCGCAATAAAATTAGCAAAGGTGACAAGCAGCGGCATCATCAAAACAGCGGCCAGAAACCTGGGCATAGCAAGATATCTGATAGGACTGATTGCCATCGTTTCAAGTGCATCGATCTGTTCGGTCACTTTCATCGTTCCAAGTTCGGCTGCTATAGATGCGCCGACACGTCCAGCAATAACAATCCCGGTTAAAACTGGTCCAAGCTCGGTAACAATTGCCCTGCTGGTTGCGGCACCAAGAAAAGACAATGGAGCTACTCCCTTCAACTGGTATGCAGCCTGCCACGCTGCAACTGCCCCCGTAAACACGGCAATAATCAATACAAGGGGTAGTGAATTTACCCCAATATGTTCCATCTGGTAAAAAATGATTTTTCTGCTGCGCGGGATAGCCGGAAAGCTTCGTATAATACCCCAGAGCAGCTGAGATACCTGCCCCATTTCTCTGAAAAATCTTATCGTTTTATCTCCAATGTACTGCAGGAAACGGGACATATTGTTTTTACTAATATTAGTTGAGAACAAATTTAATAAATTTTTGCATATGTGGTATTTTGATGAGAAATCTCCTTATTAAAAATTTTGTTACCTGAGGCTTAAATATTATCTTTATTCAATCAATAAGATCAAATTAGAAAAACATTTACGGATTCAAGTCTCTCCGGACAGGAATTTTTGTTTTTTCATTCTGATAAAATGTTTTGAAAGGAAATATATGGTTCAGAATAAAAAATTAAATGATTGGGTAAATAAGATGGCTGAAATGTGCCGCCCTGATTCCGTTTACTGGTGTAATGGTTCAGAAAAGGAATACACTGATATGGCACAGAAACTTATTGAAAGCGGAACATTTACAAAACTGAATGAGGAACTGAGACCCAACAGTTATTTTTGCCATTCCGATCCTTCAGATGTAGCAAGAGTTGAAGACCGTACATTCATCTGTTCAGAGAAAGAGATAGATGCGGGACCCACAAATAACTGGGAAGATCCCGTAAAGATGAAGGAAACCCTAAATAGATTGTTTGACGGTTGTATGAAAGGAAGAACAATGTACGTTATCCCTTTCAGCATGGGACCGCTGGGTTCTCATATTTCTTATATCGGGATTCAGCTGACCGACTCACCCTATGTTGTATGCAATATGAAAATAATGACACGCATTGGTGATGAAGTTCTTGAAATTCTTGGTAACGGAAATTTTGTTGATTGCCTTCATTCAGTAGGAATGCCGCTGGAAAATGGAACGAAAGATGTACCCTGGCCCTGCAGTGAAACAAAATACATCGTGCACTTCCCTGAAGAAAAAAGCATATGGTCATATGGAAGCGGGTACGGCGGGAATGCCTTACTAGGGAAGAAATGTTTTGCTTTAAGGATCGCTTCATCGATGGCAAGAAAAGAAGATTGGTTTGCAGAACATATGCTTATAGTGGGGATTACAAATCCTGAAGGTGAAAAGAAATATATAGCCGGAGCTTTCCCGAGCGCCTGCGGAAAAACAAATCTGGCAATGCTTACACCTACTTTGCCTGGCTGGAAAGTAGAGACTGTAGGTGATGATATAGCCTGGATGAAATTCGGCAAAGACGGCCGTCTTTATGCAATAAATCCGGAAGCAGGATTTTTTGGGGTCGCACCGGGAACCTCAATACATACAAATCCAAATGCTATGTTAACGATGGCGAAGAATACCATCTTCACCAATACGGCTTTAACCCCGGAGAGGGATATCTGGTGGGAGGGAATGACAAAACAAAAACCTGCTAAGCTTTTGGACTGGTTAGGACGGGAATGGACACCAGTCTCAAAGGAAAATGCCGCTCACCCCAATTCAAGGTTTACTGCACCTATATCCCAATGCCCTGTCGTAGACCCCGACTGGGAAGATCCTAAAGGCGTTCCCATCTCTGCAATAATTTTCGGCGGAAGAAGATCCACAACAATTCCACTTGTCTACCAGGCATTTAACTGGCAGCACGGAACATTTATTGGTTCAGCAGTTTCATCAGAAATGACTGCGGCAGCCGTTGGTATTGTAGGTAAGATCAGACACGATCCATTTGCAATGCTTCCATTCTGCGGATATAATATGGGCGATTATTTCAAACACTGGTTAAGCATCGGTAAAAAAGATGATAAAGTTAAGCTCCCCAAAATATTCTATGTGAACTGGTTCAGGAAGGATGAACATGGAAAGTTTCTCTGGCCCGGCTTTGGAGATAACATCCGGGTTATGAAATGGATTTTCGAAAGATGCGATGGAAAATCAGAAGCAGAGAAAACAGCTGTCGGCTACCTGCCTACAAAAGAATCTCTCGACCTTACGGGACTTGACATACCTGATAAAAATCTTGAGAGGATACTTTCAATTGATAAAGACGAATGGTGTCAGGAAGCAAAAGCAATGGAAGACTATTACAAACAGTTTGGAGACAGACTTCCTGCTGAACTTAAACAAGAACTCGATGAGCTTGAAGAGAGATTGTCAGTATTATAGGCTTCCCGTCGCTCAGCTCTCCTGAGCTGAGATGAATATTATTTTGTCTCAGGACAGGAGTCCTGAGCTACGTAATTTCCGGCTAAATCGGATATCTGTATAACCCCTGATCAAAGATCCTCATAATGGATCAATAATTCTTTTCATTCTTTGTTATGAGAAATAACAAGAGAAATCCCGCTGTCATTTATATAAGTTTTTTTCGGTTTGCGGATAAGTTTAATACTAACCCAGATATCACCGATGCATCCGGCAGCGTGTGTTGTTAATAATAATACAATTATGGAGGAATATTCTGCAGGAATTAAAAGTAAAAATATAAGACCTGATATCGAAATTATTATAAACGGACTTAAGCTTACTATTAAATAATAACTTTTCTTCAAATACCAGTTTGGAGAACCTGCATAACCATATATGCCTTTGAACCCATAAATCGGTTTTTCTCCGGTAAATAAATAAAAAAAGACTGCATGAATAAATTCGTGGATTACCAATAACAGAAGTAAGATCGCGATAAAAATAACTGAAGAAATTAATGGAAGTTTGCTGAATGATTTCCAATAGTATAATAAATTGTCAGAAGAGCTGCCGGTTAATATCTTCAGAAGGTAAAACAAAATAACATAAATCAGAGGAAATGATAGTATACCAAGCAGGTTCACTGTAAGAGCTAACTTTTTATTATTCGAAAAATCAATTGTTTCGTTGTACAAAAAATTTACCTGTGATTTTTCTACTGCCTTCATCACAATATTTATTTCAGGTTCACTCATATTGGTTGGAAAAATTATAAAAGATATAGAACGTAAGAGTCTGTTTCATTGGCAACTTCTGCAGATTTCGTTGAATAAATTAAGACGAATATAACTTAAGCCCGGGAAATATGGCAGTCAAGAGTTGCAAACCTTCCCGTAGCTCAGCTCTCCTGAGCTGAGGTGAATATTATTTTTTTCTCAGGACGGGAGTTCTGGGTTACATAACTTCCTGCTAAAGAACCATCCCTACGCACTATGCGGCGTGTTTTTCCCCTTTGAAATGAATTGATCTATTTAATCCAAAATGATACATTTATCCTGCGTGAAGATTCATTTTTGGATAAAATTCATTACACAAATGACCTTATTTAAACTATTGTAATTGAATAACTTACCGGATCTTAACCATATCTTAATAATTCATTGACTGATAGCATGATAATTGATAGACTGGATACAGCTCTTTGAAGAATTTAAAGAATAATGCAAAATACATCCGATAAACAAGGCTTCACTAACAGGGAAGATTACCTCCTGAAAGTTCTCGAAAATGCTCCCGTAGGCATTTTAACTTTTTCTGCTGACTGGGAAATCGATTTCGTAAATGAAAATTATTCCCGGTACGGCGTTCTGTACAACATAGATTCCTTTTCACTTACAGGTTTAAATATCCTTGAGCAGGATCTGTTCCCGGGAACCAGCATAAAAGAAGAACTGCTAGAATTACAGGAGGGCTATTCTTTTGAGAAGGAGATCAGAAATATACCTGCATCTGCCCGGGGATTCATATCTCTGTTTGTAAAAGCCTCCCCTGTTTTTACTGATGGTCAGTTCAGCGGCGGCATCATGATTATTGAGGACATAAGGACCTTAAAGCAGACCGACGAGGATGACCTTCAGCTTGCCGGCAGGATAAATAAAATTGCCGACAGGTTTTACGATATATTTTTAATTCTCGATACGCAGCACCGGATAAAATATTTGTCGGGAAAAGATTATCAGCAGCTTATTGATTCAGGGCAGCCGGTATTTGACAAACCGCTTTCGGCAATATTTCCTAAAGAGGTGCTTAATAATCTTCTTCCGGCTGTAAATACATCCATCGAAAATAGAACGGCCGAAGAATTGACTGTAGAGCTCAATAAGCCGGGAAATAAACTGTCATATAACTGCAGGATTTTACCATATCAGTCAAAACACCGGCAGATCAAATTCATCTATCTTTTTTTCGAAAATGTCACTGAATTACAGAATGAAGTTAACCGGCTCAGTAATGAAATCACTCAGCTGGATGCATATGCAACAGCAGCACGCAATATTCCCCAGCCGATCCTTACAACGGGATTTGACGGAGATGTTAAATTCTTCAATGATGCTGCTGAAAAATATCTTAATGCTTCTGCCGAATCCTACGGTAAGTTTGTCGGTGATATTATAGGACAGTTTGATAAATCATATTTTAATAAAATTAAAGATGAGCTCGATAAATCCGGGTACTGGAAAACAATCTTATCAGTCTTCAAAGAGAATAAACAGAAGGAAACTTACGAGGTTAAATTCGCTTTAACCGAAAACCAGGTTCACCCTATTATTATCACCTGTTCAGATATTACCGATCAGACAGTCTTCGAATCCAGGTTAAAATCTTCCGAGGAAACTTTCAGGTCGATTGTTAACCAGGCAGGTGAATTGATTTGTTCGTTGGACATAAGCGGCGATATATTCTATGTAAATAATACTTTCTGTGAAAAGCTCGGTTACACTGCTGAAGAAGTGCTCGACAAGAATATCACTAATTTTATTTCTACAGATTATCTTACCTCAAATGTTTTCGAGATAAGCTTATTCGACCAGAGGAAAACCAGGATAGAACTCCCCCTTACCGATAATAAAGGCGGCATAATTTCTACACTTGCCTACTTTACTTCATCGGTGAATGAAAAAACCGGGAAGAAATTTTTTACGGTTTATTTTGTAGATGTCTCGGATAAACATCTTGTTGATAAAAAGCTTGAACTGTATAATGCGATTTTTGAATCGGTCAGCGACGGTATTGCACTTTCAAGCCAGGGAAAAATAATTGTATGCAATGATTCATTTACAGAAATATTCGGTTATAAGAACAGTACCGAACTGGCCGGACAGCAGATTCTCGACCTTGTTTCAAATGATGATGTATACAGAGTTGCCGAATATCTTCAGCTTCTTGAAATGAAGAAAAACGCTCCGGGCAGATTTGAATTCCTCGGCAGAAGGAAAGATCATTCTCAGTTTTATACCGAGGTTGCTTCATCAACGTTTGTACAGGATAAAAAAACATATATTGTTTTTGTAACAAGAGACGTAACCGAAAGAAAACGTGCCCAGCAGGCAATAAGGGAGTCAGAGGAGAAGTACAGGAATATAACCGAGAACATTGACGATTTCCTTTATACTTTTGAGAGAACGGGGAGAATTCTTCGTCCTGTTTTTTATACCTCTTCTGTTGAAAGAATAACCGGTTATTCGCAGTCTGATTTCCTTACAGACTCGCGCCTGATACTGAAAATTATTCACCCCGATGATTTTGACGAAGCTGAAGTCCATCTTAAGAAACTCTTTAAGAGCAGGATACAGAATTCAGACGAATTTGAATTAAGGATTATAAATAAACTCGGGAATGTCGTCTGGATAAGAAACAAGATAAATCTTGTACGTTCATCCGATGGTTTAGTCATTAAAATGTACGGTTTGATAAGCGATATTACGCTCAGGAAAAAGGCACAGGATGAACTAAAGAAATCAACCGATAACCTTATCAAGCTTAATGAAACGAAGGACCGGTTCATATCCATTATCTCACACGACCTGAGAACTCCTTTCAGTTCTATTCTTGGTTTTACTGATCTTCTGTTAAATGATGAAGGACTTAACGAAGAGGAGAAACGGCAGTATATTGAGTTTATCCGCGAGTCTTCCCAATCAATGCTCCTGCTGGTTAACTCACTCCTCGACTGGACACGTATACAGACGGGCAGAATAAAATTTGAACCTGAGAAATCAGAAGCTTATAAGATTATTGAAAACTCAATCAATACTCTTATAGGAACGGCAATTCAGAAAAATATTACAATCAGCTCCGAAGTGGAAAATGATCTGTATGTCTTTGCGGATAAAGGACTGCTTCTGCAGGTTTTCAATAATTTAATTTCTAATGCAATTAAGTTCACAAAGTCAGGCGGAAGAATCACCATCTCCGGAAGACCTGCAGGGCAGATGAGATTCTATGAATTCAGTGTAAGTGATACCGGGACAGGGATTAAACCAGAGAACCTTAATAAACTTTTTAATGTTGATACAAAGTATTCTTCAGAAGGAACTGCAGGTGAAAAAGGAACGGGTCTTGGTCTCTCGCTGGTAAAAGAGATAATTGAAAAGCATGGCGGTGAAATCCGTGTTGAGAGCGTATACGGAAGCGGTTCAAAATTTATATTTACAATTCCTGTCGCTTCATCTGTAATCCTGCTTGTTGATGACAGCAAGACCGACAGACTACTCTATTCGAAGATTTTGAAGAGTATTACTCCCGATTACAATGTTGATATAGCTTCCAACGGAAAAGAAGCTCTTGAAAAAATTCTCGAGTACCCGCCTGCAGTCGTAATAACAGATCACAAAATGCCTGTAATGGACGGATACGAGTTTGTAAAGGAACTGAGAAAACTTGAGATGAAAGGCAAACCTCCCGTTATGATTCTCAGCAGCGACATCGACAGGCAGATAATTACTGATTATAACGAACTCGGTGTTGAATTTGTATTCTCCAAACCCGTCAACCTCAGCAGTTTCAAGCAGGCTGTCGAAAAAACAATACGTAAAGGCATAGCCTCCTCCTAGGTAAAGACGCTGCGGCAGAAAACCCATAATTAACCAAACACCAGATATTGACTCTGGATTTAGCCGCAGAGCGGCGACACATAAAATTATCATTATAAAATCAGGCCCCTGCCTTCCGTCAGACAGATTTGTGGCAGATATTTTTAAACCAACATTCACCCATTCAATCTATTTTTCCTCATTATTCAATCCGCACATTAGCGGCTCTCTACTCATTTTTCCCATTATCTTTATCCCTGTCTCTGCCGCTCAGCCCCATCTCTGTGTTATCTGTGATTTAATCTGTGTGCTCTGTGGTTTATTTCTTTTTTAACCACAGATTTATCCACGGATTCCCGCAGATAAAATTACCCTGTCATCTTCGATTTTCGACTGCCCTCCCGGGGTCCCCGAATACTCTTTTTCGCACATGTTTCACGCGTATTATTTCAGGTATCTCTCTCGTCTATCTCTCTTCCATCTCCCTTCTATCCGGCTCTCAAATATTAATGTTTCATGCCCGGCACAATCTCTGATCTTCTTTGTGCCAATTTGTCATACCAGGACTCATCTTTAAGCCGGAAATTGTACTTAAAAAAGCCTAACTTAATCCCGCTTAAATAGTTTAATTCATATGAATAAATCTGTCTCAATTCTCGGCTGCGGCTGGCTTGGTTTACCCCTTGCGGAATTCCTTATTTCAGAAGGTTATTTAGTTAAAGGCTCAACAACAAATCCGGATAAGCTTGATTTATTGACTTCAAAAAACATAGATCCTTTCCTGATAGAATTAACTCCTTTAATTCAGGGAAATCGCTTACAGGATTTTTTTAATAGTGAGATTTTAATAATCAATATTCCGCCGGGCAGAATTGATGATAAAGTCACTTATCACAAAAAGCAGATTGAATCTGTTCTTGATGAAGTAAAAAAATCTTCAATTAGAAATATAATTTTCATCAGCTCTACATCTGTTTACGGGAATGAAAACCGTGAGGTTACTGAAGCAGATCAGCTGCACCCTGAAAATGAATCAGGTAAAGCATTAAAAGTCGTGGAGGAATTGCTATTTAATAGTGGAGCATTTGAAAAAACCATAATACGGTTTGCCGGTTTAATAGATAGTGACAGGAATCCCGTAAGGTTTTTTACAGACAGAAAAAATATTCCCGGTGGTAATATCCCGGTAAATTTTATTCATAGAACCGATTGCATTAAGATAATTTACCAGGTTATAATTCAGAATTTTTGGAATGAAATATTCAATGGTTGTGCCGATTTACACCCAACCAAAAGAGAATTCTATACTTCCGCAGCCGTCAAATACAATATGCAGAAACCCGAATTTGCTGATACTGACGATAGTTATAAAATTGTAAACTCGGATAAGCTGAAAAAGCTTCTTAACTACAATTTTATTTATCCCGATCCTCTTTTGATGATTTAATATGATTCATCTTGTGCATGACAACGGGCATCTTCAAAGGTCGAAGAAATTAAGTGTTTTTTCCTTCAGGAAGCGGGTGAAATTCTATCTCATCAATTGCTTCCCCGCCATGCTCTTTAAGATAGGGACACTCGCCGCATTTACCGCCATCCAGATACGGGCAGCCGGTTTGAGATTCACTGTTTTCCTTCATATACGGGCAGGAGGAATTTCCTTGTCCGGTTCCCTGTAAGTACGGACATTGTGACTGTAATTGATTCTGCCATGGATTTTCAAGATAAGGACCTTTTTTAGCAGCAACAGCCTTATTCCCCTTGTCAACAACGACATCAGAAGCCGTAAATGTTAATGTTAAGATAAATGCTAAAAGAACTAATGAAATGTTTTTCATATAGCACCATTTGTTTTGTTGTTCAGGGAAATTTATTAATCGCAAGATAAGAAATAAAAATCAGAATGCAACAGCATAATATCTTTCATCACACTGCTAAGAAAACGAATAAAAGTTCAAATTAGGTCCCCTTATAACCTGTTACAGATTATTTCTTCCTCAAAACATAACCTGATGAAGGCTTAACTTCAATTTCAGATACTACACTCCCCTGTGAATCTGTTCCTGCTTTTTCAGGTGAAACAAGCACATCCCATTCACCTTTGGGAAGAAGAAATTCCTCATCGCTGTCAGAATGCGCGTTAAACAAAACAACAAATTCATCTCCATCGTATTTCAAATCATAGCCAATTGCAAACTGATTATCTTTTATATCATAAAATGTAATATCCTCGTATCCTGCCCTTCTGAATGCAGTATATTTATTCCTGAGAGAAATCAATCCTTTATAATAGTTGACAAGTTCTGAATTCAGATTTGCATATTCATAATTTATATAATTGGTTTCGTTATCCTTATTATAGCTGTTGTAATCAATTCTCCCTCTTTCATGATCATCAGTCTTTACCTCTTTTGGGATTACTTTGCTTCTTGCAAATTCCTGACCCGAATGAATCATGGTTATTCCCTGTGAAGTTAAAAGAAAAAGTGCACTAAGTTTATTGAGTTTCAGCTGTTCCGGAGTGAGCTCTGCATTCTTTTCTAAATCGGCAATTACAGAATCAGGTTTGATATTTCCTAACCCGATACGGATAAAATCACCCAATGTATATCCGTCGTGTGATTCAAGGTAGTTTACCGAATGTTCTTTCTTTTGAAACAATCCGAGTGAATCTCTTACCAGTGTTCCGTTAACATAGCTTTTAATCCTTTTAGAATTATTATTTCCATACCATTTACCGAAAATCCAGCCTAAACCATTAACAGGATTCTCACCTTTAACACCGTTTCTTATGTGGTCATTCCACGATCCACACCCTCTGAGGGAAAAACCTGCGGGATCATAACCTCCGCCCCAGGGTTCGCATACAAACACTACATCGGGATTTATCTTCTGAGCTTCGTGTATTATTGCTTCGATAGTTTCCCAGTCTATCAGTTTCCCCAAATCAAAACGGAAGCCGTCAATATGATATTCCTTCATCCAGTAGAGAATGCTTTCAACAATCATCCTCCGCATCATCGGGCGTTCTGTTTTTATATCGTTACCGGTGCCGCTTTGTGAAACAAAATTACCATTATCATCCAGCCGGAAGTAATAATCTTTATCTGTCTCTTTTAAGTTTCCGGTTTCATATTCAGAAATATGATTGTAAACAACATCCATCATTACCGCAATACCCTCTTTGTGGAATGCCTTCACCATATTCCTGAAATCAGTAATTGGTTTTGTCGTGACACCGCTCCAGGTATTCCATTTTAGTTCGTCTGTTCTTTCACTATAGTAGCTTTCAGGAGCGAAGAATGCTGCAGTCATATATCCCCAATGATTTCTTTCATAAGGATTCCAGGAATTAAATCTTCCCTTTAGCGAATCCTTGTAGGGGATTTCAATATTTGCAAACTCCTGTGAAGGAAGAAGTTCGACAGTATTAACACCGAGGTTTATTATATAATCCATTCCGCCTGTTTTGCCTGTTTCTGTTAATCCATTATAAGTTCCTCTTTCTTCCACTCCCGAGCTTTTATCAATCGTCATATCACGAACGTGCATCTCATAAATTATAAGATCACGCCAGTCCCTTTTTATCCATTCATCACCCTCCCAGTCATAATCATTTTCCTTTACAACTATTGAACGGCGCGGGGTGAAATAATTATTATAAGAGGCAACCGCTCTGGAATAAGGATCGATACAGAGCACAGGTTTTTTATCCGGCTGCTGAACCTTATAATTATAATATATTCCGTAAAGTTCTCCTTCAACCTCGACTTCCCATACACAGTTTTCATCTTTCTTCATCTCATATTCGGTACCATTTTCATCGGAAAGTTCTTTGTAAGTAACAAGTGTAACCTTCCCGGCTGATGTTGTAAACAAACGGAAGAGAGTTTTTCCATCTTCCACATAAGATCCCAGCTTCCGGTCAGAATAATATTTATCGAGTTCCTGAAGATGCTGCAGAAACTGTTCCTGTTTTTTACTTCTCTTTAATTTTGTTTTATCTGAAACAAACAATTCGGCACCTGTAATTTTATTGCTGATTAATACTGTTAAAAGGACATAGCCTATTATCGTGTATAATTTCATTTTTATTGAGCGATTAAAATATGATCTATTCCCCGGCAAGAATTTTACCATCGACAACGGGAGTCACACATATCAGCGGTCTCTCAGGCAGATTAAAATTTGAAAAGATTTCCTCGAACAGCTGAAACTGCATACCTCTCTTTTCAAGTTTTGCAAATCGGTTGTAATTCATAAATCTTCCATTCTTATCCTTTGGAGCATCAAACCTGTACGCTGATCCAAAATCTTCTTTAGCTCTGCTTTTCAGAAAATTAATCTTATTATCGTCCCCGCCTTCTCTTTCATATGCCACAGCACGGAACTCTTCAACATAATTATTATTGATGACCAGGTAAATATTTAAAATTATCTCATTCATTCTTTGTTTTGTTATTAAGAGCAAAAAAACCCAGAGCAACTGCATACCCGATAGCAGATTTGCAGAGGATACTCTCAATGCTGGTAAATAAACCCGGCAAATTTAATAAAAGCAGTATGAAAGATGCCACGACCGGGATAATAATAAAGTAATACCCTGTTATTAAAAGTTTAGCCTGCCGCCTTTTTGATTCATCAAAGGACTTAAGATTTACAATCAGCAAAATAAAGGAAATGAGTATGGGCAGATAATAAAATGTTCCGTATAAAGTCCCAAGCGGAAAATTGTAGCTGGCATACAGGACCGCACATTTTGTAACTGCAAATTTATTGATTGTGGAAGAATAATATATTATAAAGAAAATAGCAGGCAAAAGGATTAACAGTTTTGTCCTGTTTTTAATTTTTATAAATGAAAGAACAAATAGAAAACTCAGCGGAGGAAGAAGCGATATTTCGGCAAATGCTAAATAGGCCATATGTGAGGACTTCATCCCTATACCGCAGATGAAGTATTCAATAGCCTGGTAACCCGCCAGCAATAATACAATCATAAGGATAAGAATATTTTCCATATTCTTATCTGCGAATACCAGGAGATTAACGAACAGGACTATCTCAATACAAGCTATAAGAAGTGAAACTATTCCGTCCGGATTATCCAAAAGAATACAGGGTTATTAATAAAAGTATCCGGTAATATATAAAAATGCAGAATACTTATAATTAAAAACTGCCATGCCTTATATTTGCATGGCAGTATAACAATCGCCAACTGATGACTGGAGACTGATGGCTATTTCTTCGGACCTGTCATATTTTCCGGTCTCACTACTTCATCAAATTTTTCTGAAGTAAGCAGGCCTAATGCAATAGCAGCCTCTTTAAGCGTTGTATGTTCTTTATGTGCTTTCTTGGCAACCTTTGCCGCGTTATCATACCCTATATGCGGATTAAGAGCAGTTACCAGCATCAGAGAATTTTCAAGGTTTTTCTTTATGTTGGTCTGGTTAGCTTCTATACCAACCACGCAATTATCAGTAAAGCTTTCACAGGCATCGGAAATCAGTCTTATAGAATTCAGCACATTAAAAATAATAACAGGTTTGAATACGTTAAGTTCAAAGTTGCCGCTCGCACCCCCGATGTTAACAGCAACATCATTACCGAATACCTGTGTGCAAACCATTGTTAATGCTTCAGATTGAGTGGGATTAACTTTACCCGGCATAATAGAACTGCCGGGCTCATTTTCCGGAAGCTGTAGTTCGCCGATGCCGCATCTTGGTCCTGAACCCAGCCATCTCACATCGTTTGCGATTTTCATAAGAGAAGCCGCAAGCGTCTTTAGCACCCCATGGAATTCAACTAATGCATCGTGTGCAGCAAGTGACTCAAATTTATTTCTGGCAGACTTAAATGGTTTACCGGTTATTTCAGCGATCTTAGCTGCTGATTTTACTGCAAAATCAGGATGGGTATTAAGACCGGTGCCAACTGCAGTCCCGCCGAGAGCAAGTTCATAAAGATGAGGGAGAGCGGCATTTATTCTTTCGAGTCCGTTAGTCAGCTGCTGCGAATACCCGCTGAATTCCTGTCCCAGTGTTAAAGGGGTAGCATCCATCAGATGGGTACGCCCTATTTTAATAATATCCTTGAATTCTTCGGATTTCTTCCCTAGAGCATCGCGTAGTTTAGTCACCATAGGGATAAGCCTGCGGTGAATTTCTTCTACTGCAGCTATATGCATAGCAGTCGGGAAAGTATCATTAGATGACTGTGCTTTATTTACATCATCATTGGGGTGGATAGGTTTTTTGCTCCCCATTACTCCCCCGGCAAGTTCAATTGCCCGGTTGGAGATTACTTCGTTCGCATTCATATTAGTCTGTGTACCGCTGCCTGTCTGCCATACTACCAGGGGGAAATGCTCATCGAGTTTTCCTTCTATAACTTCATCAGATGCTTTAACAATCAGGTCTGCTTTATCTGCAAGAAGAATTCCCAGTTCTTTATTAGTTAGAGCAGCAGATTTCTTCAGGATTCCCAGAGCTCGTATTAATTCCCTCGGAAACCTGTCGCCCCCAATCTTGAAATTCATCAATGATCTTGCAGTTTGTGCACCATAATATTTATCAGTGGGAACTTTAATTTCTCCCATACTGTCAGTCTCCGTTCTAAAGTTCATTTTTCCTCTCCCTGTATCTAAAAGGTTATTCATTTAAAAATTATATACAAATTTAATAATAAATGTAAACACAGTGGTAGAGAATATTTGCTCTTTTGAATAATTAACAATTTTTTGACTCAATTATTTCTTAAATTTGTTCCAGGATTGGAGATTTACTACAAATAAAGGAGTGCTCAATGAAAAGATTGCTTCTGTTATTGTTTCTGTGCGGTTTAATAATACAGGCTTCCGCACACGATAAAAAAACTCTCATTGAGAGATTTACTAATTCAGGATGTGTCCCCTGCAGGGATTTAAATGTAGCCTGGTATAATGCCACAACACATGATCTCGTTAGTTCCGGTACAATATCACATATAGTGTATAACGTAGACTGGCCGTTTGCTAATGACCCTATGCATCTCCTTAATAAAGCTGATAATAATACCCGCCGCGGATATTATGCGGTAAACGCTGTGCCGTGGATTGACATAAACGGAACCGATTTTAATACCGGATCAGGTTCTGCAGCATTTGTGAATGCCGTTAATAACGGTAATGCTGAATTTTCTCCCTTCAGTATTGTTTTAACACCTGTAAAGTTTTCTAATAATGTTATTAACGTTCACATAGCTATTAACAGAGATATAAACGATGTGACTGTATTCGGCGAAAATGTAAGGCTGCAGGTGGGGATTACAGAGAAAACGGTTGCTTATTCCAGTCCCCAGCCAAACGGCGAATCTTTATTTTATAGTATTACCAGGAAAATGCTCCCGGATGGAAAAGGAACTATATTTATTATCCCGGCACCAGGCGAAACAACAGAACTGGATTTAAGCTATATCCCGACCCAACAATTTCTTAATTTGGTAAATATGGATAGTCTCAGGATAGTGGCATTTATTCAGGACGATGATAATAAAGAAGTTTTCCAGTCCGAAATGGCAGATGTTGCTTTCTCCAATGATCTGAATGCTGCTTTTCAGTCAGATGAAACTATGGGCAGCTTACCTTTTACAGTTAACTTTGAAGATTATTCAACAGCGACAGATACTTCATCCATCATTTCCTGGGCATGGGATTTTGATAATGACGGAAATATTGATTCACAGGATCAGAATCCTTCCTGGACATACACAACCGAAGGTGCTTATACCGTTTCACTTACTGTTAATGACGGAATAAACCAATATACACGCACTCTCGACAATTATATTCACGCAATAGGAAAAACTTCGGATATTCTTGTTGTTAACGGAATTGAATATGTAACCTATCCCGCTGAGATGGAGAGTTTCTATAGCAGTTCAGCATGTTTTGGTGACCATCAGGTTGATGTATGGGATTTGTTTGGTGACCAGGGATTTGATTATATGTCCAATCCTAACATTCAAAAAGTAGATTTATTCAACCATACAATCCCGAATTCTTTACTTCAGAAGTACCAGAAAGTCATATGGATCGGGAATGACTACGGCGGAGATCTGGCCTTTTATGACCCGAACCAGGTACTCGATTATGTTACGATGGGAGGTAATTTCCTTCTTGCTTCAAGATACGGTTCTCATTTCTTTAATACTGATCTGAAGAATTACTGCGGTATAACTTCGTTTACCGGTGATTCCATTATAGACACCCTCCGTGCTCTGGATCCGAACCTAGTTAATATGCCGTCTACAGGCACAACAACCAATACCTATAACCATTTTGCTACTCTTGATGCTGCTTCAGAAGCAGTGCCTATATTTGATGATAATGCATCGACAGCCTATATTTCAGGATTCAAGTTGGATAAAGACAGCAGCGGAGTATTTATTTATATTGCAGGAAGACCATACCGGTTCGATAATGCCGCATCTTATGCTAATTATAATTACATAATTGATAACTGGATGACCAGCACAATAGTCACGGGTATAAAACAAGAGGATAATAGCCTAAAAACGGTTGAGAAGTTCCAGCTTGACCAGAATTATCCTAATCCATTTAACCCTGCGACCAGAATTTCATATTCAATCACGAAACCTGGCTTAGTATCACTTAAAGTGTACGATATATTGGGCAGAGAAGTAGCTACCCTGGTTAATGGCTATCAGCAGGTAAATCACTACTCGGTTAACTTTGATGCAGGTAAACTTGCCAGCGGTATTTACCTTTATAAGCTAAAAACCGGTGATTTTATCCAAACACGAAAGATGCTTCTGTTGAAATAGTCATCGCTCATATTCTTGTGAGTTTGACCCCGCACAATTAGTGCGGGGTTTTTTATCTTTGAAATGATAAATTTATTGAATTTGTATAAGTTCTTTTTTTTCTTAGTTTAGTTATCGAAAAGAAATTTAGGGAAATGATGGAAATACCAATTATCGATAAGAGCAATTACCTCAAGGGATTATTAATTACCGCAAGAAAAGATAACCAGTTAGCAGAATCTGAAAAGAAAATTATTAAGGATATATCTGTAAGATTGGGATTTGCAAGTGATTTTTATGAGGATGTTATAAAAAGTCTGCTCAATAATAAGTACATAACAGATGAACCAATAAAGTTCTCAAATAAAAAAATAGCAGAATCTTTTATTGACGACGGTTTAAGACTGGCGTTTTCAGATAACAAGGTTTCAGAAAATGAAATTAACTGGCTGAGAACCACTTCCGAAGCCAACGGCATTGAAAAGAAATGGTTTGAAGAAAAGATGAGCCTTCATAAAAGCTCACCCGGACATTTAATGAACGCTGATTTTG
This sequence comes from uncultured Ignavibacteria bacterium, assembly GCA_963743325.1. GTDB lineage: Bacteria > Bacteroidota > Ignavibacteria > Ignavibacteriales > Ignavibacteriaceae > DATFVA01. The sequence continues at coordinate 47,548 of CAVUOZ010000013.1, forward strand.
CTCTTTATTCAATCATCTGATTAATGCACATCGAATGTTGATAATGAGTACTGGAGTACCTAATCATTCCGGTACTCCAATACCCCACGATCCTTTCCCAGATCAGGAAGATCAGACATACTTCCTTTCTATAAGTTCGATTATTCGCAGACTGTATTTAGTATCCCAAATTTCCATTAATCTAGTTTTCTGTTCCTCACCTCTTCCCATCACCCATTGTCCATCATCCATAACACATCATTCATCCTCCCTCTCCTTGTCCTTTGTTCTGCTTATATCTAATTTTCATATGATGAAAATTGAATCATTTAAAAATTATTATTTACTCCAATATCAACTCTGAAAATACTCGCAAAAGGAATTATTTATGCCTCAAAAAATGAAAGCTCTCGTTAAAAAGTTTGCAAAACCAGGAATCTGGATGGATGAAGTGCCTTTTCCTGAAGTAGGTGTCAATGATGTACTTATTAAAATCCATAAAACTTCTATATGCGGCACCGATATTCACATTTATAACTGGGATGAATGGGCTCAGAAAACCATCCCGGTACCTATGGTCGTGGGACATGAGTATGTAGGTGAAATCGTAAGTATGGGCTCCAATGTTCAGGATGTAATAGTTGGTGAACTGGTAAGCGGAGAAGGACATATTGTTTGCGGACATTGCCGTAACTGCCGTGCCGGAAGAAGACACCTCTGTCCCAATACAAAAGGCGTAGGTGTCAACCGCCGTGGATGTTTTGCCGAATATCTTTCTATACCTGTTACTAATGTATGGCATTGCGATCCAAGAATACCTGAAGATATATTTGCTATTTTTGATCCGTTTGGGAATGCCACCCATACAGCGCTCTCATTTGATTTGCTCGGAGAGGATGTCCTGATTACCGGTGCAGGACCTATTGGGATAATGGCTGCCGCAATTGCTAAACACGCCGGTGCAAGAAATGTAGTAATTACGGACATGAATCCCTACCGCCTCGATCTTGCAAAGAAAGTAGGAGTAACACGTGCGGTAGATGTATCGAAAGAAAAACTACCCGATGTCATGAATGAACTCGGGATGAAAGAAGGTTTTGATGTCGGGTTGGAAATGTCAGGCAGCCCCCATGCTTTAAATGATATGATCGATGTGATGTTTCACGGAGGGAAAATTGCTTTACTTGGCCTTCTTCCGAAAAATACAGCCGTGAATTGGGAGAAAGTTATTTTTAACGGATTACACCTTAAAGGGATTTACGGCAGAGAGATGTTTGAGACATGGTACAAGATGCAGGCAATGGTTCAGAGCGGACTTGATATTACTCCCGTAATCACTCATCATTTTTCATACGAGGATTTTCAGGAGGGATTTGAAATAATGAGATCAGGTAATTCCGGCAAAATTATTCTCAATTGGCAAAAATAAAAGATATCAGATAATTAATGGAATAAGTTGTCAGCGTCTATCCTTTTACTGAAAAGGATAGACACTTCTTTATTTAATGATATGCAGTTTCTTACCAGCTTTTTCAAATGCATGGATACAAATATCAAGATCCTCTTTGGAATGCACAGCTGAAATCTGGACTCTGATTCTGGCCTGCCCTTTCGGAACGACAGGGTACGAAAATCCTACCACATAAATTCCTTCGTTATATAGTTCTTTTGCCATACTCTGGGCCAGACGTGAATCTTCGTCGAATTTCCTGAATAAAACCGGAACTATCGGATGAATTCCTTCTACTATATCAAAACCAAGAGTGCTCATAGCCAGTCTGAAATATTTAGTATTCTCACTTAATTTCTCTCTTAAATCATCTGATTTTTCAAGTAAATCAAAGGCAGCAATAGAACCTCCAACTATAACCGGTGCCAGCGTATTTGAAAACAAATACGGCCGGGATCTCTGCCTTAACATATCAACAATTTCTTTACGTGATGCTGTAAATCCCCCGGAGGCACCGCCCATCGCTTTTCCCAGGGTTGAAGTGATAATATCAACTTCACCAAGAACATTATTATATTCAACGGATCCGCGTCCGGTCTTGCCAAAAAACCCTGTTGCATGTGAATCATCCACCATTACTAATGCATCGTACCGGTTAGCGAGATCGACAATATCTCTGAGTTTAGCGATGTCTCCATCCATTGAAAATACACCATCAGTAGCAATCATAATATTTTTGGCGGGGTGCGGTTCCTGTGCAAGCCCGGTATGGTCCCATATATCAGCACCTTCTCTTGCCAGGACAAGTTTTTGTTTCAGCGAATTCATGTCTGAATGTTCATAGATAAGCCTCCTGGCTTTACAAAGTCTTATTCCATCTATAATACTGGCATGGTTTAAGGCATCCGTAATAATGACATCATCCTGTCCCAAAATACTTTCAAATAATCCTCCGTTAGCATCAAAGCATGACGAGTAGAGAATTGAATCATCAGTCTGATAAAACTTTGCTATTTTTTCCTCCAGACGCTTATGAATATCCTGTGTGCCGCAAATAAATCTTACTGATGATAATCCAAATCCGTACGAATCAATCGTAGTCTTTGCAGCTTTAATGATTTCAGGATGATTTGCTAAACCCAGATAGTTATTTGAGCAAAAATTTAATACATCTTTTGGTTTGGAGGTTACCGGATAACTTACATTAATTTTGGCCTTTTGATCGGAATGAATTATCCTTTCTTCCTTAAAAAGATTTGCTTCTTTAATGGAATTAATCTCCTGTTTTAGATCATATTTGGTTCTTTGGTACATAATAATAATGCCGGTTTTATTAATAAATTAAATTAAATAAAGCACAAAGTTAAAATTTTATTAATAATTTGCGAGAGGGTTTTATAAAATAAATGAAAGAAATGACTGGAAGCAAGGAGGAAAAACGAAGGCAGACAGCTGCCTTCGTCAACCGGGAGAATTTAAAGGCTAAGCCCCGTATTTATCGATTATTTCCTGTTTGGTCTTTCCCAAAATATCATATTTCTTGCCGATTTTAATAAAGGCGTTAAGTGCTTTCTCCAGATGATGTTTCTCATGTGCAGCCGAGAGCTGTGTCCTGATCCTTGCCTGCCCTTTCGGAACTACGGGGAAGAAGAAACCTACGGCATAAATTCCTTCGTTATAAAGATCCTTTGCTACATCCTGTGAAAGCTTTGCATTAAACAGCATTATCGGTACAATAGCTGTTTGGCCCTCTTTAATTATAAAGCCTGCATCTGTCAGGGATTTTCTCCAGAATATGGTATTTTGTTCAAGCTTATCACGTCTTTCAGTAGATCCTGAGATTATATCCAGAACCCGTATAGCACCTTCGACTATCACGGGAGCGACTGTATTTGAAAATAAATACGGCCGTGCTTTCTGACGGCACATTTCAACAATTTCCCTTCTGCCGGAAACACAGCCGCCGGATGCACCTCCAAGAGCTTTACCAAGAGTGGTGGTTATAATATCTATTTTACCCAGAACGCCAAAGTGTTCCTGGGTTCCTCTGCCGGTTCTCCCGATATATCCTGTTGCATGAGAGTCATCTATAAACACCATTGAATTATATTTTTCTGCAAGCTCTACTATTTTATCTAATTTAGCGAGATCCCCGTCCATGGAGAAAGCTCCATCGGTAATTATCATTCTTAATCTTTTATCCTGATGCTGCTGCAATTTTTGTTCAAGATGCTCCATATCCGAATGCTTGAAAGAATCATTTAGCGCTTTACATAAGCGCATACCGTCGATTATTGAAGCATGTACAAGTCTGTCGGCAATCATTACATCCTGTTCATTCAACACGGCTTCAAAGACGCCGGCGTTAGCATCCATACAGGAAGGAAACAGAATTGTATCTTCTGTTCCAAGAAATTCCGTCAGTTTCTTCTCCAGCTCTTTATGAATGTCCTGCGTGCCGCATATAAATCTTACGGAGGACATGCCGTATCCTCTAACATCTAATCCTTTATGAGCAGCTTCAATCACATCGGGATGAGATGATAAACCCAGATAATTATTTGCACACATATTGATTACTTTTTTCTTTTCAGAACCGATAGGAAATTCAACTTCGATCTCGGAATTCTGAGGGGCACAAATAGCTCTTTCCTCTTTGAAGATTCCGGCATTCCTCAGCTCTTCGAGCTGATCGGAATAGATTTTCCTTGAGTTTACATTAAAAGCCATATTGAATACTCCTCAGTTTATGTTAAATTCTTTTAAAAGCTCTGTAATATTATTAACGCTGTCAAATGCTTCCGGTGTTGCTTTTGAATCAGGTATTTTAATATTGAATTTCGTCTCGAGGAAAACGAGCAATGAAACCATTGAGAAAGAATCCACGATGCCTCCGGAGATTAAAGGAGTATCATACTCTACTTTTCTATCATCTCCCTGCTCAAGGTATTCGTTTTTTATGTAAGTGAGAATTAAATCTTTTACTGCTTCCATTTTGAGCCTCTCCTGTTTATAAAGAATTTATCAGCGTCAGATACTGCTGATTTACTAATTTGCCTAAAAGAACCCTTTATTTGACTGAACAAATAATCATAATTTCATTTACATATCATTTTCAAGAGTGGAAATATCCCCAATCTCCTCATTCCACTCTTTAGCTCTCAGGACTCTTCTCATGATCTTGCCGCTCCGTGTTTTTGGCAGAGTATCAACGAATTCTATCTCCTGCGGCATTGCTAAAGGTGATAATTTTTTCCGGATGAAATTCATTATCTGAAGCTCAAGCTGTTTCGATGGTTCAAATCCGGGTTTTAAAGTGATAAATGCTTTAACAACTTCCATGTTGACCGGATCAGGTTTACCTACCACGCCTGACTCGGCTACTGCAGGGTGCTCCAGCAGCGCAGATTCTATTTCAAAAGGACCGACGAGGTGCCCGGCCGTATTTATAACATCGTCATCCCTGCCTACAAACCAATAGTAACCATCTTCATCAATGCTTGCCCTGTCGCCGCAGAGGTACCAGCCATTATAGAACTTTTTTTTATAAGTTTCTTCATTATTCCAGTATGTACGGAACATTGCAGGCCAGCCGGGTTTAAGTGCAATAATTCCAACGACACCTTTCCTCTCAAGAGGCTGATGGTTGTTTAAATCCACAACCGTTGCGGTAATACCGGGAAAGGGTTTCCCCATTGAACCTGGCTTTATTTTCATACCCGGGTAGTTGCTGATAACAATGCTTCCGGTTTCAGTCTGCCAGTATGAATCATGAAACGGGAGTCCGAAAACTTCTTTAGACCAGATTACTGCTTCAGCATTCAGAGGTTCACCTACACTTGCTAAATGTCTTAATGACGATAAATCAAAATTCTTTACTATCTCGCTGCCTTCTTTCATTAAAGCCCTTATAGCGGTCGGTGCCGAATACCATACAGTAATTTTATACTTCTGGATAAACTTATACCAGGTTTCAGCCTTAAAACCCAAATCGGTAACACATTGAGTAATCCCGTTTACCCATGCTCCGATTATACCATAAGATGTACCTGTGACCCATCCGGGATCTGCAGTACACCAGTAAATGTCATCCTCTCTCAGATCAAGGACATATTTTGAAGTAATATACTGTGAAATAATTGAGTAGTGCACATGCTGCGCACCTTTTGGCCTGCCGGTTGTTCCCGAAGTGTAGTGCAGTACAGAAGGTGTTTCGGCAATAGAAGGATAGATATCGAATTTTTCGACACGATCGGCTTTATTCATATTGAATGCAACTTCCCGTTCACCAGGCTGAATCGATCTATCTTCATCGACAACAATTATAAATCTTAATTTTGGCAGGTCTTTAATAATATTTCTTACTTTGGGAAGGTGTTTTTTCTGGGTTATTATTGCTGAAGTCCCGGCATCGTCAAGACGTGTGAATAGTGATTCCGATCCGAATGCCGAGAACAAAGGCTGAGCAATTGCGCCCATTTTTAGAATGCCCAGGAACCCGAAATATAATTCGGGAATTTTATCCATAAATAAGCAAATTCTTTCACCGGGTGCTAAACCCAGATCAACAAGAAATTTAGCAATTGTGTTAGTAAGGATCCGCATTTCATTAAATGTATACTTCTGAGGGGCGGTATTAAATCCCTCCCATATAAGTGCTAATTTTTCAGATTTCCCCATCCGGCAAATTCGATCAGTACAATATTCACCAATGTTAATTATATCCCCATCTTTATAACCAAGTTCTTTTTTAGCCATATCCCACGAAAATCCCGAATATTCAATATCATAAGAGTTCATATTTGGAGTATGGTTGGACATGATTCTATCTCTCCCTGCATTGTCAATAAAAATACTGTATTGAAATCTAAGTATTTTTTTTATTTGTTAGTATTAAATCTTTATGATAAAAACATTTTTTTACATATACGATCTTTAAGATTGCAGGATTAGAAGATTAATTAATTGCAAAAATTTGCGGATAAATCGAGAGACTGTTGAGACTTACATCAGATTAATCCTGATGAATTGACTCTGTGAATGCTTCTTGAGAATGCAAATTAACAGAAGGCCTCTGGGGTTGTCCCAAAAGCAAATTTTACTGTCACACTGAGCCTGAGCCTGCCACACTGAGCCTGTCGAAGTGTGAATTCTTTCTGAAATTTCAGTCTTCGATAAATTCAGACTGACCAATCTGAACTTATTAGTCATCCCTAACAAAACATAAATAATACAACCTGTTTACCGTTTTACCCGTACTATGCGGCTTTTATTGATGCCGTGCTCGTCCAATAAACTTTTTTCTTGTAAGGTATCCCGCCGGCGAGAGCCAGGTAAATAATTGGTTCGGGATCCTGTGCTGCTATTTTTTTTGTCTGACTATCTAACTTTATATCCAGAGTGTATAAATTATCCGGTGAGGGAACAGTTATGGCAACAGAAAGCGGGATAATAGAATTTTCAGCCTTTTCAAAGTATAAGTAAATGAAAAGTCTGGCCGGGAATTTAAGATTGGGTTCAGAAAGACATAGAAATGACAGATGCAGAGATTTATTTTGAATGGAGGCTGAGTAAAGTTTTAATGATAGTCCGTTCGGGGTTATTTTATTTGAGGTTGTTAAAGAACCTTCCTTTACCAATCTTGCATTTAATTTAATTACCTTGTGATATGAATCCGTCCCTTCTAAAGAAGCTGCTGCCCAGATCTCTTTCAAGTCCCTGATAGAATTGACAGTTTTTGCCAGTTTTACCGTAATAGCAAAATTATTCCTCCCTGCTTTAGATGCTGCGGATTTACTTGCTTTATATTTTCTTGGACGGACAGAAACAAAACGTTTACCATTTCTTACTCTGAAAACAATATTATCCAGTCGGCCGGACACAACTCCCAAAACAGATTTTTTTACTTCCGCCATAATAATTCCCACTTTATTGATACGAAAGATAGATATAATCAGAAAGAAAGTAAAACGCATTCAAGACGCATTCAAGACGCATTCAAAACGCATTCAGATCGAAAGAATGACGATAGAAAAGCGAAAGTAATCCCTTTCCCGTCTCCGGGTGGTCTATAAGGTTAAATCAAACTTAAAACGACTTTCATATATTATTTTCATTCTTTTAAACTCAAAGCCGGCACCCCAGGAAAAAACCGCACTCCAGCGTCAGATAGATGCAACAGACAAACAGATAGACCGGCTTGTATATGAGCTGTACGGATTAACGGAAGAAGAAGTCCGGATTGTGGAAGGTGAACGGGTATAGGAAAAATTGCAAGATTGCATAATTTTATTACACCACTATTCCATAATTCCATTATTCCATTACCCCATTATTCCACTATTCCTATACTTTCTGCTTCATTTTACAGGTTTACAAAAAAATATTATAAAGATATTGCTTATTATAAACAAATATTCTTTATTTCAATTGTTGTTATTTCTCTACTGGTAATTCCGGGTTAATATTAACCATATATTTGGGGAAATATGATAGGACCCGAAAATATTACTGAGGGAAACTCTCTTCTTCTTACCAACTCGACTTATCCAGGTTATTACATTCCTGTATCCCATCCTCCATCCGTTTATTCAGAACGGCTCATTTTCATATTTCATTCTCATAAATTTATTACCGGTTCAGGGTAATTTTTAATAAATAATTTTAAAACAAAATAGAAAGGGCACAGTGATATGTATACAGTATAAAATTATCTGTGAAATCCAGACAATATCATAAGTATATCCAGTACTTCACCCAATGTCTCAGACAGGATAGAGTTTATGTACAACGACGACTCACATACTTTATCGTGTAATAATTGATAATTATGATCATTTTTTTGATAGTCCCTTAAGTCCTTTAATATTTAATGTCACCGCCCAAACTCCGGTTACTCTTAAGTTAGGTTCACCACCTGATGGATGAAACTGAAAAGATTACTTGGTTGGTGTCATCAATCCAACGGAACCAATACCCCTACCGCCGGAGTCACCGCCCAGAATAGTAGTTGACGCCCGGAAAATGATATAATATATTGTTGGAAAAAGTCTGAATTAGGATGATACTTAAAAAATTCACTTATTTATTGCTCTTGACAGGCCTTGTGTGCTATGGCCAGAATAATAACTTCCGGTTTGAACATCTTACTACTCAATTACAAACTGTCGAAGACGGCCTATCTGCAAATACAGTTATATGTCTTTACCAGGACAGCAGGGGGTTTCTCTGGATCGGAACTTACAATGGATTAGACAGATATGACGGTTATAATATTAAAGTCTATAAAAATATTGAAGGGGATGAGACCAGTCTAAGTGACAATCAGATAAGATCAATGTGCGAGGATAATGATGGAAACCTGTGGATTGGGACATGGAACGGAGGGCTTAATAAATTTGTCCGCGATAAAGAAATTTTCAAAAGATATCTGCATAAATCCGAATGATCCGCAGAGTATCAGCAATAATAATATAAGTGCTATTTGCCGGGGCCAACCGGGTTATCTCTGGATCGGAACTGCCGGGGGGGGATTGGATTTGATCGATGTAAAGAATGAAAAGTATTACGCATTATAAACATAATCCCGGTGATCCGTCCAGTTTGAGTGATAATATTACTTTTTCATTACTTGTTGATAAAAACGGAACATTATGGATAGGTACACAAAAAGGGGGGCTGAATAAATTTGACAGGGTCAATAAAAAATTCACCTCATATAAACACAATTCCGATGACCCGGGAAGTATAAGCAGTAATTATATAACCTCAATGTATGAAGATGATTCAGGATATTTGTGGCTGGGTACTGCAGGCGGCGGACTGGAAAAGTTCGACAGGGGAAAAAATAAATTTACCCACTATATGCATGACCCGGATGATGAGGCCAGCTTAAGCAGTAATGATATCTGGTCAATCTACGGGGATTCTGAAAACAAATTATGGATCGGTACCGTTAACGACGGGCTTTGTCTTTTCGACAGAAATAAAAACCGGTTTATTCAGATCAGAAAGAGTTATGATCCCGAAGGATTAAATGATACGGGCATATTTTCAATTCTCGAGGATAGATCGGGAATACTCTGGTTCGGAACGTGGAGCGGCGGTCTAAACAAGTATGATAAGGCAAAAGAAAAATTTAAAACTTATGCCCATAATCCGAATGACAAAAACAGTCTCGGAAGCAATGAGGTCTATTCCATTTATGTGGATAAGTTTAATGAGCTCTGGATTGGAACTGCCGGCGGCGGTATGGACAGATTTGATAAGAGCAGAAAAAAGGTCTCTCATTACACTTTTGATCCGAACGATCCCAGCAGTATCGGTAACAACAGCGTAAATTCGATTTGTGAGGATAAGGACGGCTACATCTGGATAGGAACCTACGGCGGCGGAATAAACAGGTACGACAGAAAAACTAATAAGTTTACCCGTTACAATAATGATCCCGATAATAAGAACAGTATTAGCAGCAACAATATCGGTATGATTCATTTCGACTCACGGGGGAATTTGTGGATCGGAATTGAGGGACAGGGAATGGATAAGTTTATTATGAATGAAAATAAATTTGTCCATTATAAAAATAATATTAACGATAAAAACAGCATAAGTGAGTATCTTGTTTATTCAATTTATGAAGACCGGAAAGGTAATATCTGGATCGGCACCAACGGCGGCGGGTTATTAAAGTACGACAGCAGCATTGACGGTTTTATCTGCTACAAACATGATGCTGAAAATCTAAAAACAAGTTTAAGTAATGATGTGGTTTCAGTCATTCTGGAAGATAAAAAGGGAAATGTCTGGGCAGGTACCAGCCTGGGGATCAACAAGTTCAGACCCGATAAAATGGAATTCAGACACTATACTGAAAAGGATGGTCTGATAAATGATATGGTCACCGGGATCCTGGAAGATGACAATGGATATTTGTGGATCAGTACCGGGAAAGGGATATCCAGGTTCGAACATGATAATGAGCAATTTACAAATTACGATGCTACCAGCGGACTTCAGGGAACTGAATTCAATCCATGGGCCTATTTTAAGGGTGTCGACGGCAAAATGTATTTTGGAGGAACAAACGGTTTAACTGTTTTTGACGCCAAGGACATTAAAGACAACACTCACATTCCTGAAATTGTTATAACAGATATTAATATTCTTCACAAACCGGTCTCAATAGGGTATGATAGTATCTTCGGCAGAAAAATACTCGAAAAATCAATTACAGAGACAGAACTGCTTGAATTAAATTATGATGAAAATGTTATTTTATTTGAGATTTCGGCACTTGATTACAAGAACCCGCAAAAGAATATGTATGCTTATTTTCTGGAGGGATTTGATAAAACCTGGACATATAAAGATGCTTCGCAGAGATACATTACATACACTAATTTAAACCCCGGCAGATACACGTTGAAAGTAAAGGGTTCCAACAGTGATGGAATATGGAATAAGAAAGGTATTTCACTTTCTATAATAATCGGTCGCCCATGGTGGCGGACATGGTGGGCGTATTCCTTATATATAATAATCTTTGTTTTCACTTTTACCGGTTCAACAAGAGTGTATCTGAATCGTAAGGTACTTAGAAATCAGCTTGAACTGGAACACGAGCACTCAAAAAAATTAGCGGAGGTGGAAGAAATTAAATCAAATTTCTTTACAAATATTTCTCACGAGTTCAGAACCCCTTTAACACTTATTATGGGACCCAGCAACAATATAATTCACCGATCAATTGATGAGGAGGCAAAGAACCAGGCGAAGATAATAAAAAGAAATGCAGACAGACTGCTAAGATTAATTAACCAGCTTCTGGATCTCTCAAAACTGGATGAAAAGCAACTGAAACTTCATGCAACTGAATCTAATATAGTTTCATTTATAAAGGGTACTGTAATGTCGTTCGAAGCTTTTGCAGAAAGAAAAGACTTAAATCTTAAAATAATCACCTCGAAGGACGACATATCTCTCTTTTTTGACCGGGATAAAATGGAAAATATAATTACTAATCTCCTTTCTAATGCAATCAAGTTTACTCCCGGAGGTGGAACTATCACAGTAAAAATAAATGAAAAGGATGATGACCGGGTGGAAATTAAAATAAGCGACACGGGGATAGGTATCCCTGAAAAAGAACTTCCAAAATTGTTTGACAGGTTTTACCAGGTGGATAATTCCCAGACACGCGAGTATGAAGGAAGCGGGCTTGGGCTTTCATTAACCAAAGAACTGGTTGAGCTTCATCACGGAACCATAAATGTAGAAAGCAATGTACGTAATCCTGAAACAGGTAAACCCGGATGGACTGAGATTACAATTGAGCTTCCAAAAGGCAGATATCATTTAAATGAAGATGAAGTTTTTAGCATTCCTGAAATTACTGAAAAACATAAACTGCCGGAGATAGAGGAAAGGTACTCCCCCGGCAAGTCCCAGGAAGAAAAAGAAACAGGGGATATAAAAGATGATAAAACAATTATACTTGTTGTGGAAGATAATAAAGAAGTACGGGAATATATCCGGGAATTTTTAAGTGAAGAATATTGCGTTGAAGAAGCGATAAACGGCGAACAGGGGGTCAGAAAAGCAGAGAATCTAATTCCTGACCTTATTGTCAGCGACATAATGATGCCAAAAATGGATGGAAACCAGCTGACAAGAACGTTAAAGAATGAGGAGAAGACAAGCCATATACCCATAATTCTTCTTACAGCTAAATCCGAACATGAAAGCAGAATAGCAGGACTGGAAAGCGGAGCTGATGATTACCTCGTAAAGCCTTTTGACACAGAAGAATTAAAAATCAGGATTAAAAACCTGATCGAGAACAGGAGAAAATTGCAGGAGAAATTCAGAAAGGGTGAAATAACGACTCACAGAACTGATAAACATTTAGGCACACTTGATAAAAATTTTATAAATAAAATAAATACAGCCGTGGAGAAACATCTTTCTGAAGAAGCATTCAGTATAGAGGATTTGGGGAGAGAAATAAATATGAGCCGTTCGCAGGTTCACAGGAAACTAACTGCATTAACCGGGAAATCTCCCAGTTTATATATGAGATCGATGAGGTTAACAAGAGCTAAACAAATGATTTTAGACCAAGAAAACAGTATATCCGAAATAGCTTATTCTGTGGGTTTCTCGAGTCCTGCATACTTTACCCGATGCTTTAAAGAAGAATTTGGATTCCCTCCAAGTGAAATATATAATAAACAGTTTAAAGTTTGATCTTTCCTGGTTGATTCCGCCAAATAGTCCCATCCAAAATTTTTTCTTAGCCTTGAAAATTCTCCCAAAAATGAAGCCTGCGACAATGTTTATAAAAGATGCAACATTACCGCAATCATTATAGCTGAAAGTTCAATTCTTAACGACATAATTGATATGCCACCCCCTTTCCAATTTAGTTTATTTGTGATGTCTTTTTTAATAAAACATCAACAATAAAAATGAAAGGATTTGTCATGAAAAGGTTTTATTTAACGTCGTTTTTTTTATTTGTGGTTTTTACAATCGTATCCTTTGCTCAAAACCCGGTTGAAGTAACTGATAATCCAAAAATGATGCAGATTGAACAAAACTACTTAAAGGGGCTAAACTCAGATGTTCCCGGCTTGCAGGTTAGTTGTGCCTACTTTTTAGGGGAATTGAAATCTAAAAAAGCTGTGCCTGTTTTAATTGAAATGTTTAAGAATGAAAAAAATCCGGGCGCAAAATTAGTAGCTGCGTGGTCACTTTCAAAAATAGGTGATACGCGCGGACTTGAGATGATTAAGAATGAAGGTGATAACTCAAATTGCGATTATTCCAAATGTCTTTGCGTATATCTATATATGGATTATTGCCTGGACAATTATGGAAGGAAGGAAAAATAGTTGCCTAAAACTCATCGAAATTAAGCAAATGAATTTTCTGCAGATAGTTGATTAACCTGAAGAAATCAGGAGGTGTAAAATGAAGTTTATTTATTTAATTATCCTGTTGTTGAGTTTCTTTTTAACGCTGCAAAATCAACAGAAAAGTGGTTACTGGAAAAATGCACCCTTGAACGGTACCCACATTTATACAATATATTTCACAAGTGAAACCGGTTACGCAGTTTCATATTTTGATAATCTATTTATTTCGACAGATTATGGTGAGACGTGGCACCGGGAAAACATTTCAGAAATGTCAAAAATTAAAGCCGGCGAATTTGCGTGGTCAGCAGAAATATATTGTTCGGCAATGAAAACTACTGACGGGGGAAATAACTGGATTCCTTACACTTCGGAAATGCAGGAACATTTCTGTCGTGTTTATTTGAATGATCCCAATTCCGGTTATCAGGCTGCAGAAGAGTTTCTTAATACTGTCACTAAAAAGATTTTCAGCAGTATTGAAAAAGAGGAAATAGAAATTTTGAAAAATCATCCGCAGCAATGCACAGAATATTACAGTAATAAAGATGAAGGCTGGGCCCTGGGGTGGTGTTTAAAAGATTTTACGCCAGCCGCGGGGGGCGGGGCGGGAATTAAATAATGATTGAGTGATTGTTTGACTGACTGATTGGTAAAAATAACATCTCCACATTTCTACGAAGAGATGAGCCTCCGTCTCATCTCTTCGTATGCAATTTTTAATATTTCATTTTTCCTTCCCTGCTTATACCCTGCCGCTCCATTTTTCCAGAATTCCTGCTCCAGGACTTGAGTCCCATGTTACATGCTCCCCACGGCATCCACTTCACTCCATAAAGCGTGAAAACTGTGAAATAAATTATTATTATTTCCTTATTTTTAGATTAATAAAACCTTAAAATTATGGTGAGTAAGTGAAAACTCTTTTTCTTGTTCTGATATTTCTTTTTACTTCATCTGTACCGGCACAAAATCAGTTTCAGGAATTTATCGATCACGTTAATTCACTGCCCGATTCTGCATCTAAAGCTGCAGCTATTGACAGCTTTATGACTTATGCTGAAACAGCCGGGATACCATTTATTGAAGATTCTACCGCAAATTTTATCTATATAGGAAATTCCAATACAGTTTCAGTTCCCGGAGATTTTAATGAATGGAACACAACTGCCGGGCCGATGACAAAGCTGAGTCAGACAAATTTCTGGTACAGATCAGAATCATTTGAGATGGATGCACGGCTAGATTATAAATTCTTACTTAATGGAAGTAACTGGATACTGGACCCGGAAAACCCGAATACCTGCCAGGGAGGTTACGGACTCAATTCTGAACTGGCAATGCCTCTTTATATTCAGCCATGGGAGATTAAGTCGTACCCCGCTGTTCCTCACGGCACAGTATTAAATAAAGTAATTTACAGCACAAACGTAGGTTCAAATTATCAGTACTACATTTATTTACCACCCGGTTATGATTCTTTAACTTCCCACACTTACCCTGCTGTTTACTTCCAGGATGGAACGGAATACATCACTCTCGGTAAAGCGGTAAATGTAATTGATAATCTTATCGACAGCCTGAAAATAGAACCCGTAATTGGTGTATTTGTTACACCGAATAACCGCAATGAAGAATATGCCGGATCCCTTCGAAACCAGTATAGACTATTCTTTGTAAATGAACTTGTTCCCTATATTGACTCTCACTATAAAACAAGAGTCTGATCCAAAGGAAAGATTAGTTCTTGGTGATTCTTTCGGAGGAAATATTTCCGCACTGATCAGCTATGATCATCCGGAAGTTTTCGGATTATGCGGACTGCACTCTGCAGCTTTCTGGCCGAATAATTATGAAGCTTACAATTTAATTATAAATGGACCGGTTAAAGATATAAAATGGAACTCCGTCTGGGGCACTTATGAAAGTCTCTACACTAATCTGAGATTGTTCAGAGATTTCCTTATTTCATCTTCATACGAGATTGAATGGCTTGAAAGACCGGAGGGGCACAGCTGGGGATTATGGCGTGCTTCAATAGATAGAATACTGGAATACTTCTACCCATATAATTCTAATGGTATAAATCCTGAGACAGATCCTGCCGGTCATGATTTTGTACTTTATGATAACTATCCAAATCCGTTTAACCCGGCAACGACTATTAACTACCAGCTGCCCCAGACCGGATTTGTGACTCTGAAGGTTTATGATATACTCGGTAAGGAGGTGGCCACTTTGGTAAACGAGCAGAAAAACCAGGGCAGATATTCGGTTTATTTCGATGCATCCCATCTGGCAAGCGGAGTATACATATATCAGATTCGTGTAAACGATTATGTAGGCTCTAAGAAGATGCTGTTACTGAAATAGTTGTAGATCCTCTACGAGGATCTGTTAACCTTGGTTTTATTTATTTCAACAATAGTTGAACATCTACGATGTTCGTTCTTAAATTCAATTTAGTCCTTCCGGTCAGGAGTAATAAGGTATTTGTATGCATAACCTCGTAGAGGTTAAACTATTGTAACAAAAACGAATCCCCAAAAGACAGTTAATCCTCGTAGAGGATTCACAAAAACTTATATCCTATAAAAAGGAAATTGATTATCATATGCATAACCTCGGAGAGGTTGTACTATTGTAACAAATGCAAATCCCCGGGACAGCCAATCCTCGTAGAGCCTCCTTGCCAATATTCGTTTGGTAAACCGGCAAGGCAGCGATTCACAAAAAAGATTATGTTTAATTAATTCAGGTTGTAGATCCTCTACGAGGATCCGTTAACCTTGGTTTTATTTATTTCAACAATAGTTGAACATCTACGATGTTCGGCCGAAAAATCAATTCAGATTAAGATCAGCTGTAGAATGATTGAATTGACCAATACATATACCAGATACGTGTAAACGATTATGTCAGTTCTAAGAAGATGATGCTACTGAAGTGATTTAAGGGAGCTTTGGCTTCCTTTTTTACAATTTAATCTACATAGGCTGAACTTGCATGAGGAAGTCAAGTCTCAAGTTGCCTACCTTCCTGATCTCTTAATAAAACTTTCAGGCATGGTGAGTTGCATAAAATTTCTATAAATTCATAAGTCATAATTATTCGTTTTGGTTACTAATTTTTCATTTCTTTATTCTGCATATATATGAACAATGTGAGCAATCATCCGACAATAAGTGTAAATGAGATAGTCCGTCCTACACGCGTTGAAGTAGATTTAAGGGTACTCAAAGAAAACTACCGGAAAGTAAAAGAACATGTTGATTCTGTTAAGATAATGCCCGTGCTTAAAGCTAATGCTTATGGACACGGGCTCGTTAGAATTGCACAACTTTACGAGGAGATGAACGTAGATTATCTTGGAGTGGCAGTAGTCGAAGAAGGAATTCTATTACGGGAATATGGGATTAAAGTTCCAATACTTGTGTTAGGCGGTATATGGGAAAACCAGATTCCCCTATTCCTGAAAAATGACCTGACAATTACGGCTTCCTCAATTGATAAATTGAAACAAATCAATGAAGCTGCTTCTCAATTGAAAACAAAAGCCAAAGTGCATTTGATTATTGATACTGGAATGGAACGTACCGGAGTGCATTATTTTAATGCTGAGAAATTTATAACCGAAGCGTATAGATTAAAATATATTATTGTTGAAGGAATCTATTCTCACTTTGCAAATTCGGATTCAACTGATTTAACATACACTAAACTTCAATTTGGACGCTTTATGGAAGTTTTAGCAATTTTTAATAAACATTCCATAGAAACCCCAATTAGGCACATTTCCAATTCGGGAGCAGTTCTTCAGTTTTCCGAGGCAAATCTCGATATGATCAGACCGGGTATTCTTCTTTATGGGGTTTATCCATCAGCAAAAACGAAAAAAACGATTAGTGTAATGCCAGCATTGAAGTGGAAATCATTGGTGGTTTATTTCAAAGTTATAACATCAGGTCATCCCGTCGGTTATGGAATGAAGTGGAAAACAAACCATAATGTAAGAGCAGTTACAGTCCCGGTCGGTTATGGCGATGGTTACTTCCGGAGTATGAGCGGAAAGGCTCAGGTAATCATCAACGGAAAAAAATATCCTGTTGTTGGGACTATATCAATGGACCAGGTTGTGGTTAACTTAGAGCAAGACTCTGCATATCATGGTGATGAAGTTATCTTACTCGGAAGCAGTGGTAATATTGGTATAACCGCAGAAGATCTCGCTGAGTGGGCGGGAACAATACCATATGAAATATTGACTAACATCAACACAAGGGTTCCCAGGATTTATATTGATTAAAAATGTAAATTTGTGACTAATGATTCCGATATAATCCCTCCATTAAATTAAAGAGGAGCTATCCCAATCCGCCTGAACCAACAGCAAAGATAAGATGGTATTGTAGACTGGGTGTTTAGTCGCTAATATAAACCTGTTCAGGTTGACATTGATCGGAAATAATTGCTGATTTCAACGGGTAATTTTTCTCTACTTTGTGAGAGCAAGAGTTTAGAGTCAGGTTACTGCATACGCACCAGAGAACACACAGAATACTCTTCCGAAGCAGACATTTCTCACAATTTATTTAGATCTGATGGGAGGACTAAATGAAAAATCATTTTTGTTTTCTGACTCTTATTTTATTACTGCTGCAGTTTTCAAGTTTCCCGCAAATACCTAACAGCAGTTTTGAGAACTGGACAGGAGGCAATCCTGATAACTGGACAACAAACAATATTATTGGATATCTGGAGCCTGTCACAAAGTCCGGAGATGCACACTCAGGAAGTTTTTCGGCTAAAATGGAAATGATGACGGCATTGAGTACATTATTTCAGCCGGTATTAAATGCAGGCCAGCCGGGTGTGGGAGTTCCTGTTTCTCAAAGGCATTCGAAAATAAATTTTTACTATAAATATTTTCCGACAACTACATCAGTATCACTTGTAATATCAGTAGGGATGTATAAAAACAGCCAGTTTATTGGTGTAGGTGTCGGCAGTACAAAATCAGGTGCCGGATCATTTACAAAAATGACTGCATCAATAAATTATTTTGGTCAGGAAGTCCCTGATGCAGCGACAATATATGTTACATTGATAGATTCACTTTTTAATCCATCTTCAGTAGGTTCTTATGCTATTGTTGATGATTTCTATTTTGATCAGCTAATCGGGGTAAAATATTATGAAAACGACGAATACCATTTTTCTTTATCACAAAACTACCCTAATCCTTTTAACCCAACCACGAAAATAAGCTGGCAGTCTCCTATCAGCGGCTGGCAAACACTTAGAGTTTATAATATCCTTGGGAGAGAAGTTGCAACACTTGTAGATGAGTACAAACCTGCGGGAGTGTACGAAGTAACTTTCGATGCGAAAGATTTACCGAGCGGAGCTTATATTTATAAAATTCAGGTAATGCCTTCCACCCTGCTCCGGACGGAGGGTGAAGAAGCGAACATACAAGCCGGAAGTTTTACTGCCATTAAGAAAATGATTTTGCTCAAATAATTATACTTAAAAATTAATTATGACTTAATTGGGCATTTGATTCTCTTTTTTACGGTTGAATGGATACACTGCCGCATGCCTTTTTTAATTTTAGCTTTTCATAAAAAGAATTATTAATATTCTTACATACCAATTTATATCTGTAGAGTAAAGGATGAAAAGAATAGTTATATGTTGCGATGGAACCTGGAATACTCCCGATAAAGAAATTGGAGGTATCCCCACTTTTACAAATGTTGTAAGGGTAGCCCAGGCAGTTAAACCCGTCTCTTTTGATGGAATTAATCAATTGACTTTTTATGATCCCGGGATAGGCACTTCAGGTTCTGTAATTAAACGCTGGTTTGAGGGAGCAACAGGATCAGGCATTTCTAAAAATTTATTGCGGGCTTATAGGTACATTATATTGAATTATGAGCTGGGAGATGACCTTTACTTTTTCGGATTCAGCCGCGGTGCCTTTACTGTAAGAAGCTTAGCCGGTTTAATCCGCAATTCAGGTATTTTGGAAACAAATGAATCGGATTTAATAAACCGTGCGTATAAACTTTATAAATCCAGATCGCCTCTTACTCATCCGAGAGAAAAAGAAGCTACATTATTCAGAAAAACTTATGCGGTTGCGGATACGATACCCATTAAATTTATAGGGGTCTGGGATACTGTTGGTTCACTGGGTAATCCGCTTTTTATCAATAATTTTTTCAGTAAAATAAGCCTGTCTGTGCTCGGTAACCAGTTTCACGATACTGATTTAAGCTCAACAGTAAGCTATGCATACCAGGCTCTTGCCGTTGATGAGAAACGAGGAAATTTCAAACCCACGTTATGGCGTCAGCAGGATTTATCAGGCAGACAGAAAATGGAGCAGGTATGGTTTGCAGGGGTTCATTCTAATATAGGCGGGGGTTACCCCAGTACAGGTCTATCGGATATCGCACTTGACTGGTTAATATCCAAAGCTAAAGATTGCAGTCTTGATATGAGCGATATCCCTGCAGCTGAAAATCTCTTTGAAGTTCCCGGGGAATCATGGACGGGATTTTATAAACTGCTGCCGCCTTATTATCGCATGATAGGAGTAAAAGAAAATAGTAATGAATCGGTTCACCAGAGTGTGGTTGAAAAATATAATAAGGATGAAAATTATCATCCTAAAAATCTGAAAGACTATTTGAATAAGCCGGCTGGAACAGCAGAAGAATTAAAATAATTCTATAAACTGAAGGATAGATAAGATGACCATCCCGAAACAAATATCTGTTTTAATATTACTATTCATTTCTCTGTTCGCTCTCCCTGTGCAGGCGCAAAATGATTCAGATACTTACGCCACAGTAAACGGGGGGAAAATATGGTACCAGGTTAAAGGGGAAGGTGAGCCGATTGTTTTAATTCCCGGCGGACCCGGCAACTCCCATTTATATTTTACTCCCTGGTTTGATGAACTGTCTAAAAACTATAAGGTAATATACTTCGATGCTTTCGGCAGAGGAAAGTCTTCCCGTGCAAAAAATATGGAGGAATATTCATTCCAGCGTGATGTTGACGATCTCGAAGGATTACGTAAAGCTCTCAGTATTGATAAATGGAGTGTGCTCGGTCATTCTTACGGGGGTATGGTTGCACAGGCTTATGCAATTCAATATCCGAATTCTGTTGACAGGCTGATCCTTTTAGATACTTTTTATAGTGGTGAAATGTGGCAGGAAAATGACAATAATTCAAATTATGAATTCAGAAATCAGTATCCCGAGAAATGGGAAGAACTGATGAAAATACGTGAGGCCGGCTATCTATCAAGCTCGCCGGAACATATTAAAGCTTATACAATTCCATCAGGTATACTTTATTATTATAATCCCGAGAATGCATTAAAAATGCGTACCGATTCTTTGAGCTGGAATTATGATGTTTATTACCAGATCGTTGGTGTTGATGGGGACTTTATAATCGGCGGTGATATCGCCAGGCTGGATTTTAGAAGAGATTTAAAAAACCTTGAAATGCCCATCCTGATAGCAGCCGGAAGATACGATAGAATCTCCGACCCAAGGTTTGCAGTCAAATATAAGATGTATGCGCCTCAGGCAAAATTTGTGATGTTTGAAAAAAGCGGACATAATCCTTACCTGGAAGAAAACGATAAGTTTTTTGAAGTCCTGACTGATTTTTTGAAAGGTCAGTGAAATTCAGTTTGTAGAGCGATCCACCAAAGGCGGACAGGTTCGATGAATCGCTCTCAACATAATCAGTTAATATTATTGAAAATTCAAGCTCAAATGAGCGAAACATCGTTTCGCTCTACAGATAGCAAATACCAGATTTCATATGTCAAATTGAGCCTGTCGAAATGTGACATTTTATTAATGCGTAAATTTAGAAGACAGGCTCATCCTTCGACAGTCATCAGGATGACTGGATTTTAACTGTATCATTTGTTGAAGGATTCAAATCGGTGTTTTATATAGATTTGAAATTTTTTTTATTTATCTCTCATAATGTAATTAGATAATCTAATTGAAATTTAATGCCAAATGAGCGAAACATCGTTTCGCTCTACAGATAGTGTACAGACTTCATATGTCACACTGAATATTATGACAATATCAAGCTGTTTTTAACAGAGCCGGATTTATTGATTTATAATTATTAGTATAAGCAACTCCTGAATTTATAACAGCAAAAATTATTTTAAGTAATTTGTTTTCAATATTGTTTAAGATCAATCGTTTATTTTTTCCTTCAGCAGCTTTACGAAGGAAGTATTTCTTAAAAACCGGATTGTGTGTTCTTACTGATAATGCAGCAAGATAAAGAAGTTTTCTAAGCTTGGCTGGTCCGGCTTTTCTTGACCTTGGTGATTTATAAAGTGATGTCCCGCTTATTTGCTCATAGGGACATATTCCTGTATAAGCTGCTGTATGTTTGTAGTTAAGGTGTTCTGTAAATCCTTTTGTAAGCACCAATAGGTTAGCTGCCAACAGAAGACCAACACCAGGAACAGATTTAACTAAATTGATCTTATTCTTAAAGGAATCATCTTTATCAATCAGTTCTTTAATTTCTTTATCAATTTGTTTGATATGTTCTTTGAACTTACTGATTGTTTGCTCATAGATCTGGTTAGCCAGAGGAGTTTGGTAATACTTATGCTTAAGAGTTTTCAGAGCATTTTGATTAGCAGTCATCTGAATAATCAAGTGTTCTCGAATGCTTAGAAGTACTTGAATTTGCTCTATAATCTTATCTTTTGGCTTCCAAAAGGTGAGTTTATCGAAATATCTATAAGCATACTCTGCAATAGAAACTGCATCTATGAAGTCGTTCTTTCTAGGTGAATCCTTAGTCTTGTTCTTTATTTTGTGCGGTGCCTCTATACAGAGATTAAATCCTTTAGAGCTAAGGAAGTAAGAAAGACTCTCAGAATAAACTCCTGTTGCTTCCATACAGACAATTACTTCTAATTGCTTGATGGAGTGCTTTGATAGATGAGAAATAAATTCATTAAATCCATCAATGTTATTTGGAAATTTTTGTGCTGGGAAGACAGAATTATCGGGACTAGTTATGCAACTAGCAGAAAAATCTTCTGCCGAAATATCAAGACCAATAAGATATTTTGTCCTTTGCATTTTATTATTTTTGGTTATTATACCCAAAGTGGTTTGAGCTTACTCCATTTTAATAATCTTAAATACGGAAATATTATTTAGCTTTAACCACCAAAGAGCCGGGTCTTAATCAGAGTATAGTTTTAACTTGAGCCTGTCATAGACTTACTCGGTTCTTTGGGTATTATTTAGACCTTATTGTGTTATTAAATGTTTTATTAAAATAAATTAAATCACACTTTAAGTCTAATGGAGCCTGTCGAAGTGTGACATTTTATTAATGATTAGATTTAGATAATTCTTTTAATTTATCAAAATCACCCGTAATTAAAGCCTCTTTTTTTGCTCTACTCCATCCTTTTATTTGTTTTTCTACCCTGATGGCTTCATTTACATCACTAAATCTATTTGAATAAACTAAAATTAACGGCAACCTGGTTGTAGTATATCCAGTGTATTTCCCATTATTATGTTCTGCAATTCTTTGCTCCAGGTTCGACGTAAATCCAGTGTAATAACTGTTATCAGCACACTTGACTATGTATACAAAGTAATCTTTCATTTCAGTCCATAATTTAATTATGCTCATCCTTCGACTGGCTCAGGATGACAGAATTTTTATATTTCTTTTAACGGCAGTGTCACATTGAGCTTGTCGAAATGTGACTTTATGTTTAATGCTTCCGCAAACAGGCTCAGGGTGCAGAATTCTTAATTAGACTTCAGTGTGCTCTGTGCGGTTAATAATTTCATCCTGCAGATCCAATCCGAGATTAACGAAGTAATCACTATAGCCTGCAACACGGACAATCAGATCCCTGTAATTCTCAGGTTCCTGCTGGGCTTTTCTTAGTGTTTCCGCACTTACAACATTGAACTGAATATGATGTCCGTCCATCTTAAAGTATGCGCGTATAAGATGAAGCACTTTCTCAAGACCTGAATCATCACTCAGTATCTGCGGAGTAAATTTCTGATTCAGCAGAGTTCCGCCTGTCCTTAAATGATCAATCTTTGAGGCAGATTTTAATACTGCAGTCGGTCCTTTCCTGTCGGCTCCCTGAACCGGGGAAATACCTTCTGATACGGGTTTCTTTGAAAGTCTCCCGTCAGGAGATGCACCAAGTACGCTCCCGAAATAAACATGACAGGTGGTAGGAAGTAAATTAATTCTGAAATGCCCCCCCTTTGTATTTGGTCTCCCATCAATTGCATTAAAATAACTTTCAAAAACTTCTTTGAGTATATCGTCAGCATAGTCATCGTCATTCCCGTACTTAGGTGTTTCATCCATTACAAGTTTCCTTATGTGTTCATATCCCTCGAAGTTTTGTTTGAGGGCCGACAGCAGTTCCTCAATACTGAATCTTTTTTTATCAAACACATTATATTTAATTGAAGAAAGACAGTCGGTTATAGTTCCCATTCCAACTCCCTGTATATAGGAAGTATTATATCTTGCGCCGCCGGCATTATAGTCTTTTCCGTTTTTAATACAGTCATCAATTAAAATTGATAGGAATGGTGCGGGCAGGTACTCAGCCCAGAGTTTTTCAACAACAATATTCCCTTTTATTTTTATATCAATAAAATGATTAAGCTGCTTTTTAAATGCCGCAAACAGTTCATCATATGATTTAAATTTCAGGAGATTACCTGTCTTAATCCCGGTTTGTTTTCCTGTCATGGGGTCAGTTCCATTATGCAGAGTTATCTCCAGCACTTTGGGGATATTGAAATAACCGGTTAGAATATAACTCTCTTTGCCGAAAGCACCTGTCTCAACACATCCGCTCGCTCCGCCGTTCCTTGCATCAACTATTGATTTTCCCTGTCTCAGCAATTCCTGAATTATTGAATCAGTATTAAAAACAGATGGCTGTCCAAAACCTGTTTTAATTATTTTTAAGGCGCGCCTTAAAAACTGATCCGGATTCTTTTTACTAACCTGAACCATTGAACTCGGCTGCAGTATTCTCATCTCTTCGATCACATCGAGTATCATATAAGTCAGTTCATTTACGGCATCATCACCATCCCCGGTTAATCCTCCAAGGTTTATAAGACAGAAATCCGTATACGTATTACTCTCCTGTGCAGTAACTCCGACTTTTGGAGGCGCAGGTTGATTATGAAACTTAACCCAGAACGACTGCAAAAGCTCTTTAGCTTTATCCCTGGTTAGAATTCCATTTTCAATATCCTTTTTATAAAAAGGATAAAGATGCTGATCGAGTCTGCCTGGATTAAATGAATCCCACGTATTCAGTTCAGTAATTACCCCGATATGAACGAACCAGTAATACTGCAGAGCCTCGCGGAATGTCTGAGGGGGATTTTCAGGAACCCTTTTACAAATACCCGCAAGAGTAATCAATTCACTCTTTCTCCCGGTTTCTTTTTCCTGCTCAGCAAGCTTAAGCAGATATTTAGAATAACGATATGCAAAACTAATTAATGCTTCTGCTGCAATCTTCATTCCCCTCAGTTCTTCACGTTTATTAAATGCTCCGGCATCATTAAAGAAATCGAGACGGCTCAGGCTTTCATTGATGTCGTAAATAAAGTCTTTAAAACCTTTATTGTAGATCTTGTTATCAAGAACCGTATGTCCCGGGGCTCTTTGTTCCATAAATTCGGTGAAAACACCTGCTTCATAACAATTGATCCATTCTTTATCAACTTCTTTAAATATCTTATCACGGATTGATCTTCCTTTCCAGAATGGAATTATTTCTTCTTCCTGAATCCTCCTGGTTTCTTCATCAATTTTAAATGAAATCTTCTCACGTGAATTCAATATTTCGAAGTCCTGCAATGAATGTGTACATATCTCGGGATAGGTTGGAGTTTCGTGCGGACCGGGTCCTCTTTCGCCGACGATCAGTTCGCCTTCATTTACACAAAGTGCTTTATTCTCCAATATATACCTGAATGCAAGTGCGCGTGCGACCGGTACTGAGACTCTTTCTGCTTCTCCACTCTTATAAAACTCAGTTAACAGCTTTGCCCTTTCAATTGAAATTGACGGGTGAGTGCATAATGTTTTTTCACGAAGCTGTGCTATTCTTTTATTCATTTTATCCTCTTACGGAAATCTCTGAACCGAGATGTCCAAAGTATGTTTTAATTTTCTCAAGCTTTTCCTCATCCTGTGTTTTGAGATTGCCAAGACGGGAAGGTTTGTTAAACCTTTTATATTTTGACTCGGCTATCTCGTTATAAGGAAGAAGATCGATCTTATTAATATTCTTTAGCTGCATCAGATGTGAGGCCAGTTCCGATAGATTTTTTTCAGTGTCTGTAATTCCCGGAATTAAAGGGATCCTGATAATAACTTTATCTCCCTTTTCGGTCATGAATTTCAGATTGCTCAGGATAAGTTTATTTGAAACACCTGTAAACTTCCGGTGAAGCTCATCATCAATAATCTTCAAATCAAAAAGAAAGAGATCTGTATAATCATAAATTTTACTGAATGAGCTGCTGCTGACACAGCCTGATGTATCTATTGCTGTATGTATTCCTGATTGCTTACATCTTTGTAAAACTTCTCTCAGGAATATAACCTGAAGCAAAGGTTCACCGCCCGAAAAAGTGACTCCCCCGCCGGATTCATCATAAAAGACCTGATCTTTTTTTATTTCTTCTATCAGCTCTTCAACAGAATATTCATTCCCGAAAAGCTCTTCAGTTTCATCACACAATTTATTTGAATTTTTGAGCGAATTAACTTTTATTCTTTCAGGCAGTTTACGTATGCTTTCAGGGTTATGGCACCACCAGCAGTCGAGAGAGCATCCTTTAAAGAAAACAGTCGTACGGATCCCCGGTCCATCGTGGAGTGCAAATTTCTTTATATCGAAAATTATTCCGTTCATTTCTCCCCGGTAGTAAAATTATATATATAAAATTCCTAAAAAAGTACCCCAGTTGCAACGGAATAAATATTATATGGATAATGCTAAAAACAGATTCGTACTGGTTTTTCTCCAAAATTTATAATAGAGCTGTCAAGAACCATTTACCGGTAAATAATTAAACCAAAATGATTATTGGATCATAGTATGCTGATGTAACACTGAAGACAGTAAAAATTCAATAATTACTTTATATTAACGGGAGAACATAACCCGAGGAGTTTGAAATGGCAGACAGAATTTTTGTTGAAAAGGGCGATATTACAAAACTGAAAGTAGATGCTATAGTAAACGCAGCAAATAATTCATTACTTGGAGGCGGCGGAGTGGATGGAGCTATACACAGAGCAGCAGGACCTGAACTTATTGAGTATAACCGGAGGCTCGGCGGCTGTCGTACAGGTGAAGCAAAGATTTCTCCCGGATTCAGGCTTCCGGCAAAATATATAATTCATACCGTAGGTCCCATCTGGAAAGACGGCACACACAATGAGGACGAACTGCTTACAGACTGTTACAGGAACTCACTCGAAATGGCTGTCGAAAATGAAGTCAAAACTATCGCATTCCCTTCAATAAGTACTGGCGCCTATCACTTCCCTCTTGAAAGAGCGGTAAAGATTGCAGTGAGGGAGGTAAAACATTTCCTCGAAAAAAATGATTACCTGGAAAGGGTTATTTTTGTTGCTTATGATGATGAAACTTATAAAACTTATTCACAAGTATTAGATAGCAAGTAAAAACGTCGAATATATTGGTTGAAATCATCTTAAAAACAAAATTACTACACCTCCTACCGCAATGAATGCCCCCGATACTGCCTGGACAGTCAGCTTTTCCTTAAAATAATATTTTGATATAGGAAGCATGATGATAGGAACCAGAGCCATAAGAGTTGACGCGATTCCAACCTTTGTAAACTCTATTGCTATAAGACTTAATGTTATTCCAAGGACAGGAGCAAATACAGTTGCGGCTATAGTTGCTTTAAGAGCCGGAATTTCATTTCTGAAAGTCTTGACTGGATTTCTGTATCTCCTGAGTAATATTCCGATAATAAAAATTATCAGGGCTGAACTTGACAAACGGGTAAAACTTGCAACAAACCCGTTTACATATCCTTCAGCAAAAGCAAACTTTGCAAGCACCAATCCGCCTGCCTGTCCTGCAGCTCCGAAGAACCCATAGAGTATTCCTATTTTGTTGATGTTCCCTTTTGCCGATGAAGTGTGACTTTTATCCGTTACAACAAGCAGAATACCGAATATTGTTACGAACATTCCAATTATTCCGATCGATGTAATGATTTCGTTCAGAAAAATCCACGCGAGCAATGCACTGATTGCCGGTACAAGCGACATTAAAACCATTCCGAGCCGTGCACCGATCAGCTCGTAAGTTTTAAAAAGAAAAGAATCACCGATCACAAGGCCGGTAATACCGCTTAGCACGAGGTAGAATACCTGGCTTGATGAAAGGTTGTAATCAATTCCCGCTATTTCAACAATCAGAAAGAGAATTACAGCAGCAAGAACTATCCTGTTAATGTTTACCTGTACTGAACCGACTCTTTCAGCAGCAAAAGCAAACAGAAATGAGGTGACTGACCAGAGACAGGCTGTAAGAAGCGCACTTAATTCACCAACGTACGGCATAG
The DNA here is from genome assembly GCA_963743325.1 of uncultured Ignavibacteria bacterium. GTDB lineage: Bacteria > Bacteroidota > Ignavibacteria > Ignavibacteriales > Ignavibacteriaceae > DATFVA01. The sequence goes on from CAVUOZ010000013.1 coordinate 75,609, forward strand.
AAGAAAAATATCAGTAAAAATTAAAAGTTAAAGATAGAAAGAGATTACTAATTACCAAAGCTGTCAGCTTACTTCTAACCTGCTCTTAATGCGTTAACTATATTTAATCTTGCCGCGCGTACCGAAGGAAGGAACCCTCCGAAAAATCCCATGAGAGCTGCAAAGAATAATGTCCACAGAATTATACCGGGAGACAATGCAAATGAAAATGCAAGTTCGGAAAAGGAATTAAAGTTTAATGTTGAGATAGAAATAAACTGAAGCAGTGAAGCAATCGCAAGTCCTATTATTCCACCAAGTAATGCAATAAATAATGATTCTGAAAGGAATGCAATCAGTATGCTTCTCCTGCTGAAGCCGAGAGCGCGCAGGGTTCCTACTTCAGTGGTCCGGTTTGCAACTGCAGCATACATCGTAATCATTGCACCGATAGTAGCCCCGAAACTAAAGATAATAGTAATAAATAAACCAAGTATTCTGATGAACCCGGCCATTATTTCCGATTGTTCTTCAAAATACCTTTGTTCCGGTTTTGCTTCGAACTGCTGCAGTCTTCTATCCTGATTAAATGCATTTTCAAAATTGTCGTAATGCAGGATGTTATCAAGTTTCAGAGTTACAGAAGAGACTGTGCTGCCGCGGTTAAAAGCGCCCAGAAGCTGTACTTCATCTCCCCACATTTCGGAGTCAAATCCGCTTCCATCGGTAGAAAAAACTCCTACTATCTTCCAGTTATCTCCTGCAAATTTTACAGAACTGCCGATCTGAGCGCCCTTAAATTGTTTTGCGATTGATTGACCAACAATCAATTCTCTCACTCCCCAGCTGAACATTCTTCCTTCAATTATTTTCACTTGAGGACGCAGTTCATTAACAGTGGGGGAAACTCCTCTTACAGTTATATTACTGACCCCGCCATCTCTTTTTTCAAGATTAATAACAACAACAGGTTCCGTGGAAATTACCGGGGTACCATCAGCTGTTTTCGCAATGTATGGGAGAGATTTAATTATCCCTTGTGTGTCACCGTCGATAATACTTGAGATTTCACCATTTGCTGCTTTTCTGACAACTTTAACGTTATCCGGAGAACCAGTAGATACAAGTGTCTTCTGTAAACCATAGGCCATCATCAGTACAGCGGCGAATACAAAAACCACAAGTGCAATGCCGGCAACTGTTATAGCAGTTGTCAGTTTTCTTGTTCTGAAATTTCTAACAGTGTATTTAAATGGAATTTTCATTGTTAAAATCCTATACGAATTAAATTATTCTATCCCACAAACCTGAATCCCTCAACGATGCGTGTACTTAATGCACGTTGTATAGGGAATATTGCAGATACAATTCCGATGATGACTGCTGCGCTGATCGCAAGAATTATTGTAATCGGTTCAATCTGAAATACCGGGAAAAATCCTTTTGGAATAACCTGAGCAAATCCCTCAACCAGGGGGAAAGTCAAAACTAATCCTATTCCACCGCCAAGTATTGCGATAAATAGTGATTCTCCCATGATTAAACCAACAAGATGACTGGCAGAGAATCCAAGTGTCTTAAACACCGCATACTCTCTGGTTCTTTCCCTTGCAGACATTATCATCGTATTAGCAAGAACCAGCATTATAATTCCAATTATCACAAATGACAGTACATTCATAGAAGTAATTATAGCACTTGTTGAAGCAAGGAAACCCTGCTGAAAAGCTCTTTCCGTTTCAGTCTTGGTTTCAGCCGGAGAGTTTTTAAACAGCGCATCAATTCTTTCAGAAATATCACCGGATTTAGAAGGATCACCGATTTTGATTACATACCAACCGACATCCCCTGCTCTTACAGGAGCTTCTTCTCTCATCCTATCGTCCACGTAATCCCAGTGAAACATCATCTGAGTAGCGTCAGTAGTTTTATATTTTGGTTTATAAATTCCACGGACAACGAATTCCCACCGGCCCGGATAAATATCTCCCTCAATGGCCATTATATCACCAATTTTCAGATTATATTTCGTTGCAATATCCACCCCTACCACACAGGAATTTTTTTCTTTTTTAAACAAAGATATTTCCTGAGGGGTTAATACATATTCGGGATAAACGTCGAAAATAGTGTTTGCATCAACTGCCAATCTAGCAAAGAACTGGTTCTTATCAATATAGACCCCCTGAAACCAGTTGGAAAAAGTGACTTCTTCTACTCCCGGAACCGATGCAATTTTATCTCTGTAAGCATAAGGTAAGGGAAATATAAATGATACCGCTTGTCTTGTTATTAGTCTGTTAGCAGAGGAAGCTTCAACGCCGACAGACCAGGCTGTAACCACCGTACGGAGCAGACCAAATGCAATAACCGCAATTGCTATACCCAGAACAGTAAGAGTTGTTCTCAGTTTATGCCGAAGTGTATTTTTGAAAATTAGTTTAAATACTTTCATGATTTCTCCGGAATTAAATCGCCTTTATCAAGATTTCTTATAAGATGAGCTTTCGATGCAGCGTGTGGATCGTGGGTAACCATAACAATTGTCTTGTTAAATTCTTTATTTAACCTTTCCATTAATGTAAGAATTTCATCAGCTGAGCTTCTGTCAAGGTCACCTGTAGGCTCATCCGCAACCAGTATTGCAGGATCTGTAACAATAGCTCTCGCGATTGCTACCCTCTGTTCCTGTCCTCCCGATAATTGTTTCGGATAGTGATAGATTCTATCTCCAAGACCAACAATTTCAAGGGAAGATTGTACATGTTTCTTTCTTTCTGCTTTAGAAAGATTTGTAAGAAGCAATGGCAATTCAACATTTTCATAAGCTGTAAGAACCGGAATTAAATTATAAAACTGAAATACGAACCCGATATTTGCAGAACGCCATTTTGCAAGTGCGGATTCACCCAATGCGGCAATGTCGGTTCCGCCGACATGTATGCTTCCCGAAGTGGGCCTGTCTATACCAGATAACAAATTAAGCAAGGTTGTTTTACCGGAACCGGAAGGACCCATCAAAGCTATAAATTCTCCTTCCTTAATATTCAAAGAAATATTATGAAGAACAGGAATCTCCATACTATCTCTCCAGTACGATTTAGTAACGTTCAAAACATTGATTATTTCTGCCATTTTGTCTCCGGTATAATTTGGTTGATTTCAATTAATACTTTGTGATATATGAAAACTAATTATTGGATTTTTACCCTGGTTCCGTCTTTAATTTCATCTCCTGCTTTGTCAATCACCTTATCTCCATTTAAAAGACCTGATTTTATTTCAATATAAGAATCAAAGTTCCTTCCTTTAACAACAGGAACTTCAACGGCTTTGTCATCTTTAACCATAAATACAACATCCCGTCCATCACGATTTACAACGGAAGCAGACGGTACAACAAGTGCAGGCGGCTCATTCTTCTCTGAAGCCGACAACTGCTTAGAAAGAAAAAGAACTTTAGCACTCATCTCGGGAAGAACTTTGCTGTCATAATTCTTAAATCCTACTTTTACCAGAACGGTTGCCTTTGATCTGTCCGCAGTAGGAACAATCTTATCAACAAAACCTTCATACGACACCTGAGGGTAAGCGTCAAGGATTATATCGCAATCCTGTCCTGTTTTAATTCTCTCGATGTAAGATTCAGAGACATCTGCTTCAACCTGGAGTGATTTCATATCTGCCATAGTTACTATTGCACCGCGGGAGGTTATACTTGCACCCAGTGGAGCGACAATCTCACCTACCTCAGCATTCTTTGTTAAAACGGTTCCGTCGAACGGGGCACGGATGAGTGTATTTTCAAGAGCAACCTGAGCAGAATTTAAGTTGGCTTTTGCCACATCAATCGATGCAAGTACGCGGTTATAGGCTGCTTCAGCTGCATCGACTTCCATTTGTGTAGTAGCTCCGGTTTTTAACAATTCCTTCTGACGATTATAATTATTTCTTGAATCGTTCAGATCCGCTTCCGCCAGTTTTAGATTTGCCTGTGCCGCTTCAACCTGAGCTCTGATATCATTGTCCTCCAATCTGCCAAGTACCTGATCTTTTTTAACACGATCTCCTTCGACTACTCCAAGGAAAACTAACCTGCCTGTCCCCTTTGATGCGACTGATGCTTTCCGTTGTGCTACCACATAACCGCTCGCAGTCAGACTGGCATTTGTAAGTGAAAGTGACTGAAGTGTTGCAGTAGTGAGTTTAACTTCAACAGCAGTATTAAATAATGAACTTGTAATTTTGTAACCGAGGAACAATAAAATAGCTGCAGCAATAATAATTACTATTATAAGTAAAGTTCTTTTCGATGAATTCGGATTATGATTGTTAGACCTATCTATTTTAAGCGATGATAAGTCGGCTTTACTGGTTTCCATTTCTTTCCAGGGAATTTGAGTCGGAAAATTACGCAACTGAAATGATAAAGGAAAGAAATTTAGTATTACCTTTCATAAAACTATTTGAACGGTTTTTGAGAAAGTTGAACGACTTCTGATCGGAGAGAATTCAAATTCAGTTAAAATGCTATTGAATATTATTCTAATTTATGGTAATCTTCAGGTGTGACTGTTAATGTCACAGTATGACTTTTGAGATTACTTTAATAGAAGCTAAGCCTAAAAACTGATCTTAAAATATTCTTTCTTGAGCGTTTCTTCTTAATTTTATTCTATAATGGTTGTATTTAATGGATTTTCGGGGATTTTAACACCATAGATGAAAAGAGGTTCGAAGAAATACCTTATCGTATTCAGCATTGTTGTGATTGTTATCATCTTTTTTTACCTCGTTAACAGGATTTACTCTGGCACATTGGAAGATGCCAAATACAATCATCAGCTTCAGCAGCTGGAGATGGCCAAATCTGTTGCCCAGGGAATAAATTTCTTCATCGAACATCTCGTAAGAGATATGAAGCTGCTGACTCACAACCCGGATGTTCTTAATCATCCGGCTAAAAATGAATATGCATCGCTAAGATTTTTCAAAGAAAACTACGATAGTACAATTATACGCGCTATAATTCTATCTGATTCTACAGGGAGAGTAATCTATTCAACGGGCAATCGATTACCGCAATGGTCGCGGGATAAATTGCCAGCCTTAACCCGTATTATCAATAAGACTGATTCTGAATATGTATTTTCGGAAGTCATGCCTGATTTACAGAAGGATAGAAATAGTCCTAAAGCTTTTTTAATGCTTATTCGTCTATCCAAAGATAAAAATACCAAATCAGATTACTCGATTGGCTACCTGGTTGATTTTGATATCCTAATAAAGCGGTTTCTTCAACCTCTGAAGTTAAGCAGTGAAGATTTTGCCTGGGTACTCGATGGTGAAGGCAGACTGATTTATCATCCCCGGCATAAGGAAATGCTGTTCAAATCAATTCTCAGAACAACTGAAGAATGCAATAAGTGCCACATTAATTTTAATACCCAGGACAGGATGATTAAGTCAAGAGTTCCTTCTATTGATGAATATTATGTAATGGGTAATGAACCTGATAAAATCATGGCTTATGCTCCCTTAAAAATGCAGAATCAGACATGGATAATTGCAATAAGCACCTTGCTGCCAAAGGTAACCATAGGACTAAGAAGCAGGTTTCAGCTCTTCTTCATTCTGGGAATAATTATTCTGGCATTACTCCTTACCCTTGGTTTCCTGATTTATTTCTTAAATCTTAAAAGGATACGTGCAGAGGAGGCAAACAGAAATCTCGAAGAAATCCACCAGTACAGGGAACAGCTAAACCAGGCTTCCAAGCTGGCATCTATTGGTGAACTTGTGGATAGCGTGGCACACGAAATAAATACACCGGCTGGAATCATTGCCGCTCATACCGATGCAATTCTGCTTGAAAACGAGACAGATGATAGTCTCAAAGAAGAATTAAATATCATCAGAAACCAGACCCGGAGAATTAGCGATTACACGAGGACGCTGCTTACATACTCCCGGTTAATGCCTTATAAGCCTGAAGCAATCCGAATAGAAGATCTGATTGATGAATGCGTGTATCTGATAGGTCATCGCCTCAAATCAAAGAAAATTCATTTAGCGAAATCTTATGATTCCTCACTTCCCTTAATTCTCGCAGATAAAAGACAGATGGAACAGGTAGTAATGAATATTCTGAACAATGCCATCGATGCATTGCCTGAGGGTGGTGAGATAAAAATAAATACCGGTAAGAATACTTTGGAGAGAGATCCGCTTGGATCGCACAAAATGAAAGGTATATTCATTTCAATTGAAGACAACGGTGCGGGAATTAAAAAAGAAAACCTGTCTAAGATATTTAATCCTTTTTTTTCCACTAAGCTTGATAAACAGGGAACGGGACTTGGCTTATCAATTTCCCGAACCATTGTTCAAAGATATCATGGTAAACTCGATGTGGAAAGCGAGGAAGGTAAGTACACAAAATTTACAATTACTCTCCCCTACAGCAGTGAAGGAATCAAGTTATGACAGCCAAACCTAAAATTCTTATTATCGATGATGAGCCTGACATGCTCAGGGGATGCTCAAAAATACTCACTGCATTGGGGAATAATCCCGTCCCTATCCCCGATGGAAAACAAGCACTAAAAATGCTTCAGGATGAAGAATTTGACCTGGTATTTTGCGATTTACTTATGCCGGATCTGGATGGTATGCAGGTTCTTGATGCCATTCAGAAGCTTGCACCGAATACGCCGGTCATTATTTTCTCGGCTTATGGGACAATAGACAGAGCTGTATCGGCTATGAAAGCCGGGGCATTCGATTTTATTGAAAAACCGTTTGAAACGGAGAACCTTAAAATACTGGTTGAGAAAGGATTAAGGCAGAGGAATCTTTATAAAGAAAGAATCAGTCTCCTTAAACAGCTCGAGGATAAGTACAGGTTTGATAATATTGTCGGGAAAAGTGATTCAATCAGGAAAGTATTCGAAATGATTGAAAGCGTGGCCGATTCAGATGCAAATGTGCTTATAACAGGAGAAAGCGGAACAGGGAAAGAATTGATTGCACGAAGCATTCACGCACACAGCAGAAGGAAACTTAAACCATTTGTTCCTGTAAACTGCGGGGCCTTTCCGGAAAATCTTTTTGAAGCAGAATTATTCGGTTACGAAAAAGGTGCATTCACGGGTGCAACACACAGAAAAATAGGACTGCTTGAATATGCAAACGGCGGCTCATTTTTTCTTGATGAGGTGTGTGAACTGCCTGTTAATCTACAGATAAAATTATTAAGAACCTTGCAGGACCAGCAGTTAAGACACCTCGGTGGAAATGAATTATTACAGGCTGATTTAAGACTGATATCTGCAACAAACCAGGACATAAATAAGGCGCTTGAAAAAGAAAGAATGCGTAAGGACTTTTATTACAGGCTTAACGTTATAAATATACAGGTACCGGCATTAAGAGAAAGGGAGGGAGACATCAGGCTCCTTGCAGAGCACTTTCTCATAAAATCAGTTAAATCCTCCCCAAAGAATATAAAAGGATTTGATGATTCAGTGATTGAATTATTTGAAGCATATAACTGGCCGGGAAATGTCAGGGAGATGGAGAATGTTGTTGAGCGTGCCGTAGCCCTCGCCAAGGGAGAAAAGATCACAATGAATGAACTTCCGCCACAGCTTGCTTCGAACAGAAAAACTGCCAATCTATATCCTAAAAGTTCTCTATCAGAAGTCAGAAATAAGGCCGTGGAAGAAGTTGAAAAGAAATATTTCCTATTCCTTCTTACCAAGCATAAAGGGAATATCACACGCATTTCAGAAGAAGCAGGGATGACACGCAGGCACATTCACAGGATACTTAAAAAGTATAATCTTGAACCTCAACAGTACCGCCATTAAGGTATTTTCCCGGAATGTGGGACATCAGGGATACACTTTTTACTATTTCCTTTCTGCTGCTTCTATATTCTATTTCTGGAATATATCCACAATTCTTTTGAATTTACTTCAATAATGTAATAATCAAGTAAAATCTTTCTTGTGGTACAATAAATGCCCTTTTTGCCCGGACATTAAAGGTATCGCTTATGAAGTTCAGAGGGATAATACTTAGCAGCGATGAAAAAACAATATCACAATGTTTCGAAATCTGTTCAGAGATAGGTATCGCTCTCGTTAAGAAAAAAGAATTTGCGGGATTCATTCTTGATTTACAGGAGAATGACTACGATATGATAATCTGTGACTGCACTGAAAGTTTTACAGTATGTCATAACTGGGTAAAAATAATAAAGAGAATTAGTCCCAGGATCCCTCTGATCATCTTAAATGAAAGAACAAATCCGCAGGAAGGTGGAATCCTTTACCAGGAGGGAATATTTAATTTAACCGAAAAACCGATTGATAATAATATTATCAAAGAAATTATAACGGCATCAATTCCATTTTACAAACAACAGTAACAAAATAACACCCTTATTATGGAAAAAACTGAAATACCAAACAAACAAACCGATCGAAGAAGTTTCCTGAAAATTCTCGCTATGACTGGGGTGACTGCATTTTCAGCCTCTATCCTCTACCCCGTGTTTTCCTTCCTTCGTCCGCCCAAGCAGAGAGAAGTTGAAGTCTCAACGGTAAGTGCAGGAAAAATAGAGGATTTGAAAAAAGATGACTTCAAGATTATCCGTTTTGGAAATGAACCGGTAATAGTGATACCTGCCGATGATAAATTCCTCGCTTTTTCAGCAAGATGTACCCACCTTGACTGCACCGTACAGTATAAAAAAGACCAGAATGTCATATGGTGTGCCTGCCATAATGGTAAATATGATTTAACAGGACGCAATATTTCAGGTCCTCCCCCGAGACCACTCGCAAAATTTAAGACTATAATTAAGGGGGATGAATTAATGGTTACAAAAACTGCATAGAAAAAAAATGAAAAAACAATTCCTAAAATTATATTCCTGGATTGATGAACGGGTACAGTTTGAAGACTTGATAAAATTCTTCAGCAAGAAATACGTTCCCGTTCACCGGCATTCTATATGGTATTATTTCGGAGGAGTATCAGTATTCCTCTTTATCATACAGGTTATCACCGGTATACTTCTCCTTTTTTATTACAAAGGAAGTGCAGATCTTGCTTATGAAAGCATTCAGTTTATAATGTCCAAGGTGCAGTTTGGCTGGCTTGTCAGATCAATCCACGCCTGGTCTGCAAATCTATTTATTCTCTCGCTGTTCATACATATGTTCAGCGTTTACTTTGAAAAGTCCTATCGCAAACCGAGAGAGATGACATGGCTTTCAGGGATGCTGATGTTTTTCCTTGCACTATTTTTTGGATTCAGCGGATATCTTCTTCCATGGAACCAGCTTGCTTTTTTTGCAACAAAAGTCGGAAGTGATATTGCCGGAGCAGTTCCTGTAATCGGGGAACCGATGAAAGTTTTCCTGAGAGGCGGGGATGATGTAACCGGTGCTACTCTCTCCAGATTTTTTGGTTTTCACGTAGCACTTCTGCCGGGAATATTTACTCTGCTTCTCGGAGCTCATCTTATTCTGGTGCAGAGACAGGGAATGAGCGAACCGCTTATAACAGAAGAAAAAAAGAAGGTTCCGCTAAAAAAGATGCCATTCTTTCCTAATTTCTTTCTGCGTGATTTACTGTTATGGTTATTAGTGCTTAACCTTCTGGCGGTGCTTGCTGTATTTTTTCCGGCTGATTTAGGAATTAAAGCCGATCTTTTTGGTGTTGCCCCTGCAGGAATTAAACCCGAGTGGTACTTCCTGTTTATGTTCCAGACATTGAAGTACTTCCCCTCTCATATCATTTTCTTTGAAGGAGAAGTTGTTGGAATACTTCTTTTCAGTATCGCAGGAATTCTCTGGCTCCTTGTTCCGTTCTGGGATCGAAAGAGCGCAAGAGGTCAGCTAAACCGGAAGATTACTTATCTGGGAATATTTGCTGTCATATTTATTATTGTTTTAACAACTCTCGGGTGGCTGTCGTGAAAAATACTACTGGACTATGCATTATATTTTTATTTCTCTTTATCTCGTACACAAAAGCAGATGCCGCAGAGGATAAATGCTTCACCTGCCATTCAGACTTGGGGAGCTCTCCTGCTGAATTATTTAAGAATGATATCCATCAGCAAGCGGGATTAAGCTGTTCGGATTGTCACGGCGGGGACAGCAAAAGTGAAGATATGGAACAAGCCATGGATAAAAGCAAAGGCTTTATCGGCATTCCAAAAGGAAATCAAATTTCTGATATATGTTCCAAATGTCATTCAAATGCTGCTTTCATTTCAAAGTACGATAAAAAGCTTTCCACCAATCAGATGGAATCCCTTAAGAACAGCATACATGGAAAATTAAACTTAAACGGAACAGACAGAATTGTCCAGTGCATAACATGTCATAATGCTCATGGAATTGTATCTGTTAAAAATCCAAAATCACCGGTTTATCCTACGAATATTCCTGAGACCTGTAATAAATGTCATGGTAATGCAACGTTTATGAGGGCATACAATCCTGAAGTAGCAGTTGATCAGTTACAGAAATACCGTACCAGCAAACATGGTATGCTTAATGCAAAAGGAGATCCGAAACCTGCACAGTGTGTCAGCTGCCATGGGAGTCATAATATTCTGTCGACTAAGGATGTCCGCTCTTCCGTATATCCGACGAACATCCCTAAAACCTGTTCGACCTGCCACAGTAATAAAGAGTATATGGCAGCCTATGGCATTCCGACAGATCAATATGATAAATACATTAAAAGTGCACACGGCGTGGCCTTACTGGAGAAAGATGATTTGAGTGCGCCGACTTGCAATAGCTGTCATGGTAATCATGGTGCAGTACCGCCGGGGATCACTTCAATATCCAAAGTATGTGGAACCTGTCATGTTCTGAATGCGGATTTGTTCTCCGGCAGTCCCCACAAAAAAGCATTTGACGAAAAGAATTATCCGGAATGTGCAACCTGTCATGGCAAGCATGATATTGCTGCTGCGTCGGATAAATTATTGGGTACGAACAACGGAGCAATATGCGGTAAATGCCATTCCTCTACAGAAAATGTCAACGGTTATAAGGTTGCAACTCAGATGAAGCAATGGCTCGACAGTCTGACATCACAGGAAAAGATTGCCACTTCGCTGGTGTTTGAAGCGGAGCAAAAGGGAATGGCAGTGGAAGAAGAAAAATTCGAATTAAGAAACATCCACCAGGCTAAGATAGAGACAAGAACCATAGTTCACTCATTTAATAAAGATAAATTTAAAGAAGTTGTTGATAAGGGATTTACTTCTTCAAATAATGTGATTTTAGAAGCAAAGGGCTCAATTGACGAATACTATTTCAGAAGAATCGGGTTAGGCGTATCAGTCTCGATAATAACCTTTCTGATCGTAATACTATTCCTCTACATCAGGAAAATTGAAAAACAAAATCCCTTAAAGGATTAAATAACCGGAGGTATTATGAATAGTGAAATATCTAATTCCCTGATTGAAGACCTGGTTCAGATGATGAACCGGATTGAAAAAAGATTAACGGACGTTGAAAATGCCTTAAATCTTAGAAGAGAAGATCCGGAAAAAGAACCAGAAGCTGCACCAAAACCAAAAACAGATGATGATGATGATCAGCTGGAACTTGCAATCGGTGAATTCTGGTTCGCAAAAATCGGAATACTGGCCTTCCTCTTTGGTATGTTTTTCCTGATCACCCAGCCCCTGGATAAATATCCTCCGATGCTTCCCATATTAATCGGGTATCTGCTGAGCCTGACACTCATTCTGGTTCCTGAACTATGGCTTAAATCATTTAAGTATATCTCCGGCTTTCTGATCGGAGGCGGAGCTGCATTACTTTACCTTACAACATTACGCCTTCACTTCTTCGGAATGGAACCAATCATTACAAGCAGAGTTCTCCTGGTAATGCTTTTGTTAATTGCAGGCGGATTGGTTTCATGGATTGCATTCAGACGCCAGTCGGTTTATTTAACTGCTCTTGCAGAACTCTTATTTATGATGACTGCACTTGTTACTGAAATTCCATTACTTATATTTATTATGCTCACTCTGATAAGTATTTCGGTTGTAATGTTATCCCTGAAGTTCAGTTCATCCAACCTGATGGTATTCGGGATCATATTTACATGTGCTGCACATTGTTTCTGGTTTGTTAATAATCCGCTTTTAGGTCATACCCTTCAGATTACTACCGGCTTTCAGTATAACCTGATTTTCCTGCTTGCTTATATGGGAGTATATGGCATTGGCAGTCTGATGCTGATAAAAGATAAGAAACAGGATCTGGATGAATTGTTTATGACGATTATGAATGCTTCTTTGGGGTACGGACTGTTTCTTCTGATTTCTATATTAAGCGGAATAAAACATCTTGGTATCGTTCATACCGGTGCATTTGTTGTTTTAATGGTACTTGCAATTTCATTCTGGACAAGAGAAAGAAGCAAATACAGCTCTTTCATCTATTCAATGTTCGCTTATGCGGCATTAAGTGCTGCAATAGTAGCCTCATCCAGTGATCCGGCATACTATATACTTCTTTGCTGGCAAAGTATATTGGTTATCTCAACTGCCCTATGGTTTAGATCAAAATTTATAATTGTTGCTAACACTTTCATATTCGGTGGTATTCTGATTTCGTATCTGATCAATGTCAGTGTAGTCGGTATTGAAGGTATAAGCTTTGGTTTTGCCGCTTTAATAAGTGCACGGATACTGAACTGGCAGAAGACGAGACTGGAATTGACCACTAATAATATAAGACTCGCATACCTTGTAATGGCATTCTTTATCCTGCCGTACGTACTGTACGAAGTATTACCTTCAAATTTTGTAGGACTATCCTGGGCAGGACTGGCACTGCTTTACTACCTGATGAGCAAACTTATCAGAAATAAAAAATACCGTATGATGGCAGTATCTACACTTATATTAACCTGCCTTTATCTTGCCGCTTTTGGCATAACTTCTTCGGATATTACTTATAAAATTATTTCGTTCCTTGCGGTAAGTATTATTCTGCTTATCATTTCAGTTATGTATACAAGGATGCGTAATAATTCAAAAGAAAAAGAACTGACATAACCTGATCAGTTCACCTGTTTAGCTGCAGTCTGATAGTTACACCCCTCTATCAGACTGCTTTTTTTCCATATCTTAAATTTTAACCTATAAACTAAAGTATTATTCCCTTCTGTAATTCGCATAAAAAAAGACTAAATTAATTTATATCTTTATCTCTTTCAGGATTTTAAATGAAATTATTCCTGACTACCATACCGCTGATAATATTATTCAGCCATACGACGTTTCCCCAGGAGAGTTTTATCTATACTAAAGTTGAAAAATTTTATAAGGGGGGTACTGAATTTTATTTTCTGGGGTTCAGCGCCTACTACCTGCAATGGATTACTCCAGATCCTTCAAAAAGATATATGGTTGATGATGTGTTCAGCTCAGCGAAGCATACAGGTATAAAGGTAATCAGAACCTGGGCATTTAACTCTAATCAGGATTCCACATACCAGTCAGTAATCAGGTTTGCCCCTTACAAATTAAAAGAAAACGGATTAAGAGCTCTTGATTACGTTATATATAAAGCTAAACAATATGATGTGGACTTAATTTTGACGCTTGAGAATAACTTCAGTGATTTTGGCGGAATAGATCAGTACATATACTGGGCAGACTTGTTATTGGAACCTCTGACAGGAAAGGTTTATGATAGTAATGATTTTTTTACAGACGATTCCATAAAGAACTGGTATAAGTTTTATGTCGGCTCAATCCTTAGCAGAAGAAATATTTATACCGGGGTGAATGTACAAGGATGAACCGATAATTTTCAGTTTTGAACTAATCAATGAAGTCATCCAATCCGGAAATTTCAACAGATGTTATAAAGAACTGGTACCGGGAAATGGCTGAATATTTTAAATCGATCGACAGCAATCATCTTCTCACCACCGGAGAGGTAGGTTTTGATATTCATAAGGAAAATTATTCTAACCCGGAATACTTCTATAATAATTCACATTTTCTGTTTAACGGATATGAGGGTACGAGTTTTACGGATAATACTGCCATAGCGGATATTGATTATTCTTCATTCCATTTATATCCCGATGCCTGGGGATTTGAACCATTGGCAGGCAATACCTGGATAAATGATCACGTAAGTATTACAAATAGCTATAATAAACCATCCCTTTTAGGTGAGTTCGGGGTTATAAATGATAAATATAATAACTATAAAATTTATTTTGAGACTATCAGGAATACTCCTTCAAGATCGACTGTAATCTGGGATTATGTCCATCCCGATCTGATGAATATTTCCGACAGCTATGCTTTCAATGAAGTTCAGAATCCGGATTTGTTCAGATTATTTAAAGAACATATTCAGCTTTTGGAACAGGATACTATTACATCAAATGATAAAGAGTTCGTCCTTGACCAGAATTTTCCAAATCCGTTCAATCCGGCGACAACCATTCAGTACTCACTTAAAGAAGACGAATCTATTAAAATTGAACTATTTAATTCGCTTGGTGAACTAATAAAGATATTTCCTCAAGAGGTAAAACCGGCCGGAACTCATCGATTATTTTTATCCTTTGATAACAGCTTATTAGCCAGCGGTGTATATTTTTATAGACTAACTGCAATCCCCGTGAATGGACAGGGAGCAAATTTCATTGAAACCAGGAAAATGATACTGCTGAAATAATTAATCTTTACTGAACCTCAGACTTTGTTTGACAAAATGGCAGACAGGTAACCTGTGTAGTAAAAAAGAGCAGAGATAGACGACTCTGGAACGACTCAGATACGAGAAAGTGCCTCCTGAAAATTTGCTGAAACAGGCATTATTTTAATTATTAATTTTTACTTATCTGACAAAATGTCACACAGATTTATATTTTCCAGGATACGGCTTTCCTTAAACCACTTTAACAGAAGACCGTTTAAACAGGAAGTAGCCGAAGCCCAGAGTAAAGAACAGGTAAATAAAGGCAATAAACCAGCCCAGCGGATTGAGAATTCCTTCAATAACCGTAATTACTGTTAAAATAAATCCTATAAGATCGTACGCAAAAAGTGCAAGAATTATTGCTCCTCTGGCGTCAGAATCTGCAGAGTTTTTAGCATACCAGCACAGAAACATATTACCAAACAGTGCAGCTCCATATTCCCTTGCTGTATACATTCCCCCCGAGGTTAATACTGCCCCGAATATTGATAGTAATCTATCCGGCACGGCAAACATCAGAATACCGAAAACAAGGCAGACCAATGCCTTTATAACCATAAGATTTCTGAAATTCATATCTATACTCCTCTCTTATTATTGATATAGTTTAATTTTAGTAACTCGGTATCATCTTCTTAGTATAATCCGGATTTTGAATTAAAAAAATGTTTACTATAAATATATCATAGCAGGACTCCGCTTCGGGAGAGTTATCGATGTGTATTTTCGGTATGTAACAGTAACTAAACTCTTAAACTCTGACACTCTCGGAGTAGAGAGAAATTACTTATAGATATTTACGACAAATAGTTAGTAGAAGCAACTAAAAATCAAAGAATACTATAAAAACCCGATGACGGGGGTGTCTTCGGGCTGACTCTTAAGAAAATGGAGCATATTACTCCCTATATTTACTTCAACGAAACCTGTCCGTTCACCTCGTCCCCCATCTGTCTGCCTTAAGGCAGGCTCGTCGGAGAGCGCCGCAACGCTAACGGAGGAGGATCATCTTCTTCGTCTGAATAAATTCTCCAGCCTTCATCTGGTAAAAATAAACTCCTCCGGGTAAATTCTCTGCATTCCAGGTTAATTCATAAGTGCCGGCTTGTTTTTCCTGTTTTATCAATGTTTCAATTTCCCTTCCGAGCATATCAAATACCTTCATTGTCACGTAAGCTAGTTGTGGAACTGAATATGTTATTTTTGTGGCCGGGTTAAAAGGATTAGGATAATTCTGCAAAAGTTCGAAGTCAGCAGGAACTTTGTCTGCTTTATCAACCCCGGTCATAATAACCTGAAATGAGCGCGATGTACTATATTCACCCCAACCTGCTCCATTCTTTGCACTTACACTCCACCAATAGGTCGTATTACCTGCTAATCCCCGGGTTACTGTACTTGTACTTGTTAATGTTGTATCGACAAGAAGGTTTGTCATAAAGAGCGAATCAGTCGCACGTTCCAGGCGGTAATTTGTTACTGCTGGTGCACAGGCTGTCCATATACACAATAGGGTATCTGCATTCACTATACTTCCGTCCTCAGGCGAGATCAGAGCTGGCTGACCCGGGAGTGGCAGGGTTGAACGTATACTCCGGGAAACACCGCGGCCGTTTGTGCCTGCAAATATATATCCGTCTGAATTTGATGTCAGCGATCGTGTATTTGAATTTACTAAACTATCATTTATCTCAATCCAGCTGCTGCCTTTATCGGCCGATTCAAAAACGCCCTCACTGGTTCCCGCAAAAATATAACCTTCCGGATTTACTGCTAATGACGTGACCTCAGCAGTATTTAGTATTCCGGCACCGACATTGTACCAGTCTGCACCATAATTTGAAGAACGGTAGATTCCGAAATCAGTACCCGCAAAAATGTAATTATCCGGAGTAACTACTAAGTATCCGACAACGGAGTAAGAGGGCATTCCATAAATGTAATAAAAAAGCCAGCTGGTACCATTATTTGTTGAACGAAAAATACCGCCATAAACCCCGGCTATAAGGCAATTAGTGGAAGCGGCGGCGAGGGAATAAATCGCATTATTATTTAAACCCACGTAAGTCCAGTTGTCCCCATCATTAGTGGATTTATAGACACCATTGTTTTGTGTATTTGGGATAGTTCCGGCAAAAATCTGTTCGTTTGAATCAATTGCCATAGCCTCTATATCCCAGCTCCCGAGTCCGTTGCTACATTCAGACCAAGATTCGCCCGAATCAGTCGACCGGAAAATCCCATCAACGGTACCGGCAAAAATGTAACCCGGTTTGACAGCCAGGTAGTATATAGTTGAGACCGTTAAGCCATTATTTTTAAGGATCCAGGTTTCCCCACTGTCTGCTGAGCGGGAAATGCCGCCTGCATATACCGAAGCGAAAACGTTATTATTTGAATCCGTCACCATCACCTTGATATATGTATTTAATAAAGTATTGTTTTTATCGTTCCAGGTATCCCCGTTATCTGCGGAAAGAAATGCACCGTAATTAGTACCGGCAAATATTTGATTATCTGAGCTGACTGAAAGAGTACGAACAGATGTAAATTCAAACAGTCCGGAATTTATTTCTGTCCAGCTTATTCCATTATCTGAGGACCGCCGCATACCCCAGATACCTGCTCCGGCAAAAACATAGTTATCCGCATTGACAGCCAGTGCGTAAACCTCAGTATTTTCCATTCCTGTATTTCTGGCTGTCCAGTTTGTTCCGCTGTTAGTAGAATAATATACGCCGTTATATGTTCCAGCAAAAAGCTCGTCACCTGAATTTCTGGCGAAAGAAAAAACAAAAGAGGGTGTTAATCCATTATTTATTTGTATCCAGGTATCCCCGTTATCCGTTGAGCGAAATGCCCCGCTTCCGCCTGTCCCAGCAAAAATATAATTCTGTGAGTTGGTTATTAAAGCCTGTACCTGGTGGTTTGATAACCCGTTATTGCATTGTACCCAGGTATCTCCATTATCTGTTGAACGGTAAATACCGCTATAAGTCCCTGCGAAGATTGAATTATTCCCATTGGTTACAATAGCGGGGACATCTATGTCAGCGGGAATCCCGTTATTTACCTCTGTCCAGGTTTCTCCGTTATCAGTTGAGCGGAAGATGCCATGCTGATATGTTCCGAGAAAAATAGAATTAGCAGAGTTAATTGTTATTGAATAAATTCTTTTCGATGTTAACCCGTTATTTTCTTCAGTCCAGCTTTCCCCGTTATCTGTTGTACGGTATAATCCATTAAAACAATTTCCCGAATAAATGTCACCGCTAGAATTAATCGCGGATGCATATATTAGCCCGCCGTATGGTCCATTTGTCTCTTCCCAAAAATTCTGTGATAAAGAGACTGAACTTAGTGAGACTATTATAAGTATTAGTGTTCTGATTATGTTCTCCCGCTTTTAGAAGTATGACTTAGATAAAAGTTTCCCCGCTAATCATATCCTGGAAAAGTTTTCCGGTATCTGGTTGATCCCTTACAATGTCCCAATTTAATCATAATCCTGAATATCCTGTTTCTGACGATCAATAAAGTATATAAAATCAGTTAAAGTAGCAAGAAGGGAACAGGGACGTAGTGTTCCCATTTTTAAGAAGGACTTTTATAAATTAAAGTACATTTTATATTCAAACGGGTGAGGCATTGTACCGATTGAATTAATTTCTTCGAGCTTAATCTTTGTCCACTGATCAAGCAGTTCATCTGTAAATATTCCGCCGCGATGCAGAAAATCATTGTCGGCAGCAAGTGCATCCAATGATTCTGAAAGGTTCCTTGGAAGGAACTGGAATTTACTGCTTCCGGGATCTTCGAGAAAATTTTTATCGTAAGGACCGAATTCCTCTTTTACAGGATCTATTTTGTTCACAACACCATCTATACCTGCAAGCACCATAGCGATCAGGCACAAATAGGGATTTGCAGTTGCATCGGGTGGCCGGTATTCAAACCGGGTCTCTTCGGGATTGGAAACATACTTGGGAATTCTTATCGCAGATGCCCTGTTTCCCTGTCCGTATGTTAATGCAACAGGGGCCTCAAATCCAGGGACCAGCCTTTTGTAGGAGTTTGTGCTTGGATTTGTAAATGCAGATAAAGCAGTGCCGTGTTTCAGCATACCGCCGATAAAAAATCTTCCCAGCTCATTCATATTTCCGTATTCACCCTTTTTGTAAAATGCATTCCTGCCATTCTTTGTAAGATAGAGATGAAGATGCATTCCGTTGCCTGCCTGGTGGTACATTGGTTTGGGCATAAAGGTGATGAAAAGATTTTTCTTCCGGGCAAAGTTGAACAGTATGTATTTGGCAGTGATTATATTATCTGCTGTTGTAAGCAGGTCGGTAAAGTATGTTTCAATTTCCTGCTGTCCCCTTTCCCCGACTTCGTGATGATGGTATTTTACTTTTATTCCGAATTTCTGAAGAAGCTTGCTCGCCTCATCCCTGAAATCATCATACTCATCAAACGGATTTGCAGCGTGATAAGCTTTTTTGTAAAATTCTTCCGCATGTTCCACTTTATAGTATGATGAAGAAGTACGTGTATCATATTCAACATTGGAAAATATATAGAATTCGAACTCAGTGCTCCAGCGGGAGGAATCGGCGCCCGTAGTTTTCTTAAGCAGGTCTTTCACCTGCTTTGCAAGATATCTTCCGTCCTGTTTAAATGGAGAATGTTCATCATCTGTTAATGAAATATGAGAATAAAAGCTTAATGTCGGAGCTTCCCGAAAGGGATCAATCGCGGCAGTTTTTAAATCCGGGATCAGAACCATATCGCTGTTCTCTACTTTCCTGAATCCGTAGCTGGAGCCGTCAAAACCGACTCCTTCCTTAATCATTTTATCGAGAATGTTATCGTAAACCGGAAGTGATATATGATGAAGTCTTCCTGAAAGGTCGATTGCTTTAAGATCAATTACTTCAATCTTATTTTGTTTTATAAGGGCTTTACATTTTTGAAGATCATTTTGAGGCATATTCTCCCCGTCAAATTTAAGGAGCCGGATATTAACCGGCTCCTGGTGAAAAAATCATTCAGTATAGTTTAAGGCGGATAATCCGGGGAACAATGCCACAGTACCAAGTTCCTCTTCTATCCTTAAGAGCTGATTATACTTTGCAATCCTGTCGGTTCTTGACAGCGAACCTGTTTTAATCTGACCTGCATTAGTGGCAACGGCTATATCAGCTATTGTTGCATCTTCAGTTTCACCTGAACGGTGACTTATTACATTCGTATATCCGGCTTTCTTTGCCATTTCGATTGCATCCAGAGTTTCTGTCAGAGTCCCTATCTGGTTAACTTTTATGAGGATTGAATTTGCAATTCCTCTTTCAATTCCCTGTGCAAGCCGTTCTGTGTTAGTAACAAACAAATCATCGCCGACAAGCTGAATTTTATCACCCAGCTTTTCTGTAAGTAACTGCCAGCCGTCCCAGTCATCTTCTGCAAGTCCGTCCTCAAGTGATACGATAGGATACTTTTTTACCCAGCCTGCCCAGTAATCAACCATCTTCTCAATGGGAATTTCCTTGTCAGGTGCAGATTTAAATAAATGATATGCATTCTTTTCCTTTATAAAGAATTCGCTTGCGGCAGGATCAAGGGCAATTCCTATTTCGCTGCCGGCTTTATAACCTGCTTTTTCGATTGCCTCAAGGATCACCTCAATAGCTTCTTCATTTGATTTAAGATTCGGTGCAAAACCGCCTTCATCACCAACCGATGTATTGTAACCTTTTTTGCTCAGCACTGATTTTAACGAGTGAAAAGTTTCAACACCCATTCTTAATGCTTCAGAAAAACTAGGCGCTCCGAAAGGCATTATCATAAATTCCTGGAAATCTACATTATTATCTGCATGCTTACCACCGTTTAATATATTCATCATTGGAACAGGAAGTGTGCGTGCATTTGTTCCGCCTATATATCTGTAAAGAGGCAAACCAAGAGTTTCGGCTACAGCTTTTGCACAGGCTAACGAAACACCGAGTATAGCATTTGCTCCGAGCAACGATTTATTTGCGGTGCCGTCCAGTGCTATTAACATATTATCTATATCGGCCTGATCGGATGCATCGAAATCAATCAGTTCCTCTGCAATTTTATCATTTACATTCTCGACTGCCTTTAAAACACCTTTGCCATTGTACCGGGTTTTATCACCATCTCTTAATTCAACGGCTTCGTGTTCTCCTGTTGAAGCACCGCTTGGTACAGCAGCACGTCCTATTATGCCTGATTCAAGCTGCACTTCAACTTCAACAGTAGGATTTCCTCTCGAGTCAAGTATCTCTCTGCCAAGTATATCTACTATGGTTGTCATTTATTCTCCTGATTTTTCAGTTATTGGTCGTAATCTTTTTAATTTACAATACAAAATTAGAGAAAGGGGTAGGAAAATAAAAGTGGAAGGAGGAATATTGGAGGAATGGGAAAATGGAGGAATGGAGTGGTGGAATGGTGGAGTAATGGAATGTTGGGGTAATGGCCATTTTCCAATACTCCATGCACTCCATTATTCCAAAATATGCATTTTTAGTAAGCTTCTCTATCCCGTCAGACTTTGGTTTTGAATCCCTGTAACATCCATTTTTTTGGCAGCCATAAAGCCAAGAGGAGTTACTATTGCAATCAAACCGATATATAAACCACATTGTTTCAGTATTCATTTGTGAGGGAGGAACTCCTGCAGGGCAGTATTTCATCAGGAACCATCCTGCATACAGTGGCTGTAACGACCTTTGTAAGGAACCATGGGAATTGTCCTATTCCCATATAAATTCCAGTCATTCCTTTAGGGGCAATTTCAGCAACCCATTGAAGGAACCGTGGCTGCCACATCGCTTCACCAATTGTCATTATAGTAATAAAAGCAAAGGTGTATAGATGTTGGACCAAGTGCAAGAATAAAGGTCGGGGCTCCCATTACAAAGGTTCCAAGTATAGTCATCTTATAGGCATCTTTTTTAATCGTCAGAGCCGCATTCATCGGGGTAAGAATAAAAATTAGGATCGGATTAAAGTTTAAAGCAATTCAAACTTATTTCCAATCATCCTTTATATGCTCTGGAATATACTGTGGCAGGGTCAGCCAGTTGTCGTAAAAGCGTTTGCACAGGAATAAGTGCAAATATGAAGAAGAAAAATTGAGTTAGCTAATGGATGGGAAACTAACCAGATGAGTATTTTTTGTCTGGGATTTACAGGCAGCAAAGAAATACAAACAGGAATTAACAGAACCGCGATTATTAGAATTATTCTTAGCGGATCCGCTGCACGAAAATAAATTGCAACAATTACTCCGAGTAGAATAACCCAGGCAGTAATAGGTTTATCCTGAGGTTTCTTCCTACTACTTTCTTCTCCGGTGCTGAATCCGATCCAATTATTTTGTGTCCAGTTTGCTCCGCTGTTGCAGATTGTTGCTTTCTGAATTGCACTTTCAACTGTTTTTCTTGAAAGGATACAAATTGTACCTAAGCAAAGACATCAGCGTCAATGCGTAAACACCCAGAAAACACCTGTTATACCGAATTTGCTTTCCTGACACGGAGGAGAAATAAGTCCCGGCAGTAAGATCCCCCAGGTTCATTAAGCATAAAGCATTGCATAACCCATTGCAGCATTTTTGGGTGTGGTGAATCTTTTTACCGCAGCGTAGGCAGCAGGCTGATAAATACCGTAGCCTAAGAACAATCAGAGTATACCGAACATTGCAAGACTAATGAGACTCCAGACCAAAGACCTTGGGTTACTCCCAAAATATGTCGGGACATCGGAGAAAAGTAGCCTACCGACCAGAATAAGGCAGAGTGAAATTAAAAATGATTTCCTTACACCGTATTATCCGGTACAGTAACCCCAAGGAACAACCATTGATATGGCAATACCGGCTGTTAGTATCCTAACCATTTGTGAGACCAGATATCAGGATGAGCAACCCCTCTGAATACGTAGTCTGAAAAGTAAATTGCGAGTAGACCAAGCATTCCAAAATAGATAACCCTTCAATTGCGTAAGGATAGTATTAACGCCCCACAAGGCTCTCGGGGCACTTATAAGATCGATAAAGGGTTGGGTGATTTCATTGATGGTTTGTTTGAGTACACTTTCTTCAGGAGTGACTATTTCTTCCGCCATATTTATTCCTTAAAAGGTAAATTTTTTGTTGGGTGTAAAAATAAGGAATTATTCAGGATATTACGATAAGATTAATTTTTCCCCGATTTTATAACATTGCTTTTGCAATAAATATGGTATTTTTACGCTCAACTTTCCAGGAAACAATTATTTTATCAGGTATTAATTTTTAGTATGGAATCCGGAAATATCAGGGCATACTCTGCGTGGCTTATTGTTTGTATAATCTGGGGAACCACTTACCTGGCCATACGGATAGGCGTTGAGCATATTCCTCCAATGCTTTTTGCAGGTATGCGGTGGATTATTGCTGGGGTCATCTTTGTATCTTTTCTAAGGCTGAAGGGCCATAAGCTCCCTTCAAAAAATGATCTTATCCATATTGCTGTTGCAGGAATTTCTTTAATAGGAATAGGTAACGGTCTCGTAGTTACCGGGGAACAATTCATCGGAAGCGGAATTGCAGCTCTTTTAATAACAACCGTCCCATTCTGGGTTGTAGGTATGGAGTCATTCATTCCTTCAGGTCCTAAACTTAACCTGATGATCGTTTCCGGACTTATTCTGGGTTTACTGGGAGTTATGCTTATTTTCAATGGCGGCTGGTCGATCTTATTAAATCCGACATACTTACTTGGCGTGCTTTGTATGTTCGGTGCTGTTGTTGCCTGGTCATTCGGAACAGTTTATTCCAAGTACAAAAAAGTTAGTGTGCATCCTTTGATGAGTGCGGCTGTGCAGATGCTTATTGCAGGTATAGCACAAACAGTACTGGGACTCATCCTGGGTGAAGGTGCAAGGATTTCTTTCCACTCCAGCGGAATTATTTCATTTTTTTACCTGGTGATTGCCGGATCAATCTTCGGGTATGGTTCATATATTTACGCAATCGAGCATCTGCCGCTCTCGCTGGTTTCAACTTATGCTTATATAAATCCGGTAATTGCACTCTTTCTCGGGTGGCTGGTTCTCGGTGAAACATTAAATCTTACAATTATCCTTGCAGCCGCTGTAATAATAGCTGGAGTTATAATAGTAAAAAGGGGTGCAAAAAAACAACGACTATCTGTTAATAATGAAATTTGAATTTTAATTTATATCATACCGGTATTAATTTAATTTTTTTATTTTAGGCTGAGAAAAGCATTCAGAGACATTAGGTCGTAATGAATAAATTAATCGAAGAAATTTCAGATTACATAACAAATTTATTCGACAAACAGCTCCCCATCTCTTTTGTATACCATAATCTTCAGCATACGGAAGATGTTGCCGGTGCAGCAGGTGAAATTGCCGAAAATTCCGGGTTAGATCAAGTTAAAAGAGAAATGCTTTTAATCGCGGCATGGTTTCACGATACAGGTTATATAGAGTCAATTGAAAACCACGAAGAAAAGAGCGTGGAAATCGCGGAAAAATTTCTTAAGAAAATTACATTATCCGCCCGAAAAGATCTCCACAGTTTCCCGGACCATACTTTCTACAAAAATTCCTCAAAATCCCCGTACCGATATTGAAAAAATATTGTGCGATGCGGATCTCGTCTACATGGGAAGTGACATTATTATTCAGAGACTCGGGTTGTTAAGAAAAGAATGGCTGCAGACATTAAATAAAAAATACACTGATTACGAATGGTTTAAAGCCAGTATAAGTTTTATCGAGGCAAATTCTTTTCATACTGATTATGCAAGGAAATAAATTTGGTGAGAAACGAAAAAAGAACCTTGCCCTGCTGAATCAAATGGCTGAAGAATTAAAAAATAATCATACTGAATAAGAAATTGAAAAAACTATATCTTGTCAGGCATGCCAAATCGAGCTGGAACAGCACCGGAGTGCGGGATTACGACAGACCCCTGAATAGCAGGGGAAAACGTGATGCTCCCTTTATGGGTAATGTGCTCAGTGAAAAAGGAATTAAACCGGATTTAATCATTTCCAGTCCTGCAAAAAGAGCTTTTACCACGGCAAAATATTTTGCAGATGAATTAAATTATCCTGAACGAAAAATTATCAGAGAAGAAAATTTATATGAAGCAGGGGTAAGCGTTATTTTGAAAGTTATTTCGGAGATTGATGACAAAAATGAGAGCATCATGATATTCAGCCATAATCCGGGCATAACTGATTTCTTAAATTTTATTTCAGATAAACAGATTGATAACATCCCTACTGCAGCTGTGGTTTCTTTAATTCTTAAGTTTGAGCACTGGAATAAAATCGATAAAAATACCTGCAAATTCGAATTCTTCGAATATCCTAAAAAATATCTTAAATAAGGAAAGATTTAGTAATGCAGAAGTATGAATGGAATGCAGATGAATATGCAAAGCACTCTTCAGCCCAGGAAAAATGGGCAATGGAATTACTGGTAAAATTAAAGCTTAAAGGACACGAAAATGTACTTGATTTAGGATGCGGTGATGGTAAAATAACAGCGGAAATTGCAGGTATTATCAAAGACGGGCTGGTTGTCGGCGTTGATAATTCAAAAGCAATGATAAATCTTGCACAGGAAAAGTACCCGGTTAAAAAATACAAAAACCTGGTGTTCAGGGTGATGGACGTCAAGAGATTAATCTTTGATGAAAAATTTGATGTGGTTTTTTCAAATGCCGCACTTCACTGGGTAGATGATCACGGGAAAGTGCTTGAAGGAATTAACAGGAGTCTGAAACCCGGCGGAAGATTTCTAATTCAGACCGGGGGTACCGGGAACGCGGCTGCGGCTTTTGAAACGTTAAAAGAGATGGCCGCTCTGGATGAATGGCAGCAATATCTGAAAGATGCAGAATCACCTTATAATTTTTTAAGTGATAAAGATTACGAAAGATTGATGCCTGAAAAAGGTTTTAAGCCCTTAAGGATTGAATTACTAAAAAAAGATATGGTTCACAATGGAATTGAAGGTTTAAAAGGATTTATCAGAACGACATGGCTGCCATTTACATCTAGAATTCCTGAAGAAAAACGTGAACAATTTATAACCGAGACTGCACAACATTTTATCATGAAATATCCCCCGGATAAAGAAGGTAATGTTCACATCGGAATGGTAAGACTGGAAGCAGAGGCCATAAAAATCTGATTAGGTATTTTTCAAAATAAAAAAAGCCCGGTAAAAGACCGGGCTTTAACTAAACTAACCAATATCTTACTTTATTAAAATCATTTTCTTTATCGAAGTGTACTTTTGTGTCTCCATACGATAGTAATAAACTCCGCTTGCAAATTTCGAGGCATCGAAGACAACTTCATATCTTCCGGCTTTCTGTGCGCTGTTTACAAGTGTAATTATTTCTTCTCCCAGCAGGTTATATACTTTAAGTTTTACCAATCCGTCTTCGGGAACCGAGTATTTAATTATTGTATTCGGATTGAATGGATTGGGATAGTTTTGCTCAAGAGCATATTGAATCGGAGAAGTTACAGAAACATTTACCTCCTTTGAATAAGAGAAATTGCCGTTAAAATCAAGCTGTTTAAGCCTGTAAATATAATTTCCCGATTTAAGATTATTATCTGACCAGGAATAGGATTTAGGTTCAGTTGTAGATCCAAAACCTGCCAGGAATCCTATTTTCCGATAGTCACCATTCACTGATTTACGTTCGATCTCAAAACCCCGGTTATTAGTTTCTGTTGCTGTTGCCCAGTTTAATGTAACATTACCATCTGCCGATGCAGCAGTAAATGATTTAAGTTCGACAGGAGTTATATACTGATAATTAACAACAAGATAAGGGGGATTCGGTTCATTCCACCCGTCGAAATTGATATAGTAGGTAGTAGAAACATCCCTGTCATATATCCCAATTGCAAACCATCCCTGCCCCAGGGCATTCTGCATATCAGGAACCACGCTAGTACCCATTGGATAGGAGTGCCACCCGGTCGGAAATGAGGATGATTCATCTGAATAAATATAAGCGATCCCCTGATCGATGTTATTACTTACCTGGTTAAAAATTGCGGCAGCATTGTCCGTGACCGGATTTACTGTACTCATTGGTGTTGCACTCCAGAAAGGCCAGTTAGCGGCATTTACATATCCATTGAAATCAACTGATAAAATAGTTGCATTCCCCGGGATGGAACTGATATCAAAATTCATCCATCCAAGTTCCGGAGGTATTGTTCTGATTTCACTTATATCAGTTTTTGCCGTAGTATTACACGAACCTGTCCAGTAATCAACACTTAGGGGATAGAGAGTGTCAGTGACTGAAACCAGGTTAGGATCCTGCTCGGTTTTAAAACTAAAAGTTACGGCTGAACTGCAGGTATCCCCAATTTCTACAATCTTCCAGTAATAGGTAGTAAAATAATCAAGCGGAAGATAAGAAGGATCAATTGTCCACGAAGATGCCAGTGAACCCGATTGAACCAGCGTCAGTGAAGAAGGACTTGTTCCAAAATAAGTTTCATTAGTAACTGCATCGGCACCATTCGTCCAGGTTAATTCTGGCAGATTGATAGAAACATCAGTAGTACCATCTACGGGATTGGGGTTTCCGGCTTCTGCAACAGGACATGGCGGCAGTATTTCAATAACCGGTAATGAAGGATCCCCCATTAGATTATACATTTCCATATACCGTAGTGTGGTTCCATTAATTCCACCGTAATAATTAACGAGGTAAATCATTCCCTGCACAAACATCGGTGTAACCCGTGTAAGTTCATCTTCAAACATCGATTTTATAACATTACGTTCCAGTATATCATCCTCGTCCCAGTATGAATTAACCGAAGAGCCATAGAAAGAAGAAGCACCATGTGCTGTTCTAAGCCAGGTTTCACCAAAACATTCACCGGTTGCAAATGAACCTGTTAGGCAGGCAAACGAATAAACATAGGGATACCAGGTATTGGTAAGGGTTGTAACCTGTGACTGGTTCAACGGAGGACCATCTGCCCAGGAAGTTTCGGAACCATGACCTGAATAAATAGCAAATATCTGGTTATCGTTTAAAGCATCTATTAATTGCTGTGTTGTGGCGCCATATGTATATGTATAGAGTTTAAGATTTGTATAACCAGCCGGATCAAAATAAGTGTTAATCACATAATTATGTGTTCCTTCAGATACTGTGTGGTTATCAGTTGAAGCCATAAATACATTTTTCATATCCAGCGAACCAACGTAGGATTCCATAAAAATTGATTTGTTGATCGCGTTCCCCAGCTGTGTTGAATTTGCTACTGAAAATCTTCCGATAAATGCATCTGCGAAATAATCACTGCCTTCAAGCTGAACATAATTTAAATCAGTAGTAGGCGTACCTGCACCTGAACCGGTCCATGCAGGAATATTTGCAACATCCCCAACCAGGAGTATATAATCGGGTCTTGTTGCACTATTATCATATCTCTGCTGAATAAAACTTTTTATTGCTGAATTAGTTGTTCCTGTTGTAGTAGTATTAAAAGCATCAACCGTAAAACCGGTACTGCTTTTAAAAGCAACAAATGCTGCCAGGTCTGCTTCATACGCCGGGGCAGTGATAATTAAATAATTGCCTCCGCTCTTCTCACCTGTATATTCATAATTTGCAAAAATATTATTGAAGAAGTTATTAAATGATCCCGATTTACCTGATACGGGTGTGACAGAATTATTAAGATTTAACTTAAACTCAGCAGAACTGATGAAACTAAGTTTATTTTCTGCGGGATTATAATTAAACGGATGAATCGTTACAATTATTCCCTTTACTCCGTTAATTATAAACGGATCTGAAATTTGAATGGGTGCATAAGACTTGCCCTGGGAATTATAATAATTCCGGTCAATGGTAAATGGCCTGTCCGTAATCGGATTATTTTTCTCCCATGGCTGCTGAAAAGGATAGATCTTAAGTTTAAGCTCTTTTATTTCAAAATTAATACGTTCGACGCTTACTGATGGATTGTCCTCCCCGTATGGAATGAACATGTTAAATGATACCTGAGGAAGGGCCGGAAGTCCCACTTCATTTATAACTCCGTAACCCGGGATTTCTATCGTATAATAATTTTCATTATTGGCTGTTACGGTAGTCAGCTGATACGATGGTAATGTGAAATTGATTCTATATCCGCCGGATATCTTGACTAATGATATTCCATCAGGAACATTAGCCAAAGAAATATTAATGGAACAAATGGAAAAGACGAGAATGAATAGAATGTATAATTTTTTCATAATCTCCCCGGAAATTAATGAATGAATAGTTTTATAAATATCGTGGCAGGATCTAAATTATAAAGTCGCTGTTGTAAGAATATTTGCTAATAACAAATATATAAAATACCAAAATAAAAAGGGACGCTCTTTGCGCCCGGTATTATACTTCCACTGTTTTTGCGAATTCTGATTTCAGAACTTTTTCAAGTGCCTGCTTAAGGTCAGCAATAAGATCGTCGACATTTTCGATTCCAACAGATAATCGAACCAGTCCATCTGTTATTTCTGCAGCCTCTCTTGCTTCTTTACCCATAGAGAAATGAGTCATACTTGCAGGATGCTGAATCAGTGATTCTACCCCGCCAAGACTTACTGCTAACTGGCAAAGTTTAACTGAGTTCATCAGCATTTTTCCGGCTTCAATACCGCCTTTGAGCTCGAATGTAATCATTCCGCCGGCACCTTTATGCTGTTTCAGACCCGTTTCGTACTGCGGATGACTTTTTAACCCGGGATATTTTATCCATTTTATTGCAGGATGTTTCTCAAGCCATTCGGCAATCTTTTGGGCATTACTGCAGTGTCTTTCCATTCTTATTGAAAGGGTTTTTAGTCCCCTGTGAACCAGAAACGAATTAAATGGATCTATTACGCCGCCGAGCTGGTTTAATGTTTTACGGAACTGAACATAAGTTTCTTCATCTTTTACTACTATTATTCCTCCTACAACATCTGCATGTCCGTTCAGGAATTTTGTAAGACTATGCATTACGACATCGGCTCCCAGTGCAATAGGATTCTGCAAAGCCGGACTCATAAACGTATTATCTACAACTACTTTTGCGTTAGCCTTATGTGCAATTCCAGCAATGGCTTTAATATCAGAAATGCAGAGTGTGGGGTTTCCGGGTGTTTCGATATATACAACCTTGGTGTTTTTCTTTATAGCATTTAAGACATTTACCGCGTCAGAGGTATCAACAAATGTGGTTTCAACTCCGTACTTTTTCATTATTGTATTGAGCAGTGTTGTTGTTGGTCCATATACCGATGATGAACAAACAACATGATCCCCTGATTGCGTTAGACTTGCAAATATGGTATGGACTGCAGCCATACCGCTCCCGCATCCCAGAGCTTTGTGCCCGCCTTCAAGTTCAGCAATTGCATTTTCCATAGCTTCTACAGTCGGATTCAGCATTCTTGTATATATGTATCCTTTTTGCTCTCCGGAAAACAGAGCCGCTCCATGTTCCGCTGATTCAAATTTAAATGTTGATGTCTGGTAAATCGGGGGAACAACCGAACCAAATTCATATTCATCAATGCCGGCGTGAACGCATTTGGTCTGGAAGTCCTGTTTTGAATGGTCTTTCATTTTGTCTCTCCCTGAATAACTCCAAACGGAGGGTTTTTTAACATTATTTCAGTAATTAAAAGATCAAAATTACGTTTATTGGCGGAAAAAGTAAAATATGGCCCTTACTGCTGTATTTATAAATCAGATTAGTATTACCGAATCTTTTAAGGTAAATGAATTTCAGAATTTGTGGAATTAATCTCGGGTGGATCAGATTTATTGATAGGTTGGATTTAAAAAACAATAAAAATGGATGGCACTTTAAGCAGTGCCATCCTGATAGTAATATTTTTAACTCTCTTCGGGCTGTAATTTTTCGGGTATTGTTACGGAATCTTTATTTCGTCTGAAAAGTTTTTTAAAGAAAGCTGCGATATTAACTTTCCAGAGTTCAGCTCTCATATAAATAACCGGAACGAGAACAAGGGTAAGAAACATTGAACTTATCAGTCCTCCGATAATTGCCCAGGCCAGTCCCGATTTCCATTCTGAACCGGAATCTGTAGCAATAGCTAAAGGAAGCATCCCGATTACCATTGACGTTGTTGTCATAAGGATAGGCCGTATTCTGCTTTTACCTGCTTCAATTAAGTGCATCATAAGCACTCATTCCGTTTTCTCTTCTTTTCTGATTTGCACGATCCACGAGCAGGATAGCATTTTTACCTACAAGTCCAATCAGCATAATTATTCCGAGGATCGAAAAGATACTGAGTGATTTCATAGTCAACGCAAGTGCAAGCAAGGCACCAACCATAGCAACAGGAATCGAGAAGAGAACAACGAAAGGATAGAGATACGAATCATAGAGTGCAATCATCACCATATAAACAAACAGAATTGCGGCCAGCATTGCAAGGCCCAGATCACCGAAAGATTCAGTTTGATTTTTCAGGTCGCCATCATATGCTACATCCACACCCGCAGGAAGTATTCCTTTATCTATTTCTTTCTGGATATCCTGACCAATGCTGCCGCTGGGTCTTCCGTTGACCTGTGAATAAACAATTATTGAATTTATCCTGTTCCTTCTCTGAAGTTTTGTAGGTCCTGTAGTCTGATAAACATCAGCGAACTGCTGAAGCTGAATCAGCTCGCCTTTATTATTCATAAAGGATAAATTACTTACATCAGAAATTCTGGAACGGTCAAATTTATCGAGCGCTATCCTTAAATCGTAATCGTCATTTCCGTCTCTGAATTTTGAATCATCATCACCGCTGAGGGCAACCCTCAATGCAGAGCCTACTTCAGCCACATTAAGTCCGAGTTCAGCCATTTTGGCACGATCGATATCTATTCTTGTTTCAGGTTTTCCCTCTTCGGAAGATAATCTGACATCCGCCGTTCCCGGTATTTTCTTCAAAGCAGAGACAAGAATATCAGCACTCTTCTTAACCACCTCCCTGTTGGGCCCCGAAACAATTAACTGAATCGGTGTCTGGTTAGCAGTTCCGAATATTCCAATGGGATTGACTCTTGCTTTAACACCGGGTATTCTCATCGCTTCCCGTTTAATTATATCACCTATATCATCAGTACTTCTTTTTCTCTGATCCTTAGGAACCAGGGCAACATCGATTTCGGAGGCATTATTTGAAGACTGCCCCAGCAATCCTTCATTTGAAGCTCCCACAGTTACGAATGTGTTTTTAACTTCGGGTATACTATTCACAAACTTTTCAACTTTTTGCGTTACATAGTTTGTGTTCTCAATCGAGGAACCTGCAGGCAATTCAAGGATGACCGCAAATTCACCCCGGTCAGATTGAGTGATAAATTCACTCCCGATGAACCCGAATGGAATAAGAGTAAAAGAGGCAAAGAATAATACAATTGAAATTGTAATGACTTTCCAGCGGTTAGTCAGTGCCCATTTCAGAACTCTCAGATAATGTTCAACTACCTTATTAAATGTAGTTTTCAAACCATACAGCAAATCTCCCAATGATAGTCTTCTTTGTAAGTCTTTCAAGTTTCCCGATCCTTGAAGCAAGCAGAGGAGTGACTGTGAAAGAAACAAATAAAGAAAGAAGGGTTGCTATTACAACTACGACTGCAAACTGACGGATAATGTTACCAACCAGTCCGCTTGTCAGTGCAAGAGGGACAAAGACCACCACATCGACCATAGTAATAGCCAGGGCGGCAAATCCGATCTCATTCCTTCCTTTTAATGCAGCATCTCTTTTCTTTTCACCTTTTTCAAGATGATGATGAATATTTTCAAGCACCACAATTGAATCATCAACCAGAATTCCCACAATTAGTGAAAGACCAAGCAGTGTCATAAGGTTCAGCGTAAAGCCAAAGGCATACATCACAATAAAAGTCGAAATCATTGAAGCAGGAATGGCAAGCATAACTATGAATGAATCACGAATGCTGTGAAGAAACAAAAGCATTACGATTGCTACAAGGAAAACTGCAAGTATCAGATCGAATTTTACGCCATTGGCAGCATCAATCGTAAACTGGGAACCATCCTGTGCAATGTTAAATACTACATTTTGTACCTTATAATCAGTTTCCATTTTAGCAACTTCGGCACGGACCAGTTTACTGACTTCAACAGCATTCGCATCTGTCTGTTTCTGAACAAGGACTCCGACAGAAGGAACATTATTAGTTCTATTCAGCATTGTCATATCTTTTGTCCCATCATAAACTTCAGCGACATCATCAAGATGAACATCACTTCCGTCTTTCGAGCGTGCTACAACAAGATTTTTTAGTGCATCTGTTGAACTGAATTTCCCTGCAATTCTAACAATCAATTGTTCCTTACTATCCTCAACTTTCCCTGTAGGAAAATCCAGGTTGGAAGATTTGATTGCACTGGTTACCTGGAGAATTGACAAACCATATCCTTTAAGCTTATCTGCATTAAGGTTTACCCTTATTTCTCTCTCATCACCTCCTACGAGAATAATCTGACCAACCCCCGGAATCTTTGCCAGTCTCGGCTGAATCCTGTCTTTAATAAACTGATAGAATTCAGTTGACGGCATTTTACTGGTGACACCCATTCTCAGTATGGGGATTTCATCGAGTGCAAACTTGGAGATTGTAGGGGGCTTTGCATCATCAGGAAGCAAAGGAAGAATTTCGTTGACTTTTCTCTGGGCATTCTGTAAGGCTATATCAACATCAGCCGCTTGCTTGAACTGTATCATTACAAATGAAATACCTTCAGAAGAAGTTGAATTTACGTTGTCGATTTCGTCAAGTGTAGAAATTGCATCCTCAACAGGCTTGGTAACCGAGGTTTCTACTTCATTGGGTGAGGCCCCCGGATAAACCGTAGCGATAGTAATAACTGGGGGAGTAATTTTAGGCAGCAGTTCGTAATCGAGCTGGGTATAACTATAAATACCAAGCACAGTTAATGCAGCAAATATTACAACAATCAATGAAGGTCTTTTTATCGCGAGTTCGGTTATTGTCATCTTTAAATCTCCTAGTTCTGGTTTATAACATAAACAGCAGTGTTTTCCTCAAGATTATTCTGTCCGTTCACTACGACTTTGTCCCCGTCTTTCAACCCTTTAATAACTTCCAGATTATTGTCATATGTGCGGCCGACAGTAACATTTTTTAGATGTACGATTCCGTTTTCAACCACAAATACCTGAGGAGCTTTAATGCTTCCAAGCAAAGCATCGCGTGAAACAATTAATCTTGGTTCGCTGGTTTTAGGAATAAAAGTCACTTTCCCGAACATTCCTGATTTCAGCGGATGCTCGCGGCTGTTCTTTAATGAAATTTCCACAGCGTAATTATGAGCCTGATCTCCCTGATCACTTATTGTCGCAATTGTTCCTGAAAATTGTACTCCAGGATAAACATCGGTAGTTACAGTTACTTTATCACCCTTCTTTAGAGAAAAAACATCTTTCTCCGCCACACCTATTTTTACTTTGAGCTTCGAGATATCAACTATATTTGCAACAGGCATGTTTTTATTCACATAAGTTCCCATATCAACAATTCTCGCTGTTATTACACCTGAAATCGGAGCAGTTATTTTTGTGTTTTCATAATCCTTTTTAGCAGCAACGTACTGTGATTGTGCATCATAAAATGCAAGTTTAGCCTGTTCATACTGAACGTCTGAGACCGATTTGTTCTTATAGAGAACGTCATACCTTTCAAAATCCTTCCTGGATTTTTCGAAGTTCACTTCTGCAGTTTCGTAAGCGCTTTTCTTCAATTCATCATCAAGTTCCGCGATAACTGAACCCGCTGATTTATAGTCTCCCACATTTGCAAACACTCCGGTCACTTTACCCTGGGCTTCAGAAATAACCTGGACTTCATTGTCACCGACTATTGTTCCAACGAGCTGGATATTATTTGATACTTCTTTAAGTTCAACAGTGGAAACCGTAACAGGGAATGCATCGATTTTATCGTTCCTTGCTTTTGCTTCCAGCTGAGAACGATTATTTAACAGCACAAAAATCAGTGCAGCAAAAAAAATAAACGCGATTACATAATACTTTAGATTTTTCATATTTATACCTTATAATTTATTTTCCAATAGATTTTTCTAAACTTGCTTTGGCCAGCTCATAATCTGCCATTGACTGAATGTAATTTGTCTTTGCCTGTAGAAGGTCAAACTCGGCATCCAGCAGTTCTGAGTTTAATGTCAGACCATTTTTAAAGGTTTCATCTGTTACACGGTAATTTTCTTCAGCCTGCTGCACACTTTGATTTGAAGCCAAAACTTTTTCCTTCGCCTTCAGAAGATTGAGATAGTTTTGAGTTACCTCAAGCTCAATACCGTCTTTTAGACTTTTATACCCGTCCTTAACCTCCTCATACTGGGCTTCTGCCTGCTTAGTCTGATCGCTTGTAGCAAACCAGTTCCAGATATCCCAGGAAAGACCAACCCCGACATCCCACGTTCCGTCGAATTTATCTTCAACAGGGAAAACCCTCTGGTTTGGCCTCGAGTAATAGTAGTTTCCGGCAAGATATATTTGGGGATACCAATTTGATTTTGCCACTGTAATCCCGTTCTCACCAGCTTTCATCCGGAAATCTATTTCCTTCAGCTCAGGTCTGTTCTCCATAGCCTGTTGAACGAGCTCATCCAATTCAGGATAACTGTCCTCTTCTGTTGAAACATCGGATTCGTACTTCTGTATCGGTTGAAAGAGGCAGACCGATAATATTATTCAAATTGCTTCTTGCAAGCTGGACACCGTTGTTTGCATCTATCTGACGAAGCTCAGCTTCAGCAAGCTGCACCTGGACTTTCAAAACATCATTCTTTGTGGAGAGTCCGTTATCAAAGAAATTTTTAACATCAGTGAGATGAGCCTTAATCAGATCAACATTTTCATCAACTACACTTTTTACTTTCGTTGCCTTGAAAAGATTCCAGTAGGCATTTTTAATATCCAGTATGAGCTGTTGTTCATCGCGTGTGTATTCCTGTTTTTGTGCTTCATAAGAATATACCGCAATATTTGAATTACCAGCTAATTTAAAACCTGTAAACAGAGGCTGCTGAAATGAAAGCCTGACTATATAGTTATTAACTATAGAGGATGAAATATCAATTCTGCCGCCAGGTATGTTCAATACAAAAGGATTGATTTCACTCAGTCTTGTATATGCGGCATTCAATTTTAGAGATGGAAGTCTGTTAGTTTTAACCTCATCCCATCTGGCTTCAGCATAATCAACCTTCATTTTAGAAGAATGAATTAGTTCACTATTTTCAAGTCCTATTTGAATACTCTCTTCAAGTGAAAGTTTGCGGGTCTCCTGTGCAAACATTTTACCGGATAAAACTCCTGTTAGCAGAAACATAATGATACCAATTAATCTGAATCTCATTTCTCGTTTTCTCCTTCATTTATTTCTTCATTGTTATACGATAAATATTCATCTCGCCCCCCTTCAGTCAAAATTCCCTCAAAGATAATCCTGATAATTGCATCAAATACCTGATTAGCCGAATAAGGGAGCTGGCTTAATGTCTCAGGATTTATCATCCCCTGCATCGCATGCAGATAAAAAAGGATGATTAACTGTCTGTCAATATCTTTTCTGAATACTCCTTTTTCCACACCCTCATTAATAAAAACTGTAAATTTCTTGACAGCATTTGCTTTACGGAAATCATGAATTTCTTGCCATACTTCGGGAATATTTTTATGCAAATCCTCCAGTAACGGACCATGTAATTTTGTGGTCTGTTTACCGATAAAATCCATTACAGACTTAAGTTTATCCATAAAGTTCAGCGATGCATTATTCCAGATTAAATTTATATGATCATCTACTGAACATTTTAAAGTTGTAATCATTTCTTTAACTAAAGCTTCTTTGCCGGGGAAAAATTTGTACAAAGTCTTTTTACTCATGCCGATACTTGCTGCAATTTCATCCATCGTTACCTTTGAGTACCCGAACTGCAGAAATAATTGTTCAGCCTGATTGATTATTCTTTCTTTGACTTCTTTTTCTTCGTGCATCTTTTTTATTCTCCTTTTTCCAATCGGATACTAAATTAGTTTATCTAGTTTCCATTTAGTGTCAAAAAAAACAGATTTTACTCTGTTTTGACCCATAGGAAACTTAGATTGTGTTTTCGGTTTCCAAATGTATAATAATTTCTAATTTGAGGCAAATAAATTCTTATGAGTGGTAGAATTCGTGTGATTTAATTCACAGTAATTGGATTAATGGAACGGAGCTAAAGACAAATATAATCTACCTCGAGGATTAATTAACCGAACTCATATTCCCAAAATCCCCATTTTTCTCTCAATCCTTACTCATTTTCAATTGTAGATTCATAATATTTTTTATAACTCTTTACCGCATTGAATATCGCTTCGGCTATCTTCTCCTGCCCCTTCGGACTGGAAATATATTTTGAATCATGTTTATTCGATAAAAAACCTGTTTCAACCAATACACTCGGCATTGAAGCCCCTACCAGAACGTAGAACCCTGCCTGTTTAACACCCCGTGAAGGAATGTCTGTCTGAATTGAATAACTATTATCAACCAGCTCCGAGAATTTTTCGGAATAGCGCATATAAGCGGAATGTGCCATACTAACCAGGATAAAGTTCTCATCAGTCAGTTTCTCATATCTTTTAGGATTTTCTTCATATTGAATAACACCGTTTTCTCTTTCGGCAATTGCGATTGCCTCCTTTGTTCGCCCTGGTCTTAACAGATAGATTTCAAATCCGCTTGCATCAGTTGGTTTTTGCAGAGTTGAATTACAATGAATTGAGATAAATAACTTTCCGTCATTTTCATTAGCTATTTTTCCGCGGCGGAATAATTCTACAAAAGTATCAGTTTTGCGTGTATAAACTACTTTAACATCTTTCATTTCTTTCTGCAGGAGTTTTCCCAGTGCCAGTGTAACTCCCAGGTTTACATCCTTTTCCTTAACGCCATTGACTCCAATTGCTCCGGCGTCTTTCCCGCCGTGACCGGCATCGAGCACAATTACATCAAATTTCCATTTCACTTTATTTTTATCATTATCTGCTGCACCTGAAAAAACCTTATTATGTATTGTTATAAGAATATCCTTACTTCCATCAACATTCAAAACCTCACTGGTCGAATAATCTTTGCTTACAGAAAAATCAAATTGCGCATCCGGGCCGATATTTTTTACCGTGATATTCTTAATTAATCCTTTAGTGTCAATGGAAGCCAGTTTATTCACATCAGCGTTGACTTTCCTGAAAATAATCGTCAGCAGTCCGCTTTTATAGCTGCTGTAATATGAAGGAATTCTTTTATTGGTTTTAACTCTTATTAAGGTTCCGTTTGCTTTCTGATCAATTTTCAGACCCGTGATATTTATCTTTGCAGTAGTTTCATCCGGAATTTCATTTTCAAGTTTCCCTTTTATTACAATCCTTTTATCATTCTCAATTATAATATCCAGTCCTGATGCTTCCCTTAGAATTTGAACAGAATAGTATAGCGGGATGAAAATAATATTATTTACTATATATGTCGTTGTCGGTAGCTGGTAAATTTTTTCTGTCTTATTGTCCTTTGAAGTAAGAACAAGAAATGAGTTCTGACCGGTTATTTTGAGATTATGCTGGGGATATTTTAATTCTATTTTTTTAGTTTCATCATTAATATAATAAGAGGAGGAAACTGCGTCCGCAAAATGTTTTATTGAAAAATATACTATCCCCTGTCTTTCATAAATGGGCAGGTAGCTCGTTCCTCCAGAAGTCACAAGGGTTAGTTTGTTTTTGTTCTGCGCTATTAAAATTACCGGCAGGATCAGCAACAGGCTAAGTATTAATAATGTTTTCTTCAGCATATTCCATATCTTCATCTAACCGATAAAAGGGATAATAAATCCGCTCTTCTTTTTATAGGCTGTAAACTCATCTTTGAAATATTTTGCCAGCAGTTTCTCTTCCATTACTGCACGCATAATTAAAAAAGGAATCTCTAATAGTGCTATTGGTAAGACAATATAGCTCATTAAAGCAGCCGCTGCCCCGAGATCCATCAGTATTTGTGAAAGATACTGCGGATGTCTTACGATACTGAAAATACCGTTAGTAACCAGTTTATGATTTTTAAGAATCAGTATTTCCTGTGAATAATTTTCACCCATAGTTTTAACAGATAGTACCTGAACCCATGAGAATACCAGGAAAAAAATCAGCCCGATAATCCTGGCTGTCTCATACGAGGGCAGGTAATCCATGGTTCCTATTTTGAAGACTCCAAGGATTACGGCGATGAGAGCGAGCGTTGATAAATAGACAGGAAGTTTCTGCAATCCGCTTTTGGGTTTCTCCTTTGCGGCTCCTACAGCAGAACGGAAACCTGTTTTAGCACCTGAATAATGTGCCCCGAAAGTTGCAATTACATTTAATCCTAACAGAATATTTATTGGATCCATTTTAGTGAGGTTTTGTGAATAGTAAATAAGATATTTTTAATAATTATAAAGATAATTAATCAATTCTTTTACCGTGTCTCTTCATAATTTCCTGCCATTCTTCCAGACTTAATTGTTCTGATTCGTCTATTAGCATAATGGGAATATCATCTTCAATTCTGTACCGCCTGCGGGTATTTTTATCTGTAGAGACCAGGGTTTCACCATCAAGCACAAGTTCTGCTTTTGTTTCCGGACAGCATAATATGTCAAGTAGTTCTTTGCTTATCATATTAATCTCCTGTTTGCTTCTAAATTAAAATTAAAATTGGTATTCTACAAATTGCCATTCAGGTATAAAGGAAACCGTTCAAACAAATCTTTTGAAGAGGGTATTGACAAAAATTATTACGAACGTTAGATTCGCTTCCGTTTCCCAAAAAACTTATGAACAAAGCCCTTTCTTTAAGAGATATAAAGTGAGGCCGCTTTAATTCCAGCTGAATTTGACTAATCCGCTTAGTAACGAAATTATCTGCGAAAAAGACATCCGGGATTTGTAATTAATAATAATATCAGAAAGGATCATAAATGAAAATGTTGTTCAAAATAGCGAATTTAACGTATTGAGCGAATTGATTTAGGGACTTGCGGATTGAGTGAAATGCCATTTCGCTTTACAATCCGCCAAATTCGCTAAATCGGAAATTCGCAAATTCACTAATAATAAATCGATCTTTATTTCTTTCTACATATATTTTTTTTGATTAGGTTTATCGTGATCTTTTAGCAAATATATGTCCGGTAGATTTAAATGAGCAAAAAAAGGCAAGGGAAAAAATTCCTTAAATTTTTAAAGTATTTTTTTCTCTTTATTGTTGTGGTGCTTATAGGGGGATATATATATTTTAATTTAACCTATCCTAAGACTCTCCCTGCCCCTGATGTCGAGATTTACCCTACTCAGGAAAGAATAGCCAGGGGTGATTATCTCGTCAATCATGTTACTGTCTGTCTGTCCTGTCATTCACAGAGAGACTGGACAATATTTTCCGGACCAATAATTCCCGGTACAGAAGGAATGGGGGGGCAGAAATTTGAAGAAGGTATGCCCGGAACCATATACGCAGGTAATATTACTCCTTCAGGTATTGGAGAATGGACGAACGGAGAAGTGCTTCGGGCAATCACTACGGGTGTTACAAAAGATAACCGGGTGCTTTTTCCTCTTATGCCTTATCCTGAATATCATAGTCTTAGAATGGAAGATCTTTATTCTGTAATTTCATATATAAGGAATCTTAAACCAGTTGTTAATGAAGCACCTGTAAGTTCTATTGATTTTCCGATGAACCTGATAGTAAAAATGATTCCGCCTGAATCGTACATACCCATAACTTCAATTGATGAATCAAACTCTAATGAATATGGAAATTATCTTGTTAAAATTGCAGCCTGCAGAAATTGTCATACTCCAATGGAAAGAGGAGAATTTATAAAAGACCTTAATTTCGCAGGCGGAACTCCATTTTCAATCAATGGCAGAGAGGTTAAAGCATCAAATATTACTCCTGACATAGAAACCGGGATTGGCAGATGGACAAAGGAAGATTTCCTGAACCGCTTTAAGCAGTATGAAAATAACGTTATATATTTAAACCCGGGAGAATTAAATACACCAATGCCGTGGAGTTTATTTGCAGGTATGAATGAACAGGATCTAAGTGCGATTTATAATTATCTTAAAAGTATTCCACCCGTTCATCATAAAATTGAAAACATTAATAAATCAAATAAATAATACCTGCAGTGAATAAAAAAATTTCCTGCCCCGAAATTCTGATCACTGAACGATATCGTGTTTTTCTTTCCAGTTTTTGTACCACTGAATTGCAGGTAATGAAAGAGGTACTGCAGGTATCTTTCCGCCAAACCCAAGCACCTGGTATACCATTGAATTTATACTGCTGACATGCAGATTTGTCAGGGCTTCTTCATTCACAGAGAAACCATATTTCATAGCAAGCGAAGTTGTAAACCCGATCAGTTTCTCCTGGAATTTTTTCTGGGCAAGGGTCTTTT
This sequence comes from uncultured Ignavibacteria bacterium, assembly GCA_963743325.1. Classification (GTDB taxonomy): domain Bacteria; phylum Bacteroidota; class Ignavibacteria; order Ignavibacteriales; family Ignavibacteriaceae; genus DATFVA01. The sequence goes on from CAVUOZ010000013.1 coordinate 117,047, forward strand.
TAATATTTCCCTCTTCAGATTCGAAGGAACCTTGCTCCTTTTTTCTTCTCCTGTCAATCAATTTGAATAATGTATATTTTTCCCCTGTTTTTAAGGGTCCGTAAACTTCCCCCGGGACCATATTTTCGGAGATTCTGCCAATTTCACCAAATGATGAGGCAGGAGCAAATTCTATATTTTCATTTTCTCCGGAGTATCTTCCCGCAATAGATTCAAACGTAACGCCTTTATCAATCTCATCAAGAAGTTTTTCAATTGTTTCGAGGCTATCCACCGATATTTGAGCTATCCTGACCTCATCCCCGGCAATATCTTTCCTTTCAGTCCGGTAATAATGAATGACCTCTTTATCGCTGACTGCAGTAGAATCATTAAACATATTCTGCAGCAGATAAAAATAATAATTGTCTCTCCACATCCTGTATGAAGACTGCACCGAAGGAAGTTTGTCCAATCCCTGTCCGAATCCTTCCTCTGCAAGCAGTTCCTGTTCTATAAAATGCCGGGTTTTTGAATTCAGTAAATCGAGCACTGCCTGATAGTTGACTTTTTCAGTTCCAATCTGCTCAAACCGGAAATATGAAATAAAATCTTTAAGAGTTACCTGTTTTCCATTCAGCTCAATATATACTGAGTTAAGTTCCCGGCCGCTCAATTCATTCTCAATCTTCAGAATATCAAAGTTATTTATGAATACTTTTTCAGTATCCGATTTATTGCCTGCTGCCTTCTGTTCCAAGATTTCCTCAACTTTTTGGGCAAATAATTTAAGCAGATTTCCATCAGCTTTAACTTTCTTATCCTTAAAGAAATTAACCATGTATTCTTTATAATAAATCTGCTCCGCCCTTTCATCCGCCGTTTTTTTAAGACGTTTATACTCTTCCTCCCATCCGCTCATTTGAGTAAGAACAGGATTTATTTTTTTCACAATTTTGAGAATATACCATCTCCCGTCCATAAAAACAGGATCAGTATAAGCCTGTTCGGGAAGATTAAAAATTTCATCTTCAATCCCTGGATCATGATCCCCTGATCCTTGTTTTTAGTGTATCATTTGATGAACTGAAAGCTGTATAAACAGAATCAAAAGTTGCCCCCTTCTTCAATAGAGTATATATGTTATTAATCTGCTCTTTATTTGCTGCAGATATATAAATAAACCATACCTCGGAGGCCCTTCCAATATATAGAGTAAGCAGACTGTCTGCCGTTCCGGCAGCTCTTTTCCTGATTTCCTTTTTATAAAGAGCATCTCTCACAAACATTTTTTCATAACCGGAAAGAGTACGTCTAACAATCTCAGAAGTATCGATGTTCATTTCCTGTGCCTTGAGCGAGAATAATTTTTCAGCAATCAGGGAATTAAGTACTTCCTTTTTTAATGCGGAGGCATCTGATTTGATTTCCTTCCCGGGCACAGGGGTCAATTCATACCTCTCCTGAAATTCCTGTTGTGATATTTCAATATTTCCTATCTTTGCAATGATTGTATCTTTTTGCTGCGGAAATATTTCGAGAGCTGAAATTAAAATTAGTAAAAAAGTTACCCTTAACATTTAATCAACTTTCTAATTAAAAGAATAAAAATACTTCTGCCGTGAAGAATATTCAAAGCAAAAAGATAAGGGTAACCCGATTTACTGTGATAGGCTTTAATTGAAGAACAAGGAAAAACCCACAAAATCCACGATTAATACACGTAAAAAACAAGACGAAACTCCGGTCTGGTTTTATTTTGTACTTATACTGATACCTTTAATTTTTCTGATTCTCCTTGAACTGGGATTAAGGATTTTTAATTATGGGTACGATTTTACGCAATGGGTAAAAATCACGGATTCCAAATATGTATTAAATCCTGATTTTACCCACCGTTATTTCTTTACTACTCAAAACGTGCCATATTCAAATGGAAACGTTTTTGATATTGAAAAAAGAGAGAACGCTTTCAGGGTGTTCATTCTGGGCGAAAGCAGCGCTGCAGGTTACCCGTTTACTCCGAACGGGGATTTCGGCAGATACCTGAAAAAATATCTCGAAGCAGTATATCCAAAAAATAAAATTGAAGTAATTAACCTGGGAATTACCGCAGTAAACAGTTATACTTTAAAGGATTTGACCGGCGGGGTTCTCGGACAAAAACCGGATCTTATCCTGATTTATACCGGACACAATGAGTATTATGGGGCACTTGGTGTCGGTTCAATGGAATCCCTTGGTACCAATAAATTCATTGTTAATCTTGTTCTTAAGCTGAATGAATTTAAAACAACCCAGCTCGTAAGGAATTTCCTGAAATGGGTAGCGGGATTCTTTACGACTGAACAAAATGCATCGGGCACTTTGATGTCACGTATGGCAAAAGATCAGCTAATTGCTCTTGACTCGGATGTTTATGAAATGGGTGTCGATCAGTTTAAAGGAAATCTCCGCGATATTCTTGATATGACAAAGGAAGCGGGCGTACCTGTAGTATTAAGTACTCTGGCCTGCAATCTTAAAGATCAGCCTCCATTTGTATCTGTTGACAGCAGGAACCTTCCTTCTGCCGAGTCAATTTATACAACAGGCTGAAAATGCATTAAAATCAAATCGCTTAAAAGAAGCTGATTCCCTTTTCAGGTTTGCAAAAGACCTTGATGCATTAAGATTCAGGGCGCCGGAAAATTTTTCTGAGATGATAAAATCTTTCGGAAAAAAATATCATTACCCGGTAGTAAATATAGATTCTGTGTTTGAAGTTAATAGTCCGGATAGCATAACAGGCAGTAACATAATGACAGATCATCTCCATCCCACACTCTCCGGCTACAAACTTATGGCAAAATCTTTCTTTGAAACGATGGAGAAAAACAATCTTGTCCCTAAAAGTCCGGCGGTTCTTGTTCCGTATTTAGATGCAAAAGTTGATTATGAGTTTAATTTTACTCCGCTTGATTCAACCATTGGTAAGTACAGAATAATTCTTCTGAAAAATGACTGGCCGTTTACAAAGCCACAGCCGAAGCAATTTATTCTGCAGGAATTGAATATGAAGACTAAAATGGATACTCTTGCAATGAAAGTCATCGAATCAAGTATTCCATGGGAACAGGCACACAGAATAATGGCACAAAGGTATTTAAAGGAAGGCATCCTGGATTTGTACACTTCTGAAATGCTCGACCTCATAGATCAGTTTCCGATATTTCAAAGTTATTATAATTCTTCGGCAGAAGTTTTAATAGAAAGGAAAAAATATGACCTTGCCTACAGGATCTTAGAAAAAAAATACGAATACTCACCGGATGCTTTCTCTGCTAAATGGCTTGGGATAATTGATTTATCAAGAAAGAATCTTGGTAATGCTGTAAAGTATCTTAACGAGAGTTTGAATTTCGTAGGTAATGACCCCCAGGTATTATTTAATCTTGCGGGAGCGTATGCATTGCAGAATAAATTTGAAAAAGCTCTGGAGATGATTAACAGGTGTCTTGAAATCGATTCTCAATTTCCGGGCGCGGTCAAATCTTAAACAGCAGCTTCTAGAAATTACTCAACGATAGAATTTTATACTAAAAGAGCCAGATTTGATTAGTCCGACCCTTAAAAAATATACAATAAGGATTATTTAAGAACTGTCATTTTTTTTGTTATTGTTGAACCTACCGTTTGTAATTGATAAAAATATGTGCCACTGGACAAATTACTTGCATCGAAATCAACGGAATATTCCCCAACTTGCTTAAATCCATCCACAAGCTTTTCAACTTCGCGTCCCAAAACATCATAAATTATTAATTTCAAATCACAAGCGAAAGGTATTGTATATGTGATCTTTGTAATCGGATTAAAAGGATTAGGGTTGTTCTGGTTTAAAGATATTTGATTTAAAATCGGTTTATCATTCTCACTTAATGAACTTCTTATTAATGATTTGTTACTCTGTTCACCCTGCAAAATGGATTCTCCACACTCCAAATAACTAAAGGCTCTAACACTGGGTGAACCCGTAATTTGCCAATTATTATTTAGGGGTTTCCATGTAACTGTCCCTGAAGTACTACTTATATGGTAATCCACATAACCATCAAATCCTTGATCATTACAGAAACAATCTGCTGTATTTTGTAATATTCGCTCCCAATCAGGATAATAACTGGGAATGCCTAAAGTGAACCCCATTCTATTAGGGGAATAACTAATTGGATTCTGATAGAATGCTTCAAAGGATTTAAAACCATCCTCGGTAAATGCTTTGATACTCCAACGATAAGTCATTGGATAAGGAGAAGGTACAAATGAAACTATATCCAAGACCTGTACACGATAATTGGAATTAGAAAATGAATGTAACTGATCGTCGAAGGGTGTATTTTCTTCTACAAAATCGGAACCAATAAATGAGTATTCTGTTGCAGACCACCTTTTGTCATATTTTGCTAAAATTTGGAAAAAGTGTTTGTAACTAAAATCTTCAAAATCTAAATAAATGTTACTAACATTAACATTCACTAGGGTTATGGTTCCATCAATATCACATTGTGCTTTAATTGAAGGGTGTAATAAGTAGAGAAATACTATAACGAAGGAAATTTTGCTTACCCAACTGTTTTTCATTTTTCCACCTTTTTTTTATGATTGATATAAAAGCAGGATACATCAATAAATTAAATATATATCAATTTATAGAATATGTCAATCAATTCTAATTTATTTTTATAAAGAAGCATTGAAATTTATAAAAAAGGATCTCTCATAAAAAGAGATCCTTACTTGAAATGAATATCTTATTAAATAAGATATGTGAGATAGTTATTCTTATAAATCACAAGTGGTACTATTTCATCAGGATCATTTTTTTGGTAGCCGTAAAATCACCGGTTTTGATTGTATAGAAATAGATGCCGCTTGACATACCTGAAGCATCAAAATTATATTCATAAATACCGGCTGGTTTCTGTTCGTTAACCAGGGTAGTTACAAGCTGACCAAGAACATTATAAACCTTCAATGAAACGATTCCTGTTTCTTTAAGGCTGAAACGGATCATTGTTGTCGGGTTAAATGGGTTTGGATAGTTCTGGGATAGATTATAAGTCTCAGGAGCATTTGAAGAAATTTCCTTAACTCCCAGCACCACATCCTGCAGCTGATGATATCCTATATTAACTCCAAATGAATCAATTACAGTTGCACTTACAGTATGAGGATCCAGAAGTATATGATGATTTGTACCTACTCCGCCCTCATTATCATTACCTAAGTTAGCCGGGTCGCCCCAGTTACCTCCGTGTTTATATTCGATATCCAGAGCTGAGAATATCGGGAAAGTGATCTCATGTGACCAGTAATTATCACCGGCCGTTACATCACCATGTGTTCCGTCATCGTACATAAAGAATACAAGAGTACTATCTGAATTCGGCCATCCGGAAGCAGGCCAGTGTAATGGAGGATTTGCACCGCATAGAGCAACATTTTCAATTGTCGGGAAAGGCAAACCTGTATTTGCATTAATTGCACCTTCCATATAGGTCACAAATTTTATCGTGCAGGGAGCATTAGTAATTGTAGCAGTTGTAAGATCATTAAAAATTCTATAAGCACTTGCAGTTCCATTATCATAATCTTCCTGAGTAATTGTAAGTATCCTGTCACTACCTGATTCCCAGTTTATGACACCGTCATGCACATAGACAAATTTATAATTTACATTATCCCCTGCTACCAATGAGTCGGTGATTGCAACTTCATAAATATTCGGATCTAATCCGGGTTGCATAATATCACCTGAACCCCATCCATTCATAGTTCCTCTGGCAGTTACAGTATCCTGTGAAGGATCAAATCTGCCCGAAACTTTTTCAAATTCCATATTACACTGGAAAGTTATTTCAATGGGTTTAGGTGGGCTTGGATTGTATACGCTATCATTATCAAAATAAGCATGATATACACTTGAACCGGACGGAACAGTATATGTTCTGTTTGGAACAGATTCCCAGCCTGTGCTGTTAATAACAAATTTGAATTCAAGATTATCACCAACAGCAAAGGTATCAATTGTTACAGTATAAACCGAATCCACATCAGGATCAGTTAAAGTTGTGGCACTTACAGTCCAGTTACTGAAATTACCTGCCACGTGCATTGTATCTGCTGCGGGATTGAAAGTTCCCTTTTTAGCTTTTATGCTCATGTCAACCTGAAACTCAACAGTTTGAGCATAAGCCATATTTGCAACAAATAATGCAATTATAAAGTAGAGTATTTTTCTCATTACGATCTCCTTTTTTAATGAACTAACCAATTATAATTAAATTTTCGAACATAAACATGCTAAAAGTTCACTCCAAGTGAAAACTGCTGGGTATATTTCAGCTTGCCGAAATCCTGGTAAGCATAGTCCACAAACACTCCCAGTGAGGGGGCAAAGCTGTATTTTAATCCAAATCCAAGAGTTAAACCTTCTTCGGAATTATCAAGAAATAAATTTTTATAACCGCCTCTGAGAGAGATCAGATTCATAAAAGTATATTCTCCCCCGATATTCACGGATTCTGCATTATCATTGGGGTGGGTTGCATCAACGCCGATCGTAAATTTATGATCTTCGGTATTAACCGCATCTGCTGCAATTCCGACCCTGAAAACCAGAGGTAATGGAAATGCGTCCGTTTCAAGCTTTGCAAGTATCTGATCATTATTGCCGAATATCTGGTTATTTACATCATGCTGAACATATAAATCTTTTCCATCCATTGTCATATCAGTTCCGAAATTTGCTATTGTTGCGCCAATCCTGAGACCATATACGTCCGAAAGAAACAATACGCCAAGATCAGCAGCGACCGCACTCGCACTGCTGTTCCATATTTTCTGATTGATATATTTGACATTTCCTCCTATTGAGAATTGATCAGTGAGATTGTAAGCGTATGTTAAAGCAATTGACATATCCTTTGGATTGAATGATTCGCCGGTTCCGTCGGGTTCTCTGAGGGTAGTAACTTCAAGACTGCCGTAGTCCAGATAGGTAACACTTAATCCTACTGTACCCGCGCCATCCATTGTCAGCATTGCTCCGGCCCAGTTATAACTTATATCCGCAAACCACTGAGCGTATGAAAACATAGCACTGTTAGTTCCTACTCTTGAAGCACCGGCAGGATTCCAGTAAAGGGAGGTTATATCATTGGCAGTGGCCACAAAGGCACCACCCATTGACACTGCTCTTGGTCCAATACCTATGTTCAGAAAAGGTGCTGCTGTTGAACCGGTTTTTGTCTGGCCCATAATAAATCCGGCTGTTACGATTAAAATTATTATAAACTTTTTCATATTCTCTCCGTTATTTAATAAGGGCAAACTTGCCGATTTTAGTGCCAATACCGGGCGCTTCTACAACGAATACATAAACTCCGTAAGCTACATCAAGATTTTCCTCAGTACGAAGATTCCAGTAAACATCTCCGACAAACAAATCTTCAGTTGTAAGTGATTTTATTTTTTCTCCGCGCACGGTATATATGGAAATTGTAGAACCCGGCGGTATATAAGTAAATCGGATTTCCCTTTCTCCTCTTCCGCTCGTCTGTGAACTCAGCAGCCTTGCTTCGGCTTCATGAGTAACAACATATGGATTGGGCACAACTTTTATTTTATCCATCTGGTCTTTGGCTGCAGCATCATCAATGTTTGCACCTTTCATTGTGAAGGTCACTTCATCTGAACTTCCAAATGGTTTCAGAGTGTGCAAGGGAAGGACTCCACTAGTCTCAAGAGGGATATTGGTTCCATTATTATAACTAATATCGAGCCTCCATGTATAGTCAATCTGCCCCCCTCCTACACTTTCTTTAAAAATAATTGAGTGCGTCGTGGAAATCTCACCGTAGACGGCATAAATAAAATTTATATATTCATTTTTGGTAAGATTCTTTACCTTAAAATTGGCCGGTTTAGCCGGTGCCAAAGGATCTGCTATGGAAGTATCAACAATTGTGGGATAGAACTCTATCTCATAGTCATTTGGTAGTTTTACACCTTTAAATCCTGAAATATTTAATACTAAGAAAGTGATACTCTGTGGATTAGATGTGCCACCGACTATTGTACCGGAATTATTAGCAGTATCTAATTTTACTTCTGTATCATTATGTATCTGAACTCTGAATCCTTCTTTTATCGGGGTATTTCCCGAAAATACGGATGAACGGTTTACTACTGTATCATTTGCTGTAAGATTTATTAACGACCAGTATGCCGTAGTTTCTGCAGTACCTGTATCTATAAAAGCAACTTTATAAGAGTTACCTGCTTTTACACTTTTATCATCAACGACATCTATATTAATTTGCCCAGTACCTCTGAACCCTTCTGATTTTGTAAAATCCTGAATTTTAGCCGGATCATATCCTGCAGGTCTTCTGCCGGGAGTAATATATCCTGTGTTTTTATCCACAATTATTTCACCGGTTGAAGTTCTCCTTATGAATTTTGAGTTTTCAGTCGGGAAAATATCCTGGGATTCATTACCTCTGTCATAGGCACAAACCGCATAATAATATGTCTGGCCAAGCACCACGCTCGAATCAACGAATTTATTTATTACTCCTGTATTATCACCAAGATAATAGGTTGTCCCTCCGACCTGCTCTAACAGATTAGGTGAAGGATAGAAGAATCCGCTTAATGAATCCACAAGATCATACTGGGCAATTGGAAGATCAAAGGACAGTATACCGCGCCCGTTTGTTATTACACGTGAATCAGTAAAGTTGGCATCGGTAGCCCTGTAAATTTTATAGCCTTCGAAATCTTTTACTTTAGTAATGAAATCTACATCGTTTTCCGTTGCTTTCCCGTCCCAGTAAATTACTACCTTCCCGTCCTGCTGTGTAAGAGTGATTGTAGGTTTCTGAGGCGGCTGCGGGAATTTATAACCGGCATTATAGATCTGCTGAACAATCAGTTTGTTACTAACTATATCCTGATAATTTTCACCGAACAAAATTGCAAATGAAAATCTTTCCTTAATATCAGGATTGCCGTTACTTGGAATTAATGGGAAATAACCTGATGAATAAATAAAATCGCCGTCCTGCGGATCAGAGGCAATAACATCAAATCTTCCGGGACTCATTCTGTCCCATAATAAAGCATCATTACTCATATCGGGGGAAGCTGTTTGATTGAAGAAATTGAAACCTGTAAGACCGATCTGATCGGATTCATCCGTATCTGTTCTTCCGAAATCCGGTTCTCCCTGATCTGGAATGCCATTTCCCTCACCTTCATCGGGACCGGGGTAGTTGTTATCACTCGGTCCTAAACCATCGATACCAATATCATCATGCTGCTGATTCCAGTCACCATCTTCATCGATATTATTGTCTCTTTTCTCATCTATCAAAAGATCATTCAATCCGGCACCTGTTACGTAATTTATATATCTCAATCCCAGTAGACCACTGTTAATTCTTGTCAAATAATGGATTGCTTCATTCTCGTCGATAATCCCGTCAAGGTCATTATCTATTCCGTCAAATGCTGAGGTATCCGGAATAGCTGTATTAACGGGCGGGGGTAAAATTCTGGCAATAAATCCTTCACGAAAATATTTTCCTGATTCGATTACAAATTGAACTCCCATAGAATAAACAGTATCGGGTAAGGAATTAATAGTGTGCAAACTTCTTGCGTATGTAGCTGGATTAATCAGAACGACCACATCCCCGACACCATAGGTAACTGAATCAAAATCCGAAGCAACAAATCTAGGGGCTGTAGGAGTATAGTTCCTTACGCTGTCTGTATCATCATTATCGTTATCTATACCATCGAACGGGTTACCAGGAGATTCGAGGAATGCATAACCAACATAACCGACTTTCTGTCCCTTATTTCCGATCCCATCACTATCCCAGGAGTAAGTAATCCAGTTCTGTACATCGAAATAACCAAGGTCATCCTGGCTGTCTCCATCACCACCGGCAAGAGTTCCGACAACAGTCCCAAAATCTGCTTTTCTGTATATAGTTGTACCTTCATTAAGAATATCATACAACCAGAAAATCACATCTTCAGCAAGGAAGTTGGACCACTGGAAACCTCTAACCCTCATCCTCAATCCCATTCCGTGACGTACTGGATTTGTGCTGTCCGGTAGGAATATCGGGTTAACAGGGTTTACATAATCATTAAAATTAAATTCATCATCCATCTGATCGTCGGCATCAAACAATGATTCCTGATCTGCATTTTTTATATCCCGTCCGAAATAACCAAACCATTGAGTGTGCCCCAGTGAATCAAACCAGTTACGTGAGACAGGATCATTCCATCCCTCAATCGGCCATGAATCCGGTAAATGACTCATTGCTACAGATTCATAATTAGGATTACGGAAACCGGGAATCGGATTCCATCCCCAGAAATGACCGTCAGCAGGACTTCTTTCTTCGGACTGATGGTTTCGAGGTCCCCTTGAAATGATCACCGAATGAAGAGTATCTCCCAGGAAATTAACAAATTCTACGCCGATTAACGGAATCATATCTCCAATATAATTCTCACCTGATCCAAGAGGCCATTCACCCCTGATATCCACACCCGGCAATATTCCGGCTATCTGTCCGTCATTGTGAAAGGAAATACCGACACGGTTACCTGTGTGAGTACCGATTGTAAGTAAGCTGGGATCTCCATACTGTGCAAATGTACCTGAACTTACAGCCATCAGAAGAGTAATAAAAAATAATTTAGTTCGCATTTGAGTAACTTTCCTCATATTAAAAATTATAAGTAATACCAAATTCTACACGCCTTGGTTCAGAAAAATATCCCGAGTTAGTGTAGTATTCATCAAGTGTATTGTAATACGTATTCGGATTAACTTTCTCTGCGTCTAATTCATCAAAAGTAAATAACGGATCTCCCGAGTTACCATAAACTGTAGTCGGGTTATCGAGATCAAAAAGATTAAATACCTTAAGAAAAACAGATAATGTTGTTGGTCCGAAAGGAAAATCTTTATATAACCTTAAATCAACATTAAATATTGAAGGTTTGATCTCGCTGTTTCTTGGAAAGGCATTTTGTGAAACACGGGTATTTTTATTGACCTGAGGTGTAAAAGGCTGACCGGTATAAAAATTTCCAATCAGTGAAAATCCCCAGTCTCTTTCCTGACTGTAGGCAACAGAAACGTTGAGTGTATGCGTCTGATTCCAGTCAAGCGGGGCAATGAACGTTTCAGGGAGTGCTCCTCCTGCTATCGCATTTCGTGCATCAGCAGGATCTGAAGCATTTCCTTTTGTTATAGAATATGTGTAGTCCAGGCTTGTAGCTAAGCCGCCTGAAAATCTTTTTTGAAACTTGATGATAAAACCTTTTGAAAAACCAAAATCGGAGTTAGCATATCTGCTGTAACTTGAACCCTGTCCGAAAACAAGTATTTCATCTGTTTGTGTTCCGGCTAGGTTTCTGAAGTCCTCGAAGAAAACTGTAAAATCAACAGCGATATCATCACCTATCTGCTGCTGTAAACCGATTTCACCTTTGACGGTTTTCTGCGGCTTTAAGATCTGCATTACCGATGATACCCTGGTTACCCGATCCGACACCTAGTTCAAATTCAGGGTTTACGTACATAAATTCATAAGGAGGAAGCTGCAGAAAGTGACCGTATGAGAAGTGAATAACACCCCTATCAGTAATGGGGAATGCAAGTCCAATTCTTGGACTTAACTGATATTTTATTGATGCATCCGAGTACCAGGGGACTCCAAAAGCGTTACTTGCCAAACGTTGTTCGACAGATTTAGACGGTTCATCTTCATCCTGAACACCGTTGTGGTTATAATCAAAAAATTTATTGTCCGGTCTTAAGGGGTTATTAATATTCGGATCAGCCGGATCATTCAAAACAACACCATCGGGGTTAAAGACATCAAACCTTACTCCAAGATTAAAGATCAGGTTAAAAGCCTCAAGCTTTGATTGAACGTAACCTGAAATCTCCTGCGGCTTATGTAAATATTCGTTATTCAGGTTAGTTGTTGTTTGAGGAATATTAACAGTCTGAATCCCGTTATCGTAAATCGGAGTCAGGGTGATTTCATGCATATAAATCTGATGCTGTTTAAAGTCCCCGCCGAATTGAATGTTTATTTCCTGGGTTAATTGTGTGGTCCAGTCGAGTTTGGCATCGTAGGTTCCGGTACTTCTGTAGAAACGGCTGTAATCTGAACCTCCGACATTAAAACTGTAAGGAGGTGTCGGGTGAAGAGAATTATCTACGTAGTCCGTTGGATGCTGGGAATCGCCGGTATAGATATCTTTGTAGAGATAATGCTGGTAGTTTTTAAGAAGTATGAAAGATTCAGAATGTAAAAACTTGAGGAGGATAGAGCGTGATTGATTGTGAAAATATTTGTGATACCGTCTCCTGTAACGATGAAGGTTATTATCAGGAGTTAATTTATTTACGTGATTGAACTCCTGGTACTCTTCTTTATCAATGATATAGTTAAAATTTAGTTTCATTCCCTGGAGAAGCCTGTAGGTCAACTTTCCCTGTCCGTAAATTCTCTGGTCGGGATTCATAGAAACAAAAGAATTATCACCGTGCTGCTGTATAACGTAGTCCTTACCGCCTGAACCGGGGACCTCAATTGCTCTGTCAGTGGTAAGGAAAGTTTGTTTGCCGTACAGCCAGCCGGTATTATAAAAATATCTTCCGTTCAGATAGAAGAATAAGTTATCTTTGATAACCGGACCGCTCAGGCTGCCTTCTATATCCCTGATGGCAGTCGGGCTGATTGAATTTATATCCCAGAATTTGTCCGTCCTGTCAGATGCATAATCCCCTACGTATGTCGTCAGGTTCCCCTTCAAATCGTTGCTCCCGTCCTTTGTGACAATATTTACCACACCGGACATTGCCTGGCCGTATTCTGCATTGAATGCACCTGATATAACCTGTAATTCTTTTACAGCATCAGCATTAACATCTAACCACTGTACTTCCGTCATACGAATCTGTCATAGGAACTCCATCAATCTGAAAAGCTATCTGACCGCTTCTGCCTCCCCTTAAATGAAGATCATTTCCGGAGGTAACGATACCTGCCTGTAACTGCAATACATCTCTGACTTCAGTAACAGGAAGCTGAGAGATCATGTCATCTCCGACAACCGAAGTTGATGCTGTTATATCTTTCCTAATCAATAGGTCTTTCGGCAACCACAACTACTTCCTGGTTAAGTTCAAGCGTTGTGGGATTAAGTTTGAAATCAACAGTAGAGGTGAAACCGGAAGCAACACTGATGTCCGTGATCGAAACAGAATTGTATCCTATTGCAGAGGCTTTTACCGAATATTTACCCGGGGAAAGGTTTATAATAAAATAATTTCCATCGATGTCGGTGGCAGCCCCTGTAGAAGTTCCTTCAACAATGACGTTTACAAACGGAAGAGCCTCTCCCGTTTGTGCATCTATAATTTTACCTGCAATCTTGCCTGCCTGAGCAAACACAGCATGTGTTATGAAAAAAAACAAAAAGATTGTAATTGCAGATTGTAGAGATAATCTCATCTAATCCTCCACGCATAAGTAAAAATTGGGCGAAATAATTTGTGCAGTTTTATAGAATCAGGGATGAAGAGTAAAAAAATTCTATATGTTTTCCTCGTTTGGTTGTATAAAACTTAAAAATTTTATAGACTAAAATACCTAATCTGTGAACAAAATCAACTAATAACGCTTCCTTGAAAAAGGAGAAAATTTCAGGGATTGAAATTATCTGATCAATATATTAACGTGATTATAATCATAAAGAGAACGTATTTTTTTATAATAAATATTACCCAATTAAAACGTGAGGATGAAAATGGCAAAAGCCATATGGAATGGTCAGGTTATTGCGGAAAGCAAAAGAGCTAAAGAAGTGAATGGGTATACTTATTTCCCTCCAAATTCTGTTAAAAAAGAGTACCTCAAAAAAAGTTATACAAAACATATTGATGCTGAGCTGGGAACTGCGAATTTTTATAACATAAGAGTCGGCGATTCCATAAACTGGAATGGAGCCTGGTATTATCCCGATGTTAAAAAAAATGACCTGAATATTGCCGGCTTTATAGCTTTTTCCACCGGAATTGAAATTCAATAGCCTATTTAAAACGATCACGTTGTGATGTATCTCAGCAGGAATTATTTTGATTATAATTCCCGGGGGAATATATTTTAATTAATCAAAAAAACAATCACCAGGAGGTTGATATGGATTCAAAAGAAGCAAAGGAGAATTCACTCGAAAGAAAACAAATTGAAGATAATGAATACATTAGTTTTGCAGGTAAGTACGACCCTTCTGATGATAAGGAAAATGATCCTGAACCTGAAGATATGAATGATCAGCTATGGGTTCCTGACAATGAAGATGAGGATGAAGAAGGTGATTACGATGAAGATGATGGTTATTAATCTTTAAGCAGCAGTGACTTTTTCTTCCGTAATTTCACTTTAGATATAAAGACGATTAATTTGGGATTTTCCCGGAAATAATTTTCCGATGTTTTGTGTCATTTTTATACAGGTGGTTTGTAATACCTTATCCTTTGTATCAACATTCCGGGTTCACATACTCTCCAGATTTACTTTACGTATGCTGCGATTACAATTTCTCTTGTTTCCCGAATGTGCAGTTTACCTGTAGGAATTAAGAGAGACTATCTGCTTAATTCATCTGCGTTTGAGACAACAGCCTCTTACCGCTGGTTCACATAGGCTATTTTTATATTAATTTTATCAATCAGTTGTATATATATTTGATACCATCACTATAAAGAATTTTGCCACTAATAATTTAAGATATGTGTCTTTTATTGATTTCTTATAATACTCATCCTCAGTATCCTTTAATCGTTGCGGCAAACAGGGATGAATTCTATCACCGCCCAACGGAGAAAGCACATTTCTGGAAAGATTACCCCGATCTTCTCGCAGGAAGAGATATTGAAGCGGGTGGTACCTGGCTTGGAATCACTAAATCAGGCAGATTTGCAGCAATAACCAACTACCGGGATATGAACTCTATTAAGGAAAACGCCCCTTCAAGAGGTGCATTGACCTTAAATTTTTTAAAGTCTGACATTCCACCTGACAAGTACGGTTATGTTTTATCCGAAAAAGCTAATGAATATAACGGATACAACCTTCTGTTTTCTGATATGGATGTATTTTATTACTACTCAAATCAGATTAAAGGGGTGAGGCAGTTATCTGCGGGAGTATATGGATTAAGCAATCATCTGCTGGATACTCCCTGGCCGAAAGTCGTAAAAAGCAAAGATGCTTTTCAGAGTACCATATCGAATGAAACAATCTCCGCAGAATCATTATTTGAAATCCTTTCAGATGACAGGGCAGCACCCGACAGCGAACTGCCTGAAACCGGTTTAAGCATTGAATTAGAAAGAGCAGTTTCTCCGGTATTTATTAAAAGTGACAGATATGGAACGAGATCTTCAACTGTCGTACTTATTAACAGCAATAAAGAAGTCCGTTTTATAGAAAAATCGCTTGATACTGTCAGCGGACAATGGCTGGAATCCAGGTATGAATTTCAACTCACAGTTTAAACCTACGCAAGAATATATTTAATACGGTTGACAGGAAGAAAATTATTCGACAGGCTGCACTTTCCAGTGTTCCGGAATGAAGAAATAAATTATTTGCACCATAATACTCTGTAGAACCCCGAGCAGAGCATAATTCAGAAAATCAGACCAGTGCATAGAAAAACGGGAAAGGATAAGGAAATAAAAAAGACTGCCTCCGATTAAGCCCCCGATAATAGCCACAGAAAATATCCCGCATTTGTCCAGATCTGTCTTAAGAATTTGCGCTATAATTAAAATTATCCTGAAGGGAAATAGAAAGAGTGAAAGGGGAAATAATAAAATTAAGGCTACCAATAACAGAGGAAAATCGGAAGCTAAACCGGTAAAGTAATTTGTAAGGGACAGAAATATAACCATTGGAAAGGATGCCAAAACTATTCCCCCCAGATCTGAAATTATAATACCGAGGATTATCCTTATTTTTCTCATTGCTGAATTAAAGCGATAAAGTTTAATACACAGACACATGTTTTGTACCTCCACTAAACCTATTATCATCTGCTGATTTCACATAATCTTTTCCGCCAAATATGGCATATCCGCCAATATTTGAACCAGCAGACTTATTGTTTTGCGGTCAAATAATGTTTAATTCTCTGGCATTTGTATTGTATTTCATATTGAAAAACTGAGGCAGCATACATGTATTTCGATGAAGAAGATAAGGCGATTATTCAGAAAATATCTGAAGGTAAAATAACAGACATAGAATCTTTTATTACTGAGAGTTGTTCATTTATCAGGGTTCACTACAAAATAAATCATTTCTGGTACTTTAACGTCGTATTTAATACTGAAGAGATTATTGTTCCGGTAGATGAAAACAGATTTTTTGAAAAAATTAAAAAGTTTACAAATCTTCTCGATTATCTTGAGACGAAAAATTTTATTCAGGTACAAAAAGAAGCTGTTCCCTTAAATAGTATCCTTCCTATCTTCAAAGAAGATGGCTCACCCTTCGATGATACACTTGTTCTCGTATATAAACACCAGGGAAAGAAAATAACCGCTTCCAGAGATCTTTCCCTGCTTCTTCGAATGAAACCGCGGAATATTGCTGTCTGAGATTGAAAAAAATCAGTAAGATTTTCCGCCGCACTCCCTTTTTGTGATTTAGACATCACTATTTAAATATTATTAATACGTAATTTTCATTTTAAGCTAAAACAGGATGAAATATGAAAAGATCATTTCTTTTTATTTTTTTATTTATTAGTACAGTTATCCTCTATGCTTTAATTGATATAGAGGCCAGACCTGAATCGGATCAATCGAAAGGAGAGAGGACATTAGAAATGGTGCACAAAAATAGTCAGGTGGTAAAGTATTTTAGCGGGAAAGATACTGTTTCGGCTTACCTGGCAGTACCTGAAGGAAATGGACCGTTCCCGGCTCTGATTTTGATTCACGAATGGTGGGGATTAAATGACTGGGTAAAAAAGAATGCTGATGATTTTGCGGATAGTGGTTATGTCGCACTTGCTATTGATCTCTATCATGGAAAATCAACAGCCTCGCCTGACGAAGCCCGCAAACTTTCAGGCAGCGTTTCACAGGATCTTGCCGCAACAGATTTAAGATCTGCATTTGATTATCTCCGGAATATGAAGGAAGTTGATAAAAACAGAATCGGTTCAATCGGATGGTGCATGGGAGGGGGATATTCACTTAGAGCAGCATTGGATAATCCTGAACTGGCTGTTTGTATAATTAATTATGGCAGACTGGTTACAGACAATGAAACTTTGAAAAAAATAAACTGCCCTGTACTGGGAATTTTTGGAGAAAAGGATCAGAATATTACTCCCGATAATGTGAAGGAATTTGAGAAATCTTTAAATGAAGCAGATATAAAAAATAAAATAATTATTTATCCCGGTGTGGGGCATGCATTTATGAATCCAACTAACACAACCCTATATGATGAACACACTACACGAAAAGCATGGAATGAAACATATTCTTTTCTAAATAATAATTTGAAACGGGAGAGTAAATAATCTCTTGAAAATTATTGTATATCCAGGAAAACTTAAATGCGGGAATATCAGATGAAGAAAACACTGGTCTTTCTCATTCTTTTACTTTTACCTGTCTGTTCAATTCATCCGGTAAACTTAAATGATTATATTCAAAAAGGAGATGAGTATTTCAGCAAATTTGATAATAAATCCGCCCTGAAAGATTATCTCAAAGCATATGAACTTTCTACTGATAATTATAATGTGCTGTTCAGACTTGCACGTACTTATAATGATTTAGGTGAAGAATATTATGAATACAGGGAAAAAGATAGCTCGGAGATTATGATCAGAAAGGCAGTTGAATTTTCTGAAAAGATGCAGAAAAATTTCCCCGACAGTGCTGCTACATATGCATATCTGGCGATGTCGTATGGTAACCAGGCATTATACGAAGGGGGCAAAACCAAAATAATGCTTGCTCACAAAATTGAAGATAATGCCAAAAAATCGCTTCAGATAAATCCAAATCAATACCTTTCTTATGTAATTCTTGGAATTTACTACCGGCAGATTGCTGATTTAAGCTGGTTTGAAAGGATGTTTGCAAATACTTTCTTCGGGAAAGTACCCGACGGTTCTTTCGAACAGTCAATTCAAATGTTTAATACGGCTCTTAAAATAAATCCTCATACTATAGTTGCCTCTTTTCAGCTTGCATTAACTTATAAAGCTATGGGTGAAGAACAAAAGGAAAAGAATCTTCTTGAGGTATTAATTAATTACCCGGAAAAAAATTTCCGGGATAAATTTGCTATTAAGAAAGCTAAAAGAAGATTAAAAGAGCTTGAATAAAGTCCGGGGAGCTCACTTCTGCAAGATTCAATTTCATTCAGAGTTGTAGGATCCTTGACAAATCAATACTCCCGCTGATCCACTCAATTCACCTATCCGTAGTTCCCCTGTTTATTCTGCTCTGTAAGCTGTCATCCCGCCTTCAACATTTTTTGCTTTTGTAAATCCATGTTTTAATAGGATTTCCGTTCCGATAACCGAACGGTGCCCGGTTCTGCAGATTACAGCGATGTCTTTATCCTTATATTTATCAAGCTCGTTAACCCTCTTTTCAAGTTCCTGAACAGGGATGTTTATTACCCCATCGATTTTTCCAAGAGGACCGCTTAATTCTTCCGGTGTGCGAACATCAAGGATTATCAGATCGGGATTCTCTTTCATCTGTTTCTTAAGCTCAATAACATTAATATTATTTTCGGGCGGTAGAGTTTGTGCAGACACTAAATTGGATATAAACATTATGGTGAACAAAAATCCAATAATTTTTTTCATAAATTCTCCTGATTTCAGTTTACCTTTTCTGATGATTTGATTAAATCTGACTCTTCACTTTTATATCAGGGCTAAGGATAATTTTAGTCTTCATGGAATTCGAAATAAGGCACATCTTTTCTGATTTTTCAATTATTCTCCCTGCCTTTTCACAGTATTTTTCTTCCGGAATTGTAACCATTGGTTTAAGTTCAATTTCGGATATCATAAGAATACCGTCAACCTTTTCAAGTTTTCCTTCTGCACCACACTCAAATGAGCTGAAAGGCAGTGAAGAATTTTCAGCAATTGACAGAAATGTTGTCATTAAACAGATTGCAGCGGATGAAACAAACAAATGTTCCGGCGACCATATTCCTGCAACTCCCCCGGGAAATTCGGGAGGAGTTGCCACTTTAATGTCAGGAAGAGATTCTGATGACAAAGTGCCCGTTCTTCCCTCATCCCATTTTATACTCACATTATAATGAATGTTTTCCATAATTATTATTTCTTTTTAAAATCCGATATCTTTATAAATTTTTATGGGAGACTTTATATCCTTCGTCAGGATTTTTCATCATCGTCGAGATCAAGAAAAGACATTAGCCGGTTGTGAGCATTCTTCGGTAGTTCCACATTGTACTTTTTGTAGTACTCTATCGTCTGCTGAACAGATTTAAAATAATTTGTACAATCAGGACATTGCTCAAGATGAAATCTGATGTCTTTGCATCTGTCGGAATTAAGATCTTCACCAAGACTATCACAAATGTGACTCATAACCTCCAGGCAGGTTACTTTAATTTCTTTGCTCATTTTTTAAATGCCTCATCAATTTCTTTTCTTAAGAATGCCCTTGCCCTGTGCAGCCTTGATTTTACTGCCGGTACAGAAATATTTGCAGCTTCTGCAGTTTCTTCTGTGGACAAACCTTCTACATCACGTAGCAAAAAAATAATTCTGTATTCCGGTGAAAGTTTTTTTATGGCACTATCCAGAATTTGCCTGAGCTCATTATTTTCAGTGCTTTTAAACGGTATAGATTCCCAATCGGCAATGTGTCTTTCCGAGTAAAGATCTTTATCATTTTCAAGTGAAACATAACTCCGTTTTTTTTCTGTTCTTGCCTGCATCAGGCAGTGGTTGGCAACGATCCTGTACAGCCATGTTGACAGCTTGGAATTTCCGTCAAACTGGTTGAGAGATTTCACCATGCTGTAAAATGTTTCCTGCATGATATTTTCCGCTTTTTCAGGGTTACGGCAGATCTTAAAAGAAAAATTATAAATCGTTTGCTCGTACTTTTTAACTAATTCCGCAAGAGCTTTTTTATTTCCCTTTTTGGCTTCTGCTATTAAATTTGTTTCATCCATAATGTGAGATGCAGCTCATTTATTGAGGATTCATATTTAATAAAAAATATTTAAAGTTCCAGAACCATCCATAGATACCAGCAGGCAATGCTACTATAAGGGTGCCAGTTGTTTTTGTCAGCTATCTTTAACATTTTTTTCTCATCCGGCAGCTTTTTCAGATTATATGCAATCATTGCTCCTCGTTTTATACCCTGATCCTTTACAGGAAGTACATTTAACCTGCAAAGGTTAAATATCAGAAACATCTGCACTGTCCACTCTCCTATTCCTTTTACTTTCGTAAATTCTTCGATAATTTCAGAATCTGACTTCCTGCCTAATCCCCTGAAATGGATCTCACCATTTAAGATTTTTTCGGAAAAATCTTTAATATATCTTACTTTTGCATTTGATAATCCTATATTTCTCAGATCGATATCCGGAGCAACGACTATCTTTTCCGGTAAAGGCTTGTTATTAAAGTATATTAGAAACCTTTTATAGATTGATGCTCCTGCTTTTGAGGAAAGCTGCTGATTGATTATTGAGTGCAGGAAAATGAGATAATGGTCCCTTTTGGGCTTGAGGTTGCATGGTGAAGAAATATCTATTATTCTTGCAAGTGAAGGATCATTCTTATAAATATGTACTATACCGTTTTCTATTTCTCTGGAAATCATTATTATTACAGTTGTTTTAATAAGGGATTGAACAAAAGCAATTTTTATGTCTGATAACAATTATCAAGAAGTCATTAAAAATAATAAATTGTTCGATGGAATCCCTCCTCGAAATCTGAAATTTCAGTTTAGAAACGAACAAATTATTAGAAAAAAAGAAGGGGAGATCATCTTCCAGAAGGGTGATGAGAGTAAAAACACATATCTCGTAGTCGCCGGAAGAGTTAAAATAAAAGTTTATATCGAGAATAAATCTGTCAAACTGAATAAATCGATAAATGATTTTTTCGGTGAAATAGAGGTTCTTGAAGATACATACCGCCGCTCTGCGGCTGTTGCAAATACAGACTGTATTTTATACAGTCTTACTAAAGCCGATCTGAGATCTGCCCTGGCTGATAATCCCGAATTAAATGATAATATTATCGCTTATAATAAGGTGGAAATTCCTGAACTTCAGATTACAATACATCCGGGTCTCTTAAAGGATGATACGGATAAACTATATGTGGCCCCTTCTCCTGAAAATAATACAGGGATTGAACTACCCGGGAAGATTGAGGAGGTTCAGGTAGAAAAATTTAATGATGAAGAAAAAGAATCTGATGAAATCGAGGAAAAAATATCAGCATTTAATGACGAAACTCATAATTATCCCGAGGATGAAAAAGTAGAAAATGATTCGCTGCCAATTGTAGATTCTGAAATAACTGGTTCTCCCGACCCGTCAGTTATTCTGGAAAATGAATTGAGTGAAAAAGAAAACCCGGTTAATATTATTGTTGAAGAGCAAAAAAGCACCGATGAGGATGCTTCTCCGTCGGATGAATTTACAGAAAATTTAGACCGGGAAGCCGAGGCAAATGAACAGAGAAACCCTGAAGAAGAATTACTTTCTGAGGAAATTAAAGGGATCGCCGGTGATATTGATGCTGAAAAGCCGGAATCTGTTGAGCCGGTAAAAGAATCAGCAGAGAATATTGAAGATAAAATATTGGAAGAAAATCGGATTTTAGAAACTTTTTCGACTATAAATTCTTCCAAATTAGAAAACCACAATGATGATTATGGCACCAAATGGATTAACTTAAATCCCGGAGAATCAAAAGATGAAATTCATGATAATTTTTCTGAAGAGGAAAAGTTACGCCTTGAGATTGAAGATGAAAAGCTGAAATATGATGATACCGAAATAGATACTGCAAGAATTCTTAGTGCAATTAAGAAGATTAATTCTTCGCTTGATAAACGTACTATATATTCAAATATAATTCGTGAGAGTGTTAAACTTACAGAGGCCCAGACAGGCACATTATACCAGGTTGATTCATCCAAAAATCTGCTTGTTACAGAACGGGAAACTGAAGATGGACTTGTGGATGTCAGTTATTCTATTGCTGACGGCTTAACAGGACTGGCTGCTGAATCGGGCGAAATAATTAATGTTAGGGAACCTGTGAAAGATTTTCGTTATTCTGAAGAAATTGACAGCATAAAGGGAATTGTTGGTTCCAGTATCTTATGTGTTCCCGTAAAAAATGATGACGGCGACACAATTGCAGTTATTTGTCTCGCTAACAGCAGTTCAGGAAAGTTTTCAATATCTGATGAGGAGAAGATCTCTCAGCTTGTTCCTCATATCTCACAAAGACTGCAGTGTTTGACCGGCATAAATAAATTGCTGGATGACAATAAAAATATTTATTTGTCCACATTAACAAAGTTTATTACTGATAATATTCAGACTCCGGTACTTACTATGAAATATTATGCCGGACAGATAAAAAAGAAAAGTGTTCCCCAGGATGTCAGAACTGTGTTAAATGTACTTATGGATCAGGCTGATTCTGTGGTTGATTTTCTACATTCAACACTTGCTTTTACGGAAAACAGGAATACTCTTGAGATTGAGAAATGCAGCCTGCGGGAAGTTTTGGATGATACACTTGGACTGCTGGCAGAATATGTTGAGTCACGAAATGTCGGGCTCTATAAAAAAGTTGAAAGTAATATAACGGTTAAACTGGATAAAAAAGCATTTTACCAGGCTTGTCATCAAATTGCTAAAAACGCATGTGATGCAATGGGTGAAAGCGGTAATATATACATTACAGCAAAGCAGTCTGGAGATCTTGTGAATATTGAATTCCGTGACACCGGTCCGGGAATTCCCGATAATATTAAATCTCAGATTTTCCAGCCATTTAAATCCTTCAAAAAAGAAAACGCAACAGGATTAGGTTTAACGATTGCACAAAGGATTATCAGAGATCATGGCGGAGAGCTGACAGTTGAAAGTAATCCTGAACAGGGTGCTACATTTATAATTTCTCTGCCGGTTTTCGATGAAATTTAATCCGGATGTCAGCTAACCTTATCACTATACTGGGACCTACGGCTTCCGGGAAAACCAGACTGGCAGTTAGACTCGCAAAAGATCTTAACGGTGAAATCATCTCAGCAGACTCCCGCCAGGTTTACCGCGGAATGGATATCGGAACAGGAAAAGACATTGAAGATTATATAATTGACGGCTCACAGATAGAATATCATTTGATTGATATCATTGATCCTGAAGATGAATTCAATCTTTTTGAGTTCAAAAGAAAATTTTATCAGATATTCGATTTAATAACCTTAAAAGGAAAACTCCCGTTTCTTGCAGGCGGCACCGGCTTATATATCAGTTCTATAATTCAAAACTATAAATTAAAAAAAGCGGATTTCACTTCTGACCGTGCTGAAGAATTACGCCGTTTTAGCCTGAATAAGCTGCAGGATATTTTGATTTCAAAAAGATCAGACTTACATAATAAATCCGATCTTTCAAACAAAGAAAGAATAATAAGAGCAATACTAATAGAAGAGGCTGAATCAGAAGAAAAGGGAAATATTCCGGTGATAGATTCTGTTGTGATTGGAATTAAAGTTGAAAGAGAGACTATAAAAAAAAGAATAACGGATAGATTGAAAAAAAGATTAAATACAGGAATGATTGAGGAAGTTGAAAATCTCATTAAGTCAGGTGTTTCCTTTGAAAGATTGGACTATTTCGGACTTGAGTACAGGTATATCGGTCTTTATTTAAAAGGTGAATTAAATTATGATGATATGTTCCGGAAGCTTAACCATGCAATTCATAATTTTGCTAAACGACAGATGACCTGGTTCAGAAAGATGGAACGCGAGGGGATAATTATTAATTGGATTGAAGCCGAAGACTATATTAAAGCTAAACAAATTATTATGGGAAATCTTAATGTTTAATATTCCGCAGGCTGTAGAAGATTATCTGAAAAAATATGGTCTGAGCTACTGGACTCTCGAAACACCACTTACTTCGGGCATTACTAATGTTATAGTCGTCCCTGCTATTTCTGAGTTTGAAAACATAAAAAAATTCCTGCACTCTTTCGTTAAGCAGGATCCCGCTTACTTTGATACAACTTTACTCATATTTGTTATCAATAATATGAAATCATCCGGTGATGAGATTAAACTGGATAACCAGCAGACATTGATATATCTCCGTAATATAATGACCGGGAACCCGGAAGATTCAGCCGGCAGAGAGGTTCTTGATAGGGACATTAACCTTGGAATTATTGATGCTGCTTCACCCCGGAAGACAATGCCTGAAAAAGACGGCGGTGTAGGGCTTGCAAGGAAAATCGGAATGGACGCTGCTCTGAATATTATTGATTTTAATTATAAGTGTAAAAAACTTATTCTCACCACTGATGCCGATTGTAAACTGGAACCCAACTACCTTACAGAAGTAGTTAATAATTTTAATAAACGTGATTTATCGGCTGCCGTAGTAGATTTTAAGCACGATGTATCAGGTGACGGCATTCTGACAGATGCCATAATTTGTTATGAGATTTTCTTACGGTATTATGTGCTTGGATTAAAATATGCCGGTTCCCATTATGCGTTTCACACAATAGGGTCAACTATGATTTGTGACTTTGAAAGTTATATTAAAGTAGAGGGAATGAATAAGCGTAAAGCTGCTGAAGATTTTTATTTTCTGGAAAAGCTTGCGAAAAATGTTAAGATTGAAATAATTGATTCCACTACAGTATATCCCTCCGGCAGAGGTTCGTGGCGGGTGCCTTTCGGAACAGGGCAAAGAGTTAATCGCTTTCTTTCACAAATTCAAAATGAATACACACTATATAATCCGGAATCTTTCCAAATTCTGAAGACCTGGCTTGATGTATTTAATTCGTCAGCTAAAACGGAAATCGAATATTACCTGAACAGTGCAAAGGAAATTCATCCTGAACTTATTCGTTTTTTGTACTATCAGAATTTTGAGCAGGATATGGTTAATATTCTTAAAAATTCAAAGACAGAAGAACAATTAAAAGTTCAGAAATCAAGATGGTTCGATGGATTCCTTACTCTAAAATTCATCCATCATTTAAGAGATAATGGCCTTCCTGAAATTAATATGTTTGATGCCCTTGATAAAATATTTGGTTATATGAATTTGCCGTGGATACCCGAAAGAGACAATAATGAAACCCCGGATTTAAATGTCCGGAGAGATTATCTTGAAATATTAAGACATACTTAGGAATGAGTTCAAGTTCAGGTTCAGGTTCAAGTTCAGATTAAAGGAAATTCTTAATGCAGGATCAGGGTTTAAAAATTAATGATAATTAAAACTTCACCTGATGAAATAGAAAATTATATAAGCGATGCTTCTAATTTTAGGGGCAGGTGCGATGCAGTTTATATACCAGAATCTACGGCTGAGATCCCCGAATTATTAAAAGAATCATATAAGAATAAAACACCGGTTACAATTTCCGGCAATGGAACAGGGTTAACCGGCGCCAGGGTTCCGTTGGGCGGAATACTGATTTCGACTGAAAAGCTTAACAGGATTATTGAGATAAATAAAGACCAAAAATATATAATTGTCGAACCGGGTGTAATCCTTGATAACCTGCAGAAGGAAGTAAATGCACAAAACCTCCTTTATCCTCCCGATCCCACAGAATGGAACTGCTTTATAGGCGGCACAATTGCAACCAATGCTTCAGGTGAGAAGACTTTTAAATATGGTCCTACACGGAATTTTGTGGAAGAACTGCAAGTAGTGCTTGCTGATGGAGAAACGATTAACCTGAAAAAAGGGCTGCAGAAAGCAGCAGGCTTCGATCTTGAATTAACTACAAATTCCCGGAAAAGAATTAAGATTAAGATTCCCGCTATTAAAATGCCGGAGGTTAAAAATGCCTCGGGATATTTCCTGAAAGAAGATATGGATGCAATTGATCTCTTCATTGGTTCGGAGGGGACACTCGGTATTGTTACAAGAATAAAATTGAAACTGGTTGACCTTCCTGAGAATATTTTATCTTCAGTAATCTTTTTTGATTCAGAAGACAATGCGGTATCCTTTATTGAAGAAGCAAGAGAATTATCACTCAAAACAAGATTTAAACATTCTGAATCTATCGATGCACTTGCTCTTGAATTTATGGATAAAAATTGTCTTGACTTCTTAAAAGAAGATTATCCCCAAATCCCGGAAGATGCAGACGCATGCGTCTGGTTTGAACAGGAGACCACAAAACAGGATGATGAAAAATTATTCAATGAATGGGCAGAATTAATCGTAAAGCACAAAGGTAATCCCGAGACTGCCTGGTTTGCCTTTTCGGCGAAGGATAAAAAGAAGCTTGAAGAATTCCGTCATTCTGTTTCAGCTAAAGCCAATGAATTCATAGCAAAGAAAAATGTTAAAAAGCTCGGAACCGATGTGGCTGTGCCTGATGATAATTTCAGAGATTTTTATAAAGAATGCAAGAAACTGGCAAATGATTCAGGAATAAAATTTATCGCTTACGGACACTTTGGTAATTCCCACCTTCACTTAAATATGCTTCCTTCAAATGAGACAGAATATGCAGCCGGAAAAGATATTTACAGACTAATTTGTGAAAAGGCTATAAAGTTGAATGGAACAATTTCTGCAGAGCATGGAGTCGGGAAGCTTAAAACAGAATACTTAAAGATGATGTATGGTGAAGATAATATCAGGCAGATGGCTGAGATTAAAAGAGCACTCGACCCAAACCTGCAGCTTGGGAGAGGTACGCTTTTTCAGCTCTAGGAATCTTTACAATCTTCTTTTTAACAGAGGGAGCTTTCGCTCCCTTAAATCACTTCAAAAGCAGCATCTTCTTAGAACTAACATAATCGTTTACCCGGATCTGGTAATATGTATACCCCGCTCACCAGCCGGGATGCATCGAAATTAATTGAGTACCTGCCTTGGGTCTTCTGTTCATTAACAAGTGTAGTAACTTCTTTACCGAGGAAATCATAAATCTTCAAAGTTACGTGTCCGGTTTGAGGTAGTTGATAATTAATCGTAGTTGCCGGATTAAATGGATTAGGGTAGTCTCTGCCGCGCTGCAGCAGAAAACCATAATTGTCTGAACACCGGATATTTTTACTGCATATAGCCGCAGAGCGGCGCAACATAAAATTATCAATTTAATTAGTTTAACTGGATTGGGACAAATTTTTAATCTTTGGGGTTCTATTCATTTGGGCATATTGCAGTTCTATAAAAATACTACCCCTTCGGGAATCTTCCGGCCATAGCGAGATCTGCGGCTCGTTTTCAGCGGAGCCTCCGGCTGCTTACTGATTTATGCCTGCTTTTCGTTGCTTACAATAATGTCATCCCCCGGGGTTCTGCCCTATTCCCTCGATTCTCCAGTTTTCCCTCCTCCAATCTTCCTATCCTCCCGGCTTCCGCTCTGCCAAAATGGCAGAGTTCCTTATGAGCTTATGGATTTTTTTTCGGGATAATAGGTTTTTAGAGGTTGGTTTTCAATTCACGCTTTAATGATTTATAATCAGGAACTATTTCTTCAACGAGCTTCCAGAACTTCTGCGAGTGATTCATTTCCTTTAAATGGCAAAGTTCGTGAATGATCACATAATCAATCAGTTCTTTCCTGTATTTAATCAGTCTGTAATTGAGTGAAATATTTCCCGAAGCCGAGCAGCTCCCCCATCTTGTTTTCTGGTTTCTTATTCTTACCTGTTTAATATCAAAGCTGTATTTTTGTGCAATCTTTATCGCTCTTTCAGGCAGGTATCTTTTTGCAAGATGTTTAAGCCAGGCATTATATAATATATGAAGATCCTCACCGGAACCCGCAGGACTTTCAATTAAAAGAACATATTTACTGAAACTGATTTTATGCTTATTCAGGAAAAGATCATACCTTTGTTTAATCTCAATCTTCTCACCTAAATATGTGAATTCTTCCCTCGCAGGAATGGTTCTAAGGTGCTTTAAAATCCACTCCCTTTTTTTATAAACAAATCTTTCTGCTTCTTCTATTTTGCATCCGCGGGGAATGACCACTTCGAGTCCTGTAGATGGGTTTATCTGAAGGCGAAGGTACCTGGCTTTCCTGCTGTGCCTTATCCGGTAAGTTAATTCATCATTGTTTATATAAAGCCTGGCGTAACTAATCCTGGTTTTCTTCATGCAGCATTCTTAATCAGCAGCTATATCCCGGCACAGTATTATCTACCTTGAAATTTTATAATTGGTTTTATCCTTACTATCCTGAAGCTGGATCCCGAGGTCTTTCAATTCATCCCTGATTGAATCAGCAAGTTTGAAGTTTTTATTATTCTTAGCATCCTGTCTTATTTTTATCAAAAGCTCGATTAGCTCACCTTCAAGCTTTCCATCACTTTCAGCTTTTAATGAATTGAAATCAAGTATTCCCAAAACATCAGCAGCGGTTTTAGTTAAAAAGTCTTTTACCTCAGAGTAAAAACCTTTACTGATATTTTCATTCTCAGCAATTACACGGTTCACTTCTTTTGTGAAATCAAAGATTACGGCTACAGCCTGTGGAGTATTAAAATCATCATCCATTGCCTCTTCAAATGATTGCAAGTATTTGTGAAAATTGAATGCGGGTTTTTTATCTCCAACAGAAGTTTTTATTTCCAGTTCAATTTTCTCAGCAAGGTTATTTAATTTCTCCAGACCTTTCTGTGCGCCGGCAAGCAATTCCTCCGTAAAGTTCAAAGGACCGCCATAATTTGCCTGTGTATATAACATCCTCAGGGCCTCTGCGGGGTATTTATTAAGCACATCTCTTGCTGTAAAGAAGTTACCCAGGGATTTCGACATCTTCTCTTCATTAATATTGAGGAAGCCGAAATGCATCCAGTAATTAACAAACTTCGCACCGTTTGCACCCTCGCTCTGCGCAATTTCATTTTCATGATGAGGGAATATCAGGTCATTGCCGCCGGCATGAATATCAAAGTTTTCACCGAGGTGTTTGCAGCTCATTGCAGAGCATTCGATATGCCAGCCGGGACGGCCCTTTCCCCAGGGACTCTCCCAGTAAGGTTCTCCTTCTTTGGCCTTTTTCCACAAAGAAAAATCGAGCGGATTCTTCTTCTCTTCATTTATTTCTATTCTTGCACCCGATTCAAGTTCATCAATCTTTTTTCCGCTGAGCTTTCCATAACCCTTAAATTTTGCGACATCATAAAAAACATTCCCGTCAATATTATAGGCAAGACCTTTTTCTTCAAGCTTTTTAATCATTGAGATTATATCATTCATATGGGCTGTAGCTTTAGGATAAATATCAGCCCTTTTTATCTTAAGCCTGTCGACATCTTCAAAAAACGAATTGATATAATGTTCGGCTATTTCCGCAGGATCTTTCTTCTGCTCGTTGGATTTTTTTATGATCTTATCATCAACATCAGTGATGTTCATTGCATAAATGACATTATAACCTTTGTATAAGAGGTACTTCCTTATAATATCAGCCATCACAAATGAACGTGCATTCCCGATATGGAAATAATCATATACGGTTGGTCCGCACATATACATTTTAACTTCCGGCGGATTAATAGGTTTAAATTCTTCCTTTTTTCGTGTCAGTGTATTATAAATGAGCATATAGTTTCTTTTGAAAATCGATTACTAAAAGATAACCATTTTATAAAATAAATAAGTGTTCATCTCCGGTATTCTACTCTATAAAAATTTATTTTTTCTGTAAGGCAACCACAAGCAGTCCGAGCATTCCAAGGTCACCGTATAACAAAGGTGCAAATACCGGGGCGAAGACAAGCATTCTTTCAAGGCTTAATTCACCCGTTCCCGCCAGATCGGCTGAAAGATGAAATCCGAATCCCATAACACCGACGACAATTGCAGCAATCATTGTCCAGAAATAAACAAACTCATCTCTCTTTGTCCATTCCTTTGAGAGTGCAATTGTTAGAACCACAGATGTTGCGAATATGCCAAACACTATTGCAATCATCTTATAGGGTGTATAACCGTACTGGGCATGATCGATAATTGAAGTCAATGCACTTGCGCCAAACCCAAGGCCGACAAGCCAGAGAAAATGCTTGGCTCTTGATATGGGAGCTTGAAAAGTCCCGAGACCCGGTACTTTCAGAATGCCCTCCTGCCCTTCAACTTCTTCAGTAATTGCATATAATCCCAGCAAAGATATTCCTGCAAAAGCAAGCGGGGCAAGTATAGGCGAACCGAAGACTACCCAGGTCCAGGTAAGACTACCGAGAGGATTTAATATTGCATACAGGTGAAAAGCCGTGCCCAGTACCCCGACCATAATACCGGCACTCATTAATGTAATATGAACTAGTGCAGCCCATTTTTTAGGGGAGACCTGGAAAGAAACGATAAAGCAGGAAATTGCACCAATCGGAAAGTAGAAAATCGGTATCCATTCATAAACCGGGATGAAATAATTTATTGAATGAGCCAGAGCGACATCTAAACCTGTAAAGAAGAGATTTATACCGACGAAGATCAGCAGCAGCCGGTTTTTTTCCATAGGAAGATGAATATTTGCAAGGTGGAAGATTTCAGCTTTATCCATATTATTTTCTACCTCCATGTTCTTTTCTAAGTCTGGTAGCATCCTCTTTCACTTTATTTAACTGCTTCAGTAAAGGATAAATACCATGCCATTGAACGAAATCGGGTCCCTGCATATAAGCCCCGAATTTGGCTGTCCTTCCATAATAATGCCACATATCAAATGCATCATAACTTATCTGTGTAGCAAATGGTTCAGAAGTAATAATTCCATCTTTTATTAACCCATTTATTATATCGGAAGCTTCTTTTACCCTGAGGTTCACAAATGCAGTTACACTATCGGCTTTCATATAAAGATCATCAACGAATTTCTGCGAGTGACAGTTAGTACAAATTGATTTCATTGCTTCTCTTCCGCTCACAAAATTTGACCTGTTACCAGTAACGGCAGCGAATAAAAATTTAGATAATCTTTCGCCCACATCGTGAGTTGTTCCCTGCGTACCGAAGCCGCTCATATGGCAGGTTGCACATGTGGGAGCCGGCATATCTGAAGTAGTTAATCTTCCTGTTTTCTGTTCCCAGTTCCAGTTTTCACCCTGAGTATGATACATAACTCCGTGGGCCGATTCCTCATATATTTCTATGTGAGGATGATCGGGACCAAGATGACACTGACCGCAGATTTCCGGTTTTCTTACCTGTCCGAGTGAAAACTCATGTCTTAAATGGCATTTATTACAGTTGCCAATACTTCCGTCTGCATTTGGTTTACCTATTGAATGACAGCTTTGACAAGCCAGAGGAGTAACCATCGGGCCTTCAATATCGAATAAAGAATTTCTTGTGGCAGTTACAATACCATTAGGTCCCCTGTTGGCCTCAGGAATATTATCATTAACGAATTTTTGCTGATCTGATGAAAAGTCAGCGAATCCGTTTAATGCTACCCAAGCCGGAGCGCCGTGCCTGCTATGGTCAAATTGTCTTGTTTCAGCAGGATGACATTTACCGCATTGTTTGGGTGTCGGCGCTGCAGTGATAAAAAATCCTTCATGATCTTTACCCATAGGATTATTTTTATCAACAACATGACAATCCACACATTTAACACCCGATCTTGCCATTGTGCTTCTGGCAAATTGATTGACAATATCGGGTGAAACTCTTTTATGACAGGTGGAACATTTATCTGCAAGGTTCACGCTCACTTGCTTTGTGCCTGGCTCACCGCCGGAGGGAAGCTGTGTAAAAATATAAATAATCAAAAGAATTATAATTGTGGTGACTACACCAATTACCAATGTTTTTGGCACTCCCGAAGGCATATTCTCTCCTCGATATAAATGTTAGGTGAATAATTGCAGATTTTGTAAGGGCAAGTTTAATTTATTAAGTACTAAATTTCAATTTTTTCAGGACTTCTTTCATGTCTTCAGGAAGTTCTGAATCGAAACGCATAAATTGTCTTGTATGCGGATGTTCGAAACCGAGAGTTTTTGCATGGAGTGCCTGCCGGGGAATTATTTTTAATAGATTTTCTACCCTGCTTTTCATTTTCGGTAACGATGAGCCATATACTATTTTAGTTCCTCCGTACGTCTCATCCCCAAAAACCGGATGGTTTATTGCTGAAAGGTGTACTCTTATCTGGTGGGTTCTACCAGTCTTTAAATTTAGTTTCAGAAGAGTAGTAAACTCGAATTCCTCTATGATTTCATAATAGGTCAAAGCTTTTTTTCCTTCTGAATCTGAAGCAGCAAACTTTTTCCTGTCTGATTTACTGCGGGCAATATTAAAACTTATTTCTCCCTTTTTTTCTTTTAAAGTTCCCCCATACAATTGCCTGGTATTCCCTCTCTGTGGTGTGTCTGGAAAACTGGTAGGCAAGTCTTGCATGCGTCCAGTCATCTTTGGCAACAACCAGGAGCCCGCTGGTATTTTTATCAATTCGGTGAACGATTCCCGGCCTTCCTGGTTCACCGGCATTACTCAATTTTGCCGAATGATGAAGAAGAGCATTAACAAGTGTACCGGTGTAGTTTGCATAAGCAGGATGTGCAACCATGCCGGCTGGTTTGTTCACAACAATTAAATATTCATCTTCGAATATAATATCAAGAGGAATTTCCTCGGGTTCGGCTTCCTCGGGTCTGGGAGCAATGGGATGAGAAGCTTCTATCACATCACCGGGCTGAACAAGATAGCTTGATTTGACATACTTGCTATTTACTATTACAAGTCCGGCTTCAATTAATTTTTGAATTTTTGAACGTGTGGCATTTTCTATTGAATTTGTCAGGTAGAGATCGAGGCGTTCTTTCTTTTTTCCCGGCGGGACTTCAAAGCGGAATTTCTTTTCCCTGATCAGTTTCGTCATCTTCTTTTCTGATCTCCTTTGACGATTCTTTTAGTGAATTGTTTTGTACTACTTTTTCCCGTTCGTCATTATTCATATTATCCGCAGTAAATTCATTCGGTGCTGTTTCTATCGGTTCCGGCTTACTATTGTCTGCAGCATTCTTCTTATAAAAGATAATTAAAACAAGAACGCCGATAGTGACAGCAGCATCTGCAATATTAAAAATCGGCCACCGGTCGTAGTTCCTGCCGAATATCGAAAAATCAAAAAAATCCACGTCAAGGAAATCTACCACCCTGCCGTAGAATACAGGTGCATATTCATAAAATATTCCGTAAAACATTCTGTCTATAAGGTTGCCTACTGCACCGCCAAGGATAAAAGCAATAGCTATACGTAAGCTGAGTCTCTGGCTCCTGATAAAATATATATAAATTACCAGCCCAACACTTGCGACGAGGGAAAATATCGATATCCAGAACTTAAAATTAATCCCGGGATCAAATCCGAAAGCCATACCAGGATTTTCAATAAAAGTTATTCGGAATAAATCACCTATTACCGGGATCTTCTCACCCTCGTACATTCCCGAATACTTAAAATGAAGAAAGGGAATTGAGAAACCTTTTACCAGCAGTTTTGTAGCCTGATCAATAATTATTACAAAAACAGAAACAAATAATACTCGCAAACTAGTCCTTGCCCTTTACCAGTAAGTTTTCAATCACAGAACTATCTGTCTCCTGTTCCTTATTTTGTTTCCTGATCGCGAAGAGTAGACAAACCATTCCGGCAGTAACGGATAGATCAGCTAAGTTAAAAATGTAATTGCCAAGGGTATTATTGAACAGGTATATGTTAAAGAAATGAATATTAAAAAAATCTACAACTTTACCGTGAAATAGCGGCGCATAACCATAAAAGATTCCATAGAACAGACGATCAATTAAATTGCCTACCGCACCGCCAAGGATTAAAGCAATTGAAAACCTTAGTCCGAAACTTTTATTCCGGATCCTGAATAAAAATAACAGCAATCCAATGCTGGCAATAAGTGTAAAGATAGAAATAATCAGTTTGAACTCGGAGCCGAGGTTTATCCCGAATGCAATTCCCGGATTTTCAACCATAGTAATATCGAAGAGATTTCCTATGATTGATATTTTTTGTCCCGGCATAAGCCCTGTTAAATTTAATGCCGGAACTCCTTTAACAAAAAGTTTTGATATTTGATCTGTAAACACAATTACAACTGATACAATTAATAATCTCACTTCAGCACCTCATGCATTCCTGACATATTTTATTAGATTATCTTTTTTCCTGTCTTTGTTTTATCGGCACACACAACTGGCTGTGCGGGACTGCTTCCAGCCTTGCTTTTGGTATAAGAGGACACGTTTCACACAGGTGCTGCGGTTCTTCAATACACTCTATGCATATTCCGTAAGTTCCTGCTTCAATTCTTTTGAGAGCATCTTCAAGATATCCAAGAAATTTATTTTCCCTTTGTGCGTAAAGAAATGTTTTTTCTCTTTCCATTGCATCTGTTCCCTGTTCAGCCATATGCAGAGAATAGGGAGAATTTTCATTTATATATTCACCGGTTGTCGGATCCAGCATCTGTTCCTTAAGATTCTGAAGCTGGTCAATTATTTCATCGCGCTTATCAAGTATTATTTTTTTAAAATGTTCCAGATCTTTTTTACTATAACCTTTAATTTTCTGCATCGCTTTGGCACGTTCTTCAGCCTGTTTGTCAGCCTGCGAAATCTCCGGTTTTTTAATCACCTCAGTCTTTTTCTCTTTCCTCTTTCCCGGCATAGTAATCTTCTTTTCCTTTACTTTTACTGTAGTTTTTGGTTTAGCTGCCCTGGCAGCTTTAGTAACATTCTTTTTCTTAACTGTAGTTTTCACTGAAACTGCTTTTTTAGAAGCAAATTTTCGGGAAGCAGATTTAGCAGCAGAGGCAGTTACTTTTTTCCCGGTCGTCTTCTTTCTGGTTTCAATTAATTTGCCTTTGCTGGTCTTTGCAGTTTTTTTTGAAGACGATTTTTTCATAGCGGTATTCTTAGCCATAACACACTCCTTAATTATTTAACCTTAATGATCTGAATGGAGCATGAATACTCCCCGATCTCCCAATTCTGTCCGGATTCACCATTAACAGAATCTTTTTTGTTTAATTCTTCTGCAAGAGTTTCATTTGAAACATAATCTTTAAATGCATAAACCGCATCAACAAGTTTATCGCTGCCGTTAAAATCAATTTTAATTTTATCAGTCACATCAAACCCTGAATCTTTTCTCATATTCTGAACCCTGTTGACAAATTCACGGGCCAGCCCTTCAGAAAGAAGTTTGTTGTCAAGTTCAGTATCAAGAGCTACCGTAATACCCTCTTCATTTTCTACGAGCCAACCTTTTATCTCTGTACTAATAATTTCAACATCTTTCTGTTCAAGAGCAAGAGTTTCCCCATTCACATCTATTCCAACTTCATCACCTTTCTCTAACCTGGCAATCTGCATTTTATTTAATTCTTTAATTTTACCTGCGACTTTATTTGCATTCTTGCCAAATTTTGGACCAATCGATTTGAAATTGGGTTTTGCTGATTTATTTACAATATCTGCATCATCTTGAAGAACAAAGAGCTCTTTAATATTGACTTCTTCCAGAATTACCTCTTTCATTTCCTCAAGGGCTGAACGTTTGGTTCTATCAACCGACACCATAATTTTTCTGAGAGGCTGTCTGACCTTCAGGTTGCTTTTCGCTCTCATTGTCCTGGCAAGATAGACAACCTTTTGAGCAATACCCATCTTCTCTTCAAGTTCTTTATTCTCATATACAGATTCAGGGAAAACTGATAGATGTACTGATTCATATTTTTCATTTCCGGTGACTGTATTAAGACTCCTATAAATCTCTTCAGAAACGAAGGGTGCAAAGGGTGAAGTTAATTTGGTAACGGTTATCAGACATTCATATAATGTCTGGTAAGCCGATAGCTTATTTTTATTCATCTCTGATTTCCAGAAACGTCTTCTGCATCTTCTTACATACCAGTTCGAAAGCTGATCAATTGTAAATGACGAAACTGCCCGCGCGGCTTTTGTTACATCGTATTCATCCATATAAGCTTGATAATCATCAACAAGGGAACTTAAAACCGAGATTATCCACCGGTCTATTTCAGGTCTTTCTATGTAAGGGATTAATTCTTCCTTTAAATTAAACTTATCTATGTTCGCATATAGAGCGAAGAACGCATAAGTGTTCATTAAAGTTCCGAAGAACTTTCTCTGAACTTCTACGAGTCCGTCTTCATCGAATAGTGTCGGTCTCCAAGGGGGGCTGTTTGTAACAAGGTACCACCGTGTTGCATCAGCGCCGTATTTATCAAAGAGTACAAAAGGATCAACCGAATTTCCCTTTGTTTTTGACATCTTCATCCCGTTTTTATCCAGTATAAGTTCATTAACTATTACATTTTTATAAGCAACACTGTCAAACAGCATTGTTGCAATTGCATGTAAAGTATAGAACCAGCCTCTTGTCTGATCAATACCTTCACAGATAAAATCAGCAGGGAAATTATGCTTGTCAAATAGTTCCTTATTTTCAAAAGGATAATGGTATTGAGCAAAAGGCATAGAACCTGAATCGAACCAGACGTCTATTAATTCAGGAGTACGCTTAAATATCTTACCGTCTTTTTCAAATAATATTTTATCGACAAAGGGTTTATGAAGATCGATATTTTCAATTTCACTTACCGGTATTCTTTTCCCGTTTTCTTCGATAAATCCTTTTTTAAGCTCATCAATGCTTCCTACAGCAAACATTTCACCATCACTTACCCATATAGGCAGAGGTGTAGCCCAGAAACGATCCCGTGAAAGTGCCCAGTCTTTATTCTCTTCCAGCCAGTTGCCGAATCTGCCTGAACCGACTTCGGGCGGCTGCCAGTTGATGGTTTTATTAAGTTCAACCATTCTGTCTGCTATTGAGGTCGTACGAATGAACCAGCTTTCTCTTGCATAATAAATCACCGGAACATTCTCATGCCGCCAGCTGAAAGGGTAAGAGTGAACAATTGTTTCTTTCCTGTAAAGCTTTCCTTCCTCCCGTAACTTTTTAATGATTCCGGGATCAGCATCTTTAACGAATTCACCTCTGAAATCGGTAACTTCATCTGTAAATAAACCACCGCGGGTAACCGGCTGTAACATCGGCAGATCATATTTCTTTGAAATTTCGTAATCATCTGCACCAAAAGCAGGCGCTATATGTACTATACCCGAACCATCTTCTGTGCTTACAAAATCACCTGTTACTACATAGAATGCTTTTTTAGCGATCTGTCCGTCAGGCTTATCGATTTTTATATAAGGCAGGAGCTGTTCGTACTCAGTTTTTTCAAGTCTGCCACCCTTAAATTCTTCAATTATTTCATACTCACCGTCAATTACACTTAGTCTTTCTTTAGCAAGAATTATCTGTTTATCATTCTGCCGTATCTTTACATAATCTATGTCGCAGCCGACGGCTAATGCAACGTTCGAAATCAATGTCCACGGTGTTGTTGTCCATACCAGGAAATAATCTTCTGAGTTTTTTATTTTAAAAAGAACATAGACCGAAGGATCTTTTGTTTCCCTGTAGCCAAGTGCTAATTCGTGAGATGAAAGCACGGTTTCTGATTTAGGATCCTGAGGAACGATTTTATAATCTTTATATATAAGTCCTTTATCAAACAGTGTTTTTAGCGCCCACCAGACAGATTCAATGTACTCATTCTTCAGAGTTATATAAGCTGAGCCTAAGTCGACCCAGTATCCCATCCTCGTTGTCATTTTTTCCCAGAGATCGAGATATGTGAAAACGGATTCTCTGCAAGCCTGGTTGTATTTTTCTATTCCGTAATCCAATACTTCGCTTTTATGTTTAATTCCAAGCTTCTTTTCAACTTCAATTTCTACCGGTAAACCATGGGTATCCCATCCACCTTTTCTTTCAACACGGTATCCCTGCAGAGTCTTATAACGGCATACAAGATCTTTTAACGCACGCGACATTACATGGTGAATTCCGGGTTTACCATTGGCAGTTGGGGGACCCTCATAAAATGTAAATAATTTGGATTCATTCTTTGAGGAAACGCTCTTTTCAAAAATCTTATTCTTTTCCCAGAACTCAAGAATATTCTTTTCAAGATCAGGATAATTTATTTTTTCAGAATATTGTTTGAACATGATCTTATCAGGATTCCTCGTATCTTTTAATCAATTCTCTTTCAGCCTGAATGAATTCTTTCAATTCTCTTTCGATTCTCTCCTTATTAAGGATTGTATTTTTTGCGGAAGTTTGTGCATCATTAATTATTTTTTCTGCATTTATTTTTGCTTCACGCAATTCAAGCTCGGCTTCTTTCCGCGCATCCTGCAGCTGCTCCTCATACATTTTAAGTTTCTGATTCAGAACCGTCGCTTCTCTCTCCCTGTGAAGAACTTCATCAATCGCCATTCCGAAAAGTGCCATTGAGCCGAGAGTGATATTTCTAAGGCTGTAAAGAATTAGATTCTCTGTTAAAAGTTCATTGGCATAGAAATAGTCTCTGAAAAAAGTAATTACAAGTATGCTTAAAACAGTTGCGGCGATAATAATCGAAAAATCAATTTTACCGCCCACATGCCACCCGAATACTTTATTCATATAATAGCCGCAGGCAAAACATAAAAGTGAGATAACAAACCAGACTGCAAAATCGTTACCGCCAAACTGGAAAATACCTGTATTAATAAAGTTTGAGGCGAACATCAGTACACCCAGTAATACCGGTATAACATATTTATGAATTGGTCTTATTTCCATTATATTTTTTTTATAACCTCTTTCATTATAAAGGTCATTTTCGGTTCGGCTTCCATAGCCGTTGCAATAATTTCATCAACATTTACAGGTTTAAGTGAATCTGGAAAACATTCATCGGTAACTATGCTTATTCCAAGTACTTTCATTCCCATATGGTTGGCCACTATGTTTTCAGGAATTGTCGACATTCCAACCACGTCGGCGCCGGTTGCCCTTAAAAACCGGTATTCTGCTCTTGTTTCAAGGTTCGGACCGGGCACTGCAATGTAAACACCTTTCTGTACTTTAATTTTATTTTCGACTGCAATGGTCTCGGCAAGCGATATAAGTTCATTGTTATATGGCTCGCTCATATCCGGAAACCGCGGACCAAGTTCATCTTCATTCTTGCCAATAAGAGGATTGTCACCAAGCATATTTATATGATCAGTCATCAGCATAACATCACCACGGCGGTACTGAGTATTCATTCCACCGCAGGCATTTGAAACAAGCAGGGTCTTAACACCGAGAAATTTCATAACACGAACAGGATAAGTTATCTGCTGCATTGTGTAGCCTTCGTAATAATGGAAGCGTCCCTGCATTGCAACAACATTCTTTCCGTTAATTTTCCCGAAGATTAATTTTCCCTCATGAGATTCCACGGTCGATAAAGGGAAATGTGGCAGATCTGAATAATTAATTTCGTGGGCAATTTTAATTTCTTTTACTAATCCGCCCAGCCCTGTCCCGAGAATAATTCCGATCGGGTAATTCTCATTGGTAACTTTATGAATTGCTTCCAGGGTTTCGGTTATTTTATTTTTAAGCTCACTCATTTTTATAAAATCTTGTTTACAATATCGTCGACATCAATATCGACTTTTTTAGGCTGCTCGGGTTTCTTCATTGAAGTGCTTTCAGCCCCCGCATCTTTTACCTTACCTTCAAAGAGATGAGCCTGGGAATCAATCATCGCTTTCAGCTTTGAGATAAGCAGATCGCGTTCTTCCCTGAGTTTAATAACTGCATCTCTTATTTCGTTTGCATTTTCCCTTGCCTTTTCAAGAATCTGATTGGCCTTAATTTCAGCTTCTTTCACCATCAGGTTTGTCTGTTTTTTTACAGAATCAATAGCTTTTGATGATGACTCCTGCGCTTTCAGCAAAGTATCCTGGAGATTTTTTTCTATCCGGCGGAATTCAGCAAGATGTGCATTTGCATTTTCAAGCTGTTCTTTAAAAGATTCATTTTCTTTCTGAAGCGCATCGAATTCATCAGCCAGGTTATCCAGAAAAGCCTGCACTTCTTCAGGATCATATCCCCTGAAGGATTTATTGAATTCCTGCTTCTTAATACTGATCGGGGAAACTTTCATGAATCCTTCCAATCTTTTGAATAATCTCTTTCACCAAAAATTGCCGAGCCTATTCTCAGCATTGTTGCGCCCTCTTCGATTGCAATTTCAAAATCAGATGTCATACCCATAGATAGCTCCTTCAATCCGAAACCATCAGCATTTAAATCATCTCTTAATTTACGCAATTGTTTGAAACTTTGCCTTATTTCGTTTTCATCTTCCGTAAGAGGAGCGATCGTCATCAGGCCTTCAAGCTGAATATTAGCCAGTTCCTTACAGGAACGTACCAGCTCAAAAAGGTCAGCTTTGTTTTCAATACCAAATTTTGATTCTTCTTCAGAAGTCTTAACCTGTAAAAGAACCTTCTGTATCTTGTTGATCCTGGCAGCATAGTTGTTTATGTCAGAAGCAAGCTGAAGAGAATCTACCGAGTGAATAAGACGGGCTGCAGGTACTACAAGACGTACCTTGTTACGCTGCAGGTGTCCGATGAAATGCCATGTAATTTTATCACCCAGCTGCTCATATTTGGATGATAATTCCTGAGCCTTATTCTCACCGAAATCTTTCAGACCTTCATTAAATACTACTTCAATATCATCGACACCGAATGTCTTTGAAACAGCAATTAATTTGATTTCACTGCTGTCACGTTTCGCATCGGCACATTTTCGTTCAATCCGTTTCTGCAGTGTTTTAATATTTTCAGTAATCATAGCAAAATTAAGAGAGTGAATTTATCTTTTTTTTTAGGAAAAATCAACGATATTCTGACTGTATAATGCTATCTGAACTATTATTTAATAATAATCCGATATAATAAAAATAATAGGTGATAAGTTAAAGAAATAACGTTCGATTAATTCATTTATATTCTTAATGATATCTCAGGTTCTATTTTAGTAATTTTAAAAGTTGTTTTTTCAGAAAAATGGGAGAATATAAATGAGCAACAAATTAATGGAAGATATAATCAGTAGAGCTTCCGCACGAAAGAAAACCATAATTTTACCCGAATCTCACGATGACAGGGTAATTAAGGCCGCAGAAATAATTTCTAAAGAGAAAATTGCATCGGTTATTACTATTGGCAATGAGAATAAAGTTCTTGCAAAAGCGAAAAGTCTGAGCTGTGAAATATCAGGGGTACGGATAATAGACCCCGAAAAATCGGATAAACTGAGTGATTTCACAAATATATATTTCAATCTCAGGAAGAAAAAAGGGATTACAATTGAAGCTGCCCGGGAAACAATGAAGAAAGATCTTTTCTTCGCTGCTATGATGATAAAGGAATCAATGGCAGATGGAAGTGTAGCAGGTTCTACAGCATCAACCGGTGATGTTTTAAAGGCGGGGCTTCACTGCATAGGGATGCCTGAGGGAATATCTACTGTTTCAAGCTTTTTCCTTATGGTAATGCCGGAGAAGACATATAGTTTTGCCGACTGTGCTGTTGTTCCTGCACCGGATGTTGAACAGCTTGCGGATATTGCTGTCACTACAGCGATAAATCATCAGAAGCTTACAGGAGAAGAGCCCTATATCGCAATGCTTTCTTTTTCAACCAAAGGAAGCGCAGAACACGAATCGATTGATAAAGTAGTTCAGGCAACCTCACTTGCGAAGAAGAAGCATCCTGAAATAAATATCGATGGTGAGCTGCAGTTCGATGCCGCAATTATAGATTCAATCGGAAGAAGGAAGGCGCCCGGGAGCAGCGTAGCCGGAAGAGCAAATGTTCTAATTTTCCCAGATCTTAATGCCGGAAATATAGGGTATAAAATTGCACAGCGTCTCGGGAAAGCTGAAGCTATCGGTCCTGTTGTCCAGGGTCTTAAAAGACCATTTTTCGATCTGAGCCGCGGATGTAGCGTGAATGATATTGTGAATACTTCTGCCATTGCGGCATTGATGAGTTAATTGTAACTTTATTTTAATATGAATTTATTCTGGGTAGCCTTTTCGGTTTTTATTTTCAATTTGCCCTTCGGATACTGGAGGGCAAATGTTAAAAAATACTCTCTTCAATGGGTTCTTGCCATTCATCTCCCTGTCCCTTTTGTTATAGTTTTAAGACTATTATCAGGGCTGGGTTTTCAGTTTATAACCTATCCTGTACTGGTAACTGCCTTTTTTGGCGGACAATTTCTAGGTACTTACTTTTTTACGTACAGAAAAAACAAACTGATTTACCCCCTGACTTCATGCATGGTGTGCGATATAATAAGATCTTTAAGTTAAATATGAATTAAATTATTGATGCCTGTGTTTATTAGCAAAAGAAAGGATTTTACTATGAAACAATTTTCTGCAGCCTTTGTTTGTTTATTATTTGTATTTACTATTTCAGTTTCAGGCGATAATCCTGGTGATAAAATGAAGAACAATATTAGTGATATCATTGTAAAAGATATGAATGGAAAAGTTGTTAATCTTTCTGATTATAAAGGAAAAGTCCTTTTGATCGTAAATGTTGCGAGCCAGTGCGGTTTTACTCCCCAATACGAGGGTCTTGAAAAAATCTACAAGACCTATAAAGATAAAGGTTTTGAGATTCTTGCTTTTCCCTGCAACCAGTTTGGAGAACAGGAACCGGGTACCAATGAAGAAATTCAAAATTTCTGTTCGTCCAAATATGGTGTTACTTTCAAACTCTTTGATAAAATAGAAGTCAACGGTAAAAACCGGTCACCGCTTTATGCGAAGCTTACTGCTAACACAAATACAGAGCAAGGTGACATTAAATGGAATTTCGAAAAGTTCTTAATCTCCAGGGATGGAGAAATTGTTGCACGGTTCAGAAGCAAAGTAACTCCTGAAAGTGATGAGCTTACTGGTGCCATTGAGAAAGAAGTAGCTAAATAATAATGAAGATTTAATGATTTTGGGGGTGAATTCTTCAAATATCATCTCAGATACGCTCTGAATACTATCTGATTATTCATTCCGTGATAAACCCCCGGTTAACCCTCTAAATAATATAAATTTGTGCCCATTTTAAAGGTTTTGAACCTATGCTCAGGATATACTAAGTACTATTTATTCAAGAACAACCCTATTAGATATTTCATTTTTATCATCCGGTTTTACGGGAAAATGTTCACTTAGTATTTTCCCCACTCTGTCAATCCCGTGAATAATTCCCTCAGAAAATCTGCCTTCAAGAAAGTGTACCTGCATTTCATCTTTAATTTTATCCCAGGTCTTCTCAGGGACTTTCTTATTTATACCTTCATCAGCCAGAATATAAAATTCTCTTGCTTCCAACAGGAAAAAGATAATGATGCCTGTTTTATCTCTGGTTTTATCAATTCCGAGCTTAAAAAATTCCTCTTCAGCCAGTTTCCTTACCGGATTTTTCCTCTGTAATAATGAACGGCGCTCTTTTATACTCACACATATTTCACCCGCTGTCTTATTTTCCTCAGCTTTGATTTTATTTGAAATTCTGAGAAGTTCATCATCGTTCAGGAATTTATAAATAAGGGGTGTTTTCATAGTTCTATTTTTGCTTTTATTTAAACTATAAAAGGTATGCAACTATATCAAATAAAAAGCGCAGCCGCCCCAGGTAATTACAGCTGCGCGTATGAGATGAAGCGATTCAGAGAACTCTATTGTTTTTTAATAGTAATATCCCCTCCGGAGGTTTTAGCTACTAAAGAGGCTCCGCCATTATTCAAATCTGCTTCAAATCTCGTGGAAGAAATTCTTTTAGCATTATTAGCGGTCAGGTCGCATTCAATTTCCCCACCCGAAGTATTCATATTCGCTGAAGCATTAAAATCTGATGGCAGCTTAATTTGTATATCTCCTCCCGAAGTTTCAAGATCGATTCCCTTGTTCTCACCGGAGTATTCAAGATTAATGTCTCCTCCGGATGTTTCAGCGTAAATTTTTGAATCACTTCCCTTTAAGAAAATATCACCGCCGGAAGTGGATGCTGAAAGATCACCCTTAAAGTTTCTCACTTTAATATCACCGCCGGAAGTTGAAACATCCATTTCCCCGCTGTTGGAATCCAGATTGATCTCTCCTCCCGAAGTTGTAATTTTTAAAATACCATCAGAATTCTTTACCCACACATCTCCGCCGGAAGTCTTTAAAAGGTTGTTACCTCTTATTTCACCAAGCATAATATCGCCGCCGGAAGTGTTTATATTAGTATTGAATTCAGCAGGAACCTTGATTTCAAACCTCAATTTGATCCCGCTTGAGAACCAGTTAAAGAATGACCCTTCTTTTTTTGCAATTACTGATACTTCATCATCATTATTATTAAAAGAAAAATCGACCTTTTCCCTGGCATCATCATTACCCAGAATTTTAATATAAGCCTCTGATTTATCCCAGGTGGTTACGGTGACATCTCCGCTTGATGCTTCAATCTTCAGATTTTTTCCCGGCTGAATCGGAAAAGTTTTTTCGTGGATTGTTTCTAAATCTCCGGCGTATTCTGATCCCACTTCGACATGACACGCCGATAAACTGCCGGTTAAT
Organism: uncultured Ignavibacteria bacterium; assembly: GCA_963743325.1. Taxonomy (GTDB): domain Bacteria; phylum Bacteroidota; class Ignavibacteria; order Ignavibacteriales; family Ignavibacteriaceae; genus DATFVA01. Next base: position 162,018 of record CAVUOZ010000013.1, read on the forward strand.
GCTAATAAAAAGACGATCAAAGATAGATATTTTAATTTTCTCATAATTATTCCCGGTTAATTTTCTTTATTAGACTTACACTTTTGTAAAAAGGTTACTGATATTCCGCTCAAATGACTTAGATTTTCCATAATGTTACGAAAATAACAGAAATGAAGTGAAGGTTATAATGGTTCCCTGATACATAGTGAATATAAATAAAACGATAATTATGGATCTGGTTGATGGACTTTTAGTCAGTTTACTAATAATAACACTCAATAATCCAAAAAATAAAAATTAGATTATTATTTTAGTATACTTATTTTGTGAAAGGAATAGCTGATTGTATGAATTTTACGAATCCCTGAAGGTAATTCAGGCACATGAAGTTGATTTCACTAACAGGCTGAGGATTGATTCCCTTTTTATTTACCTTCAGGATATAGCGGCCGCACATGCTGATAAATTAAACCTCGGCTATAAGGCATTGACAGAATATAACTTTGCCTGGGTATTATTGTGGGTAAAAGCGGAAGTTGATTCACTTCCCCGGTTTGGTGAAGAAATAAAAATAAAAACCTGGCCTAAGAAGAAATACAAACTTTATTCATTAAGAGATTTTTTCGTTTACAGTAGTAATGGACAGATAATTATAAAAGCTACGACGGCGTGGCTTCCCATTAATATGAAAACTAAAAGAATTATAGATACTTCCAGTCTTCCTGCGCCCATAAACTACCAGAAAAACGAATCGGCAATTAATGAATTACCGGAGAAAATCACTGAACCGGATAACAGGGAACTTATTTTCTCCAGGCAGATGCGCTATACAGACCTTGATCTGAACCAGCACGTAAATAACATCAGATATATTGAATTGATTATGGACAGCTTTTCGAAAGATCATTATGAAAAATTCCAATTGAAAAATATTGCTGTAAATTTTGTAACTGAATCTAAATATAATGATGAGATTGATATATACAGATCAGTAAAATCCGATATGATAGAGGGTGTTAATAAAGAAAGTTCAAAAATTGTTTTTCAGTCCAGCCTTAAATGGGAAATACTTAAGCAGAACACCTGAGCCTGCCTAAAACCAATTTCTTATTCTGATCTATATAAAAATTCTGCTACATCCGCCACGCCATTTTTCATCTTCAGATTTTCTATATTTTTTCTGAATCCTTTATAATATTCATCATCCTCTGCTAACCTTTTTACTTCAGCCGGTAATTTTGAGACATCCTTCTCATAGATACCAAGCCTGTTGTTCTCTACAAATTCAATGTTTCCCTTCTCCTGTTCCCAGATATAGTCATTCACAACCGGAACTTTATTTAATATTAATATTTCCATTATTGTAGAAGCACCGCATTTCGTTATTATCACATCGGAAATATTCAGCAGCTCATAAACAAAGCTCACAAATTCATAAACCTTGATGGAAAGATCCGAATATTTTTCCTTAAGCCTGTTTGCTGCTGTATAAAGTGTTTTGTTCTTTCCGCATACTATAGCTATTTCAGCATCCGGTCCTGTACTTAATATTTTTTCCAGAATCACCCTTCCATGCGGAATACCGTCACCGCCTCCAAGTATAAGGATTATTTTTTTATCTGTGGTAAATCCCATCTCCCTTTTTAGAGCAGGGATAGCAGATGCGGGAATAGGCTGGGAGAATTTCTCTTCGAGAATAAATGGAAAGACATATACCCGCTCCTTAGAAATTCCGGGAGATATCGATTTTTTCAGCTTTTCACTAAAGACGATAAACCTTTGATTCTTCCTTAAAAACCACATAGGATGCGCTGTAAATGGATCGGTGACTATGGTAAAAACAGGAATATCCAACTTTAATTTTTTAACTGCTTCATAAACGGGTTCAATAAGAAAGAAATGAAGCACAACTATTTTTTCAGGCTTTTCCTCTAAAATCCTCTTCTTAATAAACTTCACCGAGGATTTGGATACTATAAAACAGGATATCCTTGCAAAAAGTTTAATCTTATTAAAAGCGTATAAAGCCTCATAAGCCCATTTAGCTTTCGACTGAAGGTTGCGGTATCCATCCTCAATAAGATTTTTTACAATGCGGTTGGTTTTTTCAAATCCGTCAATCAGTACAGGATTGACTTCCCCGGAGTGATGTTGTTTTAAGTAGCCGGCAAGAGATGAAGCCGGGGCAAAATGTCCTCCGCCGGTTTTTAAATAGAATAGGAGATATTTCCTTTTATTTTTTGTCATATTTTTGTTCATTAGAAAATTAAGAAAATTTTACTTAATGAATACCACATTCTTGTATTACCAGGAAGGCCGGAAAAATGAAAAATTCTTTTCATCTGCTATTAATTCTTGTATTGACATTCTCCTTAAATAATATGCTTTCAGCACAGGAAAATAATGTACGCCCTGTGAGAGATAATGTGGGTTTTTGCTGGAACGGCGCTGAAATGGATACGCTGATTAAATACCTATCGGAAAAATCTGAAACTAAAACTGCTGATAACGGCCTGCTCATTGGTGGAATATCCCCGCACGATGATTATTTATATGCAGGCAGAGTATACTATCCATTGTATCCCTTAATAAAAGCGAGGGAGGTTGTTATATTCGGCGTGACACATGGGACGGTCAGAAAGGCAATGAATGATCCTCAGAATGTCCTGATACTTGATGATTATAAGTACTGGAAAGGCCCTTATAAAGATGTTGCAATATCTCCGCTGAGGGAATTTGTAAAAACCAGACTTGATAAAGAGTATTATATGGTAAGCGATAAGGCTCAGGATATTGAACATTCGATTGAAGCACTTGTTCCTTTTCTTCAGTATTATAACCGTGATGTTAAGATTACTCCCATAATGGTTACACAAATGCCGTTTGACAGAATGGATTCCATTTCTGCTGATCTTTCAGAAATAATCAGAGATTATATTTCATCAAATAACCTGAAGCCGGGTAAAGACATTTTTTTCCTCATTTCAACTGATGCCGATCATTATGGTGAGGATTTTAATAACTCTCCGTTTGGAGAGGATGAAAATGCACATCGGGAAGCCACATCGAATGACAGAAGGATCGCCGATACTTATATTAATACAGGAATTTCGTACAATGATATTGAGGGCTTATCAGGAGAATTATGGGGCAGTCCTGAAATTAAAACTCCTGTTCCCTTATGGTGCGGAAAATATTCTGTCCCATTCGGAATGCTGACAATATATCATATAGCAAACCAGTTAAAGCTGAAAGACCTCAATGGGAAGCTGTTAAAATATTCCGATACCTGGACAGAAAAACCTCTTCCGGTATCCGGTACTCATATGGGAACCACTGCACCGTTCTCACTTAAACACTGGTGCGGTTTCCTTTCGGCGGTCTTGTACGTGAAATAAATTTTAATTTAGAAATTTTCGCAGCCTGCTTTTAGGAATTATACAGATCATAAATGCAATTGTTTTCTTATTCCGTATTTTCGGCTTCATTATATCCTGAATGCGCTTTGAATGCGTTTTGAATGCGTCTTGAATGCGTTATGATTACTTTTTAATTCAAATTAAGCAGGTTATTTTAGGGTAATGTGATATATCTGTATTAAAAATAATAGAGATACTTTATCTTAAACACACCGGCCCTGTCTGTTGTGTGCATCTTTGGCGGAAGTAAATTTCCCGATTTATCAAACTCATCGCTTCTGTCTCTAACCTCATTTAAGGCAAGGTAAATCCACGATTTAGGCAAGAAGTTGTATGAAAAAAGGAATCCTGCAATTACGTGATCAAGTCTGTCAACAGATTTAATAAATACGTTATCTACATACACCCTTATATTTAAATTATTCACCGGGGTTAATGAAAAGTAAGGACGTGCATTGTATGTTATATCTTCAACGTGTCCTGCAGGATTCCCTTCAACATACATATCGTACGAAGTTCCGAGATCCAGAATGTCTGAGGCCTTCCAGTTGATGTATAAACCAAACCACGAATAAGGCGCCAGATATTCTCTTGAAAAATTATAAGTTCTGGAATATCCGCCGTAAAGATTTCCGCTCCATTTGGGACTTATACCATACCAGGAGCTTAAGCTAATAGTATAAGAAGTATACTCCAATCCTTCATCCTTGGCTTTGCCAAGCTGAGCATTTATTTCATAACCCCAGTTATCCCTAAGCTGCATATTAAATCCCAGAAGACCAAAGTAATCGGTGAAGTTATCAGCTTTTTCATAATTAAAAGAAGGACCGCCGTAAAGTATAATCTGACTGATGTAACCTGTTTCAAAATTCCATAATGGACCTGCTATTGACGTCAACTCGCCGGTTCCCATCCAGGGAACATAACCAACTTCACTTATATCAAAATTATTTCCTATATATCTGCCCCGTGCAAAAGTTATCATATTATCAGTAAGTCTTGTAAACCCTGCCGAAACTGCATAATCACCGGTTGAGTTTTTAATCGATCTTGCGAGCTGATATGCTAACTGCCAGTCAGATGCGCGGAGTGCCCCATCTATATCGATTACCCCGTAGGTACTATCCTTAGTTTGTTTACCGACAAACAGAATTCCTGCCTGTGAATTGCCGAATAGCTGTTTTTTTAATCTTACTGAACCAAAATAAGCCTGCGGTTCTGTATAATTTACACCATCATCTGTGTAATTTTTTTCACCTGTCATAGCCAGGAAACCGCCATATTCCCAGTCATCAATCCTTCCAAATGCTTTAGTACCTGCATATAAAGGAACTTCAGAACCATCCGGAAGTAGTTTCCCTATTCTGCGTGAATAAAACAATTCAAGAGGCGAATAAAATCCCGTACTGGTCTGCTTTCCCGAAGCCATAAATATTTCATTCCCTTCTGTAAAGAAGGGTCTCCTTTCAGAAAAGTACGATTCATATCTCGATATATTAAAAGAGAATGGATCTGCTTCTATCTGAGCAAAATCGGGATTCGCAGTTAATTGAAATTTCAATTTCGGTGAGGGATTATAAAGAAGATCCAGTCCGAGTTTTCCTTCTACATCATATTTGTTATCATCTGTTAACGTAGCCTTGGAAATGCCAACGGGATAGACTTCGAGATTCACTCCCTTAACTGAAGGTCTGAAGTTTTCAAAGACCAGTTTTCCGAATTTAGAAATCCTTTGTCCTTCACTTTGTTCATAGTTACACCAGTATAAATCCTCTGCCTGTTTTGGAATCCATCTGTCAAAATCCAACCCCCATTCATTTGCTTTATCATCATACTGAAAGGATTTATATGGAATTTTCATCTCAACAACATATCCCCAATCATAAAGTTTTGAATCTGCAAACCAGATACCGTCCCAGCTGTAATCCCGGTTTCTTGCATCATCAAGAAGTCTGCAGTCAGCCTGTACTCCTGACGCGGAGACAGCAAACTTATAGGCTGTTTTCTCATCATTAAATGAATCCAGCATTATTGAAACCACATCTCCGTCAAAATTATCAATAGAACCCGTACCAGCCTGAATATCATTTTTATTATCATAGCAGACCATAAGGCAATAAAGAGCATCCTTTGTCGTCAATACTTTTGCAATTGTTTTACGTGAGGGATTTTTACCGTAATAAGGTTGAAGCTGGAAAAAATCACTTACTGAATCCACCTTGTTCCATTCAGGATCAATCACCCCGTCAATTATTATCCCGTTATCAACTTCCTTCAACAATATTACCTTATTCTGGTTTTTGCTCGAGGAAGCAAACAGGATAGTTGAACAGAATATCAGCAGTAGAAATTTTTTCATTTTCCATCGCCCATATGAATAAATTCCTTTTACCCTTTTAGACTGCCAATAAATACTTTTGTTACTTAAAAGCGTTGAACTTTATATGAATGGATTTAAATGATTATAAATGGCCGGGAATCATCCGAAAAATGGTGATGAATTTTTCCATAATAATCAGAAACCGCGACAGACATAAAAATAGTAATATTTAACTGTTTTATCGAGATCATATTGGGATCAGTCAAAAAACAATTTCTTTTGTCACGCCGAACATTTTGACAATGTCAAGCAGTTTTTAACAGAGCCTTCTTATTTTTCACTGTGTTTATCCGCACCTGCTTGTCGGCAGACAGGTTATCTTTACCTGCCTGTCGACAGACAGGTCATCCGTGTTACATTGATTTTGATGTTTATATTAACTAATATTTATCAAAATAATTGCGGGACTTTAGTACAGGCGGCATCCTGAATATATTTGAGCGGGGAATATTTGTTCCGGATCTTTATTCGAACATGCAGAATATTTATTCTCTCTCCGGATGGAAAGATGAGGCAGGATTGTCTATATCTGCTTTGGATCTTTCAAAATGAAATCCCCCATATCTATGAATTCCTAATTGTTGATCCTGCCAGAACGGAAATTTTTAATTATCAATTTTTCATTGTTAATTGCTTTCCTACCGGTTTTACTTAGTGCGGGGATTTTACAATCTCTTTCCCAGGTTTAATTTATTAAGAGGAATTTATGATTTTGAAAAATCATTTGTTATTTCTATTAGCTGTAATATCCTTACCCACAACAGCACAGATAAATATTTTAAGTAATTACTTGAATAACCCGAATTATACGGTTTCTGTATCTAATGATAGTGTGGTTAATATTTATGATAATTATAATAATCATCAATGGGAGAAAAACTTATCTGTTTACCCTGAAAGTGAAAATTCCTCAGAAGCAAATCTTATTATTGAATTAGACACTATAAACTTTGATGCCTATGATAACTATTATAATCAATGGGGATATATCCCGGCAGTAAATACTTTGGGTGTAAATTACATTGCAGTCGATGCTGATAAAAATGGTAAAAATGAAATTTATGGTTATGGAATTCAATATATCCAGACACATTTTATCTTTCAGCCAAGGATTTACAATCAGGTTATTGACTCATTGTTTACTCAAGTATATTCATTCCCCGACTCAGGCGGACAATTCTTTGATCTTGGGGATATTACCGGCGATGGGTTGTTGGATTTAATCTCTGCTAGTTTTACTGGTCTTAAATTTTATAAACAAAACACATCAACTGATTTAATAAACACTTTCAATTTCACTTATAATCCATTTCCACCCGTTTATCAGTTTAATGATGTTACTTTTTACGATATTGATGGTGATGGAAACCAGGAAATAATTTATTATCTGTTTGCCGGTGAAGGGGATAGCCTGTGGGCATACAGCAATCACGTTGCAAAGTACAATCCTCAGATAAACAATTACGAGATGATTTATTATAACAGGCCGCAGCCTGAATATTTTACATCAGGCATATCAACAGGTGATTTTGATCAGGATGGTAAAGGGAATTTTGCAACCGGCAGTATCGGCGGCAAATTCTATGTATATGAATATGTTCAGGGAACACAATATATTATTGAATTTACAAAAGAGCTTGAAACATATAATGCTTTCCTTACAATTATGACCGATGATATGGATGGAAACGGTAAACCTGAAATATGGATAGGTGGAGATTTTGGCAGCAGTATTTATGGAGGTGTTACAAGATTGTTTGCTTTTGAAGCCTCTTCTCCCGGTAACTATGAACAGGTTTACCAGATAGATATAAGAGGTTTGTTCTCGATGATTTATGGGAAACTCCGCTATACTGATCTTAACGGGGACGGGGAAAAAGAATTGTTCCTGACCAATGCTAATTTGGCTTTTGGATTTAAGTATGACGGAAATGGAAATTATTATATGGATTTTGTAAAAGAAATGCCGGTGCTTGATCCCATCTATGTTTATCAATCGTTGGACAGAGTTGATATTGCTGATATTGATGGTGATGGAAAAGCCGAGATTATTCCTGAATACACGATATACAAGGGTTGGGATGGTTCCCTGGAATTAAGGTCTGTATTCCTCAAGCGGGATAACTTAACCGGTATTAAAGAAAAAAATACTTTTTATCCAGCTGAATATAATTTAATGCAAAATTATCCAAACCCGTTTAATCCATCTACTTCAATTACATATAGTCTAGAAAAACCAGGCTATGTAAACCTAAAGATATTCAATATCCCTGGACAAGAAATAGCAGAACTAGTAAATGGATTTCAACAAGAAGGTTATCATTCAGTGAATTTCAATGCAATCGATTTGCCATCTGGGATATATATATATAAAATCAATGCAAATAAGTTCACCGATATTAAGAAAATGCAACTAATCAAATAGTATAAAATGATACCAAAGATAAAATAAAGATTAAAGGTCGGCCAGTATAAAACAATAAACTGGCTGACTACAATTTTCGATTAAGTGTGACTAACTAAAAATTATTCATGTCTGCGATTTTTGAACTGTGGCAGTTATGAAAAGGTCCATTTATTTTTTTAATTGGATTGTTTTGTACTCCTATAATTGGTCAATACAATGATTATGAATGGAAGCTCGTACTATTATGAACCAATATAAACAGGCATTTCGTTATAAATTGCATATCAGCGATACAAATTCTAAATTTTTTAGATTAAATAACACTTAATATGAAATATCTTATCTATATAATTGTTCTTTATTCATTTCAAATTAGCGCACAAGACTCTATTAATGCTAAACCATTATCGTACTTTAATTATAACCTTTCAGTTGGGCTGACATCAAATACGTTTGATGAAATTGGCTCTTCAATTATCATTAGTGTTAAAAGTACTTAAGTTTGCATATTGATGTTGGCTTTTCTGTTGGATTTTCAACTCTGTATGATAATAATTCTTATGAAAGAAAAAGCTATTATTATTCAAGTTACTTCAACCAGTTTTTCATTAAACATACAGTAATTGAAAGAGTTGAGTATAAAATAATTCCTGTTAACATAATTGTTGATTATTTATTTTTTCCTGGGAAAGTTTCACCTTTTCTGACTGCTATGTTCGGTTTTAATATTTCGGGGGCTTTTGAAGAAGGAAAAAATTTTGAAAAAGGAGGTTATCAGAATATTGAGGACATACCAACAGAGTACAAAAAAAATCCTTCGACATTAGATGATGGGTCATCAATTACTGCAGGTATTGGTTTCGGCTTTAAATACATAATTTCGAAAAATATAAATGTAAACTTTACCTATACATATCATTACAATAAAGCAATTATAAATAACCATCAGATTTCGTTTGGCGTAACTTTTGTCGCTTTGAGGCATTGAATGAATATTTTAAGTCATAATCTCAATTTACTTTTCATCATTTTACTTTTAGGAAATACCGGTAGAATAACTTTTGCCCAATGGATTTCTACAGGAGGCCCTTGCGGTGGCCAAATAAATGCTCTACTGAAAGATTCTGATAAAATCTATGCTGGGGGTCTTGGCGGAGGAGTTTTCGTCTCAGATAATGATGGTACTTCCTGGTACCAGTCCAGTAATGGATTAACACACGGATATATTAACACCATTGCAAAAAATAATAACAGAATTTTTGCCGGCACATATTATGGGATTTACGTTTCATCAGACTTTGGCAGCAACTGGAATGAAAGCGGTCTGACTGATGAAATAGTGATGTCAATAGCTCCTTCCGGGAATAATATTTATGCAGGGACATTTGGGCACGGGGTATACTTATCCACCGATGACGGAAATCATTGGGAATCACGAAGTAATGGATTGGCCAATCAGGTGATAGCTTCGATTGTTGAGGATTCAATCTACCTGTATGCCGGCGTTACCGGAGACGGGGTCTATAGATCATCAAATAGTGGTATGAATTGGGAACAGATTAACTCCGGGTTGACAAATCTTTATGTCCATTCTTTAGTGATAAGAGAAAATAAAATTATTGCTGGCACTGAGAATGGTATATTCATTTCCACAGATAAAGGTAATATCTGGTATTCTTCCGATTCTAGTTTAACCGGTTTATACATCTCGGTACTAACGAATTTTAACAATAGGATATTAGCTGGTTCACTTGCGGGGGGTATTTACATTTCACAGGATGAGGGAAATTCATGGGAACTTGCAAATGATGGAGCAAAGTATCCCTACCTGTCGGCAATTATTGTAAATAGTGAGGATATAATAACCGGATCGCAATTTGGTATATGTATTTCAACTGATACAGGTATAAACTGGATACTGTCTAATAATGGATTAAATAATTCGGCATCATATAGTACCATATCAAGATCGAACAGAATTTTTTCGGCTACATCCAATGGTGGTTTTCAGACTGAATCAACAAATTTTAATTGGTCTCAAATGGGAAATGGTTTGCCGGAATTCACCGGCGTTGAAAAACTGTTTACATATGGAGGCAGTCTTTTCGCTATTTGCTGGGGCGAAATATATCTATCAAATGATGATGGGTATTCGTGGATTATGATATATCCTCCAAATTATCCGCCTGCAAATTCAGTATATGTAACTAATGAGATAATTTATGTTGGCTCTGCAGCAGGCGTATATTATTCTGAAGACGGAGGAACAATCTGGAAACTGCAGGATAACGGGATTCCAAAAAATGTTTCAATTTTTACGTTTGGCGGAAGGTTGAATAGAGTATTTGCCGGTTCCAGGGATGGAGTCTATATATCCACCAATGGGGGATTAAGTTGGATAGCAGATAGTAGCAGTATGATTGGGAGCGTAATCACATTTGCATTTTATGATACCCTGGTTTTTGCCGGAACAACTATGGTGTATGGCAAATCCCCAGGGGTATATGTTACCGAGGATTATGGCCATAGCTGGGCGAAAATAACAGATGGATTGACAAATTTTTTTAGCATTCAAAAAATTAATGTGTTTAATGATATGATTTTTGCGGGTACTGTAGCATCCACAGATTTGGGGGGTGGAATTTACAAGGCAAATGTAGGAGAATACAGTTGGATTAAAATCAATGATGGTCTTCGGAATATAGTTATAAATGATATTGCTTTTTCAAATGATAGAATTTTTGTTTCAACTTTAGGAAACGGAGTATGGTATCGCGAAATCTCTGATCTTACTGATGTTAACTTTGGTAATAGTCAGAGAGAAAATGGCTTTATACTCGAACAAAACTATCCCAATCCCTTCAACCCGACAACAACCATAAGTTATCATATCTCTCAGCCAGGATTAGTTAATTTAAAGATTTACGATATGCTTGGCAGAGAAGTAACAGTACTCGTAGATGCCGAGAAACCTGCGGGACGTTACTCAATTGAGTTTGATGGATCAAAGCTGGCAAGCGGCATTTATATATACCAGCTTCGGGTCAACGATTATTTGACCTCAAAGAAAATGCTGCTTTTGAAATAAAATCAGTTTTCCTTTCAGGGGTAAACCGGTGGGGCTTGCCCCTTAATAGCAATCCGGATCTGACTTATCTGAAATATACCTTTATCGTTATCACAGAATTCCCGGGTGTATTTATTTTTAATGTCTTCCCGGAAAATTTTAACAGTTCTCCATCTTCTTCCATAAAATTGGATTTTACTACTTTCTTCGGAATCGCGGGAAATTCGATTTCAGATTCGGTATCTTTTCCTTCACTTTCATACCATTGGAAAATATAGGCGTCTTCATCTTCAGCCTTTTTAAAAGTAGTTAAAACAAGATTCGGAGCATCTATTTTAACGAATGAGTACTCGCCGGGAAGAGATCCTTTATGAACATCCGTAAAAAATGGGATAAGTCTGTAATTAAAATTATAACCCTTATTTACCGTATTTGCTTCCTCCCAGTTCCCCTTATGAGGATAAAGTGAATATTCGATCTGATGCTCACCCCTGTCTGCAATAGGATCAGGCCATTTAGGCGAACGCAGTAATGATAACCTCATTACATTGTCTTTTACATCATAACCATATTTTGAATTATTAAGAAGGCTCACTCCATAGCTGTTGTCTGAAACATCGGCCCACCTGATTGCAGATACTTCATACCTCGCCTTATTCCAGGAAGTATTCCTTTGAGTAGAACGTTTTATTGTTCCATAAGGAATTTCATATGTTGCTTCCGTATCCCGGACTGCTAATGGAAATTCCACCTTAAGCATTGTTTTGTCTTCCCACCAGTCAACATCTGTAAGGAAATCAATTCTATCTATACCTTTATATAAGATTATATCCTGCCTGAAGAATGAAGATGGAAAATTCGGAGTCGGAAAATCCTTAACAACTCCGGGTTTCAGGTAATCGTGATATACGCTCAGCACGGTTCGCACAGGACCATTTTCTTTCAACTCAATCTTTTTGAAGTTCATCGGGAATTCTACTCCTGTCCATCCTATATTCCATGCATCCCAGGCTGTCGGTATATCTTCAAGAAGCTGAAGCCTGTTCCCTTCTCCCGCCAATATTTCTTTTCCGTTCTTTATATCGTAAATGCTTTTGATCCAGCCGCTGTAGGGATCAACTGTAATTTTGAAATATTCATTCTCAATTGAATTGCCTGAGAAAATACTGTTATCAGACCCGGAGGGATTACTTTTTTCTTTTAAATAATACACTTTGTATCCGTAGGACGGAACATCATCTGCTATAAAAAGAATTATGTTTTTATAAGTATCATCGTTAATTAATTGAGAAGGGATCTCTTTCCCGTCACTATTATAAACTGCATAATGAGTTAAATCTCCTTCAGGGAGCTCTAATCGGACAATATCCTTTCTATTCCAGGAAAGCGGATTAAATACAACAACCGGTTTTCCGTTCTTTGCAAAAGAAGTATTTATATTATCTGCAATATTTTTTAGTGCTTCATTACCTGTGTAATCTGCTATATCAAGTGAGTGTTTATAAGTTTTCATAGCATCAACGTAGATCTCTCTTATTCCTGAACCGGGAAGCAGATCATGAAACTGATTTAACATCACTCCCTGCCATGCTTCCTCCAGGGCACCACTGCTGTATTTTCCATGGTACAACAAGTGAGAGAGAGAAGAGAACTTTTCAGCATTTGTCAATTTTATTTCACTTAAGCGGTTAAACTTTTTCATATTTGACTGTGTTGTATAAGTACCCTGGTGATATTCAAGATAGAGCTCATCATCCCAGACAGGAACACCGGAAAGATCCTGACTTTTTAACCAGTTTAAATATTCCTTTGTGGTTCCATAAACAACATTCGGGTAAATATCGAGCTTTTTTAAGTGTTCAATTCTATCGATCATCTCTATCGAAGGTCCGCCGCCATGGTCGCCAACCCCGAATAATACAAGCATATTTGTAAAACCGGTATTAGCTTCGAACTGCCGCAGCCAGTCGACAAGACCGTATGCCTGTGTTATAGTATTAACATAATCAAAAGGAAAATATGAAAGGATCTTCGAACCATCCGGAGATTCCCACCAGAATACTCTGTACGGAAAGACATTTGTTTCGTTCCAGCCAATCTTCTGTGTAATAAATGCATCGATACCGGAATTCTGATAGAACATCGGCATATTCCAGTTATAGCCGAATGAATCGGGATTCCAGCCTATATTTATATCGGCACCAAGTTTTTTCTTAAAATATTTTTTTGCATAAAGAATCTGGCGCATCCAGGAAGGGCCGTCAATTAAGTTGCAGTCAGGTTCAATCCACATACCGCCGATTGCTTCCCATCTTCCAGCATTTATTTTCACTTTTATTCCCCGGAAGACATCGGGATAATAATCCTCCATCCATTTATAATACTGGGCCGCGCTTTGCGTATACGTAAAATCAGGTTTTGCATTCATCATATTAAAAACAGAGCTGAATGTATTTTTACAAACTTCTATTGTTTCCTTTTCCCTCCAGAGCCATGCTGCATCGATATGAGCATTGGAATCAAAGAAAAGAGTAAACTTTTTTGCAAATTCTTTTACAGGCTGCAGTTGTGAACGAACCTTATCCATTGATGACTTAAACTTTTCAATATTTCCGTCAGCTAAAGCATCGACATCGACATCCGCTGCAAGCTTTTGAAGAAGTTCGTTAAGCTTTGTTTTTTCTTCTTTATTTAATTTTGATCTGTCTATCCCGGGGTCTGTTTTTACACGGGCGTTGGTTTGGTAAGTATCGAAGCTCAATAATTTTTGTCCTGCTTGCATACTCAAAGAGAAATCAAGGATAGACTGCCTTAAATCTTTTGTCCCTTCCATATCGATCCTTGCCCTCATAAGGCGCAGCGGACCCCCGGTATTTATAACTTTAATTGCAATCAGAAATTTATCTCCAGGTTTGGCATTTTCTGTCAGGGTGAACTCGCCATCCCAGGGAAAATATCCTTTATTCTCTCCGTTCACATAGAAGTATCCATAATCATCAGCCGAAACAAGAAAAGTGATCTTTCCTTCAACCGGTTTACCGAGGATTGTTTCAGGAAGGATGATTTCCTTTCTCAGCCAGCAGGAGTCTTCATAATTTTTTTCGTCCACTCTGAGAATTCCCCAATTAGAATCGTTGAACTCAGCGGCGGTAGGGTCGCCTTCAACTTGTTTCGACAAATCAGGACTTATTCTCCAGTTTTTAAAACTATTCGCGGTGAGTGAATCAAGAGCATCTGATAATTTATCAACGTTTGTCTGTGCAAAATTCATAGGCATCCATAAAATGATTGATAGAAAAATGGTAACTATATTTTTCATTTTTTCATCCGGGAAATTAGTATGGCTCTGTTTTTCATAAGTACAAATCTAAGAAAACCATATATCAAAAGAATAAATGAGTCTGGTCAACATCAAAAATGAGGCTGAGATATCAAATGGTATTTATTATAAATAATACCTAAATTTAGAAGGATTAAGGGTAATGATTTATGCAGGTCTTTCCTCATATTACTGTTATGATTTATCAAAAAGGGATCATATGTTATGAAACCACTCATTTTTTGCATCCCGTTTATTTTAGTCTTTATTGCCGGGAACTAACGACTTTTTCCTGGGAGTTAAAATGAAAAAATTAATATGCCTTCTCATATTTTTTTTCTTTTTAACAGATAGTTCATCCTCTTGTGGGAGAGAAAATTTTTCACATAGAGAAGAATCTAATGCAATACTTTACAGGTCAGCTAGTCCAGCAGAAAGGTCAATAAAAAACTATCCTGATTGTATTTCGGAAAAGTATAATGACATTAATTATGAATTTGAAATTAAAGATGAATCATATTCCATACCTGTCAGGATTTTTGACTTTAAGTCATCTGAAAATTCTTTTGGAAAGAAAATTACAGAACACTTCAATAATTATGCTGGACATTCCTCATGGTCTGAAAATTTTGATACTACAGCTTCGAAATCAGATGCTGATGATTATAATAAACAAAGCTTTGCTTTTGGCATAAGGTATGAGTTATTCTTCATGTTCTTAAGGACTGCCATTAGTGGAAATACTGTAAAAGCTGGTGGAGGCATACTTAATTTCCATTATACATTTGGCCTGGGATTCCCCGATAACTATAGAATTTATCTTCAATTTGGTTATTCTTATGTTAATGAAGATTTTTACGGCGCTGATTTTGGAATATTTTTACAAGCTAATTTATATAAAGGAATTTATGGAGTATTAGGAGTAGATTTTTTTAATAACTCAGGCTTTGCTCATGGGGTATCTGTAAGTTATGACAAAAGCTTTATCCTGTATTGCGTGGGAGCCGGTTATCAAATATCTAAGCATTTTATTATGGATTTGACATTCTCTATTCCAAATGATAAAGTGTTCGGATACGATTATGACTATAATTCCTCTAACGAATATGTTAAAGTAAATAAAATAAACAATGGTTTCTTAACATTAGGGTTTGAGTATATTTTCCGCTAATGCTGAATTTATGATTAACTTAATATAATGGTTAATTCTTTCTTAACTGATCCAGCAATACAGCCAGGAGTATTACAACACCAACTATAACCTGCTGAACATAACTTCCAACATTCAAAAGATTTAATCCATTCCTGAGTACAGCTATTAACATCGCACCGAGAAATGTTCCTATAATTGTTCCCCTTCCTCCGAAGAGACTTGTGCCGCCCACTACCACCGCGGCAATAACATCAAGTTCGTACATTAATCCTGCGTTAGGCTGACCCGAATTTATTCGTGATGCAAGTAAAATACCAGCTAATGCCGAGAGAATCCCCGAAATTATATAAACAGAAATGAGAATTTTGTTTGTATTAATACCTGCCAGTCGTGCGGCTTCCACATTGCCGCCGACAGCATAGACATATCTTCCAAATCTCGTTCTTGTTAATACAATATGGGAAACAATAAAGACAATAACCATAATTATAGTAGGAAAAGGAACTCCAATAATTCTCCCGCCTCCCAGATACGCAAAGACATCAGGTAATTCCCATACAGGTCTTCCTTCTGTATATACAAAAGAAGCTCCTCTCCAGATTGTCATTAAAGCAAGTGTTACAATGAAAGGAGTGATCTTAAATTTTGTTACAAACATCCCAGCGATATATCCCGAGAAAACCCCGAATAATAATCCTGCGAATATTCCAAGTGAAAGACTGATATATACAGGTAAATTTATTTTAATTACACTCGTGGCAAGGATACCGGCAAAAGCAACAAGAGAACCAACGGACAAATCTATTCCTGCAGTTAATATTACGAATGTCATTCCAGCTGCTATTATTGCTGTAATAGATGCCTGAAGAGAGATGTTTAACAGGTTTTCTGTAGTGAAGAAATACTGTGAAAACTGTGAGAATAATATTATCTCTGCAATCAAAGCCAGGGCTATACTGAATTCACTTATTATCTCAACAAGTTTTACTTTCCCGGCCTTAGCCTGCATATTTTGCCTTTGAAGAAAATTTAGTGGCAAGATTCAGTATCTTTTCCTGATCTGCTTCATCGTGTGAAAGTATTCCTGTAATCCTTCCCTCGCACATGACGATAATTCTATCGGAGATTCCCATCAGTTCGGGAAGTTCAGAAGAAATTACAATAATACCTTTTCCCTGTCCGGCGAGGTCATTAATCAGATTATAAATTTCGAATTTAACGCCGACATCAATTCCTGCCGTAGGTTCATCAAATATCAGGATATTGGAATTCGTTTCCAGCCAACGGGCAAGTACAACTTTCTGCCTGTTTCCCCCGCTTAATGCTTCCACGCTTGTTTCAATTGACGGAGCTTTAATTCTTAATTGCTCAAACTGCTTTAATACCGCCGATGTTTCATTCATTTTGTCGATAAAAAATCCTCTCACCATATTACCAAGGCTTGATACGGATATATTTTCACGTATGCTTAAATTCATAAACAGCCCGAGCAGATTCCTGTCCTCTGTGAGCAATGCTATTCCTGCATCTATTGCTTCTTTAGGAGAATTAATTTTTACTTCTTTATCATCAATGAAAATCTTACCGGAATTAATTTTGTCTGCCCCGAAAATTGCACGGACAAGTTCACTTCTCCCTGCGCCGGCCAGTCCCGCAATGCCAAGCACTTCTCCTTTGCAGAGGGAGAATGAAATATCATTTATTTTATCCGAAATTAAATTCTGAACTCTCAAAATCTCATTACCCTTTACAGCTTTGCTGCGCGGATAATCATCTGCCAGTTCCCGCCCTACCATAAGCTTGATTAAGTCATTTTTATTGACTTCTCTAATATCTGCAGATTGAACCATTTTACCGTCACGCAGAACTGTAACCCGGTCACCGATATCAAAAATTTCTTCCAGCCGGTGAGAGATATAAATAATTCCGACTCCCTCAGCTTTTAATTTCTTTATTACCCCGAATAAATTTTTTATCTCAGTGCTTGTCAACGGAGCAGTAGGTTCATCCATAGCAAGTAATTTCACATTACCCACGATTGCTTTGGCGATTTCAATCATCTGCCGTTCTGCAGTACTCAGACGATAGACCTGATGAGTCACATCTATACTTTCATCAAGTTGTGAAATAGTTTCCCCGGCTTTAATATTCATTTCTTTCTTGTTGAGAAAAAATGAATTTTTGATTTCTCTGCCCAGAAAAATATTTGCCGCAGCAGATAATTCCGGAACCAGCTTAAAGTCCTGATAAATAATGCTTATTCCGAGAGCCTGAGATCCGGAGGGAGAGTTATATTCTGCCTTTTCCCCATTTACAAAGATTTCCCCGCTGTCTTTTTTTAATGAGCCGGCTAAGACTTTCATCAGTGTTGATTTACCGGCACCGTTTTCACCAATGAGACAATGAACCTCACCTGGATTTAAATCAATTGAGACTTTATCTAATGCCAAAACACCGGGATACTGTTTTACAATATCCCTCATCTCCAGCAGCTTATTCATCTAGAAGAATTTTCTTTTTGAAGGGCTGCTTTATCAACTATTCCGACTTCCACAGGTGCATTTTTAGGTACAATTTTATTATTAAAGTACTCATTAATTATGTCTATGGTTTTAGCCCCTATTTTCTTTGGATACTGCACAACATCGGCTTTCAGCGGTGAATCTTTTAATATTGCATCGACTGCAGGAGGCGTAGCATCATAACCAATAATAACAATTCCTTTCCTGTTGAACTGCTTTACAGCATCAAGAGCTCCAAGAGCAGTATCATCATTTATTCCGAAGATTCCATTTAATTTGGGATTAGCCTGAAGTACATCTGCTGTAGCCTGCAAGGATCTGTCACGGACTCCCTGTCCGTTTACATCGGCAACAATTTTAATATCAGGATACTTATTTACAGCTTCTCTGAATCCAGCAACCCTGTCAAGAACCGAAGTTATTGCAGGCTGATTAATGATTGCAACATTTCCTTTTCCATTTAATACTTTTGCCAGATATTCCCCGGCAAGTCTTCCGCCCTGAACATTATCTGAAGCAATATGTGAAACAACTTTTCCCTCTTCGGCAGCTATATCTGCTGTAAATACAGGAATTCCGGCTTTATTGGCTTCGGCAATACCTGAACCGATACCCTTGGAATCAACCGGGGAGATAATAATAGCATCAACTTTGCGTGAGATGAAATCTTCAATCTGCGAAATCTGTTTTCCAAGATCCCAGTCAGCAGATGTAATGATTAAGCTGTATCCATATTTGTCTGCCTCATTTTTCAATCCCTCTTCCAGGTCACGATAGAAAATATGTCCGCGTGTTAAAAGGCTGACACCTATAGTTTTAGTGCTTTTTACATCATTATTAGTTTTCTCACCGCATGATAAAAGTAATATTGTTATTATTATTACTGTTAAGAAATAATATGGTCTGTTCATATATCACCAGTAGATTATACTTTATTAAAGATATTTGTGAGAGATTTGATTCCAAATTGGTTAGTCTTAAAAAACACTGTATTAAATGTAATTAAATCTCTAAATTAATTTAAGTTTTGTAATAATAATTTTTTAAATGAAATAGCTTCCAGCTTAACCTGAATATGAATAAAGAAAAGGAACGTCTTTCTGAATATACGGCAAGAAAGAAGGATTGGAAATTATGGGGACCTTATCTTTCCGAAAGGCAATGGGGAACTGTGCGTGAAGACTATAGCACAAATGGTGATGCATGGAATTATTCCACTCATGATCAGTCCAGAAGTAAAGCATACCGGTGGGGTGAAGAAGGTATCGCAGGAATTTGTGACAGGAAGCAGCTGCTTTGTTTTTCACTTGCACTATGGAATGGCAGGGATCCGATAATCAAAGACACTTTTTTTGGTTTATCGGGTAAACAGGGAAACCACGGGGAAGATGTAAAGGAATATTATTATTATCTCGATAATGTGCCTACACATTCTTACATGAAGATGCTCTATAAATATCCTCAGAATGAATTTCCGTATAAACAGCTTATCGAAGAAAATCAAAAACGATCCAGGCAGCAGGGTGAATATGAACTAATTGATACCGGGATTTTTTCGGATGATAAATATTTTGATGTGTTCATTGAATATGCCAAGAATAATCCTGAAGATATCCTGATTAAAATAACAGCATTTAATCGTGGAAATACCAGCGCTGATCTTCATATTATACCCCAATTATGGTTTAGAAATACCTGGGCCTGGGGTTATGATGATTACAAGCCAGGCCTGGCCAAAAAACGCGGCAATCTGGTTGAAATAGATCATAAAAAGTTAGGACAATATTACCTCTACTATGAAAATGGGGAAGTTCTTTTCTGTGAAAATGAGACCAATAAGCAGCGCTTTTACAATGAAACAAATTCATCCAAGACTAAAGACGGATTGAATGAATATATTATAAATGGAATTAAAGATGCGGTCTCAAGTGAAAACAAAGGAACTAAACTCGGAATTGATTATAAAATCCAGGTAAGCAGCAAATCTTCTAAATCATTACGACTCAGACTGACTTCACACAGGCAAACAGATTTTCTAAAAGAATTTGAAGACATTTTTGATGAAAGAATCCAGGAAACGGAATACTTTTACGAGGAGATTCAAAAGGATATAAAGGACAAAGAAAAAAGAGCGATTCAAAGGCAGGCATTTGCCGGAATTCTATGGAATAAGCAATATTATAATTTCGATATTTCTCAGTGGCTTAATGGAGACCCCGCTCAGCCAAAACCTCCCGAGGAAAGACTAAACGGAAGAAACAGTGATTGGGTTCACTTGAATAATGAAGATGTTATTTCAATTCCGGATAAGTGGGAATTTCCCTGGTATGCTGCATGGGATCTTGCATTCCACTGTATACCTATTGCCCTGATAGACCCGGATCTTGCCAAAAAACAGCTGCTTCTGCTTACAAGAGAATGGTATATGCATCCGAACGGTGAACTTCCGGCCTATGAGTGGAACTTCTCAGATGCTAACCCGCCGGTCCATGCTTATGCTGCCTGGCGTGTGTTTAAGATAGATGAAAAAGCAAACGGGAAAAAGGATCTTCAGTTTCTGGAATCAATCTTTCATAAATTATTATTGAATTTTACCTGGTGGGTAAACCGAAAAGACACGCAAAACAGGAATATTTTCCAGGGCGGCTTTCTGGGATTAGATAATATCGGAATTTTCGACAGAAGCACTGAACTCCCCGGAGACGGACATATAGAGCAGGCGGATGCAACAAGCTGGATGGCCATGTATTGCCTAAACATGATGAGAATATCAATTGAGCTTGCGAGACACAACCCCTCCTATCAGGATATGGCTTCAAAGTTTTTCCAGCATTTTCTATATATTGCCGGAGCCATGGCTAATATCGCCGACAAAGGAATAGACTTATGGAATGCACAGGATGAATTCTTTTATGATGTTCTTCATCTTGATGTGAAAAATGATATACAGATTAAAATCCGTTCAATGGTTGGATTAATTCCTTTGTTTGCTGTGGAAGTGCTGGAACCTGATCTGGTTGATTCACTTCCCGAATTTTCAAGCAGGCTTGACTGGTTTTTAAATTACCGTAAGGATCTCGCTTCACTGGTATCACGCTGGCATGTACCTGGCAAGGGTGATAGAAGACTTCTGTCACTGCTCAGAGGACACAGAATGAAGCGATTATTGTACAGGATGCTGGATGAAACCGAATTCCTTTCAGAATACGGTGTCAGATCACTTTCAAAATTTTATAAAGATCATCCGTATTCAATGGAACTGGGAAATAATACATTTCTGATTAATTATGAACCCGCGGAGGCCGAAACAAAGATATTCGGAGGTAATTCAAACTGGAGAGGACCAGTCTGGTTTCCGGCAAATTTCTTAATTATCGAATCGCTTCAGAGATTTCATCATTACTATGGGAATGAGTTCAAAGTTGAATATCCCTCCGGATCCGGTAATCAATTTACTCTTGAGGAAATATCTAATAAGCTTACTGAAAGAATAACGAAAATATTTACAAAAAACCCCGGGGGTGAAAAACCTGTTTATGGCAAAAATGAAAAGCTCCAGTATGATCCAAATTTCAAAGATTACACCCTGTTTTATGAATATTTCAATGGAGATACCGGTGAAGGGCTGGGTGCTTCACACCAAACCGGATGGACAGGATTAATTGCAAAACTTCTTCAACCGCGTGAAAAGGATTAAAGTAACCCGTCTAAATTCCTTATAGACACATCATTAAATAATACACACCTTCAGGAAAGTCATTATGGTGAGTTTTCATTCAAAGAATGAATAAGGGTATTTTATAAAGTAACTGGAAGTGATTTTACAATATAAGTGCTGAGAATCCATAAAGTTTTTAGGCTGCCACAATATCAGCTAATATTATTGTTAATCGGGTAAAACAGGAATGCGTTCCCCTACATTCCTTACTTTTTTTCTTCCTTTTTTGTTTTTTCGACTTCAGAAGCCAGTCTTAACAGCTTTCTGAAGTGAGCCATTTTATCCTTATCAGACATCAAAGATTTATGTTTAAATCTTTTGACAACCTGGCTCAATTTGATATCCCCCTGACTCTGATGCTGAGATCTTCTACTCAGGTAATCCTTAAGAATTCTCACCTGTTCAGATGTCGGTTTGTTAGTTAGGTTTATCTTGGGCATAGGACTCATCAAGAATTATAATTATTATCTTTTACTACTAGTTTATTTATGGGATTTTTTTGCGCTCCGTAAAAGTAAATACAACGACAAATAAAAACAAGTATTTGGTTCTAAAAGAGATTTTTTCATTTTCTTAGTCACTTTTCCTGGTTTAAAAACTGTCATATGCAAACAAATTAATGGACAAAAAACTCCCTTTAAATATAAATTAAGCCTTTATTTCCAAAATTTTAATAGAATATGCAGCATCACAAGTTCCGGTGAGAGAATGCCTGCAGGCAAATCCGGAGCCATCCGTCCTGATCCGTTCATAATTAACCTTTATCAAAGAAAATGTTGCCCACAGATACATAAGTAATGGCAATTCCGGTTCATAACCGGATTAAAGCTATCAGATCCCAGGCATTCACTGTACCCTCGCAGGATAGAAAAGTTCCAGGCAGATGTTGATGAAGTAGAGAATTAATCAGGTGCTACTACCTGAACCGGATCCTTATGGGTATACAACTAAAAAAGCTGCCTGCGTTAACAGGCAGCTTTTTAATGAGAGAATTACTATTATTATTTATTATATGAGTGAAGAAGTTTCATATAATTTGCCCGTTCAAATACAGACGGGTCAGCCACATTCATATAACTCATACTTCCGCGCATAAGTTCAATCGATTCATATTCATTTACTTCCATCCAGAATTTAAGCTTAGTTAGCACATCTGAAATATGACCAATACCGAATTTAAGGAGACAGGAAAGCATCTGAGTAACTTTTGCTCCAACCATAATCATCTTGATAACATCCGTCTCTGAATATATTCCGCTTGTTGCTGCCAGGTCAGCATTTATTTTTTTATAGAGAATGGCAATCCATCTCAGAGGGAGTCTCATTGACATGGGAGTACTTAACAAAACGTTTGGAATAACTTCAAGGGTCTCAAGATCAATATCAGGCTGATAAAACCTGTTGAACATCAGTAGTCCTTTAGCACCGGCTTTATCAAGCTGTGAAGCCATATTAGCCACTGAACTGAAATATGGATGCATTTTAACTGCAACAGGTATATTTATGCTTGAAGTAACAGCCTTCACAATTTCCACATAATCATTTTCAACTGCCGTACTATTCTTTGAAGCATCGGCTGCCAGCAGGTAAATATTTAATTCAAGAGCATCCGCACCGGCTGATTCGATTTTCTTTGCATAATCAACCCAGCCGCCAAGAGATTTACCATTGAGGCTTGCAATCACGGGAATATCAACGGCGGATTTGGCTTTCCTTATGTGCTCGAGATATTCTTCAGGTCCTGTCTTAAATCCAAAGGGTTCTGAAAAATAAGTGGTGGCCTCTGCAAAGCTTTCATTGTGAATCGTGGTAAAATAGTTCAGTTCGAGTGATTCATGTTCAATCTGCTCTTCAAAGAGGGAGTACAGAACTACAGCTGCTGCCCCGGCATCTTCCATTAATTTAATATTCGAAATATCCTCGGATAATGGACTTGCTGATGGGACTATAGGATTTTTTAACGGTAAACCCAGATAGTTTGTTGAAAGATCCATTTTAATTTCCTTTAATTTTATTCTTCAATAAATCTTATTCTTTATTTTCCGGTTTACCATCCTCAGCCATCTTTTCATACATCTTCCACTTTACTACAACATCGTTCTGTGCTTCTTTAATTAAATTCTCTGCCTCTTTCGGATGAGACTTTGTGAGCATTTTGTATCTTGTTTCAAGATATGCATAATCTTTCAAAGGAATTTTTAATCCTTTTGATTCCAGCTTAAATGGATTCTTCCCTGCTTTTGCCTCATCAGGATTATACCTGAATAACGGCCAGTAACCTGAATCTACTGCAGCTTTCTGGTTCTGCATTGCTGTTCCCATATTTATACCGTGTGCAATACAATGACTGTATGCAATTATCAGGGATGGCCCATCATAAGCTTCAGCTTCAAGAATAGCTCTCAAAGTCTGTGTATCATTAGCACCCATAGCAATTTTAGCCACATAAACATTACCATAACTCATTGCCATCAGACCAAGATCCTTCTTTGCCAAAGGTTTTCCGGCTGCTGCAAATTTTGCAACTGCACCCCGCGGAGTAGATTTCGACATCTGGCCGCCTGTGTTTGAGTAAACTTCGGTATCCAGAACCAGTACATTTACATTCTTTCCCGAAGCAAGGACGTGATCGAGTCCACCGTAACCTATATCATAAGCCCAGCCGTCACCGCCCATTATCCAGACTGATTTTTTAACAAGATAATCCGCAAGACTTTCAAGGTGTACAAAATCTTTTCTTGCTTCCGAATCCAAACCGTTATTTAATTTTGTTTTAAGTTTTTCTTTCAGAGTTCTAACTCTTTCACGCTGTTCATAAATCCCTGCTTCATCTTTCTGATCTGCATTAAGCAAGGCAGTAACGAGCTCCTCACCCAGTTCTGCTGTATGTTTCTGGAGTAAAATCTTTGCCTGGTCATTATGCTTATCAATCGCAAGCCTGAACCCAAATCCGAATTCCGCATTGTCTTCAAACAGCGAGTTTGACCATGCCGGCCCCCTTCCTTCATTATCTACAGTCCAGGGAGTTGTAGGCAGGTTCCCGCCATAAATCGATGAGCAGCCTGTTGCATTTGCAACAATTGCACGGTCGCCAAAAAGCTGGCTCACTAATTTCACATAAGGAGTTTCGCCGCAGCCTGAACAGGCACCGGAGAATTCAAATAACGGCTGCAGAAACTGAGAATCTTTAACTTTGCTTACATTTATTTTAGTTCTGTCTAGTTCAGGCAGCGTCAGGAAGAAATCCCAGTTTGCTCTTTCTGTTTTTCTTAAAGGAAGCTGTTCTTTCATATTTATAGCTTTCAGCTTCACTTCTTTTTTATTCTTAACAGGACAAACGTCGACGCAGAGTGTACACCCGGTACAATCCTCAACAGCTACCTGGAGTGAATAATACATTCCTTCGCCGTAATCCTTGGCTCTGAATTTAACAGCTTTGAAATCAGCCGGAGCACCCTTTATATATTTTTCCTCAAATACTTTTGAACGTATAGTTGCATGAGGACAAACAATTACACATTTGTTGCATTGTATGCATATTTCATCGTCCCATACCGGTACTTCAAGAGCAATATTTCTCTTCTCATATTGTGCTGTGCCTGTGGGATAAGTACCATCCTTGGGAAGTTTGCTTACAGGTATTAAATCTCCGTGTCCTGCTATCATTTCTGCAGTTACTTCTCTGACGAACGCAGGGACATTGCCCACAACAGCGGGTTGAAGCTGAATCTTACTTGTTACTTTATTGGGGACTTTAACCTCAAACATATTGGAAAGAGTTTGATCGACAGCATTAAAGTTCATTTCAACAATTTTGTCGCCTTTTGCACCGTATGTTTTCTTGATAGAATTCTTAATCATACCGATTGCTTCATCTTTAGGGAAGATATTTGAAATAGCAAAGAAGCAGGTTTGCATAATAGTATTTATTCTGACTCCCATTCCTGTTTCATTGGCAACTTTATATGCATCGATTGCGAATAATTTCATCTTCTTTTGTATCAGATCTTTCTGAACTTTTTCCGGAAGTGAATCCCAGACCTGATCTTTCGGAACTTTGGTATTTAACAGGAATGTAGCACCTTCTATGGCATCAGAAAGCATATCCATTTTTTCCAGGAATACCTGCTGATGGCAGGCAATGAAGTTTGCTTTATTTATCAGGTAAGAAGATTTTATTTCTTTTGGTCCGAAACGAAGATGAGAAACTGTACCCGAGCCTGATTTTTTAGAATCGTAAACAAAATAACCCTGGGCAAAATAATCAGTTCCTTCACCGATAATTTTAATTGAGTTTTTATTCGCACCAACAGTTCCATCAGCCCCAAGTCCATAAAACTTTCCTTTGAAAGTCTCTTTTGCTTCGACAGAAAATGCAGGATCTGATTCCAGGCTTGTGTTCGTTACATCATCAATAATTCCAACGGTAAAATGATTCTTTGGTTTTGCTTCTTTCAGCTGATCGAAAACTGCTTTAACCATTGCAGGAGTAAATTCTTTGGAGGATAACCCATAACGTCCGCCAATAATTTTCGGATATGCGAACTGAAGACTGCCTTCGTTATATGTTTCCGAGATAGCGTTTACGATATCAAGATAAAGAGGTTCGCCTGATGCACCGGGCTCTTTGGTTCTGTCAAGCACTGCAATAGATTTCGCTGTTGCCGGAAGTGCATTAACAAAATGCTTAACTGAGAACGGACGATACAATCTAACCTTCACAAGTCCGACTTTCTCTTCTCTTGACTGTAGATATCTAACCGTCTCATCTGCTGCTTCTGCACCGGATCCCATTATCACAATAATTCTTTCAGCATCGGGAGCACCGACATAATCAAACAGGTGGTAGGCTCTCCCGGTAAGCTTTGCAAAATTATCCATTTGTTTTTGCACAATAGCCGGACATGCATCATAAAAAGGATTTACGGTTTCCCTTGCCTGGAAATATACATCAGGGTTCTGCGCAGTTCCTCGAAGCACCGGATTATCAGGAGATAATGCCCTTTTCCGATGAGCAATAACAAGGTCTTCATTCATCATCGCGTGCATATCTTCAATAGTGAGCTGCTCAACTTTCATAACTTCATGTGATGTTCTGAACCCATCGAAAAAATGAACAAAAGGAACTCTCGCTTCGAGGGTTGCAGCCTGTGCGATAAGAGCAAAATCCATAACTTCCTGAACTGAATTGGAAGCCAGGAGACCAAATCCTGTGGAACGGGTAGCCATTACATCGCTGTGATCCCCAAAAATAGATAATGCCTGTGCTGCTACAGATCTTGCTGAAACATGAAAAACAGCTGATGTTAATTCTCCGGCTATTTTAAACATATTGGGAATCATCAGTAATAATCCCTGACTTGCAGTAAAGGTAGTCGTTAATGCACCAGTTTGTAACGCACCATGCACACTCCCTGATGCACCGCCTTCACTCTGTAATTCACTTACTGAGGGAACTATTCCCCAGATATTCTTTTTGCCAACCGCCGACCATGCATCACACCATTCGCCCATATTTGATGAGGGTGTAATGGGATATATAGCTATAACTTCATTTGTATGATAGGCAACGTATGCAGCCGCTTCGTTTCCATCAATTGTTACTTTTTTCCGTTCCATTTTCCTTACCATTAATTTTTTGAGAAATTAGCATAAATATTGAATACTTACTGAGCCAACTTTTATACCAGCAATTTTGTTTGAAAATGAAAAGAAATGGCTAAAATGATTACCAGTATTGAAAATTAGCTGTTGAGTAATTCTTTTAATTTCTCACATCTGAGACAATTTTTTGCACTTATTTTCAGCGACAAAGTTCATAAAGATTCATATTAATATTCTAATGTGTGTGCAGAAATTTGATGTGGCTGTTAATTTTTTTTACATTATTATCAGGAAAGCTTCTCTTAGAAAAGCAGCTAAAAGATTATAGCCTGTGAAACGAACAATAAATGTTTTATTCTAAATAACTTAGATTTGTATCCTAAAGAATTGAGTGATATGGCAAAACAGAATAAAGAGATCGAAAGAAAATTTTTAGTAACTTCAGATAAATGGAGAGGAAATTCCCAGGGGATCCTTTACCGCCAGGGATATCTGAGCATCGAACCTGGAAGAACGGTGAGGGTAAGACTCGAAGGTGAGGAAGGAAAACTTACAATTAAAGGTGAAAAAGAAAGTGGTGCAGGCGATGAGTTTGAATATGATATTCCCTGTGACGAAGCCGCTTATATAATCGATCATCTTTGTTTCAAACCCTTTATTGAAAAAATGAGATATAAAATTAATTTTATGGGCAACACATGGGAGGTTGATGAGTTCCTGGGAGAAAACCTTGGTTTAATCATAGCAGAGATCGAACTTAGTTCAGTCGATCAAAAATTTGTTGAACCAGAATGGATAGGTGAAGACGTTACCGGGGATCATAAATATAAAAATGCCAATCTTGTTAAAAATCCTTTTAGTAAGTGGTAAAAAAGAACTCCGTCCATCTGAACGGAGTCTAAGAGAATAATTCCTTTATGCTGCGGGGGATTAAGCAGCAACTTTTTCTGCAGGTTTATAGATCATTGCAACTATATAACCAAGGATTATAAATTGAATTAACCCATAAATAAACCATTCAAATGCAAGGGAGTAGGGAATCGGATACATTGCGTACGTCTGATAAGCAGAAACCATTGCAAAAAATATTCCCATATAAAACCCGTAACGAAGTCCCTCCATTATCCCTTTATTCTCATACCCTTTAACGAAGAAAAAGACAAAAAAGAAACTCCAGATTATATCGGTAACCCAGATTATCCACATATTGGACATCATGTCAGGCCGGAAAAGCTCTTTTACACCCTCGCTTGCATAAGTAGAAGAAAGAATTACTCCATGAACAAGATAGTTGGTTATTTCGAGCACCACAAAAACCACAATGAAGGCAATAACAAATCTCTTAGAGTTCATTTGAACCTCCGTTAATTTTTAAATGACCCCCGAAAAAGGATTTACAGCATAAAAGCTAAGGATTGTAATTTGAAAAGGCAATAAAAAATTAAATGCGTCTGATCTTTTCTTCCTCCTGAATTCCGGCCGCAGTCAGCCTATGAGTAAATCCTCCTCAAACTCAGAAGTTTCCACTACTAACCAGGTTAATTTAATAATTAAGAAAAAAATTTGGTAATAAATGGCAGATGTACTATTCAGATCATTTCCCAAAACGCTTCTCACACGCTTTAAATACTTCCCTACTTTAATCCAGTTATATATTGCTTTCATTAATAAATCGATTAATATTCAAAATATGACCCGATTGAAGAACGATTTGAACAGGAATGCAGCGATCTTGTTTATCACTATTATTTTAATGAAAGTAATTTATATTTATAAATAGAAATAAAAAGGTCATATGGATTTCGAAACTGATGAAAAAATAAAGCCAAATAAAGTTGCGGAAATAACGCTGCTTTTCTGGCTTATGAAAGTTATTGCAACAACTCTTGGCGAAACACTTGGTGATTTTTCTTCAATGACATTGAATCTTGGATATCTTGCCGGAATATCAGTGACGCTGATTTTCTTCCTGGCCGTCCTTTGGCAGCAATTAACAACTAAAGAATATTTCCCTGTTTTTTACTGGCTTGTAATAATTGGAACAACAACTCTTGGAACTGAAATCTCTGATTTTATGGACAGAAGTCTTCATCTTGGTTATGCTGCTGGCAGCCTTATACTATTTATTTTATTAATAAATACATTAATTCTATGGAATAAAAGGTTTCACAACCTGAGTGTTTATCCTATCTTAGACAAGAAAAAAGAAATTTATTACTGGACAGCCATACTTTTTTCAAATAGTCTCGGGACAGCATTCGGCGATTTTTTAAGCGATAATTTAGGATTGAGTTATTTTGACGGAGCCCTTGTTACTGCAGCCATTATACTTGTAGTAGTAACACTGCATTATCTAACTAAGATAAATGAAATATTACTATTCTGGATAGCATTCGTTTTTACACGTCCTTTCGGTGCAACATTCGGCGACTTTTTAACAAAGCCAGTTTCTAAAGGTGGTTTTGATCTGGGAACACTCCAGGCTTCTCTTGTTTCAATCCTTTTAATGACATTATTGATTTTTGTTTCTCACCGAAAATTAAAATTGGCTAAAATAGATGACTGAATCTTGATCCTTCAATTCTCAAAAGATCCGCTTCCTTCCCCGTTTGTCAATTTATAATTTCTAATTTGTAATCCACTCTCCCGGTCACCTCCAGCCTTCACTTAACAATAAATGACTATGTATGACTATGATTGACTATTAATGACCCTTTCGACTGCACCCTCCCCGTTTGTCATATGCCTACTGATATTCATCCCAGCTTTTTACAGGTAGATTATCCAGATTATAATGTTCAATCGATTTAATGAACCGTTTAATAAACTGAACATTTGTAAATAACGGGATATTAAGATCGACAGCTTTTCTCCGGATTATATAATCACTGTCAAGCTCAACTTTTTCTGCAGACTTCGGAATGTTTATAACAAGATCAATCTTCCCGTCCGAAAGGTATGTTAGAATTCCGGGTTCATTATTGTCGAAGGGTCTGTACAGGACCTCTACATCAACACCGTTTTCTTTATAAAAATCAGCAGTGCCCTTGGTTCCATAAAATTTTAATCCCATCTTTTTCAGAGTCAGAAGGTCTTCTAGAAGTTCAGCTTTATTCTTTAGTGTTCCGGTAGAGAGCAGAGCTGCCTTACGGGGAAACTTATGTCCTGTTGATAAAAGACTTTTCAGGAAAGCCTCATTAAAATCATCACCAAGGCAGGCAACTTCACCTGTGGATGACATCTCAACCCCGGTGACTGGATCGGATCCCTTTAACCTCGTAAATGAAAACTGCGAAGCTTTTATTCCCACGTAGTCAAGATCGAATGATGATTTATCAATCTTCGGAACTTTTTCACCAAGCATCAGCCTTGTTGCGATTTCAATAAAATTTATTTTCAGTGTTTTTGAAACAAAAGGAAAACTTCTGGAAGCACGAAGGTTACATTCTATAACCTTCACATCATTATCTTTTGCTATAAACTGTATATTGAATGGTCCTGTTATCTGTAATGATTTTGCAATCTTCTTTGTTATATTTTTTACGCGTCTCATAGTTTCAAGATAAGTTCTCTGGGGAGGCAGAACAATTGTTGCATCACCGGAATGAACCCCGGCATTTTCAACGTGCTCTGCAATAGCGTAGCAGAACAAATTACCATCTTCAGCTACTGCATCCACTTCAATCTCCCGTGCTTCAGTAATAAATTTGCTTATGACAACAGGATGTTCTTTACTTATATCCGCAGCTTTCTTAAGGTAAATTGCGAGTTCCTCGTCATTAAGAACTATACTCATTGCGGCACCGCTAAGAACATAACTCGGTCTGATAAGAGCCGGGTAACCGACTTTCTCTGCAAACTTTTTTGCATCTTCCAGGTCCGTCAGCTCCTTCCATTCCGGCTGATCCACATCTATATCATCAAGGATTTGTGAAAACTTATGGCGGTTTTCTGCATTATCAATTTGTTCGGGTGAAGTGCCGAGTATTTTAACACCCGCTTTATGCAGCTTCATTGCAAGGTTGTTAGGTATCTGGCCTCCCATTGAGACGATTATTCCCTCTGCTTTTTCTTTTTCATAAATATCCAATACCCTTTCAAACGTAAGCTGCTCAAAGTAAAGTTTATCGCAAATATCATAATCTGTACTTACTGTTTCGGGATTATAGTTAATCATTATCGTCCGCTTACCCGATTTGTTCAGAGCCATCACGGCATTTACGCAGCACCAGTCAAATTCTACTGAGGATCCGATCCTGTAAGCACCGCTTCCCAGCACAATTATCTGGTTTGGTTCCCCCGTTTCAATGTCATCTTCTTTACCGTGATAAGTTGTATACAGATAATTAGTCTGCGCCGGGTATTCTGCCGCCAGTGTATCAATCTGTTTTACGACGGGAACCACATTTAATTTTGTTCTTTGCGCTCTTACATTTATTTCTTCATCATTGACAAGATTTGCAATCTGCAGATCGGAAAAACCGTTCATCTTGGCTTCACGCATAAGTCCTTCTGAGATACCTGAGAGTTTTTTCCCTGTTAACCTTGACTCCGTTTCGATGATATTCTGCATCTTATACAGGAACCAGCTGTTGATTTTTGTAAGTTCGTGAATCTTATCGATGCTGTACCCTTTTTTCAAAGCTACCGCAATCGCCAGTATTCTTTTGTCGGATGGATGTGAAAGTTCCCCGTCAATATCTTCGAACTCAATACTATGACCGACGAATCCGGGATAACCCAAATCCAGCATCCTGATCGCTTTCTGCAGCACTTCTTCAAATGATCTGCCGAGAGACATTACCTCTCCCACGGATTTCATCTCCGAACCAAGCTCATTATTTACCAGCCTGAACTTCTGCAGATCCCACCTGGGGAATTTTAATGCAACATAATCAAGGGCCGGTTCAAAGCACGCGGAGGTCTGCTGTGTAATGATATTTTCAACTTCGTTTAGGGCATATCCAAGAGCAAGTTTTGTTGCAATAAAGGCAAGGGGGTAACCTGTAGCCTTGGATGCCAGTGCAGAACTCCGGCTTAGTCTTGCATTCACTTCAATTATTCTATAATCATCTGAATTGGGATCAAGAGCATATTGAATATTGCACTCTCCGATCACACCAAGATGCCGGATAAGTTTAATACCTATTGACCGCAGCTTAAAATTTTCCCGTGCAGACAGCGTTTGTACCGGAGCGATAACAACACTATCCCCCGTATGGATTCCCATCGGATCGATGTTCTCCATAGAGCAGACTGTAATACAGTTGTTAAACCGGTCTCTTACAATTTCATACTCCACTTCTTTCCATCCATACAGAGATTCTTCAATTAAAATCTGACTTGTGAATGCAAAAGCTCTTTTTGCCTTTTCAATAAGCTCTTCTTTAGTATTTACAATTCCGGAACCTAAACCGCCGAGAGCATAGGCAATCCTGACCATCACGGGGAAGCCTATTTTTTCAGCAGCTGATATTGCTTCATCCACTGACTGTGCTGTTTGACTTGTTGCAACTTTCAGATCAATTTCTTTAACCCTGTCTGCAAATAATAAACGGTCCTCAGTATCCTTTATTGCCTCTATGGGTGTTCCAAGGACTTTAATATTATGCTTTTCAAGAATTCCCTTGTCATATAACTCAACTCCTACATTAAGAGCGGTCTGTCCGCCAAACTGAAGTAAGATACTGTCCGGCAGTTCTTTTTCGATTATCTTTTCAACAAAACCAGTTTGAATGGGAAGGAAATATACTTTGTCAGCAAAATTTTCAGACGTTTGAATTGTTGCAATATTAGGATTGATCAGGACCGTAGAGATTCCATCTTCCTTAAGTGCTTTAATTGCCTGGCTGCCCGAGTAATCAAACTCGCCCGCCTGCCCTATCTGTAAAGCACCGGAACCGAGAATTAAAACTTTTTTAGGTTTTCCTCTTTTGTGCATCATAAAGCCCTCACAAACATATCAAAGATGAATTCACTGTCGTCTGGACCCGGCGAAGCCTCCGGGTGAAACTGTGCTGCAAAGAACGGTTTTGAAATATGAATGATTCCTTCATTCGTTCCGTCATTGTCATTTACGAACCATTCACGCCAGTCTTCGGGAAGTGTTTCTGTTTCGACAGCGAAACCATGATTCTGTGAAGTAATGTATGTCCTCTTCGTTCCTGTCTCATTACAGGGCTGGTTGTGACCCCTATGACCGTATTTTAATTTATAAGTATTCGCGCCTGCAGCAAGTCCCAGTACCTGGCTTCCAAGACATATTCCGAGTATAGGTATACTTCTTTCCATTGCTTTTCGTGCATTTTTAATTGTTGTTGTGCATATTTTAGGATCACCTGGACCATTTGATAAAACTATTCCATCAGCCTTTTCTTTATGAAAATCATAATCATACGGCACACGCAGTACTGATATATTTCTTCCAAGGAATGCCTGGATAACATTATTTTTTGTCCCGCAGTCAACCAGTATGACTTTCTTGCCATTACGCAGATATTCAACCGGTTCTTTCACACATACTTCACTTACAAGATCAATTTTATTTATATCCTGGAAATCTGTATCTGTTTTTTCATCAATAATGATTTTCCCTAGCATAGTTCCCTGGTCTCTTAATTTGCGGGTAAGCATTCTCGTATCAATTGCAGTGATACCGGGGATTTTCTGCTCCTTCATCCATTGGCCAAGAGATTGTTTTGCATTCCAGTGTGAATATTCTTCCGAATAATCTGAAACTATCAGTGCACGGCAGTGTATCCGGTCCGATTCAAAATTTTTTAACATCCCGTTTTCCTTTTCATCGCCGGGAACGCCATAATTACCTATAAGGGGATAAGTACATACCAGTATTTGTCCACGGTAAGAAGGATCCGTCATTGTTTCCGGGTATCCTACCATTCCTGTGTTAAAAACGACTTCACCGTTAGTATTCCCCTCGTATCCAAAGCTTTTCCCGGTAAATTCCGAACCCTCTTCAAGCACTAACCTTGCGTTTTTTGTGTCTATCATTAAATCGCAGCCTTTCAAATACGTTTAGACAAAAAAATAGCCACTCGTTGAGCGGCTAAAAAGTCTCTGTTGAAAAGAGAATATGTATAAATTTTAATTTTTTAGAAGACAATTATTTTCCGGTTTGAATTGTTAATATACAGCAAAGAGATTTCAGTTTCAATTTTACAATTTAATAATTTGATTATTATATTGATCTAAAATAAATTTACTCAGAAGAATAATTTTTTGAGTTTTAACACATTCTGAAAATTTTGATAATTAACTATTTTTCTAAACTAAAATCTTCCAAGGGAACTTTCAACTCTATAAATAACCAGCTTCTATTTTTAAAACTAACCCCAATCCAAATCATTACAAATGAAAAACAAAAAAGCTCCAAAGACTTTTATCCTGGATACGAATGTTATTCTGCACGACTCATCATCAATACTTCAGTTCCAGGAGAATGATGTAGTAATTCCTCTTACTGTTATTGAAGAGCTTGATCATTTCAAAAGGGGCAGCCAGGTTATAAATCTTAACGCAAGAGAGTTTGCAAGGACACTCGATTCTCTCACCGGTACGGCTATTTTTAACGGCGGAGTATCACTGGGAAAAGGTAAGGGAAAGGTGCGTGTTGGTTTTTCACGGGGAATCAGTTCTGAAATAAAGGAGCTGTTTACTGAAGATAATCCCGATCACCGCATACTGTCTGTTGCCATGGATTTTGTCAAAAGACAGAAAGATTCTTCTTCCGTTATACTGGTTACTAAAGATGTAAATCTCAGGATGAAAGCTAAAGCCCTTGGTATTCACGCCGAGGATTATACCACCGACCGTGTAAGCAGTGTGGAAGGGCTTTACAGCGGGAAGGAGATAGTTGAAGATTTTGAAGATGATTTAATTATAAAACTTTTCCAGACACCATTCGAAATCGAAGCAAAGAAAATTATCAAAAAGCTTAATTCTGAACCGGTTCCAAATAAATATTATATTTTCAAAAATCCTAACAGATCGGTGCTGGCTTACCTCGACAAAGAAATGGAGTTTTTCCGGAAGGTAGATAAAAACACCATATATGGAATTAAGCCCAGGAATGCAGAACAGACTTTTGCCGTTGAAGCCTTAACCAATAATGATGTCCCGCTCGTTTCATTAACCGGGAAAGCCGGGACGGGTAAAACCCTCCTTGCGCTGGCCAGCGCTCTTAATGTCAGGAAGAATTACAGGCAGATCTATGTAGCCCGACCAATTGTTCCTTTAAGCAATAAGGATATTGGTTTCCTTCCCGGCGATGTCCAGAGCAAAATAGAACCTTATATGCAACCTTTATGGGATAATCTTCGTGTAATACAGGATCAGTTTTCTGAGACTGATAAACAGCACCAGGCAATAAATAGCATGATAAAGGATAATAAGCTGGTCATTGAAGCGCTTTCCTATATCAGGGGACGCAGCCTGCAGAGGATATTCTTTATCGTCGATGAAGCTCAGAACCTTACCCCACACGAAATAAAGACAATTATTACCCGTGTAGGCGAAGGTTCAAAAATTGTATTTACGGGTGATATTTACCAGATCGATCATCCCTACCTTGATTCGCAGTCAAATGGCTTATCATTCCTGATTGATCATTTTAAGGGACAGAAATTATACGCCCATATAAATCTTGAAAAAGGGGAAAGATCGGTGCTGGCTGAGCTGGCAGCTAATCTTTTATGAGTATTTTATTCCCGAGTTCATTATCTTAAAAGTAATTAACAATTTCTTTTATAGCATATGAAAAAGATATTTACAAAATTCATACTGTTTTTATTTACCATAATATTTTTCACCGGCTGCCTTGAGGTAAACACAACTATTCATTTGAACAAGGATGGTTCCGGAACACTGGAAGAATCAGTTTTAATGAGCAGCCAGGTTGTACAAATGATTTCAGCTTTCGCAACATCATTTGATTCTACTGCTGTTGATACCAATAAGTTCAGTCTCTTTAAAGAAGAGGAGCTTATTGCAGATACTGCTAAATACGGAAGCGGGATAAAATATCTCAGCGGGAAAGAAATTAAAGAGGATGGAAGAGAAGGTTATAATGTTATTTACTCGTTTAATAATATTAATGACCTGAAGATCAACCAGAATCCTAATTCAAAGCTCGATATGGAGGGAGTTGAGTTTCAGGAAGATACTGCCAATGAATTTCTCCATTTTGATTTTACCCCCGGTGAACCTGCATCATTAACGATTAAATTACCATTAATAAAGGATCAGGAAGTTTCAAATGAAGTCCCTTCGCAGGATACTCTTTCAAATACTGAGGGTATGGATGAACTTCTGAAACTTATGAAAGATATGAGAATAGCTCTGAATCTTGATGTTAACGGGAAAATTACCGAGACTAACGCAAGCTATGTCAAGGGATCTCAGGTAACATTATTTGATATCAATTTTAATGAACTGCTTGATAATCCGGAAAAGCTGAAAATGTTTAAGCAGCAGAATCCTAAAAACCTTGAAGAAATTAAAAAGATTGTAGAAAATCTCCCCGGAGTGAAAGTGGAACTTAATAATGTGGTAAATATCAGTTTTGAGTGATTCCCCCTCACTTGAACTTAAACTTGAACTGAACCTGATTCTAGTTCAAGGCATTCCATTCCAAAACGGTCTTTAATTAGGCCGTCTGTTATCAGGAGTCATGTCTGTACAAAATAGGTGTTTACAGAAAGTCCTACCCGGCATAATGGCATTTATTACAACTTCTTAAATATCAGAATACCGTAAAAAAATTAATAAATTACATGTATTTGAGTCTTTACGTAATTGGTTTTATGTGAAGAAAATCAAATAAAACCAATAAGATTTAAACGGTATAATGTTTATTTTATGGTGTTTAATATTGATTTGACAATGCAGCGTTTTACTTATCCATATTTCTATAAACTCATATTCCGCTTTGGAAATATCCCTGTGACGATCATTCTTTCAATATATCTCGTTCCGGCAGTCGTGAATCTCGATAAAAATCTGGTTTACCTGATTCCGGTTATACTGCTTCTGCTGATGATATACCTGTTAAACAAACACTACCTTAATCTCTACAAAATTATACCCTATAAAATTGAGGCTGATGAAGAGAAGATGGTCTGCACAGATTTTATTTTTTCTAAAAAGGAATTCACTATTTATTATGGTGATGTTGAGACACTTACAGGGGGTATTTTTGAAGGCAGATTCTCAGGTGTGATGAAAGTATGCGACAGGAAGAACCAGGTCTGTATAGGATTTTTCAACAAGTTAAGAAATTCCGATAAACTTCAGACGCTCCTGCTTAGTAAAGTTCCGCGTAAGGTTTACGATGATATCGTTGACAAACTCGGCCTGAAAAACAAAAAGGATGATAAAAAGAATTAACCTGTTGAATTGACTTAATAGTTTACACACCTTTCCATATTTGAGATACTAAAATTGAAATGGTAAATTTTCTTTGTGTCTTAACGACTTCATGGCAAAATAAATTCACCACAAAGACGCAAAGGCGCTAAGTCCAGGAAAATAAATTTATAATACCTTAATTTGACGATCGGTTCAATGTACTGATAGAAATTATTATTTATGAAAATAGCTGTTTTATTATCCGGCGGGGTTGACAGCTCTGTCGCATTAAAATTATTAAAAGACGAAGGCCACGATCTTACAGCTTTTTACCTGAAGATATGGCTGCAGGATGAATTCTCTTTCCTAGGTGAATGCCCCTGGGAGGAGGATCTTGAATACGGACGCGGGGTATGTAAGCAATTAGGTGTTCCGCTTGAAGTACTTCCCTTGCAAAATGAATACTGGGATACAGTTGTAACATACACGCTTACAGAAATAAAAGAGGGCCGTACCCCTAATCCTGACGTATTCTGCAACAGCTTAATTAAGTTCGGTCAGTTTTATGAGAAAATCGACAGCTCATTTGAAAAAGTTGCAAGCGGACATTATGCAAGAGTGGAAGTAGATGATGGAAAATTCACTCTTAAAAGATCGCCCGATCCGGTCAAAGACCAGACCTATTTTCTGGCTTATTTGACTCAGCAGCAGTTAAGCAGAGCTTTGTTCCCTATAGGCAGGTTTAATAAATCCGACGTAAGAGAACTGGCCGAAAAAACCGATCTTCCTAATAAAACCAGAAAAGACAGCCAGGGAATCTGTTTCCTTGGACAGATAAAGTTTGCGGAGTTTATAAAGCATCATCTCGGTGTTAAAAAGGGTGAGATCATAGATATTGCTTCGGGCAAAGTGATGGGTGTGCATGATGGTTATTACTATTATACAATAGGGCAGCGTTCAGGACTGGGTCTTGGCGGAGGTCCCTGGTATGTCGTTAAAAAAGATATTGAAGAAAATATAATTTTTATTTCGCACGAGAATACTGCTATCAGGGATAGACTTCAGTTTGAAGCCGGAAAGTTTAACTGGATAAATGAATGTCCTTCTGAAGGAAAAGATTATAGGATAAAGATCAGGCACGGTGTTAATTTTTATAACTGTAAATTAGAATTTTCCGGAAAAGATCAAGCACTGGTTACGCTTAACAGACCTGATAAAGGGATTGCACCCGGTCAGTTTGCGGTATTTTATGATGATGAAGTCTGTCTCGGCGGCGGCGTAATTCTTCTTTAAAATACAAAAGGTGAGAACTCAATTATCTCACCATTTGCAAATGTAATTTTTTAATTAAAAATTTGGTTGATATTTTATTATCTGTTAACACTCAATTTTTTCATCTGCCTGGCTACCTTTTTCGAGTTTGTGCGGGCAATGATGACAAGAACAGAGAGATAGAGGACTACTCCAATTTCAATGTATTCCATTATGGCTCCTTTTGATTTTGAACGTTCGACAGAAATTTAGCAATTTTGGTGCCATCCGTCACATTTTACATTATAGGAAAATTTAATGATACTTTCCTGCTGATGTATATAAATAGCAGGTAAATATTACAAAAGTATGAAAAAAAGAACTCCAGCGGTCAAATATTAAAATAATTATCGGGATAAAAATGATTGTCTTTTTTTCGGTTTTTTTTGCAGTATATGCAGCGGTTAACTATTATATCTTCATCCGGGGCTGGCAGGCATTAACGATATACCCTCACTTAAAGATCATATACTTAATTCTCTTCCTTATAGTTTCTCTTTCATTTATTATTTCAAAAATTCTCACGGAGCGGATACCTTTAATCCTGTATGATACTTTGCAATGGATCGGTTCTTTCTGGTTTGCTTTCATGCTCTATTTCATTCTAAGCATTGTATTATTAGATCTGCTGAGATTACTAAATTACTTCTTTTCATTTTTCCCTGCTTCCGTAGCAACTAATTACGATATATGGAAATTCGGAATTCTAATAGCTGTTATAGCGTTATCATCAGTAATAGTTATTGCAGGCTATATCAATACAAGGATATTAAATGTTAAAAACCTTGAGATTACAATAGATAAAAGATCATCCTCATTAAATGAACTAAGGATTGTTTCCTTTGCAGATATCCATCTTACTGCTATGAATAATGAAAAACTGCTGGGCAGAATTATAGATAAATCAAATGATCTTAATCCGGATATTGTTTTAATCCCGGGTGATTTTGTTGATGAAAAATCCGCCTGGCTTAGAGCCAGGGGGATAGGAGAATCTTTTTTCAGGATTAAATCTAAATACGGTGTTTATGCCTGCACAGGAAACCACGAGTATATTGTAGGTGTTAGCGATGCTTCAGAATTCATAAGGAGCCATAATATTAAGCTGCTGCAGGATGAAATGATTATAGTCGACAGCTCTTTCTGCATTGCCGCACGGGATGACCGAAGCAAAAAGCAGTTTACAGGCAAGGACAGAAAACCATTAAAAGATATTCTTGCTAACAAAAATGAGAACCTGCCATTAATTCTTATGGATCATACTCCGTTTGGTCTTGAGGAGGCAGAAGAGAATAATGTTGATCTGCAGTTATCGGGACATACGCATCACGCACAGATGTGGCCATTAAATTTTATTACTCAGATGATCTACGAAAAAGACTACGGTTACCTGAGAAAAGGATATACTCAATATTATATAACCTGCGGCGTTGGTACCTGGGGCCCCCCTGTGCGCACCGGGAGCAGGACAGAGATTGTAAATATTAAAGTTAATTTTGAATAGCAGAAATGGGTAGCCGCTAATCTGCTTGGCGGGAGACAGTTCCGCGAATGGGATTAGAGGGGAGAAGCAATCGGATATTGTTAAGGAAATGAGACCGGAGCCGGAACAAAGGTTAACACCGGGTTTCTAACCCGGCAGAATACTGAATAAGCACAAGAATAGTAACTGTTTTAAAAGTTTCTATGCTATTTGTGTTTTGCTATATAAACCGTTCAAACGGTTAGTCGATATTCTATATTGATTCTGTCACATGACTAAGTCAGGTGTCGACCTTTACAATATACACGATTTCAACATGTCTCTGTTGCCGGCAGGCAGGATATTAGCGGATTCGCCGGATATATTAAACTGATAAATCGGTTGAGCGGATTGCTTTGTTTTTAATTTCCCATAGCTAAGGCTATGGGCTTCTGGTTCATGACCATAAAAATGCACCTTAAAAGATGCACGTCTCTAAGGAGCATAATTAATATTTACAGAAAAGATCGCTCTAGAAATTTACTGTAATACCGAATTTAAACTGATCATACGCAAGAGGTGCGGCACTATTGAAAGGCCAGTTCATTTCGGTCTGCCTTAATTCATAAATTCCATAAGATAAAGCATTTTTAAGGATGAAGCTCATTACCGGTCCTGCATAGGGTGATGAATGCATTATCTGTTTAACGAACTCATCGACAAGAAATTGTCCTCCGGCTTCTATTGCAGCGCTTCCCAGCCATTTCCAGAATAAGTGCCGCGGGAAAATTACTGCTCTCTCATAAGAGGCATCAAACGTAAGCATCGGAATTACTTTAATTTTTATCCCGCCTTCGGTGTTCGTACCAAATCTGAAGGATCCGTCAAAATTATTCAGTAATGCTTCATCTTCGGCAGGAATTTCCTGATCCTTCAAATCCAGCCTGGACCACGAAAGGTCATAAGAATAATAAGGAATAATTGATCCGCTGCCGATCCGGTACCCGTAACCGAATGCCTTACCGGCTCCGAATCTCCAGGTGTCATTTTTAAGCTCTGATGAGGAAAGAGTAGAATTACTTAGATCAGTGGAAATATTGGAGAGGAAAAGATACTTGAAATCATAGTCAATAATGTTATCCTCCCACTTATAGTTTTTCTCGTTTGTATAGCCTAGCTTTAACTCGAGTAAATTAGGATTGGCAAACTCCCCGGAGAAATTATCCAGACTCATCCCGGAGATTCCGTACCGGAGGTCAACAGTTGGACTTCCTTTAAAATCTACTTTTACAGATTCCATATCATGGTGAAAATCTTCCCAGTCGTGCCAGTCCCAATCTGATTCTGTTGTATCAGCCTTCGCTGCTCCCTCCTGTGGAAAAGCATACGTTGAAAGCAGGATAATCATAAAAATAGTCAGTAAATATTTTATCTTCATTTTAACCCTCGCAATTATTTTTTAAACATTCTCCTGCAGCCAAAGAGAATGCCATATGTTTTCTCTTCATTTAGGGTGAATAAATCAGGTTTCCCCAAATGAGTGATTACTAAATTAGACATCTGCAGTACTCTCAAATAAACAATAGTTCAGACTAACAGTCTTTATAAAAAATTACTCTTCAAAAATATGTATGGAATAACTCAAAGGGGTTGTTAATTGAAAGAACGGCAGGGTAACTGTTATGAGTGGTAATTAAGAATGATGAATAGAGAGAGCGACCTGCTTCGCCAGCTCGCTCCGACGAGCCAGAAGCGAGGCGAGCAGGCGGGAACACTGTTTCGCTCTACCTTACAATAAAAACTACAAAATATACTTACTCAAATCCCTGTTCTTAACGATTGATTCGAGTCTTTCTTTCACATCACTCCCGCTTATTAAAACCCTGTCTTCGGGAACTTTATCGGGAACATCGAATAAGATCTCATCAAGGAGAGTGGTCAATATTGTATGCAGTCTTCTCGCGCCTATATTTTCAACCTGCTCATTAACTTCCGTAGCAATCCTTGCAACCTCTTTTATCGCATCATCCGTAAATTCCAGTTCCACACCTTCGGTTTTTAACAGTGCCTGGTACTGCTTCAGCAATGCGTTCTGAGGCTGGGTAAGTATCTGAACAAAATCATCTTCGGTAAGACTTTTAAGTTCAACCCTTATAGGAAATCTTCCCTGGAGTTCGGGAATAAGATCAGAGGGCTTGGAAACATGGAAAGCACCCGAGGCAATAAAAAGGATATGATCTGTTCTTACAGGTCCGTATTTAGTATTTACATTTGAACCTTCAACGATGGGTAAAAGATCACGCTGAACTCCTTCACGCGAAACATCCGGTCCCTGTCCTTTTCCTCCTCCCCCTGCTACTTTATCAATTTCATCAATGAATACAATACCCGAATTTTCAACGCGTTCAATAGCTTCTTTCTGGACAGCCTCCATATCGATTAATTTCTGAGCTTCCTCCTGCGCAATTATTTTTTTTGCTTCTGAGATTTTTGTCTTCCTTTTTTTTCTTTTCTTGGGCATCATATTCCCCATGATCTCCTGGAAATTTATTCCCATATCATCAAGTCCGAGAGGACCCAGCACCTGCAGGCCAATATTTGAATTTGCTGAAGCATCGAACTCAATCATCTTATCATCCATTTCGCCGTTTTTAAGTTTCTCGCGCATCCACTCACGTGTCTTCTGGTTCTGGTAAGCTTCATTATTGACTTCTTCTTCTGCATTGCCCGCCGGTGCAGGTTTCTTTACCGGAGGGATAAGGATATCCAGTATCTTTTCATCTGTAAGCTCGTCAGCCTTCTCCTGCACCTCATCAGTTTTTTCAGTTTTTACCATATTAACTGCATAATCAGTCAGGTCGCGTATCATCGATTCAACATCTCTTCCCACATAACCGACTTCCGTAAATTTTGATGCTTCAACCTTTACGAATGGTGCCTGTGCAAGTTTTGCAAGCCGTCTTGCTATCTCTGTTTTCCCGACTCCTGTTGGTCCGATTAAAATAATATTATTGGGAAGGATTTCGTCCCTTATTGAATCCTGCACCTGCTGTCTTCTCCACCTGTTACGTAAGGCAATTGCCACTGCTCTCTTAGCATCGTGCTGCCCGATTATATACCGGTTAAGCTCTTTAACTATCTGGGACGGGGTGTATTCTTTATTCACTTTTTTAACTTTGCTTTTACTCATTTCTCGCTTTCAATTACTTCAACGTTGATTTTATCGTTTGTATAAATACAGATTTCCGATGCTGTCAATAAGGCTTCTTCGACAATCTTATCCGCCGAAAGGGAGCTGTATTTCTTAAGCATTTTAGCCGCTGCAAGCGCATACATTCCACCTGAACCGATTGCAACGATATTATCATC
This sequence comes from uncultured Ignavibacteria bacterium, assembly GCA_963743325.1. Taxonomy (GTDB): domain Bacteria; phylum Bacteroidota; class Ignavibacteria; order Ignavibacteriales; family Ignavibacteriaceae; genus DATFVA01. The sequence continues at coordinate 206,096 of CAVUOZ010000013.1, forward strand.
CGGTTCAATCACATCGCCGTTTCCGCTTACCACAAGTGCTTTATCTTTAGTAATTACCGCTAGCATTGCTTCCAGCTTGCGTAAATATTTATCGGTTCTCCAGTCCTTTGCAAGCTCAACTGCCGCCCGGGAAACATTTCCCCTGTACTGCTCAAGCTTATCCTCAAATCTCTCCATTAAAGTGAAGGCATCTGCGGAAGCTCCCGCAAACCCGCAAAGAACACTCCCGTTGGCAATCTTCCTTATCTTCATCGCATTATGCTTCATTACCGTATTCCCGAAGGAAACCTGCCCGTCGCCGCCTAATGCTGCAACTCCGTTATGCACAAGACCCAGTATAGTTGTGGCCTTAATTTGTTCCATTCTTTAGTCTGCTCCTTAATCAAAAATAAAATGTCCATACAATTTAAACAGCATATTATAACTGTTCAAATTTCCGCGAGATAAATTACCTGCCGGAGATCTTAAAAGGAAATATGCGGGGGACAGACTTTGTGTATATAATATATTTATCCCTGAATGTTTCTATAAGTTTTTTTTCCTCGAAATATGATCCTGCATAAAAATACGCAACTATGCACAGAAAAAAAGTGAGATAAAAGATATCCATCACAGGCCGGAAGAGTAAAAAGAGGATAGTAAATAAATAAAGGGGATGCCGGGAGAACTTATAAGGACCTTCAATCTTTAATGTTAATCTTTCATCTGAATCTTCAGGTTTATATCCACCTCTGAACCATCTCACAGCCTGGTTGATACCGAGAAACTCAAGACTGCTGAAGTATTTGAGTGTCCATATTAATCCTGCCAGACTTAAAAACTGAGGAATAAGAATTATTAAATCCCAGGGTGTAGGTAAATCATAGACCACATTATCAGGGTGAGGGAGAATTTCATACATCAGGTAGAAGGAGAACAAGGCAATCAGGTTATACACTATTCTGTAAAAAGCTATTAAGGTTCCTGCTTCCTTTATAAGCTTCTGCTTAAATCCCGGCGATGCAAGATATGAATGAATGAATCCGAACAGAGCGAATGCGAGAAAGGTCAGAAGAATATCTTCTGCAATTATCATAAAGCTTTGCGTAGCCGTGCGATAGGTACTCTCAACTGTTCACGGTATTTTGCTACAGTCCTTCTTGCTATATGTACACCTTCGTCATTAAGTATTTCTGCCAGCTTATCATCGCTGTAAGGTGAGCTTTTATCTTCCGATTCAATTATTTCTTTTAATCTTTCTTTTATGTGCTTATTAGAAACCTCTTCCCCGCTGTCGGTTGATAATCCCTCACTGAAGAAGTATTTCAGCTCGTGTATACCCATCGGGCTCTGCACATATTTACCGTTTACAACACGGCTAATTGTGGAAATATCCATATTTATTTCTTCTGCAATGTCCTTATAGATCATAGGCCTGAGGAACTTAGGACCTTTATCGAAAAACACGTGCTGTCTTTCAAGAATTGCCCGCATAATCTTCATCAGGGTTTCTCTCCGCTGCTGAATGCAGGCTATAAACCACTTTGCTGATTCAAATTTTTCACGGAGGAACTTATAGGTTTCTTTTTCACGCGGAGTTTTTTTCGATCGCTTATTCGCATCAAACATTTCGAGGTACGTTTTGCTTATTGTAACCGAAGGCATGCTCCTGTCATTAAGAGTGATGACAAAATTATCATCCACTTTTTCCACTACAAAATCGGGAGTTATCTGGTTCATCTCGACTGATTCAATATTGCCTTCTCCGGGTTTAGGATTAAGACCCTGGATCAGATCGAGAGTTATTTTCAGGGTTTCATCGGAAAGATTTAACTTCTGTTTTATTGCATCGAATCTTCTTTTAGTAAAATCATCATAACATTGTTCAAGAAGCTGTTCTGCAAGGTAAGTATAATATTGATCGTGATCTGTATGCTTAAGCTGAACAAGCAGACATTCCTGCAAATTTCTTGAGGCTATGCCGATAGGATCGAACTGCTGGATTCTCTTTAAAAGATTCTCTCCCTCTTCCTTTGAAATTTTCACATGATCGAACATTTCGAGTTCATTTATAATATCTTCCAAGCTGCGTTTTAAATAACCGTCAGCATCAAGGTTACCTATAATTTCTTCTCCCAGCATAAACATATCATCATCAAGATTCAGCATAGTCAGCTGGGTCAGTAAATGTTCTGTTAAAGATTCCTTTGAGGGAGCAAGTGGCTGATATATATCATCATCTTTACTCCTGTTAACCCTGTCCCCCTCAAAATCTGTATCATTCATGAAATCTTCGAGTTCGAATTCCTCTTTATCATAATCTTCGTATTCCTCTACTTCATCTTCTTTTTCTTTCTCTTTTTCCTGCGACAGCTCTATTTCTTCATCCATTACTTCTTCAAGAATAGGATTGATTTCCAGTTCGGTTTTAATTCTCTGCTCGAGCGCCATCGTATTTAACTGAAGCAGTTTCTGGTACTGAATCTGCTGAGGTGAAAGTTTCTGCTGCTGCGATAGTTTTTGACTAAGTGTTAACATTTTTTATTCTATTTTTTCCTTTAATGCTGAATACCATTTTCTGCCGTATTTTCTTTCAAGGGCTTCACCACAGAATTCGGCTACTGTAATATTTTCCTGTTCTCCTTTAACTAATGCAGGAGTGCATTGAGTGAATTTTTCATATCTCAGAACATCGGTTCCGAATTTTGTGATTCTTATTGGAAACAAATGACAGGAAATTGGCTTTCTGAAATCTGTTTTTCCGTCAAAATATGCCTTTTCTATCCCGCATTTTGCGATTGTATTCTCATAATAAACAAAAACACAGGCTTTATTATCGAGACTGTTCGTCATCAGCTCTTTATTCCTGTACCTGTAAAATCCTTCATTTTCAATAATTTTTCTATGCTCATCCGGAAGATAAGACATTACTTTAGGTAGAATTTCTCCAATTATCTTAATTTCCTCTTCATGTAAGGGAGCGCCATATTCACTCTCAAAAGTGCAGCAGGCTCCTTTGCATTTCTCCAGATCGCACGAAAAGCGTGTTTTTACCACATCCTTTCTCACTTCAACATCCTCTACGGGTAATATATTATTGAAAAACATTGGAATAATTTTTGTAGTAAGATAACAATTTGATTGATAATAGAAAAGTTTAAAAATTATTTATTGACATCATTTCCTGAAAAATTTCCCCTGCACAAAATCTTTAATCATATTTTCTTAGTTTAAATACATCATTATTAAAAAGAATATGAAATTACCGGGGAAATCAATATTACTCACAGGGGCTTCAAGCGGAATTGGTTATGCAGTTGCTGAAAAGTTAGCTCTGGATAATTGTAAAATTGCGGTGCTTTCCAGAAACATTGATAAACTTAAAGAATTAACATCAAAGCATACTACTGATAATAACTTTATACTGCCAGTAAGATGTGATGTTTCTAAAAAGGAGGATGTCTGCGCAGCATTTAACACGGTCATTGAGAAGTTCGGAGGAATTGATATAGCGATACTAAATGCCGCAACAAGCCACAGACTTGAAATCGAAAACTTTTCATCAGAAAAAGTTGAAGAAATCCTTTCAGTCAATCTTACAGGCAATTTTTATTTCCTTGAGAAGCTGATTCCCTATTTTATAAAAAAAAGAAGCGGAATGATTGTAGGTGTTTCCAGCCTCGCCGATACGAGGGGTTTTCCCAGAAGCGGAATTTATAATGGCAGTAAAGCCGCATTTTCATTGCTGCTTGAAAGCATAAGAATTGAGCTTCACAATTACGGGATTAAGGTAATTACAGTAAGACCCGGATTCGTTAAAACACCTTTAACAGATAAGAATGAGTTTTACATGCCTTTGCTTATGAGTGCAGAAAAAGCCGCTGATATAATCGTAAGAGGTATTAAAAAAGAAAAAAGGGTAATTCAGTTTCCTCTGCTTCTTGCAATCGGCACAAAGCTTATAGGACTTATGCCCGATTCAATGTTTGAATTTTTTTCAAGGAAACATCTCGAAGGATTAAAGAGAAAAGAGTTGTAATTTTTTCTCTTCTTGCTTATATTCGCAATAAAAAAATAGGGCTCCGAGGGTGAAGTCGTCAATTATTTTCCTTTTCCTGATTTGCACAGCTTATTCTTTTGCACAAGCAGGTTCTTCCCTGATATTAAATGAAATAATGTTTTTTCCCTCTCCAGGGAATAATGAATTTATAGAAATTTATAACAACAGCACCACGGAAAGTATCGACCTGGTTGGATTTAAAATAAAGTACTATTTTTCTTCCCCGGACATAATTGCTGATGCAGGCGAAGGTACAATCCTTAATCCTCAATCCTATGCAGTTCTGTTCGAAGCCGATTATGATTTTGTATCAGGAATTTATAACAGTCTGATACCTGCCGGAGCTCTTATCATAAAAATTACAAATAATTATTTTGGTTCAACCGGAATGTCAAATACAGCAGACCGCCCTTTATGGCTTCTCTCTGCAGCAGATGATACCCTGGATGTTTATACATATTCTGCGGATAACATACAGACCTGCTCCGATGAAAAGATTCATTTTAATTCGGACAGCTCGCAAATAAATTGGTCTAATTCAATCCCCGTAAATGGTACTCCGGGATTTAAAAACTCAGTCACCCCGTTTAGTTTTGACCTGGGGATAAACTCATTAAATATTTCCCCTGAGATTCCAGTCGAGGGGGAAAATATCTCTATTGAAGCCGTCATTAAAAATTCAGGCGTGGAGACTGCCGATAATCTTATCATCAGTATTTTCAATGATACGAATCTTGATTCAATTCCCCAGGGGACTGAACAAATTTATTCAAGGGATTATTTTAACCTTATCCCGGGTGATTCTGTTTCTGCCGGCACAGTGATACCTTCAGCTGCAGCCGGATTTTACAATATAATTGTCAGAGTGTACTTCTCTCCCGATGAGGATACTTCAAATAATACTTCTTATAAAAATTTTAATGTGTTTCCCCCAGGCACAGGCTATAATGATATTGTTATAAACGAAATTATGTATGCTCCTTCTGCGGGTGAACCTGAATGGGTGGAAGTTTATAACAGGTCGTCGAATAATATTAATTTAAAAGGCTGGATATTTTCAGATAACACAACAACAAAAATCATCACCGGTCAGGGCATAATCCTTCCCGCAGGATCTTTTATTGTACTAACAAATGATTCTTCCATTCTAAATTATTATAAGGTTCCTTCAGAAATAATTGAATTCAGTCTTCCATCTCTGAATAACACAGGTGATGCAGTGGTAATTAAAGATTCACTGGGAATTATGATAGATAGTCTGTCTTATCTGCCTGACTGGGGCGGAAATGAAGCTAAATCAATAGAGAGAATCAATTCTGAAAATCCTTCGATCGACCGGCAGAACTGGCTGACTACAGTAAGCAGATATAACGGGACTCCGGGTTATGTAAACTCTGTAACATCAAAAGATTTTGATGTTTCCGTTAATGACATTTTCCCATCTCCGTTATATCCTTCGTTTGGGGATGATGTGTTACTGAAAATAAAAGTTAAGAATCCCGGACTTAATACAGCCGTTTACTCGCTTAACCTTTACGAAGACACTAATCTTGATTCACTTCCTGATATGCTTCTTAAAACGATTTCTGATTTATACCTGCTGCCGGGAGATTCATCTGTAATTGAATCCGGGTATACAATTAATAACCTTCTGAAACTTCACAGGTATTATGCTGAGGCAGTCTTTAATCCCGATATGGATACAAGCAATAACTATTTTATTAAAAATATATTTCCAGGTTATCCCTCTTCAACAATCGTAATAAATGAGATAATGTACACTCCCTCCGGAGGAGAGCCGGAGTGGGTGGAATTATTTAATAGTTCCGGCGATTCAATTCATTTAAAAAACTGGACTGTTAATGATGTTATTACAACCCCTTCTCAAGCAGAAATTAATTCCGACATTGTGATTCCTCCCGAACACCATATCGTAATATCAAGAGATTCTTCCATCTCGGATTATCATCGTCTGATCCCCTCTCAGATAATAACATTAAACCTTCCTGTATTAAATAATGACACCGAGGGTTTTGCATTAAAAGACTCCCGGGGACAGACAATGGATTCGGTTTACTTCAGGAATGACTGGGGCGGTGCGAGTGGATATTCTCTTGAAAGGATTCAGGCTTCTGTCGCTTCTAATCTGCCATCTAACTGGAGTTCATCGGAAGATATTGAACTCAGTACTCCGGGAAGAATAAACAGTATCACCCCAAAGGAAAGGGATGTTACTATTACAAAGATTTCTTCCGAGCCGGAATTTCCTGCAGAAGGTGATGATGTTTTTATTTCTGCGATGATAAAAAATAAAGGCGGTGAATCAGCTTCGGGTATAAGCATAGAATTTTATTCCGACAGTGATTCAAATAATGTTGTGGACAGACTTCTTTCCTCACAAACAGGGATATCTGTTGAGCCGGATGATTCATTATATGTTATTTCAGCGACTGCAATTAACAGCTTAACTTCGGGGATATTAACCGCAGCAAGAGTCATTTCTCCCGGTGATGAAGATACACTAAATAACTTTGCGGAAAGGTTTGTCAGTCCCGGCTTTACCAACGGGATAGTTTTAATAAATGAAATTATGTACGATCCCTCTGACGGTGAACCTGAATGGTTTGAGATATTAAATAATTCTTCCGATAGTATTAATCTCAAGAATTGGTCAGTGAGCGATTTATTAACTACGCCGACAAGAAATTTCATTACCGGTCAGGATTTTTATCTTCAGCCTGATCAGCTGGCTGTCGTGGCAAAGGATACTTCATTTTATTCCCATCATCCCGGAATATCAGATGTATTCATCACAAAATTCGGAACCCTTGGAAATACTGAAGATGGAATTATTCTTTACGATTTCAGAGAGGCGGTAATTGACAGCGTTCATTATAAATCTGAATGGGGAGGCAAAAATGGTTATTCACTTGAACGGATTTCTGTAACCGCTCCTTCAGATACCATCAGTAACTGGGCATCTTCCTTAAGCCCGGAAGGAAGTACTCCAGGCGCAGTAAATTCAGTTCTGAATATTCCCTCAGGCAGTAAAAATTCTATAGCAATAAATGAAATAATGTCAGACCCGGATATTGATAATTGTGAATTCCTTGAGTTTTATAACAATAGTACTGATTCAATAAATATTGGAGGATGGAGGATTGAAGATGATAACGGAAATTTCTTTATACTATCCGGAACAGATTTCTTTCTCTTACCCGGAGATTATTTTTTATTAGCTGCAGATTCAATGATCTTGAAAAAATATTCTTTAGGTGAATTCGGAAATATCTCATTTACCAGGACTTCTGATCTTGGTCTATTAAATGATGGAGAGCTGGTCCTGTTAAAAGATATAAGAGGGACAACAATTGATTCGATAATTTATTCTTCCGACTGGCATAACAGGAATATAAATTTTACAAAAAATAAATCTCTTGAAAGAATCAATCCGTTACTTGATGGCAATTATCCCCAGAACTGGAGCACTTCTGTAAATCCTGAAGGAGCGACTCCCGGGAAACAGAACAGCATTTTTACATCCAATAATTACAGGCAGGCTGATATCTCTGTTTCTCCAAATCCATTTTCACCTGATAACGATGGATTTGAAGATTTCTGTATTATAAATTTTTCGTTATCACAGGTTACCTCCCAGGTAAGAATCAAGATATTTGATAACAGGGGAAGACTGGTGCGGACTCTGGCCAACAATCAGCCCTCGGCATCTCAGGGTTCAATAATTTTTGACGGTCTTGGTGATGACGGGCAGCCTTTAAGAATGGGTATTTACATTATTTTTCTTGAATCATTGAATGATAATTCAGGAGCAGTTGAAAATCTAAAAACGATCGTTGTGGTTGCAAGAAAGCTTTAATAATATTTTGGTTTGCCCTGCATCACGTCCGTGTGTTCATTTATTAGTACATCTTTGTGCAGCAAAATATTCTCTTTGCTCTGAACAACTTGAAAAAAATTCATACCCTGCGAAAGAGCTTCGGTTACAGCGCACAAACTGCACAAAAAAGTAACAAAATAGAATAATTTTGTATAAAGCATCCAGTGGCACAACGATTGCGAGTCTGTTTACATATCAAAATAAATATTTAATGATTCTGGAAACGTTGAATAAATTGAAGATACGTGTAAATAAAAACTGATAATACGTAAAGAGCTAAAACACAGAATCATTCATTTTTATACGGCCGCTTAAAAAAGCGGCACTTCTTTTTTAAACTTTTCCGTAACTCACACGGTCTAAATATCAAATCCCGTAAATTGAGCGTGAGCTTTTGACCACTTGTTCTTTAATATTATTGTAGTAAGAATTATTTCTTCTACAGGATGAAAATGGGTTTATGATTCCTGATTCTATATTTGTCAGAAGATTTAAGTGAACAGGTTTTGAGTATATGCCGGCCCGGTAAAAGAGGAATCATAAAAAAGCCGTAAAGTTTTTTAGACTTTGCGGCTTTTTTTATTTGTATTAAATTAAATGTCGAAAGAAAATTAAGTATAAAAATGTATCCGGGAGATATAAAATGAGATATATTTACCTCTTTTTAACTGCTGTTTTATTTTTTAGCGGCTGCAGCTCCGATAAGAACAAAGATGAACAGGAAATTAAAGATGTTATTTATAAAAATATTGAAGCCGGCAATAATGAAGATGTGGCTGCATATATAAGTACCATGGATAAGGATAACCGTAATTTTGAGAGACTTGAAGATATGATGAATACAATTTTCAGGACTTATGATCTTAAATACCAGGTTAAAGATATTAAGGTGCTTGAGATTAAAGATAATGAAGCCAAAGTGCAGTTTGTCCAGATAACAAAAAAAGTTGAGGGTCCTACCTTCAGGGATAACAGGATTGAAGGAGTTCATACACTTCATAAAACTGAAGGACAATGGAAAATTTACGATACGCAGATTACCAAAATGGATTATCTCAATTGAAATAAGAACTAAGAATAAAAGAGATGGGTGAAATACGATATAGGGTAATGCCGGAGTTTAAAAATACTGGTATGCTGACCTATGAACCTATTAATTAATCTTCCTTCTGTCAGACAGATGAAAATAATCGTTGATGATAATGTATTTCTGGACCAGCCTAATAAAAAGGATAAAGAGAGCCTCATTTCATTTTTAACGGATAAAGAGATTTATAACAACACACTGAGACTTCCGTATCCATATACTTCAAAGGATGCCGACTGGTGGATTAAGTATGTAGAAGAGAACCGCAAGAGATCAGGCATGCTGCTGAATTTCGCAATACGTGATAAAGATAAGAAATTAATGGGCGGCATTAGCTATCATGCCAGGTACGGATTGAATTCACATAAGGATGAACTGGGATACTGGCTTGCAAGAAAATACTGGAATAAAGGAATAATGAGCAAGGTCGTAAAATGTTTCTGTCAATATGGTTTTGATTCTCTTCATTTGATAAGAATTGAGGCTACTGTTTTTGAAAACAACGTGAGTTCCTGCAGGGTGCTTGAGAAATGCGGATTTGAATACGAAGGAACACTTAAAAAATATTATTTGAAAGACGGAAATTTTATAGATGTCCGGCTTTATGCTGTCACAAAATAAAAGGAGAGAAATATGTTCTCAGAATGGTTAATTGAGATGCTTGAAAATGACCTTGGTAAATTAAAAAATGAGATTAATCTTTATAAAGATGAAAAGGATATATGGATTGTAAAGGGAGAGATATCTAATTCTGCAGGTAATTTATGCCTGCATCTTCTGGGAAACCTGAATCACTTTATAGGTCATTTAATCGGGGGTACCAGGTATCAAAGAGACCGTGAGCTCGAGTTTTCTGATAAGAATATTCAGCGTACAGAGTTAAATGAAAGGATTGATGCTTTAATTGAAGTAATAAAAAAATCGCTCCCGAAGATCAAGGATGAGGATATGTATAAAACTTTCCCGGAAAAGGTCAGCGGAAAAATAAGAGAATATGGTTTTACGCTTATTTATTTTACCAATCATTTTAATTATCATCTGGGACAGATAAACTATCACAGAAGGTTAATTACAGGAGAGAAAAAATGAAAGTCAATTTGAACGAAAAACTTTCTGCAGTAAAGGATTACTGGAGCCCTAAAATTATAGGGGAATTAAATGGCCAGTATGTCAAAGTCGTAAAGCTTAAAGGTTCATTTATCTGGCATCACCATGAAAATGAAGATGAATTATTCCTGGTTTTAAAAGGAATTCTCAAAATTCATCTGAAGGATAAAACCGTTCAATTAAATGAAGGCGAGTTTTTTATTGTTCCGAAAGGAGTTGAACATAAGCCTGTTGCCGAAGAGGAAGTTCATATTCTCCTGTTTGAACCTGCTGAAACATTAAATACCGGCAATGTGAAGAATGAAAGAACTGTGTATAACCCGGAGAGGATTTAACCGGTAATACTAGATTGTAGAGCAAAACACCGTTCCTGTTTACCTGCCCTCAAGCAGGCAGGAAAGCCGCTCTACAGATAGAACTTACTGAGTTGCAACCTTTAATCTATTTAAAAAATCACTATCAATTTTACTGCAATAAATGAAGTAACCACAACCAGCAGGATTAACTGCACGGTTCTGTTCCTTCGAACCGTCCGCCCATCAGTAATCCCTTTAATAAATTCATTATTGATTTTTATTGCCGGACATCCTGGCTGTTTAATTATTGAGTTCTGACACGGCTCATAATTTCATTTTCGCTGATTGACTATAGAGGAAACTTTTGGTAGGTTTTATTACCATCAATAACGATGAGAGGGTAACTATGAAAAGAATATATACTCTTTTTTTCTCAATTTCGTCTCTTATATTATTCTCACTTTTTATTCTATACGGCTGCAGCAATAATCATTATGAGAAGAAGCAGCTCGATAAAGGGGAATTGTATTTTGATAAAAGCATTTCCCGGGATAAGGTTGAAAGTCTCAGCAGATTTATTAACCAGTGTGAAATTTTTAACGATGAAGTAAATAGAGCGCGGCTTGCAAAATCAGGCAGTACATATGAATTAAGCCTGAGTGTTCCGGCTGAGTTGCTTAAGAGCGATCAGTACCAGGATTATGCTGAAGTTCTTGCAATGCAGTTATCAGATGAAGTTTTTGATCGTGCACTGGTAAAAATACATCTCACGGATGATGACTTTAATCCGAAAGTCACAAGATTATCCTGGCAGAAAAAGCAATAGATTATTTGAGCAGAAGAATTTTTTGTGTCTTAAAGTGATCACCGGTTTCAAGACGTATGAAATAAATACCCGATGCAAGATCTGAAGCATTAATTAGAAGCTTATGATTTCCCGCTTCAGACTCGCCGTCATATAAATTTTTAACCTCCCTGCCCAGCATATCAAATAGGTTTATTTTCACATTACTTTTTTCGGGCAGAGTATAAATAACATTTGTCGATGGATTAAACGGATTCGGGTACACCTGAAGATTATAACTTAAAGGTATTTGGTTGTCTTCTTTAACATCAGTTACCATTGTGGTTTGATGCAGATATACATAGGGTGAGTCAATTAAAGCGTTTCGCGGGTTCCATAATCTGCTTATATCTATTGTATTAATTAACTGTCCTGTGTTAATATTATAAATAAGCAAACTGTCTCCTGAGAATTGCGTGGCGAAAGTAAAATCATCGTTTATAGTCAGTCCGCCTCCCGCGACAATCACAGTTTCATTTATAAAGGAAGTATCGGCAGGGTTATATTCATACTTAACTAAATCCGGATAATCGTACAAATACAGGAAACCGTTTCTGTATGCCCAGTACTGATCGAAACTATTAAAGAACTGCTTTACAAAATGGAAGGTGTTATTCTCAAGCTGAAATAAATATATACCATATCCCATGTAAGGTAATGAATCAACTCCGGCAATGTAGAGTGAATCATCTAAATGAATGATTTCATATGGGGCAACAGGAATTTCAAAATATATTTTTTCAGCATTTGTTGTGTCGAAATTAGGCGAATTTGAAAGATCGAGAAGATAAAAATCATAAGCTGTCTCAAAAGTATCTTTTTTAAAAACAGTCAGATACTTCTCATTTACTTTTCCAGCGATATAATCCAGATCACCATAATAATTTCTAGGTAGAATGCTTATTTCATCATTATCAGAAATGAACGACATATTATAAACTCCGTTCATCAGCCAGGTGCCGTTTTCGACTCTGAAAGGAACAGTATTATAAATTATATATGGTTCAGGCACGTCATAATATCCCACCCACCAGCCGTAGGATTCTGAGGTAGCATTGACAAAATTTTCAAGTGAAAGTAGCGTGGTGAGTCCGAAGCTGGTAACGTCCTGTTCTTTATGTTTCTCAAATAATGTGCTCTGTGGAGTATGGATAATGTCTGTATAATTTGAATTGATATAGCCGTTGGAATCACTATAACTCAACCAGTTTCCCATTGTATCTGAGGGATTTACCTGGTTCGCATCAAAAGGAATTCTTATAAGATTTCCATAAACGGCAGAATACTGCGCAGATACAAGTGAAGAAAAAAGAATAAAACCGAAAATAATCCTGGTTAACATAAATCCCCCATAAAAGATTATTTAAATAGTTAAAATATTTCAGTTCACTGAATTCCCGTGCAAACAACCATAATAATAATGATATTTTTAATAACTCTCCATCGGGAAATCATAATTCATATTCTCAAGCGGCAGCATATAAAGCGGTATCCCGTTATACTTCAGTCTGAATAAAAGGTGATCGACAGCCGAATTACCCTGTATATCTATTCCGAAAATGTTCGGTAACAGGGAACTAAAATTAAACCAGGGTGCGTCAGGGTATTCCGCGATTTTATATTCACAACCTTTTAAGCCTGCCTTATCTACTGCTTCTTTTATTGCATCATACAGTCCGCCGAGCTTGTCAACAAGATTTATATCCTTTCCGTCAATACCCGACCAGACTCTTCCCTGGGCAATTTCCTCGACTTTATCATATTTCATATTTCTTCCTTCGGCAACTTTACCGACAAAATCATAGTATGATTCCTTAATCATATTTTCTGCTTTGTTCATTTCATCGCCGGTAAGATCACGGTCCGGTAGCGCTACGCCGATAAACGGGACTCTCATTCCGAAAGGAAGATGGGCATGCTTTCCTATCTGCACCAGGTCTGTCGAAACACCGATATCCTGTTTTAATGATTTATTATAATACCATCCACCGATAACACCTATGGAACCTGTTATGGTTGTAGGTGCGGCATAGATCTCATCCCCGTACATTGAAAGCCAATAGCCGCCCGAACCTGCCACGTAACCCTGTGACACAATAACCGGTTTATTCTTTTTGCATTTCTTCAATGCTTCAGCCACAATATCTGAAGCCATTCCGTCACCGCCGGGTGAGTCTACTCTGAAAACCACCGCTTTAACATTGGGATCATTGGCAACTGATTCTACAACCTTAACAAGGCTTCTCGCTTTTATTCCGTCATCCATCGCGCATATACCAATTGCATAGATGACTGCAATTTCCGGTTTCCTCCCCCAGTAATTGTCCTCAGGAAGCTGGAATTCAGTTAAGGACTGCGGTGAAACCAGTGATTTATTTTCTCCTTCATATTCTGCAATAATTCCTTTTATATCCTCCCACCTGGCAAGGCTGTCAACAAGTTTATTTTTCAATGCAGACCCAGGGAGGAAAAGAGCTGTTTCATTTACAAGCGTGTCGAATTCATCGGGAGAAATATTTCTACTTTTGCATATGCCGTCTTTTGTCACCTTGTAATAAGCATCAATTACTGCTTTCCACTGAATACTATCGGCCTCACTCATACTGGTGCGTGAGAATGTTTCCATTGCCGATTTATACTTAAAATATCTCAATTCCGTAAAGCCTATTCCCAGTTTCTCAAGCAGTCCTGTGTAATACTGCCTTCCCCAGATATAACCTTCAAGTGTAATGTTTCCCTGCGGATTCATAATAATCTTATCTGCAGCAGAGGCCAGGTAATACCCGTCTATGTTTGTGCGGTCGAGGTAAACGATTATATGTTTTCCCCTGCTCTTAAATGCTTCAAGCTTATCCCTCAGCTCCCAGATCATTTCCCTGTTTATTTCCATGCCGGAGAGATTCAGGACGATACCCGCCACAGTATTATCACCGGCGGCTGCATCTATATCCTCAAGTGTTTTGTAAAGTGTGCTGGAATTATCAAACAGTTTATATCTCTGATATTTCATTCCACCGAGCAGATTAAGATTTACATATTCATCTTTAGATTCCAGTTCACGAATAACATTTCTGTCGTATGAACCAATCCTGATCCCGTAAATGTTATGATCATATTTCCCGTCATCTGAAAAATGAATTTCAGTGGTAAGTCCAATCCGTCCGAAGCTTAGTTCAAATCCGACATTGAAAAAGTGATTTGAGAAATATCTTCCCGAAACTCTTATTCCGGCGAAAGGTTCGACCACAGCACCGGTGCTCCATTTTAAATCATCAGGTATTTTACCGTTTCCGAAAACGTAATCGGCAAAAAGAGTAAGGAATTCGTTGCCGAGCGGTCTTACAGCCAGGTCCGCCGCGCCTTCATTATAGTTTGCTGATGAGAGATTGCCAAGAAGTCCTAATGATATGTATTTCAACGGCCTGTAGACAGCACCAATCGTAAAGAAAGAAGAGTGATTAAATTCATTTAAATCCCCTGAAGACCAGCTGTAACCGAAACCTGCGCTGAAAGCCTCAGAACCGAATCCCGTCGATATTTTATAATCACTTACCGAAAGAGAATCTGTTTTTGTGTTTACATAGCCGAATCCCAGGTGAGGAAATGAGGCGAATAATCCGTAATGGTTAAAATCATTCCATCTCCCTCTTTCATCGCTGAAAACAAAATAAAGATCAGGCTGATCAACCAGGGCAAGAAGAGCAGGATTTACATATCCGTACAGCCCGTATTTAAAAGCTCCGGGAGACGCAATATTAAATTCGTCCTGTATGTAATATGCCGGTGTCTGAGACTGGCTGAATACAGTTTGAGAGATAGTTATCAGGAACAGAAGTAATTGGCTAAACCGTTTCATTGTAACCTCTATTATTTCCTCACCTGAAAACTATAAAGATTTCCATTCATATAAAATTTGAGTGTGATTTACAGGATAAAACCTGCCTGCATCGCAGGCAGATTCTGTAGAGAATCTGCGAATGATTCCTAGATACTAATCGGATTAGGCCAAATCGCATGTGCCAATCCGGCGGTTCTCAATCGGATTTATCCGATTGAATGGTCTTCAAAGCCTGGTGATCTCTAAACCGTTTTTAATTTATCTGCCGTAGACAAGCGATTTACCTTTGGGGGATTTATCCCTCTAAATGAAAAAAAAGATATATAAAAAAAGTACTGAGTCTGATATTGAAAACCGTTAAAACGGTTAAGGAAGG
The DNA here is from genome assembly GCA_963743325.1 of uncultured Ignavibacteria bacterium. Classification (GTDB taxonomy): domain Bacteria; phylum Bacteroidota; class Ignavibacteria; order Ignavibacteriales; family Ignavibacteriaceae; genus DATFVA01. The sequence continues at coordinate 221,581 of CAVUOZ010000013.1, forward strand.
ACGGAAGTGTTTTTGACCTTTTTATACGGGATAGAATCCCGTAGAGAACCACTGCGAAACCACCCGCTTGCTCGCCTCGTTTCCGACGAGTCGGAGCGGGACGCCGAGGCAGGTCCCGTACAGAATTTGCGAATGATTCCTGGATTCTAATCGGATATATGCCAAATCGCACGTTCCAATCCGGTGGTTCTCAATCGGACCTGCTTTGCCGGGCAGGCAGGTTTTATCCGATTGAATTAAATAGATACCCAAAATCCGATCAACCGTTTTAATTTATCTGCTGGAGGCAGACGGTTTTTTTTCAGAACATTGCCTAATTAAAGATATCACGCCATATTAATTCTCACAGAAAAAATTGGTATTTTTATTTTATTAATTACCGGCATTTTGGGATGATAGAAATACACGATTTACATAAAGGTTTCGGAAATAAGGCTGTGCTCACCGGCGTTAACCTGCAGATAAATAAAGGGCAGACCATGGTTATCATCGGCAGAAGCGGATGCGGGAAAAGTGTTCTTATAAAACATATAGTAGGACTGCTTCAGCCCGACTCCGGATGGGTTAAAGTTGAAGGTGAAATTGTTTCCGAGCTTTCATTCAATGACCTTTATGAATTGAGAAAAATGTTCGGGTTCCTTTTCCAGGGTTCTGCATTGTTTGATTCACTTACTGTAGAGGAAAATGTCGCTCTTCCGCTTGAAGAATCTAAAAACGGGTATTCAAAAGCAGAGATTGAAAAGATAGTTAAGGAAAAACTTGATATCGTCGGTTTGAAGGATATATACAAACTTAAACCCGCTGAACTTTCGGGGGGAATGAAGAAACGGGTAGGACTTGCAAGAGCGCTTGTCACAGATCCTGAATATATACTTTATGATGAACCCACTACCGGCCTTGATCCTATAATGTCAGATTCAATAGATATTTTAATAAAAGAATTAAGTCAGAAACTAAATGTTACGTCTGTTGTTGTGACCCACGATTTATACAGCGTAAAAAATGTAGCAGATAAAGTAGCAATGATGCACGATGGTAAAATTCATTTTGAGGGAACACCTGAAGAATTGCTAAATTCGAATGATCCCGACATAATTAATTTTATAAAACGCGCAGGCGGATAGGCTTCTTCCCTCATATTTTAAATCACAACCTTCATCTCACCTTTTTTTTAGATTATCGGCTGGTAATCATCCGGGTTTTGGCACTATGAAAATGATGGTAATTAAGGATTCCCGATCTTCCGGTACGATGACTGAGCTGTTCGGGATAATTGTTAAGTCCAGGCAATATAAAGACTGCAGTGTTAAAACTGCAATCAAATTAATAAACAGAGAACATCCTTTTTTTATTTCTTTGAAATTAAAAGAGCCCGTAAACGGTGATAATGACATGATGACAATGCTTAGTTCAATAGATGTGAATACCCGTTTACGGGTTTCTATTATTGACACAGAAATAATTAAAGATTACTTTAACTCATCCATCGGCAGTTTAAGAAGTTTTATTTTACCCGGCAGATACACGCATAACCTCCACACACCCTGATTCTTCATCCCTTAAAAATGATCAAAACTGACAGTTTTTTGATTTGTCAGCTTTTTTCATTTTATTTTATCAATACTCATTTCAGTTTTTTATGGATTCATTATGTCCGATTTAAATTCCATCATCCAGGTCATTCAATTAATGCTTGCACCGGGAATTATGATTTCCGCCTGCGGCCTGCTTCTGCTTGGTATGAATAATAAATATTCACTCATTGTTAACCGGATAAGACTTCTTAATGAGGAAAGAAGAAGAGTATTAAAGAGTGCCGGGGAACGTGAATTCAGCTATGAAGAAAATGTAAGACTTGAAAGCATTTCACTTCAGATTGATAAGCTGACTCTGCGTGTCAGACTTGTGAGAAACGCTGTTTTGTCATACACTATTGCCGTAGCATTATTCGTGATAACATCTCTATTAATAGGAATCGAATATTTTGCAGTGTTGAACCTGAATGTACTGATCACAATCAACTTCCTTGTAGGAATGATTTCTGTTTTAGCGGGTGTACTATTCGCAGCATACGAAACAAAAGAAGGCTATAATATCATACGGCTCGAAGTTAAAATTGACGAATAAAAGTCTTAATAAATGAGCGAAGAGAGAATATATGACCAGGATGAGCTTCTCAGGCCGGGAAATATGATACGGCTGTACGCCAGTGGGGCCTTCCCTATGGCTGATGAAAAAACAGATAAGATTAACTGGTACATGCCCGAAATCCGTACAATTATTCCTCTTAATAATTTTAACTATCCCCGTACATTAAGAAAATTTCTTGAGAAGAATTATTTTGAAACGAAGTACGATACAGATTTTTTAAATATTGTAAAAGGGTGTGCCGATAGAGAATCTACCTGGATTTCAGATAAACTTATTGAAGCATATCTCAGGCTGAAAAAGCTGGGTTATATGCATACCGTAGAAACCTGGGAAAAAGGAAAGTTAGTGGGGGGGCTATACGGTGTAACCTTCAGAGGCGCTTTCTTCGGGGAATCTATGTTTTCAAGAAAACCGCAGGCATCCAAATCGGCTTTAATAAATCTTCTGTATCATTTAAAAGAAAAAGATTTCGTTCTGCTCGATGTTCAGTTTATGACTCCCCACCTCAAAATGTTCGGCGCGGTGGAAATAGATATGGAAAAATATAATGAGCTTCTGTACTCTTCTTATGTAAGCGGATGTGAGTTTTAGAAAGTGGACTGAAAGAATGGAGTAATGGAGTGATGGAGTAGTGGAGTAATGGTTGCGAGTGGGTAATTGAACAATGTCGCTTTATCACAGTGGTATGATCACAACTTGGATTAAAGTCAGCTAATGTTGAATGTCAGTCTGAGCTTGTCTCGTTAGAATTTATTTCAACAGAATGAGTTTTTTGGCTGCAGAATAATTCCCCGCCGTCAGCCTGTATATGTAAACTCCGCTTGGCAGATTACTGCCATCAAAATTAACACTGTAATTTCCTGCCGTTTTTTCTTCATTAACTAAAGTTGCAATTTCATTTCCTAATATATCATAGACCTTTAATACTGCTATGAACTTCATAAATGAAGTTCCTACGGAAGGGATTGAATATTTTATTGTTGTGACAGGATTAAAAGGATTCGGATAATTTTGAGATAAATAATATTCGGTATGATGTTTTACTTTATTATCATCAATTCCAACTAGAGTACCATAAGTAATCCCATCTATTATTGCTCCCTGAAGCCAGTAGTCGCCTCCCTGAAAAATAAAAATCCTTATAGGACCAATACCTTTAGCAAACCACATTGGTTTTGAACCATCTCCGGGTGTCCAAAGAGTATCTGTAGAATCTATATATACGTCTTCAAATAGTTTGGTTTCCAGCGGCTTTTGAAAAAAAGTCCAATAGGTATAGTCATAATATGTACTTACTATTCCTCTGGCATTCCCTTCACCTGGTCCGAGATCTCTGCAGATGCTCCAAACACTGGAATCAGGTAATAGAAAATCCAGAAATTTATACTCCCTATCTATACAGGCAATGCTGTCGCCAAAATATTGATAAATATTACTAGAATCCTTACGAAGGAATATTCCATACCATCCAGAAATATATTTATAGATAACTCCATTGGGCATTAATGTATCCCTTATTACCTTTAGATTAATATATTCTACACCATCAGGGTTATTTGAAGCCAAACACCATCTATTTCCTTCCTGTAGGGGGAAAAAATCAGAAGTATCTATAACTGATTCTTTTTCTGTGAGATTATGAACAGGTTGAGCTATTAAAATACCTGTTAAAATGAGGGTCAGGAAGAGTAAATACTTTATCATAATGCCTCCCATCAAAATCTGAATAACCCATTTTACCTGCCGATCTTCATTACCTTTTTAACTTAACAAATACTTATCTAATGTTCCATATAAAACATAAGATCGACAAGAAACACATACCCAGCCGCAGAGCGGCGAAACATAAATTCTATTTATTTCAACAGAATGAGTTTTTTGGCTGCAGAATAATTCCCCGCCGTCAGCCTGTATATGTAAACTCCGCTTGGCAGATTACTGCCATCAAAATTAACACTGTAATTTCCTGCCGTTTTTTCTTCATTAACTAAAGTTGCAATTTCATTTCCTAATATATCATAGACCTTTAATACTGCTATGAACTTCATAAACCCGCCCGCCGGCGAGGCAGGTGAAGTTCCTACGGAAGGGATTGAATATTTTATTGTTGTGACAGGATTAAAAGGATTCGGATAATTCTGCTCAAGTGAAAAAACTGTTGGCGCGGTTATATTAACTTCGACCTCATTACTGTACTCAAAGCTTCCGTTAAAGTCTAATTGTTTTAAGCGGTAAAAGTATTTCCCTGGTACAACATTATTATCAGTGTAAGAATAAGAATGCATTATAGTCGAAGTCCCGTTCCCCTGTAAAAATCCTATCTTTTCCCAGTGATTGCTTACTGCATACTGCCTATCCGCCTTTAGGCGAGTCTTCGTCTCCGGCGGGCTGCCTGCTTTTCTTTCTATATCAAATCCCCTGTTGTTCGTCTCGGTTGCCGTCTGCCATTTCAATACCACTTCATTACCATCTGCCCTAGCGGAAAAGCTCACAAACTCAACTGGAGTTCCTCCATTGATCGTGTGAAGTATAGTTCCATAATCGCCAACTGCCCAGCCAAGAGACTGATTGACAAAATAAATGTCAGTTAAATCTTCAGAGGTGTTTGAGTTTTGCAAATTCCAGTCATCGCCTCCGTTACTGGAATAATAAATGTCAGAACCATTAATCAACCAGCCGTTCAGCGAATCAATAAAAAAAGTTTTGGTCGATCCAAATGGAGATTGCTGAAACCAGGAACTCCCGCCGTCTGTTGTTTTGAAAATACTGCTTGGTGTAACTGCCCATCCTATATTATCATTTACAAACTGAACAGAGGTAATAAAATCAGGTTCAATATTAAGCTGTTCCTGCCAGGTGACTCCACCATTAATAGTTTTAAAGATGTTGCTTCCTGCTGCCCATCCTGTATCCTTATTAATAAAACTTAAGGAATGGGTCATTATTGCAGAGTCTGGTCCGAGTGATAATTCCCAGTTATTACCGCCATCGGTTGATTTATAAACATATCCCGAACTGAGCTGACCGGAACCTGCAGAAAAACCGGTTAATGAATCTGTGAACTGAATGTCTTTTAAAAATTCATAAGGGGAAGTTGAGAATTGCAAAAACCAGTTATCACCGCCATCAGTTGTTTTGTAAATATTGCCCGTTTCATCAATATAAGCAGCAAACCATCCTGTAGAATTATTAAGGAAATATGATGTCGTTATAAATCCCACATTAGAGGATAAAAGAGTATCTTTCTCAAACCAGTCGATTCCTCCATTGGTAGTTTCAAATAAAATAAAAACACCCTGTGACTCGGTTCCAATAATCCATCCGGTGTTCTGATCTATAAATTGTACGGAGAATAAATAGGATGAAGTCCCGCTGTCTTGAGGATACCATTGGGAAAATATTTCAGGAGTGAGAATAAGTACAAGTACAAATGAAAAGAAAAAATATTTCATTTTTACCTCCCTGTCAAAAACTGAATAACCCGTTTTATATGCCCGTCTTCTTTACCTTTTTAACTTAACAAATATTTATCTAATGTTCCATATAAAATATAAGATCGAAACAAGAAACATATCCCAAACCGCGTAGCGGTGAAACCTTAGTAGAAGAAATAGAAAATACAGAAACGAATTTCATAAATGAAATTCCTACGCGATTACGTCTGATATATTTGTTGCAGCTGCCCGCATAAAAATCATGTCACAACCAGCTACTAATTAAGTCCCAAAATAATAAGAACTAATACTATGGAGGTGTGTTTTGATTTATTAATTATAATTAAGGAGAACCATATGAAGGTGAAAGAACTTGTTTTTGTGTTTTTGTTAATTTTCATTATTACGGGCTCAATTGAAGCCAGGAATAAAATATTAGATGATGATCAAATGTTGATTAAATCTGTAGTGCTCGATTTTGTTATGAATATAGATTCGGGGAATGTTGACGGGCTTAAGAAATGTCTTACCGAAAAATCAACATATACATTATCTAATTCTATTTTAAATAAAACGAATGAATATTCGTATGATGATTTTTTGGATGCGATAAAAAAACAGCAAATCGGGGGTTTGAAGAGAAGTTATGAAATAATGAATATTGATCTACAGGGAGGGATTGCTATGGTTAGAATTGACAGCAGGGAATTAAAAACAACTCAGACTGGATATGTCGCGCTTTTAAAAGAAAACAATGATTGGCGAATTATAACAAGTGTTTTCATGCTCGAAAAGAATAAATAGCAGAGTATAAAAATACGTGCTGTAAAATGAACGATCGGATTGTGTCGGGCGGTATGTATAAAGCTTTGCCTTTTGCCTACTGCTTACTGCCTCTTACCTGCTGCACACTGACTTCCGGCACTGTCCCATAATAAGATTTTTTCTCTCGGATTTATCTCTCGTTTATCTCGGCTTTATCTCCCCTTCCGGATATATGTTAACCAGTCATAAATTATCATTTTGAGATGCGTTTTCAGGTTGAGGTTAGCAGATTCTCCAGGCGGCTTTTTTCCCTTAGTATTTTAATAAATTTAAGATGACATCCTCCCGCAATGGGGAGATGTCACCTTAATCAATAAGAATCTTGTAACCTGCCTGCTCGCCTCGTCTCCGACGAGACGGAGCGGGCCGGCCTGCAGGTTTTGCAATCCTGCAATTTTATAATTGCTTTCTACTTATTATTACGACATTTGTCGCCTGGTAATTTTTACCTTTTTTTAATATCCTCGGGATTTAGATCATGATTTAATTTAATGTATTCTCTTACCACTTTCATAGTCCTTCCGGTTATTTCTTTTATTGATTCTTCATCCATTCCTTTTCTTATTAACTTCTTTACCTGTGTATAATGTTTTATGTATCTGTCTACGGCATCCTGACTATGACCGGTTTTTAGAACTATATCAGCCGGTGAGATTCCCTGCTCATATAAACTTAATATTATTCCTTTATGTGTAGGTAAACTTCCCTGGTCCAGTACGTATCCTTTCAATGGAAGTATCTCCCCGGTTTTTTCTCTGTAAGCATCCAAATATTTTCTTATTGAGCTCAGGCTTCTATTCATTAAAACACTTATCTCTGCTCCACTTAATAATCCTCCCTGTGCCTTGGCTGCCTTTATTAATCTTACCATCGTTTCTATATCCCTTGCTTCTCTGTGTTTATAATTACTGTTTCGATCTCCCTTCTTATAATATATCCTTCTTTCTACATCATCCTTTGTTATCAGTGGAAGAACTACTGTTACTGCTGCATAATCTTCTGTCTTCTTTCCATAGCTCTGTCTCTGTCCGTCATCCTTTGTTGTTCTGAAAACTATTTCCCCAATTGCTACCTGGTTGCTTGCCGGATAATATTCCCTGTGCAGGTTTTCTATATCATCTGCCAGCATATCAAGTACTTTCCTTGATCCCAGTATCTTATATTCATTCTCAAGCAGATTTACTATCGCCTGATGAAAGTTCCTTTTATTTATACTTTCATACCTGTCTCTTGTCGGATTTAAACTCATAATAAGCCTCCCATCATAGCTGCCAGAGGCTCTGAATGCTTCTTTACTGTTTTTTTTATATGCTCTCTATAGCTGTTCCTTTCCACTAACAGCTTAAGATTTTCTCTTCTTATTTTATCTCTTTTACTTTCTCTCAACAGATTTACGTACTGTTTTACCAGTCCTTCACTTATTCCGGTTACTGCACTTATTTCTCTTGACCTGTATATCCCTTTTCTCTCTGCCATTACTACTTTTGTGAAACTTTCTATATATCTCTTTATTGCTCCTATTGAATGTCTGGATTTTTGTTTTACTTCACTGTAGGTCATTCCATCTAAGATACATCCCTATTATTTTTACTTTATGTGTCTGACATCTGCCTATGTTATGCAAATACCCTCTGGTCAGTATTTCTATTCCTTCTTTCTTTATAACCCTTATATCTCTCTGATTGTCCTTACTGTGCACCCTAAATATTTTAATTATATCTTCCTGGCTTAAAACCCCTTCCTGTTCTATCGCTTCCTGACTTATTCGCTGCAGTTTTACTCTTCGCAGCTCTATTCTTCCATATTCCCTTAATACCTCTAAGTCTTCTATTCCGTTATCTATCGTCAACCGCACTCTTTTCTTTTCCATTTTCTCTATTACTTTCCCAGACCTTTCTTCTATCCCTATTACTGTTACTTCTATTTGCCCTTCTCTTAATCTCTCTTCCCTTATTAAACATTCTTTGGCTGTCATTAATATCAATGAACTTAACTTCGGTGAGAGTTCATATGAGTTTTCTAATTCCCATATGAACTCTCCTTCCGAACTTTTTATTTGCTGTCTGTCTATTAATCTTCTTTTTAGATTCATTTTTCACCTCAGTTGTTTTTCTAATTTAACTTTTCTGAGGCGACAAATGTCGTTATTTCATCA
>CAVUOZ010000014.1:0-29354 GCA_963743325.1 uncultured Ignavibacteria bacterium
CAAATATTTCATTTCATGGAATTTTTGGTGAATTAAAATTCAAAAATAAACAATGTGTTGAAAAAAGGATGATTCTGAAAAAGAATCAGTAATAATAGATTTGTTAATTTGGAGTCACAAAATGTGGAGCCATAAAAAACCCAAATTAGTAAAAAGAATTTTGGAATGGTTTATCAATAAAGCAATTGTGCATCCTTTTTATACCATATTTTATTTTGTAATACTTATTTCTTTGATTTATTTGGTCACGTTAATAGATAATAAATGGAATTTAAAAATCCTTAATTTATTATCATTACCACCAAACGGTGAAAGCACAATACATCTAATTAACTTTATCGGAGTAATAGGTGCATTGGGAACAGCGGTTGGGTTTCTATATACTTATCATCAATTAAAATTATCAAATGATAGAATAGATAGTTACGACCAGCTCTATGACTGGATTGAAAGATTTTTGAAAGAGTCTGTTAAGAAAAAAGCAAAGAAATTTTTGTTTTATGGCTCTACAATTCTTCCTGGTAATATTAGTTTAGATGATGAATCAAAAATAAATGATTATATGGATGAAATAGATGCGATTTTCAGAAGATCAAATAATTATGAAAAAATTGAAAATATCAAACTAGTTGTACCAAAATTACAGGATTATGAGGAGATTTATAAATGGTTTTATGATAAGGATATTAATACTCTTCAAAAAAGATATAAAAATAATACATTTGAATGGGTAGCATTTGTAAATGAAAAAAAAAATCAAGCAATTGAATTTCAAAAATTATTTTGTGAAAATGATAAGTATATGAAAAGAATTGTTTTCTTTTCCGTCAAATCAAGATGAAAAAGCTGTAATAAATCATAATTACTTTTGGTCAAATGGGTTAAGAGTAATTTACGTAAAACCAATCCATTTTGTAGATACGAGTGATTTACCTAGCGATCCCCATAATCAAGTGGAATTAGGAAATACTAGTCACCATAGAAATCAAATTAGACCGATGATCATTGGTTTAACAACCAATGATTCTTCTTTAATTAGGGGATTTGAGGAACATTTTAATAGTATCTTTGAGAATAAAAAATGAATGAAATAGTTCCTCAAAGTCTTATTCTAAAATTCATGTATAATAAACATATTGTTACATTAAAATATGTTGAAATATGTTTATTGAGAGATAACATATCGCTTTTACAAAACAACATTACTGAAGAACAAATCAAAAAATATGATCAAGATCACTTCAATGGATTTAAATCGACGGATAAATGTATTAATAAACTAAGATTTTCCAAGGAGGATTATGTTTTGGATATTGGAAGTGGTTTAGGTGGTCCTGCGAGGTATATTTCATTCAAAACGAAATGCAAAGTTTTGGGGATAGAGATACAACAAGAAAGATTTAGAAGCATGTAAAATTTTGACAAAAATCACTGGATTGTCAAAAAGTGTAAAATTTATAAATGGTGATTTTATAGATGTAAAATATAAAGGGACAAAGTTTACTCATGCGATCTCATTTTTAACTCTTTTGCATATTCAAAATAAGGAAAAGGCTCTATCAAATATATTTTCGTCATTAAAGAAAAATGGTTTATTATATATTGATGATTATTATTTATTAAAATCAATCGATTATTCGACTCAATATAAAATTCTTCACACAATTTCATGTCCTAGGTTATATTTATTGAAGGATTTCACTAAAGCAATTTTAGATTGTGGCTTTGATATTATTGAAATAAACGATATGACAAGTAATTGGAAGAAGTTAGCTTCAGATAGATATTGGAAATTGAGGGATGAATATATTAAATATTCTAATATTTTTGGAAAAAATATTGTGGAATCATATTCATCATTTTGTGAGGGTGTTTCCGATTTGTACACGAATAAAATAATCGGTGGTATAAATATTATCGCTAGAAAAAATTCTTAAGTATATGGTACTGCAATTATGGATATATTGTTTAATTTCTTGTTGTGAGTACATGATTATTGCGACTAGTTTTTATCTAATCTATAATGTTAAAAACTTTTTCCACTTCGCTCATGCTTAATATTCTCTACTGGTGCTTACTTTTCGTTTTTATTTAGTCAGAGTATTGGGGTGGCCTATTTATGCTACTATTCCTGCAGCAATTATTTTAGCATCATTGCTTGGGTGGTTAATAGAGTTTACCATTTATAGACCTCTAAGGAAAAAGAAATCTTCTTCAATTATTCTACTTCTTGCTTCACTTGGTATTTACATTGTTCTTCAAAACTTAATCTCTCTTTTCTTTGGAGATGATCACAAAATCCATCCGCACCTGGGAAGTGAAGGAGGGGATAAATATTGTTGGGGCTTATATAACGCCCGTTCAGATAATAATAATTGTTTGTAGCTTGCTTCTAGTGGTGATGGTTGCTGGATACTTGTACCTGGCAAAAACAGGAAAAGCTATGAGGGCAGTTGCGAGTGATAGTGAACTTGCAAAGCTTTCAGGTATTAAAAGCGACAGGATAATTTTAATTGCATTTGCTATCGGTTCTGCACTTGCAGGTATTGCAGGTATTCTTGTTGCATTGGATGTTGATATGACTCCTACTATGGGAATGAATATGCTTTTAATGGGAGTTAGTTGCAATGATAATCGGAGGTGTAGGCAGCATACGGGGAATTATTCTTGGTTCGCTTCTTCTTAGCAACTGCACAAAATCTTGCTGTCTGGTACATTAGCTCCCAATGGATGGATGCGAGTGCATTCATGGTACTGCTTATCTTTCTTTTATTTAAGCCGGAAGGGTTTATGGGAAAGAAAATTCGAAGAGCGGAAATTTAATTATGATGGAATAATGAATAATTGAGAATGAATAGTTAATTTTTAAATGTATAAATCAATTTTTAATTCTTCATTTTTAATTTTTCATTAAAACTTGGAATATTTACTTCACATACTAATTCTCATCTGCATTTATTCAATTCTTTCAGTTTCACTAAATCTACTTAATTGGTTATACAGGAATTCTTTCTGTTACACATGCAGCATTCTACGGCATCGGTGCTTATGTTGCTGCATTAATGGCATTAAACTTCAACTCCCCTTTCCTGTTAAATATTTTTCTTGCAGTAATTGCTGCAGTAATACTTGGTGCAATTGTTGGTATTCCTTCACTAAGGATAAAAGATGATTATTTTGTAATTGCTACTTTTGCTTTCCAAATAATTACATTCAGTATATTAAATAATCTTGTTGATTTTACCGGAGGTCCGCTTGGACTGCCGGGAATTCCTCAGCCGGTAATATTCGGAATTGAAATCTCATCTCATATTTCATATTTAATTTTAAGCGGCATCCTTGCTGTCATTGCTTACTGGTTTTGCAAGAGAGTTGTGCAGTCGCCAATAGGCAGAATATTAAAAGCATTAAGAGAAGATGAAGTGCTTACTCAGTCTGCGGGAAAGAATGTAACTTTTTATAAAGTACAGATTTTTATGATAAGTGCAGGGGTGGCTTCGGTTGCGGGTGTTCTTTATGCAACTTACATAACCTATATCGATCCGACAAGCTTTACAGTAATGGAATCTATTTTAATTATTTCAATGGTTATAATCGGCGGGACAGGAAGTCTTAAAGGATCTGTTATTGGTGCCGTTGTACTGGTAGCATTACCGGAATTATTAAGGTTTGTCGGTATGCCAAATTCAATTGCTGCAAATGTAAGGCAGATTCTATATGGAGCAGCATTGGTTGGATTTATGCTGTGGAGACCGAAAGGATTAATTGGTGAGTATGAAATTAAATGATGAGTAAATATCAGTTTTTTATGTTATTAATAATATTGAATAGTTCGAAATGAATAGCCCTGGCTGAATAGCCCCGACATTTATGTCGGGGAAATAAAAATAGATAATAAATACTGGCTTTAGCCAATACTATATTTGGCTAAAGCCGATAATTTTTCCTTTTCCAAGAGCTAAAGCTCGTGGCAATTCAACTATATGCTTATACTCAAAAATATTACAAAATCCTTTGATGGACTTAAGGCTGTCGATGATTTTTCCTGCTCCATTGAGAAAGGAACAGTAACAGGTTTAATTGGTCCCAATGGTGCCGGGAAGACGACATTATTCAATATCATTACCGGATTCCTAAAACCAGATTCCGGTTCTTTCTTTTTGAATGATAATGATATTTCAAAGATGTATTCTTTTGAAATTGTAAAAAGGAAGATGACAAGAACATTTCAGGACTTAAGACTAATAACAGAAATTTCCTTGATTGATAATGTTTTGTTGTTTTTCCAGCATAACCCGGGAGAAAAATTATTGAATGTGTTTTTCAATCGTAAGAAAATAAAAGCGGAAGAGATCAGAAAATTATAAAGAAGCAGAGAAACTACTAGATTTTGCAGGACTCATAGAAAAGAAGAATGATAAAGCAGCTAATCTTTCTTATGGACAACAGAAACTGCTTAGCATCTGCTGCTGCCTTGCTGCAAACCCGAATATTATATTGCTGGATGAACCTGTATCAGGTGTTCAACCGGAAACAATTGAAAGAATTTCAGCTATGATGAAAGAGCTTGTTCAGAAACAGAACAAAACAATTTTCCTTATTGAACATAACATGGATTTTGTATTCAGAAACTGTGATAGAGTTATTGTGATGGACGATGGGAAAAAGATTGCAGAAGGATCTCCAACTGAAATTGAGAATAATAAGGAAATACTGGAAGCATACCTGAATTGAATAACCTCGATATAAATATTAATGAAGCAGGATATGGCAATAAAGTTATATTGAATGATATTTCGATATCAATAGAATCAGGTAAGGTTAGCTGCTTTTATTGGTCCCAACGGTGCAGGCAAATCTACATTATTAAAATCAATAATTGGCACAATAGATTTTATAAAGGGAGAGATCTCTTTCAATGGAGAAAATCTTTTAAGAGTTTTCTGCTGATAAGAGAGTTGAAAAAGGAATTGGTTTTGTACCTCAGGGCAACCGTGTATTTGCAGATCTTACAGTTGCAGAGAATCTTGAAATAGGAGGTTACCTTATAAAGGGAAAACAAATGCTTAAAAGAAAGAATTGAAAAAGTTCTTGAGTTCTTTCCACCGCTAAAAGAATTATTAAAAAGAGAAGCAGGTGATTTAAGTGGTGGAGAAAAGCAGCAGCTTGCTCTTGCACGTGCATTAATATTAGAGCCCAAAGTATTATGCTTGATGAACCTTCACTCGGACTCTCACCACAGCTTGTTAATCAAGCGTTTGACACTATTCAGAAAATTAATAAAGAAACTGGAACTACTATTCTCATCGTTGAACAGAAGGTAAAAGAAGTTCTGAAAATTTCCGATAAAGTTTATGCTTTAAAATTAGGCAGGCTTGTATTTGAGGACTCCCCTACTCGAATTGAATGAGAGAAAGCTTAAAGAGATTTTTCTTACCTAAACTTCCAACTTTAGATGAAAATCCTTCGAAGAAAATAATTTTCACTGAACACTTTCCATTGACTGAACACTTTATTATATTATTACAGTCTAAAATCGAAGAAACTTAACGTATTTGTAATCAGCCGGTCGGCGGTTCTGCCGGAGGCATCCCTCTGGAAAATCCGTCCGCCAGCTCAAAATAATTAAAGTTTCTGGCGGGACAGGTCCGCCAGCTCAAAAAAGGCCATAAAACAGAGTGTTTTGGGGCTTTTTTATTTTGGGGTGATTCTAAAATCCCACTGACAGTGTACCGACTTTGTACCAACTTTTTCCCGGTACATCCTTTTGTAAAATGATTGGTTGATATGGTTAGTTATATTTGAAAAGCATGATGTTATAAATTAAATATTGTTCTCCTTACTGGCAACCAGCAAGAGTGTAATTTTTCCGGGCTGGTATATACTTTTCAATAAAGCGATTCAGCGAAGTATAACTGGAAAATCGAATCGTGACATGAATCATTAGCAGGTGACAATAATTTATATTCTGTTGCTACAGAATTAAAAAATTATAATATTGCAGCACCAAAATGATAAACCACATTTCAAAATACAGGAAACATTGGGCATACCTATTAATGGGCGGGTATATATTCCTGGTAGCTCTCTCAATCTTCCATTATCACAATATCGATCTAAGGAATGGCAATTATCAGGTTACCAGCCATTCGGAAAAAAATACTGCCCCAATTGATGTCCTGGCTGGGCTGGATAATGAGTGTATCGTTTCCCATTTTGCCAGCACAATAAGCTCTATTAATTATTTCCCTGAAATTTTTTATAGCAGTGATGAAAACCAGTTATATACCTTCTTAGAAAACCCCCGTAAATTATTATGTGTAGTATTATTCAGGAATAACCCGCTAAGAGCTCCCCCTTCTGTACTATTCTCTTAAACAGGAAATACAGAAACACAACTAGGTCTTGATTAAAGATAGATGCCGATATTCATTATCAGCAATACGAACACTGTATTTCCACTGAAATATTTTTAAGTAAAATACAGGAGTTCAAAGCTATGTTTAATGCACATAAGTTCTGGTCGGCAGATTTATTAAAAAAATTATCCCTTGCTATAGTATTTCTGCCATTTCTATTTATTACACCGGGTTTGAATGCTAAGACTAACGATAATCCCGCAAATAAAGTCAACCTCTATGTTACCGTTATTGACTCTGTAACAAGACAGCCTCTGGAGCTGGTATATTTAATTCTGCAGAAAGATAGTAATACCGTAAGCATAAATATTACTGATCACTCCGGCAATTCAATTTTTCACAATCTGGCTCCCGGTCAATATAATATTAGCGTTCATTACCTTGGTTATAATGACTATACGATTCCGTCTTACTCTTAATGAAACAGACAAAAAATTAACAATCAAACTATCCCAGGGCTCAATCGGTTTAGATGAAGTGGTGGTGAAAGGCTCTAAGATAAATCACGTTTCTAATTTCGTTGATATTAAGACAGGTTACCAGACTTTTGAAGGAGAAACGTTTCACGCACCTCCTTCATCAAGAATAACTAGTTTAATACAGCAAAATTTAACCGGTGCCGTGAGGGCTCCAACGGGAGAGGTTCATATCAGAGGTCAACATGGTGAATTTACATATTATATAGACGGCATTCCTATACCCTTAGGTGTGTTCGGAGGGCTGAATGAAGTTGTGGATCCCGCGGTAATTAAATTAATCACATTCTATACCGGGGGTTTTCCGGCTGAATATGGTGGGCAAATCGCTGCACTTATAAATGTTCAGAACCAGGTTCCCCAGGGATCTTTACATTTAGGATTATCCAGTTATGCAGGAAGTTATTTAACTTCCGATAATAATTTAGGTCCAGATGTCGGTAAGTTCAAAGCATTAAACTCCAATGGCCAGAGTCTTTCACTTAGCAGCCGTAGTGGAAATTTCGGTTTTTTTATTTCGGGAAAGAGAGATGAAACAGACCGCAGGATAGATCAGCCTGTTGATTCTTTATTTCACGATCACGGGTTCGACTACTTTTTGTATGGGAAAATGGATTATATCTTAAATGATAATAATTACCTAACATCCAATCTGAATTACAGTGAAACACAAACTCAAATTCCGTTTGATCCCGTGGAAGGTATTAATTACGATAACCAGAATAGTTTTAATGCTTTTCAAACACTTTCCTTTTTTCATACTATTTCGAATGATATAGATAAAGAAAAAAGTTTATTTGCCGGATTATTTGTGAGGGAAGGCGGCTTGAAGTTTTTAACCAGTCCGCTTGATGAATCCCGCCAGTTTATTGGGAATGATACAACAACCGGTTATACAATCGATCAGAATAGAAAATTTACAACCTTCGGAACCAGGATTAAGTATAGCGATCGACTGTCTCACGAATTTATTTATGAAACAGGTCTGAATTTAAGTCTAACAAATGGTACCGAGACTTTCACGTTCAAAGATATTAATGGAAACGGACCGGTCAACAATACTAATTTCACAGGTTCGGACTTTAGTCTGTTTGCCCAGAGTGAGATCCGCCCATTTGAGTGGTCGGATATTGATGCCGGGTTAAGATATGATCAGCATATCGCTCCTGCAATTCCCTTACAGAAGCAATTAAGCCCGCGGCTTAAACTAAGCTTTTACCTTGATGACCTTAATACAATATTCCTAAGTTATGACAGGCTTTTTATGCCTACAAATATTGAAGGACTCGGTTCAATTGCCACGGCAGTCGGGGATTCTTCTACTGCGACTTTAGCTGAAAAAGATAATTTATACGAAGGTGGTATCATCCATAACTTTAATTTCGGGCTTTCGGCAAAAGTCAGCTATTTTCGAAAAGATTCTTCACCCGGGATGGATGATGAAACTTTGGGTTCAAGCACTATAAGAGTAAATGTGAATATAAATACAGTTAAAGTAAACGGGATAGAATTAAGCTTAAATTATAGTCAGCCGACAAGTCCGTTTTCCGCTTATCTGAATGGAGCATTGATACACGCATATGGGATAGGTCCGGTTTCCGGAGGCTTCCTTGCGCCTGATAATTCGACAACTAATTTTGATCTTGACCATGACCAAAGGTTATCAGTTGTTGCGGCTTTGAATTATCAGCCTCAATACTGGTTTATAAATCTAACCGGTATTTATGGTAGTGGTCTGGCAAATGGAAATGATGAATATGCTTTTAAGACAGGCTTATTTGAATTTAACCAGGGTGCGCATACAACTCCATCCTGGATATTAAATTTATCAGGCGGTTATAAATTTCCTTTTAGTAATGGAAGTACAATCGAACCGTCAATATATGTTACTAATTTACTAGATCACTCCCATTTGATTAAAGGCGCATTCTTCAGCGGTGCAAGCTTTGAAGAAAGGAGAAATGTAGTATTTAAATTGACATATGAATTGTAAGAATTTTACACATTAAGTGATCTTAATATTTAGAACCGTATCAGTGCGGGATTGATTCAAATCTAAGCGAGATGGAGGTCCGCCAGAGGCGGGATAAATGTGTCGAAGAACGAGCCGGCTGAAGGAAGCGACGTTCAATGAGAAGGTTAAAAATAAAATGATAATGTTAGTTTAACTGATGTCCTAAAACTTTGCGGATCAGATGCTACAATGTAAGTGGAGTTTTTGTGCACATGCGGAGCCCATGCACAAAAACGGAACGACGATGAGCTGACAAGTGAGAACCCGCCTAAAGAGATTGACTGACAATAATGGTTTGATGATAAATATTTGATTAACCACTAATATTAGGAGTGATTGCAAAAGCTCTTTAGGCGAGGTGATGTGCCGAGTTTACATAAGCCAACATTATGCGACGCTGATAGAAAGAAAATAATTAGCCCCGTGAAATAGAAATGATAATATATGTCAAAAGTGATAAGATATTGGATTATTTATAATATTCAGTTAAGAATTAATGGACATTTCACGGGGCGGGTAAAGATGATTAGTGTGTTGCATAATGTTTCTTATGTAAGCTGGCTGATAATGTTTAGATGAGCTGATAAAAGAAAAGGTTAGTTGCCTTTTAAAACTGTTTTGATTGTACAGGAGTAGCAGCTGGACGCGACCTTATATGTTAAACTTGAAATGTAAATATAATATAAGCCCCAGATAAAATACTGAGGCTTATTAATATACCATTCAATTGTGTAATTTTGTTAATTAACTTTAACCACACGAATAGGGATTTTTAAATTGCATGGCCCACCTCCTGGAATTTGTATTGTAGCATCTAATTTATCATTTGGGCCAGGTAACACAACAACCCTAAATGAACATGAGCTATTAGGTGGTAATGAGGTATTACTACAATCTTCTGACGGTTGTGTCATACCATGCCTGAGTAAAATGATGGTTTTATATTGGAGTGCAAATCGTTCTGGATTTGTGCCATCCAAGGATAGCTTACCAAGTTGAATAGGCGCATCAGTAGGATTGGTTATTGTAATAAGTTGACTATTAATTTTATCTAAATTCTCAGATTGAAAACTAACTTCATTTACATCAGAAGTTAGTGGCGAAGGATGTATTGTGCATATGTCTTCTACAGTCTCAGGTTCTTTATAAACCCATTCTACTTTCATACTCCCCCTTATTGGATATATCTGGCTATCGTCCACGACAATACCGGCTGTAGGATTGGCTCTTAATTCATTCATTGACACTGTTATATCATTTTGTTCAGTATACAATGGGATATCATATCGATTTGTTTTAACTCCATTTTGTAAAGCAATTGCGACAAATGGATTAGCAGCAGCTCCGAATTGACCAATCCATAGTGCTTTTCCCAAATCATCGTTATATCCTTTGATCGTTTCAATAGATATGTTATCCTCTATTGCAGGGGGGAGTTGTGGAGGTATGTAGTTTACATCATCAAAAAGGACATTTACACGAATAGTCCCCTGCCCATCATTTACATCAGATAAAGACACTGTAACGCCAGTTCTTACCGTAAAGTGGTAGGAAAGATATAAATGCTCATTTTCTAACGCTTCACGGGGTGGGCGTATATTAAATGACATCAAATGAGTTCCTGAAAATGAATTGGGTAAAATATTGGGGATGGCTTCATAGTGAAACAATGCTACGAAAGGGCCTGTTAATTGTAATTGTAGTAATTCATTGGTTTGTTTTGCTAGGTGATCACGTAATGACTCCCCGTCGTCAAAATCTTGAGCGACCATAAAAGGCCTCCCTATTACAGTTGACTCGGTAGAGGAACCACCGCCGATGGCTAACTGGCCAACAGCCTTGACAAACAGTAAAGGTGGATGTATTTCAGTTTGATAATTATCATGCCCACAATCAACAATCCAGCGTCCGAATATTGCTACACTATTTCCTTCTTTTGCTCTAAAAAAAGGGGGAACAAAAGCACTGTCCATTTCAACATGTATGACTCCTTGCAAGTCTTTACTGGTGGCTTTGTCCCGAACGGCATTAGTTTCCGCATCGGTTTTTATTATGGGGTTTTGAAGAAAATCAAAATTTTGATTCGTTTTCCAAGCAACATCAAAATTCCAGTCAGAACCAAAAGGATGGGTAAACCATACATCGGCACCTGAAGTATGTGGATTGATAGCAATACCAGATACCCCGACAATTGCATTGTTATCAATAGAGTTTTTGGCATCCAGTATAGAGCCCCATTCTTTGGGTGAACTCCCAGATAACCAAAGAGAATTTTCACATATATTCTGTGGCCAATTGCTAGCCGGATAATCTTTAATATTTTCGTTTTCTGGTAATGGGTTTGTATAATCAATATCTAAAATGCTTGCATTAATAGTGGTATGTGGGAATGGTGGTAGTTGTGCCGATGCCATTTTTACAAGAGATATAAGTATAGTTACCAAGCAAACGAAAAATACTGTACAGTTTTTCATAAGAACTCCTTTTTATTTAATGAAAAATCTTAGTTGGCTGAATTTGAACTTTTTTGTTCGACCATCAATCTTTTTTTTGATAAACCAGACCGGACTTCATTAACAGACAAGGGCGGTTAATCGACCAGCAAATCATATAGTATTTGCGAAGCCTGATTATTTACTAGTGATGATTTACAATTGTTTAAAAAATTGAATGAAACAAACAACTTATAATCATTAATGGATTAGCGGATGAGATTTGATTAATCCGAAACGTAAACACAGAACTCGCAACAAGAGCCTGCATCCACGCCTAGAGTGGAGATAGTTAAGAGTAAAAATTATATCTGTATCTGAAGGTGTAGATGTATTAACACTTGCTTAATATCAATTTTTTTTAGTTGAGAAGCAATAGAGTCGCTTAATCACTGCTTTTAGATGTGCTTTATAACACAATAAAACATTGCTTGGAAGAGTTCCCGGATGGTTGTGCCTCTTCAAAAGTCTATCCGTGTTAAAAAGAGCCGAAATTAGCTAAAGAACAAAAGATTCCTTTTCTTTTCTTTATCATTTATTATTCACTTCACCAGACTAACCTAATGTTTAACTCTTTTCTTTTATTACTCAGAATATCCATAAGAACTAAGACTCAATTATTATTAGAAGTAATTATGCTGCCAAACAATTAGAAATTTATCAGCGAAGTGACCCTAAACTGAAAATAACCGGAGCTGACAGGATATTCTTCAGTATCATTAAAGATATATTTTTAAAATGGAGAGACAGGATGTTTATCGTAAAACCGGATACTGTAATTAAATGGCACAGAAAAGCATTCCGGATTTATTGGCAATGGAAGAGTAAAAAAAAGAATGGAAGGCCAAAGATAAAGAAGGAAATAATAGATCTCATAAAACAAATGTCAAATGTAGCCAAATAAAACCATGGTGAGTTAGTAAACAAGAAACGAATCCGATCGGTTTCTAATTTATTTTGTAAAAAATTATCAATCTAATTGATGTCATTAAAAACCCGATGACAAGCTGCCATCGGGCTTAACTCTTTGCTAGCAGTAAACCTCTAGAAATTACTTCAAGAGAATCATCTTTTTTGTCTGAATAAAATTTTCCGCCTGTATTCTGTAGAAATAAACACCTGAAGCTATACGTTGAAGCATCAAACTCAACCTCAAAGTATCCCGGTTTCATAAATTCATTTTTTAATTCTTTGACCTTTTCACCGAGTATATTATACACAGATAAATTAACCTGAATTTCTTTCGGAATAGAGAATCGTATAGTTGTACTCGGGTTAAACGGGTTAGGATAGTTCTGCTCAAGTGAATACTTGTCAGGTATAAGCTGTTCTGATACCATTATCTTATCTATATTCGCATTACTGATGGTTATCTCTTCTCCTGACTTAACATTTTCATTTATCTGCTTACCTGTCACATCCTGAAGCCTGATATCTGTATTCTCAACTTTTACCTTAACAGGGTATGTCATTCCTCTCATTTCGATAGCCTGTATCGTGCTGTTTATGTCTTCGGCTACTCTTCCGCTTCCGAACCTGACATCAAACAGTCCTGCCGGTGGTAACGGCGGCAGTTCATACTGATCAAGATCCACACCGCTCCGCCGTCAGGCGAGTCACCTTTTACTGTATACAGTGTGTAACTGCTCCCTGCTGCATCGGTTACTGTTATCTTTCCCCAGCCTGCCTTGCCGTCAGACAGGTCATCCTTGAACAGTTCTGCTGCCTTTTGATTTCCCTTTAGCAGATACATCAGGTATGTTTATCTGGCAGGCTGATGATACTTTTACCCAGTATCCATATCCCGGTACTATTTGGGTCGCGAAGCTGAATATCCTGTCCCCGGAACAAATTTATAAATTGGGAAGACTATCTGTCCCGGTGGCGTTGTTGTTAAAGCTGTTACATCTAACTATATCTTCATAGCCTCCAAACATATTCCATCCTGATGATGAGCTGATCGGATAGTGAGGTACTATCTGAATTCCTCCTGCAGGCCATTCGTCTCCTGTATTATAAGTTCTGGCTCCTGAATGTTTCATCCAGTATCCGATTCCAGGTGTTGCCGTTGTTACTGGTTGATAACCACCGGTATATTTAAATACATTAGCTGTCAGATCTCTGAACTGCCACCATGTATTTACATTCTGGTCCGGAGAATTTAAGCCCGGGACCGATACCATATTCCATCCATCAAGTACTGATACAGTTAACTGGAAGCTTGTAATTAATAGACTATCTATAGTAAATAATCCATCACTTACGTCTTTGATAATGTTATTATCAACATCAGTTACTCTTATAAGACATTCATCCGATGGATCCGGCGCAGCTACAGTCCAGGTATATGTTCCTGTATTCGGTACCGAACTTTCAATAGTAATCCAGGTGGCACCGTTATTTGTGCTCAATTCTATCATCACATCATTTACATTTTGACCCGACCAGGTAATGTTTTCATTTTCACCAATCATCCAGACCTCTCCGCCGTTAGGAGATTGAACTGTAATGTTTGCAGGATTAACATTTTCCAGAAAGTTTGTTTCAGTGTAGCCTGCATTTGCATTTACAACCTGTACATTGGTTTTAAACTGTAACCAATAATAATCATTCGGGTACGAAACATTCGAAGCAGAATTACAATCTTTCCAGTCAGTCCATTCTATCAATCCAACATTATCGAACCATGAATTCCCTGTTCCGGTTTGAGGAGACTCGCTTTGAAGTCTTATATTAATATATCCGGTATTAGCCGGTACGGTGAATTCGTTGTGATAAAATGTCCAACCGGTTGTACCGTTCACCTGTGTGCCCAGATTTTCAACTCCGATCGGATTTGCCTGGGTGCGTGTTTCAAAACATTGAAGGTTTATCCCCGTGTTCTTTGAATTATCAGTTTTTACATATGCATGTAAAGTGTAGCCTGAAATGTTTGAATATAACTTTATTCGTTTCTCCAAATCAGTATACAGGGCTCCAAGACCTGATGCACGTTTCTGGCAGAATGATCTTAAACCGGTAAATGCTTCCGTTGTATCATAGAATTCATTCGCATTATTGATTTCCCAGAGCGTACAACCTTCATCTTCAAAATTACCGAACCAAATCAACTGTCTTCCCAGACGGTATTGCCAGTTCCCCGGAGGAGTTACATTATCAACAGAAGATATACTACCATTCCGTTCCAATAATATTGGTCTGGAAATCCAGAGACCATTCTTTTCTTCCATATTTAATTCTGCGGCAGAGGAAGTACAATACCGATTCAACTTTGTCGTGTCCAATACAATCTCAGCGGTTACCTTATCTCTATCTATATTTAAGTAAGTGTTTAAATCTTTGGATTTCTTTGCTAAATCATCCAATAAATACAATCCAAGTTCACCCCTTGCCCTGACAGGTATATAATCATCAATGTATACGGGAGTAATGCTGTACTCATAAAAACCGGTTTCATCAATTTTTGTATTTAATATCATACTCGGAAAAGTTTCAGGATAATCCAGATCGAATACAAAATTTCCAAGCGAATGAGCGATTAATTTACCTTTGTAAACTTCCATGCCCTGAATTATATGCGGATGGTGACATATTACCAGATCCGCACCATGGTCAATTGCAAAGTGGCGTATTTCGATATCGCTTTCAAGCGGAGCTCTTAAATCGGCAGAATAATCTTCATCGGCATCCGGATCTTCATTCAGTATTATTTTGCCAAGCAGGTCTACCGGGACTATAGAGTATTCGCTGCCAGAGTGCATTTCACAAATTATCAGATCAGCAATATTTATTACTGAATTAATTTGCTGAATAACATTCGATTCGGTAAGGTTAGCAAATCCCGGTTTGTTAAATCCTGCATCCAGGTAAGGCTGCTCGTTGTTATACTGACCTGTCCTGTCGCTTGAACCAAGCAATGCAAAGTTTACTCCGGATTTAAGATAGAATGCAGACGGCATCGCTTCGTAGGAATCAGCACCGGCACCGAATGATAATATTTCTTCGCCTTCCAGCACTGATTTAGTTTGTTGCATACCCGCCAGACCGTAATCGATGATATGATTATTGGCGATTGTAACTGCATCAATTCCTGCATATGTTAATGCAGCTACATTTTCCGGAGAACCCCTGAACACTACTGATTTTGTAGGATGAGGCGTCCCCTGATTTGTTAAAGCACATTCGAGGTTTGCAACAGTTATATCAGCAGCTTCACCTAGTACTGAAAGAGTCGGATCGAAAATAGGTTCATAACCATATAGATTAATGTAATTATCAATCCTTCTGGCAAGCATAACATCACCAACAAAATTCATTGTTATAGGAAAAGTTGTAGGTCCCGGATCAACGTGTATCTGGCAGGAGGCTCTTCCGTGCAATTCAGTCTGATCAACAACATCCAGCAGCACAGTATAATCGTGATCATCTTCGACAAGGAATGTGTGAGATGGATTCGGCTCAGTACTTGTGGAATCGTCACCAAAGTCCCAGAAATAATTATGCTCTCCACTGTCAGGATCGTACACATTGCTTGTGAATTCAACGTCCACACTTGTAATTCCATCACTATTTTTATAAAGTTTACCGAGCGTATAACTTATTTCAACCTGTGGTGCATCCGGTAATGAATTTGTAATATCAATTATCTCATCGAAGTAAGAAATACCCTGTGATGTATAATCTCTGTCATTAATAAAAATTATTCCTTTCACTATCGGCAGGTATCCGAACTTTGCTAACCAGTCATCTGCTATTGGAAGCTGATATTCATTCCATTCATTGTTTGGGAAAGCGCCCTGATATACAGTAATCCACTCTTCAGGATTTACTTCTTCTGTACCTGCAAAAGAATACAATAAAGTATTAATAGAATCTGTGATCCCAAAACCCTGAATCTCTGCAACCTGTTGAATATAATTTGATACTTGCCACACATTACCTGTATCCACTGTCATTGGGGAAATAACTTCTAACTTCCAGGTATTACCGTATAGTTTTAATGAATGAGGTGAATTATTATAAGTTATTGTGTTTTCCAGTGACCACATAGTTGGATTGACATCCTGATTTGAATAAGATTGAAGTTGGATAACACCATCGTCAAAGTTTTCAATCGTATCAACTTCTGCTTCACTTCCAGACAAATGAGATAAATCGTTGGCAAGAACGTTTATTGGTCCAAAAATTATCAGGATGAAGAACGTCAAACCCAATGATAAATATAATTTCAAAGCAGCATGTTTTTCAGTTGTATACTTATTAAACCTTGCTATTTTCAGGAATCCCTCCTGCATAAAATCCACCCGGCTATAACTATTTTTAATATATATTGATTCTTCTTTGAGAGAGTATTTGAATTGTATTCTCTGGAAAGTATCTGTAACCTTACTCTATCGTCTCACCCTCACCGTAGAGAAAAATCACTGACCTTAATCTGCATTTTTTATTTGATAGAAGCAACTATATATAGATAAAAACCCAGTGACAGACTCTTACAGAACTGAACTCTTTATCCTCACAAAGTTGAGATCACACGGTGAATAAGTTCTAATTATTACTTCGGAGTTGGAGGTTAAAGAGATTGGTGGTCGCAAAATGTGTCACCATGTCTAATGTTGGTTAAACTAACAGAATTAAAAAAAATGATAAGTGCAACATATTGCACATTGTGTAGATTTGGGAAGTAAATTTACCAAGAAAATGTAAAAAGTGCACTATACTGCACTTCTTTGATATGCATCAAACGTGCCCAAATGATCCATCAGCCGGACGGTGGTTCTTCCAGAAGAATCCTCCAAAGGAGTCCTTTCGGACCTTCGGGAAAATCCGTCCGCCAGCTCCGCGTAGCAGTGGATTTTCAAAAAGTGATCTAAAAAATTAAGCCTTACACTTATAATTGATTTTGGGCCAAAACACCCTCAGCATTATTTTATCAAAATCATCTTCTTCATCTGAACAAAAACCTGTCCTGAACTTGTCGAAGGATCTCCGGCCTGCCCTCCGGGAGGCGAGGCCTTTATTGTATAGAAATAAACTCCGGAAACTAAATCTGATGCATCAAAATTCACCTCATAACTACCGGCAGGCTTTTCTTCGTCGACTAAAACTGAAATTTCATTTCCAAGAATTCCATACACTGTTATGATAACTTTTTCCGGTGAAGGAACTGAATACTTTATTGTTGTTGATGGATTAAACGGATTTGGAAAGTTTTGTGAAAGTGAGAACTGGTTGACGAATGGAATATCTACCGATACTATCTTTGAATATTTATATGTTCCATCATAGTCTATCTGTTTTAGTCTGTATTGATAGGTCCACACCATAACATCTTTGTCTGTTAATATGTACTGCTGTGTTTCTGTTGTAGTCCCGTGTCCGGGAACAAAACCTATCGTTTCCCACTCGTTGTTATTATAAGCCTTACGGTGAACTTCGAATCCTTTGTTGTTAGTTTCGGTAGCTGTCACCCAACTCAAATTCACTTCTGAACCTCTTGTTGCAGCCTGAAAGCTGACTAACTCAACAGGAATCCAATTGTCTGTGATTAAGATCCCCATATCTGTATACGGATCCATAACCCAGCTTGTGCCTGGTGTAGTTGTATACGAAGCGCTTCCTGCAATACCATTAGTGCCGTCAAGGATTCCGGTTTCCCAGTAGAAGTTGCCCGACTCTGTGCTGTTATTGAACAACTCAATCCAATACGTCCCGGTACCTGGGGGGAACCAAAAATTATCGATGAGGAAATCGAACATATACTCGTGTGTACCATACAGAATAACACCGGTCTGTGTCCGAAAATCAGGTTGAAGACCCGCCCTGGACCACAAAACCTCACCAGGTTGCCCACCGGCATCAGAATGAATTATGATAGTAAAGCTATCCACGGTATTTGGAATGTCCTCCGGATAATATCCACCCCAAATCGTAATAAAATCTATATTAAAAGCATTAGCTGTTTGAAAAAAGTTTTCCGCAACTGTTTGCTGTCCTGTAGGGCAAAGCTCACACGTTTCGTCTGCGAAGAAACCGGTTACCTGATTAGGTTCCTGGTCAATAAGGATATTTGGCGGCAACAAAGGAACCTTGATAAAGGACTTTCCGGAAACCCCGGCAGGACCATAATCGAGAAGCGAAGACTGAGCAAAAGTTGAAAATGATAATGTTATTAGAAAAAGAACGGTAAAAAATTAAGGCATAATACTACCTTTTATTTTAAAGAATCAACCAATTAATGATTAATCTAAAAGCTTTTTTCAATTGAAATAGACAATAAGTCTAAAAATAATAAAATTCATACAATCACTTTGTTAACATCATTTTCCTTACCTGGCTGAATTTACTTCCATCCATACCTACAGCTTCAATTCTATAAAAATAAATTCCGCTGTTCAGGTTTGTTCCTTCAAATATAACTTCCTTGTTTCCTGCCGAAACAGCTGCATCAACCAACGTTGTAACGGTTTCCCCAAGCAGGTTGTAAACAACCAGCTTGACTTTTGAATCTACAGGCAATGAGAAAATTATCTTTGTGCCGGGGTTGAATGGATTCGGATAATTTTGTTGTAAAGAGAATGTAGCCGGAACCTGAAAATCAGCTTCAATGATATTTGAATAACTAAATGTTCCATCGAAGTCAATTATCTTTAATCTGTAGCTGTAAGAACCGGGGTTTACATTTCTATCGGTGTAAGAATAAACCTGGGTTTCGGTTGTGTTTCCGCGTCCTCCTACAAAAGCCAAAGTCTCGAAATCACCAGCAGAACTTCTCTGAACTTCGAATCCTTTGTTGTTGGTTTCGGTTGCTGTCACCCAATTTAAATTAACGTCCGGGCCACCTGGTGTTGCCTGAAAGCTGACTAACTCAACAGGAATTAAATTCTCGCTTGTGACCAGAATACTTAAATCTGTTGCACCATCCGGGTTCCAGTTTGTGCCTGGTGTAGTTATATACCACACACTTCCTGCGACACCATATGTGAAGTCCAGATTTCCTGTCTCCCAATAGAAGTTTCCGGATTCTACGCTGTTATTATATAATTCAAGCCAAAACGTCGCTGTTCCAGGGGGAAGCATAATCGGATTTGCACTTAAATCGAATGTAAACATATACTCGTCAGTGCCAAATAAAACAACTCCGGTTTGTACACGGTTAGCAGCCTGAAGACCGCTCATTGACCATATAACCGATCCAGGTAGCCCTCCTGCATCAGCATGAAGTATGATTGTGAAATCATCCGTAGTGTTCGGGATATTTTCCGGGTAATATCCGCCCCATATTATCAATTGTGTGATGCTTGTAAAATAAGGGATTGCAGCATGGAAGTTATCAGCGATCGTTTGCTGTCCTGTAGGGCAGAGTGAACAAGTCTCATCTGCGAACAGACCGTTTACCTGATTCGGTTCCTGATTAAGGAGAACATTTGGCAGCCAATAACAATATACATTTTTAGATTTACAATCATTCGCTGGATTTGGATCAGCAGCTAATTGTGTACAAGCTTCAACAATATAATCGCCCAGGGTTGCATTCCAGTTATCAAAAGTCACTTGTCGTGTGCCTCCTGATAGAAGGTCTGTAACAGTTTTTGTTGATGAATATCCGCCTGGTGTAATAGTCATAGTGATATCGAATGTTTCATTTGTTGCACTATTACTAAAAACAGTTGCTTTGGGAAGAATGCCGCCAGGTACTATGATGGAAGGAACATCAACCGATAATGTTCCGACATCGTGAGGCATCGGTGGATATGTGCAGTTTACAACCAGGTAAGGAACATTTGTCTCAGCCCATCCCTGGAAATCAATATAATAGGCAGTGTTGAAATCAAAATCCGTAAATCCTATCGCAAACCAGCCCTGCGGTATTGCATTTTGAAGATCGGCTGCTGCATTATTTTCCAATGCACGATTTAGCCAGCCAGCCGGCAGGGTTCCGGATTCAGTATTGAAATTGTACGCAACGCCTTGTTTGTAGTTTGAAATTATCTGAATAATAATTTCCTGCGGATTTGGTGGTATTGGATTTACAGTTCCCATAGGGGTTATACTCCAGTACGGCCAGTTATTATCATAAACATATCCGTAAAATGAAACAGAATTTATAATTGAACCGGGTGGAATTCCGCTGATATCAAAAACCATCCAGCCAACTCCATTTCCATTCGCTTTTACCAGGCTTACTTCTGTTCCGCCTGAAGTATCAATTGATCCTGTCCAAAAATTTGCATTTTGAGGGTAAACGTTCAGTATTTCATCCCCCGTTATTAAAGGAGCGACGAGGGTGTGGACATTTCTATCAAGATTTGAATTGACTAAGCCGGCTTTCTGTGCAGAGGAGTAGCAGAAGAAACCAGCTAAGATGCACAAAAGAATTAATTGAATAAATTTTTTCATAATATAATCCTTCCCGCTTTTGTGTTGGCAAAATTGTATTGAAAGTAATAAAAAAAACAGTGTGTGGACCAAAGATTTCATAGCGAGTCTCTAATAAGAAGTTGAATATTTTATTTTTAAAACATTCTGCTTCGGGAGAGTAATCCTGGTGTTATCCCTGGAGGAATCAGTAATTAAACTCTTAAATTCTTGCTCCCACAAAGTAGAGAAAAATTACCTGATTGAATTTGCAAATTATAAATTATAGAAGCAACAATTCGCACGGTCCACTACAAGATATACGCCATATTTTAAATAATATGTTTTTTGATTTTTGTGCTATTACTACAGTCATTATAAAGAGAACTGCATACTGAAATGAAAACAGGACTTTTAATTTTTACAGTTTTACTCACAGTTGTATTTGTTGATACACAAAGCTCAACAGATCTTTCTAAAATTAATAAAGAAGATTTACTTAAGACGGTCAAGATACTTTCATCGAAAGAATTTGAGGGAAGATTACCGCGCAGTGAAAGTTACAATAAAGCGGCACAGTTTGCAGTGGATATGTTTTATGAACCTGGATTAAAACCTGCAGGAGACGAAAAGTATTTTTAAAATTTTACTATATAGAATACATTCGGATAGATTCGCCCGCCGTCTTTAAAGGCATAGTAGGGGCAGCAGATACAATTAAAAAAGTTTACTGCTTCCTGATTGTGTGTATAAATTCTATACGCCGAACAGGTTAATCAAACTACCGATCTAACGGCCATCTAACGGCCATCTTTCAGCCATCAAACGGCCTATGATCAGCCTCCACTCATTTTGTGATTTGGATAGATTTCGTAAGTGCGGGGGAGCGAAACAGTGTTCCGCTCTGTAGTCAGGTAATGCATAGACCGACAATCAAAGATTTGTACTAAAATCCGGGAAAGTATCTTTAATATTAATAAATGATCAAAGGCAGACACAGAAGGCTGTTAATTTTATCTTGTATAATAATTTCCCGGGAAATTACTATATTAATCCGTGAACCTTGCAAGCTTTATCGGATCTTCGAAAAATCAGTGAAGATCAAAATCAGAGGGATATTTCGGATCATTAGATGAAGTAGAATAAGGAGAATTCACAGATGAAAGAAAAAATTAAATTGACCCAGGAACAGAAACAGCAGAACTCCAGAAATCTGCTGAGGATATTAAACGCCAAAGCCGGAGCAATGAGGAAGCTGAATCTGATAAGACGATCTAAAAGAATGATGAAATAATATATCCTGAAGATAAGGTATTCAGAATAACGATACTGATTACAGGTTAAATGATTTTCTTTTATCGCATAATAATCATTTTCTTTGTAATCACCATACCATTTGATTCAATCGGGTAATAATAGACACCGCTGCTCAAAGCAGAAGCATAGAAACTTGTTTCATAACTTCCTGCCTTTACTTTTTTGTTTAAGAAATCTGCAACTTTCTGGCCTAATGCATTGATGAAATAACAAAAAAGGTTAATCAACCTTTTCAATGAACTCTAACAATATGTGTCGACTATTACAATTAAGAATTCAGTTAGTGATTTTAGAATATAGTCTTTCCTTCTGTTTGCAGGATCACAAATCTAGCCGGCTTAAAGCCTTAAAAGAGGAAATCCAATGAAGAAATATTTTATATTATTGTGTCTTTTGTTAATCAGTTTTACATCCTACCCCCAAAACAAATTAAGTGTTGGATTAGGATACGATGTCGCTTTTCCCACGGGTGATTTTATAGATGTTGTAAAAACCGGGAGCAACTGGAGTTTATTTGCGGAGTATCCCCTAATGGACAAAATGAGTGTCCAGTTTCTAACAGGCTATATGAAATGAGATCCGGCGGTGTTTTTTTTCATTGGTTAATTCGGCCGGACATTTATGCAACCTATCATAGTCAACTCCTTCCTAAAGATTATTCAAAATAATATCTGCAATCCTTTCAGCAGTATGTCCATCCCATAAAGGGGGAATTGTTCCACTTTTAATTTCGCCATTAATAATATCGAGAGCGGCTTCTTTGACTTTCTGAAGGTTTGTTCCTATCAGCCGGTTAGTACCCAGACTAACGGTAACCGGCCGTTCTGTATTTTCCCTGACAGTTATACACTGAACACCCAGATAAGTAGATTCCTCCTGTATCCCGCCGCTGTCGGTAATAATTAATCCTGCATTTTTTATCAACGCAAGGAAATCGATATACCCTGCCGGTTCTGTAAGCATTAAATTCCTGCTTAAATTATTCTTCAACTCTGCTGCTTCAATATTTTTCATTGTCCTGGGGTGAACCGGGAACACAATCTTTATTTTTCCGGCTAATGAGTTCATTACCTCCAGCAGTTCCTTCAGAAAGCTATCCGAATCGACATTTGAAGGACGGTGCAGAGTTACCAGGCAGTACTCAGATGGTTTAAGATGGTAAGTTGAAAGTACATCAGACTTTTTTGCTTTTGGCAGAAAGTGAACAAGGCTGTCAATCATAGTATTCCCGACAAAGAAAATCTTCTCCTTACTCACCCCCTCTTTCTCAAGGTTGGTGATACCGGTCTCTTCAGAAACAAAGAGATAATCAGAAATAGAATCGGTCAGTATCCGGTTGATTTCTTCAGGCATGCTCCTGTCGAATGACCTTAAACCGGCTTCAATGTGTGCTGTTTTAATTCCAAGCTTCACTGCAACAAGACTGCAGGCAATAGTTGAGTTTACATCCCCTGCCACAATAACAAGATCGGGTTTCTCCTTCAAAACTATTTTTTCAAATTCTATCATTATCCTTGCTGTCTGTTCCGCGTGTGATCCGCTTCCTGCACCCAGATAAAAATCAGGTTCCGGCAGCTCAAGATCCTTAAAGAAGATTTTAGACATCCTTTCATCATAATGCTGTCCAGTATGACAGATAAGATGATTGACCCTCCCCCTGTGTTTAAGAAAGACTCTATGCAGCGGGGCAATCTTCATAAAATTGGGCCGGGCTCCGACTACAGAGATAATTTTTATCTGATTTTTCATTTATTCCGCAGTTATGTATTTCAAATAAGAAAAATAAAAATACCTAAGGAACTTATGAAAAGTCAAAATAAAATAAATAATGTCTAGTATTAATATAATGGAACCGGTAAGTGTGTATTAATCACATTTTACGCATAATACTTGCTTAATATCTTATTTATCTCGACCTTTATGCGGGTAAATCAAAACGCTAATTAATCATGGGTCTCAAATATTAGCGGAACTTCCGTGCTTATTTAATTACATAACAGAAAAGACTTCTTAAAAAATATGGAAGAACTATTTCGTCTCTATTCAAAACTTACTAAAAGAAGGGGTGATACATTAGATTCGGAAAGATCATTATTCCGGTTATATTTTATAAATCCGTTTTCAGCTGGATTATTCGGTTTTGCAACATTTTTCTTTTTTGAAATATTGATTGAATCGGCTGTTCGTTTATTCGGATTGACTAACCAATTCCATATTGGACCTTCAGAAATACCAATCGCCGCACTTGGTTTTATACTCCAGTTTGTCATACAAATTTTGAGTAATTATAAAAAATAAGCAGCCACATCTATATAAGCAAAAACCCTCTCGCCAAAGGTAATTACTATTATTTAACGAGTTCGTAATCTCAAAATCGGCGCCGGTAGCCCGGAAATTCAGTAATGCTCAATTTCTAGAAACGGCTTTCCCTTGTTCCCTTCGCTACCGGCTAAATCAAAATCTTCTAATAGTATGATAAATAAGTCTTCGTCATAAATTATTTTCAAACTTGTTCACAAATCTATAAGAATAATTCGGATATGCGGTGACAATAATCATTTCGACCGTCCATCATGCTATTGTGAAATATTCCTCCATGTAATGGAATTTATTTCTCATTAGATATGTTTGTGTATGAAATATCAGATATTTTTAAGGAGAAATAAATTTAATGAAGACAAATCTTCTCATAATCATTTTATTTTCTGTTTTTAATGTTATGGCCCAAAAAGATAACACTCAACCCGTTACTGTAGATCATGTTAACCTTAGTAAGTATACCGGAATATGGTATGAAATTGCTAAAATCCCGAACCGCTTTCAGAAGAAGTGTGTCAGCAACAGTGCTGCATACTATTCACTCAGTGAGGACGGAACAATCAAAGTAGTGAACAGTTGCAAGGAGGCTGATGGAGAATTGAATTCTGTGGAAGGAGTCGCAAAAATTGTTGATACAAAAACGAACTCTAAGCTGGAAGTAAGTTTTGTAAGTATTTTCGGGATAAATTTATTCTGGGGTGATTACTGGATTATTGGCCTGGATGATGAATATTCCTACGCTGTTATAGGAACACCGAATCGGAAATACGGATGGATACTCAGCCGTACAAAGCAGCTTAATGAAGAGAAACTCTCATTTGCTTATAATATCCTGCAAAATAATGGATATAGTAAGAAGGATTTTATTCCTACTATTCAGGAATAAGGATTGAATCCCGTTTTAATGGTTTTATCTGCACTTTTATGTATTATTTACAATTGATGTTCAAAAGGACGTAAATTTTTCTCTTTAGCATAATAAGATATTCCCGTACCCGACGGATTATACTCTGGTCGGCGATGTAAGGTGGCATTCATTTTGTGAAGCCTCAATTAAAAAAATATGAAGAAATTCTCTATATTCATTCTTATCATCATCACAGGCATTCTGGTATATAGTTACTGGCCTGAGAAAGAGCTGAGACATCCGGCAGGAATTCTCGCCCCGGATGATCCCGTGCAGACAGCAGTCAGTAATCCTGTCAGCTGGCAAAAAGATGAATTCACAGTTACCCCGCTAGCTGAATTTGGAATTAAAGCTTTTGTGTTAAGCACTAATAGCTTTTCATTAGGTAAGGAAAGTGATATCTCACCGATGGATCTTGCACTCGGTTGGGGACAAATGTCCAACCAGGTCATCATTGATGGTCTTGAAATAAGTCAAAGCAACCGCTGGTATAAATGGAAGGCTGAAACACTCATAATACCGGCATCCGAAATAAGCACTCATAGTGCAAATATGCATATCATACCGGCAAATGATGAAATTGAAGAAACTCTTGATCAACTTTACAAAGGCTGTATAATTGAAATGAAAGGATATCTTGTTTCAGTAAAAGGGAAGGACGGCTGGCACTGGCAGAGCTCTTTGCGGAGGGATGATACAGGCGGCGGGGCCTGTGAGCTGGTATGGGCAGAGGAATTAAGAATTATAAATGAATAATTATCAATTAACAATTTTTAGGAAGATTTAATCGTTTGTGGGTATATTAACCCGATTCATAATATCCTGACCCTGATCTTAATCTTGAACTTGAACTTGAACTTGAACTTGAACTTGAACTTGAACTTAAACCTGAACTTATAAAAAAATGCTTATCATAATTATAATAATCGCATTAATTCTCACCTGGTTTGTATTTATTTACAACCGCTTTATCAAAGGAAAGAACCTGGTTAAGGAAGCCTGGAGCGGAATCGATGTCCAGCTTAAGAGAAGATATGATCTCATTCCAAATGTAGTGGACACTGTTAAAGGATATGCCGGTTACGAAAAAGAACTCCTTCGGAATATCACAAACATCCGGTCCAAAACAATGCAGCTTAACTCTCCAGGTGAAAAAGCAAAACCTGAATCGGAATTATCGGATATGCTTAAGAATCTTTTCGCAGTAGTTGAAAACTATCCCGATCTTAAAGCAAACCAGAACTTCCTGAACCTGCAGAATCAGCTTGCTGAAGTTGAAGACCAGATACAATATTCGCGTAGATATTATAATGGTGCTGTCCGGGATTATAACACACGGATTGAATCCTTCCCGTCCAATATTATCGCCATGCTTTTGGGATTTAAGAAGGAAGAATTCTTTGAGATCGTACTGGCCACAGAACGTGAAACTCCAAAGGTTGGTTTAAGCTGACAATGAAAATCATTCCGATTATTACCCTGTATTTTCTTCTAATGTCATTTCCTTTATTTACCTATTCACAGCAGGAAAAGATTTATTCGTATCATAGCGATATACTGATTAATAAAGATGCTTCAATGATTGTAACGGAGACGATCAAAGTAAAAGCGCTTGGGATTGATATACGGCGGGGGATCTACCGGGATTTCCCAACCATTTATGAAGATTCTTATGGAAATAAAATTGTAGTCGATATGGACATCCTGGGTGTATACAGAGATGAACATCCGGAGGATTACCATACCGGGTCTCTTCAAAATGGAATACGAATATATATAGGAAATGAAAATATTTATCTGAATCCCGGCGATTATACTTATAAGCTGGTTTATAGAACTAACAGGCAGCTCGGCTTCTTTTCCGACCACGATGAACTTTACTGGAATGTTACGGGAAACGGATGGATGTTTCCGATTGAAAGTGCTTCAGCTACTATCACACTTCCCGAAAGCGTGTCTCCAGGTGCATTAAAATATTACGGTTATACAGGCAGACAGGGTTCCCGTGAAAGCAATCTTTCTACGGGAGTAATATCTCCCGGAAAGGCAGGTTATAAAACTGATTATCCCCTTGGTTCTTATGAAGGGTTAACAATAGTGCTCGAGTTTCCCAAAGGAATTGTTGTAGAACCGACCGATTTACAGAATTTATCATATTTCGCTGAGGATAATCTTAGTGAAATTATCGGAATAATCGGGTTGATTGTCATATTATTATACTATTTCACCGTTTGGATTAAAGTTGGAAAGGATCCGGAGAAAGATGTAATCATCCCCCTGTTCAATCCACCTGATAACATATCCCCTGCTGCACTAAGATATATCAAACGAATGGGGTTTGATAATAAATCCTTTGCAGCTTCAATTATAAATATGGCAGTCAAAGGATATCTTAAAATAAAAGAGGAAGATGGGAAATATTCCCTGATTCGATCGAAGAGTGATACAGCTGCGTTAAGTAAGGAAGAAAAGAAGATTGCCGAAAAGCTGATGTTCTCGAAAAATGGTGCGGGCAATATTCAGATAGAGGATGCTGTGAATCAGCTAAATACTTATAAAAATAGTAATAACCTTTTTGCAGGAAAAATATCCGGATTAATTTCTTCTGCAATACAAAATAAATTAAAGACTTCAAACAAAGAACAACCTGATTTATCAGACGGATATGAACTGGAATTAAAGAATACTAATCATACGATATTCAGCGGGGCAATAAATGCGTTAAAAAAAGAACTCAAAAACTCATATGAGAAAACGTATTTCATAACGAACAGAAAGCAATTTATAATAGGAGCTGTAATCTCTTTTATCTTTTTATTATTAAGTATTTCTATGGGCCACGGTGAACAGGTATTTTTATTAATATGGATATCAATCTGGAGTCTTGGTGTAGGTGCTCTGTTAATAAATTTATTAAAGACATGGAGACAACTTTTTTCAGGTGCAAAGATAAAGACCTCACTTATAGGAGCCGCGATATTTTCTTCACTATTCGCTTTGCCTTTCGTGATCGGAGAAATAGTGGGAATTTATTTCTTCTACAGCTCGGGTTCTCTTGTATCAGGGATTATTGTCGGTATTGTCTTTTTTCTTAATATACTTTTTTATCACTTATTAAAAGCTCCAACACTCCTCGGCAGAAAGGTGCTTGATAAAATTGAAGGTTTCCAGATGTATCTTTCAACCGCAGAAAAAGATATGCTTAATTATCTGACGCCTGTTGAAAAAACACCCGAACTATTCGAAAAATATCTTCCATATGCATTTGCATTAAATGTCGAACAGAAATGGTCAGAGCAGTTCTCCGATGTTCTGGCTAAAGCTGCTGCGGAACAAAACTATTCCCCATCCTGGTACTCCGGTGGAGGCTGGAACAGTTTAAATACCTCAGGGTTTACTTCATCCTTCAGCAATTCATTTTCCGGGGCAATATCATCTTCATCTAGCGCGCCAGGTTCAAGCTCAGGCAGCGGCGGCTCTTCCGGAGGAGGCGGCGGAGGTGGTGGCGGAGGAGGGTGGTAAACAGTTTTTACTCAAATAACGCTCAAATATTGGATTCCTTTGCACAATCGCCACTTGTCGGAAATTAGTATCGGGAGAAATAATGGGAATGATTCATAAACCTAAGGACACAGAAATATTGTTGCCGACAGAACGTTACTAACTAATCATCTTCGCAGCTGCAGCCCAGGTTTTCAGACTTTGATTTTTCAAATGATTCCCTCCCCTCTTTAAAGGCATAATAAGCAATTCCTAGTGAGCCTAACACATCAAAATATCCTACCTTAAATATTTCATAGAGCCCGCTTGAAAAAAGGAGAATAAAAGAAAGATAAAAGCATGTCTTTGTACAATTTGCATCAGCTATGATTGCTTCTGAGTTTAATTCCCTGCCGACATTAAGCTTTGCTTTCATCAGGTAGTACATAGTACCAATAGATATAACTGAAATAATAATCCCGGCAAACGTCGTAGATGGTTTTACATCATAAATTATATTTAATGCTGAACCGGCAATCAAACCAATAGTCAGAAGATAGAAAGCTGAACCGT